>NZ_JAPMLN010000021.1 GCF_026410405.1 Marinicella gelatinilytica | reverse complement strand
ATAGAACACGTAATGGATTGCCTGAATAACAGACCACGGAAAACAAGAGGCGGGAAATCTCCGAATGAATTATTTATGGGGCAGCAAGTCGATTTACTTGCTGCATGATTAAATTGCACTTATTACTTGAATTCAAGTTTCATATAAGCGGAAAGATCTATCTTTTATTGATGACATCGTCTGGCTAAATACCAGAGAAATTAATACGCACTTCAAAACCATCTATACGATTAACGGCAGGTGAGTGAATGGTCATGGTGGCACCGACACCGCTAACAATGGCATCTGCTATCGCTAAACCCAGGCCGGATCCTTCAGCTTGGCTGTTAGATCTGACAAAGCGACGACGAAGCTGAGTTAATTTTTCGACCGGGATAACATCTGCATGATTGATGATGCGTAAAGTACCCTGGGCAGAAAACCGTATCTCTATCGGTTTACCTTCATGACCATGCTTAACGGCATTATCCAATAGGTTTTGCACCAGGATGGCAAAGGCATCGGCATCCAGATTAGACATGAATGATTCATTGTCCGGTACATTTAAGTGAATGACTGCATTTGCATAGGAGCGTCTGAATTCTTCAACAATCAAGCGTAAAAGACTGATTAAATCATGCCGTTCAGCGGACAATAAACGGCCACCTTCGGCTTTGGCTAACTGCATCAGTTTCTCAGATAATCGAGACAGCTTCCGTATCGAGGTTTCGATTTTGCTGGCTTGTTCCTGGCTCGAACCCGCCGGCAAGGTTTGTTGCAGCCTTTGTATTTGTGCCAGTGCCGTGGCAATCGGTGTGCGTAATTCATGGGCACTGTTAGCGGTAAAGGCATGTTCTAACTCCATGGCCCGGCGCAATCGCTGCAATAAATCATTCAAAGATTCGGCAATGGTATTAACCTCAGCGGGTAAATTATGGTTTTGTATCGGCGATAGGTCGCCACCATCACGTGATTTAATGGCTTCGCTAAAAGCCAGCACATGGCGCAAACTGTAACGCACAAACAACCAGGTACCGAAAAAGCACAATGGAATAAGTATCGCCAGCGGCCACACCAGGGTGAAAACCATTTCCCGGAGCGCTTCTTGTCTTTGCGATAAGGGTTCTGCCACCTGTATATGCAGTGTATCCTGAACTGCTGAGGCACCATAAAACCGGTGACTTGCCGATGAACTAAAACCAGTCTGAAAATCTGGCTTAAATACCGCCGGATCCGCGTTGTGCGATTTCAGCAAAACTGTACCGCTGTTATCGCGCACCAGATAGATAAAATATTCGTCATGAGCGGCGAATGGCATAATATTTTGTAATTGCCCGGGGGTTTCACTGTTGATAATTTCAACCACCGCCAACGGCATTATCCGCTGCGCCGTTTCCTCTAAAGCACTATCAAACATCTCATTCATTCTGTCACGCAACACAGTCACCGCCACCACCAGCGCCAAAACCCATAAAAGAGCAACACCCAGGGTTAAACCGACGCCCAGGGTTTTTTGCAAACTTTTTGCCCGCTTCATGAAGTTTTCATCCGATAACCCAAACCACGCACCGTTTCAATTAGTTCCTTGCCCAGCTTCTTGCGTAAACGACTGACGTAAACTTCAATGGTATTACTTTCAATTTCGGCACCAAAAGCATAGAGATGATCTTCTAATTGCGCTTTTGACAATAAAATACCGGGTCTTTGTAAAAACGCTTCCAATAATGCCCACTCACGGGCGGACAAATGAATCGTCGCATCACTACGTAATACCAAATGCTTATTCATATCAATATCTAAATCCGCCAGCTTAATTAATGGATTGGGATTACCCGCATAACGTCGGGCTACCGCGCCAACCCGGGCACTCAGCTCAGATAAATCAAAGGGTTTGACCAGATAATCATCGGCACCCGCATTTAAACCTTTGATTCGATCAGAAATCTGATCTTTGGCGGTTAAAATAATCACCGCTGTGCTGTCACCTGAATGTCTTAATGCCTTCAACAAATTAATGCCATGGCCATCGGGCAACATCAAATCAAGCAGAATTAAGTCGTATTCGGTACTCGCCAGTGCGGCTTTGGCCTGACCAATGGTTTGCACCCAGTCCACCGCATGGCCTTCATCGGTCATCTGATTGTCGATCACCTCACCTAACTCGATGGTATCCTCAAGTAATAATAGCCGCATCTCATAACCTACATCTGCACTAAAAAATAATCATAACCTGAGTAAGTACCATAAAGTAAGTCTAAAAGACAATTTTAAGGTTGCTGTCAGGATAGCCATATAAAGTGAACAACAATTAGTCATCGGATGTAAACAATGAATAATAAAAAACTCACTGTTATGCTGGCACTCATCAGCACTGTAATTGTTGCTATCTGGGCCTGGAGTTATGCCATGAACGCAACTGCAAGCACTCATTTGCCCTGGATAACATACGACAATATCCTGTATGTCACAGGACTATTGGCGATGGCCTTGCTGTCGATAACCATGATACTGGCGACCAGACCGGCGATATTAGAACCTGTGTTTAATGGCCTTGATAAGATCTACCGACTGCATAAATGGACGGCGATATTAGCGGTCATTTTTGCGGTTCTACATTGGTTAACTGAAATGAATGATGACTGGTTAGAATCGCTCTTGTTGGTCTCCGGACAACCCACTGAGGCTTCGGTTTCAGTCTTTGTTGATAATATGCAAGAACTGGCTGAGGATTTGGGTGAATGGAGCTTTTATCTGGTGGCTGGCATGGTGCTGTTGTCACTATTGAAGTTTTTTCCCTACAAATTCTGGCGTTATTTACACCGTATTATGCCGGTGCTGTATTTATTACTGGTCTTTCATGCAGCCTGGCTAACACCATTTAGCTGGTGGCAACAACCCATCGGCTTACTACTGGGCCTGTTAATGCTGGCCGGCAGTATCGCAGCCATGCGCTCTTTAACCGGACACATTGGCCGAACACGACGGGTTCAAGGCACCATCAAATCCATTACAGCCAGTGCTCAAGGCATTACTCAGGTGGTCTGTCAATTGGGTAAAAAATGGCCCGGTCACCGGGCGGGACAATTTGCTTTTGTGCGTTTCGATCGGCTTGAAGGCAACCACCCATTCACCATTGCCAATGCGGATAAAAACAATGGTCAATTAACTTTTGAAATAAAAGCCCTTGGCGATTACACCAAAAATTTAGCCGGAAAAATAACCGAGGGTCAAGCCGTCACTGTTGAAGGGCCTTATGGCCGGTTTGATTTAAAACACCACAAAGCCAACGCCGAGCAAATTTGGGTGGCTGCCGGTATTGGTGTAACCCCCTTTTTAGCCTGGTTAGAAGAATTACAAAATTACCCGGAACAGGTACCGACTGCGCAGATGCATTATTGTACCCATGATGGCTCCTCCGATCCGATGGTGCCACGATTACAGCAGTTATGTGATAACCTGAAATCTGATAACTCACCTGGTATCATTCTACACATACATGACAGTCATAAAGGTCAGAAAATCACACCGAAAGACCTGCTCAATCGAGATGCTGCGAAAAAGCTAACGGAAGTTTGGTACTGTGGCCCCAAAGGCCTGGCCAGATTATTGGAAACAGGCTTAAAGAAAATGCTACCGGGTTCACTGCGGTTTCGCAAAGAAGCCTTTGAATTTCGATAAATTAAATATTTTAAACCTGCTTTCAGGTTATTGTCAGGAAAGCAGATTATAGTTAAGGTTCAAACAACTGGAGAGACACCATGAAAATTGTACAAATGGCTGCATTGATGGCCGCTTTTTTAATCTCAACAGCGGCACTGGCTGATGATGACTGCACCGATCCGGTGGCCGACTGGCAACCGCAGGAAAACCTGCGTCAACTGATGATTGACAACGGCTGGGACGTGAAGCGCATTAAAGTCGATGACGGCTGTTACGAAGTCAAAGGCTTTGACCAGGACGGTCACCGTGTAGAAGCCAAATTCTCACCGGCTAGCTTGGAAATTATAGAACTTGAAATCAAGTTTACGGGTTCGGGCAATCGCTCGGGCTATTTAAAAAAACGCAGTGGCCAACAAAAACCTGCGAACAATAAAGACAGCAAACAAAGACCCAAAGTAAACATTCAGTAACAACACGGAGATGACAGCATGACAAATCGCATTCTGATACCGGCAGCCATCGCCAGCTTACTATCGGCCATGGCTGCCAACGCCCGCGAAGTCACCTTCACCACCGAACTGAAAAGTTATGGCGGTGATGGCGCTTATGTGGCCTTATACCTCACCAATGAAGCCGGTCAATATCAAAAAACCTTATGGATTGCCGGAGAAAAATCTAAATATTACAAGCACTTAAGCGGCTGGGCGCGTGGTAGTGGCTTGCGCAGCAGTGAATATGATGCCCTCACCGGTGCCAGTGTGGCAGCCGGTAAAACCATGACTGTAACCCTTGATTTGGACGATTCATTTATTGATTCAGGTTACCAAGTCAGGGTCGATACAGCGGTGGAAGATATGCGGGATAATCGCAATGATGTGGTGGTGTCATTAACCACGGAAGGTGTCGGCCAAACCACTGCCGGCCGTGGCTACGTGCAAAGTTTCAGCTATTCATTTTAATCTACCATTATTAACCCAGCAGTCCAATACATTGTATTCAGGACTGCCGGATTACTATAAGGAAAAGACGCCATGATACGTAAACTCCACTCCATATTGGGCTTATCGGCGTTGCTGTTGGTGGTGGTACTGGCCATCACCGGCGTCATTTTATCGATTAATCCAACCATTGAACGCAGCCAAGCCAGCGTTATGGGCACTTCAGCCATCACTGTGGCGGAATTAACCGGCAAGCTGGCGAGCCGATACCCACAAATTGAGCAGCTACAACGTACCCCATCCGGCACCCTGATAGTTTTTTATACGGACAATAATCAGGCCGGTGCCGATCGCATCGACCCATTCACCGCCAATACAATTGGCCCTTATACCATCACACCCTTTAAAACCTGGCTGAAAAACCTGCACCGATCCTATCTACTCGACACCCCGGGACGTATTGCGGTCGCTTTAGGCGCCCTTGTGATGCTGCTGTTAAGTATTTCCGGCACCCTGATGCTGGTGAACAGAGCCGGTGGCTGGCGTTATTTGTTCCGCCCCATTCAGGGTTCAACACTGTCACAGAGACTACACAGCCAGGTCGGTCGTCTGGCACTTATCGGCCTGCTGTTATCGGCCATCACCGGTCTTTATATGTCTCTGGAAACCTTTGAGTTTATTCCTGATCATCAAACTGCGGAGCCGGCTTTTCCTGATCAAGTGGACGGTGGAGAGCCGGCAGCCATTGGTTCCATGGCTGCGCTTAAAACCATTCCGGTCTCTGAACTTCGAGAACTGGTGTACCCCTACCCGCAGGACGCTTATGATGTCTATTCAATCACAACCCAACAAGGCATGGGTTTTATTGACCAATCAACCGGTCAATTATTGGCTTTTGAGCCCTATAACAGCCGACAAAAAATCTATGAATTCATCTATATGTTACACACCGGTGAAGGACTGTGGTGGCTGGCCTTAATACTGGGCTTAAGTGCCCTCACAGTGCCATTAATGACATGGACCGGCATCCAGGTGTGGTGGCGACGCAGACGTGCCATTCCACGTATCAGCAACAACAGCAAAGCCCCATCGGCTGACAGCGTGATCCTGGTGGGCAGTGAAAATAACAGCACCTGGGGCTTTGCTGAAAACCTGCATAATGCCCTGAACTCAGCCGGTTACCGGGTTCATACCGCCGCCATGAATAAGCTCGCCGACACCTACCCACAGGCGAAACGACTGTTTATTTTAACGGCCACCTATGGTGATGGTGATGCCCCGGCGTCAGCCAAACAGTTCCTTAAGCGCCTGGCAGAAGTTGCTGATACCCCGTCCATACCTTTTGCGGTCTTGGGTTTTGGTGACCGCCAATTTCCAAAATTCTGTGGCTATGCACAACAGGTTGCAGACGCCTTAAAAGATAAAGGCTGGCCGGCGCTATTGGCCACTGAAATGATTGATCGCCAATCAAGTCAAACCTTTGCCCGTTGGGGCGAGGCCATCGGCCAGGAAATCGGCACCCCACTGACACTGGACCACACCCCGCCACAACCCAAAACCGTAACCTTACAATTAGCAGAACGCATTAACTATGGTGAACGCGTGCAGGCCCCCACATCAGTTTTGCGTTTTAAAATGGCCGACCAAAGCCAGCCCACAGGATGGTTTCAGACATTATTCAAAACCTCGAAACTGCCTCACTTTGAAGCCGGTGATTTAGTGGGTATTTTACCGCCGGGCAGCGTCATACCCCGTTATTATTCCCTGGCGTCGGCATCCGTTGACGGGGTTTTAGAAATATGCGTTCGTCAGGTACAAGGCGGACTATGTTCAAATTTTCTGCATAATTTGAACATCGGTGAAACCATTGAAGCGTTTATTCAGGACAACCCACAATTTCGCCCCGCCAGCGGCAAACAACCGATTATCTTAATCGGTGCCGGAACCGGCCTTGGGCCTTTAATCGGCTTTATTCGTAACAACAAATCCCGTCATCCCATGTACCTGTATTGGGGCGGACGCAATCCCGATTCCGATTTTCTCTATGAACAAGAGCTCAAAACCTACCTCAGCGACCAGCGACTCAGCGGCCTCAACACCGCCTTTTCGAGAATCCCCAAAGACAGTGGTTACGTCCAGGACAAGTTACTCACTGATGCCGAACATATCCGTGCGCTGATACAAAATAATGCCCAGATTTTAGTGTGCGGCGGGCGCAAAATGGCAGGTGGCGTGGTCACCGCCATGAATGACATTTTGGCTCCCATCGAACTCGATGTCACCGCCCTAAAAACCGCCGGCCGTTACCGCGAGGATGTTTATTAAGATTTAATCGCAGGATTTTTATGAGCGCTGATATAACGCGTATAAATACGGGCGCTGCCCACCCGCCGGCGTTATATAGTCATAATGAGCATACTTAATCAAAGCAAAATCCGGTAACATCCGCTGATTCATATCATCTAAAGAATACCGCCGCACCGGTAACCCCGCACAGCGCTCCGCGCCGGATTCTGAAAATTCCGCCAACAGCACATAGCCGTTATTTTTCAGCAAACGATAAAGATTCACAAAATATTTATCAATAGCCTGATTATCAATTAAAAAGTGCAGCACCGCGCGATCAATCCAGATATCCACGGCTGGTAATTCATTCGGTAGAGGATGTGACAGATCAGCTGGTAACCAGATGATGTCCTTCTGCTCACCAATTCGTTCACGCAGCCTGGCCAGCGCCGCCTCACTGATGTCATTGAGAATCAATCGATGCCCCATGGCCAGCAAACCATCCACCAACTGCGAGGTCCCGGCTCCGGCGATAAATATCGTTTGCGGCTTGTCCAATAAACCCTTTGGAAAGAAATCCAAGGTGTAAGAGACATCCCGCTCATACCATCCCAAGGTTTCGTCAGGTTTGTCGCTGAAAATGTGATCCCAATGGGCTTGTTTTCCGCTGTTATCCTTCATAAGGTCTATTAGAAAATAATGGAGCTGATAAACATTACCACGATGGT
The DNA here is from genome assembly GCF_026410405.1 of Marinicella gelatinilytica. Taxonomy (GTDB): domain Bacteria; phylum Pseudomonadota; class Gammaproteobacteria; order Xanthomonadales; family Marinicellaceae; genus Marinicella; species Marinicella gelatinilytica. Next base: position 25,688 of record NZ_JAPMLN010000021.1, on the reverse strand, counting down.
GATAATAAAGAAACTGATTATGGCCAGTCGCACAAAGACAACGAAACAGAGACTGGTATGATTATTTTTTCCGTGGATAGGCAAAGCGATATTGCCTAAATAAAAGATATAAAATCAGCACAGCGATGGTCATTTGAAAACCATAGTAGCTCATCTTATAGTCAGATTTGAGTGTTTTATCGACAAAGATGACCAACGTCGCCATAATCAAAAATGCAATACCCGTCAAATACTTCACCCATGGGCTTAACTTAGCCTCATCACATACAAAGTCCTGCGACTGACCATTCACCAGAACCTCGGTCACGGTCTGTTCGCTGTCCACATAGATACTGTATTTATTGCCATCGAACTCAATTTGGTGGGTTCTGTCGCCCTTAATCTCAATCAATGACAGTCGTTTATTTTGGTGATAAATACTATCATTATGTTCACTATCCAGGCGCGTAATTAAGTCAAATGTGGTGTCATTGACGCTGATACGTTGTCGTTTGTATTTATACATTTGATTCATAATTTTCTATTTCCTGTTGGTTTTCGCTTGTAGGTTGGGCTAAGCCTGCGCAGCCCAACATGATACCGGCTTTTTGTTGGGCTTCGTACCTCAGCTCCAACCTACAGTCTGCCTTCAACAATAGAGTCTTATAAGCCAGCACATCAGACATTTTTTTTACTTTCATAGTGTGAAGATTTATACCTTAGTAATTAAAATTGTCTAATAACATTTTCTAAATTCTGTAATTGCTTGTTGTATATTTTCTGTAATATTTTCAAGTTTATAACGCTTCCCAAATAAGAGAAAAATATAATTCCGGCAATAATCAAGGCAATCTTCCACCATGGGATGTTTAAGTACAAGTCATTATACGTGTAGTGTTCAGGATAATTTATGCTGCCGAAATAGACGATAATAATTGGGATAAATAAAGTCGCCATGACACCAAAAGAAAAATATTTACCAACTTCTATGGCTGATTTGATTTTTATAATAAATAGTTCAATGGCTTGTCGGCTTGTTAAGTCATAAATCCCAAGACCTATTATTAACTTTATCTGGAATAAAACAAATCCCAGAATAACCATAATCGTATTGAATACTGTTAAATAATATAAAATTTGTGCCGATTCATGCATTTCATTCCATAATGGATTTAACATAAGAACAACAATCAATACCATGCTTATAAGTACTTCAATTATTAGCCGGTTTTTTATCTTCTTCATGGCTGAACGGGACGATTTAATATCCCTGATGGACAAAGGAATGGTTAAATCATTGGGCTCATCGTCCATGGCTTGTTTTATGTCATCAAAGTTCATTGTTCTGTGCCTCGATTATGTTCTGTAATTTTGTCTTTGTGCGGTTGGTTTTAACCCGGACGTTATTGGCCGAGATACCCAGGGTAGCAGCGATGTCCTCACCGCTTAGGCCTTCGATATAAAGTAAAATAAGTGCTTTTTCGACTTCATTCAGGTACTTCACTGCCCCATAGAATTGTTTTAATTGCCGCTCATACTTATCGTCATAAGGTGCTTTGGCGCGGGCGTCATGATCAGATAAAGTGTGATTATCGAGTCTTTTCTTGTCATTTTTATGAAACACCAAAGCGGTGTTAATGGCAACCCGGTACATCCAGGTTGAGAAGGTGCTTTTATGTTTGAATGTTTTTAAGGAGCGCCAAAGTTGGCAGATAATTTCCTGGAATAAATCTTTACGGTCTTCGGGGTGGTCACAATAGATCCTGCTCACTTTGAGCAGGATCCCCTTGTGCTGTTCAAGTTTGTCGAGGAATTCCGTTTCAGTCACGTCAAGACTTATTGCATGATTGGCTTTACGGTTAAACCGGCATCCCGCAGTAACTGAATCACACCATTCTCACCGGCCAAATGACCCGCGCCGAAAGCGAACACCGTTGGTTTTTGTTGCGCGATACCGGGGATTTTAGCAACCCAGTTTTTATTTCTGTCATGAAGTAAGACCCGCTCTACTTTGTCCCATGATTTTGCAGCGCCGGGATAATTAGCCATAAACTCAAGTAAACCAACAATATCTTCTTGTAGGTATAAATTATCCATCTCGGTAAGGTACTTTTTCATATCAATAAACATGCTGATTTCTTCCTCCGTCATCAGCTGACCTTTTTCAGGGTCCATAATGGCAATGGCCGTCATTTGTTCAGCCACGGTCTCTAAGCCATAAACCGGTATACTTAATTGCTGTGCTAAATTTGCCAATTCTTCATCCAGACCCTTGATATTCCGACAAGATAAGGCCTCCACCGTTAAAGCAGCAACTATGGCAATGTATTCTAACTGGTCAAACATTTCGATTTTATATTGACTGTGTTCTGATAAAAACCCGGCAAATTGATCATATTGCTCTTTTGAAAACCGCTCTTTGAGTGATTTTTTTGCCACCATGGCACTCATCATTTCATTCTTTACTACCGGATCATCAAAATCCAGTTCAAGGTAAAGTTGCTGAGAATTTTCAAGAACCTGATGAATTTTGGGACTAATAACAAAGTCTTTTTCACACATAATATGCATGGTCCCCACCAAATAAGATGGCTTTTCAAGATCCGGTCCGGTCACTTCCCAGACCACGGAATTGGCCAATGACTGATCATCCGTTTTGCTGTAGGCTTTGTTGAAACCAATGGCAAAACCCACAATCCAAGCCACTAAAATTGTTAACGATAGAAATTTTTTCATTGCATTCACATTTATTAAGAAAGTACTGAGTTAGTGGGGAATTTCGAAATTTATTACACAATGAGTGAAAAAAAATCTGAATTGTTAGAAAAAGTCCGCAGAACCGCCATAAAAGTCGCTCAATTCAACGTAATTTGGCGTTGAGTTCTGATAACACGGTGGAACCCGGACACAGTTCATCCTGCGTTAAGGCATTCAAAGGTGTCTCCACGGTATTAATTTTACCGTGGGTATCCAGCTTGGTTTCATTGTGATAGATTAATCCGGTTAATATTTTTTGCTGTTCTTTGACGGTTTCTATTTGATTCATAGCGGCTTTGCGACTGCTTAAATCGTAATCTGTGCCATTTTTTTGTAAATGCAATTCACTTCCGTCATGGAGTGTCACTTTACGGGAACTACCAGCGGGATAATCAAGGGTGATTTCAGATCTGTCAGGAATAAAATCAATGGTTCCGGTGGCTTCCATATGCTCACGTACCCATTCATAGCCTTTGGTTGATTGCGGCGTGTTGTTAAATGTGACACAGGGCGAGATCACATCAATGAAGGCAAAGCCTCGATGTTGAATGGCGGCTTTGATCAGGGGTGTGAGTTGTTTTTTATCACCGGAAAAACTCCTGGCCACCAGTCCTGCGCCCAGTTGCAGGGCCATTTGGCATAAATCGATGGAATCAAACAGGCTGGGAACACCTTTTTTACTGACTGAGCCCTTATCTGCGGTGGCTGAATCCTGACCTTTGGTGAGGCCATAGCAGCCGTTATTCATAACGATATAAACCATGTTTAAATTACGTCTGATAACATGCGCAAATTGCCCCATACCGATGGACGCGGTATCACCATCACCGGACACCCCTAAATACAGCAGGTCTTTATTGGCCATATTGGCGCCGGTGGTCACTGACGGCATGCGGCCGTGAACGGAGTTAAAGCCATGCGCTTTACCCAGGAAATAAGTCGGGGTTTTTGATGAACAACCAATACCGGAAATCTTGGCGATTTTATGGGGTTCTAAATTCAGGTCGAAACATGATTGAATAATCGCCGCACTGATGGAGTCATGGCCACAACCGGCACATAAAGTGGATAAAGCACCTTCATAATTTCGAATCGAGTAACCAAGTTTATTGCGATCTTTCTCAGGGTGCCTGAAATTGGGTCGGATGTAAGTCATGCCACACCTCCGGTGGATTGTTGATTCTCCCGACCGTGACTCAGCAGATCATTTAAATGATTTTGAATTTCCGTGACTAAAAATTCTGCGGTTATAGGCATACCGTCAATATTTAACACGGATATGATTTTATTCGGATCAATGGCCAGCTCATTAACCAACAAGGTTTTCATTTGGGCATCACGGTTTTGCTCAATCAAAAAGAGTATCTGGTGCTGATGAATAAAATCAGCCACTTCCGGCCCGAATGGAAAGGCTTGAATGCGCATGGCATCCATTGCTTGTGTACTGCGCAATTGATCCAAAGCCTCCTGGCTGGAATAGGCACTGGTGCCGAAATAAATCACCCCGATATCAGCCCCCTCAGATGACACTTCGGCGGCCGGCACCAAAGTTTTTGAGGTGTCCCATTTGACCAACAAACGTTGCATTCCACGGGCATAGACTTCGCCATCTTCGGTATAGGCGGCATACTCATCATGGGATGAGCCGCGGGTGAAAAACGCCCCTTTTTCAGGGTGGGTGCCGGGAATGGTGCGATAAGGAATACCATCAGAATCGACATCTAAATACCGACCCCAACGCTCGCTTAAATCTGTCAATTGCTGTTCATTCAAAACCTTACCCCGGTCATAAACGTGGCTGTCATCCCATTCAATCGGATCACATTGATGAACATTCATGCCAAGATCCAAATCACTCATGAGAATAACCGGCGTTTGTAATCGCTCGGCTAAATCAAAACCGATGACCGTCATATCAAAGCATTCTTTCGGGTTGGACGGAAACAGTAGGACATTCTTGGTATCGCCATGGGACGCATACGCGGCACTGATCAGGTCAGATTGTTGGGTTCTGGTGGGCATACCGGTACTGGGCCCGGTGCGCTGAATATCCATTAACATCACCGGAATCTCGGCAAAATATGCCAGGCCTAAAAACTCACTCATTAACGACACACCCGGTCCTGAGGTGGCGGTAAAGGCTCGCGCACCATTCCAACTGGCACCAATCACCATGCCAATGGCGGCCAATTCATCTTCCGCCTGTAAAATGGCGAACTTATTTTGACCGGTGTCCTGATCAACACGGTAGGCTTTACAGTATTTCTCAAAGGCTTCAACCACAGAAGTGGACGGTGTGATGGGGTACCAACCGGCGACCGTGGCACCGGCAAAGACAGCCCCTAAACCGGCGGCTGCATTACCTTCCATCAGGATTTGATCACCATTAAGGTCGCGGCGATGAATGTTTAATTGACAGACATCGGTATGGTTTTGTTCAGCATAGTCAAAACCCAGTTTTAAGGCTTTAATGTTAGGTTCAATGAGTTTCGGTTTTTTGGCAAACAGGGTATTAATTGACTCTTCAAACACACTGAAATCCATATCCAACAAATAGGCCAAAGCACCCACATAGATAATGTTCTTAAATATTTGACGGTGGCGTGGATCGGTGTAATGGGTGTTGACGATTTCGGTTAAAGGCACACCCAGTTCAACAATATCCTCTCGGTTAAATGTATGCGGTAATCGCTTCGATGAATCATAGAAAAAGTAACCGCCGGGTAACAATTCCTGATAGTCTTTCGCCATGGTCTGGCCATTATCGGCAACCACAAAATCATAGCCGCCACGGCGGCCTAAATAACCTTGTTCATTAATCCTCACTTCAAACCAGGTGGGCAAGCCTTGAATATTTGAGGGGAAAATATTTTTCGATGACACCGGCACACCCAGTCTAAACACGGCTTGACTGAATAAGTTATTGGCGGACGCCGAACCCGAACCATTGACGTTAGCAAACCGAATCACAAAATCATTGGTTGCTGAAATTTTATTGATCTCACTCATGGCATTCATTTTGAGCTCCGGTCTTGCCCGGCCTGGGCTGAAAACAGCAGAAATTTTTTCATATCCCAGGCGCCGGTGGGACAGCGCTCGGCGCATAAGCCACAATGCAGGCAGACATTTTCATCCTTAACCATCACCCGCTTGGTTTTTAAGATGTCAGAGACATATAAGTCCTGATCAAGATTGGTGGCTTTCACTTTTAATTGTTGGCGTAAGTTTTCCTCCGTGTCATTGTCAATAAAGTTGATACATTGAACCGGACAAATGTCTTCACAAGCATCACACTCGATACAGCGATCGGTTTCAAACACCGTTTGTACGTCACAATTCAAACAGCGCATGGCTTCTTCATAACCCTGACTGAAATCAAAGCCTTTCTCTACTTCTAATTTGCGATCGGCTATGGCCGTTTTCTTGTCCACCAGAGGCACAATGTTGCGCTCATCATCTGAAATATGGACATCATAGAGCCAGTCATGAAAGCCCATTTTCTGACTTACCAGATTAAAATCGGGTGCCGGTCGGACCCGCACATCTTCAGAATGACAGTGTTTATCAATGGAAATCGCCGCCTGATGCCCATGCGCCACCGCGGTAATAACATTCTCAGGTCCCCAAGCGGCATCACCACCGACAAAAACCTGTGGTAGCGAGGTCTGAAATGTGCTTTTATCCACCTCCGGCATATCCCAGTCATTAAATTCAACGCCAATATCGCGCTCAATCCAGGGAAATGAATTTAATTGACCTATCGCCATTAAAACATCATCACAGGGCATCATCACCTCTTCACCGGTTGGCACCAAAGTGCGTTTGCCGTTGTCGTCAAAAACCGGCTCAACCACATCAAACAACATGCCCACAAGCCGTCCCTTTTCGCTGATAAAGGCCTTGGGATTATGGTTTTCATAGATAGGAATATCTTCATGCATGGCATCTTCTATTTCCCAGGGCGACGCCTTCATATCCGATTTCGGACTTCTGACCACCACCCTGACATCTTCGCCACCCAAACGAATCGCGGTTCGGCAACAATCCATGGCGGTGTTACCACCACCCAAAACCAACACCCTTTTACCAATTTTTTTGACATGTTCAAAGGCCACCGAAGCCAGCCAATTGATGCCGATATGAATATTGGCATCACCCTCGCTGCGTCCCGGTAAATCAGGCAAATCCCGCCCGCGCGGTGCGCCGGTACCGACAAACACCGCATCGTAGTTTTTATCTAAGATTTCTTTTAAACTGCTAACTTGTTGATTAAACAGCGTCACCACACCCATATCGAGAATATAATTGACCTCTTCATCCAGCACCTTTTCCGGTAGTCGAAACGCCGGTATTTGACTGCGCATAAAACCGCCGCCTTTACTTTGGTCATCATACAAATCGATTTCATAACCCAAGGGCATCAGATCCCGAGCCACTGTTAAAGACGCCGGCCCGGCACCAATCAGGGCAATTTTCTTACCGTTTTTCTGTTTTGGTATCTCTGGTAAACGATCACGAATGTCGGTTTTATTATCCGCCGCCACCCGCTTTAAACGACAAATGGCCACCGGCTCCTCTTCCACCCGACCACGCCGACAAGCCGGCTCACAGGGCCGATCGCAAGTCCGACCCAAGACACCGGGAAAGACATTCGATTGCCAGTTAATCATATAAGCATCATTAAAACGCCCAGCGGCAATCAGCCTGATGTATTCGGGAACAGGTGTATGTGAAGGACAGGCATATTGACAATCAACCACCTTATGAAAATAGTCTGGATCGGTAATATCAGTTGGCTTCATGGTGGCTTTCTCTCGAAGTGTTACATCAAAGCACAGTTAAATGAGCTATCTTTCATTTACGCGCCATCGCTTTGAATAATACAATAAATATAGCAATCATTCGTTGAAAAAGCAATTTGGAATGTTAACAGACAGGTGATTTCAGCCAAAACAAATTGCTTTAGCTGGTGACAAGGAGACATACAACCCCTGCTTTTGGTGTCAGTTAAAAATGGGGGGTATTACCATCTAGGACAGTCACCTCATTATAGTCATTATAAAACCACCTAAATCTAAACTTTACTTAATTGAAATTTTTTTAAGCTTGCTAGAACCCTTAACTGTGATGTATTATTTATTCTAGGTGACCGAGACACCATAAACGATTAGTTAGAATTTTATAAGCGATTTATCACCACAACACACTTAACAATGTTAATTCACATGAAAGCATATCTAGGAATTAAATAATGTTACTAATATTGTCTTTTCTAACTGGAGATTATGTCGCAAAATTTTATATCTAACTTAGAATATTAAATGCCTTAGCTGGCATATCAAAAGGAGGTTACATGAAAAAAATTATTATTGTTATATCGTTTTTGATGTTTTGGTTAGTTCCAACTGAAAATAGTTTTGCAAACAACATGAATGAAGATGTTGACTTACTCATCAAAAACACATTGCTAGGAGATGATTATGCAGAATTATTTCCCCATGACAAACAGAAAGCACACACTGAACACACCAAAAATCGAGAAATCTCAACAACAAACGGATTAAACTCAAAAAGAATAGATAATATCGTTTATTTTTATATAAGCGATAGCATAAGAAGATACAACCTTTCAACTCAGAGCTGGGATTCAGAAATTTCACTCATTAACCCAATTATTAACGCCTTTTCAGTCAATGATCAAAGTGTTTTTGTTGCTCATGGTTCAGACATTTACCGATATGATTTAGATGGTAATCCGCCAGTTCTTTTACATACTACTATTTATGAAGTCACTGAAATGGTGGCTTTTGATAATTGGCTTTTACTCAATTTCAAATACGAAAACGATGTGCATATGATTGATGCTCAAACAGGTATTATTATTGATGAGTATAGCTATTATACATCTTTGGTTGGTATGACCAGACAGCCAGGATCAAATAATATTTTTGCACGTTCTTCCGGTGTTTCACCCAGTGACATTCGCTTCATTGACATTGAAAGTGATGGCACCATTGCTTCAATAACTGACTCTCCATACCATGGCAATTATCCTGATGCGGATAAAGTTTATTCTTTTTCAGATGGTTCGCGCGTAGTCGATTCGAGTGGAATTGTCTACTTTACAAACGATATGACTTATGCAGGCAGTTTTGCCAGATCGGTGGATCATTTAGATTTTTATGAAGATCTTCCAATTATTATGAACGGCTCTATGCTGTATTCATATTCAAATAATGTCTTTGAAACAGGTCAATATCAATTGTCAGAATTAAAAGATACATTTTATGTGTATGGTGATGATGTATATCTATTTCATTACAACATCACATCAATAGATGTAGAAACAGTGGCCGTATCAGAATTTGGAGAATTAGAACCTGGAGCTCCCGTTGACCCAGTGGGTCTTGTTTATAACATTGACTCTTTCGATTATGACGATAAAGACACACTCTATTTGCTTAGCAGAATCAATCTCACCATATTTAAATTTAATACATCCACAATGAGTTATGAGGCAGGGTTACCCTTATTAAATCCACCGAACTTCATGACTTATAGCAAAGTCCATGATGTGATTTATCTTGGGTATTCTGACGGTCGAATTACCAGTATGAATCCTTTAACTGGTGACGAATCTCCTTTTGTAAATATTGGTCAATCCCCATGTTATCTTAAAGCTGTGGATGCTCACTTGTTTGTTTGTGACCCAGCGGGTGCATGGGTTAGTCACAGTGTTTATCATTCAACAGGAGCCCTACTCGATACTGAGGAATGGAGTTATGTATCAAATAAGTACACATGGAGTTCACACAATAGAAAGCTGTATCATTTTCGTGATGGAACCAGCCCTAACGACATTATTTGGCGATCAATTGGTTTAAATGGTGCTTTGGGAGATACACTAGATTCCCCTTATCACGGCGGAGTTGGAGCAATATACCCAATCTGCGTTCCACCCACAGGATTATATGTGTTATTAGGTAGTGGTGAAATGTATGATCCAATAACACTTGAAATTATGAATAATAGTCTCAGTAATGCAATCAGTGCTTGTGCTTGGTCTAAAGGGGATTTATTTACACTGGAAAATACTTCTGACACTAAGCTTCAATTATGGAACGAATCACTGGTATCATCACCTGTAGCCAATTGGGCGGGTGTACCAATTGATTTGGTAGGACTGAAATCTGGCGCTTTGATAATAATGATTGATGAAGATGGGATACCACGATTGGAAATTCAACGCGATATCTTGTTTGTAAACGGTCTAGAATAATTAATTTTTAATTGATAATAAGTAATCAATTATTCTGCATTTACATTAGCATGCACGACATCCAAAAAAAGCTATGCAAAAGCATGGCTTTTTTATCAATCTTTTAAAACTATTCACTGATGATAAAAATCTTTAATCGAAAACGCCAGTTCGAGGGCTTGTTCGTAGTTGAGTCTGGGGTCGACCTGGGTGGTGTAGGCACGGCTGAGGTCAGCTTCTTGAAGAGCGCGGGCGCCGCCGAGACATTCGGTGACGTTTTCGCCGGTGAGTTCCAGGTGAACACCGCCAAGGTGTGAGCCGTTGTCTTTATGAACGCGGAAGGATTCTTCGACTTCTTTTGAGATATTTTCGAAGCGTCGGGTTTTGTAGCCGTTGGAAGTGGATTCGGTATTGCCGTGCATGGGGTCAGCGCACCAGACCACATTTAACTCGGCTTTTTGCACGGTTTTTATGAGCCTGGGTAAATTATCTTCGATGTTGCCGGCGCCGAAGCGGTGTACCAGCGTGAGTTTACCGGCTTCGTTATTTGGATTGAGGGTATGGCACAAATCAATTAAATGATCAGATTCTGTTTCTTTACCAATTTTAACACCAATTGGGTTTTCGATACCGCGCAACAATTCCACATGGGCACTGTCAATCTGATTGGTTCTGAGGCCAATCCAGGGGAAATGGGTACCGAGATTAAAGTAACCGGTTTGTCGCGGCACCTGACGGGTTAAGGCTTGTTCATAATGCAAATGCAGCGCTTCATGAGCGGTAAAGAATTCAACACTTGATAGGTTGTTGACTTCGCGACCCACCAAAACTTCAGCAAACCTCACTGAGTCAGTAATTTTAGCCACTAAATCTTTAAATTTATCGGCATTTTTAGAATGTTTTACCCAAGCAATGTCCCAATATTCAGGGTGCCTGATATCTGCAAAACCGCCATCCACCAGTGCACGTATAAAATTCAAGGTCATGGCTGAATAGTGATAGGCTTTTAGCATGTTATCCGGATTAGGGATACGGGAAGCTTCATCAAAGGTATTTTGATTGACAATATCACCCCGGAATGAGGGTAATGACTGGCCGTCACGGGTTTCCATATCTGCACTGCGGGGTTTGGCATATTGGCCGGCAAAACGGCCTACCCTAACCACCGGGGTTCTGCAGCCGTGAATAATAACCAGGCTCATCTGAATTAAAACTTTTAAACGATTTGATATAATTGTCGAATGACAATCGTCGAAGCTTTCGGCGCAATCACCACCTTGAATCAAAAAACGTTTACCGGCAGCCACTTGGCTCAAGTATTTTTTTAAACGAATGATTTCCCAAGAGGTCACCAATGGCGGTAAAGTAGCGAGTGTATTTAACGCCCCATCGAGTGCTGATTGATCGGGATATTTAGGTTGTTGACGGATGGTTTTATTTTTCCAGCTGTCAACCTGCCACATCGTATTTTTATTTTGTTGGGTTTGTGTTTTCATGGGTGGTTACTCGTAAGAACATCCAAAGAAGGCTGAATATAAACAGTCCGATAAACATGATTAAAGACCAGGTGGGCATACTCATGCCAAGAAACTGCCATTGTATCTCTGCACAGTTACCTGAGCCACTGAGTACTGATTTCAATACGTCTAATAAAGGTGAAGAATCCAGCATCATTTGTAAGCTGGGTCCACAATCAGGTACCTGATCAGCGGGCAAACTTTGCATCCAAACATGTCTGCCACTGATGGCAATACCGATGGCTGAAATAATCAATGCCAGTATGCCAACTAATTTACGCCCCCAATATAAGGTCGGTTTAAAAGCAGCAATGAGGAATATTGCACCGATGACAATATAGACCACACGTTGCAAAATACAGAGGTTACAGGGCATTAAAAAATCAACATGCTCGACGTATAGGGCATAAGCGATCAGTCCTGCACATAACAGAAATGGCAATAAGGTTATTAGTCTAAAAAGATTTTTGCTCACGGTTTAAGACAATTCAAGTAAAGTGATAGATTAGCAAAATATACCTAAAAATGTTACCTTTTAAACCCTCATAAACAAAAAAACCCGCCATAAAAGCGGGTTTTTTTGAAACCATGAAGTTTAATCGTTATTCATCATCACCGGCCACTTCTACTGCAGCTGATTTAATGGGACGATCGACCAGTTCAACATAAGCCATTGGGGCATTGTCACCGGCACGAAAACCACATTTTAAAATACGTAAATAACCACCGGGGCGTTCTTGATATCGCGGCCCCAACTCATCAAACAGTTTAGCCACAATGCTTGGGCTTCGCAGTTTGGCAAAGGCACGACGACGGTTAGCCACATTATCAACTTTAGCCAATGTGATTAACTTCTCGGCAACGCGACGCAGTTCTTTGGCTTTAGGAACTGTGGTTTTAATGAGCTCATGCTCAAACAGTGATGCTGACATGTTTTTGAACATCGCTTTACGGTGCGATGCGTTTCTATTTAATTTTCTACCTGATTTTCTATGACGCATGATACTGTCCTTATCCGATTAGACGCTCAGCAGTTCTGATTGCTGCCGGCGGCCAGTTGTCTAGTCGTACTCCGAGGGTTAAACCCATTTCCGATAGTACACCTTTGATTTCATTCAGTGATTTTTTACCTAAGTTCGGGGTTTTTAACAGTTCAACTTCTGTGCGTTGAATCAAATCACCAATATATTGAATATTTTCTGCTTTTAAGCAATTGGCTGAACGTACTGTCAACTCTAACTCATCGATTGGTTTAAGTAAGATAGGATTGAGTTTTTCTTCCTCTTCTTCTTTTTCAACCGTGGCTTCAATCTTGAAGTCGATAAAGATGGCCAACTGTTCAACCAAGATACGAGCCGCAACGCGAACCGCTTCTTCAGCTGACATAGAGCCGTCTGTGTCAATGTCTAAAATCAGTTTATCAAGATTAGTCTTCTGCTGCAAACGGGCGTTTTCAACCGTATAAGCAACACGCTTAACAGGACAGAAACTGGCATCCAATAACAGCTGACCAATGGGTCGAGACTCTTCACCGGTTTGACGATTGGCTGCCGGTTCATAACCCACACCTTTTTCAAGTTTCATGGTCATGTTAAGGCTGGTTTTTTTGTCTAAGTGACAAATAACCACATCAGGATTGGCCACTGAAACACCATCTGGCAATTGGATATCACCTGCGGTGATGGTTTTTTTAGATGCCTTTAGGGTTAATTCGGCTTGGTCTCGATCCGGCATTGAAAATGCCAGAGTTTTCAGGTTTAACAGAATTTCGACCACGTCTTCGCTGACGCCTTCAATGGTTGAAAATTCATGTTGAACACCGTCTATATTAACTTCAGTGATGGCACAACCCGGGATTGAGGATAATAAAATCCGTCGAAAAGCATTCCCAAGGGTATGTCCAAAACCGCGTTCTAATGGTTCTATTGTAATTTTTGCGCTGTAGTCAGAACGTTCATCGACGTCCACAACTTTCGGGCGCAATAATTTAGCAAGTATGTCAGACATGATAAATCCTCGTTATTAGTTTATTTAGAATACAGCTCAACAATCAGGTTTTCGTTAATGTCTGCCGGTAAATCATCACGGTTAGGAACCGATTTAAATTCACCTTTCATTTTCTTACCATCAACAGTAACCCAATCAGCGAACAAGTTCATTTCTTGCCACAACTCAAGCGCTTGCTTAATACGCAATTGCTTTTTGGATTTCTCACGAACTTCAATTTCATCACCGGCTTTAACTTCGTAAGACGGGATGTTACAAACTTGACCATTTACCATAATGGATTTATGGCTGACCAATTGACGGGCTTCGTTACGAGTAACAGCAAAACCCATGCGGTAAACCACGTTATCAAGACGGGTTTCCAACAATTTTAATAAGTTTTCACCGGTGGCGCCTTTTTGACGTACCGACTTTTTATAATAGTTAACAAACTGCTTTTCTAAGATGCCATAGGTTCTGCGAACTTTTTGTTTTTCGCGTAACTGTAAGGCGTAATCAGATGGCTTATTACGTTTAGCAGCTAAACCATGTTGACCGGGAGCCACATCTAATTTACATTTTGTTTCAATCGCACGTGCAGGGCTTTTTGTCATTAAATCGACACCCTCACGACGGGCTAATTTACATTTTGGACCTAAATATCTTGCCATGTTATTCTCCTATACCCGACGCTTCTTCGGTGGTCTGCAACCGTTGTGAGGAATGGGTGTAATATCAACGATGTTGGTAACACGTAAACCGAGGGCATTTAACGCTCTGACAGATGATTCTCGACCTGGACCTGGACCTTTAATACGAACTTCAATGTTTTTCATTCCGTATTCAACAGCCACCTGGCCAGCTTTATCAGCGGCTACCTGTGCTGCGAACGGAGTGCTTTTTCTTGAACCTCTAAATCCAGACCCACCAGCCGTTGCCCACGACAAACCATTACCTTGTCTGTCTGTGATCGTGATGATGGTATTGTTGAACGACGCGTGTACGTGAGCGATTCCGTCAACAACAGTTCTTTTTATTCTCTTCTTAGTTTTTTGTGGTCTTGCCATTACAATTCTCTATCTGATATCCGGAGGATATGCAAAAAATTAACGTCTAATTGGTTTTTTAGGACCTTTTCTGGTACGGCTGTTGTTCTTGGTTTTTTGACCACGAACAGGTAAGCCGCGACGATGTCTTAATCCACGGTAGCAACCCAAGTCCATTAAACGTTTAATGTCCATAGATACTTCCCGACGTAAATCACCTTCTACTGTTAAGTTACCCACTTCAGCGCGCAACTTATCTAAGGCGTCTTCGTCAAGTTCACCGACTTTTTTGGCAGGATCAACGCCTGCTTTTTCACAAAGTTCATAAGCTTTGGTTCGGCCAACACCATAAATACTGGTTAAGCCTATCCAAGTGTGCTTATTAACTGGAATGTTTACACCCGCAATACGAGCCATGTTCTACTCCTGTTCCTCAAAAACTGGCAGATGCCAATTTCTATTACACAAAATTAGGTAAATACCTTCTATTTTGCCCAAAAAAGGGCGCAAATTATAATACAACACAACGCACAATGCCATCTATTTTTTAACTAGGCACTGAACTTTGTGTTATGAACCATTTGCACACAATATAATTGTATGCAAATGGCATTCTTAAAGTTATTAACGTTTAATCTTTGAAGATGATCGACGGTAATTTTTAATGTCCGATTTTTTCATGACAGATTCATATTGTTGTGAAACCAAGTGGTTTTGAAGCTGTGCCATAGAATCCATGGCCACCACAACAACAATCAATAAGCCAGTACCGCCTAAGGCAAATGGCACAGACAACATAGAGTTCATGACATCAGGCAGTAAACATACACCCAATAAATACATAGAACCCCACAAAGTGACACGATTCAACACACCATCTAAGTAATTAGCTGTTTGTTTACCGGGTCTAATTCCTGGAATAACTGCACTTTGTCGTTTTAAATTATCAGCCGTTTCATCTGAGTTAAAGGTTAACGCTGTATAAAAATAAGTAAAGAACACAATCAACGCACCGTAAAACACCATATACAATGTATTACCAGGGGACAATTGTTGTGATAAATCCGTCAGCCATTCAAAGCCTTCGTTTTGACCGGCAAAGCTGGCTATGGTACCAGGAAACAACACCAAGGAAGACGCAAAAATAGGTGGAATAACACCTGACATATTCACTTTCATGGGCAAATATGATGTCTGAGCTTGGGTGGCTTGTCGTCCGCCACGACGGGCAAATTGCATGGTAACACGACGCTGACCACGTTCCACAAAAACGATGAAGGTGGTTAAACCCAGTGCCAACAACAGTAAGAAAATGGCGGTTAAGGCGTTTAATTGACCTTCACTAACCATTTGGAATACTGAAAACACGGCACTTGGTAAATTCACCACAATACCGGCGAAAATAATCAGAGAAATACCGTTACCAATACCTCGTTCAGTAATTTGCTCACCTAACCACATTAAAAACATGGTGCCGCCGGTTAACGAGATGGTGGCTGTAAACAAAAATCCAAATCCGGGGGTTGGTACGACCGGAGAAGCACCAACAAAACCTAACTTTTGTAATGAGTAGGAAATACTATAGGCCTGAAATCCTGCCAAAGCAATGGTGAAATATCGGGTGTATTGCGTTATTTTACGCTTACCGGTCTCACCATCTTTCTTTAACTCACGCAAAGTTGGCATGGTATGACCCAAGATTTGCATAATAATGGATGCAGTAATATATGGCATCACACCCAAAGCAAATATCGAATAGCGACCTAAAGCACCGCCAGAAAACATATTGAACATGTCCAATAAGCCGCCGGAGTTTTGTTGTAACAGATCAGCCAATACCTGCGGATTTACACCGGGTACCGGTAAAAAGGTACCCATGCGATAAACAATTAAGGCTCCAATCACGAACAGAATTCGACTTTTCAGTTCGCCCAGGCCTTTTTTGTTGCCTAATAGTTTTTCAACTTGCTCTTGTCTGCTTGACATAGTTACGCTACTTTCCCACCAGCTTCTTCAATGGCTTTTTGAGCCCCTTTAGTCACATGCAATCCCGATACAGTAATGGCTTTATCCAGCTGTCCGGTGTTGATGACTTTAACTTTTGTGACGCCACGTTTAACTAAACCGGCTTCAATCAATGCTTCAACATTAACTTCTTTAATATCTAAGCCATTCAAATGGTATAAACATACTTCAGCGCGCGTAGCGGCTATTTTGGATGTAAAACCAAATTTAGGTAAACGCTTAAATATAGGTAACTGACCGCCTTCAAAACCAACTTTGTGAAATCCGCCGGAACGTGATTTTTGTCCTTTGTGACCACGACCACAGGTTTTACCTGATCCTGAACCGATACCGCGACCTACGCGTTTGCCGACTTTAGTCGCGCCTTCAGCGGGTTTAATGGTATTTAATTTCATAATGATAAACCTCGATTATTTAACTTCTTCGACGGCAAGTAAGTGACTTGCTGTACGAATCATACCCATGTTTTCAGGGGTGGCATCAACAATGCGTGATTGGTGTATTTTACGAATACCTAAACCACGAACACAGGCTTTATGATTAGCCAATGATTTATTGGTGCTTTTAATTTGGGTGACTTTAACTTGACCCACTTTCTTTGCTTTAGCCATGATTTTCCATTACCTCCTCAACAGTTTTACCGCGTTTAGCAGCAACTGATTCCGGTGATGTGATTTGTTGCAAACCTTTGATGGTGGCACGGACCAAGTTGATTGGGTTATTTGAACCTTGTGACTTAGCCAGTACGTTTTCTACACCAACCACATCAAATACGGCACGCATCGCACCACCGGCAATAACACCGGTACCTTCTAATGCAGGTTGCATGTAAACCCGTGATCCGGAATGTTTGGCTTTAGTGGCATGCCATAAGGTATTGCCATGTAAATCAACTTCAATGGTGTTTTTACGGGCTTGCTCCATGGCTTTTTGAATAGCCACCGGTACTTCTTTAGCTTTACCGTAACCAAAACCAATTTTACCTTTGCCGTCACCGACAACTGTCAACGCCGCAAAACCGAATTGACGGCCACCTTTAACCACTTTCGCTACGCGGTTAACAGTCACCAATCTTTCCATTAAGTTATCGCCTTGATCTCTTTCTGCCATAATATATCTCTAATAATGTCTTAAAATTTCAACCCGGCTTCTCGCGCGGCTTCAGCCAAAGCTTTTACTTTGCCATGGTATCGGTAACCTGAACGATCAAATCCAACCGACTCAACACCGGCTTTTTTGGCTTTTTCCGCAATGGCTTTACCAACGGCTTGGGCTGCTTCAATATTACAACCTGATTTGTCATCTGCTATTAGGCCTTTATCTTTAGTAGACGCAGACGCCAATGTCGTTAAACCGTCTGCAGAAAATACTTGCGCGTAGATGTGTTGGTTTGATTTGTGCACACTTAAAGAAGGCACGGCCAACTGTCGCAATTTAATCCGCGTTTTGGTTGCTTTTTTTAATCTTTTGCTATTTTTCTGATGCATGATTATCTCAAGAAAGCATTACGCCTTCTTGGCCTCTTTTCTGTATAGTCTTTCATCAGCATATTTCACACCTTTGCCTTTATAAGGCTCAGGCGGTCTGATGGCTCGAATTTCTGCTGCCACTTGGCCGACTTGTTGTTTATCAATACCGTTAACCACGATTTCTGTCTGAGTAGGTACTTCAAAAGTAATACCTTCACGTGCCGAATAAACGACAGGATGTGAATAACCCAGGCTTAAATCAAGGTCTTTGCCTTTTAAAGTGGCACGATAACCAACGCCGGACAATTGCAACTTTTTAGTAAAACCATTGGTAACACCTTCAATCATATTAGCCACCATGGATCGCATGGTTCCGGCCATTGACATATTTTCAGGGGCTGCCTTAACCGTCAATTCGTTGTCATTCTGCTCCAACTGTACGGTCGGGTGCAAATCAAAAGTTAATTCACCTTTGGGTCCTTTGACAACAACTTGCTGGTCATTGATTTTGACATCAACTTTATCAGCAATGGTAATCGGTTGCTTTGCTATTCTTGACATAGTAATACTCCGTATTATTTAAGCACACAAAGCACTTCACCACCGATGGCTGCCTCACGGGCGGCTTTATCGGACATGATACCTTGTGATGTAGAAATAATGGCCGTACCAAAACCGGAATCAACGCGTGGTAAATCATGTTTGCCACGGTAATGACGCAAACCGGGTTTACTGGTTCGTTTTATTTCTTCAATCACCGGTTGATTACGGTGATATTTAATGTTTATCTGCAAATAAGGATGACCGTCTTTCTCAACGGCTTCGAATGAACGAATATAACCTTCTTGTTGCATAACGGATAAAATGCCTTTCTTAATTTTAGAAGCAGGTGTTACAGTGAATTTTTTGTTCACAGCCTGGGCATTTTTGATGCTGCAGATCATATCTGAAATAGGATCACTTATACTCATATTCTTCTCCTTACCAGCTGGCCTTCGTTAAACCAGGAATGTCACCACGCATCGCAGCTTCACGCAATTGTAATTTGCTTAAACCAAACTTTCTATAATAACCGCGCGGTCTGCCGGAAATTTGACAGCGGTTACGCATGCGCACCGGTGAAGAATTTCTGGGTAATTTTTGCAATGCCTCTTGTGCAGCCATCATCTCTTCAAAAGAGGTGTTCGGATCTGCAATGATAACTTTCAATGCGGCACGTTTTTCAGCATATTTTGCAACAATTCTTGCTCGTTTTAAGTCACGTTGGACCATGGATTTCTTTGCCATAATTGATTACCTGCCTTTGAATGGAAAATCAAATTGATCTAACAATAAACGTGCATGTTCATCATTTTTTGCATCGGTGGTAATGGTAATGTCCAAACCACGAATTTCATCAATTTTGTCGTATTCGATTTCAGGAAAAATTATCTGCTCTTTAACACCCATGGAATAGTTACCACGACCATCAAATGATTTTGGATTGAGACCACGAAAGTCACGTACCCGAGGTAACGAAACATTCACCAATCGATCCAAAAATTCGTACATTTTTTTCCGTCTTAATGTGACTTTACAACCAATCGGCCAACCATCACGAATCTTAAACCCGGCAACGGATTTTTTAGCTTCGGTAATTATTGGCTTTTGACCGGCAATTTTTGCCATGTCATCAGCTGCATGAGTCAATACCTTTTTATTCCCTACTGCGGCACCAACACCCATGTTAAGGGTGATTTTGGTAATTTTCGGCACATCCATAACATTATCGAATTTACCGGTTTCCATCAGTGTGGGAACAACTTTTTCTTTGTAATATTTTTCTAATCTGGCCATAATTATTCTCTTTTATGCGTCAACTTGTTCGCCGTTAGACTTAAAAACACGCACTTTTCGGCCGTCTTCCGTCACTTTGAAACCAACGCGTTCGCCTTTTCCGGATGCGGCATTATACAGCATAACGTTAGAAGCATGAATAGGTGCTTCCATGGTTTTAATACCACCTTTTTCCTCTATTTGAGGATTAGGCTTGACGTGTTTTTTAACCGTATTTACATTATTCACCAGTAAACGACCGTCTTTTTTGACTCTCAGGACATTGCCTCTTTGGCCTTTACTGCGTCCGGCGATTACGATGACTTCGTCACCTTGTTTAATTCTTTTCATAATCGTTTCCTTATAAAACTTCCGGTGCCAATGAAATAATTTTCATGAAGTTACCGGATCTGAGTTCACGGGTTACGGGACCAAATATCCGCGTACCGATGGGCTCTAATTTTGAATTCAACATGACAACGGCATTACCGTCGAAGCGAATTAAAGAACCATCACTTCTGCGAACACCTTTACGGGTGCGCACAATGACGGCATTATAAACTTCGCCTTTTTTCACTTTACCACGTGGTATCGCTTGCTTCACAGAGACCTTAATAACATCTCCAATACCGGCATAACGTCGTTTTGAGCCACCCAACACTTTAATACACTGTACCTGTTTGGCACCTGAATTATCGGCGGCTGACAATTTACTTTGCATTTGTATCATAATCAGTACCTCTTAGTTTGTGGACTTAACAATTTCAACCACTTTCCAAGATTTGGTTTTGGAAATGGGCCGACATTCAGCAATTTTCACCAAGTCGCCTTCAGAACATTTATTGTCTGCATCATGTGCATGAATTTTGGTCGACTTTTTGATGTACTTTTTATAAAGTGGGTGTTTAACGGTGCGCTCAATTAAAACGGTCACTGTTTGATCCATTTTATTACTGGTCACCATACCACTTTTTGTTCTAACCTTGTTTGTTTCTGTTGCCATCGGATTATCCTCTTACCTGATTCATAATGGTTTTAACGCGTGCAATATCGCGACGCACTTCACGCAATAAATGAATCTTGTTAAGTTGACCGTTACCACGAGCCATTCGCAAATCAAATTGCTTTTGTAAAAGCCCGTTCAGCTGTTCCTGCAATTGTGCAAGATCTTTATCTTTTAATTCTTTCGCTTGCATTACATCACCGTCCGTTTAACGAATGTTGTTTGCACAGGAAACTTAGCACCTGCTTTATCAAAAGCTGCTTTTGCCACTTCCTCAGAAACACCTTGAATCTCATAGATGACTCGGCCGGGCTTAATGGCAGCTGCCCAAAATTCGATGTTACCTTTACCTTTACCCATACGAACCTCAATTGGTTTTGCGGTGACCGGCTTATCAGGAAAAACTCGAATCCATAATTTACCGCCACGTTTGACATGACGGGTGATGGCACGACGACCGGCTTCGATTTGACGCGCAGTCAATAAACCTCTGGTCGTGGCCTTTAATCCAAAATCTCCGAAACTGACTTTGTTACCATTGGTAGACAATCCACGGTTTCGGCCCTTTTGTTGTTTTCTGTATTTAGTTCTTTTCGGCTGTAACATTATTTTTTACCCCGAGATTTTTTGTTGCCTTTTTTATCAGCTTCTTGCGCGTGTTGTTCTAAGTCAAACACTTCACCTTTATAGATCCATACTTTAACACCAATAATGCCGTATGTTGTTTGGGCTTTAGCCGTGGCATAATCGATGTCAGCACGTAAGGTGTGCAGCGGAACCTGTCCTTCTCTGTACCATTCTGTTCTGGCAATATCAGCACCGTTTAAACGACCAGCTACGGCGACTCGAATACCCAAAGCACCTAAGCGCATGGCGCTACTCACTGCTCGTTTCATGGCGCGTCGAAACATAATTCGACGTTCCAATTGCGACGCAATACCTTGAGCAACTAAAAACGCATCTAATTCAGGCTTACGAATTTCATTGACACTGATATGAGTTGGTAAACCCATCATCGCTGACAATTCGTTTTTGAGTTTTTCGATATCTTCACCTTTTTTACCGATAACAATGCCTGGTCTGGCACTGTGAATGGTAATTCTGGCGTTTTTTGCCGGACGTTCAATTTCAATCTTACTGATTGAAGCATGGGCTAATTTACTGTGCAAATAGTCGCGAACTTTGATGTCTTTGACCAATTGATCAGCGAATTGACCTCTTTCAGCATACCATTTTGCGTTATGCTGCTTTGAAATTCCTAACCGGATACCTATTGGATGTACTTTTTGACCCATAATATTGCCCTTACGATGCTTCAGCCACTTTTACAGTGATGTGGCTGGTTCTTTTTAAAATTTGAGTGCCTCTGCCCTTAGCGCGTGCGCGCCCTCTTTTCAGAGTCGGCCCTTCGTCAACGAATATGGCGCTGATGAATAACTCATCAACATCTAATCCATTGTTATGCTCAGCATTGGCGACCGCAGACATCAAAGCTTTTTTAACAATATGGGCGGCTTTTTTTGGACTGAATGTTAACAGCTGTTCAGCTTGCTCAACGTTCATACCCCGTACTTGATTGGCCACCAATCTCACTTTTTGCGCCGATATATTGGCTCTTCTCAGTTTAGCTTGAATTTCCATTGTCTGTTACCTTTTAGCTTTTTTGTCAGCCACGTGAGATCTGAATGTTCGGGTTGGGGAAAACTCACCCAACTTATGTCCAACCATTTCTTCAGAAATCAACACGGGAATATGTTGTTTACCATTATGAACAGCCAATGTTAAACCCACCATATCCGGTAAAATCATGGAACGACGTGACCAGGTCTTAATGGGTTTTTTGCTATTCTCTGCAACGGCCTTGTCAACTTTTTTCAATAAGCTGATATCAACGAAAGGGCCTTTTTTAAGCGATCTTGGCATAATGCTACCTTATTTCTTATTTCTATTGCGTACAATGAACTTATCAGTTCGCTTGTTTTTACGCGTTTTATGTCCTTTAGTGGATACGCCCCAAGGTGTAACTGGGTGACGACCACCAGAGGTCCTTCCTTCACCACCGCCGTGCGGATGGTCAACTGGATTCATGGCGACACCACGTACAGTCGGGCGAATACCGCGCCATCGACTTGCACCGGCTTTGCCGATTTTTTCTAAGTTATGCTCACTGTTAGAAACAACACCTAAAGTGGCACGGCATTGAGCCGGCACTTTACGGGTTTCTCCGGAACGCAGACGCAATGTGGCATAAATACCTTCTTTTGCAACTAAGCGCGCTGAAGTACCGGCGCTGCGAGCGAGTTGTCCGCCTTTACCGGGTTTCATTTCAACATTGTGAACGATGGTACCAACAGGAATATTGTCCAAAGGCAAACAATTACCGACTTTAATACCTACGGAGGTACCGGAAACAACTTGCATGCCTGGCTCTAATTCCTTAGGTGCCAGAATATAACGTCTTTCACCATCGCTGTATTTTAATAAAGCAATGTATGCATTACGGTTCGGATCATATTCAATGCGTTCTACCGTGGCGCTGATGTCATCTTTGTTACGACGAAAATCAATGATACGGTACTTTTGCTTATGTCCGCCACCAATGTGTCTGGTAGTAATGCGACCTTTATTATTACGACCGCCTGTTTTCGATTTTTTCTCGGTCAAACTGGCTTCGGGGCGTCCTTTATATAAGCCGGTACGTTTTACTTTAACGGTACCGCGACGACCCGGAGAAGTTGGTTTATGTTTAATTAATGCCACTGTTACTCTCCTAATTATTCAGCTTTGGCGCCAAAGTCAATCATTTGATCTTCTTGAATACGCACATAGGCTTTTTTCCAATTCGGGCGTTTGCCGGCTTTCTGACGAAAACTTTTGGTTTTACCTTTAACATTCAATACCGAAACATCAAGAACATTCACTTTGAACAATTGCTCAACAGCTGATTTAATTTGTTGTTTATTCGCTGATTTAGCTACTTTAAAAACATACTGATTAGCTAACTCACCAACACGGTTTGATTTCTCGGAAATCACCGGCGATAAAATAGTTGTGTATAAATTATTTAAACTCATGCTAACCACTCCTCAATCTGTTTAATCGCATCAACTGTAATTAATACTTTATCAGCTGCCACCAAGGAAACAGGGTCAATCCCTAAAGCATTGGTCACATACACATAAGGTATATTGTTGGTTGAGCGAACCAAGTTATCACTGGGTTCAGCCGCAATCAATAAAGCTTTCTTGGCATCATGTTTTGCCAACAACGCCAAACCTTCTTTGGTTTTACCATTGTCTGTATCTAAACCATCAACAACCACTAAACGGTCATTTCGGTATAACTCAGATAAAATGGTTTTCATCGCTGCACGATACATTTTGGTGTTGACCTTTTTGGTAAAGTCACGCGGTGATGCAGCAAATGTTTTACCGCCACCTACCCAGATCGGGCTGCGAATAGTACCCGCACGGGCACGTCCTGTACCTTTTTGTTTCCAAGGTTTAGCACCGCCACCACTTACCGCAGCACGGTTTTTTTGCGCTTTGGTTCCGGCACGACCCGTGGCCATATAAGCGGTCACCACCTGGTGCACAAGAGCTTCAGAATACGCTCTGTCAAAAACAGCTTCTGAAACATCAATTTTTTGTTTTTTTCCTGATACTGTCAGTTCCACAATAATTCTCCAAAATCTGTTTATGCTAAGGGGCTGACCACAACAGTGCTGTTTTTAGCACCAGGCACGGCACCCTTGATTAACAGCAGGCCTTTTTCAGCATCCACTTTAACCAATTGCAAATTGCGGGTGGTGACCTGTTCAGCACCCATGTGTCCGGCCATTTTTTTGCCTTTAAATACGCGACCGGGTGTTTGACACTGACCGATTGAACCGGGAGCCCGGTGACTCAGTGAGTTACCGTGTGTGGCATCTTGCATGTGAAAGTTATAACGCTTAATGACACCTTGATAGCCTTTACCCTTACTGGTGCCGCTGACATTGACCTTTTGCCCGTCTTCAAAGATGGACAGCTCAATAGCGTCACCGACTTTAAATTCTTGATCGGTACGAAATTCTTTACAAATGGTACCAGCTTCAACACCGGCTTTTTTGTAATGACCAGCAGTCGGGGCATTGACTTTTGATTGCTTACGCGAACCTGTGGTTACTTGAACGGCTTGATAACCGTCTGTATCCATTGATTTAACTTGAGCAACAATATTCGGCTCAACATTGATAACTGTGACTGGTACAGACTCACCATTATCGTTGAAAACACGCGTCATTCCAACTTTTTTACCTATAATTCCTAATGACATTTTCAACTCCTAATTTAATTGGATTTGCACATCAACGCCTGCAGATAAATCCAGTTTCATTAATGCATCCACTGTTTTATCATTAGGATCGACGATATCCACTAAGCGCTTGTGCGTACGAATTTCATATTGATCCCGCGCGTCTTTATTGACGTGAGGTGATGTTAATACAGTGTACCGTTCAATTTTAGTCGGTAATGGAATCGGGCCACGAACTTGGGCACCGGTTCTCTTCGCTGTATCGACAATTCTGCCTGCAGATTGATCGATTAATTTATGATCAAACGCTTTGAGTCTAATTCTGATTTTTTGACCAGCCATGTTAATTTGCCTCTGATTAAAGACAATGGCTTTTCGCCATTGTCTTGGATTAATTAATTATTCAATAATTTTAGCCACAACACCCGCACCTACGGTACGGCCACCTTCACGAATGGCGAAGCGTAAACCTTCATCCATCGCAATCGGCGCAATCAACTCTACAACCATCTTAACGTTATCACCAGGCATAACCAT
>NZ_JAPMLN010000020.1 GCF_026410405.1 Marinicella gelatinilytica | reverse complement strand
TAGAACACGTAATGGATTGCCTGAATAACAGACCACGGAAAACAAGAGGCGGGAAATCTCCGAATGAATTATTTATGGGGCAGCAAGTCGATTTACTTGCTGCATGATTAAATTGCACTTATTACTTGAATTCAAGTTTGTTTTTTCAGGTAGTTTTTTAAAAAAACCCTTTGGAAATATATGTGCTTTGGCAAGCTTTGTAGAATCTTTATTACATAATTTACATTTCATAATTTTCATTCATAGTCATTCCCTCATTTTAACAGATTTGAAAACGACTCAGAATTTGATATTAATCTCGAGAAAACCATAATCAAATTCTGAAAAAATCAGGTCATCAATAATATTGATAAACACATCGGTAGGTGAATAGTTGCCGTTTTGATTGGTGGCCTAATAGCTGAATTGATCTTCGGCAGCTGTCATCAATCACTGAACGTGGGAGAACCCAGTGAGCTCAATAATAAATCTCTGTCCAAGTTTATAAGTAATAATGAGCCATTGGTGATTATCGACTTTTGGGCTATGTGTAGTGTTTTAAATATATACACGTCATGAGTGAATCATAAAATAGTCAGCTACAAGGCTTGTTTTTGCAGTAATAGTTATTCATATTACAAGGAAACGTAACGCCATAGATGGCTGTTTTATGGTTCACCCTTCGGGAATCAGCCACATGCCTCATTTCGGCGTTATCGTTCTTATTAAGGACTTTGGCCATTAACTGCAAACGATGCCTTGTTATGAGGCATGTGGCTGGTTCTCATAACGCGTGTATATTTAAAACACTACACCAGTGCCAGCCGTGCCTGATGATGACGCCCAATTTTTATCACGCCGCTCAAAAATTACCCACAGTGCGTTTTGCTAAAATCCAAACCGATCAGCACGAACAAGCTGCCGCAGAACATGGCATTCGCAGCCTGCCAACACTGGTGGCCTTCAAAAATGGCCATGAGTTGGATCGCCTTTCCGGATTAAGAACGGCCGCTGATATTATTCATTGGGTGAAGTCACTGATTTAAACTCAGAAAACCACCCAGAATTGCATGTTAATGGATCGGCTGAATATTTAACATAGCCTCGATTTCCTCCAAAGTTTCAGGTTCAGGCGGAGGTGAGCGTTCAAAGCCAGCGCCATTAATAATTTCTAACGACTCGTGACTTTTATATATTCTGCCATCATCTGACAGATAATAAGCGGTATAACCCTGCCGCGTGGATTGATAAAAAGGCCTGTCAGCTCTTTTCTTTAACAAGATAAAAACCTGGTCGCCAATCTCATATTGATAACCGGTACTGGCCGTTGCGCAAATCCCATCATAACAACCACCCGATTCTTCTATGTGAATGATATCCGCCTTAATTGAACCCTTAAAGATCTCATCCAAATGTAATTCATAATCAGTAAATACACCCATTTTTATCTCTGATTTTGTCTCCATTTGTCCCGTTACGGGATTACGTATAGACCAATTCTTCAGCGTTTCTTTTTTGACATAGTCTTTTTCAATGATTTCACCCGTAACAATCAGCTCAGCTTCGACCAACAGTTCATCGAAGGGTATATAAAAAAACTCGCCTGTGCAGTAACAATGAATAGATTTAAACATAACAAAACAAATATCTGAGATGCTGTAAATTTCATGCTGACACCATTTATTATTTAGTTTAAGTTGTTATTCAACTTGATACAAACTTTCTCTAAAACAAGAAACCAATCATACGATACGCCGTTGTGAACTCAATAGCTTATATTTTGTAAATTTTTTTCCATCACGATATCCGCCCGTTGATAATCCGGATGTGGACCTTGGTGGGTTGTGATAAAACCGTGTTGTTGGTAGAGTTTTATGGCGGCTTTGAGTTCTGTGTTCGAAATTAAATAGACTTTCTTTGCTTTAATTTTTTTAAGCTGCTGAAAACAAGCAGACATTAATTGATGTGCCAGACCTTCGCCACGATGATCAGGATGAACTGTCATGCGCGCTAATTCATACAGATTAAGGCCTTTATTAAATAAGGCGCAAACTCCCACCACTTTATCGGATTTTGTCAGGCTGAAGACGTAACCACCCTCTTCCATTATTTTCTCAGGGTGCTGAGCCAGTTCTTTGTCAGATGGCTCCAATTCAAAGTAATGTATGATCCAGAGCTCATTGAGGTGGATAAATTCGGCTAAGTGAGTCGAGTTATTGATATGGAGTTTCATTAATCATTGACAACGCTGATGACTTTCTTACAACCAATCCTCAGGATTTATTGCTTAAATCTTGTTTGTAAAATCGATAGGCCAAGTAAATAGTGACTGCAACCAAGGCAATCAAAACAGCCATGATGGTGAAAGGGAGTTTGACCGTGGATGAATCAATCATCACCGCTATATAGAAAAAAGCTGTAATAATAATTCCCATGATAACGCCGATTATAAATTTATGCATTTTTAATACCTTATTTTTGGTCTTTAATTATTTGTTATTCATCGTTTCGATGCCATAATTTATTATTTTTTATCAAGTATTTTTGGCACAAATAAACCGCTAGCAAGGTTCAGGAACACCGATGGATTCAAGTATAATTTCTGAATTATTGATGGAAATATTTTTCATTAACAACTTACCGTCAGGAGATACCGAGTCGGAGCTCGGTATAAAAATATAAATACACCCGTGGTGCATTTGGAGCGATAAATGGTAAATAAACTTGATTTAATAACCAAACAGACGACTCGTCATTCCGACTAAGCGAAGCGCATGGAGGAATCTCCTCAATTTAGCCAGAATTTTAAACTTTGGGAGATATCTCCACTCGCTTCGCTCGGTCGATATGACAACATTTGTTTTGGTTTCTTCCAAATGCACCACGGGTAAATACAGTAGACTTGAGTGCACAAAAAAGCAGGAGTCATATTTAGGAATTCTGATTGATTTAAGAATATGTTCTGAATTTTTGGTGTGAGTTTTTTTCAACAACAACGTAACGTAAGGAGACACCTCGATCTCTGATCCAGTCTCGATTCTAACACCACCATCCTTGGCGGCGTCGGCTTCGCTCGGTGCTCAAAAGATAAACCCAATTAAATATTTCCATAAATAATTTAAGGCACTAAAAAGCCGGTACGAGATTTTGGAATACTGATGGATTTAAGAATGTGTTCTGAACTTTTGGGGAGAATGTTTTTTGATAATTACTCAACGTCAGGAGACACCTCGGCTTCGCTCGGTGCTCAAAAGATAAACCTCTCCATATTTATTAGCCACAAAAAAACCGGTAATTAATACCGGTTTTTTTTGATTTAGTTCACAGGGTTTATCTTTTGAGCTTTTTCTTGAGGCGGCTGATGGCCTGGATTTGTGCGACAGCTTGTGCCAGGTCAGCTTGAACCTGCGCTAAATCGTATTGCTTGTTGCTGTCTTGTAACAGGTTTTCAGCCTCTTCTTTGGCTTTAATGGCTGCCGCTTCGTCGATGTCTTTGGCTCGGATGGCGGTATCGGCTAACACCGATACTAAGTGCGGTTGCACTTCTAAGATACCTCCGGATACATAAAACTCCTGCTCACTGCCATCACTTAAGTGCACTCTGACTTGCCCCGGTTTTAACTGGGTTATCAGGGGCGTGTGACGTGGTGCGATGCCGAGTTCGCCGGATACACCGCTGGCAATCACCATCGCTACATCACCGGAGTATATGGCATTTTCGGCACTGACAATCTCACATTTTATGGTTGACATCAAATTATCCTCAAGCTGCTTTTGCTTTCATTTTTTCTGCTTTTTCGAGCACTTCATCAATGCTACCAGCCATGTAGAAGGCTTGTTCCGGGATATGATCATATTCACCGGCAATAATGCCTTTAAAGCCACGGATGGTTTCACTCAATGAGACGTAAGTACCGGGTGATCCGGTAAATACTTCGGCTACGAAGAAAGGTTGTGAGAAGAAACGTTCAATTTTACGGGCACGATATACCGATTGTTTATCTTCTTCAGATAATTCGTCCATACCCAAAATGGCAATAATATCTTTCAACTCTTTATAGCGCTGTAAAGTACCTTGGACTGCTCGCGCAGTTTCATAATGCTCTTCACCAACCATTTGTGGGTCTAACTGACGTGACGTTGAATCCAATGGATCAACCGCCGGATAAATACCCAACTCAGCAATAGAACGCGACAGTACCACAGTGGCGTCCAAGTGAGCAAAGGTAGTGGCAGGTGACGGATCAGTCAAGTCATCAGCAGGTACATAGACCGCCTGAATTGAAGTAATAGAACCGGTTTTTGTGGAGGTAATACGCTCTTGGAGCTTACCCATTTCTTCAGCCAATGTAGGCTGATAACCTACCGCTGATGGCATCCGACCTAATAATGCAGATACTTCTGTTCCCGCTAAGGTATAACGGTAAATGTTATCAATAAACATTAACACGTCACGACCTTCATCACGGAAATATTCAGCAATAGTCAAACCCGTTAAAGCCACACGCAAACGGTTACCCGGTGGCTCATTCATCTGACCGTAGACCAGGGCCACCTTATCCAATACGTTAGATTCCTTCATCTCGTAGTAAAAGTCGTTACCTTCACGGGTTCGCTCACCAACACCGGCAAATACTGAGTAACCGGCATGCTCAATGGCGATGTTTCGAATCAGTTCCATCATGTTAACGGTTTTACCAACACCGGCACCACCGAATAATCCGACCTTACCACCTTTGGCGAATGGACAGATTAAGTCGATGACTTTAATACCCGTTTCCAATATTTCGTCACTGGCTGCTTGCTCATCATAGGCAGGCGCTTCGCGGTGAATTTCCCAACGCTGTTCTTCACCAATTGGTCCTTCACGGTCAATTGGATCGCCCAGTACGTCCATGATTCGGCCGAGGGTTTTTTCACCGACAGGCACGGTAATGGCGCTACCGGTGTTGTCTACTTTTAAACCACGTTTGAGACCGTCAGTTGAACCCAAAGCAATGGTTCTCACCACACCGTCACCCAGTTGTTGTTGAACTTCTAAGGTGGTGTTGGTTTCGCCAATTTTTAAGGCATCATAAATTTTTGGTACCGCGTCACGTGGAAATTCCACGTCAACCACCGCACCAATGATTTGTACAATATTACCTGAACTCATATCTGACTTCTCCTATACTGCGGCTGCACCGCTGACAATTTCTGAAATTTCTTGTGTAATGGCTGCTTGTCTGGCTTTGTTGTAAACCAACTGCAGATCTTTAATTAAATCACTGGCATTATCTGTGGCTGATTTCATCGCCACCATGCGGGCGGCATGCTCAGAAGCCAGATTTTCCAAAACCCCTTGATAAACCAATGATTCAATGTATCGGGTCATGAGATTATCCAAAACCTCTTTGGCATCGGGCTCATACAGGTAATCCCAATTATTACGGGCGATGGTTTCTTCACCGGCAGGTAACGGCAGTAATTGTTCTACTGTGGCCTGTTGCGTCATGGTATTAATAAAGTCGTTGTAAACTAAATAGACTTGGCTGACTTTGCCGTCCATAAATGCGTCTAACATGACTTTAACCACACCGATTAATTCCGTCAGCTTCGGGTTGTCGCCCAAAGATGAAATATTAGCCTGTAAATTAACGCTGCTGTTTTTGAACATGGAAGTGGCCTTATTGCCCACCGTGACCACATCAATTTTTTTGCCTTTGGTTTCCCAATCGCGCATGTTGATAACGGCTTTTTTAAACAGGTTTGCATTTAAACCGCCACATAAGCCACGATCGGTTGAGATAATGATATAACCGACACGATCAGCTTCTTGATCTTGCATAAAGGGATGCTTGTATTCAGGCGAAGCCTGGGCCAAATGGTTAATCATTTCCTTTATCTTACCAACATAAGGACGTGATGCTTCCATTTGCTCTTGGGCTTTTTTAATTTTACTCGCCGACACCATTTCTAAAGCGGTGGTCACCTTACGGGTGGACTGAACGCTTTTGATTTTGGTTACAATTTCTCTGCCAACTGCCATATTAATTACCTAAAAGGTTTACTTTAATAACTGCCTGTTTTGATAAAGTCTTCAACACCGGCTTTTAATTTATTTTCAATGGCGTCATTGAAATCACCGGTTTCGTTGATTTGTTTCATCAAATCTTCTTGGGTATTGTTCATGTGCGCAATCAAAGCCTGTTCAAAGTCGATGATTTTATCCATAGCGACTTTGTCCATAAAGCCACGATCCACGGCATACAATGAAACAGCCATTTCAGCCACATTCATGGGTGAATATTGTTTTTGTTTCATCAGTTCCGTCACCCGTTGGCCTCGTTCTAATTGCGAACGTGTGGTTTCATCGAGATCAGATGCAAACTGCGCAAAAGCAGCCAATTCACGGTATTGAGCCAAGGCCAAACGCACACCACCACCTAACTTCTTAATGATTTTGGTTTGCGCAGCACCACCCACACGAGATACCGATAAACCGGCATCAATCGCAGGTCGAATACCTGAGTTAAACAAGTCAGTGCCTAAGAAAATCTGACCATCAGTAATCGAAATTACGTTGGTTGGAATAAAGGCAGAAACGTCACCAGCTTGGGTTTCAATAATCGGTAATGCCGTCAAAGAGCCGGTTTTACCTTTGACTTTACCGTCTGTAAAACGTTCAACATAATCAGCGTTAACGCGAGCAGCACGTTCCAATAAACGTGAATGCAAGTAAAAAACATCACCCGGATAAGCTTCACGACCCGGCGGACGTTTTAACAACAATGAAATCTGACGATAAGCCCAAGCTTGTTTGGTCAAATCATCATAAGTAATTAAGGCATCTTCACCACGGTCTAAGTAATACTCACCCATGGCACAACCCGCGTAAGGGGCTATGTATTGCATGGCTGCTGAATCAGAAGCAGTGGCGGCAACAACAATGGTGTGTTCCATGGCGCCGTGCTCTTCCAATTTACGAACCAAAGAAGCGACAGAAGAACGTTTCTGACCAATCGCCACATAAATACACACAACACCGGTGCCTTTTTGATTAATAATGGCGTCAACAGCAACAGCAGTTTTACCGGTTTGACGGTCACCAATGATTAATTCACGTTGACCACGTCCGATCGGCACCATGGCGTCGATTGATTTCAATCCGGTTTGTACCGGTTGATCAACCGATTTACGGTCAATTACACCTGGGGCAATCTTTTCAATGGGTGAAGTCAACTTGGTTTTAATCGGGCCGTGACCATCAATGGGGTTACCCAAAGAATCGACCACGCGGCCTAATAATTCAGGGCCTACCGGGACTTCCAAAATTCGGCCGGTACACTTGGCTTTATCACCTTCGGAGATATGACCGTAATCACCCAAAATAACCGCACCAACAGAATCTCTTTCCAGATTCAAGGCCAGTGCAAAGGTGTCACCGGGTAATTCAATCATTTCACCCTGCATGGCATCGGCTAAGCCGTGGATCCGTACAATTCCGTCTTGGGCACTGACAATGGTGCCTTCCGTACGGGCCTCTGATTGAACCTTAAAGTCTTTTATTCGACCTTTAATCAGTTCACTAATTTCTGATGGATTCAATGTCGTTTGCATTGGTGCTCCTCGTTGCTTCTTTTTTAACGATTATCGCTAAAAAAATTAATTAAAAAGTTCTGTTTTTAACCGTTCGATTTTACCACTTAAGGTGCCATCGATGACTAAATCACCGCAGTATATTTTGGCGCCACCCAATAAAGTTTCATCAACCTCAATGTGAAGACTAATGTCCTTTCCGGTGCGACGACTTAAGGCCTCAACCAAGCGTTGTTGCTGGTCATCGGATAAGGGGGCAGCTGCATATACATCCACCGTCTGGGCGCCTGAATCTTGCTCATAGTAATACTGATAGAGTTGTGCCACATCCGGCAATAAAGACAAACGGTCATTCTCTATCATTAGCTTGATAAAGTTCTGATAATGTTCATCACTATCATCGCCGGCAATTAGCGTGACTAATTGGGCATCAGTTACATCAGGATCACTGAAAATAGCTGCCGCAACGTCATGCTCTGCCATTCCGGCGGCCACAGCTAACTGCTTTTGCCAGTCAGCTACTTTATCCACTGATTTGGCAAACTCATAGGCCGCTTTGGCATAGGGTCTGGCTAGGGTTATCAACTCACTCATGATTAAATCTCTGCGATTAATTCATCCAATAATTGGGCGTGCTTTTTAGCGTCAACTTCTTTACTGATTAGTTTCTCAGTGCCAGCCACCGCTAAAGCAGCCACTTGCTGACGCAGTTGTTCGCGGGCGCGGTTGGCTTGTTGCTCAATTTCCGCTGCCGCTGCCGCCAATTGTCGTTCTTTTTCAGCCAAAGCATCGCTTTTAGCTTGGTCTTTGACTTTATTGGCCACTTGATTGGCCTGGTCTTTAATTTGCCCGGCCTGCTCTTTGGCTTCAATAATCAATGTATCGACTTTGGCTTTAGCGCGTTGTAATTCTTTCTCAGCACGATCACCGGCGGCTAAGCCGTCTGCAATCTTCTGTTCACGCTCCTGCATAGCACCCAAGATTACCGGCCAGATGTACTTCATGGTGATCCAAATGACTGCGAAAAAAACCAGCATTTGAATGATTAATGTTGCGTTAATGCTCATCTTTTGTACTCCGAGGTTATCTGTCGCGGGTTGCTAATATTAACCTGTAATAGGTGCCAATAATGGGTTGTTGAACGTAAAGAACAAAGCGATACCAACACCAATCATGGCAACCGCATCAAGCAGACCCATTAACAGAAAGTATTTACCTTGTAACATAGGGGCTAATTCAGGTTGACGCGCTGTTGATTCTAACAAACGGCCGCCTAAGATACCCAAACCAATACCGGTACCAATGGCACTTAAGCCCAGAATGATTGAAACAGCAATGGCTGTCATGCCTTGAACCTGTGCAATTAATGCTAAATTTTCCATCGTTTTCTCCGATTTACCTTTTTAAATAAAAATATTAAAGTTAATGATCTTCATGTGTCTCATGGGCCATGTTCATATAGACCACACTCAACATCATAAAAATATAGGCTTGCAACGTAATAATCAAAATGTGGAACACCGCCCACACAAAGGCAAGAATAAATTGCATCACTGACACCATTATGCCACCGGCAGTAAAGAAGTCAGAGAATGTATAATTAACGGTCAACACCGCAATCAAAATGAAAATTAACTCGCCGGCGTACATATTACCGAATAGTCGCAAACTCAAAGAAACCGGTTTTGCCAAGGTTTCAACTAAGTTCAAAAATAGATTAGGCCCGGCCAGTAAAATTTTACCAAGCCAACCGTTGGCTGCAAATGGATGGGTCACAAATTCCTTCAGATAACCCAATACCGTTGGTTTTTTAACGGTGAAGCTGTAATAAAACACCAGCAACATAACACCAAAACTCATACCAAAGACAATGTTCAAGTCCGTGGAAGGTACAATTTTCATGTACTCAATCCCCACCAAAGTACCCAACCAAGGCACTAAATCAATTGGCAACAAGTCCATAAAGTTCATTAACCAAACCCAGATAAATATACTTAAGGCCATAGGAGCGACCAACTTACTGGAACCGGTAAAGACATCATTGACCTGGGTATTAATAAACCCCAGAATCATTTCCACAAAGTTTTGGGTTTTGGACGGTACGCCGGCGGTGGCTTTCTTTGCCACGCTTCGGAAAAATAATAAGTATATAACTGCCAGTAAAATGGTGTAAAACACACTGTCGGCATTGATGGTCCAGAAACTGCTGCCTTCAACCAATTCCTGGGTATTGTTTACTAAATGGTGGCTGATGTAATCACCAGCGCTGCCGCTATTCTCACCACTTGCCATCGTTTATCTCACTTAAAAGAGGTTAACAAAGCCACCCAAAATGCTAACAGGGTGATAATAAATCCAATTAATAATGCCATTAATTGGAACGAAAACTGTGTGACGGCCAAATAAAACAAGGCACCAATCACAATAAATTTTAGGATTTCACCTTTGGCCATTTTACCCACCATGGCCTGATCCTTCGCAAACGGCCAAGCCACAATAAAGGCAAAGGTCAAAGAACCTATGGCACTGATGGCAGCGCCAGCCAACGCCGAAACCGCCGCTGCTTGGCTTTGAAATAGCCAAAAAAATACGGCTGTCAAAACACCAATCATCATTTGATACAGTGGTATTTTAAAAACCGTCTTTTTGACTTCTTGCCAGGAAATTTCTGTGGTCATTAAAGGCTCACATATTCAAGACAAACAACCACCTCAATCTGATGGCCACAATTGCCGTTGCTAAAAGCGGGTGCATTATAATGGCTACACCTGCGCAAAGCAACGTTTTTAGTGTAAATTAAAGAAACCGTTTGTCAGCAGCATCCTCTGAGTTGCTTTTTATCGCCTTTAAAGCTTTTCGCGCACGTGGGTGAGCACGATCATAGACCTCTGCCAGATGCTGAAAATTAAGATGGGTATAAATTTGAGTGGTTGACAAATCCACATGACCCAACATGTCTTGAACTGCGCGCAGATCTCCGGAAGATTCAAGCACATGACTGGCAAACGAATGGCGCAACAAATGCGGATAAACCCGCTGCCACAATCCCTGTTGTTGCGCCCAGTATTTGACCCGTGCCTGAATACTGCGCGGTTTGAGTCGGCTGCCTCGATTAGACACAAACACCCAATCGATGCTGTCTTGGTTCATTACCTGACACTCATTTTTCCAGTTTAACAACGCCTTAAGCGCCGCTGCACCCACCGGCACCACTCGGGTTTTTTGGCCTTTACCCAACAACCGCACCAAACCTTCAGGGATATTAATGTCGCACCATTGTAATCGACTGAGTTCCGATAAACGCAGGCCTGAGGAATAAAACAATTCAAGTAAAGCCTTGTCCCGACGCTCCAGTGCTGTATTTTCAGGAATGGATAATAATTTAAAGACATTATCCACATCCAAAACTTCGGGTAACTTGCGCCCTATTTTTGGTGCATTCACCAAACTCACGGGGTTATTATTGACCGGGCAATTGGGCGCCTGTTGCAAAAAATCAAAGAAATTGACCAAACTCGACCGATACCTGGCCACAGTTTTAGCGGCCAAACCTTGGCTCGATTGCTGTCGAAGAAAGCTGCGAACATGATCACTATTAACGTCTGCTAAATTCGCAGATAAATCGGGCGTCAAGCTTGCTATGAATTTTTTTATATCGCGGCGTGACGCAGCCACAGAATGTGGTGACAATTGTCGAAAATCTGCTAAATAGACTAAGTAAGATTCAAGACATGGCTTGGCTTGTTTCATGATTGCATTCAGCGGCA
The DNA here is from genome assembly GCF_026410405.1 of Marinicella gelatinilytica. GTDB lineage: Bacteria > Pseudomonadota > Gammaproteobacteria > Xanthomonadales > Marinicellaceae > Marinicella > Marinicella gelatinilytica. Next base: position 25,709 of record NZ_JAPMLN010000020.1, on the reverse strand, counting down.
AAAAAATGACTAACAATGTGTCCCAATTTTTGCAGAATATCACTGGCCGAATGGGGCATAAACTTTTCCTCATCACAGCTGGCAAAACCCATTAAACCATACGTTGCCTGTGGGCCCAAGGGTATAATAATGGCAGAACGAATATCTTTATGACCACCAAACATGGCTTCAATCTGTGACTGCGGCAAGCGTCCTGACAAAGGCTCTATTTGATGTTGAAACACGGTGAATTGGCTTTTCTGAGCAGCGGTTAACGGTTCACAAATCGTACTCGGCAATTCATGTAAAAATTCATTTCGACAACTCAGTTTAAAATAATCGCTGGCAAAATGATCCTGCACAAAATTGACGAAACGATGTAAAAAATCGTGCTTATCACTGACAGCCAACTCCACCAATAACTCATAAACACGATTCATCAGAACTTCATTCAGTTTGGCATGATGAATGAGCTGTTTCATTTGATTTTTTAGTTGCCGATTTTGATGCTGCAGTGTTCTCGCCTGAAAAGTGGCCATTTGCTGTAATTGGCCCTGTTCATCAGGCACGGTTAATTCCTGCAATAAAGCCGGATGCTCCGCAAAAAAAGTCGGATTAGCTTGCAAGTAGGCCACAATGTCTTTTTTAGAAATTGAATTAGTCATAAATTTGTCCTTGATAAACCGACCGAGCCGGTCCAGTGAGGGTGATTCTATCACAATCATCAGCCAGTGAAACCTGTAAATCACCACCGGGCATCGACACCTTGATATTCTGATCTCCCTGAAAATAATGTCGCATCACAACCGCGACCGCAGCTGCACCGCTGCCGCAGGCCAAAGTCTCACCGACACCCCGTTCATGAACACGAATGCAGACATGATTGTCCGCCATTATCTGCATCACTTCGAAATTCACGCCATCACTGAAATAAGCATTGATTAAAGCCGCTTTTTCATTCAGGGGTTCTGTCTCAATATCAGCACTCATAACCACGCAATGCGGATTACCAACATCCACAAGATAAGCTGTCACCGGTGTTCCCACTAAACTAAGCTGACGTTTTTCATGGCGATAACTCTGCGCCAATGTAATGGCAATGTGATCGTCACTCTTATGGTTTAACTGCACCTTCCCACCGGCACCATCAACGGTTAATGGCATGGTGTGTTGTTTATTTTTTAGATACAAAGCAATGGCTCGCTGACCATTACCGCATTGTTGCGCGGCACCGCCATCGGCATTAAAAAACTGGTAACATTGCTGACCATTATCCTTATATAAATAAATTAGCTGGTCAAACCCGATACCCAGGCGGCGATCAGACCAGCGACAAATGGCTTCCTTTGTGGGTGGTAAGGTAAGTGTTTGGTCCTGACACTCTGCATCCAGCAGCATAAAGTCATTGCCTAGACCGTGCATTTTTTCAAAGTGATAACGTGGCTTCATGGTAGACCGGATGCAAGCTGTTTATATTGGTTTGACTGGTTGTCTCATCTTGCGGGTGGTACAAATCGCCTTTATTGCCACAGCCACTTAACGCAGTTGTCAATAACAATAAGCCCAACAGCTTAAAGTAACTGACAGTTTTAGACTTCAATCGGTGTTTTTTCGTGAAAATTATCATGCTTATCTATCATCTAAATGGTCACAAGCTATAATAGAACGCATCCCCAAAGATGACAACAATTAACATGCTCGAATTTATCACTGCCAACACCGGCGACAATCCTGATTACGTCATTATATGGTTACATGGCCTGGGTGCTGATGGCCATGACTTTGAGCCGGTGGTACCGCAGTTTAATAACCCCAAACATACATTTAAATTCATATTTCCCCATGCACCGGTGCAACCGGTGACCATTAACGGCGGCATGGCCATGCGAGCGTGGTACGACATCACCGCCATGGACATTAATCGACAAGTGGATGAAGCAGGCATAACCACCTCAGCGAAACAAATCAATAAATTAATAGCTGAGCAAATTAAACACGGTTTTAAGGCTGAGCAAATTGTGCTCGCCGGCTTCTCACAAGGTGGCGCCATGGCCTTACATATCGCACTCACCGGCCCGCATAAATTAGCTGCCGTGATTGCGCTAAGTTGTTATTTGCCCATTCCCGAGGTGCTCAATAAATCCGGTATTGAGACCAACAAAACCACGCCATTTTTTATGGCTCACGGCGAACATGATCCGGTGGTTCCCTATCAATTAGGTCACAAAAGCCATCAATTATTGGTAGACCAGGGTTTTACAGTGAACTGGCACCACTATCCGATTCAACATGGTGTCGACATGAATGAACTCAACGACATCAAAAACTTTTTGCTTACTTTGCCGTAAGCGAATATGGATACGACAACACCTGCGGTCGCTGACGATTTATTCTGTCATGCGGAACGTCTGCAAAAAAACCACCCCGAACTCAACATTAGTTTGCTGAGCCGTGTTAACTCAACACAAAAGCAAGTTACAGCCAATCAGGTTTTGATTGCCGACAGCCAAGAATCAGGCGTAGGCCGACGTGGCCATTCCTGGCTCAGTCCGCCGGGGCAAGCCATTAGTTTGTCTTATCGATTTTGTTTGCCGCTTCAAGCCGCCAAACTCAGTGGCTATCAATTAACCACTGCTCTGGCGATTACCGATTGTTTGCGGCATTTTGGTTGCCGTGAACAACGTTTACTGAAATGGCCCAATGATTTATGTGTCGAGCGACAAAAATTCGGCGGCATTTTAATTAACCTCAGCGCCACTAAAAACAGTCATGAAACAGAAGTCATTGTCGGCATCGGCTTAAATTGGTGTTTATCTGAAACCGCCCTGGCCAGCATTGATCAGCCGGTCCGCAACGTGCCTTTAATCGACAAGCCTGACCGCGGTGTGTTTATTGATGTTTTGTTGAACCGCTTAAAACACTACAATCAACGCTTCTGTCAGCATGGACTGGCGCCTTTTCTGGCTGAATGGTCAACTCAGGATAGCTTAAGCGGTTGTTCATTGGAATTGCATCAAGGTCACACCAGTGTTTACGGTGATTATGCCGGCTTAAGCGAAACCGGTGAAATTCAGATTATCACAAAGGATCAAATCGAATGCTTTGGCAGTGGCGAAGTCAAGGTTCGCCCTTTATAATCTGGGGCTTGTTTTAACTTATTTATAATCTCAATATTTTTTAGGTTTTATGCGCTATTTATTTATTGCTTTATTGTTGCTTAATATCGGCTTCTATATTTGGGTCGAACGCTTTAGCGACGCACCTAAAAAAGAGTTTACCGCTGTTGACCCCAAGGCTGAACCCTTGGTGTTGTTATCTGAATTGTCAGCAAATAACAAATCATTCAATGCGGCCACAAATAACAGCCTTAAATCCGAAGACCCCAATACTTCATCTGATTTAATTAACATGCGTTGTTTTGCCGCCGGCCCTTACAGCGAAGAAGCCACTGCCTTACGTGTGGCGGAAAATATAAAACCACATGTTTTAAAATCAGCCATTCGGCGCATAACCACCACCCAAGAAGCCGGTTACTGGGTCTACATTCCGGCCTTACCAAGTCGTCAGGAAGCGTTGAAAAAAGGCCGGGAATTGGCCGCAGCCTTTGTTAAAGATTATTATGTGGTGACTTCCGGTAACAATGAAAACTCGATTTCTCTGGGCCTGTATCGCGAGCCATTTAATGCTGATAATCGTGTTAATCAAATGAAACAAAAAGGCTTTGCCGTTGAAAAAGAAACCCGTTTAGAACAATGGCCCGAATTTTGGCTTGATTTTAGTTTAAGTGAGGACAGCGATTTTGATCCGCAAACATTAATCGCTGACAATGACGACATCGACGTCAACGAAATAATTTGCCCAAAAAATTAGATGAATGTCTTATTTTGCGACAGCAGTCATCCTAAAAGTTATGATTTTGATAATTTAAGCCAGCAGGCGATTGGGGGCACGGAATCCAGCTTATTGCGACTGGCGGCTATTTTAGCCGCGCAACAGCATCACATTATGGTTTATCAACAAGCCAGACAGCAGGCTAGCAAACAACGCAACATTCATTTTATCGGCCCAAATCAGATTGATGAGAGCCAGCATGTTGATGTTATTGTTGTACTCAGAAAAGACCAACAACTAAAGCAATGGCAACATTGCTTCCCAAAAGCCCGCACCTTGTTATGGTTACATACCTACAAAAAATGGGAATTTGTATTTAAACGACTCTTTAAACACACCCATCAATCCGTAATAATCGGTAACTCAAAAACCCACGCCCAACACCTTGAACAACAACTCCATGAACATACATTGGGTCGCTTCCTGTCAGCCATCGGCGTAGCGACTTTACCGGTAAAATACGGTTACAATCCGGTACCAAAACCCCATGTAAAGACAGCGACTGAACGCGATCCCAATAAACTCATCTTTTTATCCGCGCCCAACAAAGGACTGACTGAGGTACTGAGCCACTTTCAAAAAGTAAAAGCCGCAATGCCCGACATGCAACTTTACATTGCCAATCCCGGCTACCGCGATCAAATCGATATTCAACAACCCGGCGTTCACATTCTCGGCGCGTTACCACAAGCGGAGTTATGGCAACACGTGGCTGAAAGTTTATGTGTGTTTTATCCACAAACCACTTTCGCCGAAACCTTCGGACTTATTTACGCAGAAGCCAATGCCTTAGAAACACCGGTATTGGCTCATGATATCGGCGCTGCCAGAGAAATCTTACACCCCGAAAACCCCCTGATTGATTGCCATAACACTGAACTTGTCATCAAAACCTTACAGCAGTGGCAAGAAAAACTGCCGGCTGTCAAGTACCGTGAAATCTTTGCCAACGCCACCATTTATCAACAGTGGTCTGAACTTTTAAAAACATAAAGACTTAAGGCTCTTCTGCCAACATCTTTTGATACAGTGCTTTCGCTTGTTCGACTTTATTCATGGCCGGTTTGCGTCTTACTGACGCATAGCCGACGATTTCACCATTTCTGATATTGGGAATAATGGTGGCGAATGTCCAATAAAAACCGCCATCCTTGCGTAAGTTTTTGATATAGCCATTCCATTTTTGTTTATTGTTAATGGTGTCCCAGGCATCTTTAAAAGCAGCTTTAGGGATATCAGGATGCCTGAGAATACTGTGTGGCTGACCAATCAGCTCATCTTCTTGATAGCCCGACATAAAAACAAACGCATCATTACAATGGGTAATTACGCCTGATGTATCGGTTCTTGATACAATCAATTTGCCTTCAGGAAAAGGGGTTTCCACCTCGGTTACATAGACTGTTTTTTCAGATCCGTCATAAAGTGACAGGGTGTACTCTTTGAAATCACCCACGATGTCTTGTTTTTTCATATCAGCCATAATAAGTACCTGTATTTTCCGGTTGTTTAAACAAAAAGACGTCACTATAGTGAGCGGAACGTCTTATTGATTGGCTTATGTCATTATTTAAGGGTATCCATTAAATCAATCATAAACTCGGTTTCTTCTTGGGTTTGTTTGTCCCAGGCCTCAAAACCTAAATCCGTGACAATTTGCTTGCCCTTATCATCATCACTCATTGTGACCAAAGCTTCCTGAAGCGCGGCATGATGTTCTTTAAAACGTGGGCTGACTAAAAACATGTGCTTAATAACCGAAATTTCACTGGTCACTAAGGGTTTTAATTGGCTTTTAATCATGCCTGACAATTCATCGTAAGCGGCTTTATAGAAGAAGCCGACATCGGCTTTTTTGTTCATTAATTGTTTCGCCACCAACACATAATTATCTTGATTACTGAGCTCGATATTGTCTTTATTTAATTCCGCCGGCTCTAACATCATCATGCTGATCATATTGACGTCTTGATCATCGGTTAAGGCCACTTTGACGCCCGGTTTCAGGTCTTCGACCTTATCCACATCGCTGTCTGCCGCCACCACGATAACAGCCTCATCAGATATACCCTGTGGCGTGGCCACCGGCATAAAGCCTTTATCCCGAACTAAACCGGCTGCTTCGAAGGGATTGGTGTAAATAATATCCACCGCATCGTTATCAATGGATGCCTGTAACTCTTTGAAATTATTGTGAAGCTCTAAATGCACAGCAATGTCTAATTTTTTTTGTAGCCAAGTATTAAAGATATACCAGCTGGCAATGCGTTCCGGTGGAAAATCCGGACTAACGGTAAAATTATATTTCATGAGGCACCTCCTTCTTGTTCACGCATTTTTGCGTATTCAACTTCAATTTTTTTAATTTGATTGGCGGCAGGCTTACGTCTGACTGACGCATAACCAACAACCTCACCATTTCTCACATTTGGAATAACTGTGGCATTGACCCAATAGTAACTGCCATCTTTACGCAAGTTTTTAAGGTAGCCACTCCATTTTTTATTGGCACCCAAGGTATCCCATATATCTTTAAACACTGCTTTAGGAATGTCAGGGTGTCTTAATATATTTTGCGGCTGACCAATCAATTCTTCTTCTTTCCAGCCAGACATAAACACAAAAGCCTCATTACAATGGGTAATAATGCCTTGGGTATCGGTTCTCGAAACAATCAGTTTACCTTCCGGAAAAGGTTTTTCAATGTCGGTCACATAGACTGTTTTTTCAGACCCGTCATAAAGTGACAGGGTGTACTCTTTATAGTCGCCCACCACATCTTCTTTTTTCATGACATTCATCATAACAGCCCCCTTAAACTAACTTTTCAATTTCTTGTGCCGCTCGCTTCACGTCCAAGAAAATTAAGCCCAATTTGGCATTGGGTTTAGCCAATACGGTGACCACCGCGTCTTTACCGGCATAGGCCATTAACACATAGCCTTTTTCGCCTTTCACCAAGACTTGATTTAACTCACCACGCTCCAACTCTTTGGCGGTGCGGTCACCCAGAGATAACATCGCGGCACTCATGGCGCCCATGCGATCTTCATCCATCGAATGATGTAAGCGTGAAGCCATAATCAGACCGTCTGTGGAAATAATGGCCGAAGCCTCGATATCTGCTGATGACCCATTTAAGTCATCTAAAATGGTATTGAAATTATCTACAATCATATTGTTCCTCTTCTGTATTAACGTTTTAATATTTAATATATAACAGGCGCGCCAAATCAGTTAAATTAATTTGATTCAATAGCACACCGCCTTTGGTGACCAACATGTAATTTTGTCGATCGGATACTAACGGATAAAAAGACACTTCGGCTTTGCCGTTATAGCCACAAAGCTTCCATATTCTTGATTTAATTATTTTCTTTTCGATTAATGGTTTAACTCTACTTTCTTGAAACCCAAAAAGAGCCCCGGCCATCGCCGCAAATGCAGCGGCTTCTTGGTCGTCGAACCCGGTATTAACCAACTCAAACCCCTCCTCATTAACCAACAATGCACCATAACCTCGAAACAGTTGTTCCACATAGTCATGAAGCAACTCATCACTGGGTAAATTGGGAATTCCGCGCGGCTCTGACAGCAAACTAACAAAACCGTCTTTATGTGCCGCTTTGAGCGCTTGATAAGCCACTTTAAAGTTAGCCGTACCAAATAACTCACACAAGCCGGTTTTAGAAATTTTTGGTGACTGCTCGAATCTAAGTAAGCGTTTTATTAAGCCGTCATAAGCAGTTCCATCAGCGCTAATAATGGCACGATAAACACCTTTAGCTGTGGGATTAATGTAATGCTCTTTGTTTGTTGAATTTTCCATTAACCTGACACGTCAACTTGAATCTTCGGATCGATAACAAACAACAAAGCCTCTACCAGCAACATCAAATCTGGTTTGTGTCTGGCATCCACTTCAAATACCGGATAACGCTTAAATTCTTCACTTATGGCCTCTCTGACCTCTCTAAACTGAGCGGCTCCGGGTTCGTCTGTTTTGGTAACGCCTACGGCCAGTGAAGATTTTGCAATCAAATCAGAAAATTTCCCTAAAAAGAAAGCCAACTGTTCTTTAAAATCTTTTGCCGAAGCATCCACCAATAAAACAACGCCAATACAGTTTTCGCCCAACATATCCCACATAAAGTCGAATCTTTTTTGACCCGGGGTGCCGTAAATGTGCAGCTTTTGTTTACCGCCCAAAGCCACTGTGCCGTAATCCATGGCCACGGTGGTGTTTTCTTTTAAAAGCTTCGTCTCATCACTGGCCTTAACTTCAGTACCAACCACCGGAATATCGCTCATGGTATTCACCGCCGTGGTTTTACCGGAACCCACAGGTCCTGCGATAACTATTTTCTGATAACTGTTTTTCATATTAACTGGCCACTTATAATGTATGTTTTTAAGTTTAATGTATTTATCATATTTAAGATTTTATCCATTTAAATAACCTGTTAAACAAGCCTTTATCCACCTTTTTTGCAGTTTCTGTGACCATCAAATGCTCACCACCTTCAAATAAATCCAAAGCAGATGCGGCCGCATAAAAGGCATTAATTTGCTGTGAATATTGAGGCAAAAAGTCTCTGACCTGGCCAATGGAATAACTATTTTGTGTCCACAATGCCGCAATTTGTGTAAATCCACCGCGTAATTTCAACCGAGATAAATTCGGCCAATATTTCATTTTTATGGTGGTACTGCTGTCAGTACTTTTTGGCAATCGCCCTAAAGAAGCGCCCACCGCCGAATCCCAAATCAGTTTATCTAAGCTCATACAACCGGAACTAAACAATTCACTTTTATGATTTTTATCCATTTGAACAATTTGCGTTTTAACCTCAGTGCCGGCCATCAAAATGCCATAAAACTTATCAATCTTATTCACACCTTCCGGCATATAAACAAGACCATCAGCGATGGAAATGGTCATTAATAATTCTGATTGACTATAGGGCTTGATAAAACGTATACAATCATCGCTTCCCTTATTTTTGGAAAGTGCTTGAAGAATACGGCCTTGTAAATAATCATGCGGTTGATAAAACCTTAACTCTTCTTTCGCTTGCCCTTTTCCGCCGGGTAACACATCTTCCGACTTGTCAGACTTTTCTACAAAAGATTCCGGCATCTTAGTCACGTTTTGCTTTGCTTTTTTGTCTGTGTTGGCGTCATCCCGAGTATGTGCATGTTGAGAATCAATGAAGGCCGAACCGGCCACATCTAATAACTGATGGATGGCTGCGGATTTAATGGGTTTATTGATAACGTATTGGGAATCGCTAAGTGGTTTTTCAGAGGCAACAAGGGTGGTAAAACTTGGCTGATGGCGTGTTAAGTGGTCACGCCCTTCGGGGCTATCGGCATTGACAAATCTGACTTGCGCACCGGTTTCAACCACTTTAAAGTTGAATTTATGATTGCCATGTTTTTCAATGAGGTATTTTAAGTTATTAAGATACCTAAAACCATTAAAACCAACCAAGGCTATATTTATAGCTCGCTTCAAAACCGCACCTTATATTATTTATTGCTTTTATTATATAAACCACAAATTTTGCCAATCCGTGAATCTTATGACCCTTATTTTCAAGTCTAAATTTAACTCAGTCTTGAAAGATTTCCTTATTACAATAACAGTTATCAATAATAGAAGTCAACGCACATTTTATAAGGTCAATTTTTTAAAAACATGACTATTGTCATACTAAATGGTTTAAGACCTAACCCAGCTCAATATTTTCTTAAATAATCCTTTATCAACTGTCCGTCTTGAGCCAGAATCATTAAAATCATGCACCTCTTCAAACAAATCCAAGGATGATGCCGCTGAGTAAAAGGCATTAATTTGCTGTTCCAGTTTGGGTAAATTTTGCTTCATTTGTTCAATGGATAAACTGTTTTGCGACCATAAGGCCGCAACTTGCAAAAAGCCGGGTTTAAATTTTTTACGGGTTAAGTTAGGCCACCTTTTTAACCTAAGCTGTTCCGTTTCACTGGTGTCACAAGGTAATCTGCCCAATGAGGCGCACGCAGAAGCATCCCAAAGCAATTTCTCTAAACTTAAGCTTGGCCCTTGTAAGTTGTCTTTAATTTCCGGATCAGATTTTTTAAAATAATCAATCTTGACCTCAGTTTCACCAAACATAAAACCATAAAACTTATCCAACTCATTCACTTCCCGTGAGACAAAAACCTTTCGATCTTTGGTCAAAATGATAATCAGCATTTCTGATTGGCTAAAAGGCATAATCAGACGGATACATTCATCGCCTGATTTTACTTTGGACAACGAATCCAAAATACGGCCTTGTAAGTAATTATTCGGTTGGTAAAAATTGGATGATGATTTAGTAGATGGGCTTTTGTTTTTGAGGACTTGATTTGAGTTATTACTTGGCGTATGCGCATTAAACGTTGATAAAAACTCATCCAAGATATGATGTATCTCTTCCACTTTTATGGGTTTAGAAATAATGTATTTGGCACTTTCAGGAAATTCGGCTGTTGCGACATAGACGCTTGGACTTGGTTTGTTGGTGATTAAAAAATGACTGCCTTCAGTGCTGTCAGGATCAACAATGGTTAAGTGCACGTCACTTTCAGAAAGCTGGAACCGAAACGCTTTATCGCTGCGTCTTTCTAAAATATATTTAAAATTTTGGTGATCTCGATAGCCATTAAACCCCAACAATCTTACATTTATAATTGTATTCAAACCTATCCCTCATTAATAACTCATTATGAATATTACTTTCAATATTTAACTGTAAAAGCTAATCAGAAAGTTACTGACTAAGTTTCGCCAAAAAATATTCGTTTAAAGCGGCTAAATTAGCAATAGATTAATGTTTGAATGGTTCTTTGTATGACAAATGTCAAACTTTAACAAAATAAATAGAAAATTTAAGGCCATATATCAGAGCTTTTAGTCATGACATGACAAAAAGGGGCTCTAATAAAATAGATTATTGGTGCTTGACTGCTATTACAACCGTTTATTCTTAAAATCCAAAGACACGGAGTTAATGCAATAACGTAAGCCGGTGTCGGTGGGGCCGTCATTGAAGACATGGCCTAAATGACCTTCGCATTGCGCACACACCACTTCGGTGCGACGCATGCCGTGTGAATCATCAAATACTTCTTTCACGGTGTCATTGGCAAGAGCGCGATCGAAACTGGGCCAACCGCAATGGGCATCGAATTTACTGTCACTGGTAAATAAAGCGGCACCACAGGATTTACATAAATAGGTTCCGTCCTCAAAATGCAGGTTGTACTTACCGGTGTGGGGTCGTTCCGTACCCTTATTGACAATGACGTTATAACTGTCTTTATCTAATTTATTTTTTAATTTGTCTTTGTGTTCTTGTTTCATATTAACTCTTTACTCCAGTACCAATAAGTAGTTGCGGCCGTTGCGGTAGATATTTAACAATGGCGATGGATTGTTGTTCATTCTAACCGTCATCTGCTTTAAGGTGGCAATGTCTTGTTTATCCACTGCGGTAATTAAATCACCGGCACGTAAGCCCAATTCCCATGCCGATGTGTCACGGGTCACGGTATCCACCAATACCCCTTGGTATTGCTGGCGGTATTTCATCGGTAAATTACGCAATGTGGTGCCTTTTAGTAAGGGGTGCAGCTCATGACCGCTTAGCTCATTGCGATCATTGTCTGTGATTTCGGTGGCGGTTTTTAAGGTTTTATTGTCACGTAAATAATCAATTAGCACGGCACTGTTGAGCGGCAACAAACCTTCAAAGTTCTTAAACTGCTGTTGATTGTTAATTTTATCACCATTAAGTTTAATGATGATGTCGCCGGATTTGAGGCCGGCACGCATCGCCGGAGAATCAGGGTCCACATTGGTGATTATAACGCCGTGTTTTTGGGTGACGTCAAAAGCCCTGGCCAGTTGTTCTGTGATGTTCTGTACACTCAAACCCAAAGAACCACGTCGCACTTCACCATATTCAATGAGTTGATCCATCATTCGCTGAGCTAAGGTGGAAGGAATCGCAAAGCCAATACCGACATTGCCGCCTGACGGGGAAAAGATGGCGGTGTTAATACCCACCAACGCACCATTTAAATTAATCAAGGCACCACCTGAATTGCCGGGATTAATCGAGGCATCGGTTTGAATAAAGTTCTGATAGCCGAGCCCTTGTAAACTGGTTCGACCTAAGGCGCTAACAATACCCGAGGTCACCGTTTGTCCCAAACCAAACGGATTGCCCACCGCCACCACAAAATCTCCGACTTTTAATTGTCTGGAATCAGCCAACGATAAAGCGGTTAGATTGTCAGCCTCTATTTTAATCACCGCCACATCGGTGCCATCATCAGAACCAATTAATTCGGCGCTATAGGTGCGACCATCATGCAGCACCACGGAAATATCATCGGCACCTTTTACCACATGATGATTGGTCAAAATATAGCCCTGTTTAGCATCGACGATAACGCCTGAACCCAGAGACTGTGACACCCGCTCTTGCGGGGCACTGGGTAAACCATAAAACCAGCGGTAAAATTCATTTCGAGAGTTGCGCACGTATTGCACCGAACGGGTGTTAATATTAACCACTGCTGGCGTTACCTGCTCTAAAATAGGTGCCAGCGAAGGTACGGGCTGATTGCCAACGGCGGTGGGTAAAGTAGCCTGAGCGAGTCCATAAATTGACAAAAAAACGACAAGCAGACTGATAATGTATGGTTTTTTAGTTGTCATTGTAGTTATTTAATAGAGTGTACGTTAAAAGAGGTTTTTATCGCCGGAAAGTTCCCTTACAATCAATGCTTCGCACTAAAACAGTGACCTTATATCAGATAATTACATCATGTTTATTAGACAATTAGAACAAAGACAACAAAAAGCCAACAGCTTATTATGTGTTGGTTTAGATCCACAAGCGCTTAAAATAAGCTCGCTCAACATTAACCTCAGTGACTGGTTACAAGCCATTGTCGATGCCACTGCCAAACATGCCTGTGCTTTCAAGCCACAAATTGCACATTTTTCAGCGCTGGCCGCAGAGCAACAACTACATGACATAATCGAATACATTCATTTAAATTACCCTGACATTCCGGTGATTTTAGACAGTAAACGTGGCGACATCGGTAGCACTGCAGAGCGCTATGCAGAGGAAGCGTTTGTCAGGTATCAGGCAGATGCCTTAACGGTTAACCCCTATTTGGGTGGTGACACCATCGAACCTTATTGTCAATACACTGACAAAGGCGTGGTGGTTTTATGCAAAACCTCCAACCGTGAATCAGGACAGTTACAAGACTTGTTATTAGAGTCCGGCCAGCCACTTTATTTACATGTGGCACAACTGGCAGCAGGGCAATGGAACAAAAATAACAATGTACTGTTGGTGGTCGGAGCCACTTACCCCGAACAATTACAAGCCGTTCGTGAACAGGTGGGCAATATGCCTTTATTGATTCCCGGTATCGGCGCCCAAGGCGGAGATTTGGCCGCCACCTTAAAAGCCGGATTACGCAATGACGGTTTGGGATTAATTATATCGGCTTCCAGAAGTATTATTTATGCCGGTGACGGTGCTGATTTTTCTCAACAAGCAGGTGATGCCGGCCAACAATTAAAATCAGCCATCAACGAAATACGTGAATCATTGTGACCAATGCCCTATTTAAAACGGCACAAGGCCTGCATAAGATATCACAATCACCTCAAATTTAACCGGTTACAGACCATGTTAGGATTCTATAATGCGTGACAAAACAGCAACCTTTTTGCAAAAAGCCGGCCCTTTTCTTGTTATTGCACTGGTCGTCATCGGCTTCATATTAATTATGCGCTTATTTCGTGTCGAACCACAAACCCAGCCCCGTCAAGACATTGGCTTTCTGGTTGAAACAGCACAAGTCAAACCTGAGCCATTGACATTAAAAATACAATCTCAAGGTCTGTTAAAACCAAAACATGACATCAGTTTAGTGGCTGAGGTGAGTGGCCTGGTCACCGAGGTGAGTGACAGCTTTGTGGTTGGCGGGCAATTTAAACAAGGTGATGTTCTGTTACAAATTGAACCAGCAGATTACCAAGTGGCAGTCTCCAGAAGTGAAGCCAACTTAGCCAGTGCTCGCGCCAATTTAGATTTAGAAAAAGCCAAGGCTGAGCAAGCGCAAAAAGATTGGGAATCATTTGGTAAAAAAACCAAGCCCAGCGATTTATTATTGAATATTCCACAACTTAAGGGCGCACAAGCTGCCGTGGATGCCGCCAAAGCAGACTTACAAAAAGCCCTGAGAGACCTCAGTAAAACCACCATCAAAGCCCCTTTTGACGGCACTGTTCTCACCAAGCAAGTTGACATTGGCCAATTCGTGACGGTATCCGGTCAACTCGCACGATTAGCCGGTATTGAAACCGCTGAAATTAGACTGCCTTTAACCACCCGACACTTAAATCAATTACAACTATCCGATAACCATCATTTACCTCTGCCAGTGACATTACATGCAGTAGATGGCGCTGAAGTTGGAGAGGCCCAGCTGGTGCGATTGGAACCTCAAAAAGATGCGCAAACCATGGTCACCTACGGCATTGCCGAGGTAAAGAATCCCTTTGCTCTGGGTTTACGGTTTAACACCTTTGTCAGTGCCGACATCATTGGCCCAAGTTATCCTCAGGTTTATCCGGTACCCGCTGAATGGTTATTACCGCAACAGCGCTTGCCACTTTATCGTGACGGGCACTTACATATTCAGCCGGTTTCAGTTATCTATCAGACCGATGAGTTTGATTACATCATCGAAGGCATCAATGAAAAAGATGACATCGTTATCACGCCGATTCAATTTCCTGAGCAAGGTATGACGCTTCGCCATGCTTCAATGACCAATAACACGGCGGATGATCAAGACAATCAAACAACGGCTAATCCCTCATGAGCAAACAATGGGATCGCGGCATCATATATTGGTTTGCTTCCAATCCGGTGGCGGCCAATTTAATGATGGTTTGTATATTGGTTGTTGGTTTTGCCATTGCCTTCAATTTAAAAAAGGAAATGTTTCCAACCACCACCATCAACCAAGTGTCCATCAATATGGTGTATCCCGGTGCCGCGCCGGATGAAGTTGAAAAAGGCCTATGCATTAAATTAGAAGATGCCATTTCAGGCTTAGAAGGCATTGATAAAATCACTTGTGTGGCCAATGAAGGCATGGCGCGCACCTATGTAGAAGTTGACTCTGCTTATGATGTTAAGCAGGTCATGGCGGAAATTAAAAACCGTGTTGATGGTGTTAATTCCTTTCCCGAGCAAGCTGAAAAACCCATTATCAGTGAGGTTTTGGCACAGCAACCGGTGATGTTTGTGTCCTTACATGGTTTAGTACCGGAAAGTGAATTACTGGAAATAAGCCAACACATTCGCAACGAACTGGTGGACTTGCCGGATGTTTCGTTGGCAGAATTAATCGGCTACCGTCCCTATGAAATTGGTATTGAAGTGACAGAAATGACACTGCGTGAATATCAATTGACCTTTGATGAAATAGCCGGCGCTTTACAGCGGGCATCATTAGACTTACCCGGTGGTGCCATTAAAACCGAACGTGGCGATGTACTTTTAAGAACTGTTGGTCAATCTTATACCGGTAAACAATATGCAGACACCGTTATCCGCACCAACCCGGACGGCTCACGTTTACGACTGGGCGATATTGCCATCATTAAAGATGCTTTCGTAGAAGATCGTGTGCTGGGCACCTTTGATGGTCAGCCCGCCATCAGCATCCAAGTGAACTCTGTAGAAACAGAATCTGTATTAGATATTTCTGATCAAGTGCATCAATTTGTCGATAACATACGACCACAACTGCCGGCAAATATCGATATTGATGCTTGGCTGGATACATCTTTCTATGTACGTGGCAGACTCGACATGATGCAACGAAATATGGTTCAGGGCGCCATATTGGTGATTATTATTTTAACTTTGTTTATGCGTTTGCGGGTGGCCTTTTGGGTGATGTTGGGCTTACCTGTGGCCTTTTTGGGTGCATTTTTGTTAATGCCTTATTTGGGCGTAACCATGAATATGTTGAGTATGTTTGGCTTAATATTGGTATTGGGCATTGTGGTGGATGATGCCATTGTTATTGGCGAAAGCGCCTACGCAGAAATCCAGGATCATGGTCACTCTCTAAAAAATGTGGTCATCGGTGCGCAAAGGGTGGCGGTGCCGGCAACATTTGGGGTACTTACCACTGTGGCGGCATTTGCGCCAATGTTGTTTGTTGGCACATTATTCGGCTCTTTTTTTGAGGCTGTCGGCTGGGTGGTAATTCTGTGTCTGCTGTTTTCACTGGTGGAATCAAAATTAATCCTTCCGGCACATTTAGCACACATGAATGCGCAACAAAATAACCCCAATCCGGGACCTTTATTGCGGTTACAACGAAAAATTGACAGGGGTTTACAAAGCTTTATCAGTAAACGCTATCAACCCACCATTGAAAAGGCAGTCAATCGACCCGGTTTGACCTTAACAATATTTGCCGCCATTTTTATTCTCAGTATCAGCTTGATTAACAACGGCTTGGTACGCTTTGTTATGTTACCGGATTTTGCCTCAGACATCGTTCAGGCAGAATTCGCCATGGCACAAGGCACACCCCAATCCCGCAGTATTGAAGTTTTGACTGAAGTGCAAGACGCATTGATTAAATTAGACCGTGAAATCAGTGAAGAATATGGCCTGGAAAGTGGCGCTGTTTTTAAACACAGATTGGCTTTTTTAAATTCTCAAACCTCAGGGCGGGTCATTGTCGAGCTGCTCAAAGATGAAGAGGCCTATATCGACAGCAAAACAGTCATGCGTCGCTGGCAGGAGAATATTGGAGAAATAGTGGGTGCCACCTATGTGGGCACAGTGGCCTTAGCCGGTCCCGGACAAGGTCCTGACATCAGCCTTAAGTTAGTTGGCCCTGATGTTGATAACTTACAAAAAGCCGCTGACATGGTTGCCGATAAACTCAAATCCTTTGAGGGTGTTTATGATGTCCGCAATTCCTTGGAAGCCGGCAAAGATGAGGTACAACTTAAGATTAAACCCTTGGGTAGAAATTTAGGCCTGACTCAATACGACATCGGCCATCAGGTTCGTCAAGCCTTTTACGGCGATGAAGTACAGCGTATCCAGCGTGGTAATGACGAAATCAGGGTGATGTTACGCTACGATCGCGCTGCCAGAGAATCCATGCAGTCGTTGCAAGAACTGCGCATTCGCACTCCACAAGGCGATCAAGTGCCATTAAATACGGTTGCCGATATTCAAATTGGCAAAGCCCCCAATAGCATCGAACGGGTTAACCGAAAACGAGCCGCACGAATTACCGCTCAAGTGGATAAAGCCGTTGCCAACCCGCAAGCCATCGCTGCCAAAATTCAACCAGCCAATCCCGGTGATCCAATCGTTGCTGAATTTCCCGCCATTAAATCTGACTTAGACGGCATCAGCAAAGAAATGGCGGAATTAGCCGTCAACTTTGTCTGGGGCATTGCTATGGCTTTGTTACTCATTTATGTGTTGATGGCGGTACCGCTGAAATCTTATGGTCAGCCCTTAATTATTATGTCCGCCATCCCGTTTGGCGTGACCGGCGCCATCATAGGTCATTGGATGTTGGGTCTGACATTTTCCATGATGTCCTTATTCGGTATCATTGCATTGTTCGGGGTGGTGGTAAACGATTCCCTGGTGATGGTGGATTACATCAATAATCGCCGCAGCGAAGGACAAACTTTAGTCGAAGCAGTCCGTTATTCAGGCAGTCGCCGCTTTCGCGCCATTATGCTGACTTCATTGACCACTTTCTTTGGTTTAATGCCGATTATGTTTGAACAGTCTTTACAGGCGAAAGTCATCGTGCCCATGGCGGTATCATTGGCGTTTGGCATTATGTTTGCCACGGTTATTACTTTAATATTGATTCCGTCGTTGTATGTACTACTGGAACGCATTAAATTACGTTTTTCAACGCAAAAACCCCAACCAATTGAACAAGATTAATCCTCTAACTTAGGTAAAGCTTTACTGTGTCTTGCGCCCAGTTCGCTGAGCTGATGTGCTTGTCTGATTAAGTTACCATGACCATCTGACAATTTATTATCAGCTTTTGCCCAAGCAGATTGCGCCTGGTCTAAGCGATCTTTAATGTCTTTAAAGTCATCTAAAAGACCAGTAAACTTATCTATCAATAAACCGGCACGATTAGCTATTTCTTGGGCATTTTTATTTTGCTTTTCAAATTGCCACAGACGCATAACTGTTCGCAATGTCACCAACAGACCTGATGCCGATAACGGAATAACATTCTTATTATAAGCCTGTTCTAACAGGCCCGGATCATGTTGCAGCGCTGTCATTAATGCGCCTTCTACCGGCACAAACATCACCACGAAACCTAAGGTATTCAAGTCCTCAATATCGGCATAATTCTTATCGGCTAATTGCTTGATGTGATTTTTAAGACTACTGACGTGTTGCTGCAGCTCACTGGCGTGGGTGGTATCATCTGTGGCATTAACCATGCGCTCATAAGCTGTCAGCGAAACTTTGGCATCAATCACCAGTTGCTTATCATCGGGAAGATGAATTAAGACATCCGGCCGAAACCGCTGACCGTTTTGGTTAAAACTACGCTCAGTTTCAAACTCGCGTCCAAGTACCAAACCCGCAGTTTCTAATATCCGTTTTAGCACCAATTCGCCCCAACTACCCTGCACTTTACTCTGTGCGGTCAGTGCCTTGGTTAAGTTTTCTGCTTGTTCTGATAACAGAGTATTTAATTTTTGAATGTTTTTAATCTCAGTCTTTAAACTGGCTTGCTGTTCTGTTTGGCGGCTGGCTGTGGTGTTAATCAGATTCTGAAACTCAGTTAACTGCAGCTTCAGAGGATTAACCAAATTAGACAAAGATTCCTGATTTAAACGGGTGAATTTCTGCCCCTTTTCATCGAGAATTTTTTGCCCGATATGACTAAATTGGTTGGCTAATTGCTGGCCTGAATTTTTGATAAATTCAGCTTGCTCACGGACTTTGTTTTGCTGCTCTTCTAAGCGCGCTTTATAGCCGGCCATTTGATTTTTTAAATCATAATATTGGCGTTCAAACTGTTCACCTTCAATCACAGATTTTTGCATTTGCTTTAAACGCTCACCGAGCTCAGCTTGTTGGCGGTTTAATTGGAGGTGGTTGTCAATAAGCTCTTTATTTTCTTGCTGAGCATTGATCAATTGTTGTTCAATAAATCGATTATCTTGCTGCTGTTTACGGTGATTTAGGTACCACACAAATAAGGATGCTGTTAATCCCATCAGAAAAGCTAAAACCATGCTTAGAACAGGATTTTCAAGGGTAAAATTTATCAGGCTTTGCATGCGCTTATGCTATCATTACACCCATAAAAAACAAAGGATATTCCAATGCGGGTTTTTAAATATTTATTTTTTGCTTTATTATTTTTAATTATCGGATTTTACGCTTACGGCCTGTTTCTCTTAAAAGATGAGGTTACAGTCAGTCGCGAAACCACCATCGATCGACCTGTCAAAGTGGTCTATAAAACCGTTAATTCCATGCATAACTTCAACCAGTGGTCACCTTGGCCGAAAATGGATCCTGATGCCGAATTCACTTTCCAAGGACCCGAAACAGGGGTTGGTTCACAAATGACCTGGTCCGGGAATCAATCCATCGGCAGTGGCGTACAAACCATCGTTGAAACCGTTGAAAACAAACTTGTTAAAACCAAAACGGTTTTCAAATCCAAGGACAATGCGGTGTCACACACCACCTATCGACTGACTCCAATCGATGAAGATACCACAAAAGTTGAATGGATTTATGAGACTGATTTTGACGGTGACATTTTAGGTCGCTATGTCGGCAGCATGTTGGATGGCATGTTAGGACCGCAATACGAGCAAGGGTTACAAAAGCTGAAAGAAGTGGTTGAGTCACAACCTGAATATGATTTTTCAGCTGTCAGTGAAGACACCACCGCTAATCAAAACATCTTATTTATTCCCATAGAAGTCAACAGCCAAAGTGAAATTAGTGGTCAATTAAGTTCTGCTTTTAATCAGATTATGATGTTTATGGAACGCAACCAATTAGAGGCAGCCACCTCACCAATGGCCATTTATCAGCAAGTGGGGGCTGATGTCGAAGGTGGATTTGGTTCTTGGAGAATTGATGCTGCCATCGGTGTCAATGTCAACGGCCTGTCCGGCGTCACGGGCGAATTACAATTAGGTCAATTAGCTGGTGGCCAAGTGGTTAAGTATGAACAACTAGGGTCTTATTCACAGGCAGAAAAGTCGTATGAAGTTATTGATGCCTATTTACAAGAGCATGGATTAGTGGCTACCGGAGCGCCTTGGGAAGTTTATATCAATGACCCTTCACAAGTCAGTGAAGCTGAATTGGTAACCCATATCTACCAACCGGTTAAGACAGTACAATAATAAACTGAATGAATTCAGGAATTTATCAAAGACCGGAAATTAAAGTTAAAATTCCGGTCTGAGGTCACGTCCCATTAGCGCCGAGAGCGCTTCTTCGGTGGTCATTTCACCATGCACCACTTTCCATACATGTTCAGTAATGGGCATCTCCACCTGATGACGACGAGCCAGACGCATCACTTCATCGGTGGTGCCAATACCTTCCACCACTTGGCCAATGTTTTGTTTAGCTTGAGCAATGGTTTTGCCTTGCCCCAAAGCCAAGCCCATACGCCGATTTCGCGATAAATCACCAGTCGATGTCAGTACCAAATCGCCTAAACCTGACAAACCCATCAAGGTTTCGCTGCGAACACCCAACACTTGTCCAAGTCGCATCATTTCCGCCATGCCGCGGGTAATTAATGCCGCTCGGGTGTTATCACCTAATTGCATACCATCAGCAATGCCGGTGGCCAGCGCCAATACATTCTTAACCGCGCCGCCCAACTCAGCACCAATAATATCGGTGGACATGTAAACCCGAAAAGTTTCGCTGTGAAGCGCGTTGGCTACTTTTTCGGCAAACTCAGGGTGTTTTGACGCTACAGCCACTAATGTGGGTTTACCGGCTGCCACATCTTTGGCAAAAGATGGGCCGGTGATTAAAGCCGTGGGCACCTGATCGCCTAAAATTTCTGCGGCCACTTGGTGCAAGAACCGACCGGTACCCGGCTCAAAACCTTTACTGGCCCAAGCCACGGGGCGACCATTGAGCAACGGCTTAATTAAGCACAGTATTTCACCAAATGCATGGGAAGGACAAACCACCAACACCGCCTCGCAGCTGTTGATGGCTTGTTGCAAATCCTGTTCAACCGTTAAATTGGCCGGAAACGGGTAATCAGGTAAATAAAACTGATTACACCCGGATTGCTTCATGGCAGCCATTTTTTCTGCGTCACGGCCCCACAATACAGTGGGATTATTTTGCGCCAACTGTATGGCTAAGGCCGTCCCCCAGGAACCGGCACCAAGTACCGCAAAACGCATTATTGTTTGGTTTCTGAAGCGGCTTGTTGTTGTGCTTGTTGCATTTGTTGTTGATACATTTGTTCAAAATTAACCGGCTGTAACAACAAAGGCTGGAAACCACCGGCAGTAATCAAATCACTCACCTGTTGGCGCACATAGGGGAATAATACATTGGGACAATAGATACCTAAGGTCTGGTGTAGTGCTTGCTCTTCAAAATTCTCCATGGAGAAAATGCCCGCTTGTGCCACTTCAGCTAAGTACGCATTTTTTTCATTCACTTCACAAGTTACGGTGGCCGTTAAAGTCACTTCATAAGTATTACCATCCAATTTATCGACCTTTTGATTCAAGTTCAATTTAATATTTGGCTGACCTTGCTCCTGGAACACCTGGGGTGCATTCGGCGCCTCAAATGACACGTCTTTGATATAAATTTTTTGAAAAGCCATTTTTGGGCCGTTATTTTCTGCATTAGCAGCTTGTTTATTTTCTTCAGTCATATAAATAGTTCCTGTTGAGTGAATAGATATTTAAAAAAATCTTGTTACGCCTTATTTAATGGCAATTTGTCATTGACCCATGCATTGATGCCGCCTTTCAGGTTAAAAATCTGTTCAAATCCTTGTTTTTCAAGTTGTTGGCAGGCCTTCATAGACGATCGACCACTGCGGCAATAAACCACCACCGGTCTTTTTTTGCCTTTTGACAATTTCTTTGCGGCTTGATCAATTTCAGCCATTGGAATATTGTGGGCATTAACAATATGCCCGGCAGCAAAATCCTCTGCCGAACGGGTGTCAACCAACAAGGCGTTTTGTTGATTAACCAATCGTGTTAACTGATCTGAGTTAATGTTTTTCAATTGACTACTTTGCTCTTTCAGTACAGTCCAAAAAAACAAAAAAGCGACAATCAAAAAAGCCATCACTAAAAAAGGGTGATTGCCGGTAAATTCAGCTAATTGAGACATCAGTTAACACCTGAAAATTGAAAACAGTCAATATAAGGGATGACCCACAAAAATCAAGTGTTAATGCTGTTATTATTAACTCAAATGCACAAATGAATTTCATCAATTGATTATTAAATAGCGCGATTTACGGCTCATTTGTGGGCAAATCAGATGATCCAAACTATAATTGTTAATTATAACCCTTTTGTTTATCTGCTTTAACATGCCAACTCGTTTTTTCATAACCATTGTATTGTGTGCTTTATATCTACCGGCTTTGATCGCACAAACACCGGATGAAACCGCCATTAATGCGCAGCTTGAGGGCATTAAATCACGTTTAGGGGAATTAACATCTGCCCTTAACTCTGCCCGAGGAGAAGAAGCCAAATTATTGACTGAATTAGAACGTCAGGATCAGTTAATCAATGCCCAAGGCAAACTCATTCGTAACACCGAAAACAACATTGCAGTCACAGAACAACAAATGGCCGCTTTAGGCCAACAGATTACCGGCTTAAAAGACAGCATAGCCAGTCAAAAACAACAAATGGCAGAACTATTGCGATTACATATTTATATCAGCCATGATCGCTTTCTCAAAACAATCTTGCTCAGTCAAGATAATCGCTCAGCAGACATTACCCAACATCAAATTAAATTTCTCCAGCATCGACTGTATGGTTTAATCGAGAACATTGCACAACAAATAGGTCAATTATCACAAATTCAACGTCAGACTGAAGTTAAAAACCAACAATTGAAATCGCAACAAAACGAGTTACAGATGGCGCAAGACGAACTGATGGCGCAAAAGCAACAGCGCGCTCAGGTGTTGAGCAATTTACGCACCACCATTGCCGAATACCAAAGTGAAAGCGAGTCGCTCAATCAAGACCGAGAAAGGCTCAACCAGCTATTGAGTGAAATCAGTCAATTACTCGATGATTTACCTGATGATTTAGGACAAAACGCCCAATTTTCTTCACTTAAAGGGCGATTGGTCAAACCATTAGGTGGTGACATCATTCGTCGTTTTGGCAGTTTGCGGGCTGGACACAGTCGCTGGGACGGTATTGTTGTGTCGGGCCAATCGGGTCAAGTCATAAAAGCCAGCGCTTACGGTCGGGTGGCTTTCGCCGATTGGCTGCGCGGTTATGGGCTATTGGTGGTTATTGATCATGGTGATGACTACATGAGTTTATATGGTCACAACCAATCTCTTTTGGTGGAAGTGGGTGACTGGGTACAATCGGGTCAAGACATCGCCACCGCCGGGCAATCCGGCAACATCAGCCAAAGTGGGGTTTATTTCGAAATTCGAAAGCAGGCTAAACCTGAAAACCCCGAACCTTGGCTAAAATCATCTTAATCCGATTACTTATCTTAGGCTTCGGGCTTAATGAATTTTAACGTAAAGCGATCAGATTCACCGATACTTTTATAAGCATCTTCATCTGCGCCTTCAGGAACCCGCAAAGACGGCAGCAAATTCCATACACCATCGGGGTGATCAGCCGTATCCTTTGGATTGGCATTGATTTCACTGATATCCACTAATTTAAAACCGGCCGCTTCAATGCGTTGAATGGCATAGCCTTGATTAACATAACCTTTTTTTGCCCTGGGATCAATATCAGCTTTGCCATCAGCGCGATGTTCAACCACCCCAAAAACACCCCCCGGCTTTAACATACCGTAAACATCACTGAGCACGGCATCCAATTTTTCAGCACCTAACCAGTTATGTAAGCTACGGAAAGTTAACACCGCATCTGCTTGGCCATTATGCACCGATAAATCAGTTACACCGGGGTTAAAGTTAATGGTTTGAACTTTACTGTAGATCGGATTTTCCGCCATTTTTTTATCAAAAGACTGACGTGATTTTTGATAATATTCAACACCTGAATCGGCATCAAAATGGGCGGCGATTAATTGCCCTTCTGCAGCCAAATATGGGGCTAATATTTCTGTGTACCAACCACCTCCAGGCCACAATTCAACCACAGTCATATCAGGTCGCACACCGAAGAACTCTAACGTTTGTTGCGGATGTCGAAACGTATTACGGGCAATGTTTTTGTCCGAACGGTGTTCACCGTTAATAATCCGTTCTAAGTCCGACGATGTTGATTGTGCACTCAAGACAACCGATGTCATAAGTAAGGTAAAAAAAACAGCTGATTTTGTGTAATGCTTCATAAATTCCTCTCCAAAGATGGTTTCGTCTCAATTAACTTGACGATTCAGTTTAAATTCAGTGTACAACAGTATTATAGATTAACCACTAAAAATATTACGAGGTTAACCATGAAAAAAATAGTGATTGCAGTTATCGCTTTAACTTTACCCTTTTCTTTGCTGGCATTTAATTTTGCCAAACCAAGCGAACCTTCGGGTAAACTCATTTTCAGTGAACCCGGTCCTCATATGTCTTTTTATCCGGTGCAATTAACGGCAGTCAATGGTCAAAATGTTCCCACGCGCGCCCATGCGGTTTGGTTAAAGCCGGGTGAGTATGAATTAACACTGGCCCCCCAACTTGACGGCCATGCTAAAAAACACATGAGTCTAAAAGAACGAAGAAACGCCGATCAACAATTGGAAGTTATCTCTTTTAAAGTTGTTGAAGGTAAATCTTATTATTTAACGTACGATGCGCGGGCCGAAGATTCTCTTGATTGGAAGCCCATTGCTTATAGAATTGAATGATCATTCGAGGTGAATTATGAAAAAAATTACATTAATATTATTAGCTTTATCACTACCCTTTGCAGTCTTGGCTTTTGATTTTGCGAAACCCAGTGAGCCATCAGGCAAAGTGGTGCTCAGTGACTACAGTGAAGCCAGCCAGTTGTATCAAGTTAAATTGGTTGAAGTCAATGGTGAAAATGTACCGGTTCGCGCCCATGCTGTCTGGTTAAAACCGGGTCAATATGAATTAACCCTGTCAGCTCAAATCGGTAAAATGGCAAAAAGCAATCTCAGTATTAGAGATCGCAAAGGTTTAGATGACCGAGAAAATAAGTTGACCTTAACTGTTGAGGCAGGCAAAACCTATTATTTGGCTTATGATGCGCGCCCTAAAGAGCATGATGACTGGAAGCCGATTGTTTATAAAGTTGAATAATCAATCATATAGCACAAAAAAAGCGGCTTAATCAGCCGCTTCAGACTAATGACAAACCCCTGTTTTTTTTCAGGGGTTTGTTGCTTTTAGGCTTTTTTATTAATAATTGGCTGTTAGTAACCTGAACTTTTAACCGATACTTAAGTAGGCTTAAAAGTTTTTGATATGGCAGTTATTGTTGTTTAAATTTACTTTTTGAGGCT
>NZ_JAPMLN010000001.1 GCF_026410405.1 Marinicella gelatinilytica | reverse complement strand
GCCTGTAAATCTGATATCGTTCTGTTTCGGTTAACTGTTTATAGCTCATATTGCATTTTCCTTTTGGTGAGAAAAATCAGTAACTATACCAGTTAACCGACCTCCTCAGGAAATTGCACTTATTATCCGAATTGAGGAAAAAAAAGCCTGAAAAAACATTAAAGGAAAAACGTAACGAGAAAAAGGAAAAAAAGGCCGGTAAAAAGCTCTTTTAATGAGAATTTAATGCAACAAAGACGCCTTTAAAGGCGTCTTTGTTATTTTTAGGGGATTAAAGTATAATAATTATTCAATTCTTTGGAGGAAAACAATGAAATTAAAACAAATTTTAGCAGTTCTTGTGTTACTTTCTTTTAGTACCTTGGCGCTGGCTGATCCGTTTTTTGGATATGGTTGGGGTGGTGGCATTATTGGTTTAATTATTTTGATTTTGGATATTATTGCCATTGTCGAAATTCTTAGCTCCGGTAAGTCCGCCGGTGAAAAATTACTGTGGGTTTTAGTGATTTTATTCTTGCCTTTAATCGGTTTGATTTTGTATTACCTGTTAGGTCGAAAATAACTTTTTTAAAATCTAAAAAGGCCGTTTATTTATTAAATAGACGGCCTTTTTTTAATCGAAAAATTTATTTACCACTGTTGAGTTAGTCGCGAACGTTTTTGGCGTCGGTTTCTAATACGACTGGCGGTTTCCTGGTCTTTAATTTTATGCCAGTCACTTAAAGTGAATTGTTTATTTTTGGCATATACCATACGAGTACGGCTGAAATCTTTAAATTCACTCAGCTCTTGTTCGACTGCATCTAAAGTGTTATCTATGACAATACAATCATCAAGGTAGCCAATGCCCGGAATGTGATCGGGAATCAAGTCACTGTCGTTGGCGACATACCGAATCGTGGCATTAATTAACTTGGCGTTTTCAGAACTGACTGTCCACGTATTATCATCAACCATAGCAATCATAGACTCCAAACCGGCCATTTGTTCAAGAATGTAGGGGTCTTTGTTCGTTACCCTGATATGATTGATTTTTTCAGATGCTTTTGTCAGTTCAATGTTACTCAAACAATCATTTTTTTCAGAAATTAAATGATTAAAATGTGTTTTAACTTGTGCGTCTATTTGAATGGATACTGTATTCATGTGTGTTCACCGTTGCTAAAATAATTATTATAGCGAAAGGTGGCTTGCATTGAATCTGCCGGAAGTCACGTTTGATGGGTCGAATACTTATTCAGGTTGTTCTCGATTTTCTGCTTCGGTATCAATCAATTCTATGTCATCTAAAGTGACATTCCCTTGGCCAAAATCAAATTGATATTCATAAATAAAGTTATCCACTTGTCTGCGGACTTCGTGGCCGGTGACGACCATGCCGGAATTTAGCTGAATGGTGAGAAACAGGGGAATGTGGCCTTTGATACGAGTACCGGTAAACTTTAAATTGTTTTTCCAGGCCTCGCGTTTGAGCAGAGTGGGGTAGTTGCCATAGGTCTCTTTTAATTTGTCTTTTAAAGTTTCTGCTGCTTTAATCTGTTCGGGTCCACTGACTTTTTCCAGATTACTCATAATGGCTTTTAGAAAATCACTGTTAGGGATTTGTTTTAAATCCAGTAGTTTGAACCAGGCCATTGAAGCAACATAATTTTCATCTTGCATGTGATATAAAGCAATCAGCGACATGGCATATTGATTACCGTATTCTGCGGCTTTTAAGAAATGTTTTTGTGCGGATTTTTTGAAGCCATCTTTATCGTCTTTGATGCCTTTGGCTAAGTAATATTGATCCGGTTTTATGATGTTGCCACTGTCATCAAAGTGTAAACCGTATTCAGCAATGGCCACACCTTGTAAAATCAGCAGACAGGTTATCCATAAAATTTTCATAATATGAAGTGTTTTAAGCCTTTATATAAATCTCTATGATACAAATACTGTAACAAAATGTCCATTTCATGACAAACTGTTGACTAAGGGCAAATGGTTTATGTCTGTTTGAGGTATACCGCGGCGGCTAAATACTGGTTATCATGGGACAAACTTATGATGTGTGGCAATACTTGACCACTGGTGTTGTCCGTGAGAATCGGCGGGCCAGATTTTTGATAACCGTTCATTGTAATAATGGGTCTGGAAATTTTGGCATTGATGTGATGTTGTTGTAGTAATTCTTGAGCCAATTCTCGCACAGCTTGGGATTGTTGTTGATATGACGTCAAATTATTGACGTAGCGGGCTTTACTTTTAATTGAGTACCATTTGCTTACTTGAGAGTGTGTTAAGGCCAGACAGTGAACCACAGTAGCCTTCGGCCATTCAAATTTGAGGTTAATATGATGTTCTTGATACTGAACCTGACCATAAAGGGTTTCATGAATATCATGTAACAACAGTTGCTGTAACGTGGTTTCCGAAACCGTCAAAGTAACGGGTGAGAAAATCAACTCTGTATTGTTTCTTTGCAAAGCTTTATAAGCGGCTTCTTTGGCAGCCCAGAGACTCCACAGAAAACGATTTGGGTTGGTCGATTGTTTTAAATGGTGTTGTTCTTGCCGGGTTAATATCCGGTTTATAAATCGTGGGTTGTTATATTTTTGCTCATCGATGTGGAAATCAACAACATCGTTACCTAACATGGTATTACCCGGCCTGGTCGTTGGCTGTGGCAAAGTAATGATCTTCCATTTGTTCTAAGGTGGTGATGATTTGATTGGCCGCTGTTCGCATGGCGCGTCGTCCTTGTTGTTCATTATCAATGGTTTGCAGCTGCATATTAACGTTAAATCGCTCGCCTTTGGCGGGCATTTTTGAGGCGCTTTGCTGATGCTCACCCCGTAAATAAACACACAAAACCTCGGTTAAGTGGCTGTCCATGTGCAGTTTACCTACACCATAAACATAATTTTCAGTGTCAACACGACCGGTTTTACTGCGCCGGCCTTCTGGGAAAATCATGACATATTGGCCATGATGCAACAAATAGGCGGCTTTGTGCATGGTTTGCTTGGCCTTTTGTGGGTCTTCATCAATTAATATACATTTCCCGAGGTAGCATATGACGCGATATAAGAGGCTTTCTTGCACATTCCGTGCATTGGGCAGGTTCCAGCAAAAGGTGCGGAAATTGGCCATATAAGAACCCAGAGAAGCAAACGCCCAGGCCAATAATAAGGAGTCAATATAGGTGAGGTGGTTGGGGCAAATCAGTAAGCCGGTGCCGTTTTGTTGCACAATGTCCTTAAACCGGCGACGAATTGATTTAATGTCTTTAATGCGGTAATTTTGGATGTATTTCATCCACAGCACCACCAAAAAATAAAGCACAGGCAAGCACATAAAGGCAATGGCTTTTTGTACGGCCAGTGGCCACCGTTGTTTTTTGGGAAGTTTCATGCCGGCATGCGGATGCCTTACCAATAAGGGCTATTAGTAAGGCATCGCGATGATTCAGATTTAGGTTTTGGCGTTAATAACCGTGACGGCATCACCGATGGTTCGGATTTTATCGGCTTCTTCATCACTGACTTCGATATCAAACTCGTCTTCAAAGTCGATAACGATATCAACCAGACGGGCCGAGTTAATGGCCAGATCTTCTAAAAAGCTGGTGTCTGCGGTGGCAGACTCTAAAGCTTCTTTGTTTTTACAATAGGGTGAAACAATTTCTTTCACTTGTTCAAATACATCGTTACTCATGGTCGTTCCTCAAGGGTTAAATTTTTTAAAAATAGCACAGGCGTTAACATCACCAAAACCAAAACTGGCTTTGGCTAAAATTTGGGCATCGCTTGCTTGGGTTTTGTGGACCACACTGTCAGCATACGGCTGCAGATCCGGGTGCAGATCTTCACAATTTAATGAACCGTGGACAAAACCGTGGCTTAATTGTAACACCGATGCGATACATTCGAGACCACCGGCTGCACCTAACGCATGGCCAATCAGGGATTTGGTGGAATTTATTTTCGGAAAATCGGCCGGGTCACAGGCCAAAGCCTGCTGCCAGTTAGCCACTTCATACGGGTCGGCCATGGTGGCGGTTAAATGGCCGTTGATTAAATCCACCTCAGTACCTTTGATACCGGCGTGTTTTAATGCGGTTTGAATACAGCGTTGCACACCGGTTGGATTCGGGAAGGTGGTGCTGCCACCATTTCTTTGGCCACCGCAGTTAACATCCACACCAATCACTTCGGCATAGATTCGGGCCCCGCGTGCCTGAGCACTGCTTAATGATTCCAACATCAATAAGCCGGCCCCTGAGCCGGGTACAAAACCAACTGCCGAGGCACTCATCGGTCGAGAAGCCTGTTCCGGGTTGTCATTGTAACCGCGCGCCAATACCCGCATGGCGTCAAATCCGGCCCAGCTGTATTTAGAAGCACCTTCGGTGCCGCCGACCAACATTCTTTTCACCCGACCGGTTTGAATACTGTGGTAGCCGTTGGCAATGGCTTCGGTGCCGGTGGTACAGGCACTGGAATTGGTGGTGACCTGACCGCCCAAAGCCAACAGCCCGCCAATATTGGCACTGCTGGCACTGGCCATAACTTGTTCCACCATGGTGGAGCCCAGGCGTTTGACTTTACCGGCATCGGTCAGTGGAATAATCTTTTGGCCAATGGTGTCGAGGCCGCTGATACCGGTGCCGATAATGGCGCCGGTGTCCCAGTCCGGTTCATCCCCGGGTTCCGCTAAGCCGGCATCACGCCAGCAATCTATGGCAGCAATGGCACCAAAAATCATGGCTTCATTCATGGCCATAAGGGCTTCATCGGTTAAATAGTCATGTTTAAGTTCATCGATATGTTGCGGAATGCCACCCACCTGACAGGCGAAATTGGATTCCGCCAGATGTGCATGGTGCTTAATACCGGAAACACCGTTTCGTAAGGCTTGTTCAAAATCTTCCAGACCGTTTCCGTTGGGTGCCACCACACCCATACCGGTGATGACAACACGTTCATTTTGTTTATTCATTGTTTCGGGACTCCCATACCTGAAATAACACAACTGGCCACCAATTCATTGGCACTGTTGTGCATGGTGACTTTGGCTTTTAGTTTCATGCGCCGCCAAAAAACCTTTTCGGCGGTGATGGTGACGAGTTCTCCGGGATAAACCGGACGGCTGAATTCAACTTCAGCATCACTGAATAGCGTCAGCCAGCGATCCAGTTCTGATTGTTCAAGCTGTAAAGACAGTAAATACAAGCCGAACGCAACCACGCCGGTTTGTGCCATGGCTTCCAATAAAATGACACCCGGGGTCACCGGTTGGCCGGGAAAGTGGCCGGCGTAAAAAGACTCGTCTTCCTTAAAGGTGTATTGACCGACAATACCGTCTTCATTAACCGAGACGATGTCGTCGATAAAACGAAAGGGTGCTTGTTGAGGCACCAGGTCTAAAATTTGTTGATGACTTAATGCTTGGCTCATGTCAATTGGCCTCCGAGTGACTGTTCACTTTCATGGGGGTAGTCGCGGTATTGAATATTTTTAAAGATACCGGCCTTGGCGTCGTTAATGGTATAGATTTCCTGATCATCAACAAACACTTTGGCCGAACCAATGGCGATCGCGGCATCCTGAGCAGCCATGTTGGAAAAACGTTTAATATCAATCTCATAGCGGACAATCTTGTTATGTGGCCTAATTTGCCCAAAAAACTCAATACCGCCGGCACCCAAGGCCCGACCGGCACCTTTGCCGCCACGGATAATGGCGTAAAAGCCGATCAGTTGCCACACCGCATCAACACCAAGACAGCCCGGTTGCACCGGATCCTGACGAAAATGACATTGGAAAAACCAATCATCGAGAGCAATGTCCTGTTCTGCGACAATCCGGCCGCGCTTGCCTTTGTGAGAAATTTCAGTAATGCGGTCGAACATCAACATCGGCGGTGAGGGCAATAAACCACAGCCCTCAATGGGCGGGTCTTCGATTAAATCACCCCAGGAGTAAGCCAGCAACTCTTGTTTGCTGAATGACGTGCGTTGTAAAAAATCCTGATACTTAAGCTTCATGCGTTTCTCCAACGGTAATGGTCATACCACCCCAGGTGAGTCCGGCACCCACCACGATTAAGGTAATCATGTCACCGTCCTGAAATAAATCCCAGTTCTGGGAGAGGACTGAAGGCGCGCCGGCGGCACCGCAGTTGCCATACTCATCGACATTGTATAAATGTTTGTCTGGTTGAATACCCAGTTTTTTACAGACCGATTGCAACATGGTTAAATTGGCTTGGTGGCTGATAAAATAATGATCGCTCAGTGCCTGCGTTGTTTGTTCCTGTAAATGTTTAAAGCTGGCCACCGTTTTTTTAATGGCAAACTTTTGTACCGACAGGCCGTCCTGATAAAAATGTGCACCGGTTTTGGTTTGTACTTTATCCCAACCGGTCGGATCAGATGTCATGCAGGTATTTGTTACACGCATGGTTGCTTTGTGTTTTTTCGAAAACACCACCGCCGCTGCACCATCACCTATCAACACGGCTGTGCGTCGATCACTGAAGTCGGTTGTTGTTGTCCAGCTTTCGGGAATCACAGACAACACATAATCAGGCATCGCATCTTCATGCATGTGATTGAGAAAATGTACATGTGAGGCAAAACTGGAGCAGGCCGAGGTAATATCCACGGTAAAAGCATCAATACCGGCTTCAGCAGCGATGACACTGGCGTTGGCCGGTAGTGAATAAGCCGGTGCGCAGGTGGCTGAAATCACCATACCAATGTCTGCTTTGTTTAGGCCGGCACGTTTTAAAGCCATATCGATGGCTTTGGCACCCATTTCAGCACTGCTTTCATTGACTTTGGTTTCACCAATTCTTTGGTTTTTGGTTTGTTTAAGATTATCTAAATCCATCACCGTGTGGCGTTTTTTTATGCCAACACGTTCGATAATCCATTCGTGGGTAGTCTCGATGCCCAGGGATTCCAGATAGGCATTGTCAATAACATTAGCAGGATGGTAGTGACCGGCACCGTGGATGTATAGCATATTAAATCCGTTTAAAATGAGGCAATTTGTTCGCCGCCATCGGCACGAATGAGGGCGCCGTTAATCCACTGCGCTTCATCACGGGACAATAAGAACACCACATCGGCAACATCTTCAGGCGTGGTCAGGCGTTTAAACGGGTTTTTCATACGGGCCACGGATTTCATGCGGGCACTGCCGGGGATGGCTTGTAACGCCTTGGTGTCGGTGACGCCGGCTTGAATAATATTCGAGCGAATACCTTGTGGTGCGAATTCAACGGCAATTGAGCGGGACACCGATTCCAGTGCCACTTTAGCGGCCGACACGGCGGCATAACCACGCCAGGCCACGGTGTTACCTTCACTGGTTAAGCCCAAAACACGGGCATCATCGGCAAAAAGTTTTTGTTGGGATAGTTTTTGCGTCCAGGTCAGCATACTGGTGCCCATGCTGTAAATGGTGCGGGCCATGTCTTCATCTTCAATCAGCATGTCGCTGTACTCGGGTGTTTCTAAGGGAAAAACCTCAGCCACATCATCAACCATTAAATCCGCAACAGCCTCATTAATTTTACTGGCATCGATGCCCAGTTTGGCTGCTAATTTTTCAACAACGTTGATTTTATTGTCCGGTTTTTCTTGCGGCGCAATGAGTTTTAAATTTCCAAAGGCAATGGAATGTAATAACACCCGGATTTTACCTTGTTCGCCCAGAGCCTCTGTTAAGCCTGCCAGCACTTGATCCATGCCGGATTCACTCAAGGCATCCACATTGAAACTACTAAACTGCACGCCGGTGTTTTTAATGTCATCAAAATCCTTGTTGATTTGTTCCATGGCACCACGGCGATCACGATGAACAATACAGATGTTCATACCTTGTTGGCTCAGTTTTTTGGCACTGGCCAGACCAAAACCGCTGGAACCGCCTAAGATAAGCGCCCAATGGTCTTTGTTAAACATATTCATTTGTTGTCCCCGACAAAAGAATTAAATAAAAGTAATGACTTAGATTATAAGTGCATGCCGTAAATTATTGGTTAAATGCTTTTTGCGCGCTTTTTAGATTAATCACCGAAGTAATATCAACACCAATGGTTTTGAAGAAGCCGCGTAACGGGCGATTCGGGCCTAATTCCAGAATCTGACGGTCTTTTAACAGGTTCATGTTATCACGCCATTTGACGGTGCCGCTGATTTGTTTGGCCAATGATTCAATCAGTTGCTGTTTATCGGCCTGATAAAAGTCCCCGAGGTAATTGGAAGCTACTTTGGGTAAATTACTCTCATTGATGTCATCAAGGTGATCTTGCAGAAAGGTATAAAATTCCTTTTCGACCGGCGCCATATAGCGAGAATGAAAAGCCGCACTGACCGTCAATGGCACAGCCCGAAAGGATTGGCCGTCGAATTGATTTGTTAAGGCTTCAATCGTTTTATCCAGGTCACCTTGGCGACCACTTAACACCACCTGTTGGGCAGAATTATCATTGGCAATATCAATGTTATGTCGATCAGCGATGGCACCGATGGCGTCCAGGTCGATATTGTCCATAATAATGGCAGCCATGGCACCTTGATCATCGGCCTGATTCATCAATTCACCGCGACGTGCGACAATTTTTAATGCGGACTCAAAAGGCAACACCTCGGCAGCCACCAGGGCCGCATATTCGCCCAATGAATGACCGGCAAAGTAATCAGCATTTAACTGATGGTGTGCTTTAAGTGCCTGAAACATGGCGATTTCTGCGGTCAGGATACAGGGTTGGGTGTAGTTGGTCTGGTTTAACAACTCATTGTCTTCATGACAGATGTCATAAACATCAAAGGGCAGAATTTGATTGGCTGTAGAGAATATATCGGATGATTCTGAATAGGTTTCGATAAAATCTTTGGCCATGCCATTTTTCTGGGCACCTTGACCGGGAAATACGACCGCATTAAAACTCATGTTTTTAGTTAGTAATAAAGAGGCTTGAATTATGGGGATTTTTGCGGTGGGTTTCAAGCCATATCTTGTTATTTGGGCACATTAAAAATCAAACAAACGTATGATATATAAGGACTATTTTTTAATTTTTAATGACATACTGCGGTGCTTAAGCGCTCATTGCTTACTCTGTTATAAAAAGATTAAATCAAAGTTTACAATTCACCCGTTGGCGTGTCATGGGTTTTTGTTTTGCTGAAAATTTAGTTATACTGACAGTACTTCAATCAAAATATTTGCAATGAAAAAGGCATTAATCACAATCATAATTATGGCGTTTCTAAGCGCTTGTTCTCCGGCTTATTACAACACCATGGAAAAATTTGGTGTCTATAAGCGTGATATCCTGGTGGATCGGGTGGAAGAGGCCAGAGACAGTCAGGAAGACACCAAAGAGCAATTTAATTCAGCGCTGGAGCAATTTGCGTCTGTGGTCAATTACGACGGTGGTTCTTTGGAGAAAATTTATAAGCGTTTACAGTCAGAATATGATGACAGTGTCGCGGCAACTGAAGACCTCGATGAACGCATTGATGCCATTGAAAAAGTGGCTGATGATTTATTTGCAGAGTGGCAAGAAGAGCTTGATGATTACAGTAATGCCAAAATGAAACGTGACAGTGCCCAGCAACTGCGAAATACCCGACAAGAATATCAAAAACTAATTCGTGCCATGCGTCGTGCGCAGGCCAAAATTCCACCGGTACTGGCGGTATTCCAGGATCAGGTTTTGTATTTAAAGCATAACCTCAATGCCCGTGCTGTTTCAGCATTGCAACAAGAATACATCAGCATCAAAACCGATGTCGCCGGTTTGGTGGCGGAAATGGAACGTTCGATCAATGAAGCCAACACCTTTATTAGTTCAATGAGTAAAGAATAAGTCAGGAGTTCAATTATGTCATTATCAGAACCTGTTATATTTTTTTTAACAACACTTGTTTATTTGGGTTTTTTCTTTTTATTGCTGTGGTCTTTATACAGCGTGGTCACTTCATTGCGCTCGATTGCACAATCTCAGCAACAAATGGCAACCATTCAGGCAGAGATTTTAAAAACATTAAACAAAAAAGAAAAATTCTGAAGTTATATTGAATAAATCAGAACTAATTGAAGTTTAAACTTCTGAGCTATCAGTTTAATGGATTTTAGTTGGCTTTATATAATCCAGTTTGGTGTGAGCCGTTGATGATTTTACAGAACAGTTCAGCGGTTTTTTCGGTGTCGTAAAGGGCTGAATGAGCCTGATTGCTATCCCATTCGATACCGGCGGCTTGTACGGCTCTTGCTAATACGGTCTGACCGTAGGCCAGAGCGCCTAAAGTAACCGTATCAAAACAACTAAACGGATGAAAAGGATTGCGTTTAATCCCTGCGCGTTCAGCGGCAGCATGGACAAAGCCTAAATCGAAATGGGCATTATGTCCAACCAGAACAGCACGACTACAACCGGTGGCTTTTATCATTTTTCGTACCGGTGAAAATATTTTACCCAATGCGGCTTTTTCATCCAAAGCCTGTCGTAATGGGTGGTTTAAATCGATGCCTGTTATTTCCAAAGATTTTGGGTCAATGTGAGAACCTTCAAATGGCTCGACATAGGCATTAATGGTTTCAATGGGTTTAATCAGTCCATCATCATCCATATCAAGAATCACTGCAGCAATTTCTAATAAGGCATCGGTTTGATTATTAAAACCACCGGTTTCAACATCCACAACCACCGGTAAAAATCCGCGAAAACGATTTTTAATTAAACTCATTGTTTTTGATTTGTAGAATAAAGCGCTATTGTAACAGGCTTGTTAATAATTCAAACTTTAAATAAATTGCATATAAAACGAATCTAATTTATAATGTCATGAACTACTTATTGAGGTTGTATCATGAATATTAATCGTTGGATTCAGCGTTTAGCTGGTTTATTTGTTTTGGTTAGCTTATTGCTTGCACACATCACAGGTGATGTTAATTTATTAAAGCCTACCTGGTTATGGATTGCGGTTTTTGTTGGTTTTAACCTGTTTCAGTCGAGCTTTACCGGCTTTTGTCCCCTGGCGAAAATTTTAAAAGCCGCCGGTGTGAAGGAGTGACATGAGTGAGTATGACGTACGTTAACTGACCAGGTCTAAATTGTGCTGAGACCCTCGGATCTGCGTCCGAGGGTGACGATAATCCGGGTTTTACCGGCTTTGTATATTTGAGGTTTATAAATAATGGATAACCACAGAGGGCACTAAGATCACACAAAGTACACAAAGACAAGGTGTTGATGCGAAGCATTTCAACGTCGTACCGGCGAAGGCCGGTAACCAGCGTCTTTGAGAAAGTCGTTTGAAAATTTATTCAATGAGCAAATATTTTTGTTATCGTTTTGAGACCCTCGGATCTGCGTCCGAGGGTGACGATAATCTGGGTTTAACCACTTTGTGCCCTTAGTGAAAACCTCTGTGACCTCTGTGGTTATACAAAGACAACCACAAAGGAGGTTAAATAGATGATTCTTGTGATTGTTTAATATAACGGTCAATCATCTGTTCTAACACGTCTAAAGGCACGGCGCCGCCGGAGAGAACCGTGTCATGAAAATCACGTAAGTCAAAGTCAGAGCCAAGGGCTTGTTCGGCTTTGTGGCGCAATTCCCAAATTTTAATTTCGCCGAGTTTATAGGACAGGGCCTGAGCCGGCCAACCAATATAACGATCGATTTCGGTGCGGACATTATGCTTTGAAAGCGCGGTGTTATCAGCCATTAGGTTAATGGCTTCTTCCCGACTCATGCCCATGGCATGCATACCGGTATCTACCACCAGCCGCATGGCACGCCACATTTCATAAGTCAGACGACCAAAGTCTGAATAGGGGTCTTTGTAAAAGCCGACTTCTTTGGCCAGTTTTTCACAATACAGGCCCCAGCCTTCACCAAAGGCCGAGATATAACCACGGCGGCGAAATTCGGGTAAATTATCCAATTCCTGCGTTAAGGCGTTCTGTAAATGATGGCCGGGCACTGCTTCATGAAAAGTCAGCGCTTCCAGGTTGTATAAGGGCCGTTTATCCAGGGCATAGGTGTTGACCCAATACTCACCAGAACGGGTGGAATCAATGGGTGCACCGGAATAACGGCCGGTGGTGTAGTTTGGGGCAAACGCTGCAGGAACCGGTTTAACGGTGTAGGGTTGACGTGGTAGCTTATTGAATAATTTCGGTAATTGACCGTCCATTTGCTTAGCGATATAAGACGCTTCTTTCAGCAATTCCTCGGCTGTTTTTGGGTAAAATCGCGTGTCGGTGCGTAAAAACTGAATAAATTCAGCAAAGCGGTCATCGGTTTTCGGGGTAAATTCACCTTGTTCAATCAGTGATTCGATAATAGCTTCCATTTCAGCACGGATGCGCTTGACCTCTTTCAAACCGATGTCATGGATTTCTTGGGGTGTTAAATCCAAGGTGGTGTATTCTTTGATTTGTTGTTGGTAATAACTTTTACCATCAGGCAATTGATAGGCACCAATCTCAGTGCGGGTTTGTGGTAAGTAGGTATTGACCATAAAGTCTTTAAAACGCTGATAGCTCGGGTTAACGTGCTCTTTAATCAGTTTTTGTGCGTGTAGTTGGTAGTTTTTAAATTGCTGGTCTGTGAGTTGTGTCGGCTTTTGTAAAAAAGGTTGATAAAAACCGGATTGGCTGACATCGTCTTCGATATAGGCATCAATAAATTCAGGGTAATGTTCTAAGATGATTTTGGGTTGGGTAAAGCCTCTTTTTAAACCATCACTCAGATTTCTGATGTGTTGATCAACAACCCGAGGAACCTGCTTTAAACGACTGATATAGTTATCATAGTCTTGTTGATTCTTAAAGCTTAAATAACGGTGCATGGTGGCCAAGCCCACATGGAAAGAGCTTTCTGAATTAATCGGGATTTGGTACTCTTTAAAGTCAATGTCTGCAATTTGTTGTTGTAAATTATCCAATTGCATCTGTCGGGAAATTTGTTCCTGAAAACTGAGTTTGTCGGGGTTAA
Organism: Marinicella gelatinilytica; assembly: GCF_026410405.1. Classification (GTDB taxonomy): domain Bacteria; phylum Pseudomonadota; class Gammaproteobacteria; order Xanthomonadales; family Marinicellaceae; genus Marinicella; species Marinicella gelatinilytica. The sequence continues at coordinate 341,486 of NZ_JAPMLN010000001.1, read as the reverse complement.
CGGCACTCAGAGCCTGCTTTAACAGGGCTAAATCAGCACGCACTTTTCTATAATGCTGTGCGGAGACATCATTCAGTTCACCGGCTTTTGATTCATCACCGTAATAAGCGGCTGTTTGCGGCCAGTGTTTTTTTTGGGTTTCCTGGATGTTATCCAAAACCTGATTAAATTCGGTTGTGGCATCTTTTGCCTGTGCCTGAAATAGGCTGAATGTTGACAGTAATATAAATAATAATCGCATCGTTATCTCTTTGAATGTAATTTCAGTTAGTGTCGTCTCTGTTAATGCAAAACGCGCACCCGAATGGTGCCGGAGATGTCTTTCAGTTGTTGTACAATTCCCTCAGAAGAATCGCATTGTACATCCATAATAACATAACCCACTTCGCCGGCTGTTTGAAGATACATGGCGGCCACATTCATATTTTCACGGGCAAAAGCCTGGTTGATTTTTTCCAGCATGCCGGGTTTGTTTTCATGAATATGCATGACACGGGTTAAATCGGGATGTAGATTGGGTAGGGAGACTTCAGGAAAATTGACCGCCGAAGACGTGGAACCGTTGTTGGAGTATTTAATGAGTTTATCGGCCACTTCATTGGCAATATTGAGTTGCGCTTCCTGCGTGGAGCCGCCGATATGCGGTGTTAACATGACCTGATCAAATTCAGTCAATGGCGAGTTAAAGGCATCGGCATTACTGGCCGGCTCTTGTGGAAAAACATCAATGGCCGCGCCGGCGATGTGTTCTGAACGCAGGGCATCCACCAGATCATCAATCACAATAATATTACCACGGGCGGCATTAACCACATGGGCGCCGGCCGGCAGTAAAGCCAATTCCCGTGCGCTAATCATATTTTCAGTCAATTCAGTGGCCGGCACATGCAAAGACAGCACATCCACTTGCGGTAATAACTTGTCTAAACTGGCCACGGCGCGGCAATTGCCCAAAGGCAGCTTATTTTCAATGTCATAAAACAGCACATGCATACCCAGGGCTTCTGCCAATACACCGAGTTGTGAACCAATGTGACCGTAACCGACAATACCCAGGGTTTTGCCACGGGTTTCATGGGAACGAACTGCGGATTTTTGCCATACACCGCGATGGGCTTTGGCATTTTTTTCAGGAATGCCGCGCAGCAACAAAATAATCTCGCCCAAGACCAGTTCAGCGACACTGCGGGTGTTTGAAAAGGGGGCATTGAAGACCGGTATGCCGCGGGCTTTACAGGAGTCTAAATCCACCTGATTGGTGCCAATACAGAATGTCCCGACTGCCATCAATTTGTCACAGGCATCTAAATTAACTCCGCTTAACTGGGTACGGGAACGGATGCCGAGAATATGGGCATCACAGATGGTTTCATGGAGTTCATCGTCCGCCGGTGTACTGTCCACAGTGACAATCTGGCTGTAACCGTCACGGCGAAAAAGCTGTTCGGCTTCAGGATGAACGCCTTCCAGTAAAACCACTTTGATTTTTTCTTTACTTAGAGATAATTTGGTCATATTCTGTTTGCACTTGTTTACCACTATGAATGCGAGGATTTTAACAAAATGTCACCGGATAAACTGGCCAATTTATTAAAAGATGACCTGTCGACCATTGCCCATTCCACAAAGCCTGCGGATTTATACCATTTTGGTCAGGACTGGACCCGTTTTCACGACCCCAAGCCATCGGTTATTTTTTATCCCGATAACATTGAACAGGTGCAAACCATTATGCAGGTGGCGCATGCCCATGAGCAACCGGTGGTGCCCTCTGGCGGGCGCACCGGGTACAGTGCCGGTGCCGTGGCAACGTGCGGTGAGTGGGTGATTTCACTGGTGCGATTAAATCAGATCGGTGAATTTAATGCCGTTGACCGAACTGTGACAGTCGGTGCCGGTGTGATTACCGAGCAGTTACAAATTTTTGCCGAAGAGCAGGGTTTAATGTATCCGGTGGATTTTGCTTCGGCCGGTTCCAGTCACATCGGTGGAAATATTGCCACCAATGCCGGTGGCATCAAGGTACTGCGTTATGGCTTAACCCGGGATTATGTCATGGGTTTAACGGTGGTCACCGCGGATGGCGGCTTATTACAGTTAAACAAGGGCCTGGTCAAAAACGCCACCGGCCCGGATTTGCGGCACTTAATGATTGGCTCAGAAGGCATTTTGGGGATTATTGTTGCCGCTGAGATTAAATTAATACAACCACCGCCGCCACAAATGGTGATGTTGTTATCCTTGTCAGACCTGGCTGCGGTGATGGCCACGTTTACAACAGCACAAAGTCAGCTACAACTGTCTTCCTTTGAGTTCTTTTCAGACCGAGCATTGCACCGGGTGATGTCACATCGTGGCTTAACGAATCCGTTCGATGCCATCCATCCTTTTTATGTTTTGTTGGAATTTGATGAAGATGAAACCGCGGCCATGGCGATTTTTGAACAGGGATTAGCACAGGGGCATATCACCGATGGTATTATTGCGCAAAGTCTCGAACAAGCCGGGCAGTTGTGGCAATACCGCGAAGGTATATCCGAGTCGATTGCCGAATTCACACCCTACAAAAATGACATTTCTGTGACAATTTCACAGGTGACAGATTTTATGCAACGGCTTGATACGCTCTTAATGAAAGAATATCCGGATTTTGAAACCATCTGGTTTGGGCATATCGGCGATGGTAATTTGCATTTAAATATTTTAAAACCCGAAGATTTATCGGTGGCTGACTTTAAACAACAGTGTGAATCCGTGAATGACCATGTCTATGGACTGATTGAATCTTTAGGCGGCAGCATTTCTGCGGAACATGGTGTCGGTTTATTGAAAAAACCGTACCTCAAGTATTCAAAATCAGGCTCTGAAATCAACTTATTAAAAGCCATCAAACACAGTTTTGATCCACAAGGCATTTTAAATCCGGGTAAGGTCATTGATTGAAATTCTATTTTCATGATGAACGACATTCGATTCACAGTCTTTGGCTAACAAAAACCAATCAAATCAAATTTTAATTGTGCTAATATATAGTGAGGTTAGGGGCTATAAAGTGTCATAATAAAAGGAGTATAGTGATGTGTGTTGTTAAACAACTAGTTGTTATCGGTCAAACTGTTTCTTTAAATCCGCTGTCATGTTTATGCAAATTGTCAGTGCTTGTTGAATCGGGGAGATCATTACCAGATGCTATTAATTTAAATCATGTTACATTGATTTCTTCTGAATCCATTCAGAATGATTATTAATTCTATCATTTTTGTGGTCAGGCAGTGATCAAGACATTAATCATTAAAATTATCTGCTTATTTTTTCTGCTTATCATTTCGGTGCCGGTTTGGGCAGAAGAATCTGTTGATTCATTTGATGTGTTGTTAAATCAAGCAGATAAGAACAAAGGTGGCTCCAAAGAGGTGTTCAATTTATCCCTTGAGACCTTACAGCAGCAACGGCAACAATTAAGCACTGAGCAACAAGAATACCTGGATTATTTGTTGATTTTTAATTTGCTTTATGAAGGTCAATATAATGAGGCCATCAATGCCTTTGAGTCGCTTTTTACGCGTGCAGAATCAGTGTTTGTAAAAATAAGAACACAATCCAGCTTGTCCAATATTTATGCCTTCAATCGTGATTATCGCGCTGTATTTAGAGCACTGGAATATGTCACTGACATGTTACCTCAACTAAAGGATAAAGAGCTAAAACACAGCATTTATTTAGCCACTGCTAACAGTTATTTGTTAACAGATCGCTTTCAATTGAGCCTGGATTTTAGCGGTTTTTTGCTGAATGATAATCCAAATCCTTTTAAACGTTGCCGTGCCATGGTGTATCATCAAGTGGCTCACATAGAATTGCAAAACAATGACAACATTCATGATGATGTTTTCAATGAAATTTTTGAATTGTGCCAATCTCAAAAACAATACATCGCTGCAGACATGTTGGCATTAAAGTGGTATGCCCACCAATTTTCACAATTACAAGACAATAATAGAAATAGCGATGAGATTAATCGTTTAATCGCTGCGGTGGAAGAAACTTGTTTACATATTGATGCCCAGCAATTTAAAAGCATTTTAACTGGTAAAGATGCGCTCTTGGCACAGTTGCATTTAGCCAATGATAACTTAAATTTAGCACAGAAATATGCGCATCAAGTGCTTAAGGATGCCACACTTTTGGGCGAATCAAAGCACATGCAGAAAGCCTATCAAGTGCTCGAGGCGATTGCTCGACTCAAAAATAATTATGTCATGGCTTATAATTATTTAGCAAAACGTAGTGATATTGAGTCTGCATTAATGAAAGATAAATTGGATAAACAAGAGGCATTTGAGGCGATACAGCATGATATTCTGGTTAAGGAATTGCAATTGCAGCAATTAGGTGAATCAAATGAGCTATTGAAAGTGCAGCAAATCCTGGCAAAAAAAGAAAGTCTCAATCAAAAATTAATTATGGCTTGGTTGGCACTCATGGTGGGCTTACTCTTGTTTTGGGTGACGAGAGTAATAATAAAACGCAAAAAATTAGAGACTTTAGTGGAACTGGATCATCTCACCAAAATTCTCAATCGTAAAGGTATTGAGGATCATGTGGGTCAATTATTAAGCCGTAAGTCCGGAAAGAGACAGCCGGTTCATTTAGCCATTATGGATTTAGACCATTTTAAAAAAGTGAATGATGAATGTGGTCACTTAACCGGTGACTGGGTTCTAAAGTATGTCATTTATCATTTAAAATCTGTGCTGAATACCGACATGATTATCGGTCGCTTAGGTGGTGAGGAGTTTGCCATTTTAGGCAGTGGTCTTTCCAACCAAGGCATGCTTAATTATTTAGAGCGAATGCGGACAATGGTCATGGAGTTAGATTACAGTGAATGTCATCATCCAATAACCTTATCGGCCAGCTTTGGCGTGGCATCAACAGAAACCGCCGGTTATTCCTTACAAATGTTATTAACGCAGGCTGATTTAGCACTTTACCAAGCTAAAAATAATGGCCGTAATCAAGTGGTGCTTTATCAACCGGATGGCAAAAAAACACCGGTCGTACCGCAAAGTCCTGAATAATTAATTCGTGTGAAGCTGATTATAAAATTCAGCTGTATCGGTATGGCCGATACTTAATCGAAAACCCGATACATCGGTTAAAAAACACACATCAGGTAGTACCAAAATACCTTTATCTAAGGCTAATTGTCGGGCAAAATCTTCCCCACTATCAGATTGTGATATCGAGTGCTTAGACCAAATTTGAACAAAGCAAGTGGCACCGGCTTGTGGTAAATGACATTGTAAATGAGGTAAGTGTGCAAGGCTGTTCGCCAATAATTGACGGTTTTGATTAAGCTGTTTACGGTGGTGCGTAAAAATCTTGTCAGAAAGTGGTATTAACTGTGATGCCGCAACTTCATCCAGACGACTACCGCAAATCGATAAATGGCGTTTAACGTTAATCATACGTTTTCGCATCTCATGTTGACGGCAGGCAATCCATCCCAGACGAATGCCAGGCATGCCATAGGCTTTTGACATCACCGCTATGCTGATGGCTTTATCATAACAATCCACCGCTGCCGGCAGGCGTTGATTGCTCTGATGTTCTAAGCCCCGAAACACTTCATCGGATAATAACCAACAATCATGTTGACGACATAATTCCAATAATTGATTGAGTTCATCTTGGTTGATATGACTGCCGGTTGGGTTATGGGGGAAATTAATAATCAGCATTCGGGTGTGATGATTAACGGCTTGTTTTAAAGCCGGCCAGTCAATAGCCCATGCTTGATCAGATAATAACGGCACAGTGTGAATGTCAGCACCGATCATTTTTGCCTGTTGATAAAGTGGTTCAAATATCGGCGTTAGACACACCACCTGATCACCTTTCTGTAACACAGCTTGCATGGTGATAAATATCGCTTCTTGGGCGCCACAAGTTGTCAAAATATCATCAGCATGGGTATCGCTATAATGGGCGTCAACTATGGCCTGGCGAATATCGCTACTGCCAATCACCGGGGCATAATCAAGTGACAATGCCTCAATAAAAGCCGGTGCATCGAGATGGACGATATCAGTCAATTGTTGTTGATTTAAGGCTGCGGGATGACTACTGTGTAAATTAATTAACCCTGTTGGCAGCCCTTGTGTAAAGGCCGCCATCTTGGATTGGTTGGTTAAGCTCGTTTGCGCCATAGGGTTAATTGTGCGATGGTGTGTTGGTGTTTGCGGGCGGTTTCTCTGATGACAAATGGAATGTCAGCTGGGTCACAAACGGCTTCAAATTGCTCACCTAAAATCCGCTGTAAGCTATCGAGCGTAGTGACATTTTCACCGTTTTCTTTATAACCGCCAAGCCAATGTTCGCGTTCGGTGAATTCTTCTAACCAGGTGTATGGTGAGGTGATGGCTAGATAACCGCCAGCATTGATGCGGGTCATGATATCGCGTAAAAATGCCTCCGGCTGATAAAGTCGATCAATCAAATTACCGGCAAACACCAAGTCATATTCCCTGTATTTTGGTTTAAGGTTACAGGCATCACCTTGGCTGAAATCAATATTTTGAATACGTTCATCTAAGTCCAAATCTGACAAATGAAAGGTCTTCAGGCTTTGTAGTTCGCCTTCATCGGTAATGAGGTATTTAATCTCACCGTGTTCAACCAGTTTGATGGCATTTTGAATAAAACGTGCTGAAAAATCAACGGCATCCACATGCTCAAAATAGCGCGCCAATTCGAAACTACTGCGACCCACGGCACAACCCAAATCCAACGCCCGCTGACGATGAGAGGCATCAATATGGGGCATGATGAAGTCGATACAAGCTTTTGGGAAATTGGCCACATTATGGTATTGATCTCCATAATGAAACTCTAAATATTGGGCAATTAATTCGTCAGTTTCATAGGTGTTAAACTGCTGTGATACCTCATGGTCGGAGTGAACATAGCGAAAACCTGCATGTTGAAAGAAATGTCGACGAAAAGCGTAACGTGACTGACGATGGGCTTCATTGCCGGTGCTGATGAAACTGCCACCTTTGATTAAATTATGTCTTCCGTCAAAAGTAGGTACTGAAAAATCGTCATAAACAGGATGTACTTTAAAGCCTGAAAATCCGTCAATGGCGGTTTCTGTCCATTGCCAAACATTACCAATGACATCACCGAATCGTTGTTCTCCAAAGCGAAACTTATCCACAGGACATGCTGAAGCGTGGTGTTGTAGGTCAATATTACCCGGGGCTTTGGTCCAATGTGGATAATGGGATTTTTGTTCTCGGGGGAAAGTATGCTGATACAATTTGATCCATTCGGCCTCTGTAGGCAGACGGAGACTTTGATTGCGTTCATTACTGAGCCAGCGACAGAAAGCTTTGGCTTCATGGTAATTCACATCCACCGGCCATGACCATGGCATCGGAATTTCTTCACATAAACTACGATAAAGCCATTGCTCATCATGTTGACGCCAAAATGTCGGGTGCTCAGCTTGGGTGAATTGTCGCCATTGCCATCCTTCCTCACACCAGAATGCAGAATCATGGTAGCCATCAGCTTCCACAAAAGCTAAAAACTCTTTGTTTGAGACCAGAAATTGTGCCGTTTGAAATTCTGCTACTTGGGTATTTTGTTGCCCGTATTCATTATCCCAGCCATAAGTTTCTGAAGGTAAACTACGACCTTGTTTGACTAACCCTTCCGGTACAGTGAGAAGTTGATTGTCAGGTGCCTGACCAGTGTCTTGACAATGTGTCCAGTCGGCATTGGCTTCAATAAACTTCAAATCTAATTGTCGAATCAGTACCGAAGAGGTCTCCAGGTGAATTCGTTCATGCTCAATACCCATTAAAATAACCCAAAATGGGTCTTGCCATTGTATCGGCACGGGTATTGGTAATTGCTCAATTTGTTGTAACACCAATTGCTTGACCTGATGACGGTAATCATATACCGCTTGTACTGAGGGCCAGTCATAATGGCCGCTATTCAGGTCATCCCAGGACATTTCATCAACACCAATGGCCATCATGGATTCCATATTGGTATTGACCGGTGACTCGATGATTTTAGCGACGCGTAATTTATTAACAAAAAACACCGCAGTATGAGCCAGGTAAAATATCAAAGGATGGCGAAGTGGCTCGGGTTGTTCATAATAAGCCTGGTCATTTTTAAGAAGGCTAAATAACTTTTCATACCCCTCATAAGTCGATAGAAAGTGTTTTTTAATGGTTTGTCTGATTTGCTCAGAATCACCGTGGTCAATAATGGGTGTGGGTGTGAGTGATAATGTCATGGTGGTATTTTAACAAATATAAAAAAATAGCGCGTTGTTTTGCCGTTTAGTTTAGCGATGACTTGTGAAAATTTTGTCGGTTTCCTGGATTTTATGGTTTTTTATATCAATGCTTGGGCTATCTTGACTTTCGCATGTTAAAATGGTCGTCCATTTATGACTTAAAATTGCGTGCAAAATAAAAATTCAAATCAAAAAAACATGTTAACTGCAAATCAATCCTTAGAGATTATTACAACCGCAGTTGAAGATGCCAAAGCCCAAAAAATCACCTGTTTGAATGTGGCTCACTTAACAGCCATTACTGATTATATGATTATATGTAGTGGAACCTCATCTCGTCATATGCGCCATATTGCAGAAACCACGTTAGCAGCGGCTGAAAAAGCCGGTTTAAATATCATTAGTCGTGAAGGTTTAGACTCTGATGACTGGATGATTGTTGATGTAGGCGATGTGATTGTTCATATCATGAGCGAGGAAGCACGGGGCTTTTACCAACTGGAAGGTTTGTGGGATTTGGCTGAACAAAACACTTAATGCGTATTCATTTATTGACACCCGGGCATAAAATGCCGGATTGGGTGGAAACCGCATTCACCATTTATAATCAAAGATTACCTCAACATTTGTGTCTGCAGCATGTGCCGATTACGACCCAAATCCGTAGAAAAAATCAATCGGTAAGCAACATTAAATTACTGGAAGCCGATGCCATTTTAGCGCATTTAAAACCCGGCCAAATTAATATTGCTTTTGATGAGCGCGGTAAAAAAGTTGATACCCTTTTTGTTTCACAACAATTGGCTGATTGGCAGATGACCGGATCAGATGTTAATTTGATTGTTGGAGGCGCAGATGGTTTACATCAAAAAATCAGCAATCAAGCCCATCAAAAATGGTCTTTATCTGCGTTAACTTTTCCGCATCAATTGGTCAAAGTAATTATTGTCGAACAAATTTATCGTGCTTATTCATTATTAAATAATCACCCTTATCACCGAGAATAATTGATGAATAAATATAGACAACCCATTTTGTGTTTAGCTTCAGCATCACCGAGACGTCGGGAATTATTAATACAATTGGGATGTCAGGTGCAGGTACAACCGATTGTTATGGATGAGTCACGACAGAAAGATGAACCACCTGCGGATTATTGTGTGCGGCTGGCATTAGCAAAAAACCGCTTAGCAGTGTCTCAATTTAATCCAGCTTTGCCAGTTATTACGGCTGATACCATTGTTGTTTTAGATGATGAAACCTTGGGAAAACCCAAAGACAAGAAAACCGTTGTTGCCACTTTACAGCGTTTATCTGGTGTCGAACATCAGGTAATGACTGCCATTGCTGTTTATCATCATGGTGAAGTGATACATGATATTCAAATTAGTCGAGTGCAATTTGCTGAGTTAGATGAATCATGGATATCAGCGTATGCGAACACTGAGGAACCTTATGATAAAGCTGGTGCCTATGGTATCCAGGGCACAGCAGGTCGATGGATTGAGACCATTACCGGTAGTTATAGTGGTATTATGGGTTTGCCTTTGTTTGAAACGGCCAGATTATTAACAAAACTGGATATAATGTCTGATAAAACACTTTAACTTAAATACCCAAATATGTACCGAGAGATACTGATAAGTAGTAATGATTTTGAAACCCGCGTGGCGCTGATTGAAGATGGTCAGTTATGCGAGGTGTGGATGGAACGTGCCAAAAAGTATTCCTTGGTTGGAAATATTTATCTGGGTCGTGTGGTTAAAGTTTTACCCGGATTACAGGCCGCTTTTGTTGACATTGGCGAGCAACAGGCGGCTTTTATGCATGTTTCAGATTTAGGTACTGAAGATCAGGCCAGTGTCGATACCATGCCCATCAGCCAGCGGGTTCATGAGGGTGAAAAACTGATTGTGCAGGTTTACAAAGATCCCATTGGGAGTAAAGGCGCACGCATTACCACAGCACTGAGTATTCCCAGTCGTTATTTGGTGATGATGCCACATGCGCCTGAGATAGAGGCGATATCGGCACGCATTACAGATGATGAAGAGCGACAACGGCTACAACGGCTATTGGCTAAATTGAATAGTAAACATAATTCATTTGGACTGATTGCCCGAACCCACGCTGAATTTGTCAGCTACACTGCTTTATATCATGATTGGCGATTTTTAAACCGTTTGTGGGATAAAATCAATTGCCGTATAAAAGCAGCCAACGCCCCTGAATTAATTTATAGTGAATTTTGTCTGGCAAAACGTGTGGTTCGAGACTTAATCAATGACGAAGTCACAAAAGTCAGTATTGATCATTTTAATTTATTTCAATCAGTAAAGACTTTTTTATCAGATTTTGCTGCTGAGTGGGGTGGAGAATTACAGCATCATACGGCTTCTCGGCCATTATTTGATTTGTACCAAATAGATGATGAGATTGACCGCTCGGTAAATCGCACTGTGCCGTTAAAATCTGGCGGTAATTTGGTTTTTGATAGCAATGAGGCCATGACCACAATTGATGTTAATACCGGACAATATGTGGGCTATAAGTCCCTTGAGGATACAGCTTTTAAGACCAATTTAGAATCCGCTCAAATGATAGCCAGACAATTACGTTTGCGCAATATCGGTGGTATTATCATCATTGATTTTATCGATATGTTTGATGAGGCTCACCGCCAACAAGTTCTACAAACTTTGGCAGATGGTCTACAAAAAGATCGGGCTAAAACCCATGTACTGGGTTTTACACGATTGGGTTTGGTGGAAGTCACACGAAAACGTACCACCGAAAGTTTGCTTGAAATTTTATGTGAGACCTGTGACAAGTGTCATGGCAGTGGGCGCATAGAAACCATCGAAACTGTTAGCTTTAAATTGTTCCGAGAAATCAGCCGTTCGGTTAAACAATTTAAAGCCAATAAAATCATGGTCATCGGCTCATCTCGTTTGGTGCAATACATCACGGAAGAACACTCGACCACCATTGCAGAAATGGAAGATAGTTTGGGTAAACGCATCGCTTTTCAGGCTGAAGATAGTTATCAGCGCACCCAGCATGATGTGGTGTTGTTGTAAATAATGCACAGTCTGTTTCTCTTATGACCAAAACACGGCGTCATCACTGGCTATTTAAGTTATGGGTTAAAGCCCGAGGTTTCCTGGCCTTACTTATTATTGCTGCCGGAGTTCTGGTCGGAATTATGAGTTTACTGTTGCCTTTTGATGGATTATACAAGGAACGTTTAATTGATTTTCTTGAACAACAATGGCAGATGCAGGTAACAGTCGCTGACATTGACGGTTCTTGGCAAGGTTATGGTCCTTCATTTATATTACAGGATCTATCACTACAAGGCGAACAGTCCTTACAACTAAAATCAGCCAAAATTCAACTCAATTTATATCAATTGCTCATGCCCGGTGGTGAGCGAGGTATTGACCTGAGTATCAATGAAGCTGAGCTTGCCATGATTCAGTCAGGTGCCCAAGTTAGTCTAAAATCAAATGAGGACGATAAAAAGCTTACTGCGACATTAGATCGACTTTTACAGGCAGGCTCGTTGCGGGTACAAGCTTTAAAACTTAATTTACTGGACACTAAAGACAAGCCCATTGTAACGGATTTAACCGCAGATTTTTTATTACAACAAGACAGTCAGTTACGGGGTTTACAGTTATTGATTCAAGAAGCGGATCAACAGGAACTCGAGATTCGAGCGGTCACTGATCGCTCGCAACAGATCATGAAAACGGCTCGCTGGTATGTGCACTTTAATGATCTTTCGGTTAGTTTTTTGCAACCATTTTTAGCTGTTCCAAACCTCCCTGAAGCCCGCGTAAGTGGGGAATTATGGGTCACCACTGAGGCAGGTGTTATTACAGATGCCACAGGTCATTGGCAATGGCAACAGAGTCAGCCTGAACTCAATTTCCAATTGGAGATGAGTTATCAGGGTGATGATAAAACCGGTGAGAATATTTGGCATATCAGCGATATCAGTATCAACAGTTCAGTCTATCCAGGGTTTTCGTTTATCGGTCGCTGGCAAGACGATGATGTTGAATATCATGGACAAGATATACCCGTGTCGTGGCTGAGTCATTTGCTTGTTAACTCTTTACTGCCTGACGCCACTTTGAATCAACGCAATGAATTAATCAAACAAAATCAAGGTCAAATTGACAAGCTTCGGTTTCGATATAACCACGGCAATCGACGATTGCACAATCTGTCCGCCCAATTTAGCGGACTTACTACCGACACGTCTCAAATAACTGTCAGTGGATTATCAGGTCGTTATTGGTATCAAGATAATATGAGCCGATTACAGATTGACAGTGAACATGGCTCTCTCATTTTGCCGGGTGTTTTTCGGGGCGCAACTAAGTGGCAACGGCTGCTGTTACAAGCTGATTGGCGACATGGTGAAGTATCACAGTTAAACGTTAATCAATTGTGGTGCGATTGTAATGATTTTCAATTAAATGCCAATGCCGTAATTGACTTTGATGAGGTTCCTTATTTACAGTTGACCAGTCACATTGAAGATGTCGATATTGCTCAACTTTATAATTATTGGCCTCATGAAGTGTGGAAGCCGAAAACCATTGCATGGTTGGATCAAGGTCTTGTCTCGGGGACTGTGGCTGAAGCCAGGTTATATGTGGCCGGTGAAATCAGACCAGAAACATTTAAAAATGGCACTGCAGTCATGAATGCCCAGACGCGAGTACGTGATGCATCGGTTCAATTTAATCCCGACTGGCCTTTGGTTGAAACGTTAAATGCCACAGTAGAAATTACTGCTGATTCCATCGATGTGATGATCGAACAGGCTAAAACTGAAGCCATTTATGTCGAGAATTCCCGGGTGATTATTCCTGATTTTAGTGATGTTGAAGTGTTGGCTGATATTAACGCTAACAGTCGTGGCAATGCTTTAATAGAATACTTAAGCAAATCACCGGTAGCAGGTGACTTAAATTTACAAAAGGATTTAACCATAACAGGTCGCCAAGATGTGACGCTGGATTTACAGATTCCAATTGTTGATGGGCCACAACCACTGGTTGAACCCCAAGGTAAAATTCGTTTAACCAATGGTCATTTAAAGTGGCAGGACTTAGAATTATCTGACTTAAATGGTGTGGTGCAGTTAGACGGCTTTACCCTGAAACCACAACAACTGAAAGCTCAATTAGCGGGACGGGATACGGTGGTCAGTGGCGCCATTAATACACGCAATCAAAGTGGCGCTCAGGTTGACATTCAGTTACAAGGTGTATTTAGTATTCTTGATTGGTTTGCAGTCGACATGTCGCCGGCACCCATGAGCGGTGAGTCCAAATGGCAAATTCAAATACAAAATAAGGACGATGAGGTTCAACTGACAGCCACCACAGATTTATTGGGTGTTGCTCTCAATTTACCCGCACCTTTGCGTAAATTGGCTACAGAAGCGAAAAAAGTATCTGTGATCTGCGATATTCCTTGTGACCAGGGTAAGGTGGTGATTAATTATGGAGGTACCATTGTCGTTGAATTAATGCTCAACCAAAAACAGGTTTTGCTTAATGGTATCCAATTTGGTGGCATTGATAAAACCACCGCTAAAAATATTGGTGGTCAGATTAAGCGTTTAAATTTAGATCAATGGCTGGAGTTGGCGAAAACATGGCAACTAAAAAACAATAAAACCAGTCAACAACCCCTGCTAAAAACGGACATTGTGGTTGATGAGTTAATTTTTATGTCTCGCACTATACGCAATGTTCGGTTAGCCATTACAGAACAAGATGACGGTGTCTTAATCGTTGTAAACAGTGACGCCGTCAAGGGTCAGGTTTTAGTGGCTGATGATTTAGTTAGTCGGGGTATAACGGCTGAATTTGATTACCTTAATTGGCAACAAGCTGATATTGAATCAAGGCTTGATGAAGCCACTGATGGTGAGATTCCCGACATTCATCTGTGGGCTGAAGAATTTAGTTTTGGTGGTGTTCCTTTGGGGCAATTACGTTTAGAGCTTCGCAATGTGGCTGATGGTATTAAAGTTGAACAGCTAACCATGAAATCGGATTTAATTGAACTTAATGCCAACGGCGAATGGTTGCGTACCAGTCAAGGGATGGGTACTTCCCGTTTTGATATTGTTATTATTTCAGAGCGGATTGCTGATTTTTTACAACAAATGGATTTTAATGCACCGATTTCAAATGCCCAAACATTGATTGAAATGGAGGTTCACTGGCCGGGATTACCGGCGGCTTTTGATGTCGCGGCATTATCGGGTTTTTTACGAATTGATATTGGCCAAGGTGAAGTGGTGGACCAACAACCGGGGTTTGGTCGGGTGTTGGGTTTATTTAACCTCACTAATTTGCCTCGACGCTTATTACTGGATTTCCGTGATGTTTTGTCAGAAGGCTTACATTTTGAAGAAATGGTGGGAGAATTTAAGCTAAGTGATGGTGTAGCAGAGACTGATAATTTTTTAATTCGTGCCTCTGCGGCAAAAATTTATATGCATGGCGTGGTTAACTTTGTCGATAGAAGTTATGACCAATTGATCATCATAAGACCACAGATTGGTAAAACCTTTCCGACCTTAGGTGCGATTGCCGGTGGTCCGGTGGGGGCAGCAGCCGGTTTTTTAGTTCAGGGCTTATTGAGTAAGCAATTGAAGTCAGCCAATGAAATAAAATATCATGTGACCGGCCCATGGTCCACACCTGATATCAAACTATTAGAACAAAATGATGAATAAATTAACTTTATGGCGCGCATTATTTTTGATTTTATTAACCGTTATATGTGGTTATTTTGCGTACCAATCATGGCAACATTCGATTCAATTTGAACAAGAAATTGTAACCTTAAATAAACAATTAAGTTTAACAGATAACGTTAAGACCACCGGCAAAAAAGCTTTGGAATGGCTGACATTTAGCTGGTATGACGGGTACTCTCAACAGTTGGCTGATTTACAAACTCAGCAGGCTGATGCGGATAATCAGCAATATTTAGCCCATAAGTACACCAAGTTATTTATGGCGAGTATGGTGTTGCTGTTCTTGTTGGCTTTTATGATGCCGTCAGTGGCGACATTATTGGCTTTGTTGGCTGTCACCACGGTGGCTTTGGTGACCGGTTGGTTGGCTCCGGTGTTGGCCATTGAGGCGTATCAGGAAGTACCGGTGTTGGGACACACCTTGTTTCAATTTGAATCAAAAAGCATTGTTTCAGGTATTCAAAAATTAGCCGAAAGCGGACAGTGGGTTATTGCCGGGCTCATCTTTATTTTTACCATCTTAACCCCCATAATGAAATCTGCAGTTATGGCATTAATATTATTGAGCCGACGACTACACTTCTCAAAACGCTGTATAACTTGGTTACAGTTGATTGGTAAGTGGTCCATGCTGGATGTATTTGTCATCGCTTTATTGGTCATTTATTTTTCCACCAAAGCAGGCGGCGCCACTGATGCCACCTTACAAATTGGTGTCTATTATTTTATCGCTTATGTGCTGGCATCAATGATGTTAGCCTTTATTTTGAGCAGCAGAGTTTATGAGCATCCATCAAATACAACAAACATTTCTTGAGCCAGGCGGCTTGAACCTTTCGGATATCGAATATTTATTAGCTGAGGCCTTACATACCGGTGGTGATTTTGCTGATTTGTATTTTCAGTCAGCCCGTGTGGAATCGTGGGTGCTTGAGAATCAGCAGGTCAAATCCGGCTCTCATCGCATCGATAAAGGTGTGGGGGTTCGCGTTAATGAAGGTGAAAAGACTGGTTTTGCTTACACCGACGTTCTGCAGAAAAAAACCATGGCAGAGGCTGTTAATACTGCACGCAGTATTGCCAGACAAGGTCAGAACAACACACAAGGCGTTCGCTTATCCGCGCAACAAGCGCCGGTCTTATACACTGCCAAAGATGTTTTAAGTGATGTTGATAATCAAACAGTGATTGATTTATTGATGCGCATGGATAAACAAGCCCGTAAACAGGATTCACGGGTTAAAAAAGTGGTGTGCTCATTGGTGTCATCACAGGAAGAAATTCTGGTGGCTGCTACGGACGGTATAATGGCCACAGATATCCGACCCATGGTAAAACTCAGTATCCAGGTGATATGTGCGGATGATAAAGGCCGCATGGAAATGGGTTATGCCGGTGGTGGTGGCCGCATCCTTTTAAAAGATGTGTTCCAGCCGGGCTACGCCGATGTGTATGTTCAGGATGCAGTGCGTGGCGCCTTAATTAATTTACAAGCCCAAGCGGCACCGGCCGGGGTGATGCCGGTGGTACTGGCCGGTGGCTGGCCGGGTGTATTATTACATGAAGCCGTGGGTCATGGTCTGGAAGGTGATTTTAACCGCAAGGGCTCTTCGGCTTTTGCCGGAAAAATCGGGCAACAAGTGGCCGCTAAAGGTTGTACCGTGATTGACAGTGGCATTTTACCCAACCGCCGTGGCTCACTTCGAGTGGATGATGAGGGTACACCGAGCGCCGAAAACGTACTGATTGAAAACGGTATTTTAAAAGGCTATATGCAAGACAAACTCAATGCGCGATTAATGGGTATGCCAACCACCGGAAACGGTCGTCGTGAATCCTTTGCGCATTTACCCATGCCGCGCATGACCAATACCTATATGTTGGCCGGTGACCATGATCCCGGTGAAATTATTGAATCCGTTGAACGGGGTTTGTATGCGGTTAACTTTATGGGTGGCCAAGTGGACATCACCAACGGTAAATTTGTGTTTTCAGCTTCTGAAGCGTATTTGATTGAAAACGGTCAAATTAAACATCCTGTAAAAGGCGCGACATTAATCGGTGACGGTCCTACTGCCATGCAACATGTTAGCATGGTGGGTAATAATCTGCAGTTTGACCAAGGTTTAGGTATGTGTGGCAAGAATGGACAGACCATACCTGTGGGTATTGGTCAGCCAAGCATGAAAATTGATAAATTAACGGTGGGCGGTACCCAGGTTTAAATCAACAACTTAACACTAAAAAAAACCCACCTAAAAATCGGTGGGTTTTTTGTGCTTACTAATTAAAGTTAATTACAGTTTATGCTATTGCAATTTCATCAATAAATAACTGTAAATCAAAGCCCGTAAATAGGCAGTTTGGTCGTTATTTGAAGCACCACCATGGCCACCTTCAATGTTTTCATAGTAATAGAAATCATGCTCATAAGCTTCCATGAGGGCTGCCATTTTTCTGGCATGACCCGGGTGTACGCGGTCATCTCGGGTGGAGGTGGTAAAAAATATTTCCGGATAATTCTCATTGGCTTTTAAGTTATGGTACGGTGAGTATGTTTTGATATACGCCCATTCTTCGGGAATATCAGGATTACCGTACTCAGCCATCCAACTGGCACCGGCCAATAACTGGTTAAACCGTTTCATATCCAATAAGGGTACCGCAGAAACTACGGCATTGAATAAGTCAGGTCGCAACATGGTGACTGCACCAACCAGTAGCCCGCCATTTGAACCACCATAAATACCTAAATGTTCAGCTGAGGTGATATTTTTAGCCACTAAATCTTCTGCGACACCGATAAAATCGTTATAAGCAACCATGCGGTTTTCTTTTAAAGCCGCTTGGTGCCAGGCAGGGCCGTATTCACCGCCACCACGGATATTGGCTACCACATAAACACCACCATGCTGTAGCCAGTCGGTACCAACTATATCCAAATAACTGGGTCTTACCGGAACTTCAAAGCCGCCATAACCATATAATAAAGTCGGGTTTTTGCCGTTATAAGGCATGTCTTTATGGTGCACCAGGAAATAGGGCACTTGGGTACCGTCCGCGGCTGTCATAAAATGTTGTTGTACCTGATAAGGTTCGGCATTAAATTGCGCAGGTAATTGCTTGATAATTTCTAAGGCGTCTTCATTGGCTTGATAATGATATAAAGTTGAAGGCGTTAAATAATCACTAAAATTGATAAATACATCATCATTGTCATCACTGCTACCGGTCACTGAAATAGTTCCCAGGGCGGGTAGTTCAATGCGTTTTTGTGCCCAACCAAATTCATTGGGCGCAAAACGATACAAAACACTGCCGACATCTTCTAAGGTGTTAACAAACACATGGTTTTTACTGCTACTGACAGCGGCAATTGCGGTATTTGCGGTCGCTGTCATTAGCGTTTCAAAAGTTGCTTGTCGTTTGCGTAACTCATCTAAGCGAGTGGTAATTAAGCTGCCTTGTTTAAATACCCGTTCTGGTCTGTTCCAATCAGATTTTAATTCTATTAATAATTGACCATCAATAAGCCCTGAAATTGTGGCATCGTGGGGGATATCGAGTTTTTCAGTTTTATAGTTTTCATCGAGCAGAAAGCTATTAGAGGTATAAAAGCTATCGGCTTGGGTTATCATCAGGTAACGTGTATCGTTATCATAAAAAGTCGACGGCCAAACGCCCACGTCACTGTTATTTCCGGTAAATATTGTTTTAGCTTCACTGATATCCGTTCCGCGCTGCCATAATTTAATGATTTTAGGGTAACCAGAATCGGTCATGGTGTCGTCACCAAAATCAGTGCCAACCAGCAAATGATCTTTATCGACCCAACTTAGACCATTTTTTGCTTCACTTAAAATAAAACCATTGTCTACAAAAGATTGTGTATTTAAATCAAATTCTCTAACCACAGTGGCATCAGCGCCGCCACGAGATAAATTGACCAAACACAGATCATATTCGGGTTGGCGACAGTTTATACCTTTATAAACCCAGTTTTCATTTTCTTTTTCCGCCAAAGCATCGACATCTAAAATGGTCTGCCATTTTGGGTTTTTGGATTTATAAGAGTCTAAAGTGGTGCGTCTGTAAATACCACGGACGTGGTTCTCATCGCGCCAAAAATTATATAAATGACCACCCATTTGACTGACATAAGCAATTCGATCATCGGCATTTAATATGCGCTTATTGGCTTCATACAGCTCATCAAACAGAGGTTGATTTTCAAGAATATCTAAAGAACGTTTATTGTGTTTTTTGACCCATGTAATGGCGCGTTCACCATCAATGTCTTCAAGCCAAAGAAATGGGTCCTCTTGACTCACATTAATGGATTTGGTTTGAGTATTTTCTGGTTTTGGGTTTTGGCTACACGCAGTCATAAAGAATATCGCAATTAAAAGAATTAAATATGTTTTGTTCATAATTTTTTAAATGGGGTTATAAAGAGATTAATTATACATGACATCTGTATGATATGACCTTGAAATAACATCAAATCATCCCATATTGTCACTTTAACATTTTAGAAAACAGCATGACAATTCAAGCCACAATTAAAACCAATAAAGGTGATATTCATTTAGATTTATTTGCTGATAAAGCGCCGGTAACGGTCGCTAACTTTGTGAATTTAGCAAAACAAGGATTTTATGACGATTTAAGTTTTCATCGCGTAATTCCTGATTTTATGGTGCAGGGCGGTTGTCCGATTGGCACCGGTACCGGTAATCCCGGGTATCGTTTTGAAGATGAGTTCGATGACAGTTTAAAGCATGATAAACCGGGTGTTTTATCTATGGCCAATGCCGGTCCCGGCACCAATGGCAGTCAGTTTTTTATTACCCACGTTGCCACACCTTGGTTAGACGGTAAACACACTGTATTTGGCGCCATACAATCAGATGCAGACCAAAAAGTGGTTGATGCCATTGCTGGAAACGATGAAATCAAAACCATTGAAATCAGTGGTGATGCGGATGCTTTATTGGCAGCTCAGGCTGACCGTGTTAAAGAGTGGAATCAGCATCTTTAAGTGTCAGTAATTAACTATCCGGCCTTAGACATTAAGTGTGTAAGGTCGGATGGTTATCTGAAAAAGTCGATTTGTTTTTCTTATTGAAAAATAAAGATGGTAACTTTACCAAGCCATTAAACAACAAACTAAACAATATTCCGCCAATGAGTCCATAGAGCCATGACCATAGATTAATGGGCATCCCCGGCGTAAAGTTTTTTGCGGTTCCTTTCACTAAATCCACACGAAAATGGCCAATCAAATAAGGAATTGTGTACCACAACGGTTTGCTTTCATAGACAACTGCTTCTTGCGCTAAATCATCGCTGTGGCTGATAAAGGCATCTATTTGTTTTGCTGAATCGGCAATCACCGGATCTTGATTTTCTCTTAAACGTTGAATATAAGCTGACAAATCACCATTAAAATGACGATCTGCTAAGGTTTGGTACTCTGATATTTGACTTTTTTGTGAATCGACATAGCCGCCAATTCTTTGGGTGTATTGATCGATAAACTGAGGTAACTGTAAAAACAGAATCACCCCAAGGGCAAAGAATATTTTGTCGAGCAGATTTTTTAGCATCCACTTATTATAGCAGGGGAAAGCAAAAAACCGGCAACATGGCCGGTTTTTTCATTCTCACATACAACAGACTTTGCACTATAAAAGGTTACAGGCAATCAGATAATGCTTTAACAAACGTATCCAAGTCTTCATCTGTTTTGGTTTCAGTGACACACAGTAAAATACATTGGCCTAATTCAGGGTAATCGTTGCTGATATTAACACCGGCAACGAAACCTTTGTTTGCCATCTCTGTGATAACTTCATCAGCAGGTCGTTCAACCTGAATCAAAAACTCATGAAAGCCGCTTCCATCAAACAGCACTTTCAAGCCTTTTAGAGCGGATAGTTTTGTTTTCAACATAGCGGTGTTATTGATACAGTGTGCGGCGACATTGCGTAAACCATTGGAGCCCAACAAAGCCATATAAATGGTCGAGGCGGTAACCATCAAACCTTGGTTGGTACAAATATTTGAGGTCGCTTTGGCACGACGAATATGTTGCTCCCGAGCCTGATAGGTTAAAGCAAAACCCGGGTTGTTATCAAGATCTGTTGTCATACCCACTATGCGACCCGGCATTTGACGAACAAACGCCTGTTTACAGGTAAGAAACCCGTAATAAGGTCCACCGGAAGATAAAGGTACGCCCATGGATTGGCCTTCACCGCAGCAAATATCAACACCGGTTTTGCCCCATTGACCAGGCGCGGTTAATAAAGCCAAACTCATTGGATTAACCACACCAATGGCCATGGCCTTGTTGTCATGGGCCCAATCGGATAAGGCATGAACATCTTCATAAAGACCAAAATAGTTGGGCTGAGGAATCACCAATGCGGTGATATCTTGATCTTTAAACCGATTTAAATCTTGGTGGTCAATCAGTCCCGTTTTGTGATCAAATTCGACGTACTCAAGTGTAATTTCCTGATTTTTAACAATATTGTGGGCCACTCGTGCATAAACCGGATTCAGGTTTTTGGGGACTAAAATCAGTTTTGATTTGCTTTTTCGGTTAGCTCGCACCGCCATAATCATGGCTTCTGCCAAAGCAGACGCGCCGTCGTACATGGAGGCATTGGAAACGTCTAAACCGGTCATGTGAGCAATCATGCTTTGGTATTCGTAAATAACCTGTAACGTGCCTTGTGACACTTCAGCCTGATAAGGTGTATAAGCGGTATAAAATTCACCTCGGGTCGCTACCTGCCAAACAGCGGCCGGTATGTGATGCTCATAAGCACCTGCACCGGCATAACAAACCGGTGTACCGTCTTTTTTTGCTAACGCGGAGACTTTTTTAATGACGGCCATTTCCGGCAAACCATCGTCTAATTGATCCAGTTTGGATGACCATAGCTCTTTGGGTATTTCATCAAACAGGTCATCAATGTTGGCTACCCCAATGGTATCCAACATGGCTTTAATGTCTTCGTCTGTGTGTGGGATAAAAGGCATGGTTTGGTTTACTCTTCGTCTTCAATACTGGTACGATAATCTTCGGCATTGAGTAAACTGTCTAACTCACTGTCCTCAGTAATCTCTATCACAAAAATCCAGCCATCATCGTAGGGAGAATCATTGATTAATTCCGGGTTGTCTTCTAAAGCGTCATTGGCTTCCACAACTGTTCCGGTTAAAGGTGCAAATAAATCTGAGGCAGTTTTAACAGATTCAACCACACCACATTCATCTTCTTGGGCATAGGTTTCATCGGTTTCGGGTAATTCAACGAATACGATGTCACCAAGCTGCTCTTGTGCAAATTCAGTGATGCCGACACGGTAGCGATTATCAGCAATTTTTTCCAACCATTCATGGCTGGCAGTATAAAGTAAATTATCAGGTACATAACTCATGATTTTATTCCTCTAATAATGATTGTCCGTTTCTAACGAAAGGTAATTTAACAACACGACAAGGCAGCTTTTTATTGCGGATACTGACATAGAGCTGTTTGTCTTGGTTGTTTTTGGGTATGCGAGCAAAAGCGATTGCTTGCTCGGTGGTTGGTGAATAGCCGCCGCTGGTTATGATGCCGATGTCATTGTTATCATCACTGATGATTTGTCCATGGCGCAAAATACCTCGGCCATCAAGCACCAATCCCACTAATTTGGTTTCACTGCCTTGTTGACGTTGCTTAGCGATGATGTCACCACCAATAAAGTCGTGGTCTTTTTTCCGCACTGACCAAGCCAATCCGCAATTAATCGGTGAAATACCCTCATCCATATCTTGGCCATATAAATGCATACCAGCTTCTAAGCGTAACGTATCGCGTGCACCTAAACCACAAGGTTTTACACCTGTATCCAATAGTTTTTGCCAAAAGACCGGGGCATCGGTTACAGGTAAGACCACTTCAAAACCATCTTCACCGGTGTAGCCTGTGCGACCAATAAAATAGGATTGGTCTTGGTCGGCATAAAATTTCTTTAAGGATGATAAATCGATATTGAGTAGTGGTTGTAGCTGCTGTTCGGCTTCCGGACCTTGTACAGCAATAATGGCTAAGTCGGTTTGTTCCTTTATATTGACGTCAAAATCGGATGATTGTTTAGAAATCCATGCCATGTCTTTATCACGGGTGGCGGCATTGGAGATAATGCGGTAGTTATCATCGGCCAATTTGTATACAATTAAATCATCTATTACACCACCTTGCTCATTGAGCATGGTGCTGTATAAGGCTTGATTGGTGTTTGTTTTGGTGATATCACCGGCTAATAGCCGATAGAGAAATGTGGTGGCATCCTTTCCTTTAACATCGATAACAGTCATATGAGACACATCAAACATGCCGCATTCTTGTCTAACTGCATGATGTTCTTCAATTTGTGAGCCGTAGTTGATGGGCATTTGCCAGCCACCAAAATCAACCATTTTTGCACCGGCATCAAGGTGCGCTTGATACAAGCCTGTTTTATTCATGTTTAATTAAAAATTGATTGAAAAAATTCCAGTCGAACTATACTCTAAAGAGCTTATTAACTGCAACCAAAGTTTAACATAATGGCCAGAATTTATACACGTAGTGGAGATGCCGGCGAAACCGGATTAGCTGACGGCACACGTATAGGAAAACACCAGAATTTGGTGGAGGCCATAGGTGATATTGATGAGCTTAATGCCCATGTCGGTCTGATTCGGGCCGATCAGCCGCAAGCTGATATTGATGCACAGTTAGCCGTTATACAGCACCATTTGTTTGATATTGGGGCTCAAGTTGCGCAATTTAAAGACAATCCAATTAAGCAAAGACAAGTGCAACAATTGGAACAATGGATTGATGCCTTTCAGGCAGAATTGACACCCATCAAACAATTTATTTTACCGGCCGGGAATCGAATCGGCTCACATGTTCATTTGGCACGAAGTATCTGTCGTCGTGCTGAGCGACATGTTTGGCTGGCGGCTGAAAAGCATGACATTGAAATTGAAGTACTGCATTATTTAAATCGTTTATCTGATTATTTATTTGTGTTGGCACGGGCTTTAAATAAGAAACAAGAGGTTTTTTGGCAACAGAATCAATAAATTAAGACTTGTACGAGTTTATATATGCTTAATTAGTGACTAATTTGTGACACAATTATGTTTTTTTATTGCTAATTCAAAGATTTATGGGGAAATTTAGCTGAATATGGTAAAATTCATTTTTTCAAACTTTAAACGAGAGGAGTCGTCTATGAAAAAAATATTGTTAGGATTATCTTTGTCGGCCTTAGCAGGTACGGCATTGGCACAAGATTATGATGATCGTTGGCGTTTGTCACCGACCATTAACTTTACCGCCACCGACAGCGAAAAGAACATTGAATCTCAATTCGGCGCAGGTATTGGTATTGGTAAATTTATTAACCCAAATTGGACCTTGGACTTTGAAATTGATCATGCCAGATTTGCCAAAGACCCACGTCCAGGCTCATTAAAGCAAACCGGTTACGGTTTAATGGCTCGCTATCATTTTAATGAAGGTGAAAGCTTACGTCCTTTTATTGCTATGGGAGCCGGGTTATTAGATCATGACGGTCAGGAACCAAGAGTTAGTTCTGATGATTGGATGTTGAATTTAGGTGTTGGTCTTCGTAAAACCATGACTGATCGTATGGATTTCATCAGTGAAATTAAATATCGTCTTGACACCGATGATTACACCAATACCGCCAGCAGTTATGATGATTACATGTTTTCTATGGGCGTAAGTATTGCCTTAGGTGAAGCCCGCCAGGCAGCGCCTGCTGAGCCTGTTGAGCCGGCACCACAGTTGGATTCTGACGGTGATGGTGTCAGCGATCAAATGGATCGTTGTCCAAATACACCAGCCGGTGTTGAAGTGGATGAGTACGGTTGCCCAATTACAGATGGTGATGATGACAACGATGGTGTACCTAATTCACGTGATAAATGTCCAGATACCAGAGCTGGTGCTGTGGTTGATAAGGACGGCTGTGAAGTACAAGTGGTGATTGAGTTACAAGGTGTACACTTTGATTTTGATAAAGCCACATTACGTCCTGAGTCGATTAAAATTTTAGATGCAGCTGTTAAAACTATGGGCGAGCACGGTACTATTCTGGTTGAAGTGGCCGGTCACACTGATTCAGTCGGTGCCGAAAGCTATAATCAGGATTTATCTGAGCGTCGTGCCAAAGTTGTTTACGACTACTTGGTTGATAAAGGTGTTGAAGCAGATCGCATGACTTGGAAAGGCTACGGTGAGAATAGTCCGATTGCCACCAATGAAACCGATGAAGGACGTCAACGCAACCGACGCACTGAGTTACAAATTCAAAATTAATCAATAATTTAACTCAGTTAAAGAATAAAAGGCCACTTTTGAAAGTGGCCTTTTTTTTGTGTTAAAGTTAATTTGGGTTGTGGTAGGTAATAATTGAGTTCCTTGTACTTAATGTCTTTTCTTAGCATGGTCTGCTGATGGTTTCAGTTCGGACCAGAAGTATTCAGCGGCAGGCCGAAGCACATAGTTTTACATACAAAATCCATGCGTTTATTCCTGAGGTGTTATAAAACCATTTCCAAGAATCAACAAGATACCTAATAAGCCTAAAATAAGCGCCAATACAGGGAAAAAGAACATCAATGGTAAGGTGAATACCAATAACCCAAGCCCTTTAGATATAAAATCAGATTGTTGTGATGGCCGTGTTCCTGTGCCGGCTAAATATGTGAACATGTAATCCAAGCTTAATTTCCCCGCACCGGAAAATACCAGTGGCAACAGCATAACAATGAATATTAAAGGTAATTTAAAATTCCCGTAGCCATCGTTACTAATGGCGTAACCTTGCCATAATTGTGACAAGCCATCGTAAGCTTCAGGCCAATGGACGGCATATACTGCCACGGCTGTTATAACGATTAAACTCATGGCAGCAAAGCGGGTAAATAAACCAACCAGCAGTAATAGGGCAAAGACTGTTTCACCCCATGCAGCCATAAGCCATAATGTATTGGAATCAAGTGATCTAAAAATGGGTGGGAAATTTTGCTGTATGGAATCAAACCAATTTTCACCATTAAGTTTACCGACACCGGCACCATAAAACTCCCAAAATAATAAGGCCCTTAGAAAAAAAGGCGGTAGCCAGTGTCCAGCAGCATTGAGTCGGCTTTTAACAGGGTGCCATATATTTTGTAGACTTTGTATTGCTTTCATATTTGTGCCTCTATTGGGTGCTGATAATGATGTCCTGATGTGACCATTTAAGCAGTTGTTGATGACCAAATTCAATGATTTTATCTTCAGACATTGTCGCCGACTTTGCAAACACAGATAAAATGGTATTGCGTCCGGTTAAATCATGGTTTTGTAATTTTTTTAATAAATTGTTTGAATGTGTGTTTAATTCAGCAAAATGAATTGTGTAATCACGGTCTCGCCAAACCAGTAGATGGGTTATGTTTTGGCTTTCTTGCGGTTGATATTGAGGGCCAATTTGGTGTACTGGATAGTGATAGTTGTGGACCTGAACCAAAGGCGAAATGATTGGTGTTTTATCTAATAACTGTGCGGGTTTTATTTTTTTAAATTCTGGTTGGTGTGTGGCTTTTTGCAACTTTAATTCAAGCCACTCATAATGTGCTAATTCATAGATATATGGTCGGGTTTTGTCGAATGAATGTTGTTTTAAATAAAGCAAAAACTCGCCGGCAATTTCGGTGAAATAGGGTGTTTTATTGTGTTGGGTTTGGTAAAAATCTCGTATAAGTACTGACCATTGTTGCGAGTTATAAAGTGAGTTTAAAACCGGAAAGGTCTGCTTAATGAGTGCGCTGATGTTATTAAAAAACAAGTCCCGATAGACCTGCATGCGGTGTTCATCAATGCCATCTGGTTTGGGATAACGTTGTGGATTTCTGATGTGCGCTGCAAAAGCCTTTTGCAGATCTTTAACCTTGTGACTGTCTGACATGTTTGCTTTGGCTGATCATTTGAATATGTTTGATGTGATTAACTTCTTCCAATAATGTGCTTAATTCAGGAAAGTCAAAGTCTCGTTCCAGTAAAGTAGGGAATACACCATGTTGTTGATAGCTATATTCAAGTAAACTCCATACCGGATCAATAACCTCGCTACCATGGGTATCAATAATCAAATCTTTGCTTTTTTGTTCATGCCCGGCGATGTGACCATAAACGATACGTTCTGTCGGTAGTTGTCGTATAAATGATTGGGCATCATAACCATGGTTGATACTGTTAACGTATACATTATTAACATCTAAATGAAGATAACAATCCGCTTGTTCTAAAATGGTCAATATAAATGCCAACTCAGTCATGTCACTGCCGGGTAGACGTAAATAATAAGAGGCATTTTCCAGTGCCATGCGCTCGCCCATTATATCTTGTACCTGCTTTACACGGTCAATGACATATTGTGCACGTTCTTCATTGAATGGAATGGGCATTAAATCATAAAGATGACCGCCATCTGTACAGTATGATAGGTGTTCGGTGTAAAGTGGACATTGGTATTGTTCTTTAAATTGTTTAACCGATTGTATAAGCGTTAGGTCTAAATCATCAGGGCCACCAATAGATAACGACAAACCATGTAATACAATGGGGAATTGTTCAGCCAACCGATCAAAAGTTTGTCGAGAGCGGCCACCTAACTTTAACCAGTTTTCAGGCGCCACTTCTAAAAAGTCAATATCGGACAGGTTTTTGGAGGATTCCAATGCCGGAATAAAGGCTCGACGAAGGCCCAATCCGGCACCGGAAAGTTGTGAGAGTTTCATGTTAAAAAGTTAGTGACCGCACTTGCCTTCGCCGCATTTCCCTTCACCACATTTGCCTTCAGCATTTTTATCGTCTTTGGCTTTGTGTTCACCACATTTGCCTTCAGCATTTTTGTCATCTTTGGCATGGCTTTCGCCACATTTTCCCTCGGCGTGTTTTTCATCTTTGCTTTTAGTTTCACCGCACTTGCCTTCGCCACATTTACCTTCGGCATGTTTCTCATCTTTGGCTTTAGATTCACCACATTTGCCTTCGCCTATGGCTATTTTACCCAATAGTGTGGTATTTTTGTTGTTATAACCGTCGCTAAGATCCTGTTGATTAAATGGGTTCACATCTGATGACAGTGCACCAGCACCAATCACACCAACTGCGCCTGCTAAGGCGATATTAACTGCATTAAATTTATTGTTTTTCATAAACATGTCCTGTCATAAGTTGAGTAGTTTTAAGGCCAAGTATAAATGACCGTAAGTCATGGTAGCATGAAAAGTTAAGACTATTGCCATGAAAATTAGATAAAAAAAAGCCCAACTAATCGTAGTCGGGCTATTTTTAACAATTTATTTACAAAAACAGTTATTGGCTTTTTTGTAAATCTTTAATCATGGCAGCCAAGAATCGGGCGGCTTCACCACCGGTGGCAGCGCGATGATCAAAAGTTAATGATAACGGGATGGTGCGATGTGCTTCCATACCACCCATGACCGGAACCACTTCATGACGTAGCTTGCCAGCAGCCACAATTGCCACGCAGGGAGGTGTAATTATGGGCGTTGCATAGCGACCGGCATAAACCCCAAAATTGGATAACATGAGGGTGTAATCCTTCATGGATTCCGGCGGTATGCTGCGCGATTTAACCTGTTCTTTAATAACATTCATTTCCTCACGGACTTTTTGTGGGGACAGGCTTTCGCAGTTTCGCATGGTTGGCACAAATAAACCGTCTTCAGTGTCTACTGCAATACCAATATCCACATGAGAAATGATTCTGCGGGCCAATTTATCACCATCAAACCAGGCATTTAAAGCCGGTTCAGCTTGGGCGGCAACCACCAAAGAGCGTATCAAACGTACGGTGATATCTTGACCGGCTTGCCAAGCATGAATATCGGCATCATCCATAATGGTGGTTGGTACAACAGTGACATGGGCATTTTGCATAACCCGAGCCATGGTGCGACGTGAACCTTTGACCTGCTGCCAGTTATCATCAGCCTGGACTTTTGGTTGACTTGGCTTAGTTGCGACTGTTGGGGCTTCAGTGGTGACTTGTTGTTTGACAGTGGATTTAGGTGATTCTGAAGCTTTAGCCTGACCCGATTGGGCCGCTTTCTTAACATCACTGGGTCGAATCACACTGCCTGTACCGGTGGCTTCAACCAGGCTTAAATCAACTTTTAGTTTTTTGGCTAATGCCCGTACCGCAGGTGCGGCCTTTTTGCCACCGAAATCGGTCATGCTATCTTGAACGGTATCAGAGGTTTCCATTTGGCCGACTACGGTGCCTTGTTTGCTTGCGGCTGCCGGTTGTTCGGTGCTTGTTTGCTGGGATTCTTCTTTATCAAGATCCATTAAAACTTGCTCGGCTTCTTCACGCAACTTAGTTGGTGAGTCTTTTTCATCGTCAACAGCAGGCTCTTCAATGGCTCCATCACCGGTATCAAATTCAATTAAGGGTGCTCCGGTATCAATAACATCACCCGGTTCACCATATAACTTTTTAACTGTTCCGGTAACCGGCACCGGTACGTCAACAACTGCTTTGGCTGTTTCCATGGAGACCATTGGCTGGTCTTCAGTGACTTTGTCACCCACCTTAACATGCCACTCAACAATCTCTGCGTCCGGTAAACCTTCCCCTAAATCAGGTAATTTAAAAATACTCATGAAACCTCCAATACTTGATTAACTGCCTGCAAAATACGTTCAGTGGTTGGCATATATTTTTTCTCCATTTTAAACAATGGCATGATGACGTCATAGCCGGTTACCCGTTTTACGGGTGCTTGTAAATCATACAAACCCTGATCCGCTAAATTGGCGGCTATTTCTGACGATAAGCTACAGTGACGTGCAGCTTCCTGAACAATCACGCAGCGACCGGTTTTAGCCACTGATTCAGCGATGGTGTCCATATCAAGCGGACTAATGGTGGCGACATCAATAACTTCAGCTGAAATACCTTGTTCAGCAAGCTTGTCAGCCGCTTCTAAGGTTTCTTTCATCATCGCACCCCAGGTCACTAAGGTCACATCTTCACCTTCACGGATGACATAACACATGTCTAATGGATACTCCTCACCATCATTTTCAACTTCTTCTTTACTCCAATGATAGATACGCTTGGGTTCTAAAAAGATAACCGGATCCGGACTGCGAATGGCGGCCAATAGCAAGCCGTAAGCGCGGGTAGGGGAGGACGGAATGACCACCCGTAAACCAGGAATATGTGCAAATAAAGCTTCAGTACTTTCTGAATGATGCTCAGGTGCGTGAATGCCGCCGCCGTATGGGGCGCGAATAACCAAAGGACAGGTTAAGCGTCCACGAGTCCGGTTACGCATGCGTGCTGCATGACAGACAATGTGTTCCACCATGGGATATATAAACCCCATAAATTGTGCTTCCGCGATCGGCTTCATCCCTTGAGTGGCCATACCTACTGCCATTCCGGCAATCATGGCTTCAGCCAGTGGTGTATCAATCACACGGTCTTCACCATACTTTTGAGCCAGTCCTTTGGTGGCACGAAAAACGCCACCATTAATACCCACATCTTCGCCCATAATGACGACATCTTTATCATGTCCAAGTTCATGGTCCATTGCCATGGTAACCGCTTCAACTAAGGTCACTTTAGCCATTTGACTTCTCCTCTAAATCCAGGGCATATTGTTTCTGCGCTTCTAAAGTATGCGGCATGTCTGCAAACATATAGTCAAACATTGAAGCAACTCCGGGGTTGCCACTGCTTAAATACTCATCAACGGCTTCTTCAACTTCTTTTTTACTGGTTTCTAGTAATTGGTTTTCCAGTTGTTCATTCCACTGTTTGTTACTCATTAAATATTTACGCATGCGCTTAATGGGTTCGAATTGACGGGCATTTTCAACCTCATCATCCGGGCGATAACGGCTGGCATCATCGGCAGTGGTGTGATCACTGAGCCGATAGGTAATGGCCTCAATAACGGTGGCACCTTTGCCCTCATAAGCCCGTTTTAAAGCAGCTCGAACAGCTGTGTACACAGCGATATAGTCGTTGCCGTCCACCTGAAGGGATGGTAGTCCTCCGGCCAGACCTTTTTGTGCCAGAGTTCGTCCCGCGGATTGTTTTTTACGTGGTACAGAGATGGCCCATTGGTTATTCACAATCATTAACACCATCGGCAACGTAAAGGCACTGGCGGCGTTAATGGCTTCTAAAAAGTCACCTTTAGAGCTACCACCGTCACCAACCACTGAAACAGCAGCCCGTTTTTCGCCACGTAGTTTCATGGCCATGGCAGCACCGGCGGCATGGGTGCATTGGGTGGCAATTGGTACACACCAAGGAAAATCATGCTGTGGTCCGGAAAAATTACTACCGCGTTCATCACCGCCCCAGTAATTGAGTACTTCAGACATTTTTACACCACGATAAAATTGAGCACCATATTCACGGTACATGGGGGCAAAAACATCAGACTCTGCCATGGCAGAACCGATGCCGATATGAACCGCTTCATGACCTAAACAAGAGGCATAGGTACCAAGCTTACCGGTGCGTTGTAAAGCCACCGCTTTACTATCAAAAGTACGGGTTAAGACCATTAGCTCATAAATGGATTTGAGCTTTTCAAAATCAGTGGCAATACGAGGTTTTTTGTCCCCCACCAACTCACCGTTAGGGGTGAGGTATTGTAAGTAGTCGATATTGAACGAGGCAACTGTAGTCAATTTCACTCTCCGAATATGTTGGATTGGTTATCATCTAACCAGCCAAATTTGAATAGCATAGCTATTATCTAAGAAGTTCTGCTGGCAGATAGCAGGCCCGGGTTATTAAACCGACATATTGTCGGTTGTTAAATCGTCCTGTTATGAGGGCCATACATTATAAATAGTGGTTGTTGTTTGCAACCTTTTTTGCGGAGTGTATTATAAGTTAATCACACTAAATAATAAAGTAAGCTGGTGCAGTGTTTTATATATTGGCACATTGTCACTGATTTAGAAGATGAACAATCACAAAAGGTCGCTATTAGTAATGATGATAATTATTTTATCGCTTTAATGGTGAGATTTTGATATGAAACAATGCGAAATCGTTATCAAGATTCTACAATAACGCCTTACATTAATTATTAGGTATAGAAATGAGTCAAGATGATAACATCAGAAATTTAGAAGCAGACATTAAGTTAGATTTATCTGAGCGTAAAAACTATGGTGGTTATTTATATTTGAATCGTTTGTTGTCGGCACAAAAACCACTAAGCAATCCCGAGCATCATGATGAAATGCTGTTTATTATCCAGCATCAGACTTCTGAATTATGGATGAAATTGATTATTCATGAACTAAAAGCAGCGATAGCGTGGGTTCAAGAAGAGCGTTTGGGTAAGGCTTCTAAGATTTTAGCACGGGTTAAACAAATTCAAAAACAACTATTTGAACAATGGGCGGTTTTGGAAACCCTTACGCCCAGTGAATATGTACAATTTCGTGGGGTATTTGGTAATGCTTCAGGTTTTCAGTCAGTTCAATATCGTCAGGTTGAATTTTTACTGGGTAATAAAAATGAAAAAATGTTATCAGTTTTTCCCGAAGGCTCCAAATCAAGAGAGGTATTGCAGGAGGTATTAGAATCACCGAGTATTTATGATGTATTTATACATTATTTATACAATCACGGTTACCCGCTTGATAAAGAATTGGTTAACCGAGATTATAGGCAACCACATCGATACAATGAGTCACTCATGAATGCATTGGTGGATGTTTATAGGTATCCTGAAGAGCATTGGTCCATATATGCCTTATGTGAACAGTTGGTTGACGTGGAAGAGTCTTTTCAATTATGGCGATTTCGACACATGAAAACAGTGGAACGTATCATTGGTTTCAAAACCGGTAGTGGTGGCTCCTCTGGTGTTGGTTTTTTAAAAAAGGCCTTGGATTTAACCTTTTTCCCTGAATTATTAAAATTAAGAACAGCTTTATGACGGTTGCTTCTCTGCGTTTTCACTAAATTGAAACTGATTGATACCTATTTTAGGGTAGGTGTTTTCTGCGACATTGACGGCATACTCATCTAATACCGATTCAACTTGATTTTGGAAATCTGTTAATAGTTGATTTAGTAAAGTATGAACTTCTGCATGTTTGCGTGGCGGGATTTTGCTGGACTGCACAGTTTTTTGATTTAATGAAACATCATTTTCACCGAACATTTTCTTATAAAATGTTTCAAATAAACGCTGAGTGGTGATGTCAACTTCATCCGCCAGTTCAGCTTGTAATGATAATTTCTGATGCAGTACGTCAGTGATGCGATAGTGTGATTTGTCAGGTGTAATCATTTCGGCCTGAATCAATTCAGTGATAATGGCCTTTGCACGGATATGTTGGCCATAAATGCTGTCAATGATTTGGCTTAAGCGGGCTGAACTCAGTTTTTTTTGCCCGCCAGCTTTACATTTTTGGAGTGCTAAAATCACCAAATCCATCTTGTTAAAACCTTTTCTGTTGCCCTTTTGTTGGACGTATTCTGCTACTTTTCGCCGATCGATTCCGGTTTTGACGGCAATCGCTTGACTGGTGATGGGTCGTTGTTCTTCATGGAGCAGTTCTTTGGCCGCTTGGATGTAAGCAAATTCAATATTGTCTTTGAATTCATGGCATTGTAGTCCAAACTTGATAACCATTCTTGACACAGGTATCAGTGCTTTTTGTAATTGGACCAGGTGGGTTTGGGGGTTTGTCATAATTTTTTGTGCGCATATTTGTACACAATATTAGCACGGTGTTAAAAATATGTACAATAGATTCCACCTTAAGCGAGTACGCATTGACTATCTCATTTCGCATAATGTGACAGCTTTTAGGGGAGGTATAATATAAAAATCTCCAAAATGGGTTATCTATATGCATACCCAAAAGCGGTGGGCCAATACAGAGTTTTGTGGGTTGACGTTTTCCCTCTGTATTGTGCTCGCCTTTTTTCGTTTTAAGTTCCTGTGATTTCACCTCTATCAGTGCCATCTTGTGACAAGATGCGTTAAAATTCAGTTTTTTACCTATTAATCTTTATCAGTCATGACTGCACTGAGTGTTAATTTAAACAAAATTGCCTTACTAAGGAATTCTCGAGGACGCGATTATCCGCAAGTGGTGGCCTATGGACGCCATTTAATTGATCTGGGTGTTCAGGGCTTAACGGTACATCCACGACAAGATCAGCGTCATACCAAAGACCAAGATGTACACGATTTACGCGAACTGGTGGGCGCTTTTTCTGGCGTTGAGCTCAATGTCGAAGGGTATCCTGATGAGCGTTTTTTGCAGCTGATTCTGGCAACCCGGCCTCATCAGTGCACACTGGTGCCTGATTCACCAAATCAATTGACATCAGATCATGGTTGGGATTTACACCAACATTTTGATCGTATTCAAACTTTGGCCGAACAGTTACAATCCATTGGTGTGCGAAGTTCGATTTTTCTTGATCCTGATTGTCAACAAGTCGAGTTGGCGGCTAAAACCGGTGTTGATCGCATAGAACTCTATACAGAAGCTTATGCAAATGCTTATGCTGATGGAGATTATGATGATATTTGGGCACAATATTTTGAAGCAGCACAATTAGCAACAAGTTTGGGGTTAGGTGTTAATGCTGGACATGACTTAGATTTAAATAATTTAACAGAATTTCTGACTATACCCCATATTTTAGAAGTGTCAATTGGCCATGCATTAACCGTCGAAAGCCTTTATCAGGGAGTCGATATCGTGGTTAAACAGTATTTACAAATATGTGCCAATTCATAGAAATATTACGTGTTATAATCTCGCTCCTTTTACAAACCGCCAAAGAGCATAATGTCTTTGGCTTAAGTGGATTTAAATTATCATGATTACGGTGACCTTGGCTGATGGCAGTCAACGACAATATGAATCAGCATTAACTGTTGCTGAAGTGGCAGAAGACATCGGCCCAGGTTTAGCGCAGGCGGCATTGGCTGCCCGTGTTAATAATCAAATGGTTGATTTATCATATAAAATTGCTGAAGACAGTGATTTAACCATCATAACCGGCCAGTCAGAAGAAGGTTTAGAAGTGATACGTCATTCGGCTGCTCACTTAATGGCGCAAGCGGTTCAACGATTATTTCCGGAAGTTGAAGTCACCATCGGTCCAGTGATTGACAATGGCTTTTATTATGATTTTGCCACTGACGAACCATTCAGTGATGAGGATTTGGCCAAAATCACTGCTGAAATGAAAAGCATCGTCAAAGAAAAGCTTCCGGTTGAACGTTTTGAGATGTCACGTGATGATGCGATTGCTTTTTTTGAAGAAAAAGGTGAACACTATAAAGCCGAAATTATCCGTGATATTCCAGCTGACGAAACTTTGTCTTTATATCGTCAAGGCGAATTTACTGATTTGTGCCGAGGTCCGCATGTGCCAAACACAGGCAAATTAAAAGTTTTTAAGCTGATGAGTGTTGCCGGTGCCTACTGGCGGGGTGACAGTCGCAACGCCATGCTTCAGCGTATTTATGGTACAGCCTGGCACGATAAAAAGGATTTAAAACAATATTTGTTCCGTCTGGAAGAAGCGGAAAATCGTGATCACCGTAAATTGGGTAAAAAAATGGATTTGTTCCATTTTCAAGAAGAAGCGCCGGGTATGGTTTTTTGGCATCCTCGTGGCTGGTCAATTTATCAAACTGTTCGTGGGTATATGCGAGAAAAACTATCGCAAAGAGATTATCAAGAAATCAATACCCCATCGATTGTTGAATATAGCTTGTGGGAACGTTCCGGCCATGCCGATAAATTTGGTGATGATATGTTCTCGGTGGCATCAGAAGGTCGACAGTTTGCCATTAAACCGATGAATTGTCCCTGTCATGTTCAGGTCTTTAACCAAGGTCTTAAATCATACCGTGATTTACCAATTCGCCTGGCAGAGTTTGGCTCTTGTCATCGTAATGAGCCATCTGGTGCTTTACATGGCTTGATGCGGGTACGGGGTTTCGTACAAGACGACGCACATATTTTTTGTGAAGAAAAAGACATTGCTCGCGAAGTGGCAGAGTTTATTGATTTATTGCATGAGGTGTACACTGATTTTGGATTTACTGATATTATTTATCGTTTATCCACACGGCCTGAAAATCGCGTTGGCAGTGATGCCGACTGGGATAAATCAGAGCAGGCGTTGGCCAAAGCCTTGGATGATAAAAACATTGATTGGCAAGAGCTGCCGGGTGAGGGTGCCTTTTACGGACCTAAAATTGAGTTTTCATTGAAAGATTGTTTGGGACGGGTGTGGCAGTGTGGCACGATTCAGGTGGACTTTTCCATGCCGGGCCGTCTAGATGCCAGTTATGTCGATGAAGACAGCGAGCGAAAAGTACCGGTGATGTTACACCGTGCGATTCTGGGTTCATTTGAACGTTTTATTGGTATTTTGATTGAGCACCATGCCGGAGATTTACCTCTGTGGTTAGCGCCAACACAGGTGGTTGTGCTTAATATTACCGGCCAACAGTCCGAATATGCCGAAAAAATTGCCAAAACTTTGAAAAATCAGGGGTTTCGGGCCAATTATGACTTGAGAAACGAAAAGATCGGCTATAAAATTCGCCAACACACATTAAACAAGACCAGTTATCTGGTTATTGTGGGTAATAATGAACTTGAAAACCAAACCGTAACCGTGCGAACGCACAGTGGTGACGATTTAGGTTCGATGACATTAAATGCTTTGATTGATAAACTGAATACTCAAATCAAAGATAAATTATAAATTTTTTAGGAGGATTGACTAATCGCTAAAACTGAAAAAGTGCGTAGGAATCAGCAAATTAAGATTCCTGAGGTGAGACTGATTGACCAAAATGGTGATCAGGTTGGTGTTATGGCTACCGATGAAGCGCGAAAACTCGCTGCTGAAGCCGGTTTAGACTTGGTGGAAATTTCACCCAAAGCAAGACCACCGGTTTGTAAAATCATGGATTATGGCAAGTTTAAGTTTGAACAAGCCAAAAAAAACCAACAGTCCAAGAAAAAACAAAAGAAAATTCAACTGAAAGAGGTCAAATTCAGGCCGAATACAGATGAAGGCGATTTTCAAGTCAAAATGAAGAATTTGCGAAAATTCATTGATCAAGGGAATAAGGTCAAAGTGACCATTATGTTCAGAGGTCGTGAATTAGCGCATCGAGAACTCGGTTCACAAATGTTGGATCGGGTGGTCGAAGAAGTTCAGGATGAAGCGGTTGTTGAGCAACGACCAGCGAAAATGGAAGGTCGATTTATGATTATGTTACTGGCACCAAAACCGGACAAGTAACAAATCATTTAAGTTTTCATAGTACGGTTTTTTGCGCAGCAAAAAGAAGTGGCCATGAAGACACATTAAAGAAGAAGCTGACCTGCGAGTCCCCGAAATGCCGTTTAATCGGCAACTTGCAGGAGTATAAAATTTAAACTAAAGGAGGCATCATGCCTAAAATTAAAACCAAAAAAGGCGCTGCTAAGCGCTTTAAGAAAACCGCGGGCGGTTTTAAGCGTAAACAAGCTTATCGCTCACATATTTTGACTAAAATGAGTCAAAAACGAAAACGTAATTTACGTGGTACCTGTCTTGTTCATGAATCAGATGCACCTGTGATTGAACGCTTATTACCTTACGCTAAATAAAAGGAGTTAGATTATGGCCAGAGTGAAAAGAGGCGTACAAGCCCGTAAAAAACACAAAAAAATTCTTAAGTTAGCCAAAGGTTATTACAACGCGCGTAGAAAAACCTACCGTGTGGCTAAACAAGCGGTTATTAAAGCCGGTCAATATTCATACCGTGACCGTCGTAACCGCAAAAGAACCTTCAGAGCACTATGGATTACCCGAATTAATGCGGGTGCCCGTACTAACGGTTTAAGTTATTCACGATTTATTAATGGCTTGAAAAAAGCTGATATCTCTTTAGATCGTAAAATCTTAGCCGATATGGCGGTTCATGATAAAGCTGGATTTGCTGCTGTTGTGGAACAAGCCAAAGCTGCTTTGTCATAATTGATGCCTTAAGGGCATGAGTTAAAATGATGAGAAGAGGAATCAGTTGCCACTGGTTCCTCTTTTTTTTGCAATTTAATAACCACAACTAAATGTGGCTACCTCAACTCCAGAGAAGTGAAGTGAATCATTGGGAAAAAATATTATCAGACGGTATCAAGTCAGTGAATGCTGCCGACAATACGCAATCATTGGATGAAGTGCGGGTTCAATTTGTCGGAAAAAAAGGAATTATTACAACGGCATTAAAAGATTTAGGACAGTTACCGCCGGATGAGCGTAAACAAGCCGGACAAAGCATCAACGAAGCCAAACAAAATCTCTTTAAAGCCATACAAAGCCGCAAAGAACAATTAATGGCTGCAGAACTTAATCAGCGATTAATGGCTGAATCCATTGATGTGACCTTGCCCGGACGTCAGGGAATGACGGGTGGTTTACATCCTGTGACCCGAACCATGGAACGTATCGTCGATTTATTTTCACAAGTGGGTTTTCAGGTGGTGACTGGACCGGAGGTTGAGGATGATTATCATAATTTTGAAGCTTTGAATTTCCCGCCACATCATCCGGCCAGAGCCATGCACGACACCTTCTATTTTCCGGATGGCCACTTATTACGAACCCATACATCACCGGTACAAATACGCGCCATGAAAACCATGGAGCCACCGATTAAGATTATTGCGCCCGGTAAGGTTTATCGCAGTGATTCTGATCAAACCCATACCCCGATGTTCCACCAGATTGAAGGATTGGTTATCACCGAAGATGTGACATTCTCAGCTCTAAAAGGTGTTTTAAATCAGTTTGTTAACGCCTTTTTTGAAGATGATTTAGAGATCAGATTGCGTCCTTCTTATTTTCCTTTTACGGAACCTTCAGCAGAAGTTGATGTGGCTTGGAAAAAAGAAGACGGCAGTGAAGGCTGGTTAGAAGTTTTGGGTTGTGGCATGGTACATCCTAACGTTTTAAAGGCTGGTGGCATTAACCCTGACAAATACACCGGCTTTGCATTTGGTTTAGGTGTTGAGCGTTTTGCTATGTTGCGTTACGGGGTGCAAGATTTGCGCCAGTTCTTTGAAAATGATTTACGTTTTTTAAAACAATTTAGGGGTTAAGGGATGAAAATAAGTGAACAGTGGATAAATCAATGGGTGGACCTGAAGCAAGACATTGACACGACAGTGTCTCAATTAACCATGCTGGGTTTAGAGGTTGATGACGTGACACCTGCCGGTGGTGAGTTTAGTGGTGTTGTTGTGTCTGAAATCATTGATTGCAAGCCACATCCTAATGCGGATAAATTACAAATATGCTCAGTAAATGCTGGAGACAAGCAACTACAGATTGTTTGTGGAGCGCCTAATGCCCGTAGCGGCATTAGAGTGCCACTGGCACGAGTTGGCGCCATTTTGCCCGGTGATTTTAAAATAAAAAAATCTAAACTTCGCGGTGAAGAATCTGCTGGGATGTTGTGCTCGGAAGTTGAGTTAGGATTGAGCGAAGAGGGATCTGGATTAATGGAATTACCCGCCGATGCGCCGGTCGGCAAGTCAATGAGAGATTATTTACAACTTGATGATCATATTATTGACATTGATTTAACCCCTAATCGCGCCGATTGCTTTTGTGTTCGTGGTGTGGCGCGAGAGTTGGCTACATTAAATAACCTTGAATATTTCGAACCGGCTATAGAGACAGTACCAGCAACCACTAAAGACACGGTTACCATAAAAATAAAATCACCGCAAGCTTGCGCACGCTATAGTGGTCGTGTTTTGACCGGTTTGAATAACCAAGCACAATCCCCGTTATGGCTTAAAGAAGCCTTGAGAAAATCAGGTATTCGCTCAATTCATCCCGTGGTCGATGTGACCAACTATGTGATGTTGGAACTTGGACAACCGATGCATGCATTTGATCGAGATAAAGTTGCTGGCGGCATTGTGGTTCGTATGGCTAAAGATAAAGAAACGCTGATGCTGTTAGATGGCAATGAAGCAGTCTTAGATGATTCATTTTTGGTGATTGCCGATGAGCACAATGCATTGGCAGTGGCCGGCGTTATGGGTGGTCTGGACAGTGGCGTGCAACCACAAACCCAAGATATTATTCTTGAATCAGCCTATTTTGATGCTGCCCAGATTATGGGTAAATCACGTCGTTTAGGAACGCACACTGATTCCAGTCTGCGTTTTGAACGCGGTGTGGATTGGCAATTACAAGAACAAGCCATGGAACGAGCCACCGGTTTAATCCTGGAAATTTGTGGTGGACAAGCCGGTCCAATCACCACAGTAAGTGATGAGTCTCATATACCTGAGCAGCAAACCATTCATTTGGAAGCCAGTCACCTTAAACGGGTATTGGGTTTTGAGGTGCCTTTTGAGCGTGTCACAGAAATTTTTGAACATTTAGGTTTTCAGGTGGACAGACATCAGTCTGGTTGGTCAATTAAAACACCCAGTTGGCGATTTGATTTAAGTATTGCTGAAGATTTGATTGAAGAAGTTGTGCGAGTGGTTGGCTATGATCAAATGCCAGCCGATTTAATGCACAGTGATGATGTTATCCACATAGCACCTGAGCAACAAGTGGTGCCAATGACTATCAAAAAACACTTGGTGGCCATGGGTTTTCAAGAAGTTATCAATTACGCTTTTGTGGCTGAAAAACAATTATCAAATAGCTATCTTGACGCGCAAGCCTACGCCTTGGCTAACCCCTTAAACAAAGAACTGGCGGTGATGCGTACCCACTTATTACCTGGTATTTTGTCCAACGTACAAGCCAATCGCGCACATGGTGAATTGGATCTGGCCATGTTTGAAATGGGTAAGGTTTTTAATCAAGTTGACAATCAAGAATTGCAACAAGAAGATGTATTGATTTTGGCTTTATGCGGTCAAGTGCAACCGGAACAGTGGGGCAATACAAGCCGGCAAGTCGATTTTTTTGATTTAAAAGGTCACGTTGATTCTTTGCTCACCCAAGTACCCGGTGAAATTAACTATCAAGTAAGTAAGCTGGATTTTTTACATCCCGGCAGACAATCTGAAATTTTTATAGAAAATGAATGTATTGGTCACATGGGTCAAGTTCACCCATCAATAACCCATAGTTTAAAAATTAAAACACCTATTTATGTGGCTCAATTAAACTGGGAACATATTAAACAACGTCGGTTACCTTTATGGCAGGCCGATACTAAATTTCCAAGCACACGACGCGATTTGTCGCTTCAATTACCTGATAGCTTAGACTGGCGAACAGTCAAACAGGGTATAGAACAAACCATCTCTGCAGAAAGTGATGTTTTGCGACAATTATTGTTATTTGATGTTTATAAAGGTGAGCATATTGAAAAAGGATACAAAAGTTTTGCCATCGCGCTGATTTTTCAAGCAAATAATCGGACTTTGGAGGATAAAGAAGTGGACAAACTGGTGGAAAAAGGGGTATCCTTTTTAGAGCAAAATCTAAATGCAGTTATCAGAACATGAATGAAACCATTACAAAAACTGACTTAGCCGAAATCCTATACATGGAAGTGGGCTTAAATAAACGTGAGGCCAATGAGTTTGTGAGTGTTTTTTTTGATACCATCAAAGAACAATTGTTAAATGGTTATGGTGTCAAGTTATCTGGCTTTGGGAATTTTGAATTACGGGACAAAAAATCAAGACCTGGAAGAAATCCCAAAACTTTAGAAGAAATACCGATATCGGCACGCCGTGTTGTTGCCTTTAAGCCGGGTCAAAAATTGAGGAATACCATAGAAACATATGCTGGATCAAGGACACAATAAAACGCTACCACCAATCCCTGCTAAGCGCTATTTCACCATTGGTGAAGTCAGCGACTTATGTGATGTCAAACAACATGTACTGCGCTATTGGGAAAACGAATTTGATAATTTGAATCCGGTTAAACGCCGTGGTAATCGCCGTTATTATCAGCGGAACGATGTCATGATGATTCGTCAAATTCGCAGTTTATTGTATGATCAC
Organism: Marinicella gelatinilytica; assembly: GCF_026410405.1. Taxonomy (GTDB): domain Bacteria; phylum Pseudomonadota; class Gammaproteobacteria; order Xanthomonadales; family Marinicellaceae; genus Marinicella; species Marinicella gelatinilytica. Next base: position 299,192 of record NZ_JAPMLN010000001.1, on the reverse strand, counting down.
GGTTACACCATTAATGGTGCCCGGCAGAAACTTAACGGACAGGTTGAAGAAAAAGAAGCCAGTAAATCCTATCAGGTGATTCAGCAAACTGTGCAGGAACTGGAAGAAATCCTCAGCATTCTGAAATAAATCACTACTACCTCAACTTTTAACAGCCTTACCGGCGCAGGTCGGTAACCAGTGTCTTAGAGAATTATCTTACCCTGCCGAAGTGAAATTTAACCACAAAGAGCACGAAGAATTCACAAAGTCCACAAAGAGAAAATAATTGAATAAATGACTTTGTGTCCTTTGTGGAAACCTTTGAGAGCTTTGTGGTTAATAAAAAGACAACTGCGAATTCCTTCTGTCTATTAAAAAAGCCGGTAACCAACGGCTTTTTAACATATTTTCTCATAGCCTAAATAATATTTAATTACCCGGTTAATTTATTTATTCAATTCTAAATCTTTCCTAACATAGTCCAAAGGTGTTAGAATACGCACCTGGTTTCGGAGCGTGGCGCAGCCTGGTAGCGCACCACAATGGGGTTGTGGGGGTCGGAAGTTCGAATCTTCTCGCTCCGACCAATTTTCAGTCAGTTGAGTACAGTGTACGAAGCATAGATGCACTAGTCAGTTCAAATTCTACAATCCGCATAAAGGAGATGATGATGAAATCACCCGTTCGAGTCGTTGTAACCGGTGCTGCCGGTCAAATTGGTTATCAGCTTTTGTTCAGAATCGCCGCCGGCAATATGCTGGGTGATGACCAACCTGTCATTCTACATTTATTGGAAATTCCACCGGCCATGCAAGCTGTGCAGGGCGTGGTCATGGAATTAGAAGATTGTGCTTTCCCTTTGTTACACGATATTGTCGCCACTGATGATGCCAACGTTGCTTTTAAAGACGCCGATTATGCCTTGTTGGTGGGTGCCATGCCTCGTGGACCGGGTATGGAGCGCAGTGATTTATTGAAAAAGAATGCCGAGATTTTTTCCGTACAAGGCAAAGCCATAAACAACCATGCCAATAAGGACATTAAAGTTCTGGTTGTTGGTAATCCGGCCAATACCAATGCCCTGATTGCCCAACAAAATGCCCCCGATATTAATCCGGCACAGTTTACTGCCATGGTTCGTTTGGACCATAATCGAGCCATTGCGCAAATGGCCAATAAACTTTCTGTGGGCACCCATGAAATAACCCATATGACCATCTGGGGGAATCATTCATCAACCCAATACCCCGATATTTCTCAATTAAAAGTCAAGGGTGAAGCCCTTCAGAACATTGATCAAGACTGGTATGAAAACGATTTCATTCCAACCGTACAGCAACGTGGTGCAGCCATTATTAAAGCCCGTGGTGCATCCAGTGCCGCCTCAGCCGCTTCAGCCGCCATTGACCACATGAAGTCATGGGCATTGGGTACAGCGGACAATGATTGGGTCTCAATGGCCATCCCAAGTGATGGCAGCTATGGTATTGAGCCGGGTGTAATTTTTGGTTATCCGGTCACTTGTGCCAATGGCCAATACAACATTGTACAGGATTTACCCATTAGCGAATTCTCACAACAACGCATTGATGCCACTAACCAAGAGTTACGCGAAGAACGCGCGGCGGTCGAGCACTTATTTAAGTAGGCGGACAACTTTTCAATGTAATACTATGAGCACCGCCGATGGTATGACCACATCAGGCGGTGTTTTTTATTTATCAATTTATGGAGAACTTAGCCATGATTTCAGCCAACATCCCACAAACACCTGCGGTTAGTAACGAGCCGATTCAAGAATACCGTCCCGGTAGTGATGAAACCATTTCTTTACAAAATGCCATGGACGAGATGGCGAAGCAGCACACCGATATTCCCAATATTATCAATGGTCAAGCAGTCAAATCCGACAACAAAGCCGAAGTCACCATGCCTCATAACCATCAGCATGTACTAGGTACTTATTATAAAGCCGATAAAGCCATGTTAAATCAAGCCGCCGATGCCGCTGTAAAAGCGCAGGCCGATTGGGAACGCTTACCCTGGCAATCACGGGCAGCGGTATTTCTAAAAGCCGCCGATTTATTGGCCGGACCTTACCGCAATATCATTAATGCCGCTACCATGCACGGTCAATCAAAAAATGCGTTTCAGGCGGAGATTGATTCGGCTTGTGAGTTGATTGATTTCCTGCGCTTTAATGCCGCTTTTTACGAAGACATTATGTCAGAACAACCCATGTCTTCACCGGGTGTCTGGAATCAGTTGGATTGGCGGCCATTAGAAGGCTTTATCTTGGCCATTACACCCTTTAACTTCACCGCCATCGCCGGCAATTTACCGGCGGCACCGGCCATGTTGGGTAATACTGTGGTGTGGAAACCATCCGGCACTCAAATGCTGTCGGCACACGTGATTATGCAAGTCTTTAAAGAAGCCGGATTACCTGATGGTGTCATTAATATGGTCGCTGCTGACGGTCCTGTGGCCGGCGAGGCGTTATTAACCCGACCTGATTTAGCCGGTGTGCATTTCACCGGTTCAACGGGCACCTTTAGACATATTTATAAAGAAATTGGTAACAACATCAATAACTACCGTTCGTATCCGCGCATTGTTGGTGAGACCGGCGGTAAAGACTTTGTTTTTGCCCATCCTTCGGCGAATCCGGTGGCTGTGGCCACCGCCTTATCGCGGGGCGCCTTTGAATATCAGGGTCAAAAATGCTCTGCAGCCTCGCGCGCCTACTTACCCGAATCACTCTGGTCAGACATTAAAGAACAACTGATCAAAGACGTTAAATCTTTTAATATGGGCAGCACCCGTGATTTTGGTAACTTTATCAATGCCGTTATCGATGAGCCGTCATTCGACAAAATTAAATCCTATATTGATCACGCCAAACAAGCTGATAATGCAGACATTATTATTGGCGGTGGTTGTGATAAAAGCACCGGTTATTTTATCGAACCGACCGTGATTGTCACCACCGACCCCGGTTTTAAAACCATGGAAGAAGAAATTTTCGGCCCTGTATTGACCGTCTATGTCTATCAGGATAAAGATTTCGAGGAAACCCTGACATTATGTGATGAAGGCTCCATGTACGCCCTGACAGGCGGTATCTTTGCCCAGGATCGCTATGTGATCAATCACATGGCCGATCGTCTGCGTCACGCCGCCGGCAACTTCTATATTAACGACAAACCCACCGGTGCGGTAGTCGGCCAACAACCCTTCGGTGGCGGCCGTGCTTCCGGAACCAATGATAAAGCCGGCAGTGCCTTAAATCTCTACCGCTGGTTATCACCCCGAACCATTAAAGAAACCTTCGTACCCGCCACCGATTACCGCTATCCATTCTTGGGATAACTTAATCAGAATAGGTGACTTAAAGGCGGCCGAATGGTCGCCTTTTTTAACGTTCAGTACGGTCTCAATTGATTCTTTTAAACCTCAATTTAAACATATTAAAATAAAAATAAATCTCATGAAAAAACAATTCATTATTATGCTGTGTTTGATGGTGTTTTCAGCCTCCATATTTGCCCAGACGGCATCATTGGAACAAGTCCCAGGTACCGGTATTTTTATAAAGCCACCGAAAGGGTTTACCGAATCAAAACGATTTAGCGGTTTTGAACAAGTAGCCACAAAATCATCTTTGATAGTTATGCCGTTAAAGGATGTTTCATTGGATGATGTGGGCCAACAGATGTTTTCTGAATCGCAATTACAAAAACAAAACATGACCATGCTTGGTCGTGAAGACATGCTTATCAATAGTCAAATGATTGGTTTGGTTTTCTTGCAACAAAATACCACCGCCGGTGTGGTGGAGAAAATCGTTCGTCTAATCGAGGGTGACCATGAATTAGTGATTTTAAATGGCATCTATCTAAAAAACCAAAAAGACCAAGTTTATGATGCGCTGCGAGATGCGATTATTAGTGCTGAATGGCGTGATATGCCGGCGCCCGAAGATTTTGATCTGGTTGATTTTGAGTTTAATGTAACACCGGGCTGGGAAATCCGTGAACCCGGTAATATAGGAAAAATGATTAAACTATCACGCACGGGTGCACCGCAGCACAGTACGCCCGCTGATTGGCCAGTTATCATTGTGGTACCTTCTTTAGACGGCACAGAAATCAGCTCTCTGCGCTCAACAAATATTGAGCTACTGAAAACTATTAAGTATTATGACTTTGACTCGATTAAGTCGGAGCAATCGCGTGAAATAAATGGTTTAAAATCTTATTTTATTAAAAGCACAGGCACCGATAGCGAAACATCAGAACCCTTAGACTGTTGGCAGTTACTTATTCGTGGTCGTGATAATAATGGCTATTACAGGGTACTGGCGTTAGGCAGTGATTTAGAAACTGATGCCAAAGCGCTCTTTGATTCTTTGATAGAAACCTTTCGCTTGAAATGATGCCAAGCGGGCTGTCTTATACCTTGATTTCATAAATATAAAAGGCAGAAATTAATCCCAAATATGTATTTCTGCCTTTTTTGTGATGTACTATGTGCTAAATTGATTGATAAATACCACTTGAAATGACCAAAAAAGTGAAGGTTAATCTCAATGCCATCGTAGATGCCTTTGAAACTCAGAATAGTGAGTCGGTTTCCTACATTAACGTCAACAACGGTGACGTTGTAATTGTCTTTGAAGATTTCTTAATATCATCGAACTCGGATAAAGTTGATGCGATGATGCCTGAGTGCCAAAAACAAGAAATTATTCAACCCCAGGACATTGAGTCAGGTGATGATTGGGTCGAATTGCCATCTCAATTTGAGATAAACGAATACCAGATAATGCGCGCCTTTGCCAATAGTCGGATTGATACCAACGAGAATCAAAAACTGCAAGCCGCTTTAACCGGAAGTAAAGCCTTTCGACGCTTTAAAGACACCGCCTTAGACATCGGTGTAATTGACGAATGGTATAAGTTCAAAACCGAAGCATTCACTGAGATTGCCCGAACCTGGTGTGAGGATAACGGCTTTGACATAGCCGAAGATGATGTCTAACAATGCACTTTACCCAGCACTTAATTCAGCGCGTCTAACAATTTTATAATTCAGTGAATTCAAGTAGGGTGGGCTCCGCCCAACATAAATAGCCTTAAAACATAAGACTTATTGTGGGTGGGCGAAGCCCGTGCTACCTCGGATAAACAAGTAAACACTCACAGCTTGTCCAAGGAGCAACCAAAAAATTCAAAAGCAATTGCTTCTCATAATAATGGTCTTCTTAAAAAAAATTCCAATGAACAAATGCTAGTAGCTCCTAACTATTTAGAACACGAATGACTTAGAGAAATAGTTAATATAGCTGAGAAGCACCAGGCAGGTTTTACGCTTTTATGTTTTGCTTAAATCGCCAGACGCATACCTTAGCGTGTCCATGATTAATCTATATTTATTTTTTAGACTTTAGTTTAAGAGTAGGGTGAGAATTCATTAATTTTAATAAAAAACACGCTAAATTCACGTTATTCAGCACATTTTCAGAATCTTTTCAGGGGTTTTTCATAATCTGAAATCGCGTTTTTCATACAATCTTCATTAATATCAACAATCTAAATTAAAGAGGATTCAATGAAACATAAGCTATGCAGTTATTTACAAGTGACCACCTTTGGGATTTTGTCGGTTGCGTCAATCGGTTCTGTGCAGGCCGGTTCGGCCTGTCATGTTAGTGAGGCGGGAACGGGTAATGGCAGTTCTTGGTCACAAACGATGGATTTAACCACGGCTTTAGCAGATCCCGGTTGTTCTGAGATTTGGGTTAAGCAGGGGACTTATTATCCGACTTCAGGAACTGATCGGAATGTGAGCTTTGTGATTGACCGTGCTGTGCGGTTATTGGGTGGTTTTGAAGGCACTGAGTCAATGCCTAGCCAGCGTGTTCCGGGCGCATATCCAACGATTCTGTCGGGTAATATTGGTGACATTAATGATGAAACTGATAACAGTTATCATGTGGTGTTTGTGGATGGCACAACGGCAAATGGATCGATAACGACAAGTACTGAGATTAATGGTTTTACCATCACCCAAGGTTATGGCGAAGTAACCGGTGTTGCACAAAATACCAAAGGAGCCGGTTTATTCTGTGATGGTACGAATGCCGAGTGCAGTCCACTATTGGTCAATTTAACTTTCATTGATAATAGCTCAAGATATGGTGCTGCGCTCTATATCAGTGGTTATGGGAATGGTGTTGCTAATCCTCAAATCAAAGATTCCAGTTTTATTTTGAATCAAGCGAATTTATATGGTGGTGCTGTCTATAACGATGGTTATTCCGGCAGCGTGAATCCATCATTTGAGAATGTGACTTTCTTTGGCAATGAAGCGATGGTTAGTGGCGCGGTTCATACCCGTGGTTGGATAGCTGAGAGCTATCCCAGTTTTAATCACACCACCTTTTACTTAAACGCGGCCTCCAATAGTGGTGGTGCCATTGGTGCTAGTACCAATGAGAATAATCCAAGTGTGGTGTTAGTCACTAATTCCATTTTTTGGGGCAACAGTGCAGTGAATAATGATCCCATTGCCTATATGAGTCATTTTAGCGGCATTTTTGAATACAGTGTGTTGGAAACCGGTTGTCCTGCAAACAGTGCCTGTAGTGACACAACCTCAAGTGATCCATTACTGAGCCCATTAGGTGACCACGGCGGCTTCACTGAGACCTTATTGCCCGGAGCCAATGGTTCAGCGGTTGACTCGGCTTTGGCGGGAGATTGTACTTCCAGCGACCAAAGAGGGGTACTTCGACCACAAGGGTCGGGTTGCGATATGGGTGCGGTTGAACTGACTGAATTAGATAACGATATCATTTTCAAAAATAGTTTTGAAGACGATATGTAAGTTTACCTCTAATGAGCAATACAGGGACGTATTGTTCATTTTCAAAAGGTTGCCTGATTTAAACTTGGAAAACAATGGGATGCATGCCAAAATAAACTCATTTAGATGGGTTAAATGCATTGTTTTATTTTTCGGGGTTCCAATTAGATACAAACCATAAAGAATTAAGGCACAGTAATCAATCCGTGGAATTGACCAAGAAAACATACGACTTGTTGCTGTTTCTCGTTAAAAATCCCCAAAAAGTACACAGTAAAGAAACCCTTATTGAGCAGGTTTGGCATGGCCGTGCGGTTAGCGGTAACACCATTGATCAAACGATTTCAAAATTACGTAAAATACTCAGTGACTATACCGATCAATCATTGATCGAATCTATCTATGGACAAGGCATAAAATGGACAGAACCGGTTTGCCAACAGGCGTCTCAACAAAAAAGATTCAATAAATTTCCAAAAATTGCCGGCATATTAATTATTTTAGTCGCTATTGTGTTAAGCCTGTGGTGGTGGCAATCAAAGCAAGCCGCTAACACCTCTCAGCAGCCGACAACACTCTTATTTCAACTCTCGGCAGAAGAGGGTGATGTGGTGTTGGCATCTGCCGGTCAGTTTTTGCGTCAATTATTAACTTACTCTGGTGACACCACTGTTAAAAGTATCGATGACCGACCGAAATTTGTGTTGTCGGATGATTTCGTTGTAAACCAACAGAAACTGATTCCAGATTTAACCATCATAAAAATTAAGCCCTTATCTAAACAAGATGACATGGCGTGGTTGATTGAGGTTTTGCAATCGGGTCAATTATTACTGGAGGCACAGGTGTCGGCGGATAGTTTCCAAACGTTGCTGTCGAAAAGTGCTGAAGTGCTAATTGATCAGTTGAACTTGTCCTCAGCCACCATCGATGGTTTATTGCCTGACCAGGATTTTGTTATGGACCTGTATGTGCGCGGTTTGCAAAGTTTAGCCGCCAACGACTTAAATAAAGCCAAACAACAATTTCAGCTGGCGGTTAATGAACAAACTAATTTCTATTTGGCGCGGTTAAAACTGGCAGAAACGTTAAATCAATTGGGCAACAACGAAGCCGCTTTTTCTGGTTTAGATACTTTAATGCAGTTAAACGCGCCTGATGGCCTTAAGGTGGCAGCTTCCACGTTAAAAATGCGCATTTTAAAGGTTAAAGGTGAATACGCTCAAGCCGCCGATATTTATCAGCAACTGGTTGACAGTAATCGTAAAGCACCGGCAGATATTTGGTATGCTGCAACCTATGAGTATGCGGCCATTGTCCAGTATCTGAATAAGCCCCAGGAGGCTTTAAACATTTATAATCGCTTTATTGATGAGGCGCTGTTGACTGAAGATGTGGCTTTGTTGGCGGCTGTCAGGGCTTCTAAAGCCAGTTTGTTACAACAGCAGGGTGATGTTGAGGGTGCCATTTATGAATCTGAACAAGCGTTACATTTACATGAGCTCAATAAAGATGCCGTTGGTGTGGCCAGAACATACTCGGTATTGGCACGTATTGCCAACCAAAAAGCCAACTATAAACTGGCTGAACAATACCTGCGCCAAGCCTTGACCATCACAGAATCGGTGGGTCATAAATTGGGCGAAGGGGCGGTTTTAAATGAATTAATTTATGCGCTGATGCTGCAAGGCAAGCATAAAGAAGCCTGGGAACTCAATAACCGCGTGTTGGCCATTGGCACAGATTTAGCGTATTCGGGGATGCTGATGGCTGCTTATCAGGCTTTTTATGAGATGTCGCGCATTCAAAGTGACTGGGGCGCAGCCACCCGTTGGTTAAACAGTTATCAGCAGTTGGCTGAGGATATTCATGACCAAAGGCGACTAGCTAAAGCAGAATTGTTTCGCATTAATTTATTGTTAGATCAAGACATGACATCAGAGGTTTCCAACAAGATAAGCCTGGTGCAATCACACATTGATCACGCAGATGAATTGCTGATGCAGCCGGCTTTAGAGGTGTTTCGTGGCCGTTATCAGTGGTTACTAGGACAAAAAAATGAGGCCATAAGAACCTTACTAAAAGCAAAAGAATTGGCCGCAGAATTGGCTGATTTTGAATCGATTATTAACGCCAATAATTACCTGGCAACATTTTATTTGCAACAAAATAAGCCGCAACAAGCACTCAATATATTGGCTGAATCAGAAATGCATCAGCCTTTTGCTATTCCATATCTAAGAATTAAGGCACAAGCACAGTTTTTACATAGCCAACCAATTAAAGCCCTGGAGACTCTAATGGCTTGTCAACAACAGGCACCTGAAATTTGGGGATTAGAAGAGCAAACTTTATTAGAAACAGTCAAAAAAGCGATTAATTAACATTCTGTAAAGCTGTTTAAATGCGGCTACTGAATAAGTCGTGGTTAATATTAACGATCAAACTGTCTGAGCATTTCGTAGTCAATGAGTATGTCTTTTTCTTCAATAGTAAAGTTGCCGGTTTTCATTTCTTCAACATAGCGTTTTAAAGCTGTGACACTCACCGGAAAAGCCATATTATCCCAAGGAATATCTTCAGGCAAAAATAGCTGAGCTTCTGAGGTTTCTGCGCCTGCGCCGTAGTTCGGCGAATCAAGTTCAGCTCGAAAATAAACATGTACCTGACTGCGCTGAATAATATTATAGACGCCAAATAGGGTAATATTTTTCACATCAGCCAAAACCTCTTCTTTGACCTCACGGACAGCACCGGCTTGTGTGGATTCGCCATTTTCCATAAATCCGGCCGGAACATTCCAGCAGTTTTTACGGGGTTCAATGGTGCGCTTACCCAATAAAATTCGGCCTTTATGCTCGATAATACAGGCATTAACAATGAGTGGGTTCTCATACTGGACATAGAAACATTTTTGACAGACAGCACGTAATTGGTTGTCAGATTCAGGTATTTGATATTCAACGTGGTGTCCGCATTGGTTACAAAATTTAATGGTCATATCATTGATTTTTTTAATAGTCTGTATGGTGCCAGTATTTCATTGATTCACAAATTCGGATAAAAGACTGGTAACGTTTTTCATTTATTTTACCATCGGCAACCGCTTGAATAATAGCACAATTAGGTTCATGACTATGGGTGCAGTTGCTAAATTTACAGGCGCCTAAAAATTGTTGAAATTCCCGAAAACCTCCAACTATTTCAATGGGTGACAGCTGCCATAAGCCGTATTCCCATACACCTGGAGAATCAATTAAAAAGGCTTCTTGTGAAGCATCAAAGTATAACCGTGTAACACTGGTGGTGTGAGCGCCTTTGCCGGTCTTTTTCGCCAGATCTCCGGTTTTTAGGTCCAAGGTGGGAAACAACAAATTGCTCAAGCTGGATTTTCCTACTCCTGATTGTCCTGCTAACAAGGTTGTTTTGTGTGTTAATACTTTTTGTAATTCGACAATGGTATCAGCTTGTTGGGTGCTGGTCATAAATACCTGATATCCCAATTGTCGATAAGTATGGGCGGTATTGATGAAAAAATCTGATTTTAAATCGATTTTATTAAAAACCAAAATGGGTTCAATGTGATTGAGTTCAGCCGCCACTAAATAGCGGTTAATAATATCACGGGTTGGTTCCGGGGATACCGCCATAATAATTAGAATCTGGTCAATATTAGCGGCTAAATGCTGTTTTCGACCTTGGCCATCGGCACGGCTAAAAACATTGTTTCGTGGCAAGATTTCCGCGATTCGATAATCGTCATTATCCTGTGTCAGCGTAACGTAATCGCCGCAAATTGGTTTTAAATGACGTGAGAAAAACACTTGTCGGATTTGGTAATCTGACAAATCCATGACGGCAGCGGTTTTTTTCTGGGTGGCGGTTATACGGTATTGAGGAACCATCTGGTAGTTTTGTATTTAAGCTAACAATGCATTATACAACAGGTTAAAATAGGTTTTTTTATTTCAGGAATTACATTGCGATCAGAACACCATTTAATTTGGATTGATTTGGAAATGACCGGTCTTAATCCCATGAAGGACCATATTATTGAAATCGCCACCATTATTACCAATGCTGATTTGGAGATCATTGCTCGGGGACCGGATATTGCTATTCATCAGTCTGAAAAAATCCTTAATGCCATGGATGAGTGGAATACTGAACATCACAGCCAATCAGGTTTATGGCAGCGGGTACTGGATTCAGATACCACTGTTCGAGAAGCAGAACGCTTAACCATTGAGTTTTTACAAGAGCATGTACCAATACATGCCTCACCCATGTGTGGCAACAGCATCTGTCAGGACCGCCGATTTTTAGCCAAATGGATGCCAGAATTAGAAAACTATTTTCATTACCGTCAAATTGATGTCAGTTCAATTAAAGAGGTTATCCGTCGCTGGAATCCACAATTATTAGATGGTTTTAGTAAGTCAGCCCAACATCTGGCGATGGCAGATACCGAAGAGTCTATTAAAGAATTACGTTATTACCGACAATTTATGGGCGAAGCAGGCGGACATAAAAAAACCACTGACTAAAGCAGTGGTTTTTTTGATTCATTGAGCATTTTATTGAGGTAAATGACTTTCCAATACGTCTTTTAAGGCTTTTTCTGTCACCGGTTTAACCAGGTACTCTTTCGCACCTTGTCGCAGTCCCCAAACACGATCTGTTTCCAACTTTTTAGTGGTGACAATAATCACCGGAATATGCGCGGTTCTCTCATCTTTGCTGATTTTACGAGTTGCCTGGAAACCATTGAGGTCCGGCATGACCACATCCATTAAAATAAGATCTGGTAACTGTTCCCTTGCAATTTGAATCCCATGTTTTCCATCTTCAGCGGTAATGGTCTCATGACCAAGCTTTTCGACAATTTTTTGCATGCCGTGAAGCTGAGAAGGGGAGTCATCAATAATTAATATTCTTGCCATGTTGTTATTCTGTTTAAACCCAGCATTATCTTAATGAAAATATACCCTAATTGCAAAACATAGTTGGTTTACCCGGCTAAAAGGTCAATATTAAATGACCAGCGGAATACCACCTGATAAAAGGGTCAATTATTGTCACTAATAATACATTTAGGGTGTTGATAATTGAACAGTTACATCCGGTTGATTGCTTGTTGCAACGAAATCCTGACTTATATAATCACTTACGCCAGCATCACCACTGACACTTAATCGTGCGGTTATAACAATTTCCTCAAAATCACTGAGCTGTCTGTTCGGTGTTAAGTTATGTTGATTTGTTAAATTAATTTTAAGCGGCCACTGAAATGGTGGGGCCAAATCAATGGCTGCGATTGGCATAGGTGGTCCGGTCATTGCTTTGGCAGCCACAAAGACACGAGTGGTTGCCGGAAACTGCTGATTTTTGATGTCTTCAGAAGCTTCTACAGTTACGCTGTATGAAACGATCTGATCCGTTTGGGCATTCATATTTCCGGTTAAATCATTGTGTGTTACCGCTGATTTATTTTGTTGACTGCGGGCTTGGTTGATTTGTTTGATAATAGTGGCTTTTACTTTCTCATCTGAGATGATGTTGAACAGGGTGGTCCAGAGTTGTTCCGCTTCGGTATATTCCTGATTTTCGAAAGCAATAATACCTTTTAGCCAGAGTGCTTTTTGGTGCTGTGGGTCAGCGATTAAAGCCGCTTCAATAAAACTCTCAGGTTCGCCTAAAAAACTGCCGGTGTTATTTTGAAAAGCCACAGCTTCTGCCAATTCTGTCAATATATTGGCATTATTAGGGGATAATTCATTGGCTTTTCTAAGCGATTTAACCGCCGCTGAAAAGTTTTGCATGGACATCATGGCACGGGCGTACAGCATTTGCCCTTCTAAATCATTGGGGTTCTGTTGTAAGGCCTGTTCTAATTGTCCTATGGCTTCTTCAATACTGGGCGGTTGCTGCAAGTCATGATTGACAGCCGGAAATAAATAGCTATTTAACAAAATGGCGCCTGGAACCATGAAAATAAACAACACTAAAGTGGTCTTTAAAGCCTGACTTTTCGTGGTATCGAGTTTGTTTAATGCTTGAATGTATCTGTCTTTTTGCTCAGTGTCTTGTTTGATTTTTTGAATTAACCAACGTTTTGACTGTCGTTTGTTTTGACCCCACATCAAAAATCCAAAGATTAAAGCTAAAGCCAGAATAATGGTGCTGTAAATAAGCCAAGGAGTCATTGTTTTTTCTTCCTGATATTAAATATAAGTATGACGGCACCGATTAATAACACAATAAAGGGTGAAAACCAGAGGAAAAATGTGCCGGCGTTTAATGGCGGGTTGTAAGTTACAAAATCACCATAGCGTTGCACCATATAAGCCAAGATGGTGTCTTTATCTTGGTTATTCATGACAAAATCAGCCACTTGGTTTTTAAGGTCCTTGGCCAAATCTGCATCGGAATCGGCTAAGTTTTGGTTTTGACAGACCAGACAGCGTAATTCCTGGGTCAATTCCTGATAAAGTTCTCGTTGCTGTTGGTTTTTAAAGTCATAAACTTCGATGGCCCATAGTGAACTCGAGCTTAATAACAACAAAATTAATGCTAGATATCGTGTGTTCATTGTAATTGCGCTAATTTGGGTAAAATTTCGTTGGCGACGTTTTCCGGCGTTAATTCACCCACAATCTTATGCACAATGATACCATTGGCATCAATAAGAAAAGATTCAGGGGCGCCGTAAACGCCAAAATCAATGGCTGTATTACCGACATAATCAACCAAAATAACATCATAGGGATTGCCTAAACGTTTTAACCAGTTATCAGCATCACTAAACTCATCTTTCCAATTCAAACCAACGACTTTTAGTTTTCCTGATTGGGCTAAGTCAGTGACAACTGGATGTTCATACAGACAATTCGGACACCAGCTTCCCCAGACATTGAGTAGCCAGGGTTCACCGATAAAATCCTGTTCTGTCATGGTTTTATCCTCATACAATAAAGGCAGCTCAAAAGACGGCACTGATTTACCGATGAGTGGTGAGGGTACATGCTCGTTGTGATAGCCCATATTTAGAAATAATAAAGTGACTAAACCGAAAAACAGGGCTAAAGGAATTAAGGTAATAACAATTTTTTTCATGACAATTTTAGTTGTTGTTCCATGACACGATCACGTTGTTTATCTTCCTGGCGTTTAATCCGCGTACTGAATAAAGCGATAATGGCGCCAGATAGCATTAAAATGCCACCAAACCACATCCAACGAATCAATGGTTTGATATAAATACGTACCGCCCATCCACCTTCTTTATTAACCGCTTCGCCTAAGGACACATAAATATCTTTAGTCCAGCCAGCATAAATAGCCGCTTCAGTCATCGGCATTTGTTGTTTCGGGTAGAAACGTTTTTGTGGGTTAAGCGTGGTGATTAGTCTGCCTTCACGCCGAACTTCAACGTGGCCTTGCTGAGCCTGGTAATTTTCTTGTTGCACCCGATCGACACCGGTAAAGGTGAAATCATATCCGGCCACTTGATGGGTAGAGCCCGGCTGCATCAAAATGTCCTTTTCCGTGTCTTTATGTTCAGTCATGGACATGGAAAATAAAAATACCGCGACACCGATATGTGCGACACTCATACCGATGACGCCGGCGCTGCCACGTGCAGGGTGCTTGAACCATTGACCAACGGTCGCAGTAAACACCCACAAACCGCCATAAATTCCGGCGATGGCTCGCATATTCAATGGTTTAAATAAAAACCACACGATAACAGCCAATACGGTGGTTATCAGTAAATAAGGCACCAATTGTTTGATGGCGAGCATCACATCATCGCGGTGCCATTTAAGCTGACTACCCAGGGGTAATAATACTGCCATGGGAATCATCAGGACAAAAAACATCAAACCAAAATAGGGTGCGCCAACAGATATTTTTTTACCCACTGCTTCAAAAATCATGGGGAATAAAGTACCTAATAAAACTGTAAACGTGGCGGTGATAAAGATTAATGAATTGGCCAGCATTAAAGTCTCACGGGAATTGAGGTTAATGGTATCCCGGGATTTAAGCTGATTGGCACGGAATGTGTAAAGTGTTAAGGCACCACCTGAATAAATCGCCAGCAACACCAAGATAAAAATTCCACGGAAAGGATCGGCAGCAAAAGAATGAACAGAAGTAATACTGCCGGAACGTACTAAGAAGGTGCCTAAAATACATAAACTAAAAGCAATAATCGCCAATAAAACAGTCCAGCCACGGAAGGCGTTTTTACGTTCACTGACCGCCTGAACGTGAATTAAAGCAGTTCCGGCTAACCACGGTAGGAATGAGGCATTTTCAACCGGATCCCAAAACCACCAGCCGCCCCAGCCGAGTTCGTAGTAGGCCCACCAGGAGCCTAAAATAATACCCATGGTCAGAAATGCCCAGGCAATGTTGGTCCAGCGGCGTGACCAGCGAATCCATTGCTCATTAATTTCACCACCAATTAAAGCGGCCACCGATAGCGCAAATGCCACCGATAAACCCACATAACCAAAGTACAATAGCGGTGGATGCATAATCATGCCAAAATCTTGTAGCAAAGGATTCAAATCACGGCCATCAAGCGGTACCGGAAAAATAGTTTCAAAAGGATTAGAGGCAAACAAAACAAAAGCCACGAATCCCAAAGCAATAAATCCAAGCACCGATAACACCCGCGCAATCTGGTCTAGTGACAATGATCGGCTGAATTTAGCCACCGCAGCAATCCACAGGGCTTGGACCGTGACCCACATCAAAATCGATCCTTCATGGGCACCCCAGGCAGCGGTAATGCGGTAGCGCAACGGCAACTCCAACGAGGAGTTTTCAGCCACGTACCTAACGGAAAAGTCTTGTTGAACAAACAACACCACCAGAATCACAAATGAGGCCATGGTTGTGATGAATAAAACATGTGAAAGCGGTCGTGCTGTTTGCATCAATGTTTCATTGTTTCGGGCATAACCAAGCATTGGCAAGACCGTGAGGGCGGTGGCCAATAACAGGGCCAAAACCAGTAAAAATTGTCCAATTTCAGGTAACATATTATTGTTGTGCCTCTGTTTGTAGAATATTGCTGACTTCCGGTGGCATATAGTTTTCATCATGTTTGGCCAACACTTCTTCTGCGGCAAAGACATTGTCTTCGCGCATCTGGCCAATGGTGACCACGCCTTGTCCTTCGCGGAATAAATCAGGCAATATTCCTTCATATTCAACCTGAACATCTGCACCGTAGTCTGTCACACTAAAACGAATTTTCAAACTATTGTCTATGCGTTGCAAGCTGCCTTCTTTAACCATGCCGCCCAAGCGGAAGCTGCGGTTTTCAGGAAAATCATTCTGACTGACTTCAGTGGGGCTTTTAAAAAACATCATATTGTCCTTAAAAGCGGTGAGGAAAATGGCCGTGGCCACACCCACACCCATGACCACCAAGGAGATGAGTATTAATCTTTTTTTACGGGTCGGTGTCATGATTCTTTTCTCCTTTGACGGGACTTGATTTGACGTTGGATGCTGCGTTTTTGGCGATGAATACTGATTAAATCAACCGTCAGCATTAAGCCAAATAGGGCCATTGAACTCCAGACAAAGAAGTTGTACTTACCCATGTCGAATAGCGTTAACATATTAATCCTCAATCACTTGTTTTATGACCCATGATTTATTTTGCTCGGTGCGCAATAAATAACTGCGGGCGCGATGCAACATGGAGTATAAATAATAGAATTTTGTGGCCAGGGCCATCACCAATAAGGGTCTTAACATAGACCATTCTTTAATACCACTGTTACCACCCATTAATGAAATACTGGCGCCCTGGTGAATACTGGTCCACCACACCACAGAATACCGAATAATGGGCAAATTAACCAAACCAATAATGGCCACCAAAGCAGCTAACCGGGCGGCTTTACGCGGATCATCATCATAAGCACTGTAAATCCCCATCACACCAATGTATAGGAACAGTAAAATTAATTCTGAGGTCATCCGGGCATCCCAGTCCCAGTAAGTACCCCACATGGGTTTGCCCCAAAGCATACCGGTCAGTAAGGTCAATGCGGTAAATAATGCACCAATCGGAGCGCTGGCCATCATCACAGCTTCAGCCACTTTCATACGCCAGACAAAAGCGATGATTCCCGATACGCCAATAATGCCATATATAAACATGCTCATCCAGGCCGCCGGAACATGCACAAACATAATGCGATAAGAATCACCTTGTTGATAATCAGGTGGTGCAAAAAACAGGCCATCCACTAAACCGTAAACCATCAACAACATGGCTAAAATGAGTAAAGGTTTTAGCCAATAGCCGGTGATTCTATAGAAGCTCGGTGGCGAGCCCATTTGGTGGTAGAATTTAACAAGTTTATTCATTGTTTTAATCTTACTCCAGGTTAACCTTAATGGCAGCAGCAGCCGCCAAAGGTGCCAAGCTTAGACTGAGCACAAAACAGCCGGCCAATAGTGATAAATGCCCTGACGGGTTATTACCCAAGGTGGTTTCCAATACCGCACCCGCACCGAATATCAATACCGGTGCCAACAGCGGCATGATTAACACACTGAGTAACATGCCACCATTTTTAATGTTCATGATTAGGGCAGAACCCACGGTTCCCAATAAGCTAAATATAGGGGTGGCAATCAACAAAGACAACATTAAAACCCCATAAGCCGTGCTCGGCAAATGCAGCAATACAGCAATAACCGGCGCGAATAAAATCACCGGTAAACCGGTGGTTAACCAATGGGCTGCGGCTTTGCCTAATACTGCCAGCGGTAAAGACATACCTGATAACACATATAAAGCCAAACTGCCGTCTTCATAGTCATCTTTAAAAATATTTTCCAAAGTGATGAGGGTGCTGATTAAAGCCAAAATCCAGACCACCGCCGGCGCAATTTTTTGCAATGTTTGGGCACCTGCACCCAAGCCTAATGGGAACATTGTGACAATCAATAATTGAAATACCAGGGGTTGATAAATATTTGATTTTTTGCGCCAGGCCACCAGTACGTCACGCTGTAAAAGAATCCAAAACCTCATGGCCGCTCCAATTGAATCAGATGGTCGGCTTTTTCATGAATGCGTTTGTTGTCATGAGCCGTTAGTAAGGCGGCCCCACCGTTATTGATATGATCACTGATACAAGTAAACAGCCAATCACAGCCGGTGGTGTCTAAATTAACAAAGGGCTCATCCAGTAACCAAAATTGTTTGTTTAGTAAAAGCAAGCGACCCAAAGCCAAACGCTTTTTTTGACCGGCAGATAAATCACTGGCGAATTGGTACTCATAACCACGCAAACCCACTGAATCAAGTGTCTCAGACAACTGTCTTTCCCTGACTTTGATGCCATTGATAGCGGCCGCAAATTTTAAATTTTCCAGACAAGACAAATTGGCTTTATTACCCAGAGAGTGGCCAATGTAATGACTGTGTAGTAGCCATTTTTCCTGATTGTCATATGGGGCAAAATTAATACCACCATAACTGAACACCCCTAAACAGGCAACCGCTTCTAAAAGTGTGGTTTTACCAGAGCCGTTGTTACCGGCAACCACAGCCATTTGTCCGGGTTTCAAGGTTAAATCAATCGGCGCGAACAAAGGCTCGCCGCCTTTTTGACACTGGGCACGTGAAATATGTAGAATGGTTGATTGCAAAGACTTGTGTGGGGTTTATTTATACATGAGCATTTTAGTTTTTAGTGGCCGCAAAGTAAAGCAATGCCGCTACGATAACGACGATTTACGGAGATAAGTTTGATATGGGTCAATACCAACATATTGTGGTTTTAACCGGTGCCGGTATATCGGCCGATAGTGGTTTAGCGACCTTCCGTGCTGCCGATGGTTTATGGGAAGATCATCGTATTGAAGAGGTTGCCACACCGGAAGCTTTTATGAAAAACCCGGCTCTGGTGCATCGTTTTTATAAACTTCGCAGACAAGCCGCCGCCCAAGCACAACCGAATAGGGCGCATATATGTTTGGCTGATGTCGCCACACAAAGTGATGATTTTACGTTAATCAGCCAGAATGTTGATGATTTGCATCAACGGGCAGGCAGTGAAGATGTGTTATCGATACATGGTCAACTTAATCAGTACCAATGTGTTCAATGCCATGTGGTTGATCAAATAGGGCATGATGAATTAAATGAACACAGCGTTTGCCCGCATTGTCAGAGTCATGGATCATTGCGGCCTGATATAGTCTGGTTTGGTGAAATGCCTTTGTATTTAGATGACATTATGACTCGCCTTATGCGCTGTGATTTATTTGTCGCCATTGGGACGTCAGGGACTGTTTATCCGGCCGCCGGCTTCGTGGAAATAGCGAAGAGAAATAAAGCCCATACAGTGATGTTGAATTTAGATGGTACGGATAATGCCTTGTTTGATGAGGTGAGAACAGGAAGAGCATCACAAGTGGTGCCGGCTTATTTTTATGATAAATTGGGTTTTAAACCACCGGACTTATAACTCTTCAAGTTCAATCATTTCCTTTAACAAAGCCACATCATGTAAACAGATGGTTTGGTCCTTGATACTGATTAGTCCTTTAGTTTGTAGCGATTTTAACGCACGGGAAAATGTTTCGGGTTTTATTGATAAGCGTGAAGCGATGTCTCTTTTGGGCACCGGTAATTTAAATTCACAGGCATTACCTGCTTGATGGCTAATATGGCTGAGAAAATAGTCAACCATCCTAAATGATGCATTGTGTAAGGTTTGTTTGTCCAGCTCATTAACCATCCAATGCAAACGAACAGACAGGTGACTGAGCATTTTTAGACACAATTCAGCTGAATTTTTAAGTATCGATAACAGTTTTTGACCGTCGATGGCGATCAATATACTGTCTTTGAGTGCCGTGGCAGTGACCGGATATTTAGGCGCGCCGGCGAATAAAACCCCTTCAGCAAATGTTCTTCCAGGTAGCAACACTTCGATAATTTTTTCCTCACCTTTAAAACTACCGCGGCCCAATTTAACAGCCCCATCATAGACAAAATAGATGTGACTCAGTGGATCACCTTGATGAAAAATTATTTGTTCTGCAGTGGTCTTGCTTAAACGCGAAAACTTCAAAATATCATCGAAGGTTTCTGCATCAAAACCGGAAAACATCACAGATTGTTTTAAGGCCATCACCACATTGTGATTCAGTGTTTTATCGAGCATAACCTATGGTCGCTTTAAAAACAGGCATATTAGCATAAAGTAGGCTTTTTTGATTTTTTTAAGACCAAAAAAAAGCGGCCTCATAAAGAGGCCGCCTTGGTAAAACACTTTTTTAAGTGTTAATAAACGTCGTTCACTGTGTTGTAAATATTGAATTTACCGGTTGGTGTAACAATGCGTTCATCATCGATGACTTTTTTCAGTTTTCTGGTCTTATCATCGACCACAACAATGGCTGATTTCTCATCCATGGTGTTCCAGACAGAGAACCACACTTCATCACCGGCTTTATTGTATTCAGGTTGAACCACACGTTTTGGTCCGTCACCTAAATTAGCCCACTCGGCAATCGGCAACACTTCATAACCGGCTTCCAGGTTATTGGTGTCAAAGACCGCAATACTTTGTGATTTGGCTTCATCCGGATTCAAAGTGGTATCGACCCAAAGATTTGAAGATTTTGGATGTGTTTTCACGAACAATGAACCACCGCCTTGACCTTTTAAGGTACGCACCACTTTCCAAGCGTTATCAGGATGCCCTTCGGGGTCAGTACCTAAGAAGGTAATGTTGTCATTACCCAGAGCTGAAGTAACCCATACCGGACCGTATTTTGGATCATCAATGTTGGCACCACGACCTGGGTGAGGAATCTTAGTCACTTCGGGCATACCAACGAGCTTACGCTCTTTGGCATCAACCACGGCAATGCGATCTGAATTATTGGCAGCGGTTAAGAAATAACGTTTGCTGCTGTCCCAACCACCGTCATGTAAGAAGCGAGCCGCGCCAATGGTGGTCACAGACAAGTTCTCAACATCGCTGTAATCAACCAGTAAGATTTGACCGGTTTCTTTGACATTGACGATAAACTCAGGGTGGAAATGAGAAGCCACAATGGCAGCTACACGAGGCTCAGGATGATACTCTTGAGTATCGACCGTCATACCACGAGTCGAAACGACTTTTTTAGGCTCTAATGTATCACCATCCATAATAACGTATTGTGGTGGCCAATAAGCGCCGGCAATCGCCAGTTTATCTTCGTAGCCTTTATACTTAGATGTTTCCACAGAACGGGCTTCTAAACCAATTTTAATGGTGGCCACAATTTTCGGCGGATTCATGTACATATCAATCATGTCAATTTTGGCATCACGACCAATGGTATAAGCATAACGACCTGAAGCAGAAGGGCGGGTAATATGTACCGCATATCCGGTTTCTAAAATAGAGACGATTTCTTTGGATGCGCCGTCGATGATGGCCATCTGACCGGCATCACGTAAGGTCACAGCAAAGAAATTATCAACATCATAGTCATGTTGCTTGGTTTTTGGCCGGTCTTCCGGTTTAACATGGACAACCCATGATTCTTGCATTTCTGGCAGACCCCATTCTGGTGGTGCAGGTGGCTCATGTTGTAAGAAACGGGCTAAGATATCAATTTCTTCGTTGGTAAAATCACCGGAACTACCCCAGTTAGGCATACCCGCAGGCGAACCATAGGTAATCAGGGTTTTCAGGTAATCGCTGCCTTTTTCACGGGTAATATCCGTGGTCAACGGTTTACCAGTGGCGCCTTTACGCAACACACCGTGACAACCGGCACAACGCTCAAAGTAGGTTTTAGTGGCAAATTCAAACTCTTCTTCAGTCATGGCAGGGCCTTGTGAATCGACCATTTTCTTGGTTGTGGCAGGATCAATACCTGATGGTGCGCCTTGATATTTAATTTCAGCTTGGGTACCACCTGGATGTGTGACAGGAGCACCTGTTGCAACTTCTTTTTCCTGGTCTTCGGCACGCAGACTGGCGACTTCGGCGGCACTGACTTGGTAGCCTTCATTGCCCCAGCTGTGGGTGACATAAGTTAAAATATTGGCAATTTGTTCATCATTCAAATAGGCTAAATTAGGCATAACGGCATTGTATTTAACGCCATTAACGGTGATCTCACCGGTTTGACCATGTAATACAGTGCCGATGGCACGTTTTTTATCAGCCAATAAGTAATCTGACTCTGCCAAGGGTGGAAAGACACCGGTCATACCTTTGCCGTCAGGTTGGTGACAGGCCACACAGTGAATGCCGTACAGTTTCTCACCTTCAGCTATTTGTGTTGCCAGATCTGTGCTTCCCGCTTTCATTTCAGCTTTGTGACCCGCTAGAGGATCTTTTTCTGCTGATTTGTCGGCTTGGTCTGCACAGGCCGGTAAGGCCATCACCATGCCGGCGATTAACAGACTTTGCTTTAGTTTAATCATGGTTATTAACTCCTAATATTAAAAAATCATTGTTCCGAATAAGTGTTGACACTCTTTCAATAGAGTATTGTACGATTAGTACAAATGTCTTCATTGATGTAAGTCAACTGATTGAAAACTTATCATTATTTATCTTACCATTCGATTACCATTGATGCGAGTAAGATATTGAAAAATAACGTGAAGATTGTGTTAATGCATTGATAATCGGGTCATCAGCATCGAAATTACGAACTTGCTGCCATTGCCAATAGGTTTTATCAGTCAGGTTATTGACGCTCAATTGCAAGCGACCATTTGGGGTGATTTCATAGCTGGTCATCCAGTCAAAAACAGCATAACCCGGTGTTTGAAAAAGTTCGCCTTGAGTCATATCAATATCATCCTGAGCGGCACTAAAGCGGCCATAAAAACCCATATGCCATTTATTTGATGCACTGTTCCATTTTGCTGAAAGCACAGCCTTCGCTGGTGACACTGTATTTAAAGGCTGGTTGTTGGTTTTATTGACACCTTTGGTCCAGGAAACAGCCGCATGGGTTTGCCAGTGATCGTTGATTAACCATTCATGTTCAATTTCATAACCATGAATACGGGCTTTTTCAATATTTTGTGATTGAAACAGCAGTGCTTGGGTTTCAGGATCAACTCCCAAAGGCGCGCGTGAGACAATCAGGTCTTTGTATTCATTATAAAAACCATTAACGGTCAAACGTTGATTGGGCAGTAATAATCGATAGCCCATTTCATAACCGTTTGAGGTTTCACTTTTTAAATCCGGGTTGGGAATTGAACGGTAATTAAACAGGGCAATGTTGAAACCAATATTGACATCTTCAGCCGGTGGTGCTCGAAACCCACGTACATATTGGCCATAGACACTGCTGTAATCATTGATTTGGTACAACAATCCTAATTTAGGCGAGAAATCAGACTCATCAATATTCACCACTTCAATGTCCTCGGCATTATTGTCGAATAAAGCATCGCGTTCAGGACTTAAATCATAGCGATCAAAGCGCACCGCCGGTATTAAGGTCCAGTTCGGACTTAATTCAATTTCATCATGAATAAAAACGCCCAATTCCTTCACATCGGTGAGGGGAAAGTCACGAAATGGAAAAACTTCGCCTAACAGCACATTGGTACTGGTACCGGTGGTGAGGTTGGTTTCCAGTGCATCACGGTATTCAGCCACATCCGTCCGGATCATTTCAACACCATAAATTAATCGATGAGACCAATGACCGGTGTTAAATTGCTTGGTAAAATTGACTTCCATGCCGAAGGCGGATTGTTCAAAACTGAAAGTGCGGTTTTGTCTTAGTGGCGTGCCACGGCGTGAAAAGCGGTGTTCTGTGGTGTTTTGTAAAAACTCGGTATTGGTATGATAAAGACGAACCAAGCCGTCATCAGCCCAGCTTTTATTGAGCATAAAATCATAAGTTGCGCTGAATTTTTGTGATTCGCTGGTATCATCACCGGCCAAAGCGGTGGTGTTGTTAAAGCGGCCGGTACCGATAAAAGAATGAATCTGGGTTGTTTGATCACGCTGTTGCGCTTGTAGGTTAAACGATAATTGATGACCCGGTGCTAAATCCGTGACCCATTTGCCAAACGCAGACTGTTGATCCCAGTCTGCATGGTCTTCTGCCAATGAACTGGGTCGCTGTATGCCTTTACCATCGCGTTGATTAATATTGAAAATTAAGCCATTATTTTCGCCGTTCCAGGCGTGGGTATAAGTGCCATGACGACCATTGTATTGACCATTAAAGCCCAATCTAAATTGCCGCCAATGATCACCATCACCAACCAAATCCTGGGGATTCCAGGTATGGATACTGACAATACCGCCCAAAGCATTACTGCCGTACAGGGTTGAAGCAGGGCCTTTGAGCACTTCGATGCTGTTTATTACAGAGACATCGGGGTATTGCGCTGTGGCAAAGGAATAAGAACCAATATCAAAGGCTTTGGCATTGGGCACGCCATCCACTTCCACCGCCACCCGATTACTGCCGATACCGCGGATATTTATGCCAGAAGTACCAAAACGATTTCCGGCATCTTCGATATTAATGTTGGTTTCATAGCGCAGAGCAGCGGCCATGTCTTCACTGTGCGTCTGTCGAATGTGCTCGGCACCAATAACACTGACATCTGCGGCCACTTCCAGTAATTGTCGGGCTTGTTTATAAGCCACCACAATTAAGGGGCTGAGTGCTGTGGTTTCGAGGTCTTCCGAGGTTTCTTTTTGTTGAGCGATTGAAAATATTGGCAGCATGAGTAACCACACTGTGCTGATAACTTTATACATGACAATTGGATTAAATTACAAAACGCCATAGTGTAACTGATGGCGTTTGCTATGTATTGATTTTTGTCAATTGAACAGGCGATTCTTGAGGTTGATAAGGTGTAATAATTGCTTACTCATGGTCATGCCCAGTGACAAAGGCTTCGATTCATCGGGATCCAGTGCCGCTAAAAAATTTTTCACATAAAGTCCGAGTTCAGTATCACCCTGGCTGTCTAAACGGCGACTAAAAAATAAACCATCGGCATCCTCTTGCTGGCTTATCAGTTGTAACAAAGTGTATACATCGGTGGATAGGGACAAATCAGCTGAATTTTGTAGCGGTAATACCCGTAAATTTTGTTGTTTTAATTGTAAAGCAAACCGGATATAAGCATCTTTGATATGCACATGAATCACTCGGTTATCTAAAAACGCCAACTCATCATCTTGAAGCGCTTGTTTAAAGAAACGATTTAAAGCATGTTCTATCACATGGTGCTGGATAACTTGTGGCATCCATTTAACAGGCCATGCCAATGGTTTGGGCACTTGCGGAACCTGGTTTAATTTTTGGGTTGTTGTTAGTTGGTTCTGATTTGTGTCCATAGGGCTTCGATGTGTTGTTTAAAGGTGTCTGAATGTTTAATGGGTCGACCCCACGTGCGTGTGGTTTCAGCTGGCCATTTGTGGGTGGCATCTAAGCCCATTTTGCCGCCCAATCTGCTGTCAGGACTGGAAAAGTCGAGGTAATCAACCGGTGAGCGTTCAATAATAAAGCTGTCTCTGGCCGGATCGGCGAGGGTACTCATGGCCCAAACCACTTGAGACCAGTTACGCACATCCACATCCTCATCAGTGACAATAATATATTTAGTGTAACTAAACTGCCGTAAAAATGACCAGATTGCCATCATGATACGTTTCGCGTGGCCGGGGTATTGCTTGCGGATACTGACCACCGCCATTCGGTAGGAGCAGGCCGCCGGTGGCAAATAAAAATCCACAATTTCCGGAAACTGATTTTGTAACAGCGGTATAAATAATTCATTAAGTACCGAAGCCATGACCGAAGGTTCATCCTGTCCCGGATGCCCCATATAACTGGTGTGATACAAGGAATTGTCACGAAAGCTGATGGCTTCTACGGTAAACACCGGAAAATTTTCTACTGAATTATAAAAACCGGTGTGATCACCAAATGGGCCTTCGGCGGCGGTTTTATCGGGTTCAATATAACCTTCTAAAACGATTTCAGCCTGGGCCGGAATCTGTAAATGTTGATGAATAACACCTGCTGTAACCTGGGTTTTAGCACCACGCAGCAATCCGGCAAAATAGTGTTCACTTAAGGTATCTGGAATGGGTGATACCGCAGCTAAAGTGGTGATGGGATCGGCACCCATAACCACCGCCACCGGGAAACGCTTACCGGGATGGGCTTGTTTAAAATCATTAAAATCTGTGGCGCCACCACGATGCGCCAGCCATCGCATAATGAGTTTGTTTTTGGCAATGGGTTGTTGACGGTAAATGCCCATGTTTTGACGTTTTTGATGCGGGCCCTGGGTAATAACCAAACCAAAGGTTAACAAGGCACTGACATCATCTGGCCAACAAGTGGGTAAGGGTAGAACACCTAAATCCACATCAGAACCTTTCAGTACATGGTTTTGACAGGGCGGTTTATCAACAACTCGGGGGTTGACGTAGCTTAAACGTTTGAGGTTTTTAGCCAGGCCCCGGCCTTGTTGAAGACTGGTGGGTAATTCAGGCGATTGTAAATAGGCCAACTGTTGCCCCAATTCTTTCAGTTGCTTTTTATTCTGTACGCCCAACGCTTTAAGTACCCGCGCTTCGGTGCCGAATAAGTTACCAATCACCGGCATGCTGTGATTACTTTTTAATTGATTAAATTGTAAGGCCGGACCTTGTTCACCTAAACTGCGATGACAGAGGGCGGTTAGTTCATGTCTTAAATCAACGGATTGATTAACCTGTAATAAATCTTCATCAAGAGTGCTCAAAAAATCACGCAAACTATGGATATGTTCGCTGCTGTGCGAATCCAGGGTGTGAGCGATAAAACGGTCAAAGGACATGCGTGGTTCTCATTGGTTATCAGGCCACCCAGTCTTTGCCGGCTTTTTGGTGCCAATAACCATTACTGATGGGGTGTACCGTACATTCAGTCAGTTGTTTCTGGCCATCAGTAACACT
This sequence comes from Marinicella gelatinilytica, assembly GCF_026410405.1. Classification (GTDB taxonomy): domain Bacteria; phylum Pseudomonadota; class Gammaproteobacteria; order Xanthomonadales; family Marinicellaceae; genus Marinicella; species Marinicella gelatinilytica. The sequence goes on along the minus strand of NZ_JAPMLN010000001.1, from coordinate 272,337 downwards.
GAGTTGCTGTTTTCTCACCTGATCAAAAAGTGCAATCACCTCAAAACAGTTATTTTGTTGCGGAGTAATACGCAAAATATCAACAGCGTCATCATTGATGGCTTCTAAGTGGTTTTGAATGGTTCCTGATTGGGTCTGGATACCGTTAATCACCAAAAAATCTTTTTGTTCCTGGGTTTTCATGGCCAAACCGTCGGGGTATTGGTCACAAACAAAACCACACTGGTCTTTACTGCGGTTATGGGTCCGAGCAGTAAAACAGCGGGCCGAGTACGCCAGTGATAAACGCCCCCATGCAGGCAGTTCTAATTCAACATTCCCTAAGTCAAATGCATGTAGGGCTTGTTGATTATGTTCATGAGGCAATACCCATCGGCTTAAGCCGAGTGATTTGAGTTTATCCAGACTCCGTTGGTTATAGATATTGAGGGAACTGCCGGCGATAAACGCATTGGACTCAAATTTTGTGCGCAATTGCACCGCAGACATGTCATTGGCTTCGACCATAAAGTCACCTTGCTGGCAGATTTTGGTCATCACCGATAATTCTGAAGCGGCTTCCACTAAAGACAACGTGGATAACACCACTTGTTTACCGGCTGCCTGTAAATCATGGCCAATTGTCATCCAGTCTTGCAGCGACAAAGCCCGCCGTTTACTACAAACTACTTCACCCAAATAAACGATATCAATCGGTGATTGTGCCACCTGCTGATAAAATTGATGGGTATAATCCCGATCCCAAAAGTAAGGAATTGGTGCCAATGAAAGCTTTTTAGTGTTTTGTTTAGTCATTGCCAGTTCCGATAGTAAGCCCCTAAGGTGGTTTGTTGACCTTCGGATAAATCACCCAAGGTTTGATTCCAGCTGTCTTTAACGACATACTTATCCGGTCGCGTCAAGCAATCATCTATGGCGGCACGCATCACTTCGGTGACTTGCCGAACATAAGCCGGACTGCGCTGGCGACCTTCAACTTTCACCGCTGCCACACCAATGGCCTTGAGTTCCGCCAATATCGATAAGGTGTTTAAACTGGTGGGTTCTTCGATGGCATAGCCGATTTGATCATTCACTTGATAACGGCCTTTACAAATCACTGGATAGCCGACGGATTCGTCTTTTGCCACTTGATCAATCAAAATGCCGTTGAGGCGTGTTTCTAAGTGGCTGTCGGTGTTTTTCCATTCAACAAATTCAGCCGGCGAACAGGCACCATGGTTATTAGGCCCCAAACCGGTGGCATAAGAGGACAATAAACAACGACCTTCCACCATCACACATAAACTGCCAAAACCAAACACTTCGATGGGCACCAAAGAATTGTTAACCAAATGCGCCACTTGTTTAATCGATAACACCCGCGGAATAACAGCCCGCTTGATATTAAATTGCTCTGCGAAGAAATTAACCGCAGCGGCACTGGTGGCTGAACCTTGAACCGATAAATGAATGTTTAAATCGGGGTGTTTCTCGCAGGCATAATCCATAACACCCATATCAGCTAAAATTAACGCATCGACTTTGAGTTCAGCGGCGGTATCGACGGCTTGCTGCCAGGTGGGTAAATCGTGACAGTAGGGATAAGTATTTACCGCTAAGAAGACTTTACAACCACGACTTTGCGCAAACTCAATGCCTTGCGTCATTTGTTTTTCGGTAAAATTCAAACCGGCAAAATGACGGGCATTGGTGGCATTTTGCAAACCCATATAAACCGCATCAGCACCGGCTTTAACAGCGACTTTTAAGGAGGGCAGATTACCGGCGGGACAAACCAATTCCATAAGCTGTTCATATCGTTAAGTGGTGAACAGTTTAGGTAAGATTAATTGAACCTGCCTTGATTTAGGTCAATTGGTGTGATGATGCTTGATTTTATTCACATTCATCAGGATTTTTTAGGTCGGTATAACCTGCTGTCAGGCCTTTTTGATACAAATACTGAGCGGCGGATTTTATCCGCTGTAATTCATTGTTTTGGGTAAACCAAATTTTGGCGTAGGTGACATCCAAATAATCAACCTGATGATTGTTTTTTGATAAAGTATCTCTAATACATTCATAATTGTTTCTAAAACTATCACCCTCAAACTCCGCTTTTATGAGCAAATCAGTTTCATTTGAGTTTTCATAGCTATTGACTTTTAAACGATGGCCAATTAATTGTGAGATTATGTCTTTGCTTTGTTTAATTAAAATGTCTGCAACTTGAACGCAAGCCGGGGTTGGGCTGGCATCTGATGAACAATAATCTAACAATGTTTTGTAGCCTGGTATGGGCATCGCCATTTTTATACCGGATAATTTTATGTAGTAAAAAGCTTGATTTATATCTTTGTTAGATACTGAATCATCCATATCGACAAGACCATCTAATTGAATTCTTAGGACTGAGCGCGACAGCGGGTTGTTGTCCATATAATCTTTAATAACCGATTTAACAACTTCGTGCAGAAGCGTCATATCCGTGACGTATTTAGCGTCGCGCATGTTTTTAATCAGGTATTCAGCCATGGCAGCATCATTATTGTTCATGGCTTGATAAAATGGCTCAAAATAGGTGTTTAAATCGTCGGGATACAATTGTTGGTATTTATTAACCAGACTTTGGTGGTGACAAGCGTCACGGATGGCGTCATGAGAGCACATTGAAAGCAATAAAAAGATGGTTTCAGGGTTGAGCGTGTCTAATTTCGCCAGTTGATTAATATGATCAACATAGTTTTGCTGTGCATCATTGCGTTTAAAATTCTTATCCACTGCATGTCGCAGTGGTAACTCGGGACTTGATAAACTTAAACCAATGGTCTGAACGTAAGGATGGGGATGATTTAATAATGTGCGATGTAAGGAATCTTCCCACTGTTGGTAGACAAGATTTAATCTGTCGTTGTCATCCTGAGCCAGGCTTAAACCTGAAAAGATCAGCGCTAACAATAAAGTATTGAGTTTTTTAGTCATGTATTTAGTGTACTTAAGGACTGTAAGTTATGCATATTATTGAACCTGACAGGTGGTCGGGTCTTTGAGATTATCAGCGCCTTCAGCTTGTCTTTTGTTATAGAGGTAAGCAGCAATTTTATTTAGTCTGGTCAGTTCGTCTTCTGCAGCAAACCACATTTGTGAATAGTCTTTATCAAAAAAATCAGCCACAAAGTCATTGTTGCTGCTGTAACTTTTGCTGAGACATTCGACATAATTTTTAAAACGGTCATGATTACCTTGACTGGCTGCCAGCATGTCTTGTTGGTCATTGAGCTCATAAACCGCTATATTAATAATGTGACCGAGCGCTTTGCTGATAATTGAATTGCCATGTTGAGTCATCATGTTTGCAATGTAAAGACACTCAGCACTAAACTGAGGGTTATTCTGACATACATCTTTGACGGGTTTCAATGACGGAATGGGCAGAGCCATTTGCATACCGATAAGCATTATGTAAACTTGCGTTTCCGGTAATTTGTCATCAATCAGCTTACGGTCTTTTTCACTGAAATCTGTGGTGGCGATTAAGTCATTTCTCTCACGTAATAAAGCCTTTGGGGGTATTGGGTTGGTTTTGATGTAGTCTTTAATTAGGTCAATAAACTCCGGCAATAAGTAGTCAACATGGGTCATCTGATGGGTGCCGCTCATGACACGCAATAAGTTTTTTATTAGTTCATCATTTTGCTCATTTATGGCGATTTCTAAGGGTTTAGTATAAACACTGAGGTCAGCAGGGTATTGTTTCATTTGCTTGTCCAACAAAGCTTGTCGATCACAATATCCATCCAGTTCTTTTTTAAAACATAAGGGCTGTAATAGTTGAAAAGTTTCAATATTTAATGACTTGTTTTTAACCAAACGATTGATATGATCTGCATAATTTTGTCGGATGGTTATTAACCGTGCTTCATCTTGGTCAGTAGTTGCATGCAGTGTGGTATGGGTCTGATTGAGCCCAATGGCTTGGGCATAGGGTTGTTCGTGATTCAATAGATAATTCGTTAATTGTTGACTCCATTTCGCCAGTAACTCCATCGATTCTTGTTCTGCTTCAGTGGGTTCTCGCATTAATGTCAACATAGTCTGACGAGCTTTTTTTGCCGCTTCAGTTTCTTCCGCATTATTGGCTGAATCAGCTTGCGCTGCCATGGTGATGGGCAGTATTAAGATCAATAAAAAAAATACAGATAATGGTTTAATCATATAATTAACCTGTTTTTAAAAATTCCTCGGCTTGAGCGAGGGTGGTTTTGGTGATGGTTTCGCCACCAGACATACGTGCCAGTTCTTGGATGCGTTGTTCGCGATTAAGGTGCTGAACGGCTGAGCGTGTCAGGCCGTGGGTTTCATCACTGGATTTAGACACCAAAATATGGTCATGGGCTTGACCCGCCACTTGCGGTAAATGGGTGACCGCAAACACCTGATGTTGCTCACTGAGTTTGCGCATAATGGCACCGACTTTTGCAGCGGTGGCGCCGCCAATACCGGTATCGACCTCATCAAACACAAAGGCGCTGTGGTCATGGTTCTGGCCGACCACTTCAATGGCCAGACAAATACGTGATAGTTCACCACCGGATGCGGTTTTGCTCAGGGGTTGAGGTGATTGGCCTTTATTCACGGCAATCATAAATTCGATTTGGTCCAAACCCACGGCCACCGGCTTGGTATTGTCATTAAAATCAGCCGGATTCACAGCAATACTTAATTGTGCATCGGGCAAACCCAATTGTTGAATCATGGTGCTTATGTTTTTCGCCAATTGTTGGGCGGCTTGTCTTCTGGTCTCAGTTAATTGTTGGCTGAGTTGATAATAATGATGCCGCAGTTTTTGGCGTTGATTATCGAGTTTTTGTTGTTGTTCAGATTGATGTTGATGTTGGTTTAATTGTTCGGCCAATTGTTTTTGGTGATCAATCAATTGCTCAGCTTGGGTGTTTTGTTTGCGGGCAATGTGACTGATCTGCGCTAAACGCTCTTCAATATTTTGTTGTTGTTGGGGGTCATGTTCAATATCACTGGCATAATCAGTTAAATATTGAATGGCTTCTTGAACATTAATTAAAGCCTCGTCGAGCATTTGACAAGCCTGGGCGCCATCAAAACCTTTCAGGTGTTTGAGTTGATTAATATGATGTGCCAAAAGATGTCTGACTGATTGATCGGACTCATCTAAATCCTCAATGGTTTGCTGACAGGTTTGTTGAATTTCCTGGGCGTGGCTGACTCGCATTAAGTCGTGGTGGAGTTGTTCGTATTCACCAACTTGTAAATCCAATTCTTGAAGTTCCTGATATTGGTAATCGAGTAACTGCTGTTGTTCGGTTGATAAAGAGCCTGCTTGCTTGAGCGCCAGTATGTCATTATCGATTTGTTTCAGTTGTTGCGTGACTTCGGCCACCTCATTGAGCAAATTGCCATAATCGCCACTGCGGTCCAGAAGTTGTCGCTGGGTGGCGCTTTGTAATAATTTAATCTGGTCATGTTGACCGTGAATTTGTACCAGATAACGCCCCAGCTCTTTCACTAAATGGGCCGGTGTCGGACTGCCGTTAATCCATAGCTTACTGCGGCCTTGTTGATTTAATGTACGGCGAATGATTAAGGTATTGTCATCACTTAAATCATTGTTTAAAAGCCATTTTTGAGCTGCAGGGTGGTTGCTAATGTCAAAAGTGGCCACAACTTCACAGGCTTCACCAAATGAACCAATTACCGCGGTATCACCTCGGGCACCCAATACCAATGACAAGGCACCAATGGTAATGGATTTACCGGCACCGGTTTCACCGGTAAAAACAGTCATCCGTTGATTAAAATCAATTTCTAATTGTTCAATCAGGACATAGTTTTTTATGTAGATGGAATGCAGCATTTAGGTTAAGAATGGGATTGAAATTAATGGTTTATTTTAACCACAGCGACTTGAATTGTCATCTGCTAACACTATATCACAGCCATTAAATCTTTATTAGAAATTATCATGACTGACAATAAACATCATAATGATGCTGACAACGAGACTTTACATGAAGCGCCGAATCAGGCTGATGACGTGAACCAAAACGTGGATAACTCCACCGATGATGAGGTTGAATTTGTTAATAATCCTGATTCAGAAGCGGCTGATAGTGAAGAGTTGGCGCAACGAATCAAAGAGTTAGAGATGCAATTGGCGGCTAAAGATGAAGAAGTTTTACGTGTGGCCGCCGAAGGTATGAATGCACAAAAACGGCTCCAGCGCGAGTTGGAGAATACCCGTAAATATGCCAATGAAAAGTTGATTAAGGCCATGGTTCCTGTGATGGACAGCTTTGATAAAGCGCTTGAAATTGTGGAAGACCAACAGGTTGAAGTCACGGTTGAATCAATGGTTGAAGGCACCATAAATACCCAACAATCCTTGGCTAAGGTATTACAAGAATATGGCATTGAAATCATTAACCCTTTGGGCGAAAAGTTTGATCCCGAAATTCATGAAGCCATGAGCATGGTCAAATCAGACCAGCATGAAAAAAACACCGTGGTTGATGTTTTTCAGAAAGGCTATTTGTTGCATGGTCGCGTCATACGAGCCGCTATGGTTGTTGTCGCCCAGTAAAGAAGGAATGTTCTTGGGACTTCATTCACTTTTGTGTTTGCTAATGATTGATATGTCAAAAGTGAAAGCGGCCACTGCGAACATAATTTTGATGTTGCGCCGTGCGCCTCTGATTCGCTTCGCTCACCAACCGGCTTGGCGACTCAATCTGCTTCGCAGCTTTCGCTTGAATTATGTCAACAAGTCCATAGATAGTAACCAGTTTAAAATATAAAATTCAGAGGATATTTAACATGTCAAAAGTTATAGGTATAGATTTAGGAACCACCAATTCCTGTGTTGCCGTGATGGAAGGTAAAGACATCAAGGTGATTGAAAATGCAGAAGGCGATCGAACCACCCCGTCGATTGTTGCTTTTACCGAAGAGGGTAAAACCTTAGTGGGCCAATCGGCGAAACGTCAAGCGGTCACCAATCCTGAAAACACTTTATTCGCCATTAAACGACTGATTGGTCGTAAATTTAATGAAGATGTCGTAAAAAAAGACCAGGACATCGTACCTTACAAAATTATTGGTGCGGATAATGGAGATGCTTGGGTTGAAGTACGCGGCAAAAAAATGGCACCGCAAGAAGTTTCAGCGCGAATTTTAGAAAAAATGAAAGCCACTGCTGAAGACTATTTAGGTGAAAAAGTTGACGCCGCTGTAATTACAGTACCGGCATACTTTAACGACTCACAGCGTCAAGCCACCAAAGATGCCGGTCGCATTGCCGGTTTAGAAGTCAAACGTATTATCAATGAACCAACTGCAGCGGCTTTAGCCTACGGTATGGACAAGAAAGGTGGTGATCGAACAATTGCTGTTTATGACTTAGGTGGTGGTACCTTTGACGTCTCAATCATTGAGATTGCTGATATTGATGGCGAGCAACAATTTGAAGTATTGGCCACCAACGGTGACACCTTTTTAGGTGGTGAAGACTTTGATAATCGCTTGATGGATTATTTGGTTGAAGAATTTAAAAAAGACCAGGGTGTCAATTTGCACAATGATCCACTAGCCTTACAACGCTTAAAAGAAGCCGCTGAAAAAGCCAAGATTGAACTATCAACCTTAGACCAAACTGAAGTCAACTTGCCGTATATTACGGCAGATGCCTCCGGTCCTAAACATTTGAACATCAAAATTACCCGTTCAAAATTAGAGTCTTTAGTGGGTGATTTAGTGAAAAGAACCGTGGGTCCTTGTGAAACAGCCATTAAAGATGCCGGGGTTTCTTTAAATGAAATTGCCGATGTTATTTTAGTCGGTGGTCAAACACGGATGCCGGCAGTACAAGCCATTGTTGAAGAGACTTTCGGTAAAAAACCACGTAAAGATGTGAACCCGGACGAAGCAGTGGCCATGGGTGCCGCTGTTCAAGGTGGGGTGTTGTCGGGTGATGTTAAAGATGTCTTGTTATTGGATGTGACACCCTTGTCTTTGGGTATTGAAACTCTGGGCGGTGTGATGACCAAGTTGATTGAGAAAAACACCACCGTACCAACCAAAGCATCACAGGTGTTCTCAACAGCTGAAGACAATCAATCAGCCGTGACTGTTCATGTTTTGCAAGGTGAACGTGAAGTGGCCAGTGCCAATAAATCACTGGGTCAATTTAACCTAGAAGGCATAGCGCCGGCTAAACGCGGTATGCCACAAATCGAAGTGACCTTTGATATTGATGCCAACGGAATTATTCATGTATCGGCGAAAGACAAAGCCACGGGTAAAGAGCAACGCATTGAAATCAAAGCCGGATCCGGGTTGTCTGATGAAGAAATTGATCAAATGATTAAAGACGCTGAGATGAATGCGGAAAAAGACAAGCAATTTCATGAAACTGTGCAAGCGCGTAACACCGCTGATGCCATGATTCATTCAGCCAAAGAAACACTGGAAGAGCACAAAGCCATCATCGATGATGGAGAAAAATCCAGTATTGAATCGGCCATTGAAACCACTGAAAAGGCGATGAAAGAAGACGATAAAGCGGCCATTGATTCTGCCAATGAAGCGCTACAAGCTGCATTGCAACCGGTCATGCAAAAGGCTGCTCAAGCTGCTCAAGGCGAACAGGCTGCAGCCGCTGGCGCTGGCGCAGATAATCAACAAGCTGAAAGCAGTGGAGATGACGATGTTGTCGACGCTGAGTTCGAAGAAGTTGATGACGATAAGAAAAGCTGATAGCCATTTCAGTTAATAACGAAAAGCCGGCATGATTAAAAGCGCATGCCGGCTTTTTCCATGAATTACATAAACAAGCAAGTAGTCAATTCACATGAGTAAAGATTTATACAAAATTTTAGGCGTCAATAAATCGGCCAGCCAAGCAGACATTAAAAAGGCGTATCGCCGTTTAGCCATGAAGCACCACCCTGATCGGGCTGGTGATGATGCCGATGCACAAGAAAAATTTAAAGAAGCTAAAATGGCTTATGAAATTCTGAAAGACGAACGCAAGCGACAAATGTATGACCAATATGGTTTTGATGCCGTATCCGGCCAAAACGGCGGTGGCCACGGTGGTTTTGGTGGCGGTTTTCAAGGTGATGTTGGTGATATTTTTGGTGATATTTTCAGCGATATCTTTGGCGGAGGCCGTCGTGGTGCTCGCTCTGCCGGTCCGCAACGCGGTCATGATATGCAAGTGGAACTGAGCATTGAGTTAGAAGAAGCCATTAACGGCTTAGAAAAAGAAATCACCTTGCCCACCATGGCAACTTGTAAACCATGTCATGGCAGCGGTTCCAAAGATGGTGAGAAAAGTACCTGTCAAACTTGTGGCGGTATTGGTCAAGTACGCATGCAACAAGGTATGTTTTCAGTGCAACAAACTTGTCCCGATTGTCGCGGTCAAGGCAGTACCATCAGTAACCCCTGTGGTCACTGTGGTGGCCAAGGCCGTCGCCAAGAAAATAGTCAGTTAAAGGTTAATATTCCAGCCGGTGTCGACGAAGGCGATCGTATTCGTCTAACAGGGAAAGGTGAAGCCGGACCACAAGGTGGCCCAGCCGGAGATTTATATGTGGATATTCGGGTCAAACCTCATGATATATTTACCCGTAAAGGCGATGACTTATTGTGTGAAATTCCGGTGGATTTTGCCACGGCTTGCTTAGGTGGTGAGTTGAATGTGCCGACTTTGTCCGGCGCTGTTAAATTAAAAGTTCCGCCTGAAACACAGTCCGGTAAACAGTTTAGAGTACGTGGTAAAGGGGTACAATCGGTACGATCTCACAGTCAAGGTGATTTATTTTGTAAAGTTCATGTGGAAACGCCGGTTAACTTAAATCATGAACAAAAAGACATTTTAAAAAGTTTTGATGAAAGCCTTAAAAAAGGCGGTGATAAAAACAACCCAAGACGTAAAGGATGGTTTGATAACGTTAAATCATTTTTAGATAAGGTCACAAGCTAATGACAGATTCATGTCGCGTTATTATATCTGGTGTAACCGGCAGAATGGGGCAGCGGATTATTAAAGCATTGCATCAAATTAACCATATAACAGTGGTTGCCGGTGTCACCTCCCATGATAATAAGCATGTGGGTAAACCCATATCAGTGATAACCCAAAACCAAAGCGACACGGCGCCCATTGTCAGTGTTTTTGATGGACTTGAGGCAGATGTGGTCATTGACTTCAGTCAGCCACAAGGATTTAATGCGGTTGTCGATTACTGTGTACTCAGTGAAACAGCCTTGGTGAGTGGTACCACCGGCCTTAGCCAAGCACAATTTGATCGCATCAGCCAAGCAGGGCACTTTATTCCCGTGTTATGGGCTGCAAATTTTTCGTTAAATATGCAGATAATCAAGAATTTACTACAGGTTTTCAAACAAAAAAATCAAAAAGCTGAATACTATATTACTGAAACCCATCATCAACATAAAAAAGACGCGCCTTCAGGCACAGCCATTTCTTTGGCACAAAGTTTGACCGACCAACAACAGCTCAAAATTCTTGACCAACATGCCTTCAATATAGGTGAAGTTCGTATCAACTCTGTGCGTCAAGCAGAGGTGCCCGGAACCCATCAAATCGAATGTCAATTTCCCCACGAGAACATCACTGTAACCCATATTGCTAAAAGCGGTGATTTATTTGCTGAGGGTGCTGTAAAAGCCGCGCAGTGGTTAGTTCAACAGGGTAGAGGGCTATACGATTTAAATGCCATTTTATTGGCTTAACGTCAGTGAATTTGCTTACCAACTAAGGTGTTTCGACCTAAATCTTTGGCTTCATAAAGCGCTTTATCTGCCGCTTCAAACCAGGAACGGATATCCTGAGTGGTGGTGGTAATGGTGGCCAATCCAATGCTCACTGAACAACGCAAATCAGGGGACTGGGTTTTAATATTGTTGATTTGCTGATTAATGGATTGAGCAACTACTTTGGCGTTTTCCTCGCCCTCAGGTAATACCACAATAAATTCATCACCACCCAAGCGACCGATGATGGCGTTGTCTTTGCAGCATGCTTTAATGGTTTGCGCAACGGTGACTAAAATATCGTCACCAACGGCATGACCATAATCATCATTGATGGTTTTAAATTGATCAACATCGATTAACATGAGTGTTAACGGGCCGTCTCTGTTTGCGTTATGTTGATCCAAAATACGCTGGGTTTTATGTTGCCAGGTTCGTCGATTATAAAGTTCTGTTAAATCATCTTGTTGACTCAGTTTATTTAACAAGCGATTTTGGGTTTGGACTTTATGAATTAAGCGGTGAGCGGTGAAACTGATTATCGTAAAATGAATAATAATTAACGGTAAGCAGCCCAAAATAACAAAGTAACTGGTTTTTGTCTGCCATGGTACATCAATCATTAAAGCAATCAATAAAATGGACAGAAACGAGACAACAAGCGCTTTAATCCATATGCCCTTAATGGCGGTATTAACCTTATCTGTAACATTAAGCAAAATCAAAAGAACTGAAGGCAATAAGTTAAAAGCCATTAAAGGTACAAACGATCCGGCAATAAAAGAATCAATTAATAAGTTAATTTTTTCGGTTTTATAAGGCTGACCGGTTAATTGAGTCATGGCAAAAGCGATATGAGGCCAGAGAATGCAACTCAGAACTAACCAACTCCAAGTGGCCATATTGACCTGTAATTCAATAAAAACGCTGCCAATGGCAATGGCCGCCATGCCCATGCCCAATATTCGCATTGGATAAACAGCTTTCGGTAAGCGATTTAAATTGCTTAAATGCTTGGTTTGTTTATCGTGAGTTTTAAAAGACTGCCTCATTCATTACTTTTTGGCGAAATTAGAGAGGTATTATATAGAAATTATTTGGGCTTGTGTTATTTAGTATTTAACAGGTTTTCATCTATTAAGCCCGCTGAATTTGATTTTTACCTTTATTTTTTGCCATCAAGAGAGCGCTATCTGCTAGTTTGATGGTTTCATGGATGGATTGTTGACCTGTATAAGCACACATACCAATACTGATGGTATAAGTTAACTGGTGATTTTCAAAAGATAATTGTTTATTGGAAATATTTTTTCGTAATATGTGAAGCTGATCATTCACAGATAACTCATTGCCATGCAATATCAGCAAAAACTCATCACCGCCCCAACGTGCCGCCCAATCATCCGCTGTCATAAAACTGTTTTTAATTTCTTTTGCCAGATCTTTCAAAACAACATCACCGGCAAAATGCCCATGACTGTCATTGATGGCTTTAAAGCGATCTAAATCTATCATAATAATAAATGGGCACAATGGTTGATTATCATTCACAACCAAGTCATTTTTTAGTTTTGCTTTGGCAGATCGTCGATTATGTAAATCGGTTAAAAAATCATAGGATGATACAGTTTCAAGGTCTTTATAGCGACGGTCTAACGAGTGTAAAGTGTATTCAATACTGCGCATCAGCTGGCCCATTTCGTCATTAATATGATGGGGTAAGGGTATGATGGTTGAGTCTTCAAGATAATGGTCAAGTGCTTGCACGCTGTAATTCAATGGTTTTAATAAATGATGAATCGACCATAAAACAAAGGCGGTACCCGCCAGCGTTGCCAGTAATATCAGAAGCAACTCTGCTATTGACCAATTGTGCTGTTTTGACAGGAAAATATAAGCGATATAGGAAATTAACGGCACATGCGTGGCTAAAAATGCCAGTGTGAATAATTTATACTTTAATTTTTTAAACTTAAGAAACTTATTGAACAGCAGATAAGTTTTTAACCGAGGGGCCTGGTTATCAATGGTCATGGTATTTTCTAAGAGAAATTACCAGTGATTATAGACGCTTAAACCAAAATAATTGAAATCTTCGGTAAAAAATTGACCATAAGGAGAATGGCCTTCCTGATATTCCAGGAAAATATTCACGGGCCGGTTGAACCATTTATTGATTTCTATACCCGCACGTAAGGTAACATTCAGGTTGCGATCCGCTTCTGCCCAGGCAGCTAAGTCCATGCCTAATACAGGCGTAAAATCAGGAAAGCCACTGACTTTATACTGGCCACCGGCCTGCCACTGGAATTGATGTAAGCCACTGGGTTCCATGCGGGTAATAAAGCCGCCACCACCGTAAATATCCCATTGTCCCAGGGATTTAAAAGCCAGAAATTTCAGGGTTTCGTAAGACAGGTTGAGCCGTTTGTCGAGATATTCCTGGTTTTCGATTAAAAACTCATCGCCCAAATGAGTGCTGCGATGACGATACGACAGTCGCCATTGCCAATCAGGTCGAATCTGTACCAGCTCACCACCGACTGTAAAATCTGTATTAATCAACGCGCCACCGCGATTATTGCGGGTACTGAGTTCTTCCACATCAAATTGAGATCGAATTTGAGCGAAGACATTAAAGAATATATCAGGTTGATTCGATAATGAAAAATCTGCCACATTAACTCGGTGACCTAAACTAACCAACATGGCATCAAACTCATGGCCCAATAAATCCATGCGACCGACACTGTATTTAAAACCCGCTTCATCAAGATCAGCCACTAACACAGGCAATTGTTTGGTGACTGTGCGATTGTTCTCAATGGCAGCAGTTTGCTTTGTTGAAACATCTTCGTTAATGGCAGCTTGAGAAGATTGAGCCGTGGCACTTTCTTGTTGCGCTTTACTTAAATTGTCATAGCAAACCAAGCGACCATAATCACTTTCAATGTGTTGACAATTTTGTAAAGCCTCTAACAGGGTCTCATTTGTTGTTTCTGATTGAACGCTGGTCCAGGCTATCAAAAGTATAAGTATTAATTTTAAATGCATCGGATTTGGCTCTATGTAAAACCCACCGGATAGACTTATCCGGTGGGTTGTTTGGGTTATCCCGCTAAATTTCTCAGCACATAGTGCAAAATACCGCCGTGGCGACAATATTCAACTTCTTTCGGGGTATCAATGCGAACATCCACCTCAAAAGAAACTGTACTGCCATCAGCGCGGTGTGCTGTGATTTGTGCGGTTTTACTGTTGCCGTTGTCTAAACCGGTGATGTCATAGGTTTCTCTGCCGGTTAAACTGTAGGTATCAGCACTTTCACCATCTTTAAATTGTAGTGGCACCACGCCCATACCGACCAGGTTAGAGCGGTGAATGCGCTCATAGCTTTGTACTAAGACCGCTTTAACACCCAAAAGGTTCGTGCCCTTAGCGGCCCAGTCACGGGAAGAGCCGGTGCCATATTCAGTACCGGCAATGATTAATAACGGCACATTATCAGCCTGGTATTTCATGGAGGCATCAAAGATGGTCATTGGCTCATCACTTGGTTGGAATCGGGTCCAACCGCCTTCAGTACCCGGTGCCAATTGGTTGCGCAGACGAATATTGGCAAAAGTACCACGCATCATGACTTCATGGTTACCTCGTCTGGAACCATAAGAGTTAAATTCATGCTTGGGCACACCTTTGGCTTTTAAGTATTCTCCGGCCGGTGAATCCTCGGCAATTGAACCGGCTGGTGAAATATGGTCCGTGGTCACGGAATCTCCTAATTTGGCTAACACACGGGCGCCTGTAATGTCACGGATTTCACCCACCTCCAAAGTCATGCCATCAAAGTAGGGTGGGTTTTTGATATAAGTGGAGTCATCTTGCCAGTTGAATAATTGTGATTCCACAGTTTTAACATTTTTCCAGTTATCATCACCTGCAAACACATCTTCATAGCCTTTGGCAAACATGTCATTTGAGACATGCTCAGAAATGGTGTCAGCGATTTCATGATTACTGGGCCAAATGTCTTTTAAGAACACATCATTGCCGTCCTGATCTTGTCCCAGTGGGTCTTTCTGAATATCAGTGTCCATGGTACCGGCAATGGCATAAGCGACCACCAAGGGCGGAGAAGCCAAAAAGTTCATCTGCACATCGGGATGAATCCGTCCCTCAAAGTTACGGTTTCCTGACAAAATAGAGGTGGCAATCAAGTCGTTTTCATTGATGGTTTTTGACAAGGCCGGATCCAAGGGGCCCGAATTACCGATACAAGTGGTACAACCAAAACCAACCACATTAAAGCCCAAGGCATCTAAATCATCAAGAACGTCAGCGGCTTTTAAATAATGGGTAACCACTTTTGAGCCGGGGGCTAAAGACGTTTTTACCCATGGTTTAACGGTCAAACCTTTAGCAACCGCATTGCGGGCGAGTAATCCGGCGCCTAACATAACTGCAGGATTAGAGGTGTTGGTACAGGATGTAATGGCGGCCACCGCAATGTCACCATCAGAGAACTGATAGTCACCGCGTTCGGCCTTGACCGGGATTGATTTCTTGTCACGGCCATTTTCAAAGGCATTGAATAAATTTTGGAACTTCTCTTTGGCTTCGGTTAAAACAATGCGGTCTTGTGGACGTTTCGGACCTGAGATACTGGGTACCACGGTGCTCATATCCAATTCTAAGGTGGCTGTGTAGTTTGCATCCGGGCTGTTGGCATCATGGAACATGCCTTGTGCTTTACAGTATTCTTCGACCAGTTTAACCTGTTCTTCTGTACGGCCTGAAAGACGCAAGTAACGTAATGTTTCTTCATCAACCGGGAACATACCGCAAGTGGCACCGTACTCAGGCGCCATATTGGCTAAAGTGGCACGGTCAGCTAAGGGGAGATACTGTAAGCCGGAGCCAAAAAACTCAACAAACTTACCAACAACACCGTGCTCACGTAACATTTCTACAACAGTTAACACTAAATCAGTGGCGGTGGCACCTTCAGGCAAGCGGCCGGTCAGTTTAAAGCCAACCACTTGTGGAATCAGCATAGAAATGGCTTGCCCCAGCATGGCCGCTTCGGCCTCAATACCACCGACACCCCAACCCAGAACACCCAATCCATTAATCATGGTGGTATGAGAATCAGTGCCAACCACAGTGTCAGGATAAGCCGTGAGTTCGCCATTTTGTTGCGCGCCAAAAACCACACGCGCCAGATATTCTAAATTAACCTGATGAACGATACCCATGCCCGGAGGCACCACTTTAAAGGAATCAAAGGCTGTTTGACCCCATTTTAAAAATCCGTAACGCTCTTTATTACGTTCAAACTCTATTTGTGTATTTAAGTCAGCGGCATTGGCCGTGCCATATTTATCCACTTGGACTGAATGGTCAATCACAAGTTCAGCCGGTGACAATGGATTGATCTTTTGCACATCACCGCCTAATTTTTTCATGGCATCGCGCATGGCGGCTAAATCAACGACAGCCGGTACCCCGGTAAAATCTTGTAGAACCACCCGCGATGGTGTAAAGGCAATTTCTGTGGTTGGTTTGGCTTGCGGATCCCATTGACACAGGGCTTTAATATCGTCAGCAGTGACATCCACACCGTTTTCATTGCGTAACAGGTTTTCTAATAAAATCTTTAAACTAAACGGCAATTTATTAATGTCATAGTGCTCGTTAAGTTTAGCTAAGCTGTAGTAACGGTAATTTTTATTGTTAACGGCCAAATGCATGGCTGTTTTAAGTGTATCGCTCATTTTATTGAACCCCTGCTTCAGTGAATTAGTGAATCGGCCACATCAGAGGGTGGCCATTAAAAAGCGCGGTATTATCGCATTTTTTAATGTAAAAAGACAGCACCAGTTACTGCGTATAGGATATTCAAATAGGCTTTTATCGCTGTTTAAGTAACTGTTCCGCTTCTTGAATGTAGGCTTTACGTTTGAATAGCAATTGTAAGTGACTACCGCCAACCTGTTTCCATAATACAGCAGAGCGAATGCCCGCCAATAAAACAGCCCTTATTTGCATGGTGACTTCATTATTTTTTAAGTGAAAAGGTTGGCCTGCTATGACCACACGTGGTTGAAGTTGGCTAATGGTTTTAGAATAGGTGGCAGCTAATATTTCTATCACGGCCTTTTCATGCTCATCAAAAGAGCCGATATGACTGGCTTGTTGAATACCGTGCTGAACTTGTTTCACCATGGCATCATGCGTGATAAATTTTGATTGCAGATTTAACAGTGTCAGAACATATTTAATGATGTTCAAATAGGCTTTGTCTTTATTAAACGATTTAATTAAGGTGCTTAAACCCAGTGATATGCGGTTCATATCATGATCAAATACGGCCATGGTCGAATCCGGATTAACCGCAAATAAACTTTCAATACTACCGGCAAAACAGTCACGTCGACTCACCGCACCGGATTGGGCCAATTCATGGGCAAAAGCGGCGGCTTGATAAACGCCGGCTAAGGCAATGGTTTGGTCTCTCATGGTTTTAACTCACAGGTTGAGGTCAATAAATCCGAATCTTCTATCACAGCACCCCCTAAACAAACATCCTTATCGTAAAAAACAATGGATTGCCCCGGCGTGATGGCGCGTTGGGGTTGTTCAAAATCAACCATTAATTGTCCCTTATCACCAATCTTTACAGTGCAGGCTTGGTCCGATTGTCGATAACGTATTTTAGCGTGACAGCTTAGGGGGAAATCAGGTGCCTGACCACTGATCCAATTAATTTGATCCGCAGAGAGTCGCTGCCCCATCAATAATGATTCATGGTTGCTTTGACCCACAATCAACTGGTTGTTCTTATGGTTTTTGGCAATCACGAACCAAGGCTCCGGCAGGGCATCTTTAACGCCACCAATTCCAAGTCCCTGACGTTGACCGATGGTGTAATACATCAGACCATTGTGTTGACCCACAACCGTCCCTTCAGGGCTTACGATGTCACCCGGATTGGGTTTCAAATATTGACTTAAAAAAGTTTGAAAACGTTTTTCACCAATAAAACAAATACCGGTGGAGTCTTTTTTGTCATGTACCGACAAACCCAGTTCTGCGGCTTTATCACGTACCTCTGACTTGTCCAGTTCGCCCACAGGAAATAAACTACGCGCCAGTTGGTGCTGTTGAATGGCGTACAAAAAATAGCTTTGGTCTTTGTTGTTATCCACACCTTTCAGCAATTGATACTGCCCATTTCGCTCATCTTTACGCACATAATGACCGGTGGCAATAAATTCAGCGCCTAAATCATCGGCATGGTCGAGAAAGGTTTTAAATTTAATTTCACGGTTACATAAAATATCCGGATTTGGGGTGCGGCCTTTTTGATATTCGGCTAAAAACTCACTGAAAACATAGTCCCAGTATTCAGACGAAAAATTACGGCGGTGCAATTTGATACCTAAGCGATCACAAACAGCTTGCGCATCTTTAACATCCTCGTCAGCCGTGCAGATTTCATCGGTATCGTCTTCTTCCCAGTTTTTCATAAACATACCGGCGACATTACCAGGGTATTGTTGTTTTAGAAGTGCAGCACTGACCGAGGAATCGACACCACCGGACATGCCCACAATAATTTTTTCGGCCATAAAATTAACTTACTTAGTCGTAATAACTAAAAATTTCTAAGGGTGTTTGCTTGCCATTGATATAGTGGTCAATATGGTGCAACACAAGAGGGGAACGTAATTGTTCTTGACGAGCCGCCACCTCATCGCGGCTCAACCAAACGGCACGAAGAATACCGTCATCCAGAGTTTGATCGGGTATTAATTCAAGAGCAGTACCGGCAAAACAAGCCCGTAAATAATGGTTTCCTGATTCACTGGTCCATTGAGAAAATTCAACCAGATAATCGATTTCAACTTGCCAGGCGGTTTCTTCTAGTGTTTCACGGGCAGCGGCTTCAATCAGTGTTTCATCGGCTTCTAAATGTCCGGCCGGTTGATTTAGTTTGAGTTCACCGTGTACGTCTTCTTCGACCATTAAAAAGAGGCCATCACGTTCTACAATGGTGGCCACGGTAACGCGGGGTAACCAGGTTCTCATACTTTCGTACCCAGCCAACGCAATCCGATAAACATGCCCACTAAGCCTACTGCCAGGGCTATCCAGGGTGATAAACCAAAGCTGGCAGGAATAATGCCAATTAAAATAGCAAAGCCACCGGCATAAGTGGCATACGGGATTTGGGTGCGTACGTGCTCGATATGATCACAGCCGGAAGCCATGGAAGATAGAATGGTGGTGTCAGATATCGGCGAGCAGTGGTCACCCCATACAGCACCGGCCAGAACGCTGGCAATGGTGATGTGAATGATGTGTAAATATTCGGTATCCAATACCCCTTGGGCACCCATCACATTCCAGGTAATGGGGATAATTAAGGGAATCAAAATCCCCATCGTTCCCCAACTTGAACCAGTGGCAAAAGCGGTGAGGGCGGCTAATATATAGGTCAAAACCGGTAACCAGTAATAACTCAAGCTGTCTTGCAATAAAGACGAGATATACATGCTGGTTTGTAATTGTTCAGTGATGGCTGCCAATGACCAGGCCAGAACCAAAATCACAATCGCCTGTAGCATCGGCTTCATGCCCTCATACCAGGCTTCTACGGTGTCGTCCAAAGTTAAAATTCGTTGACTAACACTCATACCGACGGCCACTAAAGTGGCAGCGATACTGGCCCAGAGCATGGCTTTAAAGGCATTGGAATTACCAATGATGTCTTTCAGGCTTTGATTTTCTATGTTGCTATCGACACCGGTGACATACAAACCACCTAAAACCACTATAATCAAAACCCCAAAAGGAATTAATGCATTAATGGCACGGTGCGGCTTACCTTCAATCGGCTGAATGTCATCATCAGCCAGACCAATCCCTTCAGTGGTGTTGATAAAACCATCACGAGCCCGCTGCTCTGCACTTAGCATGGGGCCAAAATCACGGCCGGTGGCAGCAATTAATAGGGTTAAGCCGATGGCAAATATCGGATAAAAACTATACGGTATGGATTGTAAAAACATAATGTAAGCACCATCACCGGTATGACCAATGGATTTCAAGGCCTCATCGATTAATCCCACCTCAAAACCAACCCAGGTGGTGATAAAGGCAATACTGGCAATTGGTGCTGCCGTGGAATCCACCAGATAAGCCAGCTTTTCCCGAGAAATCTTCATTTTATCGGTAACCGGTCGCATGGTATTACCCACCACCAAAGAGTTGGCATAATCATCAAAGAAAATACTTAAACCCATGGCAATGGTAGCCAATGAGGCGCGTTTCACGGTATTCGCCCAGTTAACAATCAGATTAACCACACCCACCATACCGCCATTGCGTGAACTGATACCCACCAAACCACCAATCAATAGCGAAAAGATAATTACAGATGCATGGTCAGTATCGGCTAAGGCCGCCACCGTGTATTCTTCAACAACCACTAAGGGCGATGTCCATAGTGACTGCCAAGAAAAGTTACCGATGAGCCAAACCCCAAACATCAGACCGACAAACAACGCCGGTATCACCTGCCTGAACAATAAAGCCACGGCAATCGCCAATAATGGCGGCACCACGGACAGCCATGTGGCAGCATAGATAATGGTGGTTTCTGTTTCCTGTGCCTGTAAAACAGTCACAAAAAACAGGGCGATTAGGCCTGTTATGAATCGGATGGAAGGCATGTAGGTTTTCCCTTTTTTATCATAGAAATGGCGAATTTTAGCATCATCGCTGATTTAATTCAGCCAAACGCTCGGTGGTGCCCACATCCGTCCATTGTCCATGATAAATCTGACCACCGGCCAGTTGCTGGCGGATGGCTTGCTGGATTAAAGGCTTCAGTCTGAAGGCTTGATTAAGACGATTGCGCACAGGTTTAAAAAGAGCAGGGTTGTAGATACCGATGCCACTATAGGTGAAACTATCGTGCATCGAACCTGGACTTACCAATCTGTTTTTATTTAAGCTAAAATCACCCGCTGTATTGTGCTCTGGATTGGGTACCAAGACAACGTGAAGCAGGTCATTGTTTAATGCAAACGTAATGAACTGACGGTAATCAAAATCGGTAAAAACATCGGCGTTAATACTTAAAAACGGCTTATCACCCAATAGTTTGAGCGCTTTCAGCATGCCGCCGCCGGTTTCCAAAGCCTGCTGACGCTCATCAGAAATGCTGATTTTAAGACCCGTAGGTGTTTCGCTGTGAAGAAAATCTATGATGTGCTCACCCAGCCACGAAACATTAATCACAATGTCACGAAAGCCGGCTTTTTTCAGTGCCAGTAAATGATGCAAAAGTAATGGTTTTCCCTGCACCTCAACCAATGGTTTTGGAATCTCATCGGTAATGGGTTTAAGCCGCTGACCACGACCGGCCGCTAAAATAAAAGCTTTCATGCGTTGCTTTATTGAACTTTGATTTTGGGTTGCAGCTGTTCGAGCAATTGATTAAATTCATACAATTCAGGATACATTTCGGTCACATGTTTTAAATAATGTAAAGTTCTTGGAATATCATTGAGGTAATTTTTTTTACCATCGCGATAATTCAACCGACAAAAGATCCCAATGGTTTTTAAATGCCTTTGTGCTGTGGTCAGATGAAACCAATTCATAAATTCAGATAGGCTTATGGTGCTGTGATGAATTTTGTTGTACCGATTGAGAAAGTATTCACATAACTCAGTAACCAATTCATGCGGCCAGCTGATGTAACAATCTTTCAATAGAGACACCAAATCGTAACTAAAAGGGCCATGAACCGCATCCTGAAAATCAATTATTCCCGGATTGTTCTCTTCCGTAACCATTAGATTACGAGAATGGTAATCACGATGCACCATTACTTGCGGTTGTTCTAAAACATAACCCAATATCCATTGTCTGGTTTCTTTGAGAATTCGGTGTTGTTTATCATTTAATTCATGACCCAAGTGCTCAGCTATAAACCACTCATCGAACAAGCACATTTCTGTGGTTAATAACTCTTGTGAATACTTGGGTAAGGGCGTTGTTTGCGGGGTGGTTTGCAAACTCAGTAAACTGTCAATGGCTTGTTGGTATAAAGATTTGGCATTGTCCTCATTCAGCACATCCAAATACAAAGTTGAACCTAAATCACTGAGTAACAAAAAACCATTGTCTATATCCTGTGCAAAGATTTCAGGTACATGGACATGATGTCTGATCAACATTTGCTGAACTGTGATAAAAGGTCGACAGTCTTCCTGATCGGGTGGGGCATCCATCAAAATAAAACTTCTCTCATTGGATTTCACCCGGAAGTAACTTCTAAAACTGGCATCAGCTGACGCCGGTTCAATTGAAAAATTACGATGACCAAAATGATTGGCAAGCCAATGATGCCGTTCTGTTTGGCGATTGAATTTAGTGCGGTTAGTCAAGGCTGGCTAAGGTCTTTGGTTCTTTTCATGACACTATTGAGCACCAGGTTATGCTCAAAATAGACGACATAATCACCATATTCCCAACGACTGATGGGTGGATCGCCAACAGCTTCATGACGCATGGTTGGCTGGCCGAATTCCGCTTCCACCTGTTGCATGGTTTGTCCATGTTTCGGTAGAGGTTGATTAGGTTGCTGTTGCGTACGCTCGATAAGTAACACCTCTGCAGTGGCAGCAGTGAATATCAGGCATAAAAGCAACATGAATCCCACTTGTTTAATGTTCATTTTTTACTCCCAATTCTTAATTTAGTCATTAATATGAGGTCTTTATAATGACCTATAAATCCTATTTTACCAATAAGTTGAATCACATGTATCTTAAAAATAAACAATTTTGCGACTGTGAACCACTTGGCAGTTTCGCTACTTCCTTTATAATGCACGCCATGACAGTCGTTTTAAAACATGTTTTTCAAATCTATGTCTGGTTATTTGTTTATCCGGTGGCTTGGCTGTGGACTGCTCTAATTGCCATAATTGTTATTATTTTAACCTGGCTCGGGGCCGGTGCCTGGGCTGATAAATACGTGGCGCGACTGTGGGGACGGTTTATCCTGTGGATAACTCCGGTGCGGGTAAACATACATAATGCCGATGTCATTGATGCCTCACAATCTTATGTGATTGTTGCCAACCACCAAAGTACCTATGACATTTTAGCTTTGTATGGATATTTACCTATGGCCTTTAAATGGGTGATGAAAATTGAATTACGAAAAGTACCATTTATTGGATATACCTGTAATTTAATGGGCCATATATATGTGGATCGCAGTAACCGACGGGCAGCCAAACAAACCATGCAACAAGCCGGCGAAAAACTCACCGGCGGTACATCAGTGTTGTTTTTCCCGGAAGGCACCCGCAATAATGGCCATGAGCTGCTGCCTTTTAAAAAAGGTGCCTTTAAAATGGCACAATCACTGTCATTACCCATTCTGCCGGTAACCATCAAAGGCGCCGACAATGTGATGCCGGCTAAAAGTCTGCGAATTCTCCCGGGCACCATTGAGCTTTTTTTTCATGCACCGATTTCTCCGGAATCATTTAAGGAACAATCAACTGAATCACTGATTGAGCACGTCCGCGCGCAAATCAGTAAGGCTTTATAATTTTGTTGGATACATAAACATTCCGACGAGTTAGCTATGGCATTGATAAAGTGCGTAGTGAATTGAAGGGAACTTCTAAAAGCTCAAGCAGTAGTTGATTTATATTTAGTTCATGAATGGTACTTATCATTTATTTAAAGGTCAAACAAAGTGATATTGCCTGTTTTCTTTCAGTGATTATCTTCTTTTCAACCCTAAAAGGCTATGAAGTCCCAAGAACTTTCCCCACGTTTAGCGGTTGGCGAGCAACGCGAGTCAGAGCTATACGTGTAATAGACTAAAGACATGTCCGCCGTGGCCGCTTTCATTTTTGTTCACTAAATTAAATTACAAATATCAAAAGTGAATGAAGTCCCAAGGACATTCCATTATAATGTCTGACTATGAAAACACTTAAAAAAACGCTTGTTATCACTTTGATTGTGATTTTGTTGTCATTCATCATTACTTTGAGTGCTTTAAACCTGGATGCCAGTGAGCTTAATATGTATTTCTTCAAGCTCAATGCCAGTTTGGGTTTTATTGTTTTGATGACTTTGATTGCCGGTGTGGTCATTGGCAGTTTGATTTCTTGGTTACTTTGGCTGTGGCCGGCTAATCGAGAAAAACGTCATTGGCAGCGGCAGTACCATCAACTCAGACAGCAGACTGAGCAAAACGACAAGCCTAAAAGAGCCATTAACACACAAATTGAAGCAAAATGACCGGTGGTTTTATTTGGGTAATGATGGCTCTGTTGAGTGGTGTTTTAATGGGTATGTATTTGGCCTATGTGTTACGAAATCTCACCACACAAAAGAAATTTGAACAACTAAATCACCGCTATTTCAAAGGCTTAAATTATTTATTGAATGATGAGTCTGATAAAGCCATTGATGTCTTTATCCAACTGGCTGAAACCTCGCATGCCACCTTTGAGCCACAATTGGCACTTGGCAATTTATACCGTAAGAAGGGTGAGGTGGATAAAGCCATTAAATTACACCAGGCACTGATTGCTCAAGCACAGTTACCACAACGCTACCGAACACGCGCACTACTAGCCATTGGCAAGGATTATATGAGTGCCGGTTTGTTGGATCGTGCTGAAGTTTTGTTTGCGGAATTGGTTGAGCTTGAAGCCCATACCCCGGAAGCCCTAAAGTGGCTGATGGATATTTACCAACAAGAACAAGATTGGTTACAAGCCATTAAATCGGCTTCGCGTTTTCAAGCTGCCACCGGTCGTTCAATGCGTAAAACCATAGCTCACTTTCATTGTGAACTGGCTGACGTGTCGCGTTTAGCCAATGACGATGATAAGGCATTACAACACTTGGCTGCGGCTTTACGCGTTGATAAGGCGTCGGTTAGAGCCCACTTATCCATTGGTTTAATCCAACAGTCGAACAATAATCACCAAGCAGCGATTGACTCTTTTAAACAAGCCATTGAAGCCGATAACAGTTTTATACCGATTGTGTTAGAACCGATGGTTAATAGTTATCACGCCATTCAAGATGAAGCGGCTTTATCAGAATATCTAAAGTCATTAATTGATGATTATTCAGGGATTAGTCCGGTGTTGTCACTCACCCAAGAAATACATCAACTGTCCGGTGGTCAGGCTGCGCAAAATTTCTTACGTAATCATCTGAAAGATAAGCCATCTTTTAAGGGTCTGGATATGTTAATAAGGCTTGACGGTGATAATGATGATTCTGATTCAAAAAATCCTGATGATGCCATATTGAAACAACTGATTGATGGTTTACTTGCGAAGCAACCACGGTTGCGTTGTCGTAAGTGTGGTTTTGGTGCACAATCGGTGCACTGGCAGTGCCCGAGTTGTAAAAACTGGGGTGTGGTAAAACCCATTGATGATGTGGTTTAAATCCAACTGGCTTATTCTGCTGTTATGGGCCGGCGTGATATTTGTGTTGTTACGAGTTTACGTCAGTGGCCATCTGGTGCGTTTTTTAGACAGTGCTAACCACCGCAGTTTACATCATGGCCAGGTTTTAACCGGTGGTGGATTAATTATGTTTATACCGCTGACAGGGATTATGTTATGGCTGCAGCTTTATATACCGGCGATCTTATTACTGTGCTTAACTTTGCTCGGCGCCGTCGATGATGTTAAGCAACTGTCGGCACGTTTTAGGTTTTTAGTTCAAGTGGTGGTGACTGTTACCAGTCTTTGGCTTTTAGGGTTTGAGCTGTCTTTGTGGTGGTTGTTTTTATGCGTGGCTATGTTGTGGTGGCTCAATTTATTTAATTTTATGGATGGTGCCAACGGCTTAGTGGCGATGCACGCCATTGTGACTTTATTATGGCTTTTATTGATGCATGCCTTAACAGCTGATTACATCTTATTAATTGCCATGACGGTTGTTGCTTTGCTGGTTTATCTTTATTTTAATGTTGTTAAAAAAGCTTTATTTATGGGTGATTCTGGCAGTTTGCCGCTGGCTTTTGTGATTGCGTTAACTTCTTTAATCGCACTGAAAACAGACACTTTAACGGCTTTGCAAATCGCAGTTATGCATGCCGTACTCATTACCGATGGTACCTTGACTTTAGCAGTTCGTGCTTATCGCCGTGAGCGTTTAACTGAAGCCCATCGCAGCCATTTATATCAACGTTTAATCAGTAACAGTATTTCTCATTGGAAGATTAGTGTTGCTTATGCGACGGTCACAGCTGTCTGTTGTTTGGTGGTCTATATGATGACTGAGCTTTCATTAAAACAGCAAATGTTGTGGTTTGTGTCAGTTTATGCCATTTTAGCGGTTGTTTTTTTTCACAGTCGCTCAATCGGCAGGTAAAATAGCAGCATGATTAATCGAATGGTGCATTTGAGACTGGCTGTTATTACACATGATTTATTGATGGTGTGGTTGGCTTGGGTGGCCAGTTTTTATATCCGTTACAGTATTTGGCCGATGTCACCGACAGTGGAATTATGGTCATTGGAAATTGCTTTGGTGCTGCTGGTTCAGGGTTTGGTTAGCTTTTATTTTGATATGTACCGAGGTTTGTGGCGATTTGCCAGTGTCCCTGATTTGATGAATCTGCTTAAATCAGCGTTGGTAGGGACGTTAGCCATTGCCGGTTTGTTTTTCTTAATGAATCGATTAAGTGGAATGCCACGCAGTGTCATTGTTATGTATCCGATTTTATTGGTGCTGTTTTGGGGAGTGCCTCGCATCAGTTATCGCTTGTGGAAAGATAAATATTTTAATTTAAGTAGCGACAGTATACCGCGGGTGATATTGGTTGGCGCCGGCAATATTGCTGATTTATTTATCCGCAATGCAGTGACCAATCGCAGTTGTCACGTCATGAGCATTGTCGATGATGATGTGAAATACCAAGGCACCCAATTACGCGGTATTAAAATCCAGCGTGGCGTTGAGCGACTGCCAGATTTAGTTGCGCAATATGATGTGGATTTGGTGGTCATTACCAAACAAAATCCGGATGCAAATTTAATTCGAACTGTGGTGGATGCTTTGGCCGATGGTGATTGTCAAATCCGTATTGCCCCGGATCCTGATGATTACGACAGTAACTTAGCCAACGTCAATGATTTGCAACCCATTACAGTGGAAGATTTATTAGGCCGCGAAAAAGTAGAGCTGGATTGGCAAAAAGTGGCTCAGTTTGTGCGTAACAAGTCCGTCATGGTCACCGGTGGTGGTGGTTCAATTGGTGCTGAATTGTGTCGCCAATTAACCCGTTTTGGGGTGAGTCAATTAACCATTGTTGATCATTCTGAATATAATTTATATGCGATTGATAATGAATTAGCCGGCGGTCCAACTTTGATTCGTTCTCATTTAGGTGACATCACCAACCAAGCGCAGTTGTTCTATCTATTTAAAGAAGTTAAACCTGATGTGGTATTCCATGCAGCTGCTTATAAGCATGTACCGTTATTGGAAAACCACCTCTGCGAAGCCTATTTGAATAATGTCATAGGTACCCGCATTGTTGCAGACTGCTGTGACCAATTCAACGTGTCTAAAATGGTGTTGATTTCAACGGATAAAGCGGTCAATCCGCATAGCGTTATGGGTGCCACCAAACGGTTATCTGAGAAATATTGTCAATACCTCAACACCATCAGTAAAACAGATTATGTGACAGTGCGCTTTGGCAATGTTTTGGGATCAGCGGGATCCGTGGTGCCTTTATTTAAAAAACAAATTGAACAGGGTGGACCGGTCACTGTAACAGATGCCCGTATGGAGCGTTACTTCATGACCATTGAGGAGGCTTGTCAATTAATTTTACAAGGCTTAGTCGTTGACCATGATGATGGCATTTTGGTACTTGATATGGGGCATCCCATCAAAATAAAATCTTTAGCCAAACGCATGATCGCGTTAACCGGTCAGTCTCGAAAAATACAAATTGAATATACCGGTTTACGTCAAGGTGAAAAGTTATTTGAAGAATTGCATTATGCCAATGAAGAACTGACAGCCACTGAAGTTGACAAAATCAATTTGGCTAAACACAATAGCATTCCAACTGCACAGTTAATAAAACAGATTGAGCAGGGCAGAACAGCGGCGGTTAATTATCAACATCGAGATTTGAAGGTGTTGTTACAGAAAATGATCAAGGAATTTAAAGGAAATCAACTCAATGTCATCACATCAGGACAACAATCATCCGGCAAAAATAACTAAGGCTGTCTTTCCGGTGGGCGGTTTAGGTACACGCTTCTTACCGGCCACAAAGTCAATGCCCAAGGAATTGATGCCGATTATTGACAAACCATTGATTCAATATGCCGTGGAAGAAGCTTTGGCGGTGGGTATCGAAACTTTAATATTTGTCACCAGTGCCAGTAAACACGCGATTTTTGATCATTTTGATCCGATGCCTTCATTGAAAATGCGTTTTGAGCAACAGGGTCGAATGGATTTAGTGGAGAAGGTCAATATCTTATCACCGGACATAAAAACAGTTTATATTCCGCAAGGTGAACCACTCGGTTTAGGTCATGCCGTGTTGCAAGCCCAAAGTTTAATTGGCGTGAATGAAATGTTTACAGTGTTATTGGCCGATGATTTTATTGAAGCCCCTCAAAACCCGTTATTGGCATTAATTGAATGTGCCCGTGTGACCGGTCAAACCACGCTCAGCGTCGAGCAAGTGCCCGCAGAGAGAATCAGTAGCTATGGCATTGTTTCACCCAAGCAATGGCATCAGGGAACAGCAGAAATCGATGCCATTGTTGAAAAACCACACAAAGATGAGGCGCCTTCAGACTTTGGTGTTATAGGACGTTATGTTTTGCCCGCTCGTATTTTTGAGGTGCTCAAAGCCACACCTGCTGATGGTAAAGGTGAAATTCAATTAACCGATGCCATTAAAACCTTACTTCAACAGGAAGGTGTGCATGCGGTGCAATTGGATGGGCAACGTTTTGATTGTGGACACCATGAAGGTTTTGTTATGGCGAATTTACACGTCGCCATGAAAGATCCTCAATTACGCACTAAAATCAGCAACTATCTAAATGATCAGGGCTAAAAGCCTGTGGCAATAATTCGCTGACCTGGAAAGTCGTTAATCCATCGCCTTGGGTTAACAGATGTATCTTGGTGTTGTGATCACTGTGTTCTGCTATCACTTGTCGACAAGCGCCACAGGGTGGGCAGGGGTTGTGTTTTTTAGCAATTACAACAATATCCTGTATGGCTTGACCACCCCCTAATATCATGGCAGTAACAGCCGCCTGTTCGGCGCAACAGCCAATTGGATAAGCTGAATTTTCGACGTTACAACCGGCATGTAATTGACCATTGTTATCTAAAATAGCCGCACCCACTTGAAAGTTGGAGTACGGCGCATAAGCCTTTTCCATGGCTTTCTTTGCAGTATCAATGAGCCGTTTTAAATCAGGCATCAGGTAAGTAATAAATGGCGGGTAAGTGACGTAATCGCTCTTCCAAATCCATGCCATAACCAAAGATATAATGGTCATCAATATGTAATGCCGAATATTCAGGCTGATAATTAGCATAGCCACGGTCATGTTTTTTGAACACCAAAACCACTGATTTAACAGAGGCCGCACCCTTACGTAAACACCAATCATGAGCTGCTTTCAAAGTATGACCTTGGTCATAAATATCGTCACATAAAATAACGTGCTTATTTTGCAAGTGTATTTCAGGTTGGTATTTCCACACCAGTTGACCGCCTGTGGTACTTTTACCGTATCGTGATAATTGCAGGTAATCCATTTCCATATCGATATTCAGACGTAAGCTGAGTTCTGATGCAAATATCATGCCACCATTCATAATGGTTAAAAATGCCACTTCTTTATCGGCATAATCTTGATTAATTTGATGGGCAATTTGGGCTGTGGAAGCGTCGATTTTATTTTTATCCACTAAAATTTTAGCGCTTTCAGGTAATATTTTTTGATACATATTAAATTTAATTGGTTTTTAAGACTGTGGTTTTGTTAGAATCATTCGTTTTTATACCAAAGAGACGCCATGATGTTAAAAAAATATACGCTCATTGTTCTGTTCATGTTGATGAATTTTATGGCGGTTGCCAGCAGTATGCAAGGACAACCCGCGCCGGTGTTTAATTTAAAGGATCAAAATGGAGAAGCACACCAATTGGCTGATTATGATGGTCAATGGTTGGTGCTGTATTTTTATCCGAAAGATGGCACTTCAGGTTGTACTGTCGAAGCCAATGAGTTTAAAGATAATTATCAACAACTGAAAGCCATGAACACTGAGGTTTTAGGTATTTCATTGGATGATGCTGAGTCACATCGTCAATTTATTGCAGCACATAATTTACCTTTTAACTTATTGGTGGACAGCGATAAAGTGATGTCGCGTGCTTATGGTGTTGATGGTGGTGCCGCTTTTTTTAGTTACGCCAAACGCCAAACCTTTATCGTCAACCCCGAAGGCATGATTGCCAGACATTTTGAAGAAGTGGATCCAAACACACATGTTAGTGAAGTATTAGCCGCTTTAGATGAGTTGCAAACCGAAGAAAATAACGCTGAAGAAGTTTCAAATAATGATTCGCAAAACCATGAACAGCAACAACCAGTCATCACAGAGGAAATCGATGCCGGCGTAGTCTATGGTGATTCATGGCAAATAGGTGATGCCCAAGTGGTTGATGTGGCCAATGCGTTAAGCAACCCTGAAGATTACACACAAGACAAACATTATTTTAAAGGTGAAATCACCCAGGTTTGTCAAAAAATGGGTTGTTGGATGATGCTTAAGTCCGGTGAACAATTTGTGCGTGTTGATTTTAAAAACCACAGCTTTTTGATTCCTAAAGACAGTCGCGGACAAGCACATGTACATGGACAATTAACAGTGGTTGAACACAGCCCCGAAAAAATAGCTCACTTTAAAGCAGAGGGCGCAGGCGAGATGCCGGCAAAAAGCCATGAGTTAATTGCAGATTCAGTCCTGCTACTCAATTAATTTAAGTTTAACCCGAGTTATTTCGGGTTTTTTATTCACTGAGGTGACTGTACCTAAAACATAACCTCGAACTCTCATAGGATATTAATATGCTCGGCGTATTGGGAATTTTATTGTCTTTAGCGTTATTGATGTATTTAGCTTACCGTGGCATTAGCGTTATTATTTTAGCACCGGTATTGGCCATGCTGGCAGTGGTTTTAGCCGGTGAGGGAACCCAGCTTTTAGGTATATACACCCAAGTCTTTATGGTACAGCTAGGTGGTTTCGCCATAAAATATTTTCCGATATTTTTGTTAGGTGCCATATTTGGTAAATTAATGGAGGATTCCGGTTCAGCCAAAGCCATCGCCCAAACATTTATCAATAAAATGGGACAGCACCATTCGGTGTTTGCCATTGTCGCTTCTTGTGGTTTGTTAACCTATGGCGGTGTTTCTGTGTTTGTGGTAGCTTTTGCTGTTTATCCTTTGGCGGCCGCTTTATTTAAAGAAGCAGATATGCCCAAGCGCTTTATTCCAGCCGCCATTGCATTGGGTGCTTTTACATTTAGTATGACGGCTTTACCGGGCACCTCACAAATACATAACATTATTCCCACCAGTTATTTCGGTACGGATATGTATGCTGCACCGATTGTCGGATTGGTGGCCGGATTTACCATTATGTTTACCGGTATCTGGTGGATAAAACGGCGGGTCGAAAAATTTAAAGCCGAAGGCTATGGTTCTCACCATAAAATGGAGCCCGTGATTGATCACGAATTAGAAAAAAGTCTGCCCAATATTTGGATCGCTTTGGTGCCTGTGGTGATTGTGGTGGCATCGAACTTTGTTCTACAAAAGTATGTCATCCCCGGCTGGAACACCGATTATCTCAACACCGCTAAATTTGGCTTCATTAATCCCGATAAATTGGTGTCTATCTGGTCCATGATTATGGCGTTGATTATGGCTGTTTTGGCGGTTATTGCGCTTAACTGGAATCGTATCCGCAATGTCAACACCAGTATGACCAAAGGCGCCATTGGTTCGATGTTACCGACCTTTAACACCGCTTCTGAAGTGGGTTATGGTGCCACCATTGCTTCTTTAGCGGCATTTACTTTGGTGAAAGAGGCGGTGATTAATATATCTCCCAACAATCCCCTGATTTCAGAGGTGGTGGCGGTGAATGTATTGGCCGGTATTACCGGTTCAGCATCGGGTGGCCTGACCATTGCCCTAGAAGCTTTGGGCAGCACCTATGCTGAGATGGCGGTTCAGTTTGGTATTAATCCCGAATGGATGCATCGTTTGGCTTCGATGGCCTCCGGTGGTTTTGACTCTTTACCGCATAACGGTGCGGTGATCACCTTGTTGACCATTTGTGGGTTGACGCATAAAACCTCCTATAAAGACATTGCCATGGTTTCTTTGGCGATACCGGTATCGATAACTGCTTTAACAGTTGCGGTATTAAGTGTGTTTTTTGTATGAAGACAGCAATTACCTACAGGCATAAAAAAAGCGGACATGACGTCCGCTTTTTTATTGCGTAATGAGTTAGAAATTACAACGCAACAATATTTTCAGCCTGTGGGCCTTTTTGACCTTGGGTGACGTTGAATTCAACTTGTTGGCCTTCTTTCAAAGTTCGAAAGCCGTCGTTGTCATTGCTAATTGCACTGTAATGTGCAAACACATCTGATCCGGAAGCTTGTTGAATAAAACCAAAACCTTTTGACTCGTCAAACCACTTGACGGTACCTGTTACTTTTTCTGACATAAATTTACTCTATATATATTAAAATTAAAAATACTCGATATTCGACGGATTTTCACCCACTGGTCAATGTTTTGAAGATAAAGCTTTGAATAGGAAATGTAATCAGGCGAGTCTTCGAGCAAGGGAGATTGTACGCACAGTCTTCGCCTGAGTCAAATAAAAATTAATTTTATCGTTACAGTTGTCTTTACATATTTGAATAATTTGGACCACCACCGCCTTCCGGTGTTGTCCACACTATATTTTGAGAGGGGTCATTGATATCACAGGTTTTACAATGCACACAGTTTTGAAAGTTAATTCTGAACTTTTGTTCACCGGATTCTTCCACCACCTCAAAAACAGCCGCCGGACAATAGCGCTGCGATGGTTCGGCCCACTGCGGTAAATTAACTTGAATCGGAATATCCTGATCTTTAAGTTTAATATGACTTGGTTGATCTTCTTCATGATTGGTGCTGGATAAAAACACCGAAGAGAGGCGGTCAAAGGTAATCTCGCCATCCGGTTTTGGGTATTCAATCGGTGTGCTTTCAGCTGCCGGTTGATAACTGGCATAATCGGGTTGTTTTATTCGCCAGGTGAACGGCATATGACCGAGAAATATATTTTGATCAATGTAGGTGAAAGCCGCACCCCAGAATGTACCTAGTTTATTTAACGCAGGCTCAAAGTTTCTTGATTTTTGTAATTCGTGATAAATGCTTGAGCGTTTAATTTCTTCACCATAGGATGTGAGCTCTGAGTTAGGATTCGTAGTGAGTAGATGTTTGGCCAGTGATTCTGCGGCAATGAGCCCTGATTTTAAGGCGGTGTGGGTGCCTTTGATTTTAACAGGGTTTAAAAAACCGGCGTCACAACCAACCAATAAACCACCGGGGAACGTTAATTTCGGTAAAGATTGAAAACCGCCCTTATTGAGTGCTCTGGCACCGTAGGAAATGCGTTTGGCATTTTTGAGTAGTTGTTTAATGACCGGGTTAAGTTTCCATTGCTGAAAGGTTTCAAAAGGACTTAAATAGGGGTTTTTATAATTTAAGGCCACCACAAAACCCAAAGACACCAAGCCTGGAGCGGAGTGGTATAAAAACCCCCCGCCTTCAGTGTGATTGTCTAAAGGCCAACCCAGGGTATGAACCACTTCACCGGGTTTCGATAGACGCTCATCAATTTGCCAAATTTCTTTAAAGCCCAAGCCATAATGCTGGGGATCACAGTCCTTTTCTAAATCAAATTGTTGTTTAAGTTGTTTACCCAAAGAGCCGCGACAACCTTCGGCAAATATGGTTTGTTTGGCCAATAACTCATACCCCGGCTCAAAACTGTCTTTGGGTTGACCATCATGGCCAATGCCCATATCACCGGTAATAATGCCTTTTACGGCACCATCTTCGCCATAAATAAGTTCAGAAGCAGGGAAGCCCGGGAAAATATTAACACCTAAGTTTTCTGCTTGTTCGCCCAGCCAGCGGCATAACTGTCCCAATGAAATGATGTAATTACCATGGTTGCGCATGGGTTTTGGAATAAATAGACCGGGGATTTTTGTGGCTTTTTCAGCCCCCCGCAAATAGTAGAAGGTGTCGTCTTTAACTTCGGTTTTCACCGGAGCGCCCATATTTTTCCAATCCGGGAATAACTCGCTTAAGGCTTCGGTTTCAATCACCGCACCGGACATGATGTGGGCACCAATTTCAGAACCTTTTTCCACCAGTGCAATTTGCCAATCTTTTTTTTGTTCTTGTGACAATTGTGCCAGACGACAAGCCGTGGCTAATCCCGCAGGGCCACCGCCGACAATAACGACATCAAATTCCATCGATTCTCTATTCATATTCTATAACTCACAAATTTCATTAATTTAGAAAGGCCGGTCATCAGCACTTTGACAGGTTCGGGTAATTCAACACCGCCGGCAGCTTTGGCATCTTCACCATGTCTGATTTCATCCAGCTGCATTTGTTTTAAAATGGCTTCAGAACGCGGATCTTGCTCACCTATGTCGTCAAGGTGTTCCTGAAGGTGGTTTTCTACTTGTCGCTCTGTCTCAATCACAAAACCATAGCTCACAGCATCACCAAAAAAAGCCGCTAAACTGCCAATCGCAAAAGAATGTGCATACCACAGAACATTGGTCTTGCTGACTGTATCACCCAGCTCATCTAAACGCACCTGGCACCAGTTTAAATGATCATGTTCCTCAGCGACCGCTTGGCGAAGGTGGGCATGGGTTTTGGCATCTTTCGCCCATAAGGCTTGACCATTATAAAGTGCTTGAGCACAGACTTCACCGGTATGATTAATGCGCATTAAACCACCCACATGTTGTTTGTCTCGGGCACTTAACTCCGGCGCTTGAATCGCCTGTCCGGGATGCGCTTTTGTGGTGTCACTTTGGTGGTTAATCACTTTAAGAAAACGATCAAATTCAGTCATTAACCGATTTGTTAAGGTTTCTGCCATAGTTATCAATTGCGTTAAATACAGTCAAATTTTAACATTTTAACGGCGGTTTTTTGAGTTATTAAGTCATTGATTATTGAAATTATGAATAAAACCATTAAATTAAACCTTTTTCTTACAGGAACAGTTATGCGTAACCAACTCAATTCACTTTTAATGTTATCAGGCACACTTTTCTTTATGCCGGCCACAGCAGCCGATGAAGACACAGCCAATGGCCAATGGTCCGGTGCCGGGCAACTCGGGTTTTCGATGGCCTCTGGTAATTCTGACAATGAGAGCCTAACGGCAGGGTTAATGCTAGAACGGGAGTCGCAAAAATGGGTTAACAGCTTTAATCTTGATGTGGTGCGGGCTTCCAGTGATGGCGAAGAAACAGCTGAACGCTATACTTTAAGCTCTCGAAATGGTTATAAATTTGATGACAATGATTATATTTATAACAACACCCGCTATGATAAAGATAAGTTTTCAGGCTTTGATTACACCATTACCACATCCTTTGGTTGGGGGCATCAATTTATTGATTCGGAAAATTATAAATTCTCAACTGAAATTGGTGTTGGTTATAAAATTGAAGCTCTAGATGTCGATCGAACTGAAAACACCGGTGCTGTTGTTGTCGGAAAATTGAATTATATGCGGGCATTAACCGAAACCATGAAATTGAGCGAAGTGTTACTGATTGAATCCGGTGAGGACAACACGTTTATGCAAAATGATTTGGGCTTGAAATTCAAAGTGAATGGCCAGTTTTCGGTTAAGTTGGCCCATCAATACCGATATAACACGGATGTTGCACCCGGTAAAAAATCCTATGATTCTTTGGTATCCGCTAATTTGGTTTACGACTTTTAAAGCGCAATTACTTGAAAATTTACACAGAAAAACCCGGCCACTGGCCGGGTTTTTACATGATTAATTGAGTGTTATTTCCGCAAATTTACGTTTACCAACCTGAAATACACCTTGGGTTCCGGCACTAAACATCTGTTTAGGATCTTCAATTTTTTCACCATTTAATTTGACAGCGCCTTGTTTAACCATGCGAATGGCCTCTGATGTGCTTGGACATAGATCCGCATTTTTAAGAATATGTGCGATACCCATTTCCCCGGACTCGGTGGTTAAGTTCAGGGTAGGGATGTCATCAGGAATAGCACCCTTCTGAAATTGAGCTTTAAAACTGGCTAACGCATTTTTTGCCGCTTCATCATTATGAAAACGTGCAATAATTTCTAATGCCAGCTCAAATTTTGCATCACGCGGATTTTTACCGGCTGCAACTTCTGTTTTGAGTTGATCCAGCGCTTGATTACTTTTAAAACTCAGCAAATCAAAATAACGCCACATGAGTTCGTCTGAAATCGACATAATTTTACCGAACATCACCTCAGGCTTTTCATCAATGCCAATATAGTTACCCAATGATTTAGACATTTTTTGCACTCCATCTAAACCTTCTAATAAAGGCACAGTAATCACCACTTGAGGGTCCTGACCGATTTGTGCCTGTAAGTGTCTGCCCACCAATAAGTTAAATTTTTGGTCAGTGCCACCTAATTCCACATCTGCTTCGAGCGCCACAGAGTCATAACCTTGCACCAATGGATACATAAATTCATGAATGGCGATGGACTGGCCTGATTTATAACGCTTATTGAAATCATCTCTTTCCAGCATTCTGGCGACATTATATTGTGCAGATAACTCAATCATATCGGCAGCACTCATGTCTTTAAACCACTGTGAATTAAAGGCAATGGTGGTTTTGTCCTGATCAAGAATCTTATAAATTTGCTGCTGATAGGTTTTGGCATTGTCCAATACCTGTTCCCGGGTGAGGGGTTTACGGGTGGCACTTTTACCACTGGGGTCACCAATCATACCTGTAAAATCACCGATTAGAAAAATGACCTCATGCCCCAAATCCTGAAACTGGCGCATTTTATTAATTAAAACCGTGTGTCCAATGTGCAAATCAGGTGCTGTTGGGTCAAATCCTGCTTTAACTTTAAGTCGCTTCCCGGATGATAGCTTCTTTTTTAGTTCATCAAGTTTAATGACTTCTTCTGTACCGCGACAAATTAAATCTAAGGTGTCTTGAATGGACATGATTAATAAGTTCGTTAAAAAGGGGTTAATTCTACAAAAACACAGCGAAAATGAGAACCTTAATTAAGGTAATGAGCCAAAAAATAACATATAATCCCGATTGAACGTCAACACATCGGAGAATTGGTTATTAAAGCCCAGGCCATTCCTAACAAATCAAACACGCCTACTATCAAGTCGCGTTTGAACAATCTATCACTGTTATCAAAACTCACCCGTAAAAAGTCTCTTTTTATGGCGATGATGGTGGTGTTCGTATTACTTGCCATTGCTGATATATTATCCGTGGGTGCCGACGCTCACGTAGACAGCCGACCGGTCTATAACGATTTACCGATTCCTGTCACGCCTTTGATGAGCTTTTCTGAGAATGGTTTAATTGGTAGTGAGCAGTTCAAACACATTAGTCGTGAAGTCAAAAAAGGCGAAACCTTATCTGGTATTTTTACAGAAGTGGGTTTATCTCAGTCTTTATTGCTAGAAATAGCGCATTTTAATGAAGATAGTCGCTTATTAACGAAAGTCATGCCGGGCAATACGATTGATTTTAAGCTTAATCACAGCGGTGAATTGACACGCTTGGCCTATCAAGTGTCTGAGTTTAAAACCTTATTCATTCATTATGACATGGGTCAGATTTCCACCGAAATAATCACCCAAGATCAGCAAGTTCGCTTGGTTAGTACTCAAGGCGTTATCAATCACTCGGTTTTTTCTGCCGGAAAAAAAGCCGG
Organism: Marinicella gelatinilytica; assembly: GCF_026410405.1. Taxonomy (GTDB): domain Bacteria; phylum Pseudomonadota; class Gammaproteobacteria; order Xanthomonadales; family Marinicellaceae; genus Marinicella; species Marinicella gelatinilytica. Next base: position 234,347 of record NZ_JAPMLN010000001.1, on the reverse strand, counting down.
TTTAAGTGACAAAATGATTATGGATTTAGCCAATATTTTTAGTTGGGACATTGACTTTGTCTTGGAAATTAGAGCCGGCGATCAGTTTAGTTTGATTTATGAAAAAGTATATAAAGAAGGTGAGTTTTTAACGGATGGCCGTATATTGGCGGCCAGTTTCACTAACCAAGATCGTCACTTTGAAGCCGTGTTATATGATGATGGCGAAAATGATCCTCAATATTACGCACCCAATGGTCGTAGTATGAAGAAAGCATTTTTACGTGCACCACTTAATTTTTCATATATCAGTTCAAACTTCAACCCCAAAAGACTTCATCCGGTCACAAAACGTGTTAAAGCTCACCGGGGCATTGATTACAGTGCGCCCACAGGTACGCCTGTTTATGCCGCAGGTGCCGGCAAAGTCATTCGCTCGGCTTACAATAAATACAACGGTCATCATGTATTTATTCAGCATCCCAACGGTATTGTGACAAAATACCTCCATTTCACTAAGCGAGCCGTCAAGCAAGGACAGCGCGTGAAGCAAAAACAAACCATCGGTTATGTTGGTGCAACCGGTTTAGCCACCGGACCGCATTTACATTATGAATTTATCTACAACGGTGTTCACCGCAATCCAAGAACGGTTGATTTACCCAAAGCAGAACCATTGGCTAAAAATAAAATGGCTGATTTTCAAGATTATGCCAGACCGATTTTGGGTCAATTACATAACATTAATAACGGTTTAATTGCGCATATAGAGTGAAAACCATCGGGGTTATGTCCGGCACCTCAGCCGATGGCATTGATTTGGCTTTGATTGAAGATAAGCCATTGACTTTGCTTAGCAGTGATTACATTCCTTTTAAAAAAGACCTTCAGTCGAGGGTATTGGCTGTTATTCAAGGCGAGGCTTTAAGCGCCTGTGACATGGCACGTTTAGATGCTGATTTAGGACAGGCTTACAGCGACGCCATTAACCATTTCGTAGAGAAACATCAACTCGATCGAACAATTATCCAAGCAATTGGTTTACACGGTCAGACAGTGGCTCATTTGCCTGATGGCTCGGTCAACAACAGCATACAATTGGGTCATCCGGCTTTAGTGGCATCACAAACAAATATCCCGGTAATCAGCGATTTTCGACGAACCGATATGGTTTATGGCGGACAGGGTGCGCCACTAGCACCGGCTTTACATCAGGCATTATTTAAGCAATCAAATCAAAATATTGGCGTGCTTAATTTAGGCGGTATTGCCAATCTAACACTTATTGGTGAGCAATTAATTGGTTTTGATGTGGGTCCTGCAAATTGTTTACTAGATGAGTGGTGCCAATTACACACCGGTCATGCCTATGATTATGAAGGACAATGGGCTAAAACCGGACAAGTAAATACGAACTTACTCCATGCCTTTCTTCAAGACCCGTATTTTCTCAAACAACCGCCGAAAAGCACCGGTCGTGAATATTTTAATCAGCGTTGGTTAAATGCTTATATTAGAGCCATGAAGGTGTTACCCGAGGATGTTCAACGAACGTTGCTCATTTTGGTGGCGGAATCAGTTAAACAAGCCATAACAGACAGTCAAATATCCTTGGATCAATTGATTGTGGTGGGTGGCGGCAGTCATAATGTACTGTTAATGGTCACCTTACAAGAAAAACTCGATTGCACGGTCATGACCAGTGAAGCCTTATCGATATCCCCCGATGACATAGAAGCCATGTTAATGGCGTGGCTGGCTGCTCGTCATTGCCGTGGACAAAAAACAAACTTAAAAACAGTTACCGGCTGTCAAAAACCTCATATTTATGGGATTCGCTATGGCGTAGGTTAATCTAAACTCACAACAATGGCTGTGATATTATCTGAGCCACCATTTTCCAACGCTTTAATAATCAATTGATCACACAGTTCTTTGGGTGATAAATTTTGACACAAAATGTGTTCAATATCATGATCTTCTACCTCTTCAGTCAGGCCGTCACTACACACCAAAAATTTGTCACCGGATTGTAAACTATCGGTAATTTCAGCAATCTTCATTTCGCTGTTATCCGTTACGCCCAAAGCTTGGGTTACTACATTTCTGTGCGGATGACTCCGCGCTTGTTCACTGGTAATGAGTTGCTGATCAACCAACTCTTGTACATAGGAGTGATCAGAGCTGATGGCAGTGAGCTTACCCGAACGTAAGCGATAAATACGCGAATCGCCTATCCAAGCACAATGACAATGCTGATTATCAAATTGAAGCAAGGCCACCGTGGTTCCCATGGGTAACTGACTTTCTTTTTCTAAGGAGCAGGCAATAATGGCGTCATTGGCTTCTTGAATGCTCTCAGAAAAGCTTTTGCCCTTCACAATACCGGCAATAATATAATCTCGCGCCAAAGCGCTGGCTATTTCACCATGGTCATGACCGCCCATACCATCAGCCACCAAGAACACATGATGCTCATTATCTATACCATAGGTGTCTTCATTGTGGCTGCGTTTTATGCCTTCGTGGCTGTTATGTGCCAACTGATAATTCATAGTTTTCCGGGTAACGGTTTTTTTTAAAGGATACAGTGTTGTAAAAACAACCACAATAACAAGTTAATTGAAGCGGGCAATTATACGCAAATTTGAGTTATTGCTCACAAAAAAACAATGTCTTTTAATTCTATAACGATAAATGGCGACATTTTCTGTCATTTAATTTTGCTCTTTTTGCTGTTGCCAGGCCATTAATTTACGAAAAATCATAATATTTTCAACGTAGGTTCTGGCCGTTTTACCATTTGCAGTACCATGTTTTAAAGTATGCCCAACTTCCGGTTGGTTCAGCTTGGGCAAGTAATTTTTTACATCTGACCACAAGTCAGGGTTTTTACCATGTCTTTGCGTAAGTATTCGCGCATCTTCTAAATGACCATAACCCATATTATAAGCAGCTAAAGCCAGCTTGGTGCGATCCGTATCACGAATACGTTTCGGTAATTTGTTTTTCATTTTCCTAAAATACTTAATGCCGCCACGCAAACTTTGTACCGGGTCAGTGCGGTCAGTGACCTTCATTTCTCTGGCAGTAAATCGGGTTAACATCATCAATCCTTTAACACCGGTAATGGATGTGGCATCCACATCCCAGTGGGATTCCTGGTAACTAATGGCCGCCAATAACATGGGATCAAAATCCATTTCTTCAGCCACTTCGTAAATCCAATGTTTCACCTCCGGCCATACCGACTGGAGCTTATTGAAAAAGGTCACAGTATTGGCCGTATCAATTTCAGGAATATAATTTAATAATTGCTTTTTAAAGGTTTCAAGTAGGCCATTTTGTTCACTTTTTACAATAAATTGATTAAGCTTTTGTAACAATTTATTGGCACGACTGATGTGAGTCATAAATGCCACTTTTTGATTGTTTGAGATTTGAACAGGGGTGTACAGACCCGGTATAAACTTTTGATAAATCGTGATGATTTCACTGTCGCCAATGGTGAAATCAATGTTTTTTGAATTAATTTCCCGGATTAATTCAAACAACGAATAGGTGTCACTAACCGTGATCCTTTTCTGTTGTTCAAGATTAAAATATGACAAGTAATTTAAGTAACTACTGCCGGCTAAAATATAGCCTTTGGCTTCCGTCAATTCTGATAAGTCTTCAATATCACGATAATCATAGTGAGTAACCAAAGACACGGACGTATTACTGATGGGCTGAGTGAACTTATAGTGTTTTAAACGTTGTTCAGTGACTGTTAAATGCCCACCAGCCACATCAATCTGGCCAATCGATAGGTCTTTCAACAAATTCGCATTGTTATCATAAATAACAACCTCTAACGTAAGATTATGCGCCTTACAAAAAGCAGCTAATATTTGATATTCATAGCCTGAAACTGATTGCGTGTCTTTAAAATAAGACAGTAAAGACACCTGGGTACCATATCGAAGTACTCCACGCTCTTTAATGTAGTCCCATTGACCTAGCTGAACCCACGGGCTGGTAACAAACCACCATATAATGGGAATCCAAATAAGCCTGAGATATTTTTTTCGGGGTATTATGTTTATGGCTAAAGTTTGTATCAATGATTTATCATAAAACCACGATAACAAATAAAAGTCAATATTCACACCCGTTTAAAAGAGCCCTTTTAATTCAACGTGAATCACTTTAAAAGTCCGGTTCATGTCATTTTACGATGCCGGATTGTTTATAATGGCTTTCTTTCAAAGTAAGGAGATTGTAATGAGCTTAATTAGCACCCCCATATCAGTCGGTGAACTGTTGGATAAAGTGACCATTTTAGAAATCAAAAAAGAAAAAATAAAAGATCCAGAAAAGTTAAAAAACGTTCGACACGAACTGTCGTTATTGACATCCATATGTGAACAAGAAAACATCTTAACCGATGAAGTAAAAACTCAGAAAGAGGCCTTAAAAAAAGTTAATTTAACGCTCTGGACGATTGAAGATGATATTCGAATTAAAGAAAAAAAATCTGAATTTGATGATGCTTTTATTCAGTTGGCACGCAGTGTTTATTTTCAAAATGACGACAGAGCAGCGATAAAAAAACAAATTAACCTTATCACCGGCTCAGAACTTATCGAAGAAAAATCTTATGAAGATTATCGTTAAATGGGAAAGCAGCCATGGTTGCGCACTAATAGGACGCATTAAATGAAAATTAACAGCAATTATTCTTGGTGTCCACTTGGGTATTGGTATAATAAAAAATGAGCATATAAAATAAAAAAAGGGGAATCTATCGTGAATGGACAAACGAAACGAACTGAACAAGACATCATTGTTTTAGGTTTGATAGGAATCTATATTGTTTTCGTCGGCTCAATAGGCGCATACCGAATGTGGCGAGAGGAATACGCCATGATGATTTTAGATTGGTCATTGGTGCTCGCCTCCATTGTTATATTTATTTATGCTTGGCGCGGTAGGAATATACGGTTATCTAGCTATTATGTTGCCGTTTTAGCCGTTATTGGTGTTGAACTAACAGTGGCGCTGAAAGGTATTGGTCAAATATTTTGGGCTTATCCGGCTGTGGCTTTAGTCTTTTATTTACTGCCGCCGAAACACGCCATTATTTTATGGACTGCCGGTTTAGTTCTGTTAGCTTTGCAAATCATGGATGCCAGTTTGATTGAGATCATTAACATCTCATCAACGTTAATTGTGACCAGTATGTTCTGTTTGTTGTTTGCGATGAAAATGACACAACAGAATGAAAACCTGCGAAAGATGGCACGTCAGGATATTATGACCAAGGTTCATAACCGCCGTGCCTTTTATGAGGATTTAAGGCGCCGTAAAGCCACCCATAAAAATCTAACCGCTATCTTTATTGATCTTGACAATTTTAAAAATGTGAATGATTGTCTGGGTCATGTTGAAGGTGATGCTGTTTTAACTGCCGCAACCAACTTAATTAATGACCTGTTAGACTGTAAACATCGCTTATATCGCATGGGTGGTGATGAATTTGTGGTGCTTGTAGATCAACTAAATTGGCATGATGTCTGCCAATTATCACAATCCATTCATCAGCAGTTTGCTGATAATCCACTGGCAAAAAAACATCAATTAACTTTGTCTATGGCAGTGGCAAGTCGTCAACCTAACGAGCCAATAAGTGATTGGTTAAATCGCTTAGATGCAGCCTTATATGACGCCAAGAAAAATGGTCGCAATCAAGTCATTTTTCTCACTGACTTAGGTTAGTTACACGATTATTGCCAAACATTCACACATCGATTAAATGATTAAAGCAAACTCAATTCAGATTTACTACAGTGCCCACATTGAAAATCTGGTTAATGCTCTGAATAAAAATATTTTAAATTATTACCAATCACATCAAGATCCGCTCAAACCGCTCAATGTCATTGTTCCAAACGGTCACATTCAAAAGTATTTAACCAAGCGTTTAACAGAAATTAATGGTATTTCTGCCAACATGGCGTTTCCATTTCTGGAAAGCGGACTATTCGAAGCCTTGGTATCTTTACTACCCGCTAATGAGACACAATTATTAACCATTGCTGACATGGAGTTGGCCATCTTGGCTTTTTTATGTGATGAGACTAATCAAAAAAATACTGACTTATCCCCCTTATTTAATTATTTAGAAACCAATCAAAACCCGCAGCTATTGGCGCAAAAAAGGTGGCAGCTATCACAACAACTGGCTTTGCTATTTATTGATTACGAACTATCACGACCGGAAATGATTCAAGCGTGGCTTTCACATAAAAGTTACTTTGAAAACAGTCACAACAATCGTCTTAATGAAATTGAGAAAGCACAAGCTATTTTATACAGAACATTATTAAGCAAAACAGACCATAAGGTCACCTTGAGTGGTTTGCTTCGACGCATTGATGTCATGCAACCAAACGATAAACAACCAGTGTTTCTTTTTGTACCATCACGGCTAAGTCCATTACACCGACAAACCATTTTGATATTGGCCCGCTATTACCCTTTACATATATACCACTTTAACGTTTGCCGAGAATTTTGGCTGGATATGGAAACCAATGAAGAATTAAATTGGCGTAACAAAATCCGAAAACTCAGTTTAACAGCCACTGATAAAGATGGTCGATTAATTAGCACAAGTAATGACCTAAATTCACAACAACTAACCGGAGAGTGCTTTTTTAACTTAGAGCAGGGTTTAGATGAATTTGAAAACCCTTTATTAAAAGCCTGGGGTAAACCCGGCCGTGAAACCTTACGCTTATTAAGCGATTTAGAAAATGATGCCATTCATGCCGGAATCAGTTATCAAGATGTACTGCTGGACGAAATACTTGATGTGCCAATACGAACACCATGTTCCACATTGAATGCCTTACAACAAGCAATTCTGAATCGCGTGCCAGGTAGCGATGATCGACAAAGCACACTCACAAACTCCATACTGGTGGCTTCAGCACCGTCGATTGAAGTAGAAGTCAACCAAGTCTATAACAGCATCTTGTATGAACTAAAACGAGACCCGGACCTTAAGCTAACTGATATTGTGATTTTGGTCACCGACATGAAAACATACCGCTATGTCATTGAACGTGTTTTTAATCGACTTAATCAACATGTGGTGAGTCCTTTGCGTTACAGCATCAGTGACTCCAGTGCCGGAGAAGAAAGTCTATATGCCCGTGCGGTAACGCAACTACTGAACATATTAGAAACTAATTTTATCCGTGATGAAGTATTTGTTTTGTTAAACAACCCCTGTGTAATGACCGCTTTAAACAGCCATCAGAATGAAGTGGATGCCTGGTTACAAACTGCGGTTGATTTAGGTGTTTTTCGTGGTTTTGAACAATTATATGATGGCCCGAATGAAGACATTAATCAGTTATATACCTGGCGTCAGGGTTTGCAACGATTACACCGCTCATTGGCACAATCAACAGTGGCTAATAATCCATTAAGCTCTGAACAAACGGGGCGTCTGTCAGTTGCCCTCACACAACTCAATGAATACAAATCTCAACTCAATCAATCGCACAGCGCATCACAATGGCAAAAAATCCTGCAAAGTATATTTGATACGTTTATTGCCGTCCCCGAAGACCACCCTCAAGAAGAGACGGTGGCGTTATCGGTGGCTCAATTTTTGCAAGAACTGGTGGACAATCAATCACAATTGATCTTAAGTTATGATGACATTAAACAAATTATGTTATCCAGAGTCAGCAAAATCAGTGCCGGACGTGGTCGTTACTTATCCGGCGGCGTTGTTTGTGCCGCATTACAACCAATGCGTCCCGTCCCATTTAAAGTCAGCTACATATTGGGATTAAACGAATCTCGATTTCCTGGGCAAATTCGCCAAAATACCTTAGATTTAGCCGCTTATTCACGCCGAATCGGTGACATTGATCAAGTGGATAATAATAAATACCTGTTTTTAGAAACTTTAATGAGCACTCAAGACAAACTGTTTTTATCTTTTGTTGGCCGTGATGAACAATCCGGCGATCAACTGGCACCCAGCGTTGTTGTCGATGATATTATGGCTTGGGTCACAAGATATACACCCAATGCGCTAAATCCTGTTCCGCTGTCATTGGCAAGTGCCGATAACTTTAAACAACAAGCACATAACAATCATTCATTTAACCAAAACCACCAATTTTTAGATTATTTGCTGTATCGCCGTCAGCATAATCCGAATGAATTTTTGAGTGAGGCTGAGTTATCACATTTGACAGACCACCAAAAATCCGAACTTAATCAATTTAACGATCTTTTTAAAGTAGGGCAGAGCAACGATTCTGAACCAATCAAGCCGATCTCAAATCAACGCATACCAGTCAATATCCAAGATTTAAGTGATTACTTAATAAACCCGACGGAGCACATTTTCAGGCAACAAGGTGGTATTTTACAGCGCATAGAAGACACTGAATTATTAAGCGATGAACCCATCACCATAAATCCTTTGGATAAACATAAGCTTTTTAATCAAGCGGTGGAATCCGACTTACAATTTCTGCCTGTTGATATTAAGTCTGAATCGTCTCAAGCCGATAACCTAAGTGGATTTTTGGATGATGAATATAATGGGTTTTTACGTCAAAGCAGGGTGCCTATCAAGTTATTTGCGGCTGTTGAACCCTTAAAAGACATGGCAGACAATGTAGAATACAAATCGCTTCGTTCGAATATACAAGATAAGACATTGATACCTTGGCGTGGCCATTTAATGATTGGTCAAACTTATAGTCAACAAGCGGTATTAAAAAAAATACCCGCTTATCAGCTCAATTCAACAGAGAACACATCTTTTGAATTGAGTTCTACCATCAGCCACTTGCTCAACAATCATAACCATCAAATCACCGGTAAAGTTATTACCCGTGCTGGGAAATACAACAAAAACAAAAGTCTTGAATTAATGATTAAGGCATTTTTAGAGTGGTGCATTATGTCACTTCATGATGACCTTGATGTGGCCGAGGATTATTGTGTTTGGTTAATATTTCAAGACAAGGTGATGACTTATGATTTACACCGCCATTTAGTGGATAACAAAATCATTAAAGATTACTTAGGCTATTTGAGCCAACTGTGTGTCGCCGCTAATAATGATTATGTGCCTTTAAAATTGCGCTCTGATTTAAGCGTAAAAATATCAAAAGACGAATCAGAATTAGCGCATAGATTGTACAACTTTAGCGATAAAATTTATTTTGCTTTTCAAGAGCTGCCATCACACGTAAGCGAACAATTACAACAAAATTACCAGCAAGCCGTCATGTCTGCCGGTGAAATACCTAAATCATTTGGTGGCACAAATACAATCCAATACGATGAAATCAAATCCATCTTACATTATCCACCCTCAAACAATATCCTGCATGACTATCGGATGCGATTTATGCTGTTTTTTGCAGTATTGGATCAAATCGATACCAGATCTTTATCATGAATGACTCTTTTCAAATGATTAAGTCCGCAGCCGATGTTGATTTAAATTACCATGCGGTGATAGAAGCCTCTGCCGGTACCGGGAAAACCTACACCATGGTGGAACTGGTGTTGCGATTGATGAGCGATGAAAAAACGGGTTTGCCACTGGACAAAATTTTACTCACCACATTTACCGAAAACGCTGCAAATGAATTAAAAACCCGTATTCGGGACGAACTTAAAAAAAGGCTGGCAACAAAAGGGTTACCAGATATCATTAAAAATCGCTTTAATAAAGCGGTACAAAGCATTGAATCTACTCCTATTTATACTATTCATGGTTTTTGTCAACGCATGGCCAGCGAGTTTGCTTTTGAATCTGGAGAAGTCTTCGATAAGGAGTTAATAGATGGTAACAGTGTTATTGAATCCCGCTTTCATGCGTTTTTACGGACTTGGCTGTCTAACGATACGATTCAATCGGCTTTTCAAGACTATTTAGGCGCAGATGAGCGCCATAGTTTAAGCCGCCTTAAATCGACAGTCTTACAATTAGCCGGCCAAATTAATCCTGATTTTGATCTGATTTATCCGACCGAACCAGAGCCATTGCCTTGTCTGGATAATTTTAAATTAATGGCTGAGCTTGAGGAACTTGAACAAGCGTATATGCAATTGTTGACCAACAAGGACGGAAAACCCAATGCTTATATGAAGAAAAACTGGTCCATACGCGTTCAGCCATTACTGCAAAATTTGGCCGACAATCATTTATCCAATAACGAAAAATATGATTATTTAAAGAACATCACAACACAGTTTTTGCAGAAGAAAACCCCATTTGAACATTTCTTTTTGAGTGCGCCCAATGCTTATATAGATGATAACTGGCAAACCAACAAACGTAAACACCCACTAATTTGTACGCAATTGGAACAAGCCTTTCATCTATTAAAGCACATACAAGCCATTCAACAATTTAAACAAGCGGCCATTATTAAACATTGTTTAGATTTTTTAGATGACGATGTTTCGCAACATTTAGCAACCCATGGACAAGTCACGTACGATCGCATTATCCGGCAATTATTTGATTCTTTAAAACGTGAGCAAGAGACGGGACAAACGTCATTAACACAAGCCATTCGTGGCAAGTTCACGGTCGCCATGATTGATGAATTTCAGGACACAGATCCTTATCAGTGGCATATCTTTAAATGGCTGTTTTTGACCAAAGACTCCAATCAACATCGATTATGGGTAATCGGTGACCCCAAACAATCCATTTATGGTTTTCGCGGCGCTGACGTCAGCACGTATTTCCAGGCACGTCAGCAGATGCAGGAATTCGGTGCCAAATGCTATCGACTAAATACCAATTATCGCACTATGGCTCCTCTTGTTAATGCCTTTAATCATTTTTTTAGTCAACAGCAAAACCCTGATAGTCCTTCTTATTGGTACCATGAAAACAGCATCAAAGTAGAAGCGGCAGATCGTCAAAACAAACCTGAATTACCTCAGCTTATACAAGACAATTCCGGCTTATCAGTATTTAACTACATACCACTGGATGGTGAGAATGATGCCGACTCCAGACGGGTAGAATTGGCCCGTCAGATTGCAGAAATCATTAAAAAACACCTAATTGGCCGTTTACAGTTTTTATTAAAAAAACAAGATAAGATACTGAATTATGATGATATTTGTATTTTAGTTCGCTCGAATCAAGACAGTGTAATAATCAAAAAGGCCTGTCAATCGATGCACATACCGGTCAGTATCCAGCGTAGTAAAGGGCTATATCGGCAACCAGAAGCTGTACAATTTGAAGTGATTCTCAGTGCTTTACACCAACCTCAAAACAACGGCCGGGTTCATAATGCCTTGAGCACCCTGTTTTTTAATTACGCTTACACGACACCTGAGCAATTATCACAAGCACAAATACAATCAATCAATCACCATTGGTTGCAATTATTACAATGGGCGAAGTTGGGCGAATGGGTCACTGTATTTGATTGGCTAATCGATGGCAGCGGCACACGATTACGCGCAGAAAAAGACAACGATAACCGACTATTGGCGAATCTCAAAAAAATTGCCAACACCTTATGTGATTACGCCTTACAACATAATGCCAATCGTGCCGAATTGTTGCGCTTTTATAAGAAATTAAGACTGACGGCTGAAGAACAGGACAAAGACAGCCAAAACCAAGACACTGACCAGCAAGCAGTTAAAGTCATGACCATGCATGCGGCTAAGGGCTTAGAGTTTCCGGTGGTTTTTATATTTGACGGCTTAACACCCCCCAGTAAAAATAAACCATACCACAAATTTTACGACTCAGATCACCAAGCAACTATTTATGACGTCAGTAAACAGTCATCATCGTTACAGGAGATGGCGTTTCATAATGAATTCAAACAACTGTATTACGTGGCGATGACACGGAGTATTTTTAAATTATTCATTCCTTATATAAATATTAAATCCAAAGGTATTTCTGAAGATTACAAGCAATTAATCATTGCCAATATAGATGCCTGTTGTGGTTTTTTACCGGTGGCTGATGAAAGCCGTCCCGCTAACACAGAGATGGCATCAAAACCGGGTCCGATGATTAAGCTTATTAAAGAAGCTGAACCACTGTATGTGAAATTTTCTCAGTCACCGGCGCGTTTATCTGCGCGCAGTTATTTTATTCATTCGTTTTCATCATTAAGTCAAAAAATGGTGAATTCTGTAATCACCGCTGATGAACACCGCTATGGAGAATCTAATAAAACTTCAGACGAGCCGATTAAAGAAACGCAAGTGGTAACGGAAGAACCATTAATCCCCGGCGGGGTAACCACCGGTCATGTGCTGCATGGCATTTTTGAACATGTTAATTTTAAACAAGTCATTTCACACCATGATTTATCTTCTTTGTGGGCTGATATCTTAATAATGGGCGTGGTGGATGCGCAAATGCAATTGTTCAAATTAAAAAACCAACTAATAAGTCAGCCCAATAATGAGCGTACCTCAGCTCTTGACTACCGCCAACAAATGGCTGCCTGGGTTTGGCACACGCTGAGGAAACCCTTAAAAATGTTAGATGACAAAAGTCTCGGAATGATTTCAGCCGCTAACAGACGCCATGAAATGTCTTTTCATTGGCGTCATCAGGAACAACAATTAACCGGTTATATTGATTTACTGTTTCGTATTAAGAACCAACAAGGTGGCGATGATTATTTTATTTTAGATTGGAAAAGTAATATTAATGCTGCTGGTTATTCTCCGGAGATACTGAAAGAAACAGTGATGCAACAACATCATTATGATCTGCAATACCATATTTACGCCGCGGCTGTTGATCAGTGGTTTCATCATTTAGCGCTGCCAAATGCCCGTTTAAAAGGCGCACTTTATATGTTCTCTCGAGGTATTAACTGCGAATCAAATGAGCAAGATGGTATTTTTTATCATGAATTCAGTGATTTAAATCAGCAAAATAACAACACAAAACAGCAGATTGTTGAACTGACAACAGGTTTAAAGTCATGAATCTATTTGAAATCAATCCTTCTTTTTTAGAAAAGCGACTTCCGAATCTTGACCTGGATTATGCCAAACTTGTCACCACACTTAATTTGGATTTGGCTCATTTGCAGTTAATCAGTGACTGTTATCAACACTGGCGAAAATTCGATTTATCTGAGGACTTCTGGCTTTATATGCTGCTATTGGTGGATGAAATTAATCGCGGATCTTCCTGTCTTGACCTGTCATCACACCGTTTTAGACAACATCAGAACTTGTTTAATTTGCCCGATTTTTCAGACTTAGAGATGGTGCTTTCTCAATTGACCTTAGCTGACAATCCGGTCATTATTCATCACCAAGATTATTTATATTTTGAAAAGTATTTTTATGCTGAGCAAACCCTATATCGTCAAATTGACGCTTTGATTAATAATTATCAAGGCAGCCACTATAACCAATCAGCCATTCAGGCCGTCCTCAAATCAGTGTTACAAACTTTAAGCTATCCATTGAATAAAGAGCAAATTCAAGCTGTTATCACTGGCTTAATTAAATCATTTAGTCTGGTCTCCGGTGGTCCGGGTACCGGTAAAACCACCATTGTGACTTCATTATTACGTTGTTTAAATCTTTTAGGTGTGTCTGTTCAGGATATGGCACTAGCTGCACCCACCGGACGAGCGGCTTATCGAATGACTGAATCATTACAGTTGGGGATAAACCAAGCGCTGACTAATCGCCAATCCAAGGCAGTTGATTTAGAACAGTTAGAAGCGCAAACCATCCATCGTTTGATTGGAAAAACCACCCGTTTCAATCAAAGTAATCGGTATCATGAAAACCACAAATTACCTTTTAAAGTAATTGTCATCGATGAAGTGTCAATGGTTGACTTACAACTTATGACCGAATTATTAGCTGCAGTGGACAGGGACTGTCGCTTAATTCTGGTGGGTGACCAATTCCAACTACCTTCAGTGGAATCCGGTGCGGTGTTGGCAGATTTAATGCCACCGGCAAACCGTTCACTGTCATTAAGTCCGCAGTTTGCGAAACTTATATCTGAACTGATGGCGCCTTATGTCAATTCAAAAAAAGATGTGATAAGTTCGACAGAAGATGAACATCAAGGATTATTGGTTGATAGTTGCACAGTATTAAAACAATCTCACCGCAGTATTGAAGCCATTCAAAACCTCAGTGAATGTGTTCGCGTAGGCGATGCAGCCGGTTTTTTCAGTCATCCGGACCTGATCACTTTTGAACATGATGGCGATACCGTGTTACAACGAGCACAAGGCGTCATCTGGTTATCATCTCAACAGGATACAAAAAACAGTGGACTGGACGTCATTTGGCGATGGTTTAACCACCACATTAATCTAAAACAATACAAACAGGTTTTAGCACAATGCCAGCATTTTAAAGACCAAGACATTAATCAGCACCGAAGCCACTTAGACAGCATTTTTCAGCACATTTATAATCAGCAAATTCTTACTCTGCTTAACCAAGGGGTTGCCGGACAGCAGATTATTAACCAATATATTTGTCAACAAATTAAACAGCAGTGGCACATTGATCTGACGCAAAACCATTTCCATGGTCAAGTAGTTATGATGCGTCATAATGATTATGATAAACAGTTATTTAATGGTGATGTTGGGGTGTTGTTAGACGCTGATGACGGTTGGCGAGCGGTGTTTCCAGGAACCACAGGTTATCGTTCATTTCTGTTGCCACTTTTATCTGAATTAGCCACCGCGTTTGCCATCACTGTTCACAAAAGCCAAGGCTCTGAGTATCAACATGTCTTAATGCCAATGCCTGGTGATATCAATAATCGTTTGTTAACCCGTGAGATTGTATATACCGGAATGACCCGAGCCAAATCATCGGTTGTTATCTATGGCACCCAAGCCATATTAAGTAAAGCCATTGAAAGTTACAGCGAACGGCATAGCGGTTTGCAATTCTGGTGATTGAAATTTACAATGCCGCGCTTGTTCAAACAATGGAGAGTACAATGCAAAAAGTAAGAGGAATCGGTGGGTTATTTTTTAAATGTAATAACCCGGAAAAGTTAGCCACCTGGTATAAGGATAACCTGGGTTTTGAATTAGAAGCGCCTTTTTGTGCATCTTTTAATCCTCAGCTAGCTCAACAAGCCGATAAAACAGTTTGGGGAGCATTTAAAAACGAATCTGAATACTTTGCGCCATCCAGACAACGTTTTATGTTTAATTTTATTGTTGATGATGTGCAAGCCATGTTAGACCAAGTCTGCCAAGCCGGTGCCCGACAAGTGGGGGATATTGAAACCGAAGACTACGGTGATTTTGGCTGGTTTATCGATCCTGAAGGTTTTAAAGTTGAACTGTGGTCACCGAAACAAATTAGTGCGCAATCATGAAATCCATCAAAGACATCCAAATACGTTTTATCGGTGCCGGCAACATGGCTGCCAGCTTAATCAGTGGTTTACTCAATAAAGGCCTTAATAACGGCCATATAAAAGCCACAAATCCTAATTATAACCAGCGCGAATACATTCGTAACCGCTTTAAAATCCAAGTGTTTGATGACAATAATGAACACTTTGGCTGGCCTGATGTGGTGGTTATGGCAGTCAAACCACAAGTGATGAAAACCGCATTAACTGAAATTCGTGACAACATTCATAATTCAACACCGGTGGTGGTGTCAGTGGCTGCCGGTATCACCACCCAACAAATGCAACAATGGTTACAACATCCCACAGCCATCGTACGTACCATGCCCAATACGCCGGCTGCCATCGGCCAGGGTGCCATTGGTATGTTTGCCAATGAACACGTCACAAAATCACAACGTTTAATGTGTGAACAAATGATGGATGCGGTTGGTACCTCTGTTTGGGTTACGAAAGAAACGGATATGGATATTGTCACTGCTTTATCGGGCAGTGGACCGGCTTATTTCTTCACCTTTATTAAAGCATTACAAGCCGCTGCTGAAGAACTTGGCTTATCTAAAGAAAATGCCACCTTATTAACGCAGCAAACAGCGATTGGTGCAGCCTTATTGGCTGAACGCAGTGACTTATCGATGCTTGAACTAATTGATCAAGTAACTTCACCACAAGGCACCACCCATGCGGCATTGACACAATTACGAGATTTGAATTTTGAGGACATTGTAAAGCAAGCGGTGATTGCAGCGACAAAACGCTCTGCAGAATTATCCTCTGACAGCAATTAACCACCGCATTCAGTCAATCCTTGGGGTTTCTGTCCCGGATGTTTTATAATGGTTGATTGGTTAAAATAATTGTTTGATATTTATGCAAAAAACGCCGCTTGCGTTTCAAGGTCCCGGTAATCGATTAAGTCAGTTATTCAGCGAAACTACGCTCTATAAAGCCTGTCAATTAATCATTGGTAATCAGGTTCATGACTGGCAAAAACCCGGTAGTACCGGTATCAGCCGCGCTCATGTTGACGGCCATGCTGTTAAACTCGCATGGCCAATCCAAGACCATAGTAATAATGCAAAAGGCCAATGCGATTGTGGTAGCAGCTCACATTGTGAGCATGTCGCAGCTTTGGCTTTGCTAAACCGCAGCCGCTTGAGCCGAATTCAGCCGTTTACCCATCAGATTAAAGCGCTACAGAACATCAATCAAACCTTTATGGTCTGGATGCAAAAGCAAAGCCATGACCCTTTTCCGGCAATGGCCAGACACCGTGTGGTGTACTTATTGGATGAACATCCGGATAAAGACGCTTATGTCATCACCATCCACAAAGCTTACTTAAGTCAGGATGATCGCTACACCATTAAAGAATCCATTGACAACAGCTTGTTGTGGTTAAAAAATCGCCCTAAATTTGTGTCACTGGCTGATCAAAAAGTATTTTATATCATGCATGAATTGGGTCTCACACAAAGCCATACCATTAAACTAAACGCTGAACGTGATGATGAACTGCTTAAAGCCATTGTTGAGACCGGCCGTAGCTTTTGGCGGGCATGTTATCGCAATCCCATTCAACTGCAATATCAGCTTGAGCCGCAAATGGAACCACCGCGTCGATTAACCAGCGGTTTTGATTTTGTGTTGTCGGAAAATTCTGTAACACCGCATAAGCCGAAAGCCCTAAAAAACATCAAATTACCACAAGCACTGACCATCAAACCCAGAATACGCATCCACAGTGAACAAATTCAGTTTCCATGGCCACCACAAACACTGTATCAATTTGATTGGGCAGCGCTTGAGTTTTATGTGGGTGATAATGATTTTAGTTTTTCACTAAGCGATGTGCGTCATGGTCGGGTTAGCATCGACGCCGACCAGTTAACTGTAATTGCCGGATTTTGCTATTTATTAGATAAGCTTGACTCCGTGCATGCACATTTTGAATCACCCATCAGCAGTCGATTTGAAATCAATGACCGTTTTATAGCCAATGATTTTGTACGACTTGCCACCTTGCTAACCGCTTTGCATGGTTTGGGCTGGGATGTTGGCTTTGCCGATAGTTTCCGTTTAAATCGGCTTTCAGCCAAGGACTGGTACCTCAAAGTGGAGAAAAAAACAGCGGCAACGGAGAGTGCCCAATCTTATGGCTTAGAACTTGGTGTCGAAGTCGATGGGCAACAGGTTAATATCATGCCGTACTTAGTCAAAGCCATTAAGACAGGCCAATTTGAACAAGTCCAAAATGAATTGGTTTTACAGTTAGAATCGGATCAAATGGTTGGTCTGGATGCCGCAAAAGTGAAACAAATCATTGCCACCATGGGAGAGTTATACAGCGACAAACCACTGGATGAGCACAATCAAATTACGCTGCCGGAACAACAGCTTATGCAAGTGGCACGATTACAACAGAGTTGGCAGGAACAACTACCGACAAAAAAACAACAACAGGCCGATGATTCCAGCAATCGCCTCAAATGGATAGGTGATGACACCATTAAAGACAAAGTTAAACAACTTCAGCAAATCAAACAATTACCCGTCATTAAGCCGCCAGGCGGATTAAAAGCCACTTTACGCGATTATCAGGTGAACGGCTTTAGCTGGCTCTGTTTTTTACAGGAACATCAATTACACGGTTTATTGGCAGATGATATGGGCTTGGGTAAAACCATCCAGACCCTGGCTTTATTGTTACACCAAAAACAAAACAACAAACCACAAGCACCGTCCTTATTGGTGGCGCCCACCAGTTTATTGGGTAACTGGCAGGCTGAAGCCGAACGATTTACACCGGACCTCAAGGTGTTGATATTAAGTGGTGATAACCGCGATGATTTGTATAAAGTCTGGTCACACTACGATTTAGTGGTGACCAGTTACGGCATAATGAACCGTGATATGACGCGATTGACCCAACAACCGGTTCACTATCTTATTCTGGATGAAGCCCAGGCCATCAAGAACCGCAAAACCCAAACCGCCCAAGCCGCCAAAGCCATCCCTTCGAAACACCGTTTATGCTTAACCGGAACGCCGGTCGAAAACCATTTAGGTGAACTGTGGTCGATGTTTGATTTTTTGATGCCCGGTTTCTTAGGCAGTGAAAAATTATTCCAACAGGTCTATCAATGGCCCATTGAAAAAGAGCAGAATCAGGAACGGTTACAGGAGTTGCAACAACGCATGGCGCCCTTTATCTTGCGACGCACCAAGTCTCAAGTGGCTAAAGAGCTGCCTGATAAAAATGAAATCGTGAAAATGATTGATTTGAATGAGCGCCAGGCACACGTCTATGAAAGCATACGCTTGACCATGGTGGATGAAATCAAGCAAGCGTTTAAAGACCATCAGGGCAATCAAATCCTGATCGGTAATGCTTTACTCAGATTGCGCCAAGTGTGCTGTCACCCAAGTCTTGTGAAGTTGGCTTCCGTGGATAAAAGCGCCCCCTCGGCGAAACTTGATTGGCTGAAAACCGCCATTGCGAACTTAGTGGAAGAGGGCAGACGTATTTTGATTTTTTCTTCCTTTACCGGCATGTTGTCATTAATTGAAAAAGAATTAAAAAAATTAGGCATCGACTATCTTTCTCTAACCGGTAAAACCCTGGCCAAACAACGCACACAAGACATCAAACGTTTTCAGGCTGAAGAGGTTCCGGTGTATCTGATTAGCTTGAAAGCCGGTGGTGCCGGTATTAACCTGACCGCTGCCGATACCGTGATTCACTATGATCCCTGGTGGAATCCGGCCGCCGAACAACAAGCCAGTGACCGTGCCCATCGCATCGGTCAGGATAAACAAGTGTTTGTCTATAAACTCATAAGCCGCGGTACCGTGGAAGAAAAAATATACCAGATGCAGCAGAAAAAAAGTGAATTGGCTTCGCAATTGTTGACAGCCGACAGTAAAGGCTTAAAACTCAGTGAACATCAGTGGCAGGATTTACTTAAACCCATTTCGGCATGAAAAGAATTCTCCTAAAAACGTTTAAAGACATCATACTGTTGGTGTTATTTTTTGCCATATTCGTGGTGGTGGCGCGCCAGTTGTTTCCCTTACCCACTTTCCAACATCAGTCAGACAGCCAATCGTTGGCTGCGCCAACCCACAGCCCATGGTCAAAATATATCAACACCCAGGCAAAACAACACCCAAACTTAAGCGGCATTAAGCCCCTGGCCAGTGGTTTGGATGCGTTTATCATGCGATTATTACTGATCAAAAAGGCCGAGGTCAGTATCGATGCCCAGTATTACATTTGGCATCATGATTTAACCGGACTGTGGTTATTACAGGCCATTAAAGAAGCGGCAGATCGCGGTGTTCGGGTGCGCCTGCTGTTGGATGACAATGGCATCGGCGGTTTGGATGGTATTATTAACCAGTTAAGCCAACATGAATTGATTGATATTCGGCTCTATAACCCATTTGTGTTTCGGCGTTTTAAGTTAATTAATTTCACCTGGGATTTCTTTCGTCTCAATCACCGTATGCACAATAAAGCCATGATCATCGACGGCCTGGCCACCATTATCGGCGGCCGTAATATCGGTGATGAATATTTCAACACCGGCTTAAACCCTCACTACAATGATTTAGATGTATTAACCATAGGAAAAGTAACCGCGGATATTGCCGATAATTTTGATCTTTTTTACAACAGCACGCTGGCCATACCGGCCCAGCATATTATTAACCAAACTAAAGTGAATAAAGATTTGCTGGGACAGGCATTCACACCGCTTAAGCAATCGCAACAGTACCACACTTATCGACAAGCCATTATTAACAGTGAATTGGCTCAGGCCATTCCAAATCACGACCTTGTAACAACCTGGTCAGACGTTAAATTAATCAGTGACCATCCCAAAAAATCCTTAGGGATCAACAGAAAAGATGTCTTAATGGTGACCCGCTTAAGCAGCATTTTAGAATCACCGGAATCCAAAGTGGATATTGTCACGCCATACTTTGTTCCAGCCAAATCAGTGCATTTATTTGCGAACCTTGCTGCCCGTGGCGTTAAAGTCCGCATACTCACCAATTCCTTTGAAGCCAATGATGTTATACCGGTGCATGCCGGCTACGCCAAATACCGCAAACCCTTATTACAAGCCGGTATCGAACTCTATGAATTAAAAGCCAACCACGCCATCGAAGAAAACAAAGCCGATCTCGGGTTTTTGGGCTCATCAGGCGCCAGCTTACACGCCAAAACCTTCGCTGTGGATGATCATTTGGTTTTTATCGGTTCTTTTAATTTCGACCCCCGTTCCGCCCGCCTTAATACCGAAATGGGCGTTGTCATCGACAACCCGCAATTGGCCCGGGATATACACCAACACTTTCAAAAAGACCTTCACCGCCAAGCCTACAAATTACAGCTTGACGAAACAGGCCATATAACCTGGCTCGAATACCAAAGCCCCGGGCACACTGTCGAACACCATAAAGACCCGAACAGCACCGCCTTGCAGCGTATGATGCTAACCCTTATCGGCTGGCTACCGATTCAGAAATTGTTATAAAATTTTCAACATGAATTTCCATAACACTCAGAATGTCTAATAATTTTGCCGAACAGTGTGTCCGCCATATGCTGGCTCAATACCGCAATGAATCGGCTGATTTTGATTTTATCCGTGAACTCGAACAAGCAACCGATATGGTCTTTTTAGCCAATACTACAGACACTGAATCCCTGTGCTACGCCCACAACACAAACCTGCGCGCAGAATACAAAACCACTTTCACCACCGTCGATTTATGGAATTACATCAACAATAAACCAATCCCTAAAAGCCCTGACATCAACGCTCACCTAAAAACCATCCTCCCCAAAACAAAACAGCAATTCTGGAAAATCACCCAACAAAACCAACAATAACCAAAAACAGGACAGTCACCTATTCATCCCATAAAAGAATAGACAGACACTATAGTAATCAAATAATTTAATGTTTTTAACGCATTGTCCGTGGGTAATAATTGCTCAATGCTGGGGTTTAACTGTTTTTGAGATTTGAACCTAGGACTTTTGACTTAAAAGTGGGTTTGAATTCTAATATCAACTTATTTAGAACGAGCCGAATGTCTTCAATACAGTGAAGTACGGTAAAATTTGTTGATTAAAAATTATTGCTATGCCGGCTCAAGCCGTAAGCCCACCGACCATTTTTTCTTGGTTATGGCTGAGTATTCCTGAAGTTGCTTAACCGTACCCACCGCAGAAAAACCAAAGGATTTAAAGGCCTTTAATTCATCCAGCCAGGTATCAGGATTCAGGTGCAAATCACTTAAAACAGATGCCATTTCAACAGAAATAAACCCATGATTATCATCCCGAATAATGCGACCGGTTTGATCGAGTAAATCAAGGTAGCTTGATAGATAAAAGGGCAGGTCATGATCGCCCTGACCAAAGCCCAATAAGTCCGTACTCTTGTGTTCAATCCGTTCTTTAATCGAGGTAAACTCTGAATGACGCAAAGATTTGGCTAACCCGGCCCTAATCGGGTTTAAATCAACGTAAGCCATACAAGTTAACAAAGCCCGCTCATCAAGCAATGCCTGGCTCTTGAACCTACTTTCCCAGAAATGACCAGTGCACTCATCCTCCTGATTAGCTTTGCGAGCAATGTATTCATTGACAGTCTTCATGAACCAAGATATAGAACATAACCGTTCACGGTATAACTCTACATATTGCTTTACTTCTTTTAGTTCTAATTCATCGCTTACATCATCTTGTAAATAACGCTGACAAAGAATGGGTAGTGAGTATAAAAATAACCAAGCCATCAGGACTTGTTTATCGGTCCACTGAGCATTATCACCAATTCGTAATACCAGATGGAAATGATTACTCATAATGGCATAAGAACAGACATCAATGGCAAAGACCGAAGCGGTCTTTTTTATACGATCAACCAGCCATTGCCGACGGTGTTCATACGAATCTCCCGTTAAGGGGTCTTTACCAAATAAAAAGGCCTGACGGACACATCGTGAAATGATGTGGTAATAAGGCGTCTGATTCACACAAATTTGCTGTTTTCTGGCGACAGTCATCATAATCTCCCTATCAAAACGCCATTTTCGCCGAATAGAAAAATAAAATCTGTAGCAAATGTCGATTGGGCTTGTAAGAAAATGACTACATGAGGTGACTGTCCTGAATTCTTCTGTCCTGAATTCTTCTTGATTCTTTGTTAAATTGCCAAATGGGTGATGATTTGATTTTTAGCGATTCGTTTGATTAACAATTCATGCGGATAATGTGATTAGTTTCACGATTATCAGCTTTTTGCCCGAAATAATCATTTTCTTGTCAGATTCATTGGCTACAATAATAGCCAATAATCATAATGGGTAGACAAATGCGACACATCAAATGGATTCTGTTTTTGGCTGTTTTAACTCTCGCTGCGTGTGGTGATTCAAGCGATGATCAATCACAACAACAAGCTGACAACAAAGTCACCAAATCACCAATAGATCAGACCACGACGGCCCAAGAAACCGATAGTGAAACTGCTCAAATTGTGGTCAGCCATGCCGGTGAATTTCAGGTTTTAAATATTTCAGAAGGGATTTATGATAACACCGCGGCTTTGCAGATTAATGTCAATCAGCCACTGGATCGACAACAGGATTTTAATCAGCGGATTCAGGTTACCGAATCAGGGCAGAGGATTCAACCTGCCTGGATAATCGATGAGCAGGGTTTGGCGTTATATTACCCCTTTATTGAAACCGATACCGACTATACCATAAAGATCAGCCAATCGTTGCAATCTGAATCCGGTAAAACGTTGAGCCAGAACCACCAAAAAACCCTAAAAACACAACCGCCCCAGCAATCGGTACGATTTGTATCGCAAGGCTACACCATGCTTTCCAGCGATAAGACGCTGCCGATTGAAGCGGTCAATGTGAATGCCGTAGATTTGAAATTCTGGCGTATCCACAGCAATCAACTGCATCAGTTTCTGCAAAATCCACACAAAACCAGCACCTATCAGCTGCGTGATTTAGCCAAAATGGCTGATTTAGTTTATACCGCACAATTTGATTTAGACAGCACCGCCAATAAAACAGAACAACATCAATTACCGATGAATGGCATAGATGAAATCACCCAGGCCGGGGTTTATTTTGTCACCATGATGGGCGCCGAAAACTACGATTATGATTATGCCAGCAGCTGGTTTATCCAAACCGACATCGCATTACACAGCCGTCAATATAGCGAATCGATGGCCTTATTTGTGCAACAACTGCCCAACGCAACTGCTTATCAAAATGTCAAGCTAACGGTTTACAATGACAAAGGCACTATCCAGGCCGAAGCGCTTACTGATGCCAGTGGTTTTGCTCAATTACCCACTTCAGGGCGTAAAAAAGCCCAATTTATCGTCGCTGAAAAAGATAAGCAAATCCAAATTCTCAGGCTCAATGAACCGAAACTCGACATAAGCGAATACCCGATCAGTGGTCGCCATTATCAGCCCCAGGAATTGTTCTTGTACGCGCCCCGAGATTTATACCGTCCGGGAGAAACGGTGCATATTAATGGCTTGTTGCGCAATGATGACGGTCGCTTTGAACGTGCTTTACCGCTGACTGTTGATGTCAAGCGCCCGGATAACCGTGTGATTCGGCACTTTAACTGGGCCGGTGATGCGCAGGGCTTTTACAGCACAACATTCGAGTTACCGGACAATGCCATGACCGGACAATGGCAATTTGTGGTGCATTTATCGGATAAACGCCGTTTTCAGTATGACTTTTCGGTGCAGGACTTTTTGCCTGAACGTTTGACTATGACCCTGAAACCTGACAACAAACAAGTCGCAGCGGACGCACCGGCCAAAATTAGTATCCTGGCAGACTATCTATACGGCGCACCGGCCGCCGGCAATCGCTTTGATGCCACCGTGACATTATCCACAGCGCAAAAACTTTTTGAGGACTACAGCGATTATCAATTTGGCGCCAACCATTATCAGGAATATAATGACAGTTTCACCGTCGATGCAGCACAACTGAGTGAAGCAGGGACAGGCACCTTAATCATACCGAATAAATGGCAGGACACACAGTTTCCTTTAAACCTCACCGCCCATGTTAATGTTTATGAGGCTGGTGGCCGACCTTTGTCGCGTTACAGTCGTTTGCAGGTTTGGCCCCATGACCGTGCTGTCGGCATTAAGCCTTTATGGGACAGCCGCTTTGCCGACCCCAATACCGCCAATGGCTTTGAATTAATAGCGGTTAATCAAGCCGGCGAGCAAATTGATATGGCTGATGCCCAGGTGGTTCTGGTTCAGGAAAACAGCCAGCGCTATTGGCATTGGGGTGATGATGGCTGGGCCTATCGTAATCGTGATGAGGAACAAACCGTTTACAGTGCCATACAGCCCTTAACCGCCGCCCAGGCGGTACAAATCCAGTTGCCTTTGCAATACGGCCAGTACCGATTAGAAGTGCGGGATGAACAACAAAATATCCTCAGTTCTTACCGCTTTTTTGCCGGTTGGCGCTGGTATGATCCGAATAATTTACAAGCTGAAAAACCTGATCAGGTGAAGCTCAATTGGCAGCATCATGCGGTGACGCCCGGTGAAAGTGCCACCTTAAGTGTTCAAGCGCCGTTTGCCGGAACCGCATTGATTACCGTGGAATCAGATGAATTGCTGTGGCATCAGGTGCAGACCTTAGATCAAGCAAGCACTGAAATAAAGATACCCATTGACCAAAACTGGCACCGTCAGGACATTTACGCTGTGGTTACGGTCATTAAAGCCGGGCAACCGAAACGTAAACACCTACCGCAACGGGCTTTGGGAATTATTCATGTGCCGCTGGATAAACAAGACCAAAAACTCGCAATCGAGCTCAACCATCAGCCCAAAGTCTTACCTGATCAACATTTCACAGTTCAGCTTAAAGTCAATAATCTTAACGCTAACACACAACAACAAAGCTTTGTGACGCTGGCTGCGGTGGACACCGGTGT
Source organism: Marinicella gelatinilytica (assembly GCF_026410405.1). Classification (GTDB taxonomy): domain Bacteria; phylum Pseudomonadota; class Gammaproteobacteria; order Xanthomonadales; family Marinicellaceae; genus Marinicella; species Marinicella gelatinilytica. Next base: position 208,875 of record NZ_JAPMLN010000001.1, on the reverse strand, counting down.
CTTGAATGTCAGTCAGTTCAAAACCCCGGATCCGTTTGCCTGGTTTTTTAATCCACGACAATATTCGCCGGCGATTCATGACATGTATGGCCGTTTAATTGCACTGATTGATGCCAAGAAAGCGGTGCAAAAGTTTGGTGGTGACGCCGACATCAGCCGTGGTGGCGACAAACCCAAGTCTGAAGTTCAAATCGTCTCTTTACTCAGTGAGAAAGTGCCGCTGAACGCACAGGGTGAAGCGGAGATAAACTTTAAACTGCCTTATTTTAATGGCGAGTTGCGCCTGATGGCAGTGGCTTTTAATAACCACCAAATCGGCAGCACTGACAGCACCGTGAAAGTCGCTGCGCCGGTGGTGATTGAAGCCTCCTTGCCGCGCTTTATGGCTAAAGGCGATCAGTCAACCGCCGTTATTGAAGTCCATAACACCGAAAACAAAGACACCGAAATCAAACTCAGTATCAAAGCCGATCAAGCCCTTGGCGGCGAACATAAAGACTTAACATTGTCATTAACAGCCGATGAAAAACAACGCATCGAATTGCCGATTAAAGCCACCAATCATCAGGGTCAAGGCCACCTCACGATTCAGGCTGATGCCAGTAACAGTGACTTTCGTATGGATCGCCAATGGGCTTTGGGACTGCGTGCGGCGCGTCCGGCCATCACCCAACAGCATAGTCTGATTGTCCAGGCCGGTGCAACAGTGTCCAACAAAAAGGATTGGCATAATCATTTTGAATCTGATGGTTTGAAATCGGTGTTAACAATTTCTGATCAAATCATCCTGGCCGAAGAGCAACAATTGGCTGAATTGTTACAATACCCTTATGGTTGCCTGGAACAAACCACCAGCCGTGCATGGCCACTCATATTGGCCGATAAAGAGGATTTTTCGGTGTATGCCAAACAAAGCAATATAGACCTATTCAGTAACCGGCATAAACACATCGAAACTGCCATTGGCCGTATTCTTAGTATGCAAAAATCCAATGGCAGTTTTGGTTATTGGTCTAATGACAGCCACGAAGCCAATTGGTTAACCGTGTTTGCTACGGACTTTCTGTTGACCGCTCAAAACCAAGGTTATTCCGTGCCGACTCATGCTTTGAATAAAGCCACTGAACGCCTGCGTTATTATGTGCAAAGCCAATTTCGTCTGCAGTCAGATCTCAGCCGCTATTTGAGTAACCAGGATGTATTTCGGGTTTCGGTGAAAGCCTATGCCGCCTATGTATTGGCACAAAGTCAACAACTCAGTATCGGCGATGTGCGCCGGGTTTATGACAGTATTCCAAAAGACATCAACAGCCCCTTGCCTTTAGCACACAGTGCCCGGGCCCTGGAACTGATGGGCGATCAACAACGCGCCACCGAAGCCTGGCAAAAGGTGATGGACCTCCAATGGCAGACTGACCGCCATGCCTACTACGGTAACTATGGCTCAAAAATCCGCGATTATACCGCCGTGGTACGTTTAGGCTTAGAAAGTCCACTGTTAAATCAATTACCGCAATCGGTGTTGTCCATGCTACCTGAGATCAAATCTGAACTCACAAAACGCCGCTGGCTCTCAACCCAAGAGCGTGGCATGTTATTTAGAACGGCAAAATCCCTGGCACAACAATCTGACGGTAACTGGCAGATTAATTTGACCAACGCCGGTGAAACCACCGCCATTCAGCGTCAGCAGGATCTGGTCAATGTATATGTCGGGGACGATGCCAAAACCGATATTAAGATTGAAAATACCGGTGATGAAGCTTTGTATGTTGATTGGATTTATCAGGGCTACCCGAATAAGCCCATGGCGTTAACGGAAGGTGTGAGCGTCGATAAACAGTATTATGACTTGTCGGGTAAAGTGTTGGATTTATCAACAGTCAGTAGCGGAGACTTGGTGATTGTTAAAATCAGTGCCAGCCTCGATAAATCGATTGGTTATTTGCCTGATGCCTTATTGGTGGACTTGCTGCCGGCAGGCTTTGAACCTGAAAATCAGGCGCTTGATCACGCCATGAGTCTGGATGACATTCAAATTGATGGTAAAACGCCGAAACAATGGAATGAAAACAACCGTTTAAAGCATGAAGAATACCGGGATGACCGTTACGTAGCAGCCTTTACCTTGTCGTCTTATGAAGCGACGCATTTGGTTTATTTGGTGCGGGCAGTGACACCGGGTACTTACACCGTGCCCCAGACTTTGGTGGAAGACATGTACCGACCTGACATTCGGGGCTTATCAGACACCGATGCGCAGCTAACCATTAAAGTCCGATAAAGTATGGCCACAAAGCATCCGATCAGCTTACGACAGCGGCTAAAAAAACCGCTGTGGTTGCTGTTATTATGTTGTGTCGCCACCTGGCTCACTTTTTTAATTCTGGATCGCATATGGCCGTTGCCGGTGGAATCCTTTGAGCAACGGCATTTTGCCCAGGTGGTGGTGGATAAAGATGGCTTACCGTTGCGCGCTTTTGCCGATGACAATGGCGTCTGGCGTTACCCAACCACAGTGGATCAGGTCTCGCCTTTGTACATTGAAGCCTTAATCAACTACGAAGACCGCTATTTTTATCAGCATTTTGGTGTTAATCCATTCTCCATTGTGCGTGCCGCCTGGCAGCGACTGCGGGCAGGGCGATATATCTCCGGTGCATCGACCTTGACCATGCAAGTGGCCAGAATTATGCAGAATCATGACAAAACGCTGCGCGGAAAAGTCGGGCAAATGTTTCGTGCTTTACAACTGGAATGGCATTACAGTAAAACAGACATACTCAATTTTTACCTCAATTATGCACCCTTTGGCGGCCCCTTAGAAGGTGTGGAAGCTGCCACCCATGCTTATTTAGGTAAATCGGCCATTCAACTAACGCATGCTGAAGCCGCACTGTTGGCGGTGATGCCGCAGGCACCAAGTTTGTATCGGCCTGATCGTTATCCGGAACGCGCGCAACAGGCCCGCGATAAGGTCCTAAACCGGCTGGCCGATTATAAAGTCTGGTCACAACAAACCGTTCAGGAAGCCCGGCATGAACCGGTCTATGCACAATACAAAACCCAGCCCATGACAGCCGCTTTATTGGCGCGTGATTTGCGCGGGCAATACCCCGATCGTTCCCTCATTCAAACCACCATCGACCGTGATTTACAAACCGAACTGGAATGGCTGGCAAAAGAATACGCCGAAAACAGTGGTGAAGCCATGTCAGTGGCGGTGATGGTGGTGGATAATCAAACCATGGCTGTGACCGCATACCTTGGTAGTGCAGATTTTTTCAGTGACAGCCGCGCAGGGCAGGTGGACATGATCCAAGCGGTGCGCTCACCGGGCTCCACCTTAAAACCTTTTATTTACGGACTGGCGCTTGATCAGGGCTTAATTCATTCGCAATCTTTGCTGTTGGATGTACCGATGTCTTTTGACGGCTATCGACCCCATAACTTTTCTGAGCATTTCAGCGGACCGGTCAGTGCTTCAGAAGCTTTGTTGCGATCCTTAAATATGCCCGCGGTACAATTACTCGATGCCATCGGTCCTGAACCATTTTATGCTGCCATGCATAACGCCGGTTTAAACCTGCAACTGCCAAACCGGGCACAACCCAATCTGTCCATGGCTTTAGGTGGCGGCGGGGTTAATATGGCGGAATTAATGCAAGTATTCAGTGCTTTGGGGCGCAACGGACAGGCAGGATTTCTACGCTACGTACCGGAACAAAAGCTGATAGAACGGCCTTTATTAAGTGCCGGATCTGCCTGGATTGTGCAAGACATCCTGTCGCAGGGGCAGCTTGAAAAAAGACTCTATCACGATGATTTAACCGGTAACCGGGATTTGGCTTTTAAAACCGGGACCAGCTATGGTGGCCGCGACGCCTGGGCCGTTGGCGTTAATACCGCTTATACCATCGGTGTCTGGGTGGGGCGGCCCGATGGCGCTTTTGTCAGCGACAACACCGGACGCTTAGCTGCGGTGCCTTTACTGCGACAAGTCCACGGCATGCTTCCTAAAAATGCTGACATGTACCCGGCACCGGCCAGTGTCCAATTAACCACCATTTGCTGGCCCTTGGGTACGGCCATAAATTTACAAAATCCGGCCGATTGCCACCGTAAGAAACAGGCCTATACTCTGAATAACATGACGCCGCCAACCCGCCATGACGGATTGATGAATCAACTTCAAAAACCCCGCTTAACGGTATTACTCAATAACCAAGGCGAACGCGTCACACCGCAATGCTCTAGCGGTAAAGCCCGGCAACAACAAATCACCGTTTGGCCGGTGGTACTGGAACCCTGGTTACCACCACGCTGGCACCGTGATCAGTTATTACCGGATTTTGCTGAGGACTGCCGCCTGTGGCACAACCAAAACCGCTTAGAAATCGTTGGCATCCATCCCGATGCCACCCTCTATCCCGAAGCCGGTAGCCGGCAACTGCCCAGCATCGAACTCACCGTCGCCGGCTCCACCGGCCGGCATTACTGGTTTCTCAACGACCGGCTGATTAACAATTCACAAAGCACCGTACAACTCGATCAACTCACCCCCGGCCACTATCAATTGCGCGTTATCGACCAAAGTGCCCAACAAGCCAGCCTGAATTTCGAGGTGGCGATGTAAGGAATTCTGTATATCAAGCATCACGTCATCCTCGGACGAAGATCCGAGGATCTCAGTAAGTTAAGAGTATGATTAAACAATGAGTAACACTTAAAATCTGTGCAAATAACATTGTTTTTTTGTATGGCGTAATAGTTATGAGATTCTCGTGTCGGAGCACGAGAATGACGGAATGGCTGAGGTTCTATCCAGACTAAGCGAAATCTTGTCATCTGGCCATAAACCATGCTTTTTGTGAGTCCATTCTCAATAATGTGGTTTTGTGGGATTATAATCATACTATGAAACGCAAAACGTACACCTTTATTGCCTTTTTGCTGATTGGCTGTTCAGTTAAGGCTGCCGACTACCACATTGGCCCGGGCCAGCCCTTATCGGCCATTGCCGATGTCGATTGGACCACTTTACAAGCCGGCGATCGGGTTTATATTCACTGGCGATCAACACCTTATCGGGAAAAATGGGTGATTAATGTCCAGGGTACGGCACAGAACCCCATATCGATTATTGGCGTTAATGGGCCAAATGGTCAACAGCCGGTGATTGATGGTGAGAATGCCGTGACGGTGGCCGGTCTGAACTTCTGGAATGAACTCCGTGGCGTGATTAAAATTGGTGGCTCGAATGTGCCGAGTGATGGCTTACCACAGCACATTATCATTGAGAATTTAGACATCCGTTCCGGCCATCCGGATTATCAATTCACCAATGATGAAGGCCAAACCGAAACCTACAGCAACAATGCCGCCGCCATCTATGTCGAAAAAGCCGCGCATTTAACCATTCGCAACTGCAGCCTCAGTAACTCCGGAAACGGCTTGTTTATCGGTGCTTTTAACGGTCAGACCGAGAACATCTTGATTGAGAAAAACCATATTTACGGTAACGGTGTGGTCGGTCGTATTTATGAGCACAACACTTACACCGCCGCCATCGACATCACCTATCAGTTTAATCGTTTTGGGCCGTTAAAAGCCGGGGCCGGGGGCAATAACCTGAAAGACCGTTCCGCCGGTTTGGTGGTGGCCTATAACTGGATTGAAGGCGGTAATCGCCAGTTGGACCTTGTCGATGCCGAAGATTCAAGCGTTTTGGTCAATCACCCAAGTTACAACGAAACCCATGTCTATGGCAATATTCTGATTGAACCGGACAACGACGGCAATTCGCAAATGATACATTACGGCGGTGACAGCGGCACACTGGCCGATTACCGTAAAGGCACGCTTCATCTATACAACAACACCTTCATCTCGCAACGCAGCGGCAACACCACCTTGGTGCGATTATCCACCAACGATGAAAGCACCGAAGTCTTTAATAACATCTATTACGGTACTGCCTCCGGGCATACCCTGGCACTGATGGCCGGTAACGGCACTTTGAACTATCAGCACAATTGGCTTAAAACCAATTACAGCGACTGCCATTGCAGCCCCAATGGCGTGGTCAATAATCTTGGCAATCAAATCACCGGCAGCACCCCGGATTTTATCGACCTCAACAGCCAGAACTACCGCCTCAATATCAACGCCGCCAGCATCAACCAGGGCATGGCCATCCCCACAAACCTAAGCACCCACTCACCCCAATTCGAATACCAAAAACACCAACAAGCTCAACCCCGACTCAACGACGGCATCCTCGACATCGGCGCCTACGAAACCATCGACCTGATTTTTGCCGATGGGTTTGAGTGATAACACTAAGCTAAGCAGTTTACCCATTAAACAACTTGTAAAGATATCTTACAAATTGAAAAAGTCCAAAGAGAAGTTAAATGAAATCTAAAATATTGATTGAACCCGTGGTGGATTTGGAGTGATTTTTGGAAAATAAAGATGGTTTTACCTCCAAAAAAAGGTATGTCATTCCGACTAAGCGAAGCGCATGGAGGAATCTCCTCAATTTTGCGACAAATTTCTACCGTTGGGAGATATCTCCACTCGCTCCGCTCGGTCGATATGACAGTATTTGTTTTTTCTCCCAAATGCACCACGGGTTGATTTAGTATATACTGCTGTCTGTGAACTATTAGAATAATTCATTTTAGGCATGACTCTATAGTGCAATGAAAAAAACAAAGCTTTTATTTGCTATCGCAAATTGGATCCCCGGATCAAGTCCGAGGAAGTCGCAATTTAAAATTTAAATCAGCCCCAAATACGCGACGTATTCGGGCTTGACCCGGATACCCAGTAGGCAAAGCCTACAAAAGCGAAGCTTTTCTAATGTTTAAACCCTACCGATTCAACCGCTTCTCAATCAGCTGATCGACCACATCGGGTTCAGCCAAGGTGGTGGTATCGCCGAGGGTATCGATCTCATTGGCGGCGATTTTCCGGAGAATGCGGCGCATGATTTTACCGGAGCGGGTTTTCGGCAGGCTGGGGGTGAATTGAATCAGGTCCGGGGTGGCAATGGGGCCGATTTCTTTGCGCACCCATTGCTTTAACTCTGCCGCCAGTTCATCACCGGCATCGTCATCATTATTTAAAATGGCATAGACATAAATACCCTGGCCTGTGATGTCATGGGGATAGCCGACCACCGCGGCTTCCACCACCTGGTCATGCTCACAAATGGCACTTTCCACTTCGGCCGTACCCATACGGTGTCCCGAGACATTAATGACATCATCGACCCGACCGGTGATGCGATAAAAGCCGTCTTCATCACGACGGGCACCGTCACCGGAGGTGTAAACACCTTTAAACATGGAAAAATAGGTTTGGTAAAAACGCTCGTGATCACCATAAACTGTGCGCATTTGTCCGGGCCAACTGTCCTTAATCACCAATTGACCTTCATTCTGACCGGATAATTCTTGACCGTCTGCGTCCATTAGAGCCGGTTGAATCCCAAAAAAGGGCAGGGAAGCTTTGCCCGGTTTTAACGGTGTCACACCGGCCATTGGCGAAATCATAATGCCCCCGGTTTCGGTTTGCCACCAGGTATCAATCACCGGACAGCGCTTGTCACCGACCATCTCATAATACCATTCCCAAGCTTCGACATTAATCGGCTCGCCCACAGAACCTAAGACCCGCAACGATTTACGCGAAGTGTTTTTAAGAAACTCATCGCCTTGTTTCATTAAAGCCCGAATGGCGGTGGGCGCGGTATAAATAATATCCACGTGGTGCTTATCGACAATCTGCCAAAAGCGGCTGTAATCCGGATAACTCGGCACGCCTTCAAACATCATCGTGGTGCACGCATTGGCCAGGGGACCATACACCACATAACTGTGACCGGTGACCCAGCCGATGTCGGCGGTACACCAGTAAATGTCATTATTGTGCACCCCAAATACTTCTTTGTGGGTCAAAGCGCAATACACCAAATACCCGCCGGTGGTGTGTAAAACGCCTTTGGGCGAACCGGTGGAACCGGAGGTATAAAGAATAAACAAGGGATCTTCGGCATTCATAGCCACCGGCTGACATTCATCACTGACGTCCTTGGCCAGTTCATGGTACCAGTGATTATGGTTTTGTAGTTTAACCGCTTCATCATCGGTCTGAATTACCAGAACATCAGTTAAATAATCCATCACACCGGTTTTTGCGCAGGCTTTATCCACATTACTTTTGAGGGGAATTTTTTTGCCGCCGCGCCGCGAATAATCCGCCGTAATTACAAACTGTGATTCACAATTAATAATGCGATCGGCCAGGGCATCCGCCGAAAAACCGCCGAACACCACCGAATGAACAGCACCAATTCGTGTGCACGCCAGCATGGCATAGGCCGCTTCCGGAATCATCGGCATATACAGGGTCACCCGGTCGCCTTTTTGAACGCCAATTTTTTTCAAAACATTGGCAAATCGACAGACTTCATCATGTAAATCAGCAAAACTGATATGCCGGCTTTTTTTCGGGTCATCGCCTTCCCAAATAATCGCCGTCTTATCCGCTTTTTCCGGTAAATGCCGGTCAATGCAGTTATAAGACACATTCAGCTCACCATCGCCATACCAGCGAATATGCAAGTCATCCTGATCGAAAGACACATCCTTAACCTCAGAATAAGGCTTAAACCAATCCAAAATCTGCCCCTGCTGTCGCCAAAACGCTTCATTATTGGTGATGCTTTGCTGATACAAATCCTGATAACTTTGCATGGTAAATCGGGACGGGGCTTTATTTTTAATCGGTTCTGACATATTGACCTCAAATAATATTTATTAGTTAATTTATTATAACCAATATCAAGCTCAACTGTCATGCAGGAAAGCTTAATTCAGAATCAAAATCACATTGTATAACACTCTAACCGCATGGCTGCCCTAAGGTGCCCTAATGTTGGTGTCCCTGTTTTATAGCGCAATACTCTATGAACCTTATGATTCACAACGCCGTTTGAATCATCGTAATACAAAGCAGGGTTTTCAAAAAGTACTGTGCACATATTGATCAAATTCGTAACTTAAATTCCTATCAAAAAACATAAATTTTCTTGCTAAATAGATATTTCGATGATAATCTAAATATAAATCTTTAAAAAATCTTTACATGAAAGAAGATAACAAACAAACACTGTTCCAAGCCATTGCCGATGTGCAAAGAAGGCGGATACTCGAAATCCTGAAAACCGGCGAACAATCGGTGGCAGAAATTAACGATAAACTCGATATCAGCGGCGCCACATTATCGCACCACTTAACCATTTTAAAACAAGCAGATTTAGTGCGGGTTAGACGGGCAGGGCAAAAACGAATTTACACCTTAAACACGAGTGTGCTGGAACAATTACTCATTATGTTTAAAAACTTAACCGGACAGTCGGGAGAATAAAATGCGAGAGAAAAATTTAATTATATCTGTGGTGGTGGTTTTGATTGTCACCTGGTTAACAGCATTCTTTTACTATTCAAAACTACCTGAAATGATACCCACTCATTGGAACATCGATGGACAAATCGATGATTACACCAGTAAGCCATGGGGCGTATACATGTTACCGTCAATTAGCACTGCCACAACTCTGTTGTTATTATTGTTACCAAAAATCTCCCCCAAAGGATTTCGGCTGGATTCCGCACTTCGGGTTTATTACATCATTACTCTATTAACAGCCATGTTCCTGCTTGGCATTATGCTGCTGATGTTTCATGTGGCATTAGGCAAACCCCTTGATATCACTGCCTGGATTTTGGCTGGCACCGGTGCTTTGATGATGATTATTGGTAATTTCTTAAGCAAAGTCCCAAAAAACTTCTTTCTCGGTATCCGCACCCCTTGGACTCTTGCCAGCGACAAAGTTTGGTATAAAACCCACCGACTCGGTGCCTGGGTCTTCATCCTCTCAGGCTTAGTCATCATGATTGCCGCGTTCACAGGCGCTTCCACCGGCCTCATCTTAGTTCTTATCGGTATTATGGCAATCGTACCGATACTGTATTCGTTGTATGTTTATAAAAAATTAGAAGGGTTTGGTGGCGATGAAAATTAAAGCAAATTTTTACTGAGCTTATTAAGCTATATTATGATGTTGAGATTTTAATAAATTAATTCATATTAAAACCATGACCACTCAATCACCTAAAATTCCTCTAACGATAAAACCTTTATCAGAAAAGTTTGCTTTTATTCCTGTGATGATGGCTTTGAAAGATTATGCTGTTTTTGATTCCTGGTTAGCAGCGCGTGATTTTGTTTTTGATTTGCAGGTGACGGCACCGCAGGTGGTTTGGCTAGATGTTGAACAGTTAGAATCATTTCAAAACACCTTAGCTGATATAAATATCATCACGGAACAAGTTTCAAAAGAAACCGCCGAACACATCGCGATGGCAAATAAACCGATCCGCGGTGATGTGAAAATCCAAATCCGAACACGTGGCGAAATGAATGTGGAACTGGTTATAGAATTAAAAGCACAACAACTGATCTCACATTACCAAGTTGGCGACAATGCCGATGGTATTTATCATTGGAAAGATGATCGCTGGTATCAGGATTTTTACTTATATGCCTTTAAAAAAGAAGACCTGCCTCAGATTGAAGCATTGATTAAAGGTTATTATTATAGGGTTGTGCGGGATGAGGGGTGATTTAGCTTAGTTCAACCTTATTCATTAATCCATTGATAACTATCGAGAGATGCTTGTATTCATGAAAGTGATAGTATAATAACTGTATGAAAACAGAACTTGCCACAATATTGAAGCATCAGGCCACAAAAATATTAACTGATTTGCGTGAATCTAAAGAGCCTATACTGATAACTGAGCATGGTCGACCGTCTGCGTATCTTGTTGATGTCGAACATTATGACATGCTGCAAAAGCGTATGGCTATTATAGAAGGCATTGCCCGTGGTGAAGCGGCCATTGAAGAAGGGCGCACGTATTCACACAGTCAAGCGTCTGAAAAAATGGCGAAATGGCTGAAATAATTTGGACGGAATCGGCTTTAATCGACTTAGATGAAATAGCTGAGTATATTGCACTTGATAAACCCACTGCGGCACAACATTTAGTTCAAAAAGTATTTTCCAAGGTCAAGCGCTTGGCCCAATTCCCTGATTCCGGTAAAAAACCGGCTGAACTCACTGCAAACACCCGTTACCGAGAACTTGTCGTTAAACCTTGTCTTATTTTTTATCGCGTTCAAGGTGAGAAAGTGTATATCGTTTATGTAATGAGTAGCGAGCGGCTTTTGCGTCGGTATATGTTGAGTGACCGTAGTATTTAAAACACCAATTAATTTCGATTTAAAATGAAATTATATTTATGGAATATTCTTTATTTTGAATGGCAGTTTCAAAGTTATAATAAAAGATTGATCCTTAATATACATTGATTTTATGTTTAAAAATTTGAAGTTAAATAAAACCAAACAATTCATTCTCACTGATAACACTGCTTTTAAAACATTAAAAGGATGCTTGTTTTGGTTAATTATGGTATTTGCTTTACCTGCATTTAATGCGATTGCTCAGGATTCAGGTGATGAACAAATAAGGTGTAAAGAAGAGTCTCAACATCTTTGGCCTGTAGATAATAGCTATGGAAATTATTTCATGTCTGCTGAGGTGCTTGGTAAAAAGCGAATTATGTCCGATAATGAGTCAGTGGTTTTAGAAACCATTGTTTATCCATCATTTAGCCAAGCGAAAATAATTACTATTTTAGATGATGAAAAAGGACATTTTCGGGCAGCATTAACTTTTTCCAAAGCTGAGGATTTATCAAAAGCAAAATTAAGCGACATTGATACCATTTATCGACCAATTAAGGTCGATTTGGTTAATAACTTAAGTGCCATATTCGAACAGGTTCTCATTAAAACAAAATATTCTGTTTACAATAAGTGCTCTTCTGCAAATGTTGGTGAGATTCATCAGTTTTATGTTAATGGCAATCAATATGGTCAAATGTATGGTCAAACCTGGTCACCTAAGATAAATACGCCTCCACATATTTTAACGTTTGTGACTCTCAGTCTTGAGCAATACATAAAAAGAGATATTGATACAGAAGCCTTTAGTAAGCTACTTGAAGAAAAGCAACAGAATTTAAAAGTTTTGCTTTAAAAAATTCTGAATAAAGTAATGATTATCACCTTTAATAATTAAAAGCTTTGCTTTTGTATGCTTCGCATACTCGCCTACAAGGATTTAGGTGTATCGCGATAGATTGGACTCGATAGCGATTGGATCTCCGTGTCGGGGCATGAGGCAGTTGTTGTACTTTATGACATTCATGTCATCAGCCCTTCGGGCTTGCTGCGCATGGTAAAACGGCTGTCCTGCCGTTGCCTTAAGGGCCCTATTGTTGGTGATCAGACAATCTCTGCATTCCTTGCATCCATGCAAATCGATGTCGCAGTTCTTGACATTGTCTAAGTCGTTTAACTGTACAACCCAAACCGCTTAATATAACCATCCACCGCCGGATTAATATGCGCTTCTGAGACTTCTGCACCGTAGGCGTAGGCGTTTCTTAATCTTAAGGATGAGATGTCGATGTTGGCTTGGTTTTTGGCAACGTAAACGTTGGGATTAAGTTCTTTGAGGTAGCTGACGAAGCAGTCGTTCAAAGGGTAACCGGGGCGTTCGTGGATTATCAGGCCGAAGCGGTTAATCAATTCATCCCAGCGGTGCCATTGGCGGAATTTTGGGGCGTGGCCGTGGGCATGGTCGCTGCTGATTATCAGGATTAAGTTATCGTGATCTTTGGCTAAGGCATCCAGGGTGTCGTAGGTGTAACTGGGTTGCCTGTTATGGATTTTTTGCTCAATATCGTTGACGGTGATATCTGTTTCCAATTCTTGGCTTAACTCTTTGGCCACTAACTTACACATTTCAAAGCGCTGTTCAAATGTGGCAATGGGAGATGATTTATCGGCGATCAAATTGGGTTGGTAAGTTGGAACAAGGATAAATTCGGACGTTTTTAAACCGAGTTCTTGAGACTTAGCCAGTGTATTTTTTACAACCTGTTCGTGGCCGCGATGGATGGGGTCGGCGGTCAGGCCGAATACCCAGGTGATGGCTTGATTGTTATTCATGCTGTCGGCTTTTTATAGTTAAAGGTGAGCGGCATTCTACGGTCTGCGCCCAATTTCATGCCACTGACCGATGAGCCGATGGCACCCTGCCGACGTTTGTATTCAGCCCGATTGACCTTGTTAATAACGTCTTTAACCACGGCCTGATCGATTTCTAAAATAGTGGCTATGGCTTGCGGCGATTGTCGCTGCTCGATGTAGGCAGTTAAGATGGTATCGAGGACATCGTAATCGGGTAGGCTGTCGCTGTCTTTTTGATCCGGTCGCAGTTCCGCCGAGGGTGGCTTGCTGATTATATTTTCCGGGATCACAGGGTTTTGCTGATTGCGATATCGGCACAAGGCATACACGTCGGTTTTATAGACATCAATAATCGGCGCAAAGCCACCAACCATATCGCCGTATAAGGTGCTGTAACCGACTGCAGACTCACTTTTATTACTGGTGGCGAGCACCAGTTTATTGTGGTTATTGGAAAAAGCCATCAACAACAGACCACGGATTCTGGCCTGCAGATTTTCATCGGTCAGACCGTGGTGGTAGTCTTTAAAGTGTGGTGTTAACTGTTTTTCAAAGACATCATGGGCTGTTTTTATTGGCACAATCTCAGATTGAATGCCGAGGTTGTTGGCTAATTGTTGGGCATCATCCACAGAATGATCCGAAGAATATTTTGATGGTAAGAGCAGGGTATAGACTTTATCCGCACCCAAAGCATCGGCCGCTAAAGTGGCCACCAGTGCCGAATCAATGCCGCCGGATAAACCCAAGATGACCTCGTTAAAACCATTTTTATGGACATAATCTTTGAGTGACAATCGCAAGGCGGCATATAAATCCGCCAAAGGATTTTTGTCAACACTTCGGCCTGCCAGTTGATTTAATGTATGGCTTTTGATGGCTTCCTGAAAGCCCGGTAATTGTTCACTGTTATCACCATGCACCAGACCGCTGTGACCGTCAAACACCAATTCATCCTGGCCGCCAATGGCGTTAACATAAACCAGCGGTTTATTCAGTTCCCGGGCTGTTTGTGCAAATTGCTGATGGCGGCGTTCGGGTTTGCCCAGGGCATAGGGTGAAGCACCTAAATTAATCAATAAATCAGCGCCCATTTCGGCTTGTTGTTTAACCGCCCGGGCCTCATGCCACAGGTCTTCACAAATACTGACACCGAGGGCGATGTCTTGGTTGTTAATGGTGAGTGAAAATACACCATCGCCTTGGCCGACGACAAAATGCCGCACTTCATCGAATATCAGGTAATTGGGCAGGGCTTGTTTATCATAAAAACCCAGTAATTGGCCGTTCTGAATAACCGCGGCACTGTTATAGCAACGCGGCTGGCCATCCTCTCCCACCGGCGCTGTGCGTGGCAGGCCGATAACGGCCACAAGATCTGAGCATTTGGGTACGATTTCATTAACTGCGCTGAGACAATCCTCAATAAAATAATCATGCAACAGCCAATCGCCACAACCGTAACCACTGATGGTTAATTCCGGAAAGACAATCAAATCGGCACGGTCTTTTTGTGCTTGTTCAACGGCGCTGATAATATGTTGTTGGTTACCGCTGATATCACCGGCCGTGGTATTAATTTGCGCCAGGCAAATACGCAGTTGCGCTATGTGTGTTTGTTGGGCAGACATTTAAACCACCAATAAGCTGAAATCGAGGGCTTTAACCGAGTGGGTGAGGGCACCCACCGAGATAAAATCCACACCGGTGGCGGCAATCCCGGCGACTGTGTCTAAATTCACGTTGCCTGAGGCTTCTAAGGGTGTTTTGCCGTCACTGAGGGCCACCGCTTCGCGCATCATGTCATTGGACATATTATCGAGCATAATGCGATAAACATCACAGGCCAGCGCTTGTTTGAGTTCGTCTAAATTGGTGACTTCAACTTCAATCAAAATCGCATCATGGTGAAAATCACGGAGTTTATTCACCGCCGCTGCAATACCGCCGGCGGCTTTGATGTGATTTTCTTTGAGCATGGCCATGTCATATAAACCCATGCGATGGTTCATACCGCCACCCAAGCGCACCGCCCATTTATCTAAGATACGTAAATTCGGTGCGGTTTTGCGGGTGTCTAAAATATGGCTTTTACCTTCACACAAATCCACAAATTGCCGGGTTAAGCTGGCAATGCCGCTCATGCGTTGCAATAAATTTAAAGCCACCCGTTCTGCGGCCAGGACTGATTGCGTGGGCCCGGAAATTATCGCCACCACTTCTTTAACCGTCACCTGATCCCCGTCATTTATTTTTAATTCGACCTGAATACACGAATCTTGCAGTAAAAAAGTTTCCTTAAAGACCGCCAAACCGGCGGCGATGCCATTTTCCTTCGCGATTAATTTCGCATGGCATTGATCCTGTTGAGTAAAGATGCCTTCACCGGTGATGTCTTGATGGTGAATGTCTTCAGCCAACGCGTTGGCAATAATCGGTCGATAAAGCGTGGGATTCATGGTCTTTAATCCAATTCCTGTTAAAATAACGGCCTTTCGGCCAAGTCAGCACATTATCGTAAAGCACGCCATGAATCACAAGCGCGAAGATTTAAAATACATGGAAAAAGCCTTTGAATTGGCTGAACAAGGCCTGTTCACCACCGGCGAAAATCCGCGAGTCGGCTGTGTCTTGGTCAAAGATGGTTCAATTATAGGCGAAGGTTTTCATTTACGCCCGGGCGAATCCCATGCGGAAATCTACGCTTTACAACAGGCCGGTGAACGGGCCAAAGGCAGTACCGCTTATGTCACCTTAGAACCTTGTTGTCATCACGGCAAAACACCGCCATGCAGTCAGGCGTTGATTGATGCCGGTGTGGCGCGGGTGGTGGTGGCCAATACCGATCCCAATGGTTTGGTCGGTGGCCAGGGTTTACAACAGCTTAAAGAGGCCGGTATCGATGTGACCACCGGCGTTTTATCAGAACTGGGCGACGATTTGAATGCGGGATTTTTTAAACGTATGCGTGAAAAAATACCCTTGGTGCGTTGCAAATTGGCTCAATCCCTTGATGGCCGCACAGCCATGGCCAGTGGTGAAAGTTATTGGATTACCGGTGAAGCGGCCAGACGTGATGTTCAACATTGGCGGGCACGC
This sequence comes from Marinicella gelatinilytica, assembly GCF_026410405.1. Taxonomy (GTDB): domain Bacteria; phylum Pseudomonadota; class Gammaproteobacteria; order Xanthomonadales; family Marinicellaceae; genus Marinicella; species Marinicella gelatinilytica. Next base: position 192,597 of record NZ_JAPMLN010000001.1, on the reverse strand, counting down.
AGCGGTGCCATTATCACTGGTGTGGAAACAGTGATTCAGGATGATTGCCGCTTAACCGTACGGCCTGAGGCATTACCGGAAAAAGATTACAGCAAACCACACTTTTTTAATGAGCAACAGCCATTGCGGGTGATTATTGACAGCCAATTACGAACACCCCTTAATGCCACAATTTTGCAGCAGCAACCGGTGTTACTGGTGTGTGCAAACGCGTCACAGGAACGTATACAGGCTTTTCGCGAAACCGGATGTACCGTACAATCCATGCCGGGAACAAATCAACGTGTGGACTTAGCCGCGGTGTTACATTATCTGGGCGAGCTGGGCATCAATGAGGTGCTGGTGGAAGCCGGAGCGACTTTATCGGGGGCTTTTGTTGAAGCTAAATTGGTGGATGAACTGGTGATTTATACCGCACCGGTGCTGATGGGTGCTTCAGGACGACCTTTATTGAATTTTCATATTGATAAAATGGCCAACAGACTCCATATCGTCACAATCTCAATGCAGGCTTTTGGCCAAGACTGGCGCCTTCGTGCGTCCTTAAAATAATATGTTTACCGGAATTATACAAAGCATCGGTGAAGTCATCGAGCACAACAGCCAAGACCAGGGCGACCTACGGTTTCACATTAATACCGCATTGGCCGATTATGAACGCATTCAAATCGGAGATTCCATAGCCATGGATGGGGTGTGTTTAACCGTGGTGGATCGTCGCGACGATGTGGTGGCGGTGGATGTATCCATGGAAACCGTGCGTAAAACATCGGTCAAGGCCTGGCAACCGGGCACTGCGGTCAATATTGAACCGGCCCTGACCTTACAAACGCCTTTGGGTGGACATTTGGTCAGCGGTCATGTGGATGGCCTGGCCACCTGTGTTAAGCGAGAATCTGAAGCCCGCAGCGAAGTGTTTACTTTTCAATTACCCCCGGGATTTGAACGTTTTGTGGTGCCAAAAGGCTCGATTACACTGAATGGTGTAAGCTTAACCGTTAACGAAGTAAACGGTGATCAATTTACCGTTAACCTCATCCCCCATACCCTCGAAGCCACCAATCTGGATTCGATTCAAGTTAACCACCAGGTCAATTTTGAAATCGATACCATGGCACGATATGCAGACAAAATGCTGCAATATTATAATAGGTGAAAAATGCCATTAGAACTTAATAGCACTGCCGAATTAATCGAAGACATTAAAGCCGGCAAAATGATCATCATGATGGATGATGAAGAACGCGAAAATGAAGGTGATCTTATCATCGCCGCCAATGCCATCACCCCGGAAGTGGTTAATTTCATGACCAAGCATGCCCGTGGACTTATTTGTTTGACCTTGACCCGGGAAAAATGTGAACAGCTTAAATTACCGCTGATGGTGCATGAAAATACCGCACAATTGGCGACCAATTTCACCGTGTCGATTGATGCGGCGCATGGCATTACCACCGGCATTTCAGCCTATGACCGTTATAAAACCATCATTGATGCGGTCGAAGTCAATGCCAAGCCCGAAGATCTGGTGATGCCGGGACATATCTTTCCGCTAATGGCAGAGCCGGGCGGGGTGTTGTCGAGAGCAGGGCATACCGAAGCCGGTTGTGATATGGCACTGTTGTCCGGTCGCACACCGGCCGCAGTGATTGTGGAAATCATGAATGAAGACGGTTCCATGGCGCGACGGGATGACTTGGTAAAATTTGCCAGGCAGCATGACATTAAAATCGGTACCATCGCTGATTTAATTGAATACCGTTCCATGAATGAAACCACGGTAACGGTGGAAGATGAATTTAGTTATGATACTCAATGGGGTTCTTTTAAGGTCAAGAAATACCGTGATGCCATTGCCAATTGTGAACACCTGGCCTTTTATCGCGGTGATTTACAGGCGGATAAACCAGTACCGGTGCGGGTTCAATTTGGTCATTTTTTCCGTGAATTACGCGGTCTTGACTCAAATGATAATTACTGGACGGCACAACGGGCGATGAAAACCATCGCAGATCGGGGCGAGGGCGTGTTGGTGATTCTTAACAGCAATGAATCCGTACCGATTGATATCGATGATCAATTCAATCATCAGAAAAAACGAGAATCAGTGTACCAAAATGTCGGTGTCGGCTCCCAAATTCTGAAAGATTTAAACGTTGGCGAAATGCAACTCATGAGCCCTGAAGCCCGTTATCCCGCCTTATCTGGTTTTGGATTAACGATTTGTGAATACCTTACTTACGAGAAATAATTATGAATATTGGCATCGTATTGGCGCCCTACTACAAACACATTATCGATGGCTTATATGAGGGTGCCACCCGCTATCTATCCGGTAAAAACATCGACTTTCAGTACTTTGAAGTCGCCGGGGCCTTAGAAATACCGCTCGCTTGCCAAATGCTGGCCGAAACCGAACAATTTGACGGTTTAATTGCCCTGGGGGCAGTGATTCGCGGCGAAACGGCCCATTTTGACTATGTTTGCCAGGAAAGTGCCCGCGGACTGATGGATGTTTCGTTGAGACACAACATACCCATCGGCAATGGCATTTTAACCGTTGAAAATGAAAACCAGGCATTGGCCAGATCGTCTGCCGATGAATCCATGGGCAAACATAACAAAGGCAACGAAGCCGCTCATGCCGTGGTGAGCTTACTTGAATTGAAAAAAACCATCCAACGATGAGCTTACGATTTATCTCACAAGCTGAATTACCCACAGAATTCGGCACATTTCAGGTTCATGTATTTGAAGACGATGGACAGGAACATCTGGCCTTGGTAATGGGCAGCTTGTCTGAAAGTGATGTTGTCCTCACCAGAATTCATTCTGAGTGCCTCACAGGAGATGGTTTATTCAGTTTACGCTGTGATTGCGGACCACAACTGGCACACGCCATGCAAGCCATCCAAAAAGCCGGACAGGGCGTCTTAATCTATCTGCGTCAGGAAGGTCGGGGCATCGGACTCACTGAAAAAATCAAAGCCTACCAACTCCAAGATCAAGGCATGGACACCTTCGACGCCAACATCAAACTAGGTCACGCCGCTGACAGCCGCGACTACGGCATGCTCAAAGAGGTCTTCGCCCATCTCAACATCAAACAGGTCGATCTCATGACCAATAACCCAGAAAAAATAGAGGCCTTAGAATCTCAAGGCATCAGCGTACACAAACGCATTCCCTTACACGTCGGCCACAATCCCCACAACAAACGCTACATCGACACCAAAAGAAACCGATTTAAACACCTGGATTAATCCGCCATATCCAAAATAGGCCTATAATTTACATTAAGTTTAAATATATCGTTTAATGATAATGGTTTATCCCATTTACCTAAGAAAATACATTAACCATAAATCCATCTATAATTTAACATAATATATATTATGCGCATATTTGTAATGCTCAATATTGAACTAAAGCTAATTGCATGAGTCAGTATTTGCTAACACCCCTAAAAACTCATAATGAGCAAATCAAAAATATTCGCTTACGTTGTCTCTATATTTATGATCGTCATCATATTATGTGTTTGGTTTCTTTACAGCACTGCATGCATCATGACTTATCACCCTAATCCAGAGAAAGATAAACATGTTCAATCATCCAAAGGTTTAAGAAAAGTTGATCAAATTTTGGCTCAATATAAATTTATAACCGGGACTTATCCTAATAGCCTTTCAGAATTACACACACCAATTAAAAAACCCTGGATGGACCCATTTATAAATATAGAACATTTAACTGACCCATGGGGTGTCGAATATGGCTATAACTATGACCCTAAAACGTCGGTATATAGCTTGTACTCAGCAGGAAATAGTATCGGTTATAAAGACGGAAATAATGCCTACTATCAACTCAGTTCAGGAAATATTGTATGGTCTATACCTTAAACCCTAAAATCTCATCAGTATTTCTTAATCATAATTAAAGGTCTATACGTAGCGGATCTGGAATAATTCAAAACAGTTCACTGATTGTTCAGACTGAAATGCCTATAATGCCGCCGACAATGAGAGGTTATCTCATATCTTAATTTAATTAAATTGGAGTGCGAAATGAGAAAAATATTATTAGGTGCCCTATTTCTGGCTGGAACAGCCGGTTCGGCCATGGCAGCAGAAGCCATTAAATATAATTATTTTGAATTAGGTTATAACTATCTGGATCTTTCCGGTAGTAACCATGCCGATGGTTTTTATGTTGATGGTGCTTTTGATTTAAGCCGACATTTTTACCTGGGCGGTTACTACAGTGACTTGAGTCCAAATCGTGGTCGCGGTGGTTTAGATCGTTATGGTGCAAAACTTGGTTTTCATACCGGTTTAACCGGCATCACGGATTTTTACAGTGAACTCAAATTGGGACAATTTGAAAGCCGCTTTGATGACAGTTTTAGTTATGGTGCTTTTGTGGGTACCCGCACCACCTTTAACCCTCATTTTGAATTAATCACCAAGGCCGGCTATACCGAAGTGGATAAAGCCAACGACGGCTATTTTGAGGCCGGTGTTAAAGGCTTATTCAAAATATCCAGAGCACATGCCTTTACCGCGGAGTTCGAAAGCCTTGACGGTGACTTGGGCGCCAACGTTGGTTTTCGTTTTATGTTTTAAAACGCAACAAAAAGCCACACAAAGGGATTTGTGTGGTTATTCATCCTTATTCGGAACATCAGAAAAATACATTCCTATTTCTTAGGCGTCACTTCCCTCCCCTTTATCACCAAAAACCCATTGATCGCTGAACTTTCGAACAACTCTCAATGGTCAGAGTTTTAAGATCTCCAGCAATAGACTGAATACTAAAATTCCTTCATTATCACGCAATAAGCCAGCCTGAAAACCCAAGCTGGCTTGTTTCGAAAAACGCGTGTTGCGTTTGTTTGTTTATTTGTCAATTAGGCAGTTTTTGAGTTACGCTGAAATAGCCAATCAGAGACCCTTTGTAGTGTCAGAGTAATTGTGGTCGCAGAAATGACAGCAATGACTGCTATTAACATCACTTTATGTGTCATTGATGACAGCCTAACAGTGTAAAAGGCTGCCGTTGTTATTAACGCAGACAGTACTCCTGCGTTCACATAATTCAGTTGACTGAGTGGGTGTTTTTGGAACCTGGAAATGTCAAAAAATAAGCAAAGGTGTTGTGTTATTAGTAAGGCAAATATAAAAAACACAAAGGCATTTGTGGCGGTCAATGTATTAAGTTGGTTGAGCATATTAATCTCCGGTGTTCTATTAATTCTGGGGTCATTGTCATTATGACCCATTGTTTATGTCGATTATTTCGACGTCAGCCATTGACGCCTGAAAATTGCTGAGATGGCTGAATCTGAATAAGGTTAATTCAAAAAAAGAGCCTATATTTCAGTGATGAAAATTGAAGCAAGCAAGCGAGGCATCTTCATTAAATAATCACCTAAACTCATGTACGCATATACGCTGCAGACATCATCGTGATGACAGTAGTAATGCATTAATATGATTAAAGATCGTTTTAAGAAACTTCTTTAAATAACCGGAGGTCCCCGAGGGGATTTAGGGAGGTAGCTGAAAAATTTTTGCTTAGAATTCTGAAAATAATACTGATCCTGGCAATATACGTGTGAAACTTTCTTGGCAGGTTTTAATAAACAAAGATCTAAATCATCATTATTATTTTCATGGTGAAGAGAAGTGACTGCCTGAATTCCCGTCACATGGTCAGAAAAATATGGTTTCTCTTCAGATGCCGCCGTAAATGATAGAACAGCCAGGCACAGGAAAACATTAAATTTATTTGAGGCAATCATATAAAATTATTGGTTCACGCCATTTAGGGTAATATAAAATTTAATGTTTCTGTCGTTATAGAATCAAATTTAAAACATGAATCTATACAATGTTTGAACAAAATCATGTCGATATTTGGGTTATGTATTTTACTGTTTATGTCACCTTTAATGTATTCAATTTATAAAATATCAAGGGCTATCAATATTACCCATGAGTCATCTATTTACCCTACTATTGTGTCCATACCCTAAGATCAATTTTTCTCCCGATGAATGAAGTGGTACAAAATAGGCAGTACAAATAAAGTTAATATGGTGGATGAAATGATACCACCAATGACCACCGTGGCCAGTGGACGTTGAACTTCCGAACCAATTCCTGTATTTAGTGCCATGGGTACAAAGCCTAAACTCGCCACCAGAGCGGTCATTAAGACCGGGCGTAATCGGGTCATGGCACCCTGGATGACCGAGTGATAGAGCTCACCGGTTTGCTTCCACAATTCTCGCATAAAGGATAACATCACCAAGCCATTGAGTACGGCAACACCGGACAATGCGATAAAGCCGACGCCGGCTGAAATCGACAAAGGCATACCTCTTAACCACAGAGATATAATCCCGCCGGTCAGCGCCAAAGGTACGCCGCTAAAGATAATCAGCGCATCTTTAAAGGAGCTGAAGGCCATAACCAGTAATCCGAATATAATGGCCAAGGTAATTGGTACAACAATGGACAGCCTTTTGTTGGCTGATTCTAATTGTTCAAATGTACCACCATAATCCAGCCAATAACCGGCAGGTAATTTAACTTCGGTGGTGATTTTTGTTTTAGCTTCATCAACAAACGAGCCCAAATCCCGGTCTCTGACATTGGCTGTCACCACCACGCGGCGTTTACCATTTTCGCGACTAATTTGATTCGGTGCGGGCGCCAAAATAATCTCGGCGACTTCGCTTAAAGGCACATAGCCACCGGTAGTTAAAGGCACAGGCAGTGCATTCAGATAATTGATATCCCGACGTGAATCTTCATCTAAACGAACCACGATTTCAAACTGGCGGTCGCCTTCATAAACGACACCCGCGCCTGTGCCACCAATTGCAGATTTAATAACATATTGAACGTCAGCCACATGAAGACCATAAAGCGCCATCGAGTCACGTTTAGGGACAATGGACAGCATGGGTAAGTTGGTAATCTGTTCAACCCGGGCATCTGCGACACCTTCAATTTGATTGAGAATTGATAGTATGTCATTCCCTGACTTGAGCAATAAATCTAAATCATCACCAAAGATCTTAATGCCCAAATCAGCCCTGACCCCGGAAATGAGTTCGTTAAAACGCATCTGAATCGGTTGCGTGAATTCATAATTATTACCGGGTAATTGCTTAATGACGTGTTCGATTTTTTCAATCAATCCCTGCTTGGTTAGTGTCGAATCCGTCCACTGATTATAAGGTTTTAATATGACAAAGGTATCGGTAACATTGGGTGGCATGGGGTCGTTGGCAATTTCCGGTGTACCACTTTTTGAAAACACGTCTTCAACTTCAGGAAATTCAGCCAGTTTTTCTTCCAACAAAAATTGCATCTTAACCACTTGATCAAGTCCGGTACCGGGAATCCTGATGGCGTGAATCAGCAAATCACCTTCGTCTAATTCGGGTATAAATTCTGAACCCATGGTGGTGTAGAGCCAGCCGGAAAAACCAACCAAAGCCATGGCACCGAACAACACCAGCCAGCGTAATTTAATCGCGCCTTTAAGCATGGGACGATAGATTGATTTAGTGGCACGAATAAGAATACTTTCTTTTTCACTGACCTTGCCATTCATAAATATCGCCACGGCGGACGGAATAAAGGTAAAAGACAACACCAGCGCGGCCAGCAAGGCCATAACCACAGTGGCTGCCATGGGATGAAACATTTTGCCTTCGACGCCTGTCAGTGAAAACAAGGGTATATAAACCACCGTAATAATGATCACCCCGAATAAACTGGGTCTGATGACCTCATTGGTGGCATTAAATACCACTTCTAATCGTTCTTTTAGTGGTAGCTTACCCTGCTCTTTTTGGGCTTCGGCCAGTCGTCTGATTGAATTTTCCATAATAATCACCGCGCCATCGACAATCAAACCAAAATCCAAGGCCCCTAAACTCATAAGATTGGCAGAGACACCGGCTTCGACCATACCGCTGATGGTAACCAACATCACGATGGGAATCACTGCAGCGGTTATCAAAGCCGCCCTGAAATTGCCCAACAGCACAAACAAGATAACGATAACCAGTAACGCACCTTCCGTGAGATTTTTTTCCACAGTCCAGATGGCTTTATCAACCAATGTGGTTCGGTCATAAACCGGATTAATGAGGACGCCTTCAGGTAAGGTGCCACTGATTTCTTGCACCTTTTGCGCCACGGAATGCGCCACTGCCCGCGAGTTTTCACCAACCAGCATCATGGCCGTTCCCAATACCGTTTCTGCACCATTTTTAGTGGCGGCACCTGAACGCAGTTGTTTGCCGATGTTGACTGTGGCAATGTCTTTGATCTTAATCGGTGCATACTCAAATGTTTTTACCACCACATGCTCTATATCGTGAATGGTTTTTAATTGACCGGGTGATCTGACCAATATTTGTTGGCCATTGGTTTCGATATAGCCGGCGCCCTGATTGAGGTTGTTTTGCTGTAAGGCTTGTTCAATGTCTTGAAAGGAAATACCATAATTCAGCATCTTCTCCGGGCTTGGATTAACATGATATTGTTTATTGTAACCACCAATGCTGTTAACCTCAGTCACCCCTTTAACCAAAGCCAGCTGAGGTTTAATAATCCAATCCTGAATCTCTCTTAATTCTATGGCGTTGATGCGGCTGCCATCGGGCTTGGTATAACCTGGTTCAGCCTCAACGGTGTACATGAATATTTCACCCAACCCTGAGGTGATGGGGCCCATTTCCGGCGTTAAGCCTTCAGGTAAACGGCTTTTAATGGCGCCCAGTCGCTCATTAATTAAATTGCGCGCAAAATAAATATCCGTGCCTTCTTCAAAAACCACGGTAACCTGCGATAAGGCATAACGTGACAGTGATCGGGTGTAGGCCAAATTCGGAATACCGGCCAGTGCCGTTTCTACCGGGTACGTGATCCGTTGTTCCGTTTCTAAGGGTGAATAACCGGGTGCATTGGTATTAATCTGGACTTGTACATTGGTGATATCCGGCACCGCATCGATGGGCAAATTGCGCACATTCCACAGTCCCAAGGCAATCAGAACCAGTACAGCAACCATCACCAACCAGCGCTTTTGAATAGATGTCTTGATTATTGACTCAATCATTATTTATTCCTTTAATGGTGGTGTGAAGCGCCTGATTTTTCTAAATCAGCCTTAATGACGTAACTGTTCTCAGCAACAAACTCATCACCTAAACTTAAGCCGGATAAAATTTCAGTCATCAGGTTATCAGCGCGTCCTGTTTCGACAATATGAGGCAGGTAGGATTGACCGTCTTTGACAAAAACCACTTGATTGTTATCAACCATTTGTATGGCCTGAGTCGGCACGACAATATCGGCATGAACGGAATCAACCGTGACCTGTGCGGTGACCATGAGACCTGTGATCCACGTGTTTGATTGGTTGTTAATCGGGACCCGCGCGATGGCATAGGGTTGCTGTTCATGGGCCGGAATGATGTGCTTGATTTCAGCCTCAAGGGTTTTGCTATTGCCGTTGATGATGACCTGTTGGCCGGGTTTAACCAAGTCGATTTGTTCCGGAAATATTTTCAGCTCGGCCCAGATGTTCTGGTAATTAGCGATGGTAAAGAGCACCTGGTCATGGGCCATTTCGCCCGGGTTGGCATGTCGATTAATGAGGATGCCTTGCAGCGCGGATTTTATTGGGTATTTTTTAAGACTTTCATTGGACTCAACAAATGCCAAGATGTCCCCTACTTTGACGCTGTCACCTATTTCTACATTAACGGCTTGAATGGTACCGGCAAATCGTGCGCGTATATGACTGATTTGACTGGGGTCAAAAACGGTTTGCCCGTAAACTTTGACTTGTTTTACGATGGTGCCGGCGGTGGCTGTTTGGGTTTTAATTTTAGATTGATGTGCAATCGCCTCATCAATCGTCACCATCGCCTCTTCTTCAGCATGATCATCATGGTCGTCGTGGTCATCTGAAGCCGCGACTGACAAAACAAACAATAGCAATATGAGCATGTTGACTGATTTAAATAGAATTGATCTCATGAATCATCTCCTTGGTTTTGTGGGTTTTGTGGCGTGTCTTTATAAATGGGCATGGCCATAATGCGTTCTAATTGCACACCATATTTAAGAATGCTTTGGGCGGTGTCGATTAATGATTTCTTTGACTGAATTAATTCCGTTCTGGCGGTCGAATACGCCAGATAACCATAGCGACCTTCCAAATAAGCTTCACGAGTCATATCGAGTGCTTCAGTTAAGGCGGGAATGATGTCGTTTTGCAGGGTATTGAAACGGTCTATGGCGGTTGTTCTCAGTGAATAGAATTCATTAATCTGCCCATAGAGTTCAAGCAAAGTCATCTGTTGTTGTGACTGTATTGAATCGATATCGGCTTCTGCTTCAATCAGTGCCCCTTGGTTTCGATTGGATTTAAACAGCGGGATACTGATACCCGCCGTTAAGGCAGCGTCATTGGTTTGTTCAAATCTTTTAACGCCCAGGGACCAGTTAATATCTGTTTTAGATTCAGCTTCAATAACCTTGAGCTTCGACTCGGCCAATTGCTGATTCATGGTGATTAGCTGAATAACCGTGGATTCATCGGCATGATCATAGAGTACGTCAATCTCTTTGACGATTCCAAAATCATATAGTTGACCTGTGATTTGATCAAAATCCGGATTTTTTTCTGACCAAAATAAACTTAATTCAACCCGTTGTTTATCAAACTCAGCGTGCTCAGCGCGTAGGGTTAATTCTGCTCGCTTCAAGGCCGCCAAGGCGCGCTTAACTTCAATGTCACTGATGGCACCCACATTCGCTTTTCGTTGTACCGAAGCATAGATATCTTCACTGAGCTGCACTGATTGTTGGGCCAGCTTGATCCGTTCCTGGGTCGCTAACATATCAATATACAGCGTTGTCAGTTCCGCAATAAGACCCAACGACTTCAATTTTCTTTGGGCTTTAAGACGTTCATACTTGGTGAGCACAAAGTTTGTTCTGGCCTCTTTTTTATCACCCAATTCAATCACTGAAGACAATGATATAGATAATTCCGTTTGTTCAAATGAGGTGTACGGCTGACTGCCGGTGAAATTTTCAGCCTCAATACCCAGCTTATATTCAGGATTTAAGCCTGCGGTTATTTGCGCACCATCAAGGCCTTGTTGTTTTAAATCAAATATTTTAAGCGATGGGTTATAGGCTGACATGTTTCTGATGGCGGTCGTCAAGGACATCTCTTTGGCAGAGAGTGGATTTGATAACATGCCTGAAACCATCAGCAAGCAAAAGCAGACTTGTCGCCATTTTTTGATGTCAATTAAGCTATTTTTCTGAACATTTATCATGATAAATATGCCTGATAATTTATTTTATGAATACATGAGCCACCCAAAGAATCCTTATAGGGCAGATCAAAGAGTAAAGTGTTAAAGTGAGACTTTTAGCTTAAGCTTGTGGCGGTCGTAATAATCGGGTGATTATGCCACTGGTATAGATGTGTTCAGATATGACAATATCCTTATCATTGTCAAAGTAAAGAAAGTTGACTATTTTTGTTATGGTGGAGGATATTTGACCACAATGACAGAAACAGCATTGATCGCAATGCGTTGATTCTGTGTCACATTGTGCGGTACTGATTAATGTGTTTTCACAAATTTCGGCGTACTCAGTGATGCCAACTTCAGTTACAGCCGAAAAGGACTGACAGGAGACAGCCATCACAATCAATGTTATGAGTACTTTATAGTTCATTATGAGGACAATCAATTCATTGAGCCATGGGCGTAAATAAATTTGTTTTTATTTTTAGCGCAGTTTAATATCTACAGTTACTATAGAGTCAAGAATATTTATGAAAATTGGTCAAGTCTCCAAACAAACCAACATTCCGGTACAAACCATTCGCTATTACGAATCTCAAGAGTTGATTCAATCATTAGGCAGAACAGAAGGTAACTTCAGAATTTATGATAATCAGGTCATCGATCAATTAAAGTTTATTAAACACTGCCGTTTATTAGATTTATCGCTCGGTGACATCAAGCGTATCAACGAGTTACGTACAAACTCTCATGCCCCCTGTCATGAAGTTGACGAAATGATTATCGATCAAATCAAACAAGTTAAAGTCAAAATGCAAGAACTCAAGCAGTTAGAAACACAGCTCAAAGCCTTGAGCAATTCATGCACTCAAAGCAGAAAAGTCAGCGATTGCGGTATCATTAAATACCTTCAAGAATCGTATTAATTCTCAAATTCCAGGTTGTACGAAACAGTCAGGTATTTCTGTATTTTAATCAGCTTGCAACTGCCAAGCTAATATCTCGCCGGCTTTAAAAGGGACTATTGATAAGCCCTTATCTATAGTTTTTTCAGGGACTTGTTGATCTTTTTTAATCAAGGTTATGTGGTCTTTATTTATCGATAGTTGATAGAATTTGGGGCCATTGATAGACGCAAAGGCTTCGAGTTTATCCAGGGCGTTTTCTTCTTCAAACACTTGCGCGTAATGCTCGATGGCATGCGGTGCGGTGAAGATACCGGCGCAACCACAGGCGGATTCTTTGGCGTTGATGGCGTGTGGAGCGGTGTCAGTGCCTAAGAAGAATTTTTGATGGCCTGATGTGGCAGCTTTTCGTAAAGCCTGGCGGTGTTGTTCGCGTTTAGCCACCGGTAGGCAGTATAGATGGGGTTTAATACCGCCGACCAGCATATCGTTGCGGTTAATCTGTAAATGATGGGCGGTGATGGTGGCGGCAACGTTATCTCCTGCACTCATAACAAAATCTGCGGCATCTTTGGTGGTAATGTGTTCAAACACCACCTTTAATTCAGGCATATCCTTCAACAAAGGCTGCATAACATCATCGATAAAGCGGGCTTCACGATCAAAGACATCAATGTCATCGCCAACCACTTCACCGTGCACCAGTAAAGGCATGCCCTGCTTTTGCATGGCTTCTAACACCGGATAAATGTGTTTAATGTCGGTCACACCGTGGCTTGAGTTGGTGGTGGCACCGGCCGGGTAGAGCTTAGCGGCCGTCAAAACACCTTGCTGATGGCCATTAATTAAATCCTTACCATCTAAGTCATCGGTAAGATAAGCAACCATTAAGGGCTTAAAGTCCGGATAATCTTGCGTGGCCGCTAAGATACGTTGTCGATAATCAACCGCCATCGCTGTTGTGGTCACCGGTGGCAGCAGATTCGGCATAATAATGGCACGAGCAAATTGTTGGGCGGTATACGGAGCCACTTGTTTCAGCATCTCGCCATCACGCAGATGCACGTGCCAGTCATCGGGTTTAATCAAAGTTATGGATTGAGCGGTCATAGATAAGAGGGTTATAAAACTGCGGTGATTATACCGTGTCGCTGTTATGAACTAAAGACACGACCGTGATATTGACTAAAACCTTGAGCCAGTTATCTTTTTAAAAGTGGGCGCTTGGCAGTTAACACATTTTTCAATGTCATTTTGTTCAAAAACACCGACTTATAAAAGGCTCACACGTTATAATGCGCCACTTTTTTTAAAAACCCGCTCTATTCTCGACCGGAACCATTAAAATCAACCCATGAAAAATAATTATTTGCCCTATTCAATATTAATCGCGCTGAGTTTACTGCCTTTTATTGCGCTGGCGCAAGACACACCGTCTGGTGCTTTTGATGCCTGTGTTTTACAGCAGTTTGCTGAAGCGAAAGAGAACCTAACCATCGCCAAAATAAAGGACATTTGTCAACGACAACAGGCGTTATCAGTGAGCGATGCTGAATTGGATTCAAATCAATCAGAAGACATTCAAGAACTTGGCGTTATTTCTCAACGTTTGAAGAAAGAGCGAAAAACAAGAGATAATCCGTTTGTCTTAACGCCGCACAAAATGAACTACATACTACCGGCCTACTCAACCAATGCCATCAATAAAGATGAATATCATTTGTTTGAGGGATATGAAGAAAACTTAGAGGATCTGGAGGCCATGTTTCAAATTAGTTATAAAGTGCCTCTGAATCCAAAAAGTATGTTTGTTGAAAACGATGCCTTGTATTTAGGTTTTACCTTAAGGGCCTGGTGGCAAGTGTATTCTGAAGGCATCTCTAAACCATTCCGTGAAACCAATTACAATCCGGAATTGTTTTATTTAATGCCCCTGAAATGGAAAATATTAAATGGTAACACAGCGTTGGTATTTGGTATTGAGCATGAATCCAATGGGCGCACCCAAGCTTTATCAAGAAGCTGGAACCGCGTCTATGCACATTTTTTATATGAACACAGTAATTTTGCTCTTTCGCTTAAACCTTGGGTACGGTTTTCTGAAGATGAAAAACAATTTGAACTCGACCCAAAAGGTGATGACAATCCGGATATCCTGGATTTTATGGGGCACTTTGAGCTCAACATGGCCTATAAACTAAACCAGTTTGAATTTAGTTTTAAAGGCCGCAGGAACTTCTCAACCGACAGAGGTTATTCAGAATTAGGCTTTACTTTCCCGTTGTGGGGTAAGCTTCAGGGTTACGCGGTCGCCTCTAATGGCTATGGTGACAGCTTAATTGATTATAATTACCGCCAAACACGATTTGGTTTAGGTATCACACTGAATGGATTACTTTAAATAACAACTGCTAACAATCTGATTTATATTATTTTTCTATGCTTTTTTTATGATTTCAAAATCTTAACCTTTTATGTACTAATTCTTAATGCATGTTTTGACATAATGATAATCACTAATCAACCAGGAGAGTCATTATGAATAAAGATATTTTAGAAGGTAAATGGAAGCAATTTAAAGGAAGCGCCCAAAAAAATTGGGGTAAATTAACTGATGATGATCTCGATGAAATTGCCGGTAACCAAAAACGCCTGGCCGGTAAAATCCAAGAGCGTTACGGTTACGCCAAAGACAAGGCTGAAAAAGAAGCCGAAGAATGGCGCAAATCCTTGAAAGAATAGTTTTTCTCAACCATTAAATAAAAAAGCCACCGGGTGAAAGTCCGGTGGTTTTTTTATTCGTGCATATAGCTAAAAACACAATGACTTTGGATTAATTTACACCAAATATTTGACTAGCATATAAACAGACACAGCCACCATCATCAGATTTTCGGTTAGCGATACAAAGCCTAAGGGCACGTTACTGTTACCGCCGACACAGGCGCATTTGAGTTCGCGTTTGTCGATATAAACGGCTTTGAATACTGAAACCGCTCCGATGGATCCAATAAATAAAGCCACCGGTGCAAAGAACCAGGGATTGACACCCGATAACATCCCGATACCGGCATAGGCTTCGGCGAAAGCATAAATACGGGCATAGGGAATGTATTTCATCGCCAGTAAGTCGTAACCGATAAATTGATTGGTGAAAGCGTCTAAGTCTTTGAGTTTTTGAATGGCCAATGCACACATACTGATGGCCACAAACCAAATTAATAATGTCTCGATTTGAAAACGGCCAAAGACATTCAACATCAAGGCAAGTGCCATTAAAAAAGTAACACTGAAAATGGCAATCACCGGCTGGTAGGTGGTTTCGTTGTCGTCTTTGACTTCTAAGCCAAAATACTCCCGTAAATTATCATAGCCACCGATGCGCTTACCATCGATAAAAGTCTGGGGCGTAGTGTCCACACCCTGCTCGGCCATAAACTGATCGGTCTCTTCACGGGTTTTTAATAAATGATCATCAATTTCATAACCGTTCTTTTTCAATAAATGGCGTGATTTTAAACCATAGGGGCAAATATGCTCCGAGGTTTTCATGCGGTATAAGATGGCTTGTTTTGACATGGTTGATCCTCCTTAAATAATATTTAAAGTTTCATGCCCGTAGGGATTGATACTCTTCGTGCTTGTTCATATAAGAATCCACGAAGGAACAGCTGGGAATGACTTTGTAGTTATTGTCGCGAGCGTAATCCAAAGCATTTTTAACCAACTGCGAGCCAACACCCTGCCCGCCCAGTTCTTTGGGGACAAGAGTATGGGCGTAATCCAAAACACCATCGCCCTGCTCTTTGTATTCCAAATAGCCGCTGTGTCCATCGATATGGACCTCAAAGCGGCGGGCTTGTTTGTTGTGTTCAATGTTAATACTCATATGATTACTCCTTATTTTCCAGGTCTTTAATATAGCGTTTCATCTCTTTAATTTCGCGTTCTTGTGCTTTAATAATTTCATCCGCCAGTTGCCGTACCCTCGGGTCTGAAATGTTGGCACGTTTACTGGTTAGAATGGCAATGGAGTGATGCGGAATCATGGCTTTCATCCATGAGACATCATCCACGGTGGTTTGTGAGCGCACCAAAAACAAGGCAACGACAAACAACACGGCACTGCCGATAAATACAAAAGCATTGGTTTTTTTATTCGGGTATTTGTCAATCATAAATAACAACATCACCGTGGCCATAATGGCACCCATAATCAGTGACATATAGGCCCGGGTTTCACTCCAAAAAATATGATCCCAGGTATAATTATTTAAGTACATGGCCATATACATGACCACAGTTGATGTTAAAATCATTAATAAAAATCTTTTATAGGTCATGATTTCCTCCTGTATGTTATTGAATTTACAATCATTATATCAAATCAATGTTAAATTTTTATTTCAAGGTTATTCACCTATGACCAATGAATATGCGAAATAAGCCACTCACCATCGATTTTGGAAACCACGATGGTTTCCATGGAGATACTGACTCGCGCTCTGCCGGCCACCATGCGGGTGTTTTCGAAACGGGCGGTTGAAATGGCCGTATCACCACTAACCTTGACTTGATGCTCAAGTAATTTAGATTTGATCTGAGCCAAATACTGCATATCAGCCTTCATGTGACCGGCGGCATATTCTTCTAAGGAACGTTCGGCTTTTCCGGACTCATAAATGAGGACATCATCGTTGAGCAATGAACGAACCGAGTCTGTGTCTTTAGATCTGAGTGCTTGGTGGAATTTTGTGACTACTTGAGCTGCTTCGCTGTCAAGACCTGTCATCAGCTTAGTTTGTTTCTCTTGATGCTCACCTTGGTGCGCGAACAGATTAAATGAGAGTGCCCATGTTAGTAAAATTGTTAAATTAATCATTCTTTTGTTCATAATAGTTTCCTCAGGTTAATACGTTAATGTGAAGCCGGACCAACAAAAGTTGTCAGTACAGCCGTTACGATTAAAATTGCCAGGCCGATATTAAGTTCAGCTTTAATTGAGCCGGCCAATGATTGTTTCGATTTACGGGCTTTTAATAAACCCGGAACCAATATAAATTTGTGAAATGTCGCTAACAATAATATATGAAAAACCAGTATCAGCTTTAATGAAAAGAGCTGACCGTAATTAGTATTCGCTAAGGCATTAAAATCAACAATAAGATTAAACGCCAGATAACCCCCTGCTGCGATTAATAAAGCCACCATGATCAAGGCAATTTGTCCAAAGCGATGCATGACATGAGCCACTGCCTGTGGCTTAAATGTTCGACAAATAATAATCAACGGCCATAATGATCCGAGCCAGCCAAAAGCCATCAACACATGCAAACCGATGGCAAAGTGGGCTAAGCTTGATAATTCTGATACATGGCCTGAAGCTGTAAAAGATAAGCCAATCACGAACAAATTAAGGGTATAAATAATCATACTGAGCACCAGTAACCTCTGATTGGGATTATTCACATGACGGTAAATCAGCACCAAACTAAGTAAAGACATGATAACGGCACTGGCTCGCCAGACCGTCATTTCACCCACGCCTGAGTGCCAAATAAGTTCGATATAGAACTGATCAAAAGCACCACTTAAGCCGTTCTCTGCAAAAACCGCAACTTGAATGAAAAAATATGCGGTGGTTGCTAACAGGGCTAAAAACAGTCCGGTATAACTGACTTTTTTTAGTTGATTTAAAATGCTGTGATTAAATCGGCACAAAACAGCGATAAAAGGTATTGCGACGGCCTGGGCAAAGCCCGCATAAATCAGCAGCTTGGTTACCAGTGTCGCAATTTCCCATATAGATGATGGCATGAATCAGTTAATTTGAGTGATGATTAGCGTGTTTATCAGGCTTTGACTGTTTCAGGGTAAAGGTAAAATCACCTTCACCCTTATGACCGTCACCACCCATAATGGTCCACAAAACCGTATAAAGACCATTGTCTAAATCATTGACCTTAATAACAAATTCAGCGTGATCTTCAAACGAGGGTTTAAAACCTGTGTCCACGGCCTGATTGTCAGCGTTTATCAATTCAAATTTAACCAATTTCACCGGTTCTGTATAGATCAAGACAATTTCATCAGGCGGTGTGTTCATGGTTTCACCCGCTTCTGGGATGGACACGTCTAAATCAGAATGCGCCCAGTTTAGTGTGCTGAATAATAATAAACTAATTGTTACTAATGTTTTAATGTTCATATTTTTTCCTCTGTTGGAATTAAATGTTGTTTAATGGCTTGTAGGCGCCACAGATAATAGATCACGGGTATCACTAATAAGGTAAGTATTAAGGCACTGACCATGCCGCCGACCATCGGTGCGGCGATGCGACTCATGATTTCAGAGCCGGTGCCGGTGGCCAGTAGAATCGGTAACAGGCCGATAATGATGGACAGGGATGTCATTAAGACCGGGCGTAAACGTCGTCCTGCGCCTTCGACTATGGCCTCTTTTAAGGTCTGTTGATTGATCTGATCTGCTGGTTTTGTACAGAGTTCCTGATAGGCCTGGTTCAGATAGACCAGCATAATGACACCAATTTCAACCGCTACGCCTGCCAGTGCAATAAACCCGACCCCCACAGCCACTGAGAAATTATAGCCGGTTAAATACATCAACCAAATACTGCCCACCATGGCCAGAGGCAGGGTTCCCATAATAATAGCGACCTCGGTGAACGAGCGAAAATTCATATACAATAAAATAATAATAATGGCCAACGTTAAGGGTATGACATACGTGAGTTTTTCTTTGGCACGCAACATATACTCATACTGTCCCGACCAGGCAATGGAATAGCCCGTTGGCAGGTTCAGTTGATCGCTAACGGTTTGTTGCGCTTGTTCCACATAATGGCCGATATCCACCCCTTCAATGTCAATAAAGGTCCAGCCGTTCAGTCGGGCATTTTCACTTTTAATGCCCGGCGGGCCATCCTCAATTTGAATGTCCGCGACATCACCCAAGGCAATGCGTTGCTTACTGGGTGTAACAATCGGCAATAAGGCCAGCTGTTCCGGGGAATTGCGATAATCCTGCGGATAACGAACATTCACCGGATACCGTTCCAGACCTTCGATGGTTTGGGTCACATTCATACCGCCGATGGCGGTGGCGATGACCTGTTGGATATCGACAATATTCAGATTATAACGGGCGGCTTTGACGCGATTGATATCGACTTTAATATACCGGCCACCGGCCACCCGCTCAGAATACACTGACGTGGTACCCGGCACATCTTTTAAAATGGTTTCCAACTGTTGCCCAATTTGCTGGATCTGACCCAATTCAGGACCGGCTATTTTTATGCCCACCGGGGTTTTAATGCCGGTTGCTAACATATCAATGCGGGTTTTAATCGGCATCACCCAAGCATTGGTGACACCCGGTAATTTGACCAATGAATCCAGTTCTTTAATCAGATCATCGGTGCTTATGTTCGGTCGCCATTGATCGCGAGGCTTTAACTGGATGAAAGATTCAATCATGGTTAAAGGCGCCGGATCGGTGGCGGTTTCGGCCCGCCCCACTTTACCAAACACGGTTTCAACTTCTGGCACTGTTTTAATGAGTTTATCGGTTTGTTGTAATAATTCGCGGGCTTTACCGATGGAAATACCCGGATAAGTGGTGGGCATATACATCAGATCACCCTCATCCAAAGGTGGAATAAACTCACTGCCGATTTTGTTGACAGGCCAAAAACCAACCACTAAAACCACTAAGGTTAATACCAAGGTCGATTTGGGAAATTTAAGTATTGTATTTAACACCGGTAAATAGAGTGCGGTAACGACTCTGTTAATCGGGTTTTTATGTTCCGGCAACACTTTTCCGCGAATAAAATAGCCCATCAGAACCGGTACTAAAGTAATGGCCAATGCCGCTGAAGCCGCCATGGCATAGGTTTTGGTGAATGCCAGTGGTGAAAACATACGGCCCTCTTGGGCTTCTAAAGTGAATACCGGCACAAAACTAACGGTAATAATCAACAAACTAAAGAACAGCGCCGGTCCCACTTCTCCGGCTGATTTGGCCACGATTTGCCAGCGGTTTTCAGCGGTTACCTCGGTGCGCTCCATGTGTTTATGCATGTTTTCAATCATCACAATGGCACCGTCAATCATGGCACCAATGGCAATGGCAATACCGCCCAGCGACATAATATTGGCATTTAAACCTTGTAAATGCATGATAATAAAGGCGGTTAAAATGCCCACCGGTAAGGAAATAATCGCCACCAATGAAGATCGGATATGAAATAAGAAGACGATACAAACCAAGGCCACCACGGCAAATTCTTCCAGTAGTTTGATCCAAAGATTATTGACCGCTTCTTTAATTAAACCACTGCGATCATAAACGGTGACCACCTCAACCCCTTCCGGTAAACCTTGTTTCAATTGTGCTAATTTGGCTTTCACCAAATCGATGGTCTTTTGGGCGTTTTCACCATAGCGCATGACGATGATGCCGCCCACGGTTTCACCTTCGCCATTTAAATCAGCCACACCGCGGCGCATTTGCGGGCCAACACCGATGTCAGCCACATCTTTAAGTAATAAGGGCGTACCATTGATTGTGGTGCCTAAGGGGATGTGCCTTAGATCCGCTTCGCTTTGTATATAGCCGGTGGCTCTGACCATGTATTCCGCTTCCGCCAGTTCCACCACGGAGGCCCCTATTTCCTGGTTGCCTCTTTGGATGGCAGTTTCAATTTGCGCCAACGGGATATTGAATGCCCGTAATTTCTCCGGATTAACCCTGACTTGATATTGTTTAACCATGCCGCCGATGGCAGCCACTTCAGACACCCCGGGGACCGCCTGCAGTTCATACTTTAAAAACCAATCTTGCAGGCTGCGCAATTGACTGATGTCATGTTGTCCGGTTTTATCCACCAGGGCATACAGGTACACCCAACCGACACCGGTGGCATCCGGGCCGAGTTGTGGTTTGGCTTGTGCCGGTAATTGCGGTGCCACCTGACTTAAATACTCAAGCACCCGGCTTCTGGCCCAGTACATATCGGTGTCATCATCAAAAATCACATACACATAGGAATCACCGAAGAATGAATAACCTCTGACGGTGGTGGCGCCGGGAACCGATAATAGCGCTGTGGTTAAGGGATAAGTGACCTGATCCTGAACCACCTGCGGTGCCTGTCCGGGGTAACTGGTTTTCACAATAACCTGGACATCAGATAAATCCGGGATGGCATCCACCGGCGTGTTTTTCAGAGAAAACAAACCCATGCCGATGAGTATTAAGGTCGCCAACACCACAAAAAAGCGGTTATGAATCGACCAATTTATAACAGCTTTAATCATGATCGGCTCCATGATTATCATGATCATTCAACTGATCACTTGCTTTGTTGTCATCCGGTTTGTCACTTGGTTGCTCACTTAGTTGGTCACTTGCCCGGTCGCTTTGGCTGTCATTGTTAGGCGCTGACTGTTGTTGCATGGACATATCATGTTGGCTATGATCCATGGATGACATGTCATGGCCTGAGTGGTCCATGGTTTCATGTTCAGCTGTCTCATCTGACATTTTATCTGTCATTTCACCTGACATCTCATGCTGGCTGTGATCCATGGTTGCCATATCATGGTTTGAATGATTCATGGTTGAGGCTTCCTCGCCATCTGATTGAATATGAATGCCGATGACCTGATAGGCTTGTTCATCTGTTTTTTCTATCTGCAGATGGGCACGCATTCCGGGTTTTAGAGCGGTCATATCCAGATCTTCTGACACCATAAAGTCCATGGTCATTGCAGGCCAATCCCAGGCTTCGATGGGTTCATGGCTGGCGCTAATCATCCTGTGATCAACCATAACGGCATCAATGCTGGCGGCCGTCCAAACACGATTCGGTTTGTCTTGCGGTGCTTGCATGCGTTTAAAATCGGAAGTTTTACTGGATTCTGAGTCCAGTAAGAATTGCGCTGAAGTGACCACTTTATCACCTGCCTTAAGGCCACTGATCACTTCGGCATTTTGGTTATAAAACCGACCTAACCTGACTTGTATTGATTTAAACTTCCCTTCACCCAATGCCAGTACCACGCGATCTGAGTCACCGGTTCTAATCACAGCTTCTGTGGGTACTGCCAGGACATTTTTCAGCGGATTGGTGTGGATGGTAATTTGGGCGAACATATTAGGCTTAAGCTGGTGATCGGGATTATTGAACTTAAGCCTGACTTTTAAAGTACGGGTTTCGGGATCTAACGTGGGATAAATATAATCAACTTCACCGATCCATTCCTGTCCCGGTAAAAAATCTAAGGTCATGGTGACCTTTTGCTTTAATGCCAATAAATCCGCTTGTCTTTCAAACACTTCAGCTTCTACCCACACGTCTTCAAGTGAGCCAATAGACATGATTTTATCGCCGGGTTTAATGTAATGACCCTCACGAACATTTAATATATCCACCACGCCTGTTTGTGGCGCGAAAAAAGTGATTCTTTGTTTAACCTGCCGGCTTTTTTTCAGTGCTTTGATTTGCTCGTTTGATATTTGTAGCGATTTCAAACGGTTTTCCGCGGCCGTGATTAAGCGTTGATTGTTCCTACCCAGTGTCAGTATGTATTCCTCCTGGGCATTCACCAGTTCCGGTGAATACAGTTCATATAAGGCCTGGCCCCGGTTGACCGGATTGCCGGCGGTTTTGATGTAAAGTTTTTCAATCCAGCCCTCAACCCGCGGGTGAATATGCACCAATAAATCTTCGTCATATTGGACGTAGCCGATGGTATCAATTTGGGTATGGATGTCCTGTCTGTTCACCATTTCAGTTCTGACGCCTAAATTATTCACCACAGCCGGGGATATTTTGATGGTGCCGGGTCCGGTTTCAGACGATTCACCGGACTCTGCATACACAGGAATAAGATCCATACCCATGGGTGATTTGCCCGGCTGGTCGCGTTTGTAATTAGGATCCATCGGAGCCACCCAGTAAAGTGGTTCATTGGTATCCGATGATGCCGTTGATTGTGAGTGATCACTAAAGTTAAAAAAATTAAATGCCAATAAGCTCAGGGCAATACCCAGAATGAGTCCTATGATAATAGCTTTCAGGCTGGTCATTTGTTTAGTCATTGCTGTTCTCCGGTGTAGCGGTCACGACTTGCTTTGGATTTGTCATTAACAAATAATTAAGTTTGATTTTGGTTTTTGCGATATCGATATTTATCTTGAGGGCATCTATGCGGGCATTTAATTCAGCAATGCGAGCACGGACCACTTCAGCAAAATCGCCGTCGTCGTTGGTATACGCGGTTAATGCCACTTCAGCCTGTTCGCTCATTTGGGGTAACAATTGCTTGTTGTACAGCGCTTGCCTTTGCTTGAGGCGATTTAATAAGGCTTGATTCGTTTGTAATGAGGCCATCATTTTTCTCAGCAACAAATCTTTTTCAGTTTCGATGGCTTCCGCCGATGATATGGCGGCTTTGAGTTCCTGGTCTTGACGGTTTTTGCTGAATAACGGTAAGTCAAAGGTGATGCCGACAGTCATCAGGTCTGCGCGTTGCATACCGTTATCAGCATTGGCACGGTAGCCATAAGAAGCGTTGACGCCCCACTCCGGTTTGTACTTTTGACGGGCTAACGCCACCCCCACTTGTTCTGCTTCGATGCGTTGTTGTAGCGCTTTAACCGCCGGATGGTCAGACAGCAATTGATGGATACGGTTGTTATCGACAAAATTTGTGCCATCAAGTAAGGGTGATTGTATTAATTGTATATTGGGCAACTCTGTACTAACAACCGGTTGTTGCGCGGCTGACCCGTTATAAAAATCAATATCAGTGTCCGGCTGATTCACGCCATAATGACCTAAGTATTGATTAAGTTGTTGCATGGCTTGCTCCTGGTCCTGATACAGGGTTGTGAGTCTGTCATCAAGCCGGGTTAACTCTAATTGTGCACGGATTAAATCCTGTTGTCTGGTGTTACCCGATACGCTGACGTAGCTGGCTTCAACCACATCCACTAAATATTCAAACAGGGAACGGTTGTCATTAATTAATTGAATACTTTGCCGTGCTTGATAAGCACTGAGCCAAAGCTGACTCACCTGTACCGCCAATTCAGCTTTACGATTTTGTCGTTGATGCGGATATTGTTGCGCCAGGGTGTTAAGCCGTTCCCGGTTTAATGAGCGGCTTTGACCGCGTGGAAACATTTGTGACACACCCACCGCCAATTGAGTCATGCCTTCCTGGTTAAAATGAAAGGTATCTGCACCCATGCCCATTAATCCTACAGACATTTTTGGGTCCGGTAATTGCCCGGCGGCCACCGCCAATGACTTCATTTCAGTTTGCGACAATTCACTGCCTTTCAGCCAGGGGTCATTTTTATTGGCCAGCTCTAATGCGTCGGCTAAGCTTAAGGTCTGCTCTGAAACTGAACTTTGTGCCTGTGTTGTTGGTGATTGCAAAATAATCACCAACACACTGACATAAATCAACAGGTGAACATTACGGGATATCATTCGAATTGCGCCTCAAAAGAATTAATTTCAGCATACGGTGTGAGGCTGCCGTTTTTATCAAAAGCCATAATCACATAGGGACTGAATTTGTTTTGATATTCCATGCCGGGGCTGCCTACAGGCATGCCGGGCACCACTAAACCGATGTAATTGTCGGGTTTTTCTTGTAAGAATTTTTGCACAAACTTGGCCGGAATATGACCTTCGAAGACATAGCCGTCGCGGCTGATTGCCGTATGGCATGATCGATAATTGGCCGGGACCTGGTGTTGGTCTTTGAGTTTGTTTAATTGCACGGTGTTAATGCCTTTGGCACTCAAACCGTTGTCATTGGCATGATCAATCCATTTCACACAGCAACCGCAAGTTGCGCTTTTATAGACGGTTAATGCATGATCAGCGGTATCTGTTTTTGATGCATGAACGCTCATGGTTGGCAGCATTAAAAAGATTAATGTTGCCAACACAACAGATAAGGTATTTTTTAACGTTTTCATAGGAACTCCAATTGTTTTTAATCGAGGCTCAATCACACCGGACTTTAATGAGCGGTATGGATAAGAACCCGTTTAAGTTTAAAACTTAAAATTTAATTTCTCAGGCAATGAAATAAAGGCGCATAAGCACTTATTTCAGGCGCAGCTAGGCTGTGGAAATTAAATTATTGGAGGACGATACAAGGGAGAATGGTCTTTATTGAGGTGAAAGCCATCTGCGAATGACCAATGGGTCATCGGTTTCAAGAGATAAAATTGTGTGGATTGGACTTTTGCAGGCAGTAATAAAACCGTGGAGCACATGGCCTGCGGGCACTGGCACAAAGTTTCACAACAATCCGACATGGACGACATGGTTGTGTCATTCATGGCGTGATTGTTTTGTCCTTGTTCAGACATATGACCACAATCTTGAGACATTGTTTGGGGCTGGCTTTCATGATTCATGGTATGCGCATGAGCAACCGCCAGCACTTGTCCTGTTGAGAACAACAGTAACATCGTGATGATTATACTGAGTGATGGTTTGTGCCTTTTATGCGAATTCATGATACCCCTATGATACTTAAAAATTGTCTTAGTTCAATTATTTAAGCCAAAACCACAAAAAAAAACGCCCCAAATTTTAAAAATTAGGGCGTTTTGTCTTACCTTATCGATTATTTAAGGTGTAAATTCGACTTCATCAGTGGCGATTGCCTGAATGGTGTTTAAATCCGTAATTAACGGTAAATAATCATTCACCAGCCATGAAAACAACTGATTAACGTAATTCGCACCGGTGGTGATATTACCACTCTGACCGCCCGGAATAACCTGCTCGGCTAACACGCCCATAGAAGTCATTTCAGCCACAAAACGTCTGGCCGGACCCGATGAGAACATAAAGCCGTTGCTGTTATTGCCGCGAACACCATGGCTTGAGGCGTCTAATACCTGATAGCCCCCGGCTCTGGCGACACCCGGTAAACCATCCACGGTAGCTAAGCCGAACATACCATTGGGCACGGATAATTGTGCACCCAATGAATGTGAGAAGGTAATGCGGTGTAATTTACCCCAACGGTAATCCGTTAAATCCATGGAATTATTAAAGGCCGCGGCATAATCATCACCGGCCATCTGATCCAGGGACTGTTTTAATGAGGCCAGAATAATGTAATCACGGGCATCTTCGCGGGTTGGTGCCTGTGGATTGGTGAAGAAATTAATCCCCGAAGCGCCATAACCCTGGTTTTCATCAAAGGCATCCAATAAGTGTTTAAAGGCACTTAATGAATAATAATTACCCGGTCTGTTTTCTGTCAACACAGTCATACCAATGGCATCGTCATAACCGGCTAAAGTGGCATCAATGGTATTGCGAATACCATTTGAGCGCCACACCGCATAAATGCTGGCGGCAATCGAGGCATTCACTTCATCCTGACTCGGTGGATTTAAGGCAAAGGCATTATCAAAAGGATCATAACCTTCGGCTAAACCGGTCGGGGTACTAAAGTCCCACTGTTGAAAAAACCCGGCTGCTTGTTGCACCCGCGGATCGGCTAAGAACTGCTGAATACCCGGCCAGGCATCTGCGGCCGAAGCGCGTTGTACCGCGTTCATAATATGCGGCATAATCAATTCGGCATCCATCATTTGATTATTGGCCTGAAGTTCTTTCATATCTTGCATGGTGAACTTTTTACCCTCAGCCATGCCGGCTTCCATAATCCGGTCTAAGCGACCTTGACGGAAGGCTGAATAACCGCCTTGGGAAATATAATACAGACCACCACCTGGACGAACCTGATTGAGGACATTGTTATCCAAGGACACGCCCACCGGATCGTTATTGGCATTGGCGATATAACCACGATCTGGGTTAATTTGGTATGGCATTTCATCGAAAGGAATAACGCCATAAGGTGTTGCCTGATTCATATCCGGATCATTTAAAGGCATCCATTCATTCATACGATTGCCTGAACCATCACGAATAAACATCGGCGGCACGCCGTCGGGCTGCATCATGGTTTGTAAATCTTCACGTAATGGCACTTCCGCACCGGTGTAGTAAGCGACATCACCATGGACATCTGCCACCGCAAAGTTTTGTGAGCCGAAATCAAATTTCGTTAAAGCCTGTTTAAATTCTGCAATATTCTCAGCACGGCTCATTTCAATAAATGATTCCACTTCTTTGGTCGGTCCAAAACCGGTAAACTGCATCGACACGGCTTGGGCATTTTCAGTGTCCAAACTTAAAATAGGGCCATAATTTCGACGCGGT
The DNA here is from genome assembly GCF_026410405.1 of Marinicella gelatinilytica. Classification (GTDB taxonomy): domain Bacteria; phylum Pseudomonadota; class Gammaproteobacteria; order Xanthomonadales; family Marinicellaceae; genus Marinicella; species Marinicella gelatinilytica. The sequence continues at coordinate 165,025 of NZ_JAPMLN010000001.1, read as the reverse complement.
ACCAGGAAGGTCAAGCCACCGTTGGTGTATCCAATATTGGCGCGCTCTTTATTGTTCATTGTGCCATCACCAATTTGGTTAACGAAATAGCTTTGAAATACCCACACCAGAGGCTCATCTTGACCTTTGTAAACAGTATGCGTTGGTAAACCGAAACTGTTGGTTTTAATGCTTTCAAAATAAAAATCGGTTTCATCCACCGGATGCACGGTACTGCCCCAACACAGGCTTTCATTACAGCCTTGCGCGGTAATCGGTGCGCCGGGAAACTGTACACCGGCAATGTTCAAACCATCTTCAGTGGCGACATGCGCGGGATAAAAAACCGACGGATAATCCAAACTCAAATGGGGATCATTGGCAATCAACGGGAAGCCGTTTTCGGTGTGCTCCGATGACACTGCCCAAAAATTGGAGCCTTTGTCAGTTTCACCGTCATTTTTCATGGATTTAATTAATGGCGTGCTTTCCCAGTTTGCTTTAATATTATGCAACAAGCCCAACTCTGTTTCACTGAGGTTCAAGGTGTAATCTTTGGCCACATCCATCAGGTTTTTAGTCCCGGCAGCGCCGATGATTCCCATGTCTGCGAAGAAATCCGGCATACTGACCCGATCATCGGGTGGTGCAGCCCGGTATAAATCTTCCATAAATAACGCCGTACCATCAAATCCGGCGGCCTGCCCGACTTGCTGAAAAGTATTAATGGCAATGGTCCAGTCAATTTCCTGTAAGTCATTGGATAACTGAAAAGCAATCACTTTAGCAATCGCCACGGAGTGAATCGGTAGCCAGCGATCAGCCTTATCAATTTCCAGAGATTGATATTCAGGTGGTAACGGGTTGTTATCAAGCCAGGCATTGACGCCATCACTGTAGGCTTTAAGTATGCCTTTGGTGTCAGCATTAAGAACCTGCATTGAGTTACGCGCCCAACGTTCAAAACCAAGGGTTCTGAATTGAATATCATTGGAAATGGCTGGAGATCCCACTAATTCGGCCAAACGGCCTTGAGAAATCTTACGGGTATAATCCATCTGATAAAAACGATCCTGGGCTTGAATATATCCCAATACAAATGCCGCGTCAATTTCCGTTTCTGCTGTGACACTTGGAATTTGGGTGGCGTTGTAATAGACCTTCGCCGGCGCACTAAGCGCTTTGTCAGTTAGAACAGTGGTGGATCCGGTTTTGTCATTGTTGGCCATAGCCAACGTTGATGACATAGCCAAACATGCCACCATGCTTTTTAAAATAAATGGTTTCATTGCGTCCCCTTGAAAATGGTTAAAAATTATATGTGCGTATTTAAAACATACGTTTAATAGCTTAACATAAATTTAATATGTTGTCTTGCTGAAATTAGTGGGAAATTGGGTAATTTTGAACGTGGGATTCGTTGAATTTCTTAATGGCTAATCGCCCAACAGTGACGGCATTCCATACCCAAAATAAGCTTAACACAACACCCACCATTGACAGCACACGCAGGTCCTTAGAAAAAATCACTAGAGTCCGTACCACAATTAACTGAGCAAAAACATCACCGCCTCGATAAACCACAGTATCTAAAAAGTTTTTAAACTTATACTTAATGGCATCATTTAAACCGGTAAACAGCCAATCGGTGGGCGGCTTCATGATGCCGTAAGCACCACTTCTTTGTAGCACGATGGCGGCTAAAACAACCATCAACTCGGGCATTAATGTAAATAAACTTAAAGCCATGACCATTAACAATGGAAAGATTGCCAAAATTTGATTGATTTTAAACTTCTGTAATAAGAATGGCGTGAGTATCAGTTGAAAAAAAAGCGTCAATACATTGGTGGCAATATTAATATTCGCAAACACATGGGTTCGATAATCGCGACTGGTGAAATACTGTTTAACATATTCACCTTGTAGGTAATAAAAAATGGAGCCTATGATGACACTTATCACGGTCATTAGCGCTATTTGTTGCAACAACCGAGAACCGAGCATAAGCTTAAATCCTTCCATGGGACTGCCACCTAAGGGGGCTTCGGGGTTAACCTGCGATTCTCCGGCATAACGCCTAATTCTCAACACCGCATAGATACAGATTAAAAGAAAAAACAGCGAAATCAATAACAAATTAACGGTGCCTACCAAGAACACCAACTGGCTGGTGATAAGGCCGCCAATGATGCCACCGGTACTGCCACCGGCAGCAATTACACCAAATAAACGGGTGCCCTGCTCCTTGGTGTAAATATCTGCCATAAAACTCCAAAATATAGAGACAATAAAGAGGTTATAAACAGAAACAAATACAAAAAATATGCGGGCTAAAGCAACACTGTCTTTACCAACAACATGGAATCCCGTCCAAATCAAAAATATCAGCAAACCGAAGAAACCATAGACAATGGGAATAAACTGTTTACGGGAATAGCTGGATACAACCTTCCCGTAAAAAGGCTGTAACAATAACATCACAATAAACGTGGTAAGAAACAACCAACCGTAATTTTCGGTACCTGCAGTGACGCCCATTTCTTCGCGAATCGGGCGTAAGATAAAATAACCGGTCAATAAAAACACAAAATACAAATAAGACCAGACAAGTACCGGCCACTCCCCTGCTTTTACTTGGTTTTTAAAATAGTTTTTAATGACTGTCAACGACATGAAATTTAACCCGTCCGGTAATACCGCACACCAAGGTATACGGAATGGTGTGTAAATCTTTGGCAACCTGCTCAACGGGTTGCTCTGCACCCCAAATTTGTACCGGTTCACCTATTTGTGGCTGTTCTACCGCTGATAAATCAATTGCCAACATATCCATAGAGATACGACCAATAACTGCGGCATGATGTCCGCGTATAACCACATGGCTGTGATAAGGACTCCAGGGATAGCCATCGGCATAACCCATACCGACAATCCCAACAGGCATATCTTGGGGACAAACAAACTGAGCACCGTAACCAACCGGCTCGCCTTTATTTGTGGTTTTAATAGAAATTAATTTAGCACTGAGTTGCATCACCGGCTTGAGATTAAAATCAGCTGCATCATGAGACAGTAAAGGCGAAATACCATATAAGCCCAAACCCACTCGGGCCCACTCGCCCGCACAAGCCAGCCCATTTAAGACGGCACCGGTATTGGCAAAAGAATATTCAAGACCGTGCGACATCAATTGTTTATTGCGGTTAATTTGTGTTTTTGTTTGCGACTGATTAATTTGATCTGATTGTGAAAAATGAGCCATTAAGCGAATGGTTTTTATCATTTTGATCTGTTGCAATTGTGTTAAAACCTGCGTGTATTCAGACCACTCAAAACCCAAACGATGCATACCGGTGTCTACTTTTAGCCACACATCCAACGTGGCATCTGTGTACTTAGCATTCGACAATAATGCCATCTGATATGATTGATGAACAACCACATCAAATTGTTTTTCGATGGCCAATTCCAATTCAGTCTGATTAAACACACCCTCTAACAATAAAATACGTTTATCCGGAATAAAAGTGCGTAGCTGTAAAGCCTCCTCAATGGTGGCAACTGCCAACGCATCACAGGATTTGAGGGTATCGGTTAACCGTGCCAATCCATGGCCATAGGCATCGGCTTTAACCACACCCATAATAGGGCCATCATGTAAATCTTTAAAAACCTCTATATTATGTGCTAAATGAGGTAAGTAGATATCGGCGCGCGTGCCGCGTTCAGGATACATCAATCAAAGGTTTCAACATGTTCAACGTCAACATCAAAATGGCGTTTATCTAAATTATCAAAACGCGTATAGGCACCGCGAAATAATAACTCCACTTTGCCGATGGAACCATTTCGATGCTTACCGATAATAATTTCTGCCACACCTTTGTCTTCTGTTTCCGGATTGTAAACTTCATCTCTGTATATGAAGATAATTAAGTCAGCATCCTGTTCAATGGCACCCGATTCACGTAGATCTGACATGATTGGACGCTTGTTGGGACGTTGCTCCAATGAGCGATTAAGCTGAGACAAGGCGATTACCGGAACATTGAGTTCTTTTGCCATGGCCTTTAAACCGCGAGAAATTTCAGAGATTTCATTGGCTCTGTTTTCTGACACTTTACCTTTAACCTGCATAAGCTGAAGGTAATCAATAACCACAAGATCCAATCCCTTGGTATTTTTTAACCGTCGACATTTCGACAAAACCTCATTCGGGGTCAGTGCCGGTGTATCGTCAATATAAATGGATGCACCCTGAAGCATCTCATTAGTTTGCGCTAAACGAGGCCATTCAGAATCACTGATTCGACCTAATTTAAGATTTCTTGAGTCAATTTGTGACAATGAAGAAAACATTCTGGTCACCAGCTGAGTGGCTGCCATTTCCATACTAAATACGGCCACATGTTGATTAGAACAGGCTGCACGCTCAGCAATATTAATGGCAAAAGAGGTTTTGCCCATGGCCGGTCTGCCGGCAACCACCACCAAATCAGAATTGTGTAAACCTGCAGTCATGCGATCTAAATCATCCCAGCCATAGGGAATACCGGTTATTTCACCATCAGTTTCAGAGAGTTTTTCCAAACGCTCGATGGTTTCAGCTAACACATTTTTTATGTCATGAAACCCTGATTTTGACTTCAGGGTTTGCTCACGAATTTTAAACACCAATTTTTCGGCATTCTCAATTAACTCATCGGCACTTTGACCTTCAGTATTAAACGCACTTTCTGCCAGTTGATTACCGATTTCTATCATTTGTCGCAACACAGATCGATCACGAACGATTTTCGCATAAGCAGCGATGTTTGAAGCCACAGGATAATTGTTAGCAATTTCAGTTAAATAGTCTAAACCGCCGGTTTTATCTTCCAGATCATGTGACTGCAGCCATTCACTGAGCGTAACCACATCACATGCTTCATTTTGACTGTTTAAAAAGCTAACACCCTGGTAGATGGACTTATGCTTGGCAAAATAAAAGTCTTCTTCACTCAATAATCCACTGACCTTATCCCAAGCTGACTGCACCAGCATTAATCCTGCCAGAACAGCTTGTTCTGCTTCTAAGGAATGCGGGGGTGTTTTAAGTGCTTTGGTGGCATCACCTTGATTGATGGGATAGATTTCAGACATATTAATTAGGATAAAAACAGAATAAACAAAACGAATAAATAGTTTACAGGACAGGCCTCTAAATGACACACAAAAAAAGCCGATTTTTTTCAAATCGGCTTTTTCATCGAACTATATGTGAAAAATTTAAGCGTCTTCTTCCAACGCTTCAACAATCACTTTCACTTCTGTATCAACATCAGCATAAAGCATCAGGGTAATCTCGTATTCTCCCACAGCTTTAATGGCGCCTTCACCCATAGTCACTTCACTGGCATCAACCGGATAACCGCTTTCTGTGAATTTCTCAGAAATTTCACGGGGGCCGACTGAACCATATAAATGACCTTCAGGACTGGCATTGGCTGTAATGGTAACGCTGACATCTTTAAGCGCTTCGGCACGAGCTTGAGCGGCTGCTAATGATTCTTTGGCTTTAGCGACCAATTCAGCTTTTTGTGCTTCAAAGGCTTTAATATTTTCAGCAGAAGCCCGAGCTGCCATTTTTTGTGGGATAAGGTAATTGCGAGCAAAGCCATTTTTGACTTCTACCACTTCACCTAAATCACCTAAATTTTGTACTTTATCTAATAAAATAACTTGCATGTTATGCTCCTGCTTTATTTATCATGTTGGTCACAATAAGGGACCAAGGCTAAATAACGGGCTCTTTTAACCGCTGTTGACAATTGTCTTTGATACTTCGCTTTAGTACCAGTAATTCGACTTGGAATAATCTTACCTGTTTCGGTAATAAATTGTTTCAACATATCCAAATCTTTATAGTCAACTTGCTCAATACCGGCTGCTGTAAATTTGCAATTACGGCTGATAATACGTTGTGCGGGTCTTCTGCGTCTTTGTGGTTTAGCCATGATTAGGACTCCTCTTCAGTGTCGGTTTCGTCATCAGCAGACTCATCTTCTGTAGATGAACTTTCTTCAGCTTCTTTTTTAGCTGCTGCTTCTTTGTCTTCTACTGCCTTAACATCTTCTTTTGATACTTTCTTATCACTGTCATCATCTTCTTTTTTCAGAGGAGAATCTTCGGTGAAAGCTTTATCAACAGACAATAACAAATGACGTAAAATGGCATCGTTAAAACGAAATGCATCAACCATTTCATTAATGGTTTCTTGATCACATTCGATGTTTAATAAAAAGTAGTGGGCTTTATGTAAGCGTTGAATGGTATAGGCCAATTGACGGCGTCCCCAATCTTCTGAACGGTGAACCACACCGCCACCTTTAGTCACCATGCCTGAATAGCGCTCAATCATGGCAGGTAACTGTTCGCTTTGATCCGGGTGGACCAACAGGACAATTTCGTAATGTCGCATTAAATAGCTCCTTATGGAATAATGCCACCCAACATAAAATCAGCACCTATTGCCAATTCATTGGTGTAGCAAGGAAAAGTGGGCGGATTTTAGCGACTTTATGGTTTAAATGCAAGTCGTTGTCCTTGGTTTTAAGATTAATTGCACAGGGCGGTACATCCCTACCGTGAAAACAGTTAAAATGCCTGCATTTTTAAACGGACAATGTATGTTTGATCTGCCTGCCAACGATCAAAACCAAAACTGGATTCACGTCAATGGTTTAGCTCTGCCCATGGCAGTGGCTGAATTATACCAACAAACCGACGGTTTGCTGTTATTATTAACAGATTCAGTTCACCACAGTCGTCAATTGGAACATGAACTATCTGTGGTAACAGCCGGACGCGATTTATCGGTTTTTCATTTTCCTTTATGGGATACCCTGCCCTACGATGTGTTCTCTCCAAACCCCGAATTAATTTCTGAACGATTAAAATTCTTACAACAAATAAGTGTGCGCAATGACCACGGTATTGTGGTGATGCCGGTACAAAACCTCATGCAAAAAGTGCCATCAAAGGATTTTATCAATGGCCGCAGTTTTCATGTCAAAGTGGGCGAACAGCTTAAATTGGATCATTGGCGACAACGCTTAGATAAAAATGGTTATCACCATGTCTCTGAAGTGCGCGAAGCCGGAGAATATGTCGTACGTGGGGGGGTATTGGATATATATCCGATGGGCGGCTTGGAAGCATTTCGCATTGAATTATTTGATGACGAAGTGGAAAGCATTCGCGTGTTTGATACTGACAGCCAGCTGACCGTTCGTCAAGTTCAGCAAATTCAAGTGATGCCGGCCAATGAATTTCCATTTGACGACAAAGCCCGTACTCTGTTCTTAAGCCGTTTTCGCGAGCAATTTGATGTTGATACCGGTCGTTCAGAAATTTATCAAGACGTGCGAAAAGGTTTACATTTCTCAGGTATTGAGCATTATTTACCGATGTTTCATACTGAGTTAAGTGATATTTTTGATTATTTACCCAATGATGCCACGGTGGTACATTGCCACGACAGTCAAGCGGTGTTAGCCACATGGGAAAAACAAATCCAAGCCCGTTATGAAGATCGCCGCCATGACTTACAAAGACCACTTCTAACCCCGGATGCTTTGTATTTAACAGCAGAATACACCGGTCAACAAATGACTGCATTTCGGCAAGTCTGGATTAACAACAAGCACGTCGATGCGGTTCAAGTGAATCTACATTCGAATCTCATTAAAAAGCCGGATCTTGAACAACAAACCATGACTGATTATTTTAATCGCAGTCAAGATCGGGTGCTCATCACTTTAGATTCACCAGGCCGTTTGGATATAGTCCAGGAAAAACTTAAAAAAGCCGCTCCAAGTTTTAGTTATTTTAACAACATCAATGACTTTTTAGCCTCTGATGCGCTCCGTGGTCTGACCGTGGCTTCGATAGAACATGGTGTTTATCTGAAAAACCTGGGGTTACGAATCTATGACGAGGGTTTGTTATTTAGCCGTCGTGTTAGTCGTCGACAACAAGGTAAGAAATTCCAAGCCAACCCAGAAGATATTATTAGTAATTTAACAGATTTACATCTTGATTCGCCCATTGTGCACATTGATCATGGCGTGGGCCGTTATCGGGGTTTAAAAATGCTCGATTACGATGGTGAAGCCGAGTATTTGGAAGTTGAATATCAAGGTGGTGATAAACTGTTTGTGCCGGTGTCGTCCCTACATCTGGTGTCGCGCTATTCCGGCGCCGGCAGTGAAGCGGCGCCCTGGCATAAGCTTGGCTCAGAAACTTGGGCCAAAGCCAAACAAAAAGCCGCCAAAAAGGTCAAAGATGTGGCTGCAGAATTATTGTCAATTTATGCCATGCGCGAAGCCGCCGGCGGTCAACCCATCAGTATCAATGAACAAGAATACCGGCTGTTTTGTGATGGTTTTCCATTTACCGAAACTGACGATCAGTTACAAGCCATTGCCGCTGTCAAACAGGACATGCAAGCCAACACCCACATGGACCGAGTCATCTGCGGTGATGTGGGTTTCGGTAAAACAGAAATCGCCATGCGGGCTGCTTTTTTAGCAGCCAATGATGGCCAGCAAGTGATTATGCTGGTACCAACCACCTTATTGGCGCAACAACACTATGACAATTTTCTGGATCGTTTTGCCCCCTTCCCCATTCGTGTCGAATTATTATCCCGCTTTGTCAGTACCAAGCACACCAAAGAAGTCATTGCTGGCATGGCAGATGGTACCGTAGACATTGTTATCGGCACCCATAAACTGTTGCAGAAAAACCTAAAAATAAAAAATTTAGGTTTGGTGATTGTTGATGAAGAACAACGTTTCGGGGTACGTCAAAAAGACCGCCTTAAACAGCTCAAAGCCGATGTTGATTTATTGACCTTAACCGCCACGCCGATTCCTCGTACCTTAAACAGTGCCTTATCGGGATTACGTGACTTATCGATTATCGCCACCCCACCCAAAGCCCGATTAAGCATTAAAACCCAAGTGGTGGAATGGAATAAAAGCCTGATTAATGAAGCCTGTACCCGTGAAATACAACGTGGTGGCCAGGTGTATTTTTTACACAATGAAGTACAAACCATCGAGCAGATGGCTGAACAGGTGCAAAAAATCAACCCCAAAGCCCGTGTTCGTATAGCCCACGGTCAAATGCATGAGCAGGAATTACAACAAGTGATGGTTGATTTTCATAAGCAGCGTTTTAACATTCTGGTCTGTACCACCATTATTGAATCCGGTATCGATATTCCCAACGCCAATACCATGATTATTAATCGTGCCGATAAATTGGGACTAGCGCAATTACACCAGTTACGCGGCCGGGTTGGACGTTCCCACCACAAAGCCTTTGCTTATCTCATTATTCCCGGCTGGAAAGCCATTACAAAAGACGCGAAAAAACGCTTAGAAGCCATTGAATCACTTGAGGATTTAGGTGCCGGATTTACTTTAGCCACCCATGACATGGAAATTCGTGGCAGTGGCGAATTACTCGGTGAAGAGCAAAGTGGACAAATTCAAAATATTGGCTTTACACTGTATTGCGAAATGTTAGAGCGTGCTGTGGCAGCCTTGAAAAAAGGTGAAGACATCGATCTGATTGCAGATAACGAAAGCCATGTGGATGTGGAGCTCAATATCCCGGCATTGATTCCTGAAGACTATATATTTGATGTCTACACGCGACTAACCTTTTATAAACGCATGAACAATGCCAAAGATGCCGACGCCTTAGATAATATCCGCGCTGAATTGGTAGATCGTTTTGGACAGTTGCCTGAATACGCATCAAATCTATTTCACGTATTAAAAATTCGGCTGCGGGCAGTCAAAATGCACATCACTCGTTTAATCATGACTGAAGAACATGCAGATCTTAAATTCAATCACCCTGAACAATCATTTTACACAGGCCTGATAAAATTACTGCAAACAGAGCCTAATCGCTTTAAACCATTGCCGGACAATGGCTTGCGCTATATCGGTGATTTCGAAACCGCTGAACAACGTATAGATGCCGTCTACCAATTATTAGAAATGCTTAGATGAACCTAAATTGAAAATTAGGGCTGATAAAAGCCGATTAAAATGTGCCTTTTATACGCCCTAATTTTGATATACTGCTACCATGAAAAAATCAACTACCCTCATATTATTAGTCGTCTTAATGGGGACGGCTTCTGCCCAAAATTACATTAAACGAACCGCCGAAGAACCGGTTTATGACGTTGAAGTCATTGTTTTTGGTCAGTTATTATCACAACCTACAGTCGATTCAATACAACAAGCTGTCATTTTTGATCAAGAGGCGGCCGCCACGGTTGATTTTTTACCAGCTGATGAAGATTGGCCATTTATCAAAACTCAAACAAATTTAGCTCAAAGTAATTCTGATGACAGTCAATTAACAGCAAACCCTCAAGATGATTCATGGCAAGTTCCCTTAGACGAAAAACCAATTGATTATGATGTTTTGGTTTGGTTTCTAAAAACCAACCAACTGACCGGTCCGGTGGTTAATTTGCTAGACAATAACCCAAAATATAAACCCTTATTAAGGCAAGCCTGGCGTCAACCCGCCACACCTTTTAACAATCCGCTTTATGTCAAAATTAATACCCAGACCCACGACAACGAATTTTCAACTAATCAATCAAACATTGACGACGAAAATATGGTCATTGATTTGACTGATTTTAATGAAAACCTGACACCTAAAATAGATATCAGAGATTTTCAGGTAGATGGTCAAGTGGCCTTGTCACAAGGTCGTTTTACTCATTTACATATTAAGTTTAATTATTATAGAATCAATCAACAAAATGAACCCCTGATATACGCCAGCAAGCAACAAAGACAAATCAAACTAAATCAATGGCAATACTTTGATCACCAACAGTTTGGTGTGCTCATTAAAGTTACCGCCGTTAAAGCAGAGGAGTTACTATGAAATCATTTTTACGCTTAAATCTAATTTTAATGGCCATATTGGTGTTAAACGCCTGCCAACAAACCAGTTTAAAAGAAACACAAGAACAAACACCACCGGCATTAGAAAATTTATGGCAACTGGACACTGATAAAAGCCAAATCACGTATATCAGTACAAAAAACGGTGATATTCAGGAACATAACACCTTGCGATTTTTGTCCGGCATAATTGATGCTGATAAACATGTAGAACTACGCATCGATCTCAACAGTATTGACACAAATATTGATATACGTGATGAGCGCATGCGTGAACTATTTTTTGAAACCGAAGTGCATCCCACTGCCACAGTGTCTGCTGATATTGCAAACAATTTACCGTTAATGACACCTTTTGATATCAATTACACATTAACACTTAAAGATCATCAACAATCCTTTCAAAGCCCGGTGATGATACACAGTGGTGGTGGCGAAATGATGATCACCAGTGCCGAACCTGTGACGGTATCAGCAACCTCTTTTGGCCTACAAGAAGCGCTTGAAAATCTACGTGAAATCGCTGGATTAAACAGCATTGCAGACACGGTAGAAGTGGATTACAAACTTCATTTTAAACAAATTAAATAATAGAGATCTTTTACAGATCTCTAAACGAGGAAATATTATGGGAATTTTAGCCGGTAAAAAAGCACTGATTGTCGGTGTTGCCAGTAACCGCTCCATCGCCTGGAGCATTGCCGAATTTATGCACCAACAAGGTGCTGAATTGGCCTTTACCTATTTAGACGACAAACTCGCCAAACGGGTGAATAAAATCGCCGAACAAACCAATTCAAACATTGTACTGCCCTGCGATGTCGCTTCTGATGAACAAATCAAAGCGGTCTTCGATGAACTCGAAAAACAATGGGGCTGTTTGGATATTATTGTGCATGCGGTGGGTTTTGCACCCCGTGAATTGTTACAGGGTCATTATCTGGAAAACCTCAGCCGAGAGGGCTACCAAACGGCCATGGACATCAGTTCCTACAGTTTTGCGGCACTCGCCAAAGCCGGTCACTATTTAATGAAAGACCGTGATGCCGCCCTGCTCACCTTGACCTATCTGGGTGCCCTGCGGGCCATGGACAATTACAATGTCATGGGTGTCGCCAAAGCCGCGCTGGAAGCCAATGTACGCTACATCGCAAAATCAATGGGTCCGGACGGCATTCGGGTGAATGGCATCTCTGCCGGCCCCATTAAAACCCTGGCCGCCTCGGGCATCGGCAACTTTAAGAAAATGCTACACCATGTGGAACGTGCCGCCCCACTCAAACGCACCGTCGATCAAATGGATGTCGCTAAAGCCGCCACCTTCCTGTGTTCGGACTGGGCATCGGGTATCACCGGTGAAATCACCTATGTGGATGCCGGTTACAATATTATGGCGATGGCCGATATAGAATAAGGTCACTTTTATAGCGACTCACCCTTGTGAAGTGAGTCGCTATTCCAATCCTGTAAATTATTTTTAGTCAGCAAACCCTCAACAACGCCATCCACCATATCATTATTTTGGGTTTGTTTAAAAAGCGATTTCGCTTCATCAAACTTCTTTAACTGTAATTTAGTCACCAATAAAGTGTGAGTATAGTATTTATTATTGGGTTCATTCTGATAAATGGGGTCCATCATCTGCTCCGTTTCTGTGAACATTTTGATGGCCTCTTCTGTTTGACCCAGTTGTTGTAAAATACCGCCTATCAATAAGGAGTCCACAGCCAGGTCGTTAGCCGTTGAATAATTATGTTGATCAGCCGCAAAATTTCTGACTGAAATCTCACGACCTAATTTATAGTATTTTAGAGCGGTTTGCAGGTCACCCAATGTTTGATAAATTTCACCGGCGGTGGTGTATGAATAAGCCAACTCTCGCTCAAATTCCTGATTAAACGGCGCTTTTATTTTCAGTGCCCGGCCTTTTTCAATGGCCGTTAACGCCGCTTGTTGGGCTGCTTCGATTTGTTGGTTTTCCATGTAAAAATAACTGAGCTGATTATATAGAATGCGAACATTGTGTTGTTTTTTGATGTCTTCGGGGTCTAATTGAATACTTTTTTCAGCGGCTTCAATGGCTTTTTGGACATCTTTGATGCCCTCCGTTACGATACCAAAATCAAGTTCATACCAGGCTTTCAGTTGATAGCTGTGTGATTCGCTGTAAAGCCACTGGGCGGCATTGTTTTGCCGGTATTTTTCGTCGGTGGCCAATGCAATGGACTGATTAATATGTTGAAGTGCGGCATCCGCATCCGCATATTCCATCAAATGATAAGCCATTTCCAGATGCGCTTCCCATAAATGGGTGGCGTCACTATCCGGTTTTATCGCCATCACCACATGCATGGCATCGATGGCTTGTTGTAAAGCTTGTTGGGTGTTTTGTTGCTGCCCGGCTGAGATAAAAACCTGGGCTTGATGGACCTTTAATTCTGCCAGCAATTGATGATAAGACAAGGCATCATCGCGAATGAATTCAAGGTGTTTTTCAGCCTGCTGATACATGTTTTGGGCTTGTTCTGATTGTTCCAAATAATCAAACACCCGTCCGGCATTCAGATAAGCTTTGGCTGTCTGGTGATGACCGCCTTCATCCAGTGTCAGCGGATCCTGCTGGCCTAAATAAGCGACACTTTTTATCGCCACTTGTTGCAACACGTCAATTCGTCCGATACGCTCTAAATTATTGTACATGTCGTCCAACATAAAATTCATCAACTCATCGCCGGCATTTTTTTCAGCAATGGTCAATTGTTGTAAGTGCTGGGTGTCCCGGGTGTATTTTAAGGCAAAAAACAAGGCCATAAAAATAACCAACAACACACCCAATGAGGCCATCGGATGACGTTGAATCGATTTCAGCAGGATTCGATGTAATTTATGACTGTTAAAACTTAACGGGTAGCCCGATTGCCACAAATTCAGATCAGAACGCACCGCATCGGCAGATTGATAGCGGTTTTCAGGTTTAGTGGCCACCATCCCGGCAATCACTTGCTGTAAATCCCGATCTATACCGGCCCGCTTTAAATCTGCCAGCATGTTATCGCGGCTGTTTTTATGGTTCAGTTGAAAAGACGAGAACCGTTGTACTTTTAATAATAAACAACCCAACAACATACCCAGGCTATATATGTCTGATCGGGCATCCATGGGCAAACCGTTAATCTGCTCCGGTGAACTATAAGCCGGTGTGCCAAAAATCAATTCAGAGGTCTCACCCTGTAAAGAAGCAATGCCAAAATCAAGCAACACCGGGTAAGGCACTTTGTTCTTTTGTTGAATCAGGATATTATTGGGTTTTAAATCTTTGTGCAAAACACCCCGTTTATGAATAAACTGCAAAATCTCACAGACATTCATCAGTAAACTGACCACATCCGCCGTATCCAGGTTATTGTTCACCACATAGTCATCAATGTGCACGCCATCAATATAATCCAGTACCAACCAGGGTTTACCGTCTGCAGACACATTACCATCAAGTATACCCACCACACCGGGATGCTTTAAATCCGCCAACAACTGCATTTCCTGCATAAATTGTTGCTTCAGGGTATCAGGATCGTAGTGACCGGAAATAAATTTAATCACCACGGTCTGACGATAAACACCGTCAATGCGTTCAGCCAGGTAAATATCACTTTGCCCGCCACTGTCTAATTGTTTGATGATTTTGTATTTACTTTGAATTGAGTCATCTAAATCATGCTCAGGCGTAAACGCATAGGTCACCAAATGGGAAACGGCAGTATTTAAGGAGTCAGGTGTGGTGTCCTGGCCCAGGCCTTTGGATTGCAAATAATGAGTTAAATCAATGTCATCATTGGCTTCGAAATCTTCACTGATTTGCTGCCACAAGCGCTCGATGTCATCGCCTGCTTTCATTGCAAGGCAACAGCCAGCATGGCCCTGGCTTTTTTCCAATAACGAAAAACCGTACGTTCACTGATGGCCATGACCTCAGCGATGTCGTTAAAGTCCATATCACCAAAAAATTTATAGGTAAAGACCTGCTCAAGCTGTGGATCAAACGCCTTTAATTTGAGTAACTGTTTTTCCAAATCCAGTAAATAGGACGATTCTTGTAAAACCGGGTTTTCGGTATCGCTTTGATCGTCCACATAGGTCAGAACCTGATTGCGTCTGGCTTCATTTAATAAGATGTGGCGCATGGCCAAAGCAGAATAAGCGAAAAAGTGATTACGGTCATTGAATGTTTTGGCGGTTTTTTGGTTTTTCAACCAGGCTTCGTTGACCAAAGCTGTGGTGTTAATTCCTGTCCCCTTCACTTTGACCCGTTGAGAGCGGGCAATTTTCTTCAAATGCGCATACACCTCAGCAATATCCACCTGTTGTTGTGCCGATAAGTCTGACTGGTCGTTATTTAACAATTGGGTGAGATCGGCTTGGTCCATGACTTTATTTGCGAATTATTTTTAAATAGATTAGCAAATGAAAAAAACAAATACAATCATATTTTTAACGATGACAAGGCATACAAAGAAGATATTTCATTTTTTTGGCAGTTTTAATCCATTTCGGTTGTTTAAACCCATACACACTAACTAAGAGGAAAAAAATATGAACGTATGTAAACTTTTTTTGTTAATCGCTCCGATGGCACTACTCTCAGCTTGCAGCGAAAGTGGTACACCCCGGGAACGGGTCGAGCGTAATCTATCCAAATTGGTCAAAGCCTGTGCCGACAAAGGTGGAGATTACAGTGGTGCGGCCGGCTTGGTGGCCTACTCCGGCTCGGATCGGGATCGAAAATACAAAGACCTGGCTTCGGCCGAAGGTGAAGATCGCAGTTCATTGAATAAAGCTTGTTACAAAATCAGTCAATTGATGAATAAGAAAAACAGCTACACCTTGATGAAATTTGAAGAGGAACCAGAAAGCGAAGGCACTTGGTACGTTCAAACCGTTAAATTTGATGGTGGTACAGCCCAACTGGCATTCCTGGACATCAAAGGCACCATGGCCCTCGGTGACATAGATTGAGCGACATAGACTGAATCATGAAACTGTTCATTCAATTAACCACTCAGCTTATGATTGTACTGAGTGGTTTACTTCTTATGGCCTGTCAGCAAGACAGCAACCCAACAACAACCGAAGCAACATGTATGAAACTAAGCGCCCAACAAGCCGGCACTCAAATTGTCGAGATTTACCGAAAAGCCATGGATGAAACCAACAGGCTAACGAAAAACCAAGCCAAACCGGAGAGCATTGAAGCCGAATTCAATGCATTACTGAAGACATGGCAAACCGAACTGCTGCTCATTGGTCAACATGTCATGGTCATGACTGGTGCTGAACAACAACAAATACAAAGCGCCATCAACAAAGAACATGTGGCAATGCAATACAACGAAACCGCTAAAAAACGTTTTGAAGACTTCTCAAAAAATACCTTCCCCTACCACAAGACCAGCCCGGAACTATATCAGAAATTAAAAGGTATCAACATCATCACCCAGTTCGCATTTTTTGATTTACTCAAAAAACAAAACAAAGATGCGGAAGAAAAATGGGGCGAATGGATGGTGCCGTATGTTTGTGAATAAAAAAACAACCCTTGTATCCACCCGACTCAAAGACGCTGGATACCGGCCTTCGCCGGTAAGGTAGTTACCACTTATGGTCGTTTTTAGTTTTTGCCGATTATTAATCTTAATTTACTGATGGGCTTTAATACTTCAGAACAGACATAAATAACATTTCTTACCGGCGAAGGCCGGTATCCAGTGTCTTAGATTAAATCAACCCCATTAAATAAAATCCAAGTACAAATCATTCCAATACGGATTGTTTTTTTCAATTAAGTTAATCTTCCAAGCTCTTTTCCATTCCTTCATTTGGCTTTCTCGTAACAACGCTGAATCCTTAGACTCATGTAATTCATAATAAACCAGTTTATGCAGATGGTACTTTTTAGTAAAACCATCCACCAATTCATTTTTATGCTCATAAATCCTTCGAATTAAATCATCGGTGGCGCCAATATAAAGCGTTCCGTTTCTTTTATTGGTGAGGATATAAACCGCAGGGTGTTTCATAAATTAAATCATATCACACCATTAAACACCATACCCAAAGACACTGGATGCCGGCCTGCGCCGGCAAGTGTTTTCTTTGAATCATGCACCATACTTTTCTCGCTGTACTGCTTGGAAAAAATAGCGTATAAAAATTTTCTTACCGGCGCAGGCCGGTATCCAGCGTCTTTAGACATGATCCAACACATACCCTTCTCTATCAGCTAACGATGATAGCGTTTCAATAAAACACTGTTAATCTCAATCAATTATCGTTTAATCGGCTTCTTACAGAAAGCAACACCTGATTAATTAAAATAAAAAATTTGGCAGTTTTTTTCATTTTGTTTTGTTTGATTATAAAACAACGAGGAAAACCATGCGAATTATTCTATTAATCCTATTTTTATGTTCGGCTGCATTAAGTCAAGCAGCCATATATATCGTGACATCCACTGCAGATAGTGATGTGTGTAATGCCAGCACTTGCACCTTAAGGGGAGCCATCAACGCAGCGTTGTCTAATTCTGGCGTTGATACCATAAACTTCAACATTCCGGCTGACGCGGTCAATCAAAATTATATGGCAGGCGGTACAGGTCAAGATGCTTATTTTTATTGGTTAATTCAACCGAACACGGAACTGCCTGAATTGAATGAAATCATTTTAGATGGCACCACTGCCGGTAGTTCTGTGGCGGGGAATCCAACGATTGTGATTGATGGCTCTTTGGCAGGGACTGGCACCAACCAAGATCCTATGGATGGATTAACACTGTCAGGTCGAGTGACTGTTAAAGGTGTGGCCATGGTTTATTGGGATGAAGCCGGGTTGCGGATTACCGATGGTTCCACAAACTTAGTCACAAACTCTTGGTTTGGTCTGAACTTGCCTTATGGGCTTGCAGCTGCACCCAATCGGGTTGGTATTCAGTATGACAGTGAAGGAACAGGGAATGCCATCTACGGCACTTTGGGTGGTAGTGGCAATGTTATATCAGGAAACACCCATTACGGCGTTGCAACAACTTCTCAGTCAAAAAATTTGGTGCTTCATGGCAACATGATTGGCACCGATCCCGATGGGCAAATCGCCGTGCCGAATGACAGCATTGGCATCTGGTTAAAAGGCCTAAACCATCGAGTTGGTTCTACCAATATGCCGTTACAACAAAATCTGATTTCGGGCAATTTAATAGGTATGCAGGTCAGTGGCTACCCGGTTGAGGAGATCAGCGGCATTGAAATCAATAATAATATTATTGGTCTTAATCGAAATGCCACTGCTGCGTTACCCAACCGGGATGGCATGTACATACAACGGGGAATCGGCTTTAGCATTATTAACAACACCATTGCCGGCAATGAAAGTTATGGCATTTCAATCACCAATGAACCCAAAGATGTTAACGTTAGCAACAACCGCATCGGCGTTAATTTTCCGGGCACGGGATTTTCAAACGGCACCGCCATTTGGTCATCCGGCGGTGCCGAACGTGTGGTGATTGGCCCTGATAATATCATTGCTAAAAATCGTTACGGAGTACGCGTCACGGGGTACAGCACCGGCCACACACATATTTTACGTAATCAAATATATGAAAACGATTATTTGGGCATAGATTTAGGTGATATGGGCACTGATACCAATGATGCAGGAGACTTGGATGCCGGCCCCAATCGTTTACAAAATTATCCGGATATTCAAGCCGCCCAATACGATACCAGCGGTAACCGCATACAAATCAGTTTTTCAGTCGACAGCCAAATTGGTGCCAGCGATTACCCCATGACTATTGATATTTATGCCGCAGATATTAGCAGTGAAGAAGGCCAGACCTTTTTAGCAAGTACCACCTACACTGCGGCCCAATACCTGTCCGGCACGCCGGTGTTCAGGACCTTGTTCGCTGATGGCCCTGTGGCCGAAGGCGATTTAATCGTCACCACCGCCACAGATGCGGCCGGCCGTACCTCTGAATTTTCACCTTCATTTCAACTGGCCGGCGATGCCGATTTTGCCATCAGTTGTGAGACCACCGCATTCACCACCACCTCGGCCATGACCTGTACCATTGATTGTCAGGCCGATTCCATCAACGGCTGGAGCGAAGAACCGGTGTTAACGTGCGACAACCCGGACAGCCAGTGCGTGTTTTTACCCTCGGACACCATTTCGTTTACGCAAAGCACAGTTCCATTCACTATTAAGCTTGGTCATCAAGCCACATCGCCGGGCCAATACACCACGGAAGTGGCGGCCACAGCCCAACTTCAAGGCGGACCGGTGGTTCGCACCGAATTCCTGGAAATCAAACAATTGGCAGTCAGTGATTACCTATTCAAAGACGGCTTTGATGGCATTGTCTGCCAGTAAAAGCATGTATCGTAGCTTTGTGGTGGGCAAAGCCAACCGTACTTTAACCAACGGAGAAATGTATGATAAACAAAAAATTTGTAACAGCAACCATTCTAATGGGTTTAATGGGTCTAAGCAGTGGTGTGCAAGCCATGCAAAAAGACACCATTTACAGCATGCCCGCTGATGGCGACCATAACCAGTTTTATCTGGCCGATGATGTACAGCCTGAAAAAGGCACCGTGGCCGATGCCGCGCAATGTTCAAAAGCTTGCGAAGCTGCAGATGTCTGTGTGGTGTGGGTTTTTAAACCCGGACGGTTCGGCAGTCCCAATTCATGCAAGCTATCGCCCAAGATGATGCAGGAAAAAGGCATAACAACTCCCTTCTCCGGTGCTGCATCTGGCGTGATTGAATAACGCCTATACATTCTGACTAAAAACGCTGGATGCCGGCCTTCGCCGGCAAGGAATAATGATTTTATTGCTGAAGCCAGAAACACCCGGAACTGTTGTTTGAGTGAACCTCAGGTCGTATCATTTCAGGATAAAACCATAAATAGCAACCTTACCGGCGCAGGCCGGTACCCAGCGTCTTTGGGGATGAGTTTAGCTTCCTTTGATCCTCACCAAAGTAACCACAGTAAAACTCATCACAAAATTAAAAGAATATTTGGCAGTAAACCATCAGCTCGCTTGTTTAAAGGGTTATTACATTAAAAAAAAATGGTGATTTATGAAAAAATTCAGTTTATTGTCGGGCTTGTTGTTACTCAGCATGATGGCTCAAGCCAATCTCATCGTGGTCAACAGCAACCAAGATGCGGCCATTGATGACAACCTATGTACCCTGAGAGAGGCCTTGGCTGCTGCCAACTATGATGTGGCTTATTTTGGTTGTTCTAAGGGTTTGGGAGATGACTTGATTTGGGTATTAATTGGCACCAGCGGTGACAGCATTCAACTCAACTCGACCTTGCCCATTATTGAAGGCGTAGAGATTCAGGGCCCAGGTGCAGATAATTTGGTGCTGTTTCCAGCAGCTGGTTTCGATGGGCATATCTTCCAAATTAACACCACTGATGATATCAAAATACAAGACATGCGCATCGGTGGTGCCAGATCCAGTGCCATTGATGTGGTGAATGTAGGTGAATTAACCATTGAAGACATGCAATTTTTAAATAACACGGCAGCCAGCGATAATAATTATGGTGGCGCCATTCACGCCGATACTCAAGATGGTACGACCCAGTCTATCAACAGCTTAATTATTGAAAACACTTTGTTTCAATCAAATTCAGCAGATTTTGGAGGCGCCATCGCTGCCGGTGGGGCTTATGAATTTATCGTTAATAACAGTATATTCGAATACAATACAGCCACAGAGGATGGGGCTGCAGTTTTACGGAAATATCGTTTGTTTCAAGATATAGATACAATCTTTACTCGTATTAACAACAGCCAATTCGTGAGTAACAACACGGGTAGTGGCTCAACTGTTGCTACATTGCAACAAACTTTAGACATCAATACGTCATTATTTCTCAACAATACAGGTATTGCCACCATTTCTGCAACCAATTCCAGAGGAGCCATAAAAAACTCTATTTTCTCAGCCAGCAATGTGGGTCAATCAATATTGGCAACAGGGATTTCTCAGACTTTAGCCAGTATTGTCAGTGTAAACTACAACACTTTTATTAATTCCTTAGATACCATTGATATAACAGTGAATAATTTTGCTCAAGTTGCAGTACAAGGCAATGCCTTCGCGGGTTCAAATCCGACCAGTTGTATTGAAGTGAACAGTTTTACATTGATAAGTAACGGCTATAACCTTGAAAGTGCCGGTTCCAGTTGTACATCCGACGCAACCGATATGCCCAATACAGATGCCAATTTAATGGCATTAAGTTATTACGATGGCGACAGGTTAGTTGCTCCACCTTTTCCACTCAGCCCTTTGGTTGATGCAGGGGCAAACTGCACTAACGAGGATTACTCAGGTGAAGGTCGTCGCAGAGATGGTGATGGTAATGGCCAAGCCAGATGTGACATAGGTGCGGTTGAAAGGCCCCATGCGCACAGATTATATTTAAGTTTTTCAGGTGATGGTGACGGTGAAATTCAATTACATGATTTTTCTTTGACTTGTGCTGTAGCGGACTCTACCTGTATCTGGCCATTACCAGAAAACCAAACTTATTCATTCACGGCCACGCCTGATGCAGGCAGTACCTTTATTCAATGGGGTTTGGCGTGTTCGGGTGATACGACGTGTGACATTACTATGGATAACTTCAAATTTTTGAATGCTGAATTTGCTCAAGCAGCCAATCCAGTGCAACTGACCATAGTTAAAAACTTAGCCTCCCCCCAACTTGATGTAACCGTAACCAGTTCCCCGGCTGGTATTGTATGTGGGCCAAACTGCAGTGCCGGATTTATCGAAGGCGATCTGGTGACTTTAACCGCGGATGTTGAACCAGGCACTAAGATCGACAGCTGGCAAAACTGCGACATCGTTCTACAAAATGGCCGCCTCTGTAGAGTGGGCTTAACCGCTGACAGAACAGTCACTGTCAACGTTATAGCCGATCCAGATATTATTTTCGCCAATGGTTTTGAGTAAATATTTATTTAAGTAAGCTCTCTCAGAATGGGTCATCAAGGATGTGATCCATTTTATATTCAACGTTATAATTATTCGAATCATAACACTTCGACAAGCTCAGTGGACTTAGTCGCTAAAGTAAATGAATCCATGTATATTGCCAAGCCGGTTGAGCCGCGTCGAAGCCTAATTCAGATTGTGATGCACATGGATAGGCTCAATGAGCTTAGTATCTGATTTAGCAGCACTCCTAAAAGTTGCCATATAAAACTATATTCTCGATTTTTATAACTAATTGGCAGTAAGCATGTTATTGAGCTGTTTACAGGGATATACATCTAAAAATCAGAGGTGACTTATGAAGTATTTAGTTTCAATATTTTATTTAATCGTATTCAGTGGGGTAACCCAGGCCAATGTGATATTCGTTAACAGCACGGCCGATGTGGTGGCTGACGATTCTGACTGTACGTTGCGTGAAGCCCTGGTGGCTGCAAATCAAGACATTGTTTTTAATGGTTGTGCCAAAGGTCTGGGTGATGACTATATTGTGCTTTTTATAGCGAATGATGAAATCTTGATAGAAAGTACACTAAGTATCACCAGCGATGTACATATCGAAGGACCCGATACATTGGCAATAAAACCTGCACCAAGTTTCAATGGTGTATTGATAGAAATTAATACCCTCGATAATGTGATGTTAGAAGGGTTTAGGATTGTGGGCGGTCGATCAGCGGGATTAAAAGTTTCTCTGGTTGATGCCTTAATACTTGAATCGATGCAGTTTGTGGGTAATTCGGGTTTTGGCGCTGTCTATTTTCCGGGACCACAGAATAACTCTGAAGCATTGGTGGTTAATGGCTCAACATTCACCAATAACGTATCAAGTTCAGATGGAGGTGCCATTTCAATCAGAGGTGTCTTAGATGTGATTATAACTGACAGTACTTTCAGTCAAAACACCACCAGTTCTGGAAACTCTAATGGTGGTGCTGTTTATATTTTGTCGGCATTCAATAGTGCCCTTTACTCAGGTCAAGAAGTACACATTATCAATACCGATTTTATAGATAATCAGACCAGTCAAAAAGGCTCTGCCATGTCGGTTATTGGTGATATACCTGTATTGATTGAAAACAGTCGCTTTTCTGGGAATCAAAGTTTAAGTCATCGAACGGTTTTAGAGTTAAGAACTCCTTATTCAACAGATACAAACACCTATTATCCCGCATCAATCACTGCCTCATCATTTACTGCAAATACCGGCAATGCCATAAGCATTATCACCAAGCCAGCCACCATCAGTCGAAATCTGTTTTTAAACAATAAAACATTCAATCTTGATGGGCTCATTGACATCAATGAATCCAACACCCTATTCGAAAACAACATATTTGCTAACAATGTACCTACTAACAATAATGCCGAAACACCTACGATGGTTGTGCTGAATACCAATGAAACCATTCAAGTTCCAATCTTTGAGATAAATTTAAAACAAAACACATTCACTGACAATGAGGGGTTTCTGCTTGGGGGCAGTAGTTTTACCGACAGCACGACCCAAATTAGTATGGCCAACAACCTTTTCAATCAAGCGGCCTTAACAGATGATTGTTTCAAAAGTGATACCAGTTCAACCATTGTTTCTCTGGGTGGTAATGTCCATCACGGCAGTGGTGATTGTGCCCCGGATGTGAATGATTTTTCAGGTGCCAGCATAGGCTTGCTGCCATTGGCGGATTATGGCGGTGTGGTGCATTCAATGCCGTTGAAACCTGACAGCCCGTGGTTGGATCAGTTCAGTTGTACCGGTGATGATTTTTCTGGCGAAGGCCGACCACATGATGGCGATGGTGATGGTGTGGCTTTGTGTGACTTGGGCGCGGTTGAAAGTCCTGATGCACATAAATTAACGCTGAATTTCGCCGGTGATGGCGAAGGTGCGATTGACCTGTTTGCATTGGATGTGGATTGTGGTTCGTCTGAAACAGCTTGTGAATGGGGCATCACCCAGAACCAAACTCACACATTAACCGCTACACCAAACGCCGACAGTACCTTTATCCAATGGGCTGGTGCTTGCAGTGGAGATACCACCTGTGAAGTGACCATGAATACGGCCAAAACAGTCACCGCTGAATTTGCAACAGTGGTTAAGCCCATCCGATTAACCACCAGAAAATTCGCCAATGAACCCGGTTTAAGCGCCACCATCGTCAGTGCACCGGCTGGGATTCATTGTGGTCGAAACTGTTTTGCTGATTTTGTTGAAAATGATGTGGTCAATTTAACTGCTGAACTGGGCGAAGACACTGTGATAGACACCTGGCTGGGTTGTGATGCCATATCAACTAACGGCGTTTGCAAAGTCGTCATGGGTTCAAGCGATCGAACCGTTGACCTGTTTTTAATGCAAGATCCTGACATTATTTTTAAAGATGATTTTGAATAAATCTCAATCGTTCTCTCCGAATGGGTTATCAAGGATGTGACCCATTTTTTTGTAATGAATAAAATAACATGTTATGTATAGACGATTAACTGAGAAAGCTTAGTTTCGATGTGTCTAACAATTAATTAATCACTCAGCCCAAAACACCACACGGATGTCTGCATTCAATATGTCATAAAGCTGTTGTAGGTAATCCAAATCAAAATGGGCGTATTGACAATCCATATCTGACTCAAAGAATTCAAGCAGTTCTTCCAATGACATCCATGATGGCCGGTTTAATGCTTCATCATCAAACTTATTTAATTGCTTTGCTATGATTTTCGTCAGTCCAACACTGAGGTCATCAGGTAAATCTTTTTCACCCGATTGCTGGTAGTAAATTTTGAAGTTGTATTCGCCCCAGGAAGGTGGCGCAAAGTTATAAGGCGGCTCTCTTTCTGCCAGCTCAATGGCTTCAACTAATTGCCAACAGTCATCGCTTTGGTATTCGATAAACGCACAAACAAAAGTACTCATGATTTAATTAAACTCAAGTTTTATACCGGACACCTCACCCTGTTCCGAACCGAGCAACAAAAAATAAATGCCCGCCATTGCTATCAGATTGGCTCTGAATTCATGTGGTTCACCGGGTGTCACCCGATGAACGATAAATCCTTTTATGACTAAATCATCCCGGTCTTGAGGCCTTTGTTTTATGGGTGTATCAACAAACAATTTGGCCATGTCCCAAAAGTCTGTTTCGATGGGACTGTAAATGATCAATTGTCCTTGTTCAACAGTGGCCTGACCTTGCATCACAATTTTTCTGTGGTACTGTAAAATATCGTCAGTTTTGGTTACCTGAAGGCGCATCAGCCCATTCAGGGTATCAATGCGGATAGCGCCCGATACCTTGGGATTCTTGTGAAGATTAAAATGACTGCTGATGTTTTTGCTCACACCATAAGCATTGCCACCGGTTGATTGGGATAAATGCTCGATAAACTCTGCGTTCTTTAAAAAGCTTTCCCTGAGGTATTCAGCTTCGGCTATTTGTAATTCAAGCGGGCCGCTTAACTGACTGATTTTACGGTTTATAGGTGCTGATGGGTCTGACAATGTACCGTCAAAATCGATGGTCTTTAAATTTGGCCACTCAGTTAAAGCCGTCAAGTTATGCAATGGATTGTTCTTTAAGGTGATGCGCTTTACGCTGTTAATCGGCGCAACTGTTTCAAGGTCTTCAATCTGGTTATTTGACAGAGATATAGCCTCCAAAGTCGGGGTGTGGTTATTGTGTGCCCAGTTTGTGAGTTGGTTGTTATCCAAAACCAGTATTTCTAACTGCGGTAGGTCAGCGCGTATGACAAAGTGACTGATTTGGTTGTGGCTTAAATCCAAAAAATTTAACATCGGTGCTTTGTGCGCAATCTCAACCGATGTCAGTTGACTGAAGTTAATTTTAATCGAGGTGAGTTGTGGCAAAGTCAATAAGGGTGCCATTGAAGTCACCGCGCTGTGAACGACTTTGATCTTTTCTAATTGTTGACAGCTTTGGACGCCGTCTAATACTGCCAATTTACTACCTGAAACCCTGAGTGATTTGATTTGGTTTGGGCAGTCAGATAAATCTGCTTTTTTAACGTTGTTGAGCTCCAATGCAGCCAATGCAGGCAACTGTGACAAACCTTTCAAGCTGTTGGCACCCTTGGCTCTGATAGATTGAATGTGTCGATCAGCCACAATCACTGAAAACTCACCGCTGTGACCTTTGGGTGGTTCTGATACTGAAAACGCTTCGGCATTTAAACCGTTATCCATTAACCATAGGGACATCATCGACGCGTCATCTTGAGACAGTTTCTTATCATTGTCCAACCAGCCACTCAACTGGTTGCTTTGTCCGCATGACAATAAATGACCCAATCCAAAAACCATCAGTAGCACCTTACATGATTGTCGCATAAAAACCTCTCTTTAAGACACTAACAAAGCATAACGCTTCACACTGACAGAAAACAATCCGTTTCCTGAATCATTCACGTACTGATAAAAACATGACATTTGAGTCATCGCTCAGTAAAATAGTTATTATGACTAATCAATACTTTTCATTGGATTCAAGACTGCTGGCCGATAGCCATGCCCTCTTCGACTGGCAACATTGTCATTTTAGATTACACAAGAACGCCAGCCTGCCCTGGGTGATTATTATTCCGCGGACCGATGAGATTGAATATTGTGATTTACCGATAGAACGGCAATTGGAAATCAGCCAATTAGGCCGAGTTATTGGTCACTATTTTAAGCAACATCATGGCAGCGAGAAAATCAACTTTGCCGCCATCGGTAATGTGGTGCAGCAGCTTCATGTTCATGTCATTGGTCGAAATCGCAAAGATCCTTTATGGCCGGATGTGGTTTGGGGGCGTGAACTACCTGATAAACCCTATTCTCAAGAAAAGCTTGATGACTTTAAGCTTAAATTACAACAAGCCATTGAGTCACAGCAGAATTAGACTTCTTTCGCGTTTAAGTGTCGGTAATTAATAATCACCACAGCGATGATGATAATGGCCACACCCAACCACTGAATTGCGTTAAGTTCTTCCTGTAATAACCAATTAGCCGAGAGCATGGAAACAGGAATTTCGATGGCGGTGAGAATAGTGCCAAGGCCAATACCGATAATGGGAAAGCCCTTGTTGAACATAATGGGTGGGATCAAGGTACCAAAAAGCGCCAAAAATAAACCAAAAGTGAAGGTTTTAGGGTTGAAAATTTCAGAACTGATGAGATTGAAGTTCCAGAATAATAGCACCGCCAAAACACCGCCCAAAACCATATACTGACTGCGAATGATGTTAGGTAGATGGGTGGCAATGCGGTTGGTGGCAGTCAGTGTTACGGTAAAGGAAACAGCTGCCGCAACACCATAAAATACACCGGTTAAATTGAGCTGATCCAGATTATCAAAGGCATCCACCGCTAAAAAGGTCCCGATTAACACCACCAAAGCACCAATAATTTTTAACGCCTGCGGTTTTTGCCGGCTGATCAACAACTCCACCACCACACCCATCCAGATGGTTTGCATCAAAAGGATAATGGCCACTGAAACCGGCACATATTGAATCGATAGATAATAGAGACTGCTGGTAAAGCCCAAAGAAGAACCAAATAAAATCAAAGACCGCTTATCACCGCGTTGAAAGGCCGGTGGTTTCTTTCGCACAACATGATAAGCCGCCAAGGAAAGCACTAAAAAACCCAAGAGATACTGATAAAAAGTCAGCATCG
Source organism: Marinicella gelatinilytica (assembly GCF_026410405.1). Classification (GTDB taxonomy): domain Bacteria; phylum Pseudomonadota; class Gammaproteobacteria; order Xanthomonadales; family Marinicellaceae; genus Marinicella; species Marinicella gelatinilytica. The sequence continues at coordinate 137,281 of NZ_JAPMLN010000001.1, read as the reverse complement.
CCGTGGACAAACCTTGCAAATTAGCGACCTTCACCATGGTCGCCAACAAGCCGTAACTGGCCGCACCAAAAGCAACAAAAAGAATGCCCTTTAATTTATCCATAGAGGTTATCGTCCAATGAATTTGATGTTAATCAGCCAATTGTTGTTGGCATTTTTTGTTAAATAGATAACTGGCGAGAAAACCACAGATACCGCCACAAAAAATATAAAACCAAATTAACGCTGATTTATAAATAAAGTCAAAACCACCCGCAAACACCGCAAGGATTAATATCACATAGATACTTCCAACGACAAACAATAAAAGAGGATGGTTAAGTCGTAAGTGATTCGCTACCAACAACGTAGGAACACCCAATACAGTTGATAAAATCAGACCATAAAATCCAAAAAATAGGCTTATCATGAAATAGGTAGATAGAAAATCAATACTAAAAATATTGATTCCACCACCATCAATAAAACTAAAAATAACAATCCCTATTGGCATGACAAAAGCCAGTAGTACAACCGCTAAAACACAAGCAATAAAGGCATTGCCAACAGCAAATTTACGACTGTTTTGGGTTTCTTGTGAGTGACTAGGCATGTTCGTAGTTTACCAGCAAATAATCCCAATTTTTAAACGACTTATCATTAAGTGCATCGCAAAAGACGCTGGATGCCGGCCTGCGCCGGCAAGTAAATGTTCTGTTTAGGTTGATTGTATTCAGTAAAAAATATTGAAACTCAACTGGTTTTAATAACATATTTCTCGTTCAACTCAACTACCCTTGCCGGCGCAGGCCGGCATCCAGCGTCTTTAAAGGGTCTTGGACCTTACAAAATGTGTTTGCGAACAGCTATTACTTGAGAACTTAACCGGCAACCTCAAAAATTGAGGGTTGCCGGTTAAATTTATTGTTTTAAAACTCAGTCGGTTCCGGGGGTGATTGAATGGTGCTGCGGGGATTGGTTTTGAGTTCTTTTAACAGCTCTTCAACACCGCGTTCTAAGGTTGGATCCTGGCCTTTGGCAATTAATTCCGGGCGGTCAATGACTTCGATATCCGGAGTTACACCTTCGTTTTCAACGGCCCAATTGCCTTCGGTATCCATAAAACGGAAGGTGGAGGCAATCACAGAACCACCATCAGCCAAGCCTGGATTGCCGCTGATACCAATTAAACCACCCCAGGTTCGGGTGCCAATGATTTTGCCTAAATTCATTTTACGGAAGTAATACGGTAAGGCATCACCACCGGAACTGGATAAACCATTGGTGAGCATCACCTTAGGACCATCATGGGCAATCATCGGTGTGGCCATACTGTTAATATCCAAATTGCGGCGCTTCCAATAACTCAAGGTTTTGCGAGACAACAGTTCAATCATGCGGTCGGGGATAAAGCCACCACCATTGTAACGGTCATCAATAATCAAAGCGTCTTTACCAATTTGCGGTAACATTTGCTTAAACAATTCTCGATTACCTTCAATCGCGGTATTCGGTAAATGCACATAGCCGATGCGACCATCAGATAGTTTATCCACCATGGCACGGCGCTCATTCACCCAGTTCAAATAACGCAACTCACCTTCGGAGGTAATGGTTTTGACATCCGCCTGCCAACTGCCCTTAGCACTGGCTTTATTATTTAATGTCAATGTCACTGTTCGATCAGCCTGATGCTCAAGCAATTCGTAGATATTGGCGACCTCTTGTGTGCTGTGACCATTAATGGCCAACACATAATCGCCCTCTTCGGCTTTAACACCGGCGTCAGTTAAAGGCGAATAGCGGTCTTTATTCCAGTTTTCACCGGCAAAAATTTTACTGATCTTAAAGTAACCGCTAGCGTGTTTCTCAAATTCAGCACCCAGTAAGCCATTTTCCCGGCGCTTCACGCTCGGCATATCGCCGGAATTGACATAAATATGACCGGAGTTCATTTCACCGGCGATTTCACCCAGGATATAATCTAAATCACTGCGGTGGGTGGCGGCATCAACCAAAGGCTGATATTTAACCTTTATGGCTGTCCAGTCCATGCCATGCATATTCGGATCATAGAACCAATCGCGCAATGTGCGCCAGGCATCGCTGTACATTTGTTGCCATTCGGTTTGCGGGTCAATGTTCATCGCTAAGTGGCTTAAGTCCAATTGAGAATCATCCATAGATTGATCGGCTTTGGCTTCGACAATCGCTAAATTTTTGCCCTTTTGCAACAGAATGTGTTCGCCATGAGCGGCTAAGCGGTAATTGTTAATACCGGCAATAACCGTTTTAGGCTTATCATCTTTGTCAAGGCTCATTAATTGTAAAGTGGCACTGTTGTCATTTTGTTTCAGTACAAACACCTGATCGCCGTGAGTTTGTAAGCCACGGTAATTACCGGACGGTGCTGGCAAAGCGGTAATGCGATTATTAAAACCCTCAAAATCTATAGCAACCTTAACTGACTTGTTATCTTTGTCTTTCTTTTTATCTTTGCCTTTGTTGTCAGTCGATAAATCGACTTGGTCATTTTTGAAAGGATATAAGGCCGGTGATTGCGTCGTTAATTGTGCCGCATAAACACGGGTGGCATCGGTGTATAAGTAATTAAACTCATAAGCACTGAACGCTAAATTGTAATCACGGTTGGATAAAAACAGCAGGTACTGACCACTGTCATCAAACACCGGCTCATAATCATGATAGGCAGCGGTGCTTAATTTGTGGGCTTTTTTGTTATCAAAATCATAGACAAAAATAGAAGAAAAGCCGGTATTCTCTGTTTTTGTATACGTTAGCCAACGGCTGTCCGGTGACCAGCGGTAATGTTCAATGTCATTGGTGGTTGAGCTGTCCAGACGTTGCGGCTTACCGCCATCGATGGCCACCGACCACAGCACATGATCTTTATCAGAAAAAGCAATTTTCTCACTGTCAGGTGACCACTTCAGATCGAAGCGCCAGATATGGCCATCATCGGTGATGCGTTTATGTTGTTTGGATTTTATATCGTAAATATAAACGTCATACTCACCACTTTTGTCACTTAAATAAGCCACATAACGGCCATTCGGTGACCATTTAACAGCTATTTCACGGGCCGCCGCTGTGTTACTGATGTTCCTGATTTCACCATCTTTAGCAGGCACGGAAAACATTTCACCACGGGCACCAATCATCACCCGTTTACCGTCCGGAGAAATATCACCGGATTCAATATAATCACTGACGTTTTTATACTGTGCCATCAGGTTTTCCTGATTGGTGGTGATGCGAATATTCAGCTGTTTGGTTTGTTGTGTGTTTGGATCAAAACGCCATAAATAGCCACCATTTTCATAGACGATAGAATCTGGTCCTGCTGATGCCCACAAGCTGTCATATTCATCATGGTTGGTAACTTTAACCGGTTCACCCTCAGGGTTATAACGGTATAAATTTAAGCGGTAATCTCGGTCACTGATAAAGTAAATGTCATCACCCACCCACACCGGTTGATGATCGGTGGTGGGGTTGGTGGTTAATTGTTTTGAGGTATTATTTTCTAAATCATAAACCCAAACATTCTGGGCACGGCCACCGCTGTAACGTTTCCAGGTTCTAAATTCACGGTCAATCGGGGTGTACACATATTTTGTGCCATCCGGTGATAACATACCACCACCGGTTTCAGGAATCGCTAAAGGCTGCGCCATGCCACCATCCACAGGTACCCAGTAAGGTTGTCCCATGCGCTCGCCCCACGGCAAGCGATTGGCACGCACCAATACATTTTTGTCATCAGCAGACCAATCTAAAATGCGGTAATCATAACCACCGCGTGGCGGCATCGGTCCCACATCGTTATACCAGGTCAGTTGCTTTAACTCACTGCCGTCCTTATTCATCACATAAACTTGACGGGTGCCGGTGTATTCCGCTGAAAAGGCAATGCGTTGACCATCCCGCGAAAATTTAGGAAAGGTTTCAAAACCCACATCGGAGGTTAGTCTTTTGGCTTCACCGTTATTGATATCAGCAATATAAATATCCCCGGCATAGACAAAGGTTACTGCATCTTGATGGATATCGGCAAAGCGTAAAAGTGCAGTGCCTGATGATGTTTCTTGCGCTGCAACCAAGCCTGAAATAAGGCTAAAGCAAGCAATAACAAAAACTTGAATGGCGTTACGTGATAAAATTTGAAACATGGACATTTCCAGTACTTAAAAATGTTGATAATGGTAACATTTAAACAAGCCCTTTGATAATAGGCCGAAGGTCATTTTTAAATTGAATTCACTCATACGATATGGTTTGCTGATTAGCGGCATCCTATTAATCCTTAGTTTTTGGAACAGGAACAGCTGGCCAGACGAGTTGCCTCTGGCTGAGGCATTGGCTTTTGAACCCAAACAATCACCACTTAATCACGTCTCGCAAACAGTTAAATATAACGATTTAACATATACTGTACAGCCTCGTTTTAACTATGAGCTATATGGTGTGGTGGTGTCAAAACGTGTTCATCAAGCCGATTATAAAGGCTCACTTCATGGCTTGAGTGAAGACTACTTAAATGTGGCAGATTTATGTGTGGTTTGGGGTGAAAACACCAATCCAAAGATTCTGAAACATTTCACATTCAGCAACGGTCAATTTACCTGTCAATATCAAACTCGAAGCGAAACGGCCTGGCAAGCTTTTAACCCCAATCAGTTATCCAACAATCATGTCTTATCGGTGAACAAATCCGTTCGTAAAACTTTAGCCGAAGCGAACATCGGTGACCAAATTGTGTTACGCGGTTATTTAGCGGATTACACCAACCCAAAAGGCTATCTTCGTAAAACCAGTATCACTCGGACTGATACCGGCAATGGTGCTTGTGAAACCATCTGGGTGGAACAGGCCAGCATTATAGATACCATGATAAGCCCCTGGAGAATTATGTTATGGATATCGTTGGTGGTATTTGTTTTCTTGTTAGGTCTGTATATTCGACAGCCGATTCAAGCCCATTATTATCGTTAATATAAGGTATATTCATAAAGACGCTGGGTGCCGGCCGGTATCCAGTGTCTGTTGGTGAAAAACAGCCTTTAAAAACCGGCAATACTATTCAAAGTATTATTTTTGACATTGATCATTTCACGGTTTATTTTTTTCGACGCACGTAGATTAAATCGACCGTTTGATTCTCACCCTGGGTGGTTTCTAAGCGTAAGGCTTCGCTGATCTTATAGCGTAAAATCCAAAAACCCAGGCGATTAAACAGGCCTTGTGAATAACCCACGTAGAGATCATCACCGATATTTTGGCCGGCTTCGATGTAGCTGTCCTGGTTATTGGTGCCTTGTTTAATGGTGAGGACATCGATGCCAAAGGCATTTTGCAATTGTGAGAACACCGAATCGCTGCGCTTTAAGCCCAGTAAAATAGCGGCTTGTGCCAGTTGTTCGCCATTGGTGCCACCGCCACTTTCATTAAGTCCCCTGCCCGTCGCTAAATAAGACAAGATTTCTAACTGACTCATGGCCGGTTCTGAGTACAGGGTTGACTGCAATTGGTTCACAGTTCCTGAGATTAAAATACCCGCAGTCACCGTGCCATCATCAGATTTACGCGCCGCTTTAACATCAATGGCCGGATTGTCAATCGGGCCATTAAAAATCAATTCACCACGCTCAATATCTAAACGCTGACCATAAAGTTTATAAAAACCTTCGGTCAAGTTAAGACGTCCTTCTGCATGGGTTTGTTTACGGACATTAAAAACCCGTAACTGTCCGGCCATTTTGGCTTCTAAGCCCATTAACTGTATGTTGATGGGCTCTTTAATTTCTGCAGTCACATCGTAATTAATGGGTATCGATGTGCTGCTTTCCGGGGTGTCTTGTTCAGGGTAATGAATAACCACATCATCGGAAGTGGTGGTGGCTGATGGCGGAAGATTTTTTATATTAACTTCGGCCATCGGTAATGACAGTTTGCCGGTGATGTTAACTGCTTTGGGCGTGGCATCAATTTCTAAATTCGGGTCAATATTGACTTTAATTTCCGGTAAGGTCAATAATCGAAAATCAGTGCCGCTGATTTGCCCATAATAAGACCAGTCATCTGCTTGTTGAATATCTAATTCACCGGTAATTTCTATGGAACCGGTGTCACTGTCAGCGTTGGCTGTTAAATCAATTAAACCGGGTTTTTGACTGCTAACCAGCAGCGCAATATTAGTTAAACGACTGCCGGTTTGTCTTAACACAAGAAAGCCGGTTTGTTGTTTTAAATCTAGATTAATAGCGGGCTGATTGAGAGGACCCGTAACCTCTCCTGAGACACTAAATTCACCTTGCAATTGTTCTAATTCTGGTGATAAAGCCACCAAAAAACGGGTGTGTTTTATCACACCATCAATGTCAGCATTAACCTCAGGCCAAGGAGAATCTGCTATGTCATCCAGCGTGGCGGAAGCGTTAAGATAGCCACCGTCATCCAAAGTAATGACGGTATTCACTTCAGTGCGGCCGTTGTCCTGACGCGCAGTGAGTGTGGCTTTGTTAATGGCCACCTGGTAGCTGTTTTTTTGACCTTCACGGTAATAAATATTGGCTTGTTCCGTTTTTAAATCAGCGGTCAGTGACAAGGCTTGTTGCTGATAATTCAGATCTGCGCTGCCCTGAATCAAGCCATCCAGTTTTAAACCCTGAGGCAACAAACTCTGAAACAGCTTAACCTGTAAATTTCTGAGCTGTACCTTGGCCAAAACCTGCGTAACTGCCTGGGTTTGCACATCCAGTTCAGCACAGGCTTCACCTTCACCATTGAGTGACTGCCAACACGCCGGTGACAAATGCATCTGTTGCCCAATCACCAGCTTCGCAGGGGCTTGTAAGTTCCACTGCATGTCACTGTCGTTAAGACGAATGGCATTTTTTTCAATTTGACCGCGCCAGATTTGCTGATCATTCAACCAGCCGCCTACCAAGGTCAATTGTGTGGTGAAATCCTGATGCAAAATGTCACCTTGTAATTGGTGCTGTTGCAGATTGCCATTTAACTCGAGCTCGGCTGCAGGCAGGTATTGATTGGCACTTAGGATGTCTGTGGCTGTAATTTTTGCCTGTAATTGATTCGGCCATTGACCTTTGCCTAAGATGTCCAGGGTTTTAATCTGTTGATCCATGTAATTGAGTGTTTGAGCTTGTAAATTCACATCATAATCCAAAGCATTAATGGACCCTGATAATTGTCCTTTGGCCTGAATATCACCACTCAACTCAGCTACAAATAAATGCGGTTGTGGTATTTTCAGATCAAACATAAGCTGTTGCGAAGCCGCCTGCTCGGCTAAACTGACTTGACCTTGCAGTTTTATCTGGTTATCACCCCACAGCAAAGACAATGGCTTTAAATCCAATAAATCATCTTGCCAATCGACATCGGCTGATAATGTTAAATCCTGACCTTTTAATTGACCTTGCACATTAAAATTATTTAAAGCCAACTGCCATGATTCTGTATTTGTTTGTGCCAAGCTCAACTGCCCGGCACCACTGAGCTTACCCGGCCATTCGGGCATCAGCCATTGTGGGTTAAATGCATCTGTATCAAAACTGGCTGTCACCTGAAGATTGGGCGTGAAATTAATTTTTGATTGGGCATGTAAGCGGCCAAAGTCGCCCGCAATGGTCAATGCGTCCACATTGAGCTGTTCTGTGCTGCCTTGAGCCGTGAGGTTTATTTCATTGTAATACGTCGCCGGTTCAGCTTTTTGTTCCGATGCGGTCATTAAGGATTTAATGGACTGCTCAGCGGTGGCTTTAACGGTTAAACGATAATCCGTTAATCCACCATCAGCGGTCATTAATACATCGGTAAACCGGGTGCTGACTTGTTGCGTATTAGCCGATGAAATAGATAATTGGTCACTGCTTATATGGGCATCAACTAAAAATGTCGGGTACAGCGTAACTTGACTCTCTATGTGTGCATCACCTTCTGCATAGATGTTACTAAAGTGCGTTTGTTGTGATAAATTCAAAGCAGTGATATCACCGGTGATACGGCCCTGCCCGCTGATTTGCTCTGGCTTGTAAGACCAATGCGTGTTGACATTAAAAGGCCAACGGTTATGTAAAGTGACTTCACCGGATAGTTTCAGGCTAATCTCTTCGTCTAATAATTGTAGCGTATCAATCTCTATGGTTTCTTTTAGTAAGGCCGCTTTCGACCAAATTGGTCCGTAAGCAATTTGACCCTTGTTGATATCAATATTTTGGATAAAGAGTTCGTTGACATCGACACTTAATGGTAATTCAATCGTTGCCCCTTCAGGCAACGGTTCGGTTACTTTTTCTGCGTCATTATCGGCTAATTCAATACTGACCTGACCGATGTGAACATTATCAAAAACAATGTGCCTTTGCCACCAGTTGATATCAGCGATTTGATACGTCAGTCGATCGACTTTGACGGTTACGCCGTCTTGTTGATAGGTAAGGTTTAAGGCGGTCATTTCGCCGGCCAAACGTCCGCCGCTTTGCCGGATATGTAAAGGCAACCAGTCCTGAGCTTTAGCAACAGCCCAACGGCTTCCGGTTTCCGTATAGAGCAAGCCATAAAGCAACATCAAAAGAAGTCCAAGCAAAACAAACAATGTGACCAGCATATAGCCAATCCAACGCCGGAAGCGCGGCTTCTTGGTATCTTTTGCGTTATTTAAGTCTTTATCCGTCATTACAAATCCGGACCCAGAGACAGGTGAATTCTAAAATCATGGTCAGCTTCGGTGACAGGCACACCTAAATCGACCCGCAACGGTCCTATGGGCGAAAACCAGCGAAAGCCAATACCGACACTACCGGCCATTTTAAAATCATTGGTAAATGCATTACCACCATCGGCAAATACCGCCAGCGCGTAACTGTCGTAAAGACGGTGCTCGTACTCAACACTGGCCACTGCTAAGTGTTTACCACCAATTGAATCACCTTCATCATTCAAGGGTGATAAATTTTTATAATCGAATCCCCTGACAGATTGATCACCACCTGCAAAATACCGATAAGAGGCCGGTAATTGATCAAAATCACTGGTGGCGGTGGTGCCAATTTCCGCCCGTAAAATCAAACGATCCTCATCAGCAATCGGTAAAATGGTCTTAACCCGACCACTTATTTGCACCATGCTCATATCCGAAAGCAGACTTTCGGTGGCCAATTTAAAATCCATTTGGGCTTTAAATCCAAATCGCGGGTTCAACGGATCATCAACGTGCTGATAGGTCCAGGCAGTGCCCGGTACCAAAAGACGGGTACTGCCCTTTTGATCACCAAAAATATAATCTTCTTGTAGGACATCAATAAAGTTGATGTTTTGCCATCTGTCCGATTGTAAACGGGTTTGAGAGAGACCAATTTTTGTGGTATCGGCTTCATACACATCATTTTTTTCCTGACGATGACCCAGTTCAGTCTGATACCACTTTTCATCGGGATTACTTAAAGACGGAAATTTCATGCGGGCGATGAATTCATTGTTGACTTCGGCCAATTGTAATTTTGTGCTCAGCTGAAAGCCGCGATCATTCAAACGATGGTGCTGATATTCAAAGGTCGAACGGGCCCCGGTATCGGTGGTATAACCCAGGCCGACTGAGTAATCAATGCGATAACCCGGCGTCAGTTTGACCAACACCGGTACAGTGGCCGCCTGATGATCTTTCTCACCAAAAGTGACACTGATGTTACCAAAATATTGGCTACCAACCAGGCGTTTTCGGACATCAATTAAGGTTTGATTATTGAGATATTGACCCGTCTCTAAACCGACCAAGCCTTGCAGAAAGCGTGGACGCATAAAATCCGGGTCTTGCTCAATCACCACCTTATCAAGTTGATAACGTGGGCCGGTGTCAAATGTGAGTTTAATATCCGCTGCCAGCTGTGCGGGATAAACATCGACTTTTTGCTCACTAAATTCAGCATCTAAAAACCCATAATTATTGGCCCATTGACGCAGTTGTTGTTTTAATTGCTGATAGTCAGGATCAACAAAGACCCGCCCGCTCTCTATGTACTTATTGACCTTAATGTCTTTAATTTTGGGGTGTTCAGAACCCGGGCCGGTCACTGAAAAATCGATGTCACGAACCACAACCGGTTCACCGGCCGTCACCTTAATCTCGGTTTGCCAACAACCTTTAGTGGCACTAATATCAATTTTTTCAACGGTGGCTTGGTAATAACCAAATGGTTGCAGCGCCAACTGTACTTGTTCGGGAATTTTTTCTTTAACCGCTTGGCGCATGCTTTCAGATGTGTCACAAGAAAGCGTTAAATTATTGAGGAATATAAGAATATTATCGGCTAATGGTTTATCCACGCCGGATACATTAAAACGATATGTAGGCTCGTCTTCAGCCGCATAGACAGTCAATGTCAGTAATAACAACCAAGCAATGAGGCTGTATTTTGCCAGAACAATCGTGGATTTCATGGCCTTATTATAACAACAACAAGCTGAATATAAGGTATCAACTTAGACTGTTCTGACTCTGTATTTTAGCAATTTGATTTTATACACCGACCCAGTTTTTTCCGGTATCAGCAAACACCATAAAATGCGGATTGAGTAAGGATTCTTTTTGGTTGTAACGTAAAGGTTCACCTTCTAAGGTCACCACATGTCCACCTGCTTGCTCAACAATACATTGTGCGGCAGCCGTATCCCATTCAGAGGTGGGTCCCAAGCGTGGGTATAAATCGGCTTTACCTTCAGCGACGATACAAAATTTTAAGGAACTGCCCATGGCCACTAATTCGTGTTGACCCAAGCGCTCTAAATAGTCTTTTAATTCATCACTGGGATGAGATCGACTGCCAACAACTGTGGGCTTATAACGGCTGTTTTTCATGACTTTAATGGATTGTTTTTGACCGTTATCGCGTTTAAATACACCCACACCTTCGGCCGCTGAATAGGACAACTTCTGTACCGGGACATAGACCACTGATAAAACCGGCTTACCGTCATCAATTAAAGCAATATTAACCGTAAATTCGCCATTCTTTTTAATGAACTCTTTGGTACCATCCAAAGGATCAACCAGCCAATAACGCTGCCATTGACGGCGCTCTTCATAATCAATGTCTGCAGATTCTTCGGATAAAATGGGGTAGTTTTCTTGCAAAGCCTGCAAGCCTTCTACAATGCAATGATGGGCGGCTAAATCTGCACGGGTTAACGGAGAATCATCTGCTTTATGTTCCACTGAAAAATCATCGGACTGGTAAATGTCCATAATGGCATCACCGGCTTTTACAGCCAATTGTTCTACTGCATTTAATAAGGTTTTCATGATAAATAATCCATTGCCAAAGCATGTGTTTGTTGATTACCGGCCACCACGTCCGTGGTATCCAATCCAATGTTATGCCCGTTTAAGTCGGTAATTAAACCACCGGCTTCTCGAACGATAACGGTTAACGCCGCGATGTCTAAAATATTAACATCACTTTCAATCAATAAATCAATCTTACCACCGGCTAACAGGTGATAATGATAAAAATCCCCGTAACCGCGAATTTTACTGAATTTTAACAAAAGTTGGCCTAACTTGTGCCAATTATTATGCACTAAACTTTGGATATTTCCGGTGGATACGCAAGAGCTGTGTTCACTCCATTGTTGTTGGACTTTTAATGGTTCACCATTTAAATAAGCACCACCATTTTTATACGCATAGGCTTGTTCATCCATTAAAGGCGCATGGGATACTCCCAACACCAACTCACCTTTGAACATCAGCGCAATTTGAGTTGAGAAAAAGGGATAACCACGAACAAAACTTTTGGTACCGTCAATGGGATCAATCAGCCACAAATAATCACTGTTTTCGCCATCACGACCATACTCTTCACCAAATATATCGTGATCAGGATAGGCTTCTTTAATTATTCGGATAATGGTTTTTTCAGCTTCCTTATCAGCAATGGTTACGGGACTGTTATCAGATTTCACTTCGGTGATATTATCTCGATTCATATAATAAGAACGAATTAAACCGGCCGCTTGGGCCGCTGCATAACGTGCCATCTCGGTGGCTTTTTGTAATTGCTCTTGATTCATCATTAATTGGCTTTTTTATTGGCGACACGTCCATAAATATCTTCATAACGAACAATGTCATCTTCTCCGAAGTAACTGCCACATTGCACTTCTATCAAGGCAATATCCGTGTCAGTGGTATTTTCTAATCGATGTAAAGTTTCCACCGGAATATGCACCGATTCATTTTCATTGAGCATAAACTCATCATCACCCACCCTGACTTTCGCAGTACCGGTGACCACAGTCCAATGTTCACTGCGCTTATAATGTTTTTGTAATGACAAGACTTGTCCCGGTTTGACCACCAGACGTTTAACCTTACAGTCATCCTCATCTTCTAAGATGGTATAACTGCCCCACGGACGATGCACTGTGGTGTGATAAACCGCGGCTTCATGGGATTTTGCTTTTAAAAATTGCACCACATCTTTAACTCCTTGGGATTTATTTTTATGCGCAATTAAAACCGCATCAGTGGTGTCTACCACCATCAAATCATCAACCCCGACCACCGCCACTAAACGATCACCAGCTCGAATGTAGTTATTATTGGCATCAATGACCACCGCTTTGCCTTCAATGCGGTTACCACTTTCGTCACCTTCTAACAAATCTGCCATGGCATTCCATGAACCAATGTCATTCCAATCAAAACGCGAATCAACCACCGCCCGCTTTTTGGCTTTTTCCATAATGGCATAATCAATGGAAATATCCGGTAACTGAGTGAATAAATCGGCATTGAACTCAATTTGCTGTTGATTGCTATCAACCGCGTCAAAACAGTTTTTAGCCGCAGCCAACACATCCGGCGCTGTGTCTTCAAATGCCTGCAGCAAAGCACCCACCTGGAAGCAGAACATGCCTGAATTCCAACTATATTCGCCGGAAGCCAGGTATTTTTTAGCAGTGGCTAAATCGGGCTTTTCAACAAACTCTGCGATTTCCGAAACCCCCTCTGCTGTCAATGATTGACCGGCTTTGATATAACCATAACCGGTTTCAGGCGCGGTCGGATAAATACCAAAAGTGGTTAAGAAACCTTGCGAAGCTTGTTGCGCTGCTGTTTTAACTGTATCAATGAACAATTCCTCATCTTTAATGAGATGATCTGATGGCATCACCACCATTATCGCTTCATTTCCATACAACTGTTGGGTTTGTAGTGCCGCCAATGCAATCGCCGGGGCGGTATTTCGACCGCTGGGTTCTAACAAGAAGTACTGCTTACGCATATCAGCTTGTGGGTTGGCTTGATAAATGTCTTTGCACAAAAAATAATAATCACGAGAAGTCACAGTCAACACCGTGTTATCGGTAGCTACTTTTAAAGCCCGATCAAAGGTTAAGGCAGCCAGACTTTGCCCATCTGACAATTGCATAAAAGGTTTCGGGTAAGCTTGACGAGATACCGGCCATAATCGGGTGCCGGCACCGCCGGATAAAATAACGGGAATAATGTTCATGGATTCATCCTTTGCATACATAGCTGTAAAGTTGTTTGCCAATGTGGCAGTTTAACATTAAAGGTACCTGAAAATTTTTGGCAATCAAGTACGGAATATTTTGGTCGGGTGGCCGCAGTGGGAAATTCATCACTTGTAACAGGGGTTAATTTTGGCATCTTTTCCAGTAATCCAATGCGCACTGCTTGCTCAAAAATACGTTTTGCAAAACCATACCACGTTGTATGGCCAGCGGCAGTTAAGTGATAAACACCGGTTTCGGGAATATTTAAAGCCAGCATGGTCGCCAAAGCGATGGTATTAGCCCATGTCGGAGTGCCCTGCTGGTCATTCACAATGTTTAACGCATCACGTGTTTGTGCCAGTTTTAGCATGGTTTTTAAAAAATTATGCCGACGGCTGGCATACACCCACGCGGTGCGAAAAATCATGTATTCGCAGCCACTATTAATTAGAGCCTGTTCACCATCCGCTTTGCTCTGGCCATAGACAGATTGTGGATTAATCGGGTCCTGTTCTCGCCAAGCAAAACGATGCTCGCCAGAAAAGACATAGTCGGTCGAATAATGCAACATGAGCAATTTATTTTGGCAACAAAATTCAGCCATTTGCGCCACCGCCTCAGAATTAATGCGCTGCGCATTAGCAACATCACTTTCTGCTTGATCAACCGCCGTATAAGCAGCCGCATTACAAATGACATCAGGCGCGATGGCTTCTAATTTATTATTGACATCATCCGCATCATTTAGATCAAATTTAATGGTACTCATACCATTCACATCACGGCCGTTTGATGTGGTTGGAATTACTTCACGATTAAATTGCAGCGTTCGCCACAATTCAAATCCCACTTGTCCATCGGCACCGGTGAGTAAAATTTTCATGGTTGATAAGTTGGTAATTTATTGAGTGGATAATCTGATAGATGGTTAGCGGCTTGGTCTTTGGCAGATAATTTAGGCTCATCGATCGGCCAATCTATACCAATGTTTTTATCGTTCCAGGCAATCGATGCTTCAGATTCTGCATGGTAATAATCAGTACACATATAGTTGAAAATGGCGTTCTCTGAAGTCACACAAAAACCATGGGCAAAACCCTCCGGAACATAAAACTGGCGGTGATTTTCAGCACTTAGGGTGACACCCACGTACTGACCGAAAGTCGGCGAACCGTGACGAATATCCACCGCCACATCATACACTTCACCCACCAGAACCGACACCAATTTGCCTTGGGGGTTTGGGTTTTGAAAATGTAAACCCCGTAACACACCGTACGCTGATTTTGAGACATTTGACTGTACAAAATCTCGCTCAATGCCAATGTCCCGGTAACGTTGTTGTTGCCAAGATTCCATAAAATACCCACGTTCATCGCCAAATACTTTAGGTTCGATGATTAACACGCCCGGTAACGCTGTTTCAATGACTTTCATTGTTTATATTTGATCAGAGAGATTAGGTATTGTCCGTAACCATTTTTCTTAATGGGTTCGGCCAGTTTTAACACCTGATCAGCATCAATCCAACCTTGGTTGTAGGCAATTTCTTCAGGGCAAGCAATCTTAATACCTTGGCGGCGTTCAATGGTGGAGATAAAGTTGGTGGCTTCAGCCAGGGAGTCATGGGTACCAGTATCTAACCAGGCAAAACCTCGCCCCATTAATTCAACTTGTAGATTCTGTTGTTGTAAATAGACTTTATTTAAGTCAGTAATTTCTAATTCACCGCGGGGTGATGGTTTTAAAGCTTTAGCGATTTCAACCACTTGATTATCATAGAAATATAACCCCGTAACCGCAAAATTTGATTTTGGATTCTTAGGTTTTTCTTCTAAATCAATGACTTGACCGGCTTCGTTAAAAGCCGCCACACCATAGCGCTCAGGATCATGTACCCGATAACCAAACACCGTGGCACCGCTTTCACGCTCTCCGGCATTGCGCATTAACTGACGCATTCCGGCACCATGAAAAATATTATCACCCAAGATTAAACAACATGGATTATCACCGATAAAATCCTCACCTATTAAAAATGCCTGTGCCAATCCACCGGGCTCCGGCTGCACCGCATAATGTAAAGTCATACCCCATTGGGAACCATCACCTAATAGCGCTTTAAACAGTGGTTGTTCATGGGGTGTATTAATAATCAGCACCTCTCTTATACCGGCACCCATTAAAGTGCTTAACGGGTAGTAAATCATCGGCTTATCGTAAACCGGCAACAGTTGCTTACTGATGGAATGGGTTAAAGGATATAATCGGGTGCCCGATCCACCGGCCAAAATAATGCCTTTACGATTCATGCTGTCTCCTGTGACTGTTTAAGGTCTTCACCCAATCTTTGTCCCTGATAACTACCATCTTTAACACGCTCTACCCAGTTTTGATTATCTAAATACCATTGGATGGTTTTTTCTAAGCCTGATTCAAATGTTTCTTTAGGTTTCCAGTTAAGTTCATTCTGTAACTTACTGGAATCTATGGCATATCTTTTATCATGACCCGGACGATCTTTGACGAAAGTAATCTGTTCTTTATAAGATTGCGACGCCGGTCTTAAGCGATCTAAGCAATCACAAACAGCATGGACAATGTCAATATTTTGCCATTCCTCATTACCACCGACATTATAGACTTCGCCTAATCGACCCTGCTCGATAACTGTTTCGATGGCGCGACAATGGTCTTCCACATACAACCAATCCCGAACATTTTTACCATCACCATAAATCGGCAAATCCTGACCGGTTAATGCTTTATCAATCATTAACGGAATCAGCTTTTCCGGAAATTGATAAGGCCCATAGTTATTGGAGCAATTGGTGGTTAGCACCGGTAAACCGTAAGTATGGTGATAGGCGCGTACTAAGTGATCGGAAGCGGCTTTTGATGCAGAGTATGGAGAATTAGGTGCATACGCAGTGCTTTCAGTAAATAAGCCGGTATCACCCAAAGAGCCATAAACCTCATCAGTGGAAACATGCAAAAATTTAAAAGCCTGTTGTTGCTTATCCGTTAAACTTTGATAATAAGCCAAAACCGCTTGTAACAGATGAAAAGTACCCATTATATTGGTATCAATGAATGCCTGTGGCCCTTCAATGGAACGATCTACATGGGATTCGGCGGCAAAATGAACCACAACTTCCGGCTTGTGTTGTTTTAGTAATTGAGTCACCAATGATTGATCTTGTAT
This sequence comes from Marinicella gelatinilytica, assembly GCF_026410405.1. Lineage (GTDB taxonomy): Bacteria > Pseudomonadota > Gammaproteobacteria > Xanthomonadales > Marinicellaceae > Marinicella > Marinicella gelatinilytica. The sequence goes on along the minus strand of NZ_JAPMLN010000001.1, from coordinate 120,531 downwards.
ATCACCCTGCACCCAATGATGGCGTTGATCATCAGCCACGGCAGCCAAAGTATCCAAATTCCCTGCATAAGTAAGCTTATCAAGATTAACAATAAATCGGTTATGTTGTAAGACTTGTCGCAACACAAAGTTACCGCCAATAAAGCCGGCACCACCGGTTACTAACCATTTTTCCTGCATCGTTATGGGTATCCGTGAAAACCGTCAATTATAGCAGAACAGTGACAATGGGTCAGCCCCAAGACAACAAACAAGTTTTACAAAAAACATCACAGCTTGTTACGCTATAATGGCGATTTTTTAGACTGCCATTAACTCACACATGCCACCTTCTGTGTCAATCATTATTGTTAATTACAACAGCTGGCAGGTATTAACCCAACTGCTGATAAGTTTGACTGAACAAACCCTTGCAGCGGATTTGATTCGTGATCTAAACGTTATTATTGTTGACAATAATTCAAGCCAAGCTAAACCTGACTTTAGTTCATTAAACCAACAACTTGACCAGCAAAACATAACAGTCCAATGGCTTAACAACACTGAAAATGTTGGCTTTGCCAGTGGCTGTAACATGGGTGCTGCCAAGGCAAAAACAGATTTACTGTTGTTTTGTAATCCGGACATTGAAATCCCAAAACAAGGATTGAATAATCTCATGCAGGTTTACAGCCAACGACGGGTTGATTTGTTGACACCCTCACAGATTAATGCTCAAGGAAAACCACAGCGGGTTTGCGGACGCTTTCCTTCACTTTATCGCTATATACCGATAATGGGAGGGGTTTTTAAACAATCGAAAACAACAAAATACGAAAACAATGTCAGCTATTGTGACTGGATTTCAGGTGCGGTTATTCTCATGAAAAATCAAGATTTCAAGCGCTTAAACGGTTGGGATGAGGACTTTTTTATGTTCATGGAAGATGTGGATTTATGTCGCCGCGCATCGCTGCTGGGTCTAAAAGTCGCCGTCACGGACAGCACCCAATGGTTACACCATCACGGTGTATCGGGGCAATACCAAATCAGTGACCGCGTACGCAGTAAAAGCGCTGCACTGGCCGCCAAGCATATCTATATAAATAAACACTTCATCGGCTGGAAAAAATATCTGGCACAAGTATTTGTTGGGCTCAAGTATGTGCCAGAATTGTTACTGGGATGGCTGTTATCCTGGCCAATACCCAAACCTGTTTTTGTGTCGCGGAGACTGATTTTTCAGCGCTATTTAAAAAATATTAAACATGGTTTTAAAAAATCCGATTAAACACTGAATCAAGCCACCCTGCCTAATGAAATATTAAAGTAAAAGTGATATAATTCAGCGCCTTTTATAACCGTAACTAATTTATGAAAATACTTGTCGCAATTAAACGCGTTGTTGACTACAACGTTCGAGTTCAGGTTAAACCCGATGGCTCCGGGGTTGCCATTGATGGCGTCAAAATGAGCATTAATCCGTTTGATGAGATTGCTGTTGAAGAAGCGCTGCGCATTAAAGAGCAAGGTAAAGCCGATGAAGTTGTGGTGGTCACCATTGGTGGCGACGAGTCACAACAACAATTACGAACAGCCATGGCCATGGGCGCGGATCGCGCCATTTTGGTAAACACAGATAAAGCCGTTCAACCTCTGCAAGCGGCACAAGTGTTATTAAAAGTCATTGAAAAAGAACAACCGGGCCTCGTTATCACCGGCAAACAAGCCATTGATGATGATAACAACCAAACACCTCAAATGTTGGCCACTTTGTGGAATCGACCACAAGCCACATTTGTGTCACAAATTGAATTCACTGACAAGGGCTTACAAGCCACCCGAGAAGTGGATGCCGGCTTAGAAACCATTGAAGTTGAATTACCGGCGGTTATTTCCACGGATCTGCGTCTCAATGAGCCGCGCTTTGTGAAACTGCCGGATATTATGAAAGCCAAGAAAAAACCACTTGAGACCTTGGCGATTGACGAGTTGGCACCTGAACGCAGTGATCACCACATTAAGGCCAACCATTACGAACCACCACAACCACGTCAAAAAGGCGTGATGGTGGAGTCTGTTGATGAACTCGTCACAATGTTAAAAGACAAGGGGTTATTATCATGAGCAAAGTATTAATTCTCGCTGAGCACAATGGTGACAGCATTAACCAGTCAACCGCCAAAGTTCTGACTGCCGCCAAACAATTAAAGACTGATGGTATCGATATGGTGCTCTTTGTACCGAATGCCGAATTGGCTTCTGAATTGGCACAATATGAAGGTGTTTCTGAAGTCCATGTTGTTAGCTGTGAGGACAACCATGATCAATTGGCTGCTTCGATTGCTCCCACGATTGCTGATTTGGCTCAAAACTACAGCCATATTTGGGGACCGTCAACCACTTTTGGTAAAGACATCATGCCGCGCGTGGCCGCCCTACTCGGCGTCAATCAAATCAGCGACATCATGGAAGTGATTGATAATACCAGCTATAAACGACCTATTTATGCCGGTAATGCCATTATTACCGTCAGCACCGACAGTGATCGCCAGGTGGCCACGGTACGAACCGCTTCTTATGAAGCCGATAAAAGCACCGGTGGCTCTGCTGAAATCAAAGAAAGTACATTAAGCACAGCAGCTGATCACACCACCTTTGTTAAATTAGCCAGCGGTGATTCAGATCGACCGGATTTACAAACAGCCAGTAAAGTTATTTCAGGTGGTCGCGGTGTCGGCTCCAAAGAAAATTTTGATATGGTTTTTGAACTGGCCGATAAAATCGGAGCCGCCACCGGCGCCTCTCGGGCAGCAGTAGATGCTGGCTATGTTCCTAACGACATGCAGGTGGGTCAAACCGGTAAAATTATTGCCCCTGACCTCTATATGTGTTTCGGTATTTCAGGCGCCATCCAGCATTTAACAGGCATTAAAGATGCCGGTACCATCGTTGCCATCAATAAAGATGCCGACGCCCCGATATTTGAAGTGGCCGATATTGGCCTGGTGGGTGATTTATTTAAAGTCATTCCCGAGATGATAGAAAAAGTTTAAGGAGATTATGATGGATTTTTTAAAAGAATTGGGTCTTAAAGACATCAACCCAGGCACTTGTACCAGTATTGGCGAGTGGTCAAAAGATGAATCAGCGGGCTTAATTGAATCACATAACCCAGCCACCGGTGAACTTTTAGGTAAAGTATATTCCGCCAGTGAAGCTGATTATGAACAGGTTATTAAGACCGCCCAAGATGCAGCCAAAGAATGGCGCAAAATTCCGGCACCTCGACGCGGTGAAGCGGTCCGAATTGTTGGCGACGCCTTACGAAAACATAAAGATGCCTTGGGTTCTTTGGTGTCCGCTGAAATGGGCAAAATCAAATCCGAAGGTGACGGCGAAGTACAAGAAATGATTGATATGGCAGATTTTGCTGTGGGTCAATCACGCATGTTGTATGGTAATACCATGCATTCAGAACGTCCCGGTCATCGCATGTATGATCAATGGCATCCTTTGGGCGTAGTTGGAATTATTTCTGCCTTTAACTTCCCGGTGGCCGTATGGTCGTGGAATGCTTTTATTGCGGCCATAGCCGGCAATATTTCGGTCTGGAAACCCAGCCCAAAAACGGCACTTTGTGGTGTTGCAGTTCAAAACATTTGTAACCAAGCGTTAAAAGACCATGATTTTCCACCCATTTTTATGATGTTTAATGACGGCGGTAATGAATTAGCCAAACAGTTTGTTGATGATGAGCGGGTTAATTTACTGTCTTTCACAGGTTCAACCCAAGTCGGTAAGCAAGTGGGTGTGCAAGTGGCTAAACGTATGGGACGTTCACTGTTAGAGTTAGGTGGTAATAACGGTTTAATTGTTGATAAAACAGCAGATTTAAAGTTAGCGGTTCCGGCCATTGTGTTTGGTGCTGTGGGAACAGCCGGTCAACGATGTACCACCACCCGACGTCTATTTGTTCACGAGGACATTGCCGATGAGCTCATCGACAAAATTGTACACGCCTACAAACAAGTTAAAATTGGTAACCCATTGCACAAAGATACCCTCATGGGTCCTTTGATTGATGGCGTATCAGTACAGGCCTTTTTAAATGCCGTTAATCGCGCAAAAGAAGCCGGCGGCGAAGTTTTAACAGGCGGTAAACCTTATGGTGATGGCCCGGGTTTCTTTGTTGAACCGTGTATCATTAAAGCGGAGTCTGATTGGGAAATCGTACAAACTGAAACCTTTGCCCCTATTTTATATGTCATGACTTTTTCAAATTTAGATGAGGTTATTGAGCAGCATAATAGTGTCGCGCATGGTTTGTCATCAGCTTTATTTACCAACGACATTCGCCACGCTGAACAGTTTTTATCGGCTTATGGCAGCGATTGCGGTATTGCCAATATCAATATCGGTACTTCCGGTGCTGAAATTGGGGGTGCATTTGGTGGTGAAAAAGAAACCGGTGGTGGTCGTGAGGCCGGCTCTGATGCATGGAAAGCCTACATGCGACGCCAAACCAACACCATTAACTATTCAACTGAATTGCCTTTGGCACAAGGTATCAAGTTCGATATTTAATGATGATTAAAGGCTTAAAAAAAACCTCATCAAACGCCTTGTTTGTTGAGGTTTTTTTATCATGATAATCTCAAAGTTATACAGTCGCTTATTACAGCAATTGCCCGCTGAAACTGCCCACGATATGGCAATTCACTCTTTGGGCAGCCCGTTAGCCAAATTAGCCGGTTGTGCCGAACCGGCTGCGCCTGTTAAATTAATGGGCATTCAATTTCCCGGTCGGGTTGGCTTGGCCGCTGGTTTTGATAAGAATGCAGATGCGGTTTCTGGTTTAAGTCGTTTGGGTTTTGGTTTTTTAGAAGTCGGCACCGTCACCCCTAAACCCCAATCCGGGAACCACAAACCACGGTTATTTCGTTTAAAACAAGATCGCGCCATTATTAACCGCATGGGCTTTAATAACAAAGGTGTTGATTATTTAGTTAAGCAAATTAAAAATACATCTTACCAAGGTGTATTAGGTATTAATATTGGTAAAAACAAAGATACCGACAACAGCAAGGCCTTGGATGATTACCTGATTGGTTTTAATAAAACCCACAGCTATGCCGATTATGTTACCATTAATATATCCTCGCCAAATACACCTAATTTACGGGCTTTACAAAGCGAACACAGTCTTAATCAATTATTATCAGGACTCAAAGAAGCACAATTTAAAGCACAACAACAAAGTGGCCAATACACACCTTTGGTGGTGAAAATATCACCGGATGAGGATCAGCAACAACTAATAGCCATTGCCGGGGTGTTGCAAACAAATGAAATCGACGGCTTGATATGCACCAATACCACAATTAGCCGTCCTGACACACTGATAAGTAACCAACAGCTAATCCATGAAACCGGCGGTCTCAGTGGCGCACCTTTAAAACACAAATCATTCATAACCCTAAAAACCATGCGCCAGCTACTGGGAACTGATTTCCCAATTATCGCCGTTGGTGGTATCATGGGTGTTACCGACGCCCAACAGCGGTTTGATTGTGGCGCAGATTTAATCCAAATTTATACCGGCTTTGTATATCAAGGTCCGACTTTAATCAACAACATCAATGCCTGGTTAACACAAACGCATGTCACGTCTCCATAATCTTAAAAAATTCAATACTTTAGCCGTTGACAGTTCCTGTGAACGATACCTAAGCATTCAATCTTTAAGTGACTTAGAATCGTTACCAAGGGACTTAAAAGTATCTGACATGTTGGTTCTGGCAGGTGGTAGTAATTTACTGCTAAGCCCCCAAATTAACCGATTTGTGGCACACATCAAACCCCGCGACCACATTGAGGTGGTCGATAATTTAGTGGTCGCATGGGCGGGAACCTCTTGGCATGAATTGGTTGTCTGGGCCGTCAGTCATCAACTGGGTGGTATTGAAAACCTGGCATTAATCCCGGGAACTGTTGGGGCTGCACCCATCCAGAACATCGGTGCCTATGGCGTAGAACTAAAAGATGTGTTGGTGTGGGTGGAAATTTATAATTGGCAAACCGGTGGATATCACCGTCTGAGTAACGAAGAATGCCACTTCAGCTATCGTCACAGTATTTTCAGGTACCATGATCGACCTTGGGTCATTAGTAGAATCGGTTTGGATTTACGACCGAATCGGCCTGTTAATCTCAGTTATCCGGCTTTACGAGACAAGCTGACAAGAAACAAAAAACCAAGTTATGCGGATATCGCTAAAGCCGTTACAGAAATTCGCCAATCCAAACTTCCTAACCCCAAAGAGCTACCCAATGCCGGCAGTTTTTTCAAAAACCCGATTATTGACCAAGATTTAGCCCATAGGTTACAAAAAAAATACAAAGACATGTCGTTTTTTAATTTGGATGACAAACAGGACATGGTGAAAACCAGTGCTGCTTGGTTATTAGAAAAGTGTGGCTTTAAAGGGAAGCGAATTGGCGATGCCGGCTTTTACGACAAGCATGCCCTTATTTTAGTGAATCATGGAAAGGCCAGCAGCGAAGATTTACAAAACTTAAGCCGAGCCGCCAAAAAAGCCGTCAAATCAAAATTCGGAATCACCCTCGAAGAAGAAGTCCGAATTGTTTAAATTCAACTAACTTTAGGCAAAAAAATCCCGGGGAAACCCCGGGATTTTAAATAACTCATTTATGTCGATGTTATTCAACGATGAATTTACCTTTCATAACACCCCAATGACCTGGGAAGCTGCAGAAGAAAGAATAATTAACGTCTTTTGACAATTCAGATACGTCAAATGTAACTGAAGTGCTCTCACCACCACCAATGATTTCAGTGTGGGCAATCACTTTAGACAAATCTTCAGGCATGTAATCATTTTCTAAGCCCGTTGACATACCGGCTGTGGCCACTGACTGCATGTCATCAGTTTGCGTCAATACCCAGTTATGACCCATGACATTGGCAGCCATAGTGCCTGAATGGGTTAAAGTCAATTTAACTTCGGTACAATCTGCACCGATGGATAATTCTGACTTATCAAATTGCATTTGATCATTACTGTCAATTTCCAACTCGCAGGTCTTTGCGTTAACAGCAGAAACCAAACCAAATGACATAAGCAATACAGTTAATGTGATTAATTTTTTCATAATAAAACCTTCTAATAAAAGTACAATAAATATGGTTGTTAACTCACTTTAAATCAAGACTAACAACCGCGATAAAATAGTTAAATAATGTTTTAAATTTAATGGCGATATTATAACCGCCATAACTTAATAGAACGTTAATAACTTCTTAATAAAATTTAATTTTTTTGATCATTGCAGGGTAAAAATGGCTTTTAACAATTGAGTCACTTGTCATTACTGCATATAATGTACGTTTTAATTTCATTGTTCATCATGCAAAAAATTTTATTGTTATGCTTGTTATTTTCTTTCGGTCCAGTTTTGGCTGAAGGCGATGCGGATCGCGGTGAAAAAATTGCCTATACCTGTTCGGGTTGTCATGGCATTCCGAAATATAAAAACTCCTACCCAAATTACCATGTACCTAAAATTGGTGGGCAAAATGCAGCTTATATTGAAACGGCACTTAAAGACTACCGTGATGGTGCTCGTCAACACGGTACCATGCAGGCACAAGCCGGCAGTTTAAGTGACCAAGACATCAGCGATATTGCCGCTTATTTTTCTCAATTTGGTGAAGCAAAACAGGATAAACAATGAACTATTTATACACTAACCTCAGAAAATCCATTTTTACATCGTGTCTGATTATAGGTTGCTTCCTCATGGCATCACCGGCGATGGCCTTTGATGCAGAAGCCGGTAAAGCCAAAGCTGAACAAGTTTGTGCCTCATGTCACGGCTTAGATGGTGTCGGTATCATTCCTACCTACCCTAATCTGGCGGGGCAGTATGTTGATTATTTAATCAAGGCACTGAAAGATTACCGTTCCGGTGTACGCAGCAATGCCATTATGGCTGGGTTTTCTGCCACATTGAGCGATGAAGACATTCAAAATCTGGCTTATTACTACGCCACCTTAAAAGATAAAAGATTGCCGACCTTAGACATTAAATAATACAATGGGTCAAACCAAATATGCCCTGATAACCGGCGCTTCTGCCGGTTTAGGGGCTTGTTTTGCACAGCAACTGGCACAACGTGGCTGGTCTTTAATCCTAATCGCACGTCGCACCGACCGTCTACAACAATTAGCGCAACAACTTCAACATCAACATAACATTGATGCGCAAATCATAACCGCCGATTTAGCTCAAGCTGATGCCGCCCAAAAAATTTACCAACATTGCCAAACACAACAATGGTCAGTGGCCATGCTGGTTAATAATGCCGGCTATGGATTGCCCGGTGACTTTGACGAGCCCTCATGGCCGCAACATCAAGCACAACTGAATGTGATGCTTAACTCTTTGGTGGAACTTACTTATTTATTTTATCCCGCCATGAAAAAAGCCCGCTATGGACGCATTATTCAGGTGGCTTCATTAGCCGGCTTGGCACCACCGACTGCAGGACACACACTGTATGCCCCCATGAAGTCTTTTGTTATTAAATTTGCACATTCGTTGCATTTAGAAGGCAAAGATTTTGGGGTGCACGTTTCAGCCCTCTGTCCAGGTTTTACCTACACTGAGTTCCACGATGCCAATGGTACCCGTCATCGTATGAACAAACTATCCAAATCACTGTGGATGTCAGCTGACGAGGTAGTGGCAGAAGGAATTGCAGCAGTAGAAGCCAATAAAGCAGTGAAAATTAACGGCTGGCGCAATCAATTAATTGCCCTGATGACGCGTTTATTGCCGGATAAAATTATCCGTGCCCTATTTCAAAAAAACATTAATAAATACCGCAAACGCAGTAACGAGTCTTAGTTTTTCTTAGCTGTCTAAAAAGATTATAATAGCCTCAAGCAATGACAGTGTATCCGTGTTTTCATGTTTTTTTAGCTTATAAAAAAAGCAGCCTGACAGTAAGCACAGACTGCTTTTAATTCACATATCAGATATGGATTATCTTGTCGCTGATACCAAATTACTTAAAGAATTTACTGCCACCATTACAGTTGCATAGTCGGCTTGTTTATCACTTTTAATACTGGTCATCAGTTGCTTAACGTTATCAACCATTTTCTGCTGATCATGTAACCATTGGTCCATCACTTTCTGCGCGGACTTCTTGGTTCCGTATCGGCGTATCAATGCGGCCGTTAATTCGGCATGATGTTCACTGAGATCATCCCGTAAATCGCCTCTGGCATGGACATGCCAGTGACTGTCTACCGGCAGTTTTTCAACCATACTGTTGAGCCACACCAAATTCAGGTATTGACCCAATGGGAAATACATATCAGCGGCACTTTTAACCGAGACTTTTTCATCATTTGCGACCTTAACCACATCTAAAGCGGCGTTAATATACGGTAAAGCAGCAAGTTGGCGAGCAATTTTTTTATGGAAGCCTTTATCTGCTAATGATTTAAGTTCACGATCAAAAACCTGATTATCAGCGGGAGTAATGTATTGCTCAAAGTCTGCTTTGAAGGCGTTAACACCCGATTGCAATTGTTTTAATTGGGCCTGTAAATCTATATTGTGACCAATATTATTTAACGTCCACCGCACACCATGACGTACAAATGACCAGATGGATTTGAGTGCTTTAAGCTGATCGTCCGCCATCACAACACCATCATGATCATCAATGGCCTGCCACAAATCATTTAAATTAAAGAGCTCAACCACCAAAAAGTATGCCAAGGCAATGGTACTCACATCAGCACCGGTATCCTCATTCATACGCATCATAAAAGTTGCACCCATGCGGTCAACAATTTGACTGGTGAGAACCGTGCCAATAATTTCTCTTTTCAGCTGATGATTATCCAGATACTTGGCATCAATACTTTGTAACTGTTTCGGGAAATAATGCACCATCACATCGCGTAACCAGGGATCTTCCAATACATCAGATGCCAACAGCTTTTTGAACAAGTCAATTTTAGAATAAGATAACACCACACAAAGTTCAGGACTGTAAAGACCTTCACCATTTTGTTGTCGTGTTTTCAACTCAGCTTCTGAGGGTAAAAACTCCACTTCGCGATCCAACAAACCATTATTTTCTAAAGTTTTAATTAAATGTGCCTTCGCACCGATACGTTCAGGGCTCACATGCAACATAAAAGATAAAATTTTATTTTGCCGGTAGTTATTGGTTAACACTAAACGACTCACTTCTGATGTCATATCAGCTAACAATTTATTTCGAGCCGGTAAATCCATCTGGCCGTCTTTAACCATTTGCTGTAATAAAATTTTAATATTAACTTCGTGGTCAGAACAATCCACACCGGCTGAATTATCAATAAAGTCGGCATTCAATCGACCACCGGTTTTTGCGTATTCAATCCGGCCACGCTGAGTCATACCTAAGTTGCCGCCTTCGCCGAACACCAAACAGCGCAGCTCATTGCCATTCACACGTAAACTGTTGTTGGCACTGTCTCCGACATCAGCGTGACTTTCTTCGCTGCTTTTCACATAGGTACCGATACCACCATTCCAAATTAAATCCACTTCAGATTGCAGTAATTTTTTAATTAAATCCTGTGGCGCGATGTCATCTTGTTTCAGTTTTAACCAATCTTTGACTTCCTTAGATAGTGGTATGGCTTTATCAAAACGGGAATAAACACCACCACCCTTAGATATGAGTTTTTGATTAAAATCCTCCCAAGAAGATCGCGGCATCTCGAACAAACGTTTGCGTTCTTTCCAAGTGCTGGCTGAATCTGGATTTGGATCCAAAAAGATGTGCATGTGATTAAATGCCGCTTTTAGACAAATATGTTTTGATAACAACATACCATTACCAAACACATCACCGCCCATATCGCCAATACCAACCACTGAAAAGTCTTGTTTCTGACAGTCAATATTCATTTCTCTGAAATGGCGTTTGACCGACTCCCAGGCTCCACGTGCAGTAATACCCATACCTTTATGGTCATAACCCACAGAACCACCGGATGCAAAAGCATCACCCAACCAGAAGTTGCGTTCAATTGAAATACCATTGGCAATGTCTGAAAAAGTGGCTGTGCCTTTATCTGCAGCCACCACTAAATAAGGATCATCGTCATCATAACGAACCACATTATCGGGATAAACAACCTGATCATTAACAATGTTATCGGTGATATCTAACATTGAACCAATGTAAATCTGATAACAACGTTTAACTTCTGCCATCACGGCATCACGGTCACCTTGGGGTAAGCGTTTAACCACAAAACCACCTTTTGAACCAACCGGTACAATGATTGAGTTTTTAACATGTTGGGCTTTCATTAAGCCCAACACTTCGGTTCTAAAATCCTCATAGCGGTCTGACCAACGAAGTCCCCCACGCGCCACTTCCCCCATCCGCAGGTGAATGGCTTCCACATCCGGCGAATACACAAAAATTTCCCGGTAAGGAATCGGTTTTGGGATAAAAGACAACGCCGATGAATTAATTTTTATACTCATCGCCGGTTTAAATTTATCCTCTGCATCCTTCTGGAAAAAGTTAGTTCGAATAACGGCACGAATGGTTTCTGTGACATAACGAATAATGCGATCTTCATCTTGCGATGAAACACTCACCAATAAGGCATTAATAACCTTTTCTACTTTGTCAGATAAGCTCTCACGATCCAATTTTCGACTACGGAAATACTTATCAACACAGGCTTGTTGGTTTTCGTTTAAAGTAATATTGAGGTGATGCATCTGATCACCAAATTTCTGCTGAAATGCTTTAAAGTAATCGCGAATCTCTGAGGCATCCAACTGATCCAATGCCGGACTAAATCGAATGGTGAATAATTCCACAATCCAACGACTAATATGGGGTTGATTAACCAAAGCTTTAACGATGTAATCTCGACTGTAAGGTAATCCGGTTTGTAGTAAGTATTTAACTAAACCATTAATAAAGTAAATTTGACGCCAATTTAAGCCACCTAAAATAACCAGTTTATTGAGCGGATTAGAACTCAGCTCTTTGCGAGATACTTTAGCAAATGTACTGTGAAAACGCTCTCTGACCAGCTCCAGTTTCAAAGATGCCCCAGAGGCTAAATTCAAATCAAAATCCTGGACCCAGATAACGCGACCATCCGCAAGCTGCCATTCATAAGGCCGTTCACTAACCACTTGTAATCCCAGATTCTCCAAATCGGGCAAAACTTCACTCAAAGGCATGGTCTTATTAAAGCGAAACACTTTAAAACGAAACTCTCCTTGCTGTTTAACACGCGGCATATACAAACTAACCTGTAAATCATCCGCATCTGTTAATTTATTGGCATGCTCTAAGTCATAAGACGCCACCCGGGGACTGACATCTTCTGTGTAAGCCACCGGAAACGCACCTTTAAATTTAGCCATCAAAGGTTGTGCTTGCTCGTTACCAAAACGCTCAATCAACACCATACGCAACTGATCTTCCCAAGTTTTTACAACTTCAATAATTTGTTGTTTAAGCTCATCAATTAACTTTCTATCAAACTTGTTAATATCACGGATAACTAAATACAAACGCGCATAATGGGAGTCATCAATAGAGACCGCATATTCGACCTCAACACCATCAACGGCTTCAGTGACTAATTTTTGAATTTTAAGCCGGACTTTGGTATTAAATAAATCACGGGGGACATAAATCATGAAGGATCCATAGCGCCCAAATTTATCAATTCTTGCGATCACTTGGGTGGTGACTTTTTCTTGTATCGCCAGAGATTGGTATATGGCGTAAAACAATTCTTTGGTGTTACTTTGCATCACCTCATCTCGCGGAAAACTGTCGATAATGTGCATCAACATTTTTTCTGAATGAGAGTTGTCCTCAAAAGCAAATTGTTTAATGAGTTGTTTTATTTTGGTTTTAATGTAAGGAATTTCTAAGGGGCTGGTGTTCATGGCCTGAGATGTTAATAGGCCGATAAAGCGGTGTTCGGCCACCACTTCCCCTTGGTCATTGGTCTCCAATACACCAATATAATCTAGGTTACCTTTGCGATGAATTTTGGATAATTTATTGACTTTGGTGAGTACCACCAAATCGGATTGTTTTTTGACTTTATAATCACTGACTTTAATTTGGCTGGCATCATTGGAATCAGCATCTAATTTTTGACTCAATAAGCCCAAACCGGAATCTTCCTCAGCCACCAAATAATCCTTTTGTTTTTGATAACGTCGGTAACCTAAAAAGGTGAAATTATCATTAGCCAACCAATCGAGGAATTTTTGTTGGGATTTTTGACAGGTATCATCACCCAAACTGCCCAACTTGTCTTTGGCTTCCTCAAGTTTAGCCAACATCGGTTTCCAATCGGCCACAGCATAACGAATTTGTGTAAAAACATTATTTAGATAGGTTTGTAATTTTTGCTGTTCTTTTTTGTCGTGGATTTGTGAGACTTCGATATAAATTAATGATTTGACTTGGGTATCATTTTTCTTGGGCTTATCAATCAATACCCGATCCTTATCTTCACCTTGTATTTGAATAATTGGATGAGAAATTAATTTAACCTCAAGCCCGAATTCAGCGCAGGCCATGGTGGCAGAATCCACCAGAAACGGAATATTATCGTTAACTAAAAATATATGTGATATCAACTGATCATCGGTAAAGTCAGTGACTTTAATAACAGGTTTCTTCAAAGAAGAATCACTCATTGCCGAAATCATCTTTGTGATGACTTCGACCCAATATTCCACATCGTGAGAATTGACCTCATCCATGGTCATGTGGGTAAATAGTTGTTTGGCTAATTGTTCAGCGCTGTCGCTGTAGGGTTGTTTATTTTTTTTTAAATGAGCCGCAAATTTTTTTATAAACTTTTTATGATCAGAAGTCAGTAGTGAATGCATGATAATTTCATCCTATGAAGTTGTTTTAACCACGGAATTTATACCATCCCGAACGTTCAAACATCTTCACTCAGGTTAGAGACCTTGGCAAAGATCTCGTTTAATAATATTAACAATTGGTCTAATAAAGACCACGAATCTGTCATCTATGAGACGACCAATAATTTGATTGAATTGTAACTTTTTAACCATTGAAAAGGTAGGATGAAAACGGCTATTTCTGATTTCCTTGACCTAACACAAACATTCACAACAGCTTAACAAAAAATAAACTTGTAATTTTATCAAATCCCACTAAAATTCATAATATCCCTTTATTCGTATATATAGATATATGGAATTAAACGAATTATTTAAAGTATTGGCCGATGAGTCACGAATTAGATTATTACTGATGTTACAAGACAATGAATTGACTGTGGCCGAAATTTCTGAAATTACACAAATGCCACAACCTCGGGTGTCTACACACTTATCTTTGTTGCGACAAAATGACTTAGTGATTGTCCGAAAACAAGGTGTTTTTGCTTATTATCGAATCAATGCCGGTACTTTTGCACAAAAATATCCCGAGTTTTTGTCATTATTAGACAACCATTACGACAATAATCCTTTGGTGGCACAGGACCAAAAAAGGTTAAAACAAGTTCTCAGCCAACAAGCCAAGGGCAATCAATGGGTGGACAGCGTTGCGGGGGATATGGAGCGACATTATTCACCGGGCAGAACCTGGGAAGCCACCACCCGCTTAATTGCCCAAATGATTGCGTTAGACAATGTTTTGGATATTGGCTCCGGTGATGGTGTGTTGGCTGAACTCATGGCACCACAATCAAAGCAATACACCTGTGTGGATAATAACCACAAAGCCATGGTAGCAGCCAAAAAACGCTTACACCATCTTGATAATGTGCAATTCGCAGAAGCTGATATGCATCAGCTGCCGTTCCAAGATAACGCCTTTGATTGTGTGTTATTGCTACAAGTTCTGACCTATGCCGAAAACCCCAAAAAAACCATTTCAGAAGCTGTTCGTGTCACCAAACCCAAAGGCCGTATCATGTTAGCGACACTCAATAAACACGCCCATCAGCACGTACAAAAAGAATATGGCCATATTCACATGGGTTTTAAAACCGAGACCATTGAATCCTATTTTAAACAACAAAACTGTCAATCGGTTCACGCTCGGATCACCTCTCAAGAACAGCGTTTGCCCCATTTTGAAATCATTACTGCCGAGGCCATTAAATGAATACCACAGCCACAGCCCGACAAGCGCTGACACAAGCCGTTAAAGAACGTATTTTATTGTTGGATTCTGCCATGGGCACCATGATTCAAAATTTAAAACTTAATGAAGCTGATTTTCGTGGCGAGCTGTTTAAAGGTCATGCCTCTGATCTAAAAGGCAATAACGATATTTTATCGCTCACCCAGGCGAATCTGATTCGAGATATCCATGAACAGAATTTAGCCGCCGGCAGTGACCTGATTGAGACCAACACCTTTAATGCCACGCGCATCGCCCAAGCCGATTACGACACAGAAGATTACAGCTACGACATCAACAAAGCCGCTGCCCAGTTGGCGAAACAAGCCTGTGATAAATACAATACACCGGACAAACCACGCTGGGTGGTGGGTGTGCTGGGACCCACCAATCGCACCGCCTCCATTTCACCGGACATTAACCGACCCGAATTTCGCAATGTCACGTTTAGCGAATTAACCGATGCCTACAGTGAAGCCATTAACGGTTTACTCGATGGTGGTGCCGATATCCTGATGGTGGAAACCATCTTTGATACCCTGAACGCCAAAGCCTGTTTATTTGCTATTCGAACTATTTTAGATGAACGCCGCATAGATGTACCAATTATGATTTCTGGCACCATTGTCGATGCCAGTGGCCGCACCTTATCGGGGCAAACGCTGACTGCGTTCTACCATGCCATACGCCATGCCAAACCCTTTAGTATCGGCTTAAATTGCGCCCTCGGCGCTGATGACTTGATTCCATACATCAAAGAGCTGAATGACATCTGCGAATGTTATATCAGTGTTCATCCCAATGCCGGTTTGCCGAATGAATTGGGCGAATATGACCAGAGCCCTGAACACATGGCGTCAATTTTAAAGGACATGATTGGCCATCGGCACATCAATATTATGGGCGGATGTTGCGGCACCACACCGGAGCATATCAAGGCAATGGCGGATTTGGATTTAAACAATTCAGGGCGTCCCCTACCCGATTTAAAACCCTTGTGCCGCTTGTCCGGGCTGGAACCATTAACCATCACCCCGGAAATCAACTTCATCAATGTCGGTGAACGCACCAATGTCACCGGCTCCGCTAAATTTAAGCGCCTGGTCAAAAACAATGAACTTGATGCCGCGGTGGAGGTGGCGCAACATCAGGTGGATAACGGTGCGCAAATTATTGACATCAATATGGATGAAGGCTTATTGGATTCTGAAGCGGTGATGGCCACCTTTTTAAAACTGATTGCCTCAGAACCGAATATTTCAAAAGTGCCCATTATGCTTGATTCGTCTAAATGGAGCGTCCTGGAAACCGGCTTACAGCTGATTCAAGGCAAAGGCATTATTAATTCCATTAGTTTAAAAGAAGGTGAAGCGGAGTTTATTGAACATGCACGCCAGGCGATGAAATATGGCGCTGCGGTGATTGTCATGGCCTTTGACGAACAAGGACAGGCGGATAATTTACAGCGTCGCATTGAAATCTGCCAGCGTTGTTATGACTTACTCACCCAGGAAGTCAATTTTCCGCCGGAAGACATTATTTTTGATCCCAATATTTTCGCCATTGGCACCGGTATTGCCGAGCATAATAATTATGGCGTGGATTTTATCGAAGCCACCCGCTGGATAAAACAGAATCTGCCGCATGTGCATGTCTCCGGCGGCGTCTCTAATATTTCCTTCTCATTTCGTGGCAATAACCCACTGCGCGAAGCCATCCATTCGGTGTTTTTATACCACGCCATTCAAGCCGGCATGGACATGGGCATCGTCAATGCCGGCCAGCTGACTGTGTATGATGATATTCCGGCTCATATTCGCGATAAAATTGAAGACTTGTTGTTTAACCGTGACCCCAATGCCACTGAAGATCTTATGGTACTTGCTCAGGAACTACAACAAAGCCATTCCGATAACAGCGATAAAACTGCCTGGCGTGACTTACCGATCTATCAACGAATTAGCCATTCATTGGTCCACGGTATCAGTGATTACATTGAACAGGATGCCGAAGAAGCCAGACAAGATCTGGAAGAGCCCATCGAAGTCATTGAAGGGCCATTAATGGATGGTATGAATGTGGTGGGCGATTTATTCGGTGCCGGTAAAATGTTCCTGCCACAGGTGGTGAAATCCGCCCGCGTTATGAAAAAAGCCGTGGCCTATCTGACACCCTTTATTGAAGCCAAAAAAGGCCGTCAACAAACCAAAGGCAAAGTGGTGATGGCCACCGTTAAAGGCGATGTCCATGACATCGGTAAAAATATCGTGGGCGTGGTCCTGGGTTGTAATAACTATGAAATCATTGATTTAGGGGTGATGGTTCCGGCGCAGAAAATTCTTGATACCGCGGTCGAACAACAAGCCGATATTGTCGGTCTGTCGGGCTTAATTACACCGTCATTGGATGAAATGTGCTATGTCGCTGAATTAATGCAGGAACGTGGTATGAACTTACCGCTGATGATTGGTGGCGCCACCACTTCACGCACCCATACTGCGATTAAAATTGAACCGGGTTATGAGCACGCCACCGTGTGGGTGAAGGATGCTTCACGGGCCGTCAATGTGGTACAACAGTTATTATCGGAAAAAGACCGCGATGATTTTTGTCAGGACATCAAAGCCCAATATGAAGAGCTCAGAGAGCGGCGCAAAAACCGTGATCAAAATAAGAAAATCATTTCAATACAAGCCGCCCGT
The DNA here is from genome assembly GCF_026410405.1 of Marinicella gelatinilytica. GTDB lineage: Bacteria > Pseudomonadota > Gammaproteobacteria > Xanthomonadales > Marinicellaceae > Marinicella > Marinicella gelatinilytica. Next base: position 102,588 of record NZ_JAPMLN010000001.1, on the reverse strand, counting down.
GATAATGCTTTACAACTGGATTGGACTCACTACCAACCACCGAAACCGAGCTTCACCGGCATTAAAGTCATTAAAAATACGCCCATTGAGGATTTAAAACCCTTTATTGATTGGACACCGTTTTTTCAGGCCTGGGAATTACACGGCAAATACCCGGCCATATTAGACGATCAACTGGTGGGTGATAGCGCCCGCGAATTGTTTCAGGATGCACAAGCCATGCTGCAACAAATCATCGATCACAAATGGCTGTCTTTAGAAGCCGTGATTGGTTTTTTCCCGGCGTACAGAGACGGTGATGATGTTATCATCGAACATCAGGAACAAAGCCATCGGCTTTTGAACCTGCGTCAACAGGCCGACAAGCCCAAAGCCAACTTATGCTTAAGCGATTTTATCGCCCCCAAAGACAGTGACTTACAGGATTATATCGGCGCCTTTGCAGTCACCGCCGGAGTCGGCATTGAACCCCATATTGAACGCTTTAAAGCCGATAATGACGACTATAAAGCCATCTTACTAAAAGCCCTGGCCGATCGTCTGGCTGAAAGTTACGCTGAATACATGCACCACCAGGTCCGCACCCGCTATTGGGGCTATGCCGTCGATGAGGATTTGGATAACGAAGCGCTCATTAAAGAGAAATACCGGGGCATCCGACCGGCACCGGGATATCCCGCCTGCCCCAATCATCCGCAAAAAGATGTGCTGTTTGACTTGCTCAATGTCAGCCAACACACCGCCATCGAACTCACTGAAGGTTATGCCATGTATCCGGCCTCCTCGGTCAGTGGTTTTTATTACGCGCACCCGGAATCACAATATTTCGTAGTCGGCAAAATTGACGATGACCAAGCCCGGGATTATGCGCAAAGAGCCGGGATTTCTGAAGACAAAGCCCGTAAAATACTGAGAGCCAATTTATCACGCTAAGTTTTGATTGCTTTATAATGGTCTAATGAAAAGAATAAAGTTATTATTACTTATAGGATTATGCTTAGCGGCATCAGCCCAGGCTCAATTTGAACCACCGGTTATTATTGATCCCCCTAATCCACTGGTTGGTGATACCATTCGTGTGGGTTTATTTCATACTTATCATTACCCTTGTTTAATTTTGCCGGTACAAAATTTGGATGGTGAAACCCACTTGTTCGAATTTAATAACAGCTTACCCTCATACCCCGAAAATCACATAGATTTAATTGTGGTTGCTGAAAGCATACCATTATGTAATCCTTTTCCGGTGACCCCTGCTCCAAGAGAATATTATGAGCTTGGTGAATTGCCTGCGGGAGAATATTCATTGAGAACTGGTTTAATAACTCCTATTTCATATTTCCCTTTGCCACCTGATACTCAACCACTTCAGTATGGTTCAATTTTAACTTTTAGAGTTTCCGAACCTTTAGCTATCAATACGATGTCAGATATCGCTTTAGTATTTTTAATATTGCTTATTGTAATTACCACTCACTTTACTTTTAAATACCGTTTATTATCTTCGACCCCTATTAATTAACCCAACCAAAATGATAGATTATCTATTTGGCCACTGTTTTCATGCGTGTGTTTATTGTTATGATACTGATAGGCTTAAGAAAAATGATTTTAAATATTAACATTCAAAAAGGTTTAATAAAGTTATGAGTTTTTACGAAATTGACGGTGTTAGACCGGTGATCGATGACAGTAGTTTTGTGCACCCAACGGCGTCCATTATCGGCCATGTCATTATCGACAAGAATTGTTACATCGGCCCCCATGCCAGTTTGCGTGGAGATTACGGTCGCATTGTGCTTGAAGATGGTGTCAACGTGCAAGACGGCTGCATTGCCCATTGTTTTCCGGGCGGTGAAACCCGTATCCGCAAAAACGGCCATATTAGCCACGGTGCGGTGTTACACGGCTGTGTGATTGGTGAAAACACCATGGTCGGTATTCAAACCGTGATTATGGACAATGCCGAAATTGGTGCAGAGTGTATTATCGGTGCGTTAAGTTATGTGAAGCCCGGTTTCAAAGCCCCCGACCGCAGCATCATCCACGGCTCCCCGGCTGAAGTCAAACGCGCTGTTAAAGACCACGAACTCGAATGGAAAACCCGCGGCACCCAAGTCTACCAAAACCTCACCGAACGCTGCCTCAAAAGCTTCCGCGCCTGCCAACCCCTGAATGATATAGGTCAGCAAAAAAAAGACCTCGACGTACCAAAATTCAAACCCATGAAATAAAATCTTTTAATTACCCACAAAGATCACGAATACAGAAAGAAATTCATATGAAAGGTAGGCGCTGACTGGTAGGTTGGGCTGAGCTCAGCGAAGCCCAACATTTTGCTTGCAGCTAAGAATTTAAGTTGGGCTTCGCGTTGCACAGCCCAACCTACTGAATTTTAAGTGTTTTTAAGCTGTTATTAATTTTTCGACCTTTAACTTGTCTCGATTTTGCTCGGCTTGCCAAAGTTCATATTGGGCTTGCTGGTTAACCCAACTTTCAGCTGAGGTGTTAAAAGCAATTGAAAGTCGAATCGCCATTTCCGGACTAATACCGGCATGGCCATTAATAATGGCACTTAAGGTCTTACGACTGACACCAAGTGCCTTTGCAGCAGCAGTCACGGACAGTTCTAATGGCTCAAGGTAAAGCTCTTTAATCACTTCACCGGGATGTGGTGGGTTATACATGAACATTTTATATCTCAATGGTAGTCTTCATAATTTACATCCTCCGCATTTCCTTCATCAAAAAGAAAGGTTATTAGCCAATTGCCGCTAACCATAACTGACCATTCTTTGGATCGATTACCAGATAATTGATGAAGCCTTAAACCGGGCAAGTCCATATCTTTTATTTTATGGGCAACATTTAAGCGACCGAGTATTAGACGAAGTTTCTTTGCATGGATGGCCTGAATCCCGGCCGTGCTACCGGAACGAAAGAATTTTGCTAAGCCTTTATGCTTGAAGCTCCGTATCATTTCACAAATATAACCTGTAACGTTACAGGTGTCAAATGAATGTAAATTAATTCATAAATGGTATAAAGGTATTAATTATTTTCACCATGATTTGATGGGTTTTTGAGAATTATTAAGAAACTCTTCCCTATATTTTATCCAATAACAGTTTATTATCGTTTCTTTTGAATCAAGATAATGATACTAAATGGTAGGTTGGGCTGAGCTCAGCGAAGCCCAACATTTTTCTTTATGCAGGGTTTTGAGTTGGGCTTCGCTTTGCTCAGCCCAACCTACGGCTATTATTAAAACTTCAGTCTTGTATTATTCAAGAAGGATAAAAAACTTTCATGTCTAACTTTTTAAACTCATCCCCGCCACAAAACCAGACGACCAGGCCCATTGGAAATTAAAGCCGCCTAAGTGGCCGGTGACATCGACCACTTCGCCGATAAAGTAAATATTGGGGTGGCTTTTAACGGCCATGGTTTTGGATGATAGGTGATTGGTATCGACCCCGCCTAAAGTGACTTCAGCGGTGCGATAACCTTCACTGGCTGCCGGTTTCAGCACCCAGTTGGTATAGCTCTCAGCAAGTCCAGCGAGTTGCTTTTGATTAAATGTTTGCAGTTCACGTTGTAAATCATCACCACTGATAAATTTCCCCAGTGTTTCCGCAAGACGTTTTGGTAAAAACCGCTGCAGTACTTGTAGCATTGATAATTGCGGCGTATTAAGTTTGGCTTCGATTAAATTTGCCAAAAAATCATAATCCGGAATGAGATTAATATAAATGCTTTCACCCGGTTGCCAGTAACTGGAGATTTGTAAAATCGCCGGACCACTTAAACCACGGTGTGTGAACAACACTTGATGGGTAAAGGATTGCGCGTTTTCTGCGCTGACTTCAGCCTGCACACTGCTGCCACTTAAGTCAGAAAACAATTTTTGGTGCTGATCGGAAAACATCAGTGGCACCAGACCGGCACGTTTAGGCAACACCGTTAAGCCCATTTGTTCGGCCAGTTGATAGCCGTAATCCGAGCCACCCATTTTCGGAATCGATAAACCACCGGTGGCCACCACCAATTGTGGTGCAGTGAATTGTCCGATATTGGTTTTCACAGTTACCGGCTGACCGATTGCTAATTGCTCAATACTGACATCACAATGGAGATCAACGCCCTGCTCGCGACAATCATCTAATAAGGCGTTCAGTAGATCTTTGGCGCTGCGATTGCAAAATAACTGGCCGAGCTCCTTTTCATGGTAGCCAATATCATGGTCTTCCACCCACTGTATAAAGTCCCACTGAGAGTAGCGACTTAAGGCGGATTTCATAAAGTGTGGATTGGCGGATAAAAAATAGTCCGGGGCACAATGCATATTGGTGAAATTACAGCGACCGCCACCGGACATCAGAATTTTTTTACCCGGTTTATTGGCTTTCTCCAGTAGCAATACTTTTAAACCGCGAGCGGCCGCGGTTTTGGCACACATTAAACCGGCGGCTCCGGCGCCTAAGATAATGACATCATAGGCGTCGGTTTTTGTGTTTGCGTCCAATTAAGCTAAAACCTCAGGGGCATCCGGTTGCTGTTCCGGTGAAGCCTTGATAAATTCATCCAATACCATGCAGTGTTGATAGATTTCAGTCAATCGCGGGTAAGCATTCAAGGGCACCTGAAAGCGATTGGCATTATAGATTTGTGCCACCAGACAAATATCTGAGATACAGGGATAATCCGCATGCATGAATTGAGTTTTACCCGAACTGGCTTGCTGTTCTAAGGCCTTAAAACCTTCATGAATCCAATGGGCATACCAGGTATCAACACGGTCTTGTTGCCAGCCCTGTTTTTTCAGGTATTGTAAAACCCGTAAATTATCCAAAGGATGAATATCAGAGACAACGGTTTGGGCAGCGGCGCGGCAGTGCGCTCTACTGATGGCATCTTCCGGTAATATCGATGGCGCGGGCTGATATTCTTCTAAGTATTCAAGTATCGCCATGGATTGGGTAATGACATGTCCATCCTCCGTAACTAAACTCGGCACCAACCCCTGTGGATTGACTTCACGGTAACCGGCCTGATGCTGTTCACCACCGTTTTTAACCAGATGAACTGCTTTAGTTTCATAATCTAAGCCCTTTAAATTTAAGGCAATTCTGACACGATACGCCGCGGTACTGCGCCAGTAGCTGTACAGTGTTAATGTCATAACTCCTCCGGGCTGATATTGAGTTCATCTAAAATAAAGGCCAAATCCTCGGCGGAACCTGGCTGAAATTTTTCACTGCGGGAGACAATTTCTTTATACCAGGCGATGACTTTATGGCGCTTTTTGGGATTTTTAGCGCAAACCCTCGGTGTGAGGTTATCCAGCATCGGAATCGGCTGATCCAAGGTGTCTTTATAATGTTGAATCATATAATCCTTAATGATGGCCAGGCGATCTTCAGGCGAGATGTCATCGGACATCACATCTTCTATACCAGTGTTTTGAGTGTTTTGAGTTTTTTGATCATTGTTATAGACCATCATGGGCTGTTTAATGCGCGTGCCCAGCAGGGATTTTAAATACTTTTTAGCTTTGTTGGCGCGACCGCGTGAATTAACCCGAATGGTTAAATCCTGCTCACCCAGCGTCAGCACACCCCAAATGGGCACTTGTTGATCGTGTTCATGCGCCGCCCTGTCCAGCCATAACCAACAATCATCCTGGTTAGGTTCCGGCATCAACTGATCACTTTCATCCAAATACTTTTTTATGGTTTTGGGCTTGACGGCGATGGTAAACCGCAAGGTCATATCTTCCACAATATCACCATCACGATTCGTAACAATCGGTTGTTCCGGTGATGTTTTATCCATCATATCCATAACCCAATCAACGAACACATAATCCGCTAAATTGCCTTCAATTTCTGCCATCAGCGCGGCTTTCATGTCTGGTAACAAATGTATGTCTTCAGATTCCATGGCTTGTTTAAGGAAAGTAAGTCCATCTTTTTTGGTATATTCCAATCGATCTTTTATGTTTTCAACCGCTTGGTGCGATAGTGGCAAAAAGGCACCGGTAAACATGCATTGTCCGCGCATATGAATAACCCGGCCGGCCAGATAAGTCCAGGGCACGATGTTTTCTGAGCCTTTCTTTTCGATAACTTTAATTTTTTTATCCGGTTGGTCGATATCTCGAACAACTATGTATTCGCCTGGCTTGACGTCGGTCACCTCATAGATTTTAACGGCGGCGTCATTCAATTTTTTTAAATACTGTCTGCCGGCGGGTGCTTCACGCCAACCCCGGTTTTTTAAAAATATTTCAATCGGCGTTTGATCACCCTCACCCCAAATAACACTGCCCCAGCGTTCAAACAAAAACCCAAAAGCCATGTGACCCATACCCGATTCAGCATATAGCCATTGGCGAAAGTCCATGGGATCCTCGCCGATAAATTCACCGACTTCCTGCCAAAGCTGGCTTTCAAGAATCTGGAAATCGTTGATATAAGGCTCTTTTTGCTGAAAATCCATTAAATGCTTAATGGCTTTATCAATCTCTGTTCGATGGTTTTTACTCAAAATATTTTTCCTTTGTGAACTTTGTGTCTCTGTGGTTACCATTTATTAACCGCAAAAATCATATAGCAAAAATAACCCAGATTATCGTCTCTCTCGGACGCAGATCCGAGGGTCTCAGCACGATGACAAAGATGTTGGGTTATTTAATAATTTTAAACTCATTTCTCAAAGACACTGGTTACCGGCCTGCGCCGGTACGGCGGTGCAATGCGTTGCATCAACACCGTGCCTGAGTGTCCTCTGTGGTTATCTTTTTTTATATTCAGCAAACCAGTATGTGGTTTAAAAGTTGACTATATTCACTCAAAATAAAAAGCCCCTCGTTTTGTTTTTGTTGGATAAACCTGATTCATGGTGTCTGTATCATATAAACGACCGTTGAGCATCACCTGATGGATATCATCACTGGTTTCGATGTCTTGCATCGGGTCTTGGTTTAAGATGACTAAATCAGCCAGTTTACCGACTTTCAATGAGCCCAGGTCATTGTCCATGCCAATGTATCTGGCACCATCGATGGTGGCCGCTTTAATAATGTTCAAAGGTTCCATGCCGCCTTGACCAAACATCCACATTTCCCAATGGGCGGCTAAACCTTCACGCTGACCGTGCGCACCTAATAGAACATCAACACCCTCGTCTTGTAATTCTTTGGCGACCCGCGCATTGTTGAAATGATTGTAGTCCTCTAAGGGTGCTTTGAAACGACGGACCGATGCCGGTTCAAGAATGTTGGCCGGTACATATTTGGATAATATCGGGTGTTTCCAGACATCGGTTTTATCATACCAATAACGCTCACCCCAAATGCCACCATAACCGACGCCCAATGTCGGTACATAGGCAGTATTTGAACCCGCCCACAGTTGTTTGACATCATCATAAATAGATGCCACCGGAATGGAATGCTCAATACCGGTGTGACCATCGATAATCATGCTCATATTGTGCATAAATAAGGAGCCACCTTCAGGCACCACCATTAAACCGGTTTGGCGAGCGGCTTCTAAGATTTGTTGGCGTTGATCGCGGCGGGGTTGGTTGTAACTTTTGACACTAAAGGCACCGGCGGCTTTCATGCGTTTTAGATGTCCCATGGCATCGTCCAGGCTATTAACTTTGGCGGTGATGTAATGGGTTGCACCATATAAAATGGTACCGGTCGAATAGGTTCTTGGTGCGGTGATTAAACCCGCTTGCTGCATTTCAGATGCGGCAAAAATCGCTTCGGTGTTGGCCGACGGGTTGTGGGTGGTGGTGACACCGAACGCCAATGAGGCATAGGCATTCCAGTTTTCTTGGGGAATGATTTGGTCATTGGCATAAGGGCCGTGCCAATGGACATCCACAAGGCCCGGGATAATGGTTTTTCCGCTGACATCCAAAACTTCAGCATCAGCTGGTATTTCAATATCAGCACCAAGCGCTTGAATCCGATTGTCTTTAATAATAATCACACCATTGTCAATCACCTGTTGTGCACCATCCACTTGTTCCATGGTAATGATTTTCGCACCTTTTAATGCCACCAAACCTTTAGGTTTATCGGTTTTCGCGGTTAGTTCAATGGTGGTTTGTTGCGGTTCAGGTTTGTCTTCAACAGCTTTGTCATTGAGAAAATTAAACACAGCTGACAATGGTTGTTGATAAAGATTAGGCCCCATAGCCCAACTTAACTGTTTTGAATCCTGGCTCCAGGTGAGGTTTTTGCCGGCATAGGTCGAGAATTTCTGTAGCGGTAAATTCTTTGCCCCGGAGCCGGTGGCTATGTACTGACCGTTACGAACAAATGGCGTGACATAGACCTGGAAATTCTGGATAAAGGCCAGCCATTTTTCATCCGGAGACACTTTAAAATGACTGATCCATTCACCTTGATAATGTTGCTGCTTATCATTACCGCTTAAATCTGTTGAGTACAGTTGACCGGTAAACACTTCACCTTTTTTATCACCGCCGGTGAAGTAGACACGCTCGTTGTTGCCGGTAAAAAACGGTTCACTGCCTGATTCGGCCAGTTTATTCTGTTCACCGGATTTAATATCAACTTTAAAAATACCGGTATCATGGGAATACAAGGGACTGGTTAAATAACCGCCTTTAATGGCTTGAAAAACCGCAGTTTGACCGTTTGGTGACAGCACCGGATTAACATAATGACCTGGTTGTTTTGTCAGTTGTTGACTGCGGCCATTGAGTTTGGCCAAACGCACTGTGCCTAAGTCTTTATCATGCCATGTGCTGTAAATAATCTGCTTACCATCGGCACTGTAACGTGGATATAATTCAAAATGGTCTGTTTGTTTGGTTAAGCGTTCGGGTCGACCGTTAGGCAAGTTGACGGTATAAAGGTAACCCAAAGCCTGAAATAAAGCTTGCTTGCCATCAGGTCTGACTTGTAACCAGCGCAGCATTTTAGTTGTAAACTCATCCTTAGCCACTTCGTTACTTACTGTCACAGCCTGTCGAATTTCACGTTGATCTGCCACTTTGAAAGGAATCTGAGTGACTTCTTTGGAAGCCACATTGATGCGGTGAATGCCGCCCTTGGCGTAAAACACGATGTCTTTGCCATCCGGCAGCCAGGCAAAATTAGGATAAACACCATGAATGGCCCAGGTTTCTTGCATATCACGGGTTAAGTTATCAAAAATTGGGGTTAACTCACCACTGTTACGATTTTGGATAAACAATGCGGTATCAGCACGAATACGACGCACAAAAGCCAAGGAGTCACCATCCGGTGAAGGTGTCGGTCTAACCGCCCCACCCGGTCCTGATACCCACGGTTTAATGTCACCGGTGGCCAGCTCAATGGCGTATATTTCGTAAATCTGGTTATTCGAATCTTTTGAATATTCAAAGTATTGACCCGGGGTGGAATCTCTTGAAAAAAGAACATATTGTCCATCCGGTGTATAAACAGGTTCGCCCAAATCCTTTTGCTCGTTGGGTCGTTTGTTCAACTGCACACCTTGGCCGCCGGATTTATGGTACAACCAGATTTCCCCGGCACCCAAAGAGCGCATCCCGGTAAAATGTTTACGAGCGACAATATAATCACCATCCGGTGACCAGGCCGGTGAATTTAATAAACGGAATTTTTCATCGGTCACGGCGCGGACATCACTGCCATCGACATTCATAACCCAGATATTATCGCCACCACCCTGATCGGAGGTAAATGCCAGTTCTGTGCCATCCGGTGAAAATCGAGGTTGCATATCCCAGGCCATGGAGTTGGTGATATTCTTGGCCTCACCACCGGTAATCGGCATGGTATAAATATCTCCGAGCAAATCAAAAACAATGGTTTGACCGTCCGGACTGACATCGAGGTTCATCCAGGTACCGGTTTCGGTATTGATATCAATCATTTGTTTTTCACCGGGTGGGTTGTTAACATCCCATTTATCTTTATCGGCTTCAGGCTTATCTGTGGCGGCTGAAACCGAAATGACTACTAATAACACCAGAAGAGTCAAAGAATATTTGATTTTTGAAGACATGCTTAACCTCGAAGTTATGATTACCAAAACGCATAATTATAAAGGTTTCGCAGAGAAAATCGCTTACAATCCGAACTTTTTTGGCATGATTTAAAAGCGTATGTTTGGTTTAGGTGAAATACTGTCGTTATTGTGTGCTTTATTGTGGGCACTTGCGGTCATTTGTTATCGTAAAGCCGGTGAGCACAGCAGCGTCAGTGCCATGAATCTGTTTAAAATCGTCCTGACTTTTTTGTTGATGATTCCGACCTTGTATTTTACCGACGGTTTTATACCACCGGAACTGAGCAGCGAAGATTGGATGATTCTGCTAATCAGTGGCTTTTTCGGGATTATGCTGGCGGATATGTTTTATTTGCGCGCTTTACAATTAATTGGCGCAGGCCTCACCGGCATCACGGGTTCCCTCTATAGCCCATTTGTGGTGTTTATATCATTTTTCTATTTAAGTGAACGTCTGAATGGCTGGCAAATCTTTGGCATGATACTGGTTATGGTTGGTGTCGCAGTTATTAGCTTACGGAAAAAATCATTGGCCATCGCGCATCCGCCAAAAATTGGCTTTGTGTTTGCTGCCATGGCGGTCTTTTGCACGGCTTTAGGCATTGTCATTGTTAAACCCATCACCACGGAACTGCCGTTTTTTTGGATTATTTTTATTCGAACCATCGGTGGTTTAGCCACCATGCTGATTTTTAACGCCCTCTTAAACCGCAGTTTAAATCCACTCTCCGTCTGGCGAAATCAAGGTAAATGGTGGTTATTAATCGGTGCATTTTTGGGCCAGTACCTATCCACCATGGTCTGGGTCGCCGGTTATAAATACACCGATGCCTCAATCGCCTCAATACTGAATGAAACCGCAGCCGTATTTATCTTTATTTTAGGCTGGCTGTTACTAAAAGAAGACATGAACCCTCGTAAATTAACCGGTGCCATTATCAGTGTGGCCGGCGTATTAATGGTATTACAAATGGCCGGTTAAGAGTTTGACATTTTCTGCACCGATTATTTGTTAAAATAAATTCTTTAATCAAAGTGTTTTTATGTCTGATACCAGTAAACCTGTCATTTTTATCACCGGAGCTTCCGGTATGTTGGGGCAACAACTGATGGCTGATTTATCGGCAGACTATCAGCCGGTGGCGTTACAACGTGACAAATCAGATCCGCACCGACCCAGCTGGAATTACCAACAAGCCTTAGTAAAACATGAGATTAAAGCACCCTATGCGGTGATTCATCTGGCTGGTGCCGGTATTGCCGATAAACGCTGGATTGATGCCTATAAAAAGCTCATTTTTGACAGTCGAATTCATGGCACCAATGACTTGGTCAACACCATCCAAAATCAGTCACAACAACCTGAATTATTTTTATGTGCCTCAGCCATTGGCTATTATGGCCATCGACCGGGTGAACAACTGACCGAAAACAGCCCCGCCGGTGATAATTTTGTCGCTGACTTATCAATAAATTGGGAAGCCAGCGCCCAACAATTACAAAGCCCACAAACCAACGTCACAAACCTGCGCTTTGGTTTAATGTTAGACCGATCCGGCGGTGCCTTAAAAAACATGTTGTTGCCCTTTAAACTGGGTTTGGGTGGTCGCATCGGCTCCGGTGAGCAAATGTATTCCTGGGTGAGTTTAGCCGATGTGAGTCGTGCCATTCATTTTCTATTGCAAAAGCCCATGACCGGTCCGGTCAATATAACCGCGCCCAACGCTGTCACCAATAAAACCTTTACCCAAACCTTAGCCAAACAACTCCATCGTCCGGCTTTTCTGCCCATGCCTGAAGTGATGGCTCGCTTAATCTTTAAAGACCTGGCCGATGAACTTTTACTGGCCGACGCCCATGTTGTCCCCGATAAACTGCAAAATGCCGGTTTTCGCTTTGAACATCCAAGTATTCCAGAGGGACTGAAAGCCGCACTATGAAAAATATTTTAATCATTGCCGGTGCCCAGGGTATTGGCCAGGCATTGGCGACTCAATGGGCAACCAACGCAAATAACCTCTTTATCACATCACGGCGGTTTGATGAACCGGAGAAAGTTTCGGAGGGTCTGTTTCATGTCAACTGTGATTTAAGTCAGGAGGAATCCATCTCAGCTGCTTTTAACTATATTGAACAACAGGTTGATTACCTTGATTGGATTATTAACTGTGCCGGCGTATTGCATAACGCCAATTATCAACCTGAAAAATCTCTGCAGCAGGTTAATCAGAATAATCTTTTGCATAGCTATCAAGTCAACGCCGTGGGCCATTTACTGGCTTTAAAACAGGCCGAAAAGTTGCTCAGCCACGCTGAGCATGGCTTAGCGGTGTCCATTTCTGCCCGCATCGGCAGTATCGAAGACAATCACCTGGGTGGCTGGTATGCCTACCGCATGAGTAAAGCAGCCTTAAATATGGGCATCAAAACCCTCAGCATTGAATGGGCCCGAAAACATCCGCAGATAAAATTTATGCTTCTTCATCCGGGCACCACCGACACACCTTTATCCAAACCTTTCCAGAAACGATTACCTCAGGGACAGCTACAAACGGCAGATGAAACTGCGGATATGTTGATTGAGCAGATTGAGAAACACCAACAGCATACACACAAAGAAGCCCTGTTTTTGGATTACGCCGGCAAAACCATTCCCTGGTAATTTTTGTTACAATACGGGGTATGCAAAAACCACTTAGAAAAGACATCCAACCCGGTACCGAAGTCAGTATCGTACAAAAACACCACCAACGCAGCGGTGAACTCACCGAAGGCACGGTCAAACGCGTATTAACCAAATCACCATCACACCCCCATGGCATTAAGGTCGAACTCACCAGTGGTGAAGTCGGTCGCGTTCAATCCATCGTTTAAGTATTTATGAGTAACCAGAACTTACCTGTTTTATACAGCTTTCGCCGTTGTCCTTACGCCATGCGCGCACGCATGGCCATCGCCGTCAGTGACTATCGCTGTGAACTCCGTGAAATTATCTTAAAAGATAAACCCGAAGCCATGCTCAAAGCATCACCCAAAGGCACCGTTCCGGTTTTGATTTTAGAGGATGGCACAGTGATCGACGAAAGTCTGGCAATCATGTTGCATGTGTTACAACTCAATGATCCGCAAAATTGGTTGCTCTATAAAGCCGATAGTCTTAGCCTGATTGAAGAATATGACATTCAATTCAAGCCTCTGCTTGACCGTTATAAATACCATGTGGGCTATCCTGAACTCAGCTTCGATGAACACCGGGCCAACACCTTGCCTTATTTAATCGCACTCAACCAAAAGCTTGAAAACTCTGACCATTTGTTAGGTGACAACATTCAACTCGCCGATATCGCCATCATGCCCTTTATCCGACAATACGCTTTTGTCGATAAACAATGGTTCGACCAACAAGATTGGCCGGCTTTGCAAGACTGGCTGGACAAACACCTTAACAGTTCACTGTTTAAACGTATCATGCCCAAGTTTAAATTATTTAATGATGGTTATCGCTATGATTTTCTCAGAAATGAGCAAATGTAAGCCGTTAATATCACCAACATTACATTCTTTTAATTTTCAAACCCATCCTTAAAAATAAGATCATAACTCAAGCTAAATTCATCGGCACCGATATCGGCGTTATTCCCAGGCGGGCGAAGTTCATGATCAAAGTCACGCATGGCATCGGCCGGTGGTGCCACTTGATCGATGGCGTCGGTGGCCGTGTGTTTTAAATGCAGGTCACCAGAGGTCGGGTTAATAAACATATTTGGATTGGCGCTGCTTAAATTCCCGCTTTGACTGTAAGTTGCACCGTTTCTGTCGCCAATGTCGGCATCACTGAGGTTATTTCTGACCTGACCGCCGGTGGTGTCAAATCTAAATTCTATCGAGAAACGCTGATTTAGATTAGTCAAAATACTGTTGTGCAAAACCTGGGTTTGGGGTGAATCCCAGACGATAATCATGGCATCTGAATTGGCCCGTCGGGTTGAACTGTAAATCCCTGGTGTTGTGTAAATCATGTTATTTCTGATGATACCGCCATAATGATCGTTGCCCGAAGCCCGGTTAGTCAAGCCATAAGCAATGGCGCGATCTACATCAATAAATACATTGTTTTCAGTTAAGGTGTTACTGGATCCGTTCCACATCAATATCGCTGGATTCCACAGATGGTCACTACCATCTGGGGTGTGGAAGTTTTTGAATAAATTATGTCTTATTTGCCAACCATCACCGCCGTGGATATCAATACCATTGGTGTAACCTGTTCCACCACCGCCATGATCTGTGTTTGGAGGCGAAACCGAATAAGCCATAATGGTGTATTCAACGACACCATTATCAACGCCCGTACCCAAACCACCACCTGAACTGCCTTTGACAAATTGTTCGCCGGCATCAAGTAAACGCAGGTTATAGAGTGTCGGTGAATCAGCATTGGCATCAAATTGTATCGGGTGAAAATATACATCACGGATGGTCAGATTCTGCACTGTTAAATTACTGGCATTTGTCCAAATACCGTGAGGTACATTGCCATAGTTGGCTTGTTCCATACCTTGGCCAATCAAGTTAACCTGGTCGCAGTAATTACTGTTGCCTCTGAGGGTAATATTGTTTTCTTGAATATATAACGTTTTGTTTAAAACATAATCTCCCGGCTGTATTAAAACTGTGGTGTTGGCTTGCAAGTTATCGATGGCATCATGTAACTGCTGTGCATTTGATACCATTACAATATAACCTGTTGGCTCAGGTAATGGAGACGCATTTAAACAATGATTAGAAGCAAATAAGCTGTTTGCAACCATTGACAGCGTAATAATAAGTCCTAAGCCTATCAATTCATTTCTCATTAGATTGGTCTTATTTAAAAACTTTGGTATTAAATGACGAGCATATATCTATTTATTAAAAATAAATGAATAATCGCTCACAAAATCAATAATCACGTTTATGTATATGAGTTTAATGAGCAATTAATATCCCATGCTCTATAATACTTAACATATTAAACTGTTAGGACTGCACATGAGATATTTAACTTCAACAAATACCACTCTCGCTTTACTGCTCACATTGATTGCCGGTTACGCTCATAGTAACCCCGATGGTTATACTTTTATCGCCGAAGAAAACCAAAGTAAAACTTTTAATTATCCGGTAGATTTGGCCTATGGAGCAGATGGTCAGTATTATTATATAGATGATTTTGTCGGTACCATTCGTTTTGATAATAAAACCTTTGGCGGCGACCCCATTAAAGGTGTCGAAAAAGCCGGTTATGTTAAAAATAGCTCTGTGACGTCCTCTGATAACCGACCTATTCGTGATTATGAATTGGTTGCCAATGAAAATGAAACCATGACTTTTCGTCAGCCCGTGGATTTGGCTTACGGCGCCAAAGATCGATATCACCACATTGATAACTTTATCGGCACCATAACCTTTGACAATGAAACTTTTGGCGGCGATCCCATCAAAGGCGTTGCCAAAGCCGGTTATATGAAACCGCATCGCAATGTTGCAGATAACAATCCTAATGACCAGGAAATTAATGATTACCAATTCGCCGCTAATGAAAATGAAACAAAGACATTTCGACGACCGGTTGATTTAGCTTATGGCGCCAATGGTCAATACCATTACATTAATGATTTTGTCGGCACCATTCGCTTTGATAATAAAACCTTTGGTGGCGATCCCATTGAAGGTGTGACAAAGACCGGCTATGTAAAATACCGCAACAAGCCTGAACAACACAGCAATATAAATGATTATGAGCTGGTGGCTAAAGAAGGTGAATCCAAAACATTCAGGAAGCCTGTGGATTTAGCTTACGGTGCCAAAGGCCAATACCATTATATCTATGACTTTACCGGCACCATTCGCTTTGATAACCAGTCTTTTGATGGCGATCCCATTGGAGGCGTGTCTAAATTTGGTTACGTCAAACGAACAGATGAACAATCACACAGTTCTCAGGACATCAGTGACTATAAACGTGTTGCCTCAGAAAACCAGAGCAAAACCTTTCATCAGCCGGTGGATCTGGCTTATGGTGCCAATGGCCAATACCATTTCATAGAAAATTTTACCGGAACCATTCGTTTTGATAACAAGACTTTTGGCGGTGACCCCATTGAAGGCGTCAATAAAGCCGGTTATATGAAATTGTCAGAAGTACCACCTTCTCAGAATCACAGTCAAAATATTAATGACTATAAGTTCATTGCCAACGAGAATGAACGCAGAACCTTTAATCGGCCGGTTGACTTAGCCTATGGTGCCAATAATAAATATTATTTTATTCAGGATTTTACCGGCACCATTCGCTTTGACAACGACACATTTGGCGGCGACCCAAGCCCAGGTAATAAGAAAAAAGGCTATGTTCGTCAAATTAAAAAAGACAGACAAAATGACCGTGACATAGGTCCAAAACCATTTAATACAAAGACAAAACAGAAGTAGTTTTTATAAATTGACAGGCGATTCAATGGCTACATTGCATCTATGTGGCCTTTTTAAATGTGAACGCTCACGCACACAAACATTAAAAACCATGGTTGTTTATGGCTTAAATCGCTAAAATAAAACCCCCGATTGAGAAAAACCCATGAAAACCATTCTACTGTGCTTAATTATTTTCACTTCTGTTGCCCATAGTAAGGAACTGTCATTAACCGATCACAACAGTCTAACAGCCATTAAATCAGTGTCACTCGGAGAACAAATTCAAGTCACGGATGTCGATTTAGACCATTTAGGTACAGTAACACTGAATTTAAAACGCTTTAAAGTGTTTGCCGATAATGCCGAGGTGCTGATTCATGGTGATCAAGGCACAACAAGACAAGCCATGCCGAATAATGTCTATTTTAGTGGTGACATTCACGGTTTAAAAGGTAGCCGGGTTTTTATCGGCTTCTTGGAAAATGGTGATATTGACGGCATTATAGAAACCGATGATAGTACTAAATATCAATTGAATCGGATGAAGGGTCATCAATTTAAACTTGATAAACCGGATACTGATGCCCTGACCCAAAGCGATAGCCGTTACTTTAATCCCAAAGACTTCATTGAAATACCCGAGTCGGAAGTCATTCAACAACGTACTCTTACGACAGAGCAGCGTGGTTCGAACATTGATTATCAATTAAATATCGCCATTGAAACTGATTATGAGTTTTATCAATTCTTCAATGACATTGGTGATGAAATTGATTACATCAGTGGCCTGATCGGTTATTTATCATTTATGTATTACAACGAAATTAATACCTTTGTGCTATTAAGTCATGTCAGTGTCTGGACTACATCCAATGATCCCTGGGATGCAACCAAAACTGATTGTGCTTTGTATGAGGTTGGCAAATATTGGAATGATACACATGGAAATATTAACCGCGCCATCACCCATTTTATCAGTGGTAAAAGTTTATGGGGTGGTATCGCATGGAAAGGTGTGCTTTGCCGGGGTTCCTTTAATCTTGATATCACTAATGCCAACTGTGGGTTTAGCAATGATTACGGTAATTATGGTGGCGCTTATGGAGTCAGCACCAGTTTATCAGGTAGTTTTAATCCCACCAATCCACAACCAGTTTGGGATATCGTTGTGGTGTCACACGAAATTGGACATAACTTTAATTCTGAACACACCCATTGCTATAACAACCCGGTTGATGAATGCTATAACGATGAAGCAGGTTGCTTTTCAGGAACCGAAACGCTACCGGGACCAATCAACCAAGGCAGCGGCACCATCATGAGTTATTGTCATTTACTGGGTGGTGGATTAAATAATATTTCGCTGACCTTGGGTAAAAATCATCCCTTTGGCAATCAACCCCAACGGGTACCCAATAAAATGCGCAGCCATGTCGTAAGCCAATTCATATCGAACCCACAATGCATTACACCCGCAGCCGATGATTTCATTTTTATGAATGGCTTTGAAAATTAATGCATTGAATGTAAGCCCACCATATTGCCTTCAGTGTCGCTTATCAATGAAATATAACCAAACTCACCAATACTGAATTTTGACTTAATTACCTGACCGCCATTGGTTTCAACCCGTGATTCTTCCACTGCACAATCGTCACAAGAAAAATACACCAAGGTACCGCCACCACCGGAATCAACACCTTTCATTTTCACTAGAGCACCGTTGGCGCCCGTATTTTCCATATTACCGGGAAAAGACCACATGTCATCGTCTGTGGGTGAATCTAAAGCCTCCATCTTAATGTTAAAAAGGTTTTGATAAAATTGTACCGCGCGTGTCATATCTTGCACATAAATCTCAAACCAGACAACCGCGTTAAAGGGCTTGTTCATCGTTTATTCCTCATTATCAAAAGCACATCTATTATTTGTTAAAATATGCCCACTGGTCAATTGTATTTCTTACTAGACCCTCTTGTCCTGGTCCGCTAAATCAGCGGCGGCGGTGAATAAAATATCGGTGGATGAATTCAGACCGGTTTCTGCCGAATCCTGAATGACGCCGATAATAAAGCCAATACCCACCACTTGCGCGGCGACACTGTCATCTATACCAAATAAGCTACAGGCCATGGGAATCAATAACAAAGAACCACCGGGCACACCGGATGCGCCTGTGGCGCCAATGGTGGCCAATAAACACAACAAAAAAGCGGTGACTATATTAACGTCAATGCCGACTGTATGAGCAGCCGCCAGGGTCATGACCGTGATGGTTACCGCCGCACCGGCCATATTAATGGTGGCACCTAAAGGAATGGAAATACTGTAGGTTTCTTTACGCAAGCCCATGTTTTTGGCTAATTTCATGTTTACCGGAATATTGGCAGCGGAACTGCGCATAAAAAAAGCAGTGATACCACTTTGCGACAAACACTTGAAAACCAGTGGATAGGGGTTACGTTTTAGCTTAATAAAGACAATCAATGGGTTTAACAATAAAGCCACAATCAACATCGCTGACAGTAATACCACAATCAGTTTTGTATACGTCGCCAACACCTCGAAACCGGTATCGGCAATGGCATAGGCAATCAGCCCGAAAATACCAATTGGTGTCAGGCGCACCACCCAACCAACAATCTTACTGATGACAAATGCAGCGTCTGCCAGAACCTGTTTACTGGTGCCATCGGTGTGTCGTAATGCCAGACCACCTAAAATAGCCCAGGCTAAAATACCAATGTAATTGGCATTCAATAAGGCATGCACCGGGTTATCAACGACATTAAAAGCCAGGGTTTTCAGTACTTCAGCTATGCCACCGGGTGGTGAAATGTCAGATTCCACCAGACTTAAATCAAGTGTGGTCGGAAATAAAAAACTGATGACCACGGCGGTTATGGCCGCGGCAAAGGTACCAAACAGATACAATACAAGGATACTTTTTATGTTGGAAGGCTGATCGCTTCGGTGTTTAGAGATGGCATCAGCCACCAGAATTAACACCAATATCGGCGCCACTGATTTTAAGGCTGTCACAAACAATCGACCTAATATGCCACTGGATAGTGCCGCTTGTGGCCAGATAACTGCTAATAGAATCCCTAAAATTAAAGCCACAATAATTTGTTGAATTAAACTACCGGACTGCAGCCAACGCATAAATTTTGTCATTAATAACACTCCCGTTCTGTGGCTAATAAATAAAGGACTTGGTGCCAAATCAAGGGCGTATTGTAAAGCACACCTCTGTTGCTTTCGGTAACAATTTAAACTTTTCTCGGTGTTTCTTTTATCGCAAAGCTTATAAAGACCACACTTAGTTCACTTTCAAAGATCCTATTTGCTGCATTGCGGTAAAAGCAGTTCTTTATTCTTATAGAAGTTGTGTTGTCGTTTTTAAGTGAAGTCAACAACGAACAAAGCCTATGAAATGATTGACTTTTGTGGAAATCCAGGTAGGATACCTCGCCTTTTAACACCACTTCCCCGATGTTTAATCTGTTCTCAAAACGCATCCAATACAGCGTTAAAAATGATGTTCTATCCGGTCTCACCGTGGCTTTGGCCCTGGTTCCCGAGGCGGTGGCGTTTGCGTTTGTGGCGGGTGTTGATCCGCTTGTGGGT
This sequence comes from Marinicella gelatinilytica, assembly GCF_026410405.1. GTDB lineage: Bacteria > Pseudomonadota > Gammaproteobacteria > Xanthomonadales > Marinicellaceae > Marinicella > Marinicella gelatinilytica. The sequence goes on along the minus strand of NZ_JAPMLN010000001.1, from coordinate 82,441 downwards.
TTGTATGCGGCCTTTATGGTGGGTTTGTTAACCTCGATATTTGGTGGTCGTCCGGGTATGATTTCAGGCGCCACCGGTGCCATGGCCGTGGTGATGGTGTCTTTGGTGGCGCAACATGGTGTTGAGTATCTGTTTGCCGCGGTGGTGTTAACCGGTATTATTCAAATGCTGGCCGGTGTGTTTCGTTTGGGGATGTTTATCAGGATGGTGCCCTACCCGGTGATGTTGGGCTTTGTTAACGGCTTGGCGATTGTTATCTTTTTGGCCCAATTGGGTCAATTTAAAGTCATTAACGATGAAGGCATTAAAGTCTGGATGAGCGGTGGCACCTTATACTGGATGCTTGCGATGGTGCTATTAACCATGCTCATTATCCACTTTTTACCCAAACTCACCCGTGCGGTACCGGCTTCTCTGGTGGCGATAGTTGGGGTCGCTGCTTTGGTTATTTTGTTAGATATTCCTATTCCCAATGTCATCGATTATATGCGCGCTGAGTCAGGTAACCCGGCCGCCACATTAGCCGGCGGCTTGCCGACTTTTTCTATTCCGGCAGTGCCATTAACCATGGCCACGTTTAAAATTATCTTACCTTATGCGGTAATTTTAGCCGCCGTGGGTTTAATCGAATCTTTATTAACCATGAGCTTAATTGACGAAGTCACCGAAACCCGCGGTAATGGCAACCGCGAATGCCTGGGTCAAGGCATCGCTAACTTTACCACCGGTTTTTTTGGCGGCATGGGTGGTTGTGCCATGATTGGTCAAAGTATGATTAACATTAAATCCGGTGGCCGTGGCCGACTATCAGGCATCACCGCAGCAGTTGCTTTATTGTTATTTATATTGGTTGGCTCAAAATGGATTGAGATGATACCACTGGCGGCTTTAGTGGGTGTGATGTTTATGGTGGTTTTAGGCACCTTTGAGTGGGCCAGCTTGCGTATGATTACCAAAGTACAAAAGTCAGAGATTTTTATCATCGTTTTGGTTTCTGGTATTACTGTTATTGCAGATTTAGCCATTGCTGTGATTGTTGGGGTGATTGTCAGTGCTTTGGTGTTTGCCTGGAAAGGTGCCAAACGCATTGATGCCGACACCCATATTGATGAGAATGGTTCTAAAATCTATCACTTGTCGGGACCGGTGTTTTTCGGCTCCATTCATAATTTTCAAAATATTTTCACACCGGCTGACGATCCTGAGGATGTGATTGTTGATTTTCTCGACGCCCGCGTTTATGACCATTCGGGCATAGAAGCCTTAGACAAATTGGCGGACCGTTATCAGCGACACGGCAAAACCGTTCACTACCGACATTTAAGTGCAGAATGTGTGGGCATGCTACGCAAAGCCGGTGATTTAGTGGAAGTCAATCTAATCGAAGATCCAAATTACAAAGTCGCGAACCCGTCACTTAAGGTTTCAAATTAGCATTTGAATCGCGGCCTTGGTAATCCGATTTGGACCAGCGGGTTTAAGTGCTCATTAAGGCGCCAATCGTTCAATGAGCCAGTCTTTATCTGTTTTGGTATAGCTAAATCGATCATGCAAACGGCTTGAGCGACCTTGCCAAAATTCAAAGTGATTGGGAATAACCCGATAACCACCCCAATGGCTGGGTAAAGGAATTTCACCTTCTTTAAATCGTTCTTTAATGGTATGAAACAGTTTATTCAATTTCTCTCTGTTTTTAATGGGATGGCTTTGCTCGGAAATCCAGGCACCCAATTGCGAACCACGGGGTCTGGAACTAAAATACTTAAATGATTCAGCGGCACTGATTTTTTCAACCGAACCGGTAATCCGGACTTGACGCTCCAGAGCTAACCAGGGAAACAATAAAGCCGCTTGTGGGTTGTCTTGTAATTGTCTGGCTTTGGCACTTTTGTAATTGGTAAAAAACACAAAGCCTTGCTCATCAAATATTTTTAATAGCACTGTGCGCACATCCGGCCGGCCATTGGCATCCGCTGTGGCTAAGGACATGGCATTAACTTCAGCCAACTCTGCAGCCCGCGCCTGACTGAACCATGTGGTAAATTGATCTAAAGGATTATTTGCTAAATCAGCACGTTGCAAGCCATATTTAACGTATTCTGTTCTTATATCTGAGATATCCATGTTACTAACCTTGTTATTGTCGTCGTCGACTGTTATTAAAAATCACCATTAAAGCACCTAACAACCATAATCCGGGTATAGCAATTAATAGCACAACACTGATAATCACCACCTGCTGTGCCGTTAAAAATAAACCGGTTTGTTGTGCACTCAAATCAGGCATATTGATGCGATTATCATGGTGCATAAGCCAATCCAGCATCCGTAAAGACAAGGCCTGATTGCCACCACTTCTAAGCAAACTGTTGTTAATAAAATCGCTGTCACCAATAACCAGTAACCGACTCTGGTTCATGTTTTGTGACGCAGCAAATACCTGATCGTCATCAGCCATCAAAACTGTTTCTCCGGAACTTACAAATGGCACCACCCCGCGCCATGTGGTTGGGTAATCAAATTGTTGGGTAATGGTATGCTTGGGGTATTGATTTAATGCCGGAATTTCTCGGATTGCATGATCAGTCGGTAAAGCATCAAACAACAGCGACAGTTGAGCTTGTTGCGCCATACTTTCCGGGTTGCTTAACCACCATAAATTAACACCGCGATTAAGCTGTTGTTGAAGCCATTGAAACGCTTCATCACTGATGGGCTGGGTTGGATTGGCTAACACAATAAGCTTCACTTCTGACGGCAGTGTCATATCAGACTGCCACCGAAGTGCCGCCACAGAATAATTTAATTGTTTAATCATACTAAGCCACAAGCCTAAACCATCTGTGCTGTCAGAGCTCAAAGACTGTGAACCAAAACCATCCAACATCACCACCCATCCATCGGGCGGGTTCAATAATCGCTGTAATCCATTAAATAAAGTTTCATAGGATAAACTGGATAACACAAAATAGTTATCTTGATGATGAATAACCATTTCTCCACGGGCCTTGATGCCATATTCGCGGACTTTATCGGGGTATTTAGTCGGATCAGTATAACGAATCGTTAATGAGGACCAATAGTCATTTAAAGGCGCCAAAAAATTAGCCACATAACCGGCAGCAGGACCATCGGCAGCAGCCATAACTTCAATCTCTAAAGTAGGCACCTGTTGCAACCAATGCTCCACATCGGTGTTATCCAAATGATCAAAATAAGCACTTTTCAAATTAATTTGCGGCCCATAAAGTGCGCCTACCAGAACCAAAACCAATAACGAAACGGCCAACAGAATTCTTGTCATAACAGCCACTTTCATCGTTGCCTCTTTAAATTGTTAATTTGCAACTGAGCCATTAACAGAAACAACGTCGTGCCGCCAACAAAATATAACAACGAAGACAAGTTTATTTTACCCTGGCTAAGCCAATTAAGGTGCTGCTCCGGCAACAACAAATTCAACCAGTTAATACCATATTCATCCAAAGCAGATTGCCCGCCAATAACCCACATAAGTATAAAAACCACCAGTGTTAACAACACTGCAAAACCAGCCTGATTGGCCAAAGAAGATAACCACAAAGCCAGGGCAATAAGCCAGGCGCAACCCAGTAATAAAGCCAAACCCATGGCACTCACCAAGAGCCAATCGACATCACCACCCAAAGTCAATAAAGCAGCCACCGCAAACAACATTAATAGCGGGAACACGGTAAGCCATAAATGACTTTTAAACTTCGCCATAATCGGCAAGTGAAACCACGGTTTCGCCGGTATTCGCCACAAGTAGTCAAGGGTTCCCTCTTGCCGTTCCTGGGCAACACTGCCACCTGCAGTGACTGCCACCACCAATAACATCACTGTCATTAAATTTTGACTTAAGGGCAATAACAACGCTTCGGTGATGTTTGGTGGTACCGATAATTTAAGCAGTTCAGGTTGCAGCGCCATATAGCGGTCTAACATGTGTAAGAACAACCAGCTCACCACAAAAGCCAAAAGCGACAATATCAACCACACCCGACTGCGGCCCCATAAGGTTTTCTGCTCTTTATGGTAGAAACTAAATCGCTGCTTTTTCATCTGTAATTATCTTTTGCCAGTCTGCAAAACTATTTTGATAAAAATGTAATAAATCCACTGCCGTCACAGCGTGTTGTTGAAAATCGTGTTGGGCTAATAATTGGCCTTGGTGCATCGCCACGGCACAATCGGTTAATTTACTGACCTCAGCCATTAAATGTGTCGCCATCAGAACTAGATTGTGTTGCTTAAACTCGGCTAAAAATGATTTAAAGTGTTTCATTAGCATCGGATCCATGCCATTCATCGGTTCATCCAGTAACAACACATTCACCGGCGCCAGTAAAGCACCCGCCAGTGATAACCGTTGTCGATAGCCTAAGGATAAATGTTCGGTTAATTGATTTTTCACCGTGTTTAAACCCCACTCCTCCAATACCCTTTGCACCGCCTGTTCAGGGTTCGCTAAATCCAATAAATCAGCTTGTAACCGCAGGTGTTCAAGCACTGTCAATTGTCGATAAAAACGTGCCGGTTCCGCCATCCAACCAATCTCTACACCATCAGCAAACTCAATCTGACCGGAGGTGGCGGTACTGACACCCGCCAATAACCGCAGTAAACTCGATTTACCGGCACCGTTGGCGCCCAACAGCACCCATAGTCCGGTAGATGGCAAACGCAAGCTCATTTCATCAATCAAAACACGGCCTTGGCGCTGCACCGTCAGATTGTGAAGCTGAATGAGAGATGACTGATGGGCGCTTGTATTCATGTGAAAACGAATTTCTCTGGCTATTAAATAGAGATTTCATTATAGTAAGCTTATCAAACAAACAAAACCCCTAATTTATGTACCCATTACTCGATTTTTTAGACAAAGGTCTGCTTAACCTATCCGCTTGGCAAATTATCCTCATCACTTTTATTGCTGTGCAAATCACTTTATCCGGTGTTAGCCTCTATTTACATCGCGAGCAAACGCATCGTGGCATTAAAATGCACCCTGTTTTACAACATTTTTATCGTTTCTGGTTGTGGTTTACCACCGGCATGTTAACCAAGGACTGGGTGGCCATTCACCGAAAACACCATGCTTTTTGTGAAACCGAAGATGACCCACACAGCCCACAAGTTCATGGTATCAAAAAAGTGCTGTTTGATGGTGTGGATTTATACACCCAAGAACGTAAAAACCAGGAAACTCTGGATAAATACGGACAAGGTACCCCGGATGATTGGTTAGAGCGTAACATTTATACGCGCTTTCATTATTTAGGTATTCTATTATTGGCTGTCGTCAATGTGACTTTATTCGGTATTATCGGATTGGCCGTATTTGCCATTCAGGTTGCATGGATTCCGTTTTTTGCCGCCGGCGTCATCAATGGCTTAGGACACTTTATGGGTTACCGCAACTATAGAACCGATGACAGCTCACAAAACTTAACCCGCTTCGCCTTCTTTATTTACGGTGAGGAATTGCACAATAACCACCACGCCTTCCCGGCTTCTTGTAAGTTTGCCCATAAAAAAGGTGAACATGACATCGGCTGGTACACCATTCGGTTATTGAACAAGCTGGGTTTATGTGAAATCAAAAAAACCATCCCGGAATTATGTATCGACAGTCAATCACAAGACATTAACAACGAAACAGTGAAGGCTTTAGTAACCCACAAATATAACGTCTTACAAAAATACATCAACGATGTGATCAAACCACAATTAAACCAAGAGTACAGTCAAGCATCAAAAGCCATGCGCCGCAAAATGCGAAAATATAGCCGACTTTTGTCTTTAGATAGCCGCTATTTACGCCGCAAAAGCCGACTGTTACACTCTCAGTTTAACAGCAGCGAAACCATCCAAATCTTGATGAGCTACAAACAGGAATTACAAGCCATTTGGAATAAAAGCGGTCAATCAACGGAAGACATGATTGTGGCTCTGAAGGCATGGTGCCAGAAAGCCGAAGCCAGTGGCATTCAGATGTTACAAGAATTTGCCCGTTCTATGCAGCAGTATCGCCTGCAATTAAAATCGGTCTAAACCTTACATCAAGAAAAACCCTTAAAAAGCCGCTTCAATCGCGGCTTTTTTATGATTATTTTTTGTTACTGGGGACTGGTTTCAGCGACAATTCAAATCCGGCGATGACCGGGTCGTGATCGGATGAGGAAAACGGTGATGCTTGATAAAAGCTTACCGGACGCGCTATCCCCTCAGCCAACGGTGAAATCCGATAGCCAAAATCACGTATCTCATCGGCATTAATGTGCCATTGTGTCACGCCTGAGGCTTTCTCCGCTAAGGCCTTGTTGACCATAATATAATCCAATGAGCCCACTTTGCCACGATAGGAGGTGGTCCAGTTTTCAACACCTAAAAACTCTTGCGCCAGATTAACATAACCTGCTTTCTCAAATACAACAATCGGATCCTCTTTTTGATAAGAATTAAAATCGCCCACCACCAGACGTAATTCCGCGCCCATATTTGTGGGATCAGTATCTAACCAGTTGACGATTTGTTGAGCGGCTTTTGAACGAGTCGGGTTATAGCACCCTTGACCATCTTTCTGAGCCATATCTAATCCCACAGCATCACGACAGCCCTTTGATTTCAGATGCAATGATGCCAAGGTAAATAATTGTTGACTATTATTATGTTGAAAAGTCTGCGCCAACACCACTCGATTTCGGTGGTCTTCGTATTCAGGTAATGATTCGCTGTTTAGCAACGCATATTCACCTTGAGGTTCGACCAGTTGTGGTTGATAAATAATACCCACTTTTATCACGTCTTGGCCTAATTGGCCGGCATTAATATAAGCCCATTTATTAAATTCAGCGGTTTCATTTAAGGCTTCTACTAATCGCTGTAATGATTCATTTTGATTATTTTGTAATTCTTGCAAGCCAATGGCTGCGGCATCCAAACGGTTTATCACGGTGACCAGTTTAGCCAGCTGACGTCGCTGTTCTAATTCATTACGGGCACCACGACATCCCATGCCCTTAATATTCCCACATTGGTCTGAACCATCATTAAAATCAGTAAACCAATTTTCAATGTTAAAAGTGGCGACTGTTAAATTACCGTTTGGACGATCAGGTTGTTGTTCTCTAAAATTTGATTGCGGGCTGATTTTCAAGGCTTGTGTGGGCTGTAACTTATATTGGCCAAAGGCATAGTTTAATACCCCAACAGCATCAAGCATATAACCGGTTCGAATCGGATTATCAGCTGCCACCGAAGCTTGCCCATCCTCTCCAACACTAAATGGTCTGGCGTAAGCCTGTAAGCGCCCATCATCAATAACCAACTGATCACGTTGCTGGAATGCCATTAAAGGTGGTACTGCCAAACCGGGTTCTACCAACGTTGTGGTCGAGAACATCCGTTCAGAAGACACCGTCAACTCTCCAAATTTAAGGTACTGATAGATGTCAGTAATAATGGCACCAGTAACTGTAACCCGCATATTCTCCACGTTCTCAAGATTAAAGTCATCTAAAGGCAGCTGAATATTTTTGGGTTCCGGTAAATTATGCTGAGACTCACATAATGTGATGCCTTCAATGGCTTGTAGCTGTGTTAAGTCATGTAACTCTGATACCCGACCGGAAATAGCAACCACATCACCCTGAGTAACATCGGGCTGCCAACGGCCGGTGTAAATAAATAAACCCTCTGAAGTATTTAAATCATTATCGGGCTGCATAGATTGTACAAAAAAACCATCTAATCCGCCGGTTTCTGTAAATACGCCTGTAACCACTGCTTTAACAACCACTTTTTGGTTCAGTAAAGGACTTTTATCTTGTTGACCTTGAATAACAGCGATAGACGTAAAAGTACCATCACAATCAGCAGCGTAGGTTGACTCAACAAATATCAACAAACAGAATAACAAGAGTTTCATGGCAACAATAATTATTATAAAGCGGTATTATCGCCTGTTTAATATGTAAATTCCACGTTAAATCATATGGGATTAGCTTATCTCAAAGCTATTTTCAAATAATTGTCTATTGACTTTATAAGCATTAACCCATAACTTATGTGCTCACAATTATTTCTATTTGGAGGAAAAAATGAAAAAACTAACAACTCTGCTGATTTTAGCGCTTTTAAGTCTGGTATTAACGGCCTGTAACGATAAAGATTCCGACAGCGAATCAGCCATGGACAAAGCAAAAACTGAATTAAATCAAGCGGCTGACGCCACTAAAGAAGCTGCCAGCGATGCTGCCGATGCCATTGAAGACGCTGCTGAAGACACCGCCGATAAGACCGAAGAACTTTACCAAGAAGGTAAAGAAGGTGCCAAAGATATGTACGAAGATGCCAAAGAAGGCTCAAAAGATATGTATGAGAAAGCTAAAGAAGGCAGCAAAGACATGTATGAAGATGCCAAAGAAGGTACCAAAGAAATGTACGAAGATGGCAAAGAAAAAGCCAAAGACATGATGGATGATACCGAAGACGCTGCTGAAGACGCTGCTGACGAAGTTGAAGAAGCTGCTGAAGAAGCAGAAGAAGAATTAAAAGAAGAACCAAATCCTTCTGTCTAACTTTGTAAAATCTTATCAAAAAAACCACCGCATCGTCGGTGGTTTTTTTATTCCAGTAAAAGAGACCTTTGTAATAATGTTGAGTTAATAAACACAATCAGTCAAAATATAACGCTACTTTCGGATAATTAACTATGAATTTACCGCTTCTTATTGGATTGCGTTATACCCGCGCCAAAAGAAAAAACCATTTTATTTCTTTTATTTCTTTGATATCCATGGGTGGCATTGCCATTGGCGTCATGACCGTTATTGTGGTGATCGGGGTTATGAATGGATTTAATAAGCAATTTCAGGATCGTATGCTCAGCAGCGTTTCTCATGCCACCATTTCAGCTTTTAAGGGCGAATATTTAAACGATTGGCAACAAGCCATTGACCAGGTCAGCGCTCATCCTGAAGTCATTGGCGCAGCACCCTATATTCGAACCGAAGGTATGTTACAAGGCATGAACACGGAAGGCGCCATTGTTCAAGGAATTTTGCCTGATGATGAAATCAAAGTAACTGAGTTCCAAGATAATTTACGTTATGGACAGTTACAGGACCTTCAACCGGGGGAATTTAAAATCATTATTGGAATTGATTTAGCTGCGCATTTAGGCGTTGGTCCCGGAGATAAAGTAACCTTGTATGTGCCTGAATTTCGCACCACAGCTGTCGGCATCACCCCAAGACTAAAACGTTTTACCGTGTCCGGAATTTTCGAAATGGGGATGTATGAATACGATTTTAAAATGGCGCTTATTCACCTCGAGGATGCGGCCACTTTATTACGTATTCCTCCAGGTGCCGCTGCAGGTGTGCGCATTAAAGTCACTGATTTAATGCAGGCACCACGGATAGTCAGAGAATTAGGCCCTCAGTTAGAAGGGTTTTATCGCATTCGTGATTGGACACAAGAACATGTTAACTTTTTCAAGGCCACTAAAACTGAACGCACCATGATGTTTATTATTTTATCTATGATTGTGGCTGTGGCTGCTTTTAATATCTTATCCACGTTGGTCATGCTAGTTACTGACAAACAGTCAGATGTCGCCATTTTGCGTACTTTAGGCCTGTCAGGCGGCCAAGTTATGGGTGTCTTTATGGTAACCGGCACCCTACTCGGTTTAATCGGCACCATCATTGGTGCCATTGCCGGTATTTTAATGGCCATCAATATCAATAGCATTATTGCCACCTTGGAAAGTTGGTTTAACACTGAATTTTTAGCCAAGGATGTTTATTATGTGACGGAAATAAGTGCTGACTTGCACACCATGGATATCGTCACTATTGTGGCTGTGGCCTTCAGTTTAACGGTGTTGGCCACACTATACCCGGCCTGGCGCGCCTCACGGGTTCAGCCGGCGGAGGCCCTACGCTATGAATAAAAAAGACAGTGTCATCGAATGTCGTAACCTGAGTAAACATTTTATGGATGCAAACCGTAAAATATCGGTTTTTGAAAATTTAAATCTCAGCATCCAATCTGGTGAAACCATTGCCATTATGGGTGCCTCAGGTTCCGGTAAAAGTACTTTATTGCATCTGTTAGGCGGTTTAGATACTCCAACTTCCGGACAAGTCAGTGTTTGTGGTCATGACATGGCAAAATTAACTCAAAAAAAACGTGGCATAGTACGCAATGAGCACTTGGGATTTGTTTATCAATTTCACCATTTATTACCTGAGTTCTCCGCCTTAGAAAATGTCATGATGCCTCTGCTTATAGGCCGTGAACATAAAACCGCGGCACGGAATAAAGCCACTGACATTCTTGAGCAAGTGGGTTTAGGTGAACGCCTCACTCATCGGCCCGGACAATTATCCGGTGGCGAACGGCAACGAGCCGCAATAGCAAGGGCTTTAGTGACCAATCCTGATTGCATCTTAGCGGATGAACCAACTGGTAATTTAGATGAAGACACAGCCATAGCTGTTATGAACTTATTTATCGCGCTCAACCAACAACAGCAAACGGCTTTAATTGTGGTGACCCATGATCGCCAAGTGGCGAATATGATGCAATCCACTTATCATTTAAAACATGGAGAGTTACAGCCATTGTCAAATTAACAACCCGACCTGTTTATACACCCGGTTTTGCGCTGGCTTTTTTAAGCGGCTGTATTCCGATGTTGTGGTTGCCCGATGTGTTAAGCAGTGGTCTGTTGTTTATTGTCAGTATCCCGTTTTGTTTATTAGTAAGCCATTTCTTCGCAGGTTTTAAGAAAGCAAGTATTGCTTTTTTATTGGGTTTATTGCTGGTGGTAACCGCTGCCAACACCCAGAAACAACAACAAATTTCCCAAAACGACTATCGCACGGTAGATGCCTTTATCACTGATTTACCGTTGGTGTCACCACAAAAAGTTAGTTTCACAATCAAAACCCGCCACAGTAATCAACGCTTTTTGATAAGCCATTACCGTGGTTATCAGAATTCAACACCACCAAAACAACTGCCAAACTATCAACCCGGAGACTATTACCGCTTTGAATTATCACTCAAGCCACCGCATGGCACTGCCAATGGCACCGGCTTTGACCGTGAACGGTGGTTGTTTCGTCACGGAATAGATGGCGTTGGCAGCATTCGACATGCACAAGCCATCGAGCCATATAAAATATCTTTGAGCCAGGCAATCAACAGCAAAATAAATCATTGGCGATATCAAATTTCTCAATTGCTTGATAATAATATTACTAACACCCGAACCAACGCCTTACTACATGCTTTGTCCATTGGTGATAAAAGCCGTCTAGAGTCCGGTGATTACAACTTACTGCACATCTCCGGAACCGCTCATTTAATTGCCATATCGGGGCTTCATATTGGTATGGTGGCCGCCATCGGCGCGGCTTTAGGTTGGTTAGTCTTTGCCCTGTTCCCGCAACAAAGACTTCCACGCCCATTGATACAAGTTATGATGGGCTTAACGCTGGCTTTTATTTATGCCGGCTTAGCCGGATTTTCCGTGTCAACCCAGCGCGCGCTTATTATGTTGGCTGTTTATGGTTGGTTTAAGTGGCGTAGACGCAGTGCCTACGCCTGGGATGTGTGGTCAATTAGTTTATTATTGGTACTGTTAATCGATCCGTTAAATATTTTGGATGCCGGGTTCTGGCTATCCTTTTGGGCGGTGGCGGTACTGATATTAGCATTTCAAGGCAGACCGGCAAAATCATCACAATTGATTGATTTCATCAAGATTCAATGGCTATTACTCATCGGTATGATGCCGTTAAGCTTACTGCAATTTGGCAGTTTAAAAATTTGGGCACCATTGGTTAATTTAATGGTGATTCCAATCATGACATTTTTATATATTCCGGTATTATTACTAACCTTATTAGTGGCTGGATTAAGCGGACATATTCCAGATTTTCTTGTCAGTTATCTAAGCTTCATCAGTGAATTGTTTTGGCGTTTTCTTGACCATTTTTCTCATCTGGATAAAGTCGCCTGGGGCTGGCCGGTCAATGGGTTTTGGTCATTTGCTTTATTGACACTGGCAGCTGTGATTCTATTGCTGCCGAAAGCCGTCCCCCAGCGCTATTGGGCACTGTTATTGATAGCCATTGCCTTATGGCCTGCGACAAAACATCTATCAGCAGGTCAGTTTCGGGCAGAGTTTTTTGATGTGGGACAGGGTACATCGGTATTAATCAGTACCCAAAACCACCATCTTCTGTATGATGTTGGTGCCCGCTTTCCAAGTGGTTTCAACATCGCGGATGCGGTTGTTTTACCCATGCTTCAACAGCTTCGTATAAATCAACTAGATGTTGTCATCCTATCACATGATGACAATGACCATGCCGGTGCCTATCCTTATTTAGCACAAGGCATTAATATTGAACAGGTTTTAAGCACGGATGGACAGCATAAACATTGTATTGTTGGTCAACAATGGCAATGGGATAACGTTAATTTTGAAGTATTGAGTCCCTATAATTTATATCCAAATTTTAAAAATGACAGTTCCTGTGTATTGAAGGTGAGCACCCCAACGACTTCACTGTTATTAACAGGTGACATCGAACAAGCAGTAGAATACCGATTAACGCAACATCACACTAAAGACATTGGTGCTGATATCCTATTAATACCACACCATGGCAGCAACACATCTTCAACACCTGAATTTGTAGCTACCGTTAACCCCAAAATCGCCATCAATTCATCGGGTGCATACAATCAATTCAAACACCCAACTGAACAAGTTAAAGCGGTTTATGATGATTTAAACATCCCAATGGTTGACACCCAAAACAGCGGTCGCATTACCCTGACAACATCGCATGATTCAACAGATAAATTTCAAATTGAACGATTCCGCCATCAAAACCCCAGATTTTGGCGCAGATAACAATCTGTTTAAAATTTTTCACTATATCGAGCCAAATGTAGATAATCACATAGAGCAGGATAAGCTAAACACAACTTGACAAATAATGACTGACTTTTATAATACTGCTTATTCGTATATGCGCATATTCAGTATTATGGAATTAGTCAATTTATTTAAAGTGCTTGGCAACCCGATTCGTTTACGGTCTCTCAACTTACTCGCCATGAGGTACCCGGACAGCCTCTGTGTTTGTGATTTTATGGAACTGCTTGACTGCCCGCAATCAAAGATCTCACGCCATTTTAAGCAATTGCGGGATTTGAACTTAGTCACCACTGAGCAGAAGGACCAATGGGTGCATTATCGATTAAATCAGTCTATGCCTAAAAACCGCTGGGCCTTAATTCAAACTTGTTTGCAACAAGCTGCCAACGAGTCACCCTTTCGTCAGGACATTATGCGTATGCAAAAACTTAAACCCATTTGCTGATGAAAAAGAACCTTTTATTTTTATGTACCGGTAACAGTTGTCGTTCGCAAATGGCAGAAGCCTGGTTGCGACATTTAAAATCAACGCAGTTTAATGCCTATTCTGCCGGTATTGAACAACATGGACTTAACGCCATGGCTGTTCAGGTAATGGCTGAAGTTGATGTCGATATGAGTAGCCACCATTCAAAAAGTCTTGATGATTTATCGGATATAAAATTTAATTACGTGATCACCGTTTGCGGGCATGCACATGAAACATGCCCCTATTTTCCAGGTTCAGCTCAAGTCATACACGTTGGCTTTGATGACCCGCCAACATTAGCTAAATCTTTAACTGAAGAGTCTGAAGTTTTAGATTGCTACCGCCGTGTACGTGATGAAATCAAAACATTTGTCAAGCAGATAGAACAACACCTCAACTAACGGAGAATACAAATGGGCTTATTTGAACGGTATTTATCATTATGGGTGGCTATCTGCATCACTGTTGGTGTTACAGTTGGTTATTTCTTTCCGAGCATTTTCAGTACAGTCGCTGCGCTTGAATATGCCCATGTCAATTTAGTGATTGCTGTACTTATTTGGATTATGATTTATCCAATGATGGTGCAAGTGGATTTAAGCGCCATAAAAGACAGTGGTAATAATCCAAAGGGATTGTTGTTAACGTTGGTCATTAACTGGCTCATTAAACCTTTTAGTATGGCGGCATTGGGTTATTTGTTTTTTAAGGTGTTTTTTGCTGCTTGGGTGGATCCCGGCGATGCCACAGAATACATCGCCGGTATGATTTTGTTGGGCGTGGCACCCTGCACCGCCATGGTGTTTGTTTGGAGTCAATTAACTAAAGGCAATCCGAACTTCACATTGGTTCAGGTCTCGATTAACGATATTATTATGATATTTGCCTTTGCCCCTATTGCCGCACTGTTGTTGGGTGTAACAGATATTCATGTACCCTGGCAAACCTTAACGGTGTCTGTGGTATTGTACGTTTTACTGCCCATGTTGGCCGGTTGGCTAACACGGAAGCTGCTCAACAACCAAGTCGAAGGCTTGCTTAAAACATTAAAGCCTTGGTCCATCATTGGTTTACTGGCTACTGTGATACTGCTGTTTGGTTTTCAGGCGGAGAAAATCATTCATCAACCGCTGGCCATTGTATTAATTGCCATTCCGCTACTCATTCAAACTTACGGCATCTTTTTTATCGCTTATTTTGTGGCCAAGAAAATGCGTTTAAGCTATGACATTGCTGCACCGGCTTGTTTAATTGGCACCTCAAACTTTTTCGAATTGGCCGTGGCGGTCGCCATCTCTTTATTCGGCCTCAACTCAGGTGCGGCTTTGGCCACCGTTGTCGGTGTTCTGGTTGAAGTTCCGGTGATGCTGTCTTTGGTGGCATTTAGTAATCGCACTCAGAATTGGTTCAAACCATGAAAACACAAATAAATTCATTACCCAACATCAACCAAGCAACCTTTAATCAAAGTGATTTGAATCAATTAAAACCAAGTGCTGTCAGCACCCATCCGGCTAAGATTTTATTATTATATGGATCCATTCGTGAACGCTCATTTAGTCGATTGGCCATGGAAGAAGCCCAACGCATTCTTAATCAACTGGGTGCTGAAACCAAAGTCTTTAACCCGATTGGCTTACCACAACCGGATAGTGAAGATTCCCAACATCCCAAAGTCAAAGAGCTCCATGAACTTGTTAAATGGTGCGAAGGCATGGTTTGGTGCTCACCAGAAAGACATGGCAGCATGACCAGCATTATGAAATCCCAAATCGACTGGATTCCACTCACTTTAGGTGCTGTCAGACCCACCCAAGGAAAAACCTTGGCCGTGATGCAAGTCAGTGGCGGCTCTCAATCATTTAATACCGTAAACCAATTGCGAATCTTAGGACGATGGATGCGATTACTGACCATTCCAAACCAATCTTCAGTGCCCAAGGCTTGGAAACAGTTCGATGATGACAATCGCATGAAACCATCGGCTCTGTATGATCGCATTGTCGATGTCATGGAAGAACTGGTTAAATTCACCTTACTAACCCGAGATATCAAAGATCACCTAGTTGATCGTTATTCTGAACGAACAGAATCACACGCGCAATTTAAACAACGGCTTGATGACCCGTTACAATAATACGCGTCATTGACTGGCATTCAGATACAATTAATAACCTGCGGCATGACCATCTTTACGACTTTCAGAAGCGCCCCAATAGACACCATTGTCGGCTTTCATAATCGCCTGATAACCACCATAAGGACCATTGGCAAATTCAACTTTATGACCTATTCTCATAAGTCCACGAATGGTGTCGTAAGAAAAACCACTTTCTAAATTCAATACGCCGCCATCAGCCATCACTTCATCGGTGGGTTGCGAGGAACCGGTATGGTGAATTCGTGGGGCATCGCCGGCGGCTTGAATATCCAGTCCAAAATCTATCATATTAACCACAATTTGGGCATGACCTTGGGGTTGCATGGCACCACCCATTAAACCAAAACTCATATAAGGCTTATCATCTTTGGTGATAAAAGCCGGAATAATGGTGTGAAAAGGTCGCTTACCGCCTTCAAAGGCATTGAAATGGTCTTTATCTAAGGAAAACATTTCACCGCGATCTTGCAGAACGAAACCCAAGCCCGGCGGTGTCATACCCGAACCCATGCCACGGTAGTTGCTTTGAATAAGAGAAACCATATTACCGTCTTTATCAGCCGTGGTTAAATAGATGGTGTCACCGGCTTCAAGGGCCGGATTACCGGCCGGATAGGCTTTTGCTGTTTTATTCAAATCAATTAATTTAGCCCGCTTTTTTGCATAAGATTTACTGATAAGCTCAGTCACAGGGATGGTGTTAAAAGCCGGATCGGCGTAATACTTGGCGCGATCTTCAAAGGCCAGTTTTTTCGCTTCGGTAAACAAATGCACGTATTCTGCCGAATCGAGCGTCATGTTAGCCACCTCAAATTGCTCTAAAATATTGAGTATTTGCAATGCCGCAATCCCCTGACCATTGGGTGGTAATTCCCAAACATCATAGCCACGGTAGTTGGTACTGACCGGCTCAACCCATTCACCCCGATGATTCGCCATATCCTGATAGCTTAAATGACCACCATTGGCTTGCATATACTCGGCGATGGTGTGTGCGATTTTGCCTTTATAAAAGGCGTCCCGACCTTCTTTAACAATTAATTTTAAGGTGTTCGCCAGATTTTGATTTTTCCAGATATCACCCTCCTGCGGTGCTTTGCCAGCAAGCGTCATTTGTTCTGCAAAGCCCGGCCATTTACTAAGTATGGGCACCGAGCGGTTCCAATAATAAGCAATCAGTTGTGTCACCGGAAAGCCCTTTTCCGCATAATCAATGGCCGGTTGTAAAACTTGTTGCATGGGTAACTCGCCAAATCGATCATGTAACATAAACCAACCATCAACCGCACCGGGAACAGTCACCGGCAGAGGTCCGTGTGAAGGTATTTTGTCGTAACCATTGTCTTTAAACCATTGTAAACTCAAAGACTTTGGCGAACGTCCTGAACCATTTAATCCATAGAGTTTTTTAGTTTTGGCGTCCCAAACAATGGCAAAAATATCACCACCCATACCATTACCGGTGGGCTCGACCAGTCCTAACAACGCATTGGCGGCAATCGCGGCATCAATGGCATTGCCACCCTCTCGCATAACCTGTAAAGCCACTTGGGTAGCCAAAGGCTGGGATGTGGCAGCCATCGCTTCAGACGCTAAAACAGGTGATCGTGTAGCAAAGGTTTCTCCGCTGACACGATCCACGGCCAATGCCGAGGTAGATAACATCAATAAACATATGGTGAGTATCTGAAACATATTCTCTATAATGAACAAAAGAAATAGTTATTGTAAAACAAGCCGGATCATTTAATCAGTATTTTTCCATTGAGAACCACTAATTTTCACCCAATTCCTATTTAACAATAACCATAAACTATAAGAATATGAATGTAGACAACAAAAACCAGATCAGCAAAAAATTTAACAGTCATAAAAAAAAGGTGCTTAATGTGCTGTTAATTTTCACTACTATTTCTCTGGTTATATTTGCTTTGGTTAATTATCAACGCGGTAAATATCTGTTAGTTGGCATTGAATTGGTGGCCGGCGTGATTTCTTTTATGATGTGGTATTTTTTAAAAAGTATAACCAACATCATACACTTTCAACGCATTGCTTTTGCTTATGTTGTGATGTTTTGTGGTTTCTTACTGTTTGCTTTTTGGCAATTAGACATTTCCATAACTGCCTACACCTTTGTGCTTCTCATGCCTTTTATGGCACATCTACTACTGGGTAACAATGTCGGTTTAGTGATAACGGCCATTTTTATATGTTTGACCGGTGTGATTTTCTTTCAGTCATATCATACGCATCCCATATTTAATGATTTAACCGGCTTTTATAACCTTATTGTTGTAACCATGCTTATATGGGGTTTGGCCTATAGCTATGAACAAGCCAATGAAGAAGCCAAAGAGACATTAATTCGTATGGCCAGTCGAGATTACCTCACTGGTTTATATAACCGCACCATGTTAAATGATGTGTTTCATTATAAATTAAACAAATCCGTTCGAAACCAGCAACCGTTAAGTCTGCTGGTGGCTGATTTAGATCACTTTAAAAGAATTAATGACTTATATGGCCATAAGACGGGCGATCAGTTCATTAAAAAGTTTGCGGAAATTCTTCAACAACACAGTGGTGCTAACAGTGCTTGTTTTCGTGTGGGTGGCGAAGAGTTTTGTGTTATCTTATCGAATACGGATATCGAACGTTGCCGAGAAATTGCTGAAAACATTCGTCAGGCCACAGAATCCATATCCCTCAATTCAGATAAGTCCTCCATTCCGGTGACTGCCAGCATTGGCATAGTCGCTTGTCATAATATGTCCTGTGAAATGTCCAACTTATTAGAATTGGCCGACCAAAAACTATACAAAGCCAAGCAACAAGGCCGTAATCAAGTGGTAGGTTAACGGATTGTTTTTTTGACTTAAGGGTTTTTCTTGCCAACAATGTTATCAATAAGCTAATATACCTTGATGAATTCGTCAAAGAAACTGACTTTTAACAAGCACATTGATAGCCACAAAAAAAGCGTCTTAAATGTATTGCTACTATTTACTTTTATTGGTGGCTTTGTATTTGCGAGTATAAATTACTTGAGAGGCATGACCTTATTGGCCACCACGGAAATTGTGGCTTCTTTGGTGTCCTTGGGGCTATTCATATACCTTAAGAATTCTCATAATGACAGCCACTTTAAATTGGCAGCTCTTTTGTTTGTTGGCATGTTCTGCGGTATTATGCTCATTGCATTTTCTCAGGGCGGTATATCCATCACCGTATTTACTTTCGCACTATTGATTCCTTTATTGGCTCATTTGCTATTAGGGACAAAAACCGGGCTGGTCATTACCACTTTTTTTTTAATGTTAAGTGGGTTGGTTTTTCTGTATCGCTACATCAATCACGAAGTTTTTAACCACCCTGCCGCCATAGCCAATATCATCACGGTTACTTTGTTGATATGGGGATTGTCTTTCAGTTACGAACAAGCCAATGAGAGATATAAAGAAAAATTAATTTCTTTGGCCAGTAGAGATTTTTTAACCGGCCTGTTTAATCGTTCAATGCTCAAAGAAATTTTCCAAATAAAACTTCATGAATCCATAGAAAATAAAACACCCATCAGTTTGTTGGTGGCTGATTTAGACCGTTTTAAAGAGATTAATGATAAACACGGCCATGACATCGGTGACCAGGTCATTAAGCAATTTGCCGAAATACTCAATCGATACAGTGGCCGGCATGGCAGCTGTTTTCGCTTAGGCGGAGAAGAATTCTGTGTCATTTTTTCACAGATATCGCTCAATGAATGTCTTCAGATTGCCGAAAAAATCCGTTTAGCGACCGAGAATTTAGATATTTCTTCAGAAAACGGTCACGTATCCGTCACCGTCAGTATAGGCATGACTGAATGTTCAAACCGCCATTGCTCAATGACCAACCTGCTCAAAGAGACTGACAAAAAAATGTATCAAGCGAAACATTCCGGCAGAAATCGTATCGTTGTATAACGCTCACATAAACCCCAGATATAGGCACGTTCTACCAACCAAAGCATTGGCAGTTTTATCAATTAAATCGTAAAATTTATGGTTAATGACATTTTACTGTCATTTAAACTTTATCACCTGCTGATAACTGTTTATAAATGCTAATATGAATCCTTAATTTTAGTTCACTCAAATCAATAGCCAAGAGATTGCCATGCTTCAACACCAAGAAAACTTAAAAAGTATATTTACAGAGTATTTAGAATCTGGGAAATTTTTTGCGCTAAGACGTGCTGTTGAAGATTGGAATGCTTCTGATATCGCGGTTTTAATTGAGACTTTATCAGACGATCAAGCGGTTTTACTGTTTCGACTCTTACGACGTCAGAAAGCCGCTCAAGTGTTCGAAAATTTATCCCACAAACATCAACAAGCATTGATTCAAGCCTTGGCCGGTAAACGCAAACGTTTGGCAGATTTACTTAACACCATATCACCGGATGACCGGACGGCGTTTTTTGGGGAGTTACCTGGTGAGATTACCCAAAAGTTGCTCACCATGTTGAACGAAAAGGAGCAAACTGCCGCCATTCGTTTATTGGGTTACCCGGAAGACAGTATTGGTCGTTTGATGACCACCGACTATGTTGCCGTTAAGGATTACTGGACAGTTAATCAAGCCCTTGATCATATTCGTAAATATGGCATCGATTCTGAAACAATTAACGTCATTTATGTCATTAACGACCATTATCGTTTAATTGATGATTTACGCATCAGAGACCTCATTTTAGCTGACCCAAAAATTAAAATACAAAAATTAATGGATAACCGTTTTGTTGCCTTACAGGCGGATGCTGATCAAGAAACTGCGATCCAATCCTTTAAAATGTATGACCGCATTGCCTTGCCAGTGACTGACAGTAAAGGCGTTTTGATTGGCATTGTAACTGTTGATGACGTGTTAGATGTGGCTGAAGAGGAAGCAACGGAAGATTTTCATAAATTCGGTTCATTACAAGACAGTGTGCTTAACCCACTGGAAGCCACGGTGGGCTTTTTGTATCGAAAACGCATCGTTTGGTTGTTTGTCTTAGTCATGGTTAATGTGTTTTCTGGAGCCGCTATCGCCAGTTTTGAAAGCACCATCCAATCGGCAGTGGCTTTGGTATTTTTTCTGCCGTTATTGATTGATTCCGGTGGTAATGCCGGTAGCCAGTCAGCCACCATCATGGTGCGCGCCTTAGCCACTGGAGAGGCTTATATGAAAGACTGGCTAAAACTCATCGCCAAAGAAATACCGGTGGCATTATTACTTGGCTCAACCATGGCCGTAGGGGTCGCTGCGGTTGCAGGCTTACGCGCCCCGGAAGTGGTACCGGTGGTAGCGATGACCATGGTTGCTATCGTTATGGTCGGTAGCTTGGTGGGTTTATCATTGCCTTTTATCTTTACCCGTGTCGGCGTTGACCCAGCCACAGCCAGTGCCCCCCTAATCACCTCGATAGCTGATATTTCGGGAGTCATCATTTACTTCTCAATTGCTAACTGGTGGTTGGGCTTATAATATTTACCAATTAACGGGATCACGGTGCACCGGTAAGGTCATACACCGACAACCACCGCCACCACGGGATAATTCTGAACCTTGCATGGCCACAGCGGCTTTACCGATGGGCATAGTTATCTTGTCATTGATAATATCATTGGCAGAGATGATTTCAAAGCCGGCTTGATTTAATGATTCCAACGTGGCTTTATTGTGTTGGTAGCCGATGACATGGCCCGGGGCAAAAGTGAAAAAGTTTGCACCACTGGTCCACTGCTCTCGTTCTTGGGTAAAGGCATCATCACCGCCACAGTTAACAAAATTAAGCTCCAAACCAAAATTTAGCAAGGCCTTGGGAAGTCCAGAATATTCTGTGATCTGCTTAATTTCACCTTGTTGACAGTGCATATGAAAAGCCCGACATTTATTGGGGCCGGTAATCAACGGTGCAAAACTCATCACCGTATCCACATCCAGCATGGTAAAAATCATGTCCAGATGAATGGTGGCGCGAATTTTAGGTAGTTCAACCACGATGATATCGAGTTTTTCTTTATTTTTAGACAAGCGTTCCGCCAAACGATCAATACCGTTAGCAGAGGTGCGCTCAGAAAAACCAATGACCAATAAATCATCGCGAATCACAAGTAAATCACCACCCTCAATGGTCACATCGTTATTGTCTTTTCGGGTTCCATCAAAATGAAAGCCACGACTTTCTAGTTTGGGATGATCATTAAAGATGGATTTTAATAAAATGGCTTCTGTTAAACGCACCCGATGAGCCATGGATCCAATAATGGCTTTGTCATACACACACATCACCGCATCTCGTGTAAAAAAGGCGTTAGGAAGTGGTGGTATGGCGTGACGAGAAGGACTGAGGAATTTTTCCAAATTATTTTTGACCATTAACGTGCCTTCAAATAATTGGGCAGCCAAGGGTTTGGGATCCAAGGCCATTAGATCATCCACCAATTCTTGTTGTGAATGTAACTGGCATACTGCCTCTAATACATCCAATTTATCACGTTCATCGGTCAGCACGTCAGCCAATAAGTCTGAAAACTCCAATACATCACCACAAACCTTATTAAGTACTCCACTTAACTGAGCATGCTCTGCCAACGCCAAATCTAAACTAATGATATCGTCAAATAAGACCTCATGGGCGGTTTCCGGGGTCATGTTTTCCATTTCCGGGCCCGGTTGATGAATGATAACCGTGTTTAACTTACCAATTTCTGAATGATTGGATATCGGGGTTTTTTGCATGTTATTTACTCGTCAAAAGAGATGTGAATTTTATTAGATCGGGGCATTGACTGACAGCTAAGAATGTAACCGGCTTTGATTTCCCAATCCTCTAAAGAATAGTTATTAATCATATCCACTTCACCGTCCAACAAACGACAACGGCAGGTGGCACATACACCGGCGCGGCATGAATATGGTAGAGCAATACCGGCATCTTCAGCTGACTCTAACAGCGTTTTTTCACTACCGGCTTTTAAATTAAATTGTTGCTCGATGCCATCCATGGTGACTTTAACATCGGCATCTTTGGCAGCCGGTTTACGTTCAGTTTTGATGAACTGGCCTTCACTTAGGAAGCGTTCGTTGTGAATTTTCGATTGTTCAATACCCAAGGACTGCAAACAGTTACATAAATCATCAATCATCAATCCCGGTCCGCAAACGTAATAGCCGTCGACCGACAAATTTTTTAACAGATTTTGGTAAATATCAGTCACTTTTTGGGTGTCAAATCGGCCCTGGTTAAAGGCCATATCAACCTGCTGTTGGGTGAGAAAGTAATGCACACTTAAGCGCTCACCATACTGGTCTTTTAAAGCAGAAATATGCTGTTGCAATAATACATTTTTGGCTGTCGAGTTACCAAAAAACAAAATAAACTCAGCAGTTTCAGTTTGTTCCAATACTGCATACATCATACCCATTATCGGTGTGATACCGGCTCCGGCGGCAAACCCCACATAGCGTTTCCCTTCCTCCGGTTTAAGTATAAACCGACCAGTGGGTGGCAATACCGACACTTGGTTGCCGGGACTTTGCTGTTGTGCCCATGATGAGAATTGACCTCCCGGGATGTGCTTAATTAACACCGACAAACGATTGGGATGAAGGCTTGAAGAACAGATTGAATAACTGCGCCGAAGCTGCTCACCGTCGATGGTTTGGTTAAAGGTTAAATGCTGCCCGGCTTGATAACGATATTCTTCCTGAAGTTTTTCAGGAATATCAAAATGCCAAATAACGGCGTTGGGTTGTTGGCTGACAGCCGCTATGGTTAAGGTGTGAAATTCAGACATGGCATTTAAAGTAATCAAAAGGTTCTAAACAGTCTTCACAACGGTACAAAGCTTTACAGGCTGTCGAGCCGAATTGACTGATACAAGTGGTGTTAGTGGAACCGCATTGGGGGCAAGAGATGGGTTGACCACTTTTCTCTAGT
Source organism: Marinicella gelatinilytica (assembly GCF_026410405.1). Taxonomy (GTDB): domain Bacteria; phylum Pseudomonadota; class Gammaproteobacteria; order Xanthomonadales; family Marinicellaceae; genus Marinicella; species Marinicella gelatinilytica. Next base: position 58,851 of record NZ_JAPMLN010000001.1, on the reverse strand, counting down.
GGGGGTGCAATACCATAGGCCTGTAGTTGCCGGCGGCCCTGCTTGGTGATACGATCCGTGGTCCAAGCAGGTGTGTTTTTGACGACCACACGAACCTGATCAACACCTTGTTGCTTCAGGTGCTCAACAATATCCTCTTGCATGGTGTCCATGGCCGGACAGCCTGAATAAGTTGGCAAAATAGTTACCAGCACTTCATTATTGTCTACCGTGACGTCGTACAAAACACCCAAGTCAGCAATGGAAATCACCGGAATTTCGGGGTCTTTCACGTCACCAAGCCAGGCTTTGACCTGTGATTCTGAAAGTGGGGTTGTGGTTTTTGTCATCACCACTCACAACCTGGATAAGCACGTTGTAAAAATTGCATATCAGCCAACATATAACCCAAATGTTCTGAATGCTCACCACGCAAGCCACCAGTGGCAAGCCAGCCTGATGTTGGGGTTTTTAATTGGCACTTGTTAAGTAATTCATCGACTTGTTGTTGCCACTGGTTGTGAAGTGCTGACATATCAGGAATGATGCTTTCAGCCATCAACTGATTTAGCTGATCGTCGGTTTCAAATAATTCGGGGGTATAGAAATATAAATCATCTAAGGCTGCTTGCATTTTTTGCTTGGCTTCATCGGTACTTAACGATAAACGCAAACACCAATCACGACTGCGGGTTAAGTGATAACGTACCTCTTTTAAAGCTTTTGTGGCAATATCACTCAACGGTTGATATTGGCTGTCCATCAAAGCCTGATAGAGCAACACATTAAACTGATCTACAAAATACTGTTTTAATGTGGTAAAGGCAAAATCACCACGAGGTAGTTCTGTAAGTATGGGGTTTTTAAAAGCATCCACATCACGCAAAAAAGCCAAATCATCGGCACTGACGTCTTGCTCTGAAACCTCTGCAGCTTGTTCGTACAATAGTTTGGCATGACCCAACAAATCCAGCGCCACATTCGTGAGTGCAATGTCTTCTTCTAAAAACGGGCCATGGCCACACCATTCGGCAATGCGTTGCGATTGGGTTAAGGCGGTATCTGCTAACCGCAGTAAATAATGTTCAATGGCTTTATTCATTACATGTTGTCCACTTCTTTATCTAAAGGATAAAAGGTTGGATAGCGATAAACTTTGTCCATGGCCGGATCAAACCATTCTTCTGACTGTTCAGGGTTAGAGGCGCTGATGGCAGCTGCTTCAACCACCCAAATACTGACACCCTCTTCACGTCTAGTATACACGTCTCTGGCATTTTGTAGCGCCATTTGCGCATCGGCAGCGTGCAACGAACCCACATGCCGGTGGTTAAGTCCGGATTTAGCTCGGATAAAAACTTCATATAACTTCATGCGGCATCCTGTTGTTTTTGTTGATAAACTTCAGCGGCTTTACGAACCCATTCGCCCTCATCATGGGCTTTTTGGCGAGCTCGTAAACGTTGCTTATTACACGGGCCATTGCCTTTAATAACTTCCATAAATTCTTGCCAATCGATTTCGCCAAAATCATAATGACCACGATCTTCATTCCATTTTAAATCTTTATCGGGAATGGTTAATCCCAGATGTTCCGCTTGCGGTACGGTGGCATCGACAAATTTTTGTCTGAGGTCATCATTGGTGAAACGCTTAATTTTCCATTGCATGGATTGGGCTGAATGTTTTGAATCTTTATCACTGGGTCCAAACATCATCAAGGCAGGCCACCAAGTCCGATTTAAGGCGTCCTGTGCCATTTTCTTTTGAGCGGCAGTGCCACGCGCCAACACCGTCATGATATCGTAACCTTGGCGCTGGTGAAAACTTTCTTCTTTACAAATCCGGATCATGGAACGGGCATAAGGTCCATAAGACGCACGACACAACGGTACCTGATTCATAATCGCCGCACCATCCACTAACCAACCAATGGCGCCCATATCGGCCCAACTGGGTGTCGGATAATTAAAGATACTGGAATATTTGGCTTCACCACTTAATAACTGACGGGTCATTTCATCACGGGTAATGCCTAAGGTTTCTGTGGCTGAATAAATATATAAACCATGACCGGCTTCATCCTGAACTTTAGCCAACAGAATCATTTTACGTTTTAAGGTTGGTGCACGGGTAATCCAATTGCCTTCAGGTAACTGTCCAACGATTTCTGAATGGGCATGTTGTGACATTTGCCGAATCAACGTTTTTCGATAGGCTTCCGGCATCCAGTCCCGCGGTTCGATTTTTTCTTCGTTATCAATGCGTTTTTGGAATGCTTTGAGTAAACCTTCCGGCTCCGGGCCACCTTTGGCATCTTGTAAACCTTGTGAATACATAATTTATAAACCTTGCTTAATGTGGGTCATTGATTTTAACAGAATGACGTATTTATTTCAGTCATCCACGCGCTCAAGTAACATCGCCATACCCTGACCAACACCAATACACAAGGTGACCAAAGCATATCGCCCTTTTTGCTTTGCTAACTGCCGGGCTGCTGTTAATGCCAGACGCGCACCACTCATACCCAAAGGATGACCCAAAGCAATGGCACCGCCGTTGGGATTGACCCGCGCATCATCATCGGCCACCCCCAATGCCCTTAACACCGCCAGAGATTGAGCGGCAAAGGCTTCATTGAGTTCAATGACATCCATATCATCGATGGTTAAATTGTGGACTTTCAACAATTGTTCAGTGGCCGGTACCGGACCAATGCCCATGACCCGTGGCTCTACACCGGCAACCCGAGCGCCACAAATTTTAACCAATGGCGTTAAACCATAGTCTGACACCGCTTGTTCTGAGGCGATAATAAGTGCCGCCGCACCATCATTAACACCGGAGGCATTACCGGCGGTGATACTGCCATTGGCTTTAAACGGTGTGCGTAATTGAGCCAGCTTGTCTAATTGGGTATCACTTCTGGGGTGTTCATCTTGATCCACCACAATGGCATTGCCTTTACGTTGTGGGATACTGACCGGCACAATTTCATCCTTAAAATAGCCGCTTTGTTGCGCCCGATGGGTTTTCTGTTGGCTGTTATAGGCAAACTGATCCTGGTCTTCACGGCTGATTTTATAATCTTCAGCCACATTTTCCGCCGTTTCCGGCATTGAATCGGTGCCGTATTGCTGTTGCAATTTTGGGTTAATAAAACGCCAGCCGATGGTGGTGTCAAAAACTTCGGGCTGCCGTGAAAAGGCCTGTTCCGGCTTGGCCATAACCCAGGGTGCCCGTGACATGGACTCGACACCACCGGCAATAATCACCTCCGCATCACCACAGGCAATGGTACGTGCCGCCATGGCTATGGCATCCAATCCCGAGGCACAAAGGCGGTTAACAGTCACACCCGGTACCGTCGGTGGCAAACCCGCCAATAAAGCCGACATTTTGGCCACATTACGGTTATCTTCACCCGCTTGGTTGGCACAACCGGCCATCACGTCATCGATGGCATCGATGGGTAATTGTGGGTTGTTTTGCATAACAGTTTTAATCACATGTGCCAACATATCATCAGGCCGCACAGAAGCCAATGCGCCTCCAAATCGACCGATGGGTGTTCGGATGCCGTCACAAATATAAACCGGTTTCATAGTTGTCTCCTGATATAGGGCGATAAGCGATAACGGTCATCACCAAACCATTGCTGTAATTCAGTCAGTACCGACGCCGGATTTTGCCAACCAATATACTCAGCATAAGCCAGCAAACCTTGTGGGTAATTGGTGCCATACTGCATGGCCAAATCCACATCTTCAGCCGTTGCCACACCATTGAATACGGCATCCGCGGCTTCATTAATTAGCATCGACAGTACCCGTGCATTAATCATTCCTGGCATATCATCGATAGTAACAACCTGTTTATTAATTGCTTGAAACATGGCAATAATATGGTTTTTGTCGATGTCAATGACCTGTTCGCTGAAACAGACATTAACTGCTTTAGCCTGTTGATAATCAAATGACCAATCAACCAAACACACCGGCTTTTTCAGCTGCTGTGCCAAGGTTCCAGCACAGTGACCAACGGTTTGAAATAATACGGTATCACCTACCTGATTAAGCCCACCGGAGTGCACCTGACAGATATCCCGAACTTCGCTCAATAATTGTTCAAAAGGATGGTCAGATTCATTCAATTGGATGCTTTTAGGTAAATCCTTTTGCGTTCCACTGTAAGGTGATGATTGATCTGTTTTTTGTTGATTATAATGATAAAAGCCCTGGCCAGACTTTCGGCCTAACAGTCCGGCAGCCACCATTTCTGATTGAATTAATGAAGGTCGATAGCGTGGATCTTCAAACATGGCGTGATAGACGGTTTTGCTGACTTGAAAATTAACGTCAATGCCAATCAAATCCATTAAGGCAAAGGGCCCCATGCGAAAGCCAGCAGCAGCCTGTAAACAAGCATCAATGGTGGCAGGGTCCGCCAATTGTTCTTGCTTCATTTTCAAAGCTTCACCATAAAAAGGTCGCGCCACCCGGTTAACAATAAAACCCGGGCCTGATTGGGCTTTGACCGCCACCTTACCCCAGGACTTAACCAGTGTTACAGCCTTATCAAGCACCACTTCAGCGGTTTTAATACCGGCGATAACTTCCACCAACTTCATAATCGGAGCCGGATTAAAGAAGTGCAGCCCCAGAATCCGCTGAGGATGTTGTAAATGTGTTGCAATCGCGGTAATCGATATCGACGAAGTATTAGAGGCTAATATGGTTTGAGCAGAACAAATTTGTTCTAATTGCTGGAATAAATCCTGTTTTACGGACAATTTTTCAACCACTGCTTCAATCACCAACTCGCGGTCATGTAACGCGTCCAAGGCATCAACAGATAAAATATTGGTTAAAATCGATTGCTTATCATCATCGGTAATTTTGCCTTTAGCAATGCGCTTATCAAGTCTTGTCGATAAGTTTTTTATCGCCTGATTAGCCGCTGATGGGTCAATGTCATATAACTTTACATGACAACCATGGGCAGCGGCCACTTCAGCAATACCTATGCCCATGGTGCCGGCACCCAGTATAGCTATACGAGTGATCATCATCAGTGTCCTTTGAACTGAGGTGGTCTTTTTTCATTAAAAGCACTCACCCCTTCTTTAAAGTCATGACTCAGACCACATAATCGTTGGGCATTTCGCTCAAGCTCCAAATGAGCATCAAATTCGGAAGTATTTGATTCGTCCATCAATGCTTTAATATGATACAGCGCTTTGGTCGGTCGATTGGAAAGTTCTTTTATCCGCGCTTCAACCCAATCATCAAAAGCCTCATCTCGGACTGCCGCATAAATCATGCCCCACTGTTCTGCTTGCTCGGCCTCCACAGGTGTGGCCATCAATGTGATGGCTTTGGCACGCGCCATTCCCACGAGTTTCGGTAAAATCCAAGTGCCATTACAATCCGGAATCAGCCCAATAGATGAAAAAGATTGAATAAAGCGGGCCGAATATTTAGCCACCACAATATCGCAATTTAAAGCCAAATTGGCGCCTGCTCCGGCGGCCACACCATTGACGCCACAAATAATCGGTGCTTTAACACGCTTTAGTAAGCGAATGGTTCGATTAAAACCCTGATCAAGTGTGTTACCTAAATCTAACGGTTTACCATCTACAGATTGTCGTTGAGCCAGGTCTTGGCCGGCACAAAAGCCACGACCTCTGCCGGACAAAAATACGCAGCGAATATCATCACGCTGGCTAATCACATCAAGGACGCTTTGAAGTTCTTCATGCATTTGATTGTTAAAAGCATTCAGTTTATCAGGTCGGTTTAAATATATGCGCGCCACTGAGGCGTCCAGAGACAGCTCAATGGTCTTGAGGTTCTTTAAGGTATCAGTCATATTTTTTGCGTTTGAAGTTGCTTGGCGACTGATGTCGCCAAGTCATGGATTCAATATAAGGCCGATCACGGCCATTGAAATTAGCCTAACAGGCCGTCTAAATAACCAAAATACCAAGCAGCAGCGACTGCTCCACCAAGTATGACTAAAGTCACAATCCACTTGGCAGCACCACCACCCGAGCTTGCAGGAGGTTCAGTGCGTTGTTTGGGCTTTTTGTCAGTTTGATCTAAAGTGGGATCACTCATGCCGGGGGTTTGTACCAAAAAACGAATATTATCAATGCGAATTTCGTCACCCACTTGTAATTCCTGAGTTTTGACTTTTTTCCCGTTCACAAAAGTACCGTTGGATGAGTCTAAATCCTTTATCACTAAGCCGGTGGCGTCGGCATCAATCTGCATGTGGCGACGTGACACCCCATCAGCATTGACGCATATATGACAGTCAGAATGACGCCCAATGGTGGTGGTGCCGCGTAACGGATAGGTTTTACCAAAATAAGCGCCGGACACACCTCTTAAAATAAACTGAGGTAAAGCCATGCGGATTCTGGTTTTACCATCATCTTCAGATTTTTCTTTGGCAGTTGGATCTAATAACTTCATATGAACTTGCGATGCAATCAGTAAATCACCGGCTCGCACTTCTTTATCATCTTTTACTAACTTGCCGTTTATAGACACTAAACTGGCTTCATTTGGCACTGAAACTGAATAATCTGATCCTTTGACGGTCAGTGTCACATGTATATCCGCTAAACCTTTATCCTCGATGGTTATGTCAGCAGCGTTGTCGCCACCAATGGTATATTGGCCACTTTCCAACATAACATCAGGGTGTTCACCGTGGGGGAAGTGCAGTTTCATATTTGTTTTCCGTATAAGTCGTTATTTATTATATGCAAAGACAAGTTATCAAGCAACTAAAGCGATGACACTTGGTTAATCACCTTTTTACCACCCATATAAGGTTGTAAAACCTCCGGCACCCGAATGCCACCATCGGCATTTTGATAATTTTCCATGACCGCCAACAAGGTGCGGCCAACAGCTAAACCAGAGCCATTTAATGTATGTAGTAACTGTGGTTTCTTGGTTTCCGGTGTTCTGAACCGGGCCTGCATTCGACGAGCCTGGAAGTCCATACAATTTGAACAAGATGAAATCTCTCTATAGGTGTTTTGAGCCGGCACCCAAACCTCAATATCATAGGTCTTACTGGCTGAAAAACCCATGTCACCGGTACACAACACAATGACTCTATATGGTAGCTTTAGGGCTTTTAAAATATTTTCCGCATGACCGGTCATTTCTTCTAAGGCCTGATCGGACTGATCGGGATGCACAACTTGGACCATCTCAACTTTATCAAATTGATGTTGTCGAATCATACCCTTGGTGTCTTTGCCGTAACTACCGGCCTCACGTCTAAAGCATGGTGTATGCGCAGTCATTTTAATGGGTAAATCTTCTACCTCAAGAATACTGTTTGCCACTAAATTAGTTAACGGCACTTCAGCCGTGGGAATCAGGAAACGACCATCTTCTGTGATGAACGCGTCATCAGCAAATTTAGGCAGTTGACCACTACCTAACATGGCTTGATCATTGACTAAATAAGGTACATAATATTCATGATAGCCATGCGAATTTATGTGTGTATCTAACATAAACTGAGTCAGCGCCCGTTGTAATCGGGCCAAATCTTGTGACAAAACTGTGAACCGGGATCCGGCAATTTGCGCTGCAGCTTCAGCGTCTAAGAAGCCACTCATTGCGCCTAAATCCACATGATCTTTAACGGCAAAATCAAACTTCGGAATCTCACCCCAAGTACGTATTTCAACATTATCCGCTTCATCTTGACCAACCGGCACATCATCTTGAGCCAAGTTTGGTGTGTATAAGGTGACCTGCTCCATATCAGCAAACACTTGTTGCAAAGCGGTTTTGGAGGATTCTAATTGCTCACCAATTTCAGAGACCTGATCTAACAAGGGTTGTACCTCCTCACCTTTGGCCTTGGCCTGACCGATGGTTTTAGAAATTTTGGTGCGCTGACTTTGCAAGGACTCGGTTTCTACTTGTAGAGCCTTTCTTTGTTGCTCTAATTTTTGCCAAGCAGCGACGTCTAATTGGTAACCGCGATCGGCTAACTTTTGCGCCACGGCTGCTAAGTTATCTCTTAATAGTTGAGGGTCTAACATGCTTTTATCATTGTATTTATAAGCCCGTCATTTTAGCCCAGTTCAGTGTCTAAGAGAAGCCTGTAAACTTAAACTTGAAAAGGATCATGTTTAAGATGTCGGGCAATCCATTCTTGATGAGACCGCTGCTCTTCCGAGCTTGCATGAACACTTTTCAAAGGTGGCAATTGTGACAAATCAAACCGCAAGCCGGAATCTGCTGATTGAGATTCATGGTCTAAATCCAAACCTATTTGACCACCTGTCATGGCCAAATAAACTTGCGCCAATATCTGCGCATCCAATAATGCACCGTGCAAGGTTCTATGGGCATTGCCAATCCCATAACGTTTGCATAGCGCATCTAAGTTATTGCGTGCACCTGTGTGCTTTTGCTTGGCAATAACCAGGCTGTCGACAACATCAACCACTTGCTCTAACCGCCTGGATGCGCCCGTCAGTTTCAGTTCATTATTTAAAAACTTCACATCAAACGGTGCGTTATGCATGACCAAAATTGAATCATCAATAAAAGCCATGAAGTCATCCATTACCTCGTGAAATTTAGGCTTATCTTGCAAAAACTCATTACTGATACCATGAACCTCTAACGCCCCTTGATCAACCGCAAATTCAGGGTTTACATACTGATGGTAAGTTTGGTTGGTAATTTGACGGTTTTCGAGAACCACCGCACCAATTTCAATCACCCGATGCCCTTCTTCGGGTTTAAAACCAGTGGTCTCGGTATCCAGCATAATTAATCTTTTATCACTCATAATCGTTGTTCCGCTTGTTGCCTGGCCGCTTCATCGACCCGCTCGTTGTGTTCGTGACCGGCATGCGCTTTAACCCAGTGCCAATCAATATTATGGGGTTCTGATAATTTGTCTAACTGCTGCCATAATTCTATGTTCTTAACAGGTTTTTTTTGACTGGTTCGCCAACCATTGGCACGCCAACCTTTTAACCATCGGGTGGCACCATCCATGACATATTTAGAATCGGTGTACAACTCTATATCACAAGGTTGACGCAATGATTCCAAGGCTTTTATAACCGCCATCATTTCCATGCGGTTATTGGTGGTATCGGTATCACCACCGGTTATTAACTTTTCATGGCCATTGAATTGCAACAGTGCCGCCCAACCGCCGGGCCCCGGATTACCCAAACATGAGCCATCGGTATGAATGGTAATTTGTTTATTAATCTGACTCAAAACGATTATCCTGTGGCTTGCAAGCTGATGAAATAATGGGCATTATAAGGGTGGTTAGAAAAAAAGAAATGATAACATGACAATTCAAGTTTCACCGATTAAAGCGTTAACGGATAATTATATTTGGGCCATTCACGATAAACAACATTGTTATGTGGTTGATCCGGGTGAAGCTGATCCGGTAAATGAATTTATCGCCAAACACCAATTAATCCTGTCAGGCATTTTAATCACCCACCATCATGGCGATCATGTGGGTGGATTATTGCCTTTACAAAAACAACATAACGTTCCGGCTTGGGGCCCTGAGGATGATCGCATCGCAGGCGAATTAACGAACGTTTATGAAGACGATGTTGTTACGCTTAAAGAACTGGAGAGCCAACTAAAAGTACTGTTTATTCCCGGCCATACCCTAACGCATATTGCTTTTTATAACGACAGCTGGTTATTTTCCGGTGATGCGCTGTTTTCACTGGGCTGTGGTCGTATGTTCGAGGGTAACCCGGCAATGTTTGTGTCATCACTGAATAAAATTAAAGCACTACCCGATTCTTTGGCGGTTTATTGCGGTCACGAATATACACAGGATAATTGTCGATTTGCACTGACAGTATCACCCAATTCTAACCGACTAAAAGAGTTCTGCAGTCATATCAATGATTTACGGCGCAAAAAACAACCAACTTTACCGTCATCTTTATTGATTGAACAACAACTAAATCCATTTTTACGTACAGATGATCCTGAATTACAAAAAAATTTAGAAGCACAACACAATATATCCATTAAAGATGAGATTAGTTGCTTTGCTGTGTTAAGAGCCTGGAAAGATCGTTTTTAATCCCCGCTTCAAGAAACCTTCGCACATTAAGTAAAAAAGAAAAGACGGGGCTTTTGTGAAAAACTGATTACTGAGATAAGTATCAATTATTTTTTTAAATCGTCACAAACGTTACCTTAAATAAGTTATGATAATAACATGATTTTTTGAGGTTAGTGTGTATAGATACAAACTCATACCGAGGCTACTCATAATAGGCTTTTGGTTAAGCAGTTCAGCTCTTGCGCAAAATCAAAATAAACCTGAATCACTCCCCGCCACTTCTGATAACCAACCATGGATCATTGGTTTTTTCCATGCTCCCCCAATGGGTTATCTTAATGAATCAGGAGAGCCGGAAGGTTTCATTATCGATTTAATTAATCGCGTTGCAGAAGAAAACCAGCTCGCCATACAATGGCAATATGGTGAATTTCCTACGCTCATGGAGGCCATCAAATTAGGCGCCATCGATATCCTGCCGGGTTTGGGATACACCGAGGAACGTGCCCAGCGGTTAATATATAGTCAGGAATCATTTGCCAATGTGTGGGGCCAAGTGTTTTTACCCACGAATTCCAAAGTAGAAACCATTTTAGACCTCCAAGATAAAACCATCGGCTTGCTCAAAAACGGCATCAACGGTCAAAACTTTCTAAAACAATGTCACGAATACGAAGTCACTTGCCACCCCACGTATGCCGATTCCTATAATGATGTATTTGAACTACTAAAAAATGCCAAAGTGGATGCTGTGGTGGCCAATAATGTTTACGGTTTGGCCATGGCAAAAAAATATCCATTTTTTGCCAGTAATATTATGTTCGATCCCTTTAAGGTGTACATCACACAAAACAGAGACCGTGACAAAACCTTTTTATCAGCCTTCGATCGCAACATAGTGGCATGGAAGCAGGATCCAAACTCTTATTATTATCAGAGTCGGCAAAAATGGCTGGATTCATCACCCAAAAATCAATTACCACAGTGGTTCTATTTTGCCATGATTTCGGTACTTTTCATCGCTTTGGGCAGCCTTATAACCGCAATTATTTTTCACCGAAAATTCCGCAAATCAACGGCCATTATTCTGGCGCAACAAAAACAATTAAGACAAATTATTAATCACATGCCACACTTGATTTTTGTGCATGATTACCGTGGTGATGTGGTTTTGTTAAACCACAGTGCTGCAGAGTTTTTAGGACTACCCCTTGTTGATGAGCAACCACTTAACATTTATCAGTTTGTAACAAACCGCCCACAATATAAAGATTTAATTGAACACTCGGCAGCAAGCAATAACATTCACCATGAAATCAAAATTGAAAACAACCAAAAAGAAATCAGGGAGCTGATGGTTTCAAAAACTTTGCTGTCAAATAACCCCAGCAAAAATGACTTAATGTTAACAGTGGCTGTCGATGTGACTGAAATCAGCCAATTTGAAAATAAAATTAAATACCTGGTTCAACACGACGAACTTACCGGTTTAGCCAATATCAATTTGATTCGTGAACACTTGCAAAACGGTTTACAGGAATGTGCCGAAAAATCATGTAACGGTGCTTTGTTGATTATTGATATCGATCAATTCAAAACCCTGAACGACGCCCAAGGCCACCGCTTCGGTGATGTGGTACTTAAAACGGTATCAAAGCGATTATCAAATCTTATCCGTGTCAATGATTTGGTCGGTCGCCTCAGTAGTGATGTTTTTATCTTGCACTTATCAAACCTCAATGCAGACGTCACTTTGGCGGAACAAAAAGCCCTCGAATTTGCTCATTTAGTTTGTGACCGGGTCTGTGAACCTATCCTGTTTGCCCATAAAACCTATCATGTAACAGCCTGTGTTGGCCTAAGTATCTACCCTCGGGACGGTGAGCGGGTAACCACTTTATTACAGCGCGCTGACACCGCGCTTTATGAAGCCAAAAACCGAGGCCGAAGTCGAGTTCGTGTTTTTCACAAAGAAATGGAAGATGCTGTTAAAGAACGTCATGCCTTAGAAACAGACATTCATCAGGCCCTGAAAAATAATGATATAAAAATGCTATACCAACCTATTCTCACATTTGACAGTAATTTGCATCATGGATGGGAAGCATTGGCGCGTTGGCAACACCCACAACGTGGTCTGCTTTTACCCGATACGTTTATACCCATTATTGAGCAAACATCAATGATGCGAGAATTTGGTTATTGGGTGATTGAACAAGTGTGCCAAAAGATACAAAGTCACAAAAAGCAAACACCGAATGATGCTTTTTATATCAGTGCCAATTTATCCATGAGCCAGCTAAAAGACCGGCATTTCATTGACAACATCAGTCAATTGATTAACCGCTATGACATCACACCAGGATCTCTGGAATTTGAGATTACCGAGTCTATTTTAATGTATGAAAGTAAACAAGCCTCGGAAATGCTTAATCAACTTAAATTAATGGGTATTCGTATTGCCATTGATGATTTTGGAACAGGTTATTCATCCTTCACTCACCTTAAACAACTGCCTATTGATAAAATAAAAATTGACCGTTCATTTATTGAAGACATTCCAAATAATGACGGCCATGCGGCGATGATACAGAGCATTATTGCCATGGCACGCGCCATGGGATTACTAATTGTGGCTGAAGGTGTTGAAACCCAAGATCAATATCAATTTCTTAAATCACTGCATTGTGACTACTATCAAGGGTTCTATTTTGCAAAACCCACTGAGCAATTAATTATTGGAACCCAACCCTGATAGATTTTTCCGCCGTTAGATTTCTTTTCACGGGTTTTAAGATTAGTACAAAGTCTTTAACTGAGTGAGGAATTTTGTATGTTCAAAAGACCAAATCGTTTACTAATTATCAGAAAAACATAAGCCATAACACTGCCGACTAAACCATAATAAGCATCGACAATATCCGGTGTATTTAGGATAGGAATGCAAAGTTCATAGATAAAATTTAACACCACAACGACCAAGACCATCCATGAAATATATAAGTAATTAACCTCGGTCAATATCCAGACATATCCAATACCCGCAATTAATAGATAACTGAGGGTGAAATTAGATATATGTTGATACATATCAGGAAAGAGCCGAAGTAAAAATTCACTTCTCAATGAATCTGATTTTCTACCCTGAAATAAAACAGCCATAATCCCATAAAGCACAAAAAAACTTAATGAGGTGGATAGTTTAGGTGCAAATTTAAACTTAACTTTTCTCAAAAAACTACGATTTAGGTGGCGGCTGTTGACGGGTAAATGTCCAGTTCAAATCATCTGATAGATCTGTTTGATAGCGGTAATCATCAACCACCAATTTCTTAATGGCCTCAGGGTTATCAATGCGGTTAGTAATTATCGCTCGTGCCATGGCTCCGCGGGCAATTTTAGCGTAAATAGCGACCACCCTTGTCTTACCCTCTTTACTGTCTTTAAAGTTAATATTTATAATTGGTGCTTTGACCTTTTTGGGTTTTATGGCCTTAAAATATTCATTAGATGCTAAGTTAATCACAGTATCTTTTGTCGCCAATTCGTCATTTAAACATTCGGTTAAGGTATCGCCCCAAAACTGATATAAATTTTCATCACCGGCAACCGCTAATTTGGTTTTCATCTCCAAGCGATAAGGCAAAATTAAATCTAAAGGTTTTAAATATCCATATAAACCCGACAAAATTCTCAGGTGCTTTTGTGCAAACGATAAATCATCCGAATCCATTTCTTCTGCCTTTAAACCACTGTACACATCTCCCTGAAAAGCCAAAGCCGCTTGTTTGGCAGTGCCTAATTTAAACGGTGTTTTAAATTGCTGAAATCGTTCATGGTTTAATTCAGCCAATTTTTCGCTAATAGACATCAGTGACTGAATTTCTGACTGTTTCATGGTTTTAAGTTTTGCCATAAGTTTTTCACTGGCCGACAGCAATTGGGGTTGGCTAAACTCATCAACTTGAGATGGTTCAAAATTTTGACCTTTTGAAGGTGATAATAAAATAATCATGTTTTCTTGAGTGCTTGAAAAAGTGTTTCAGTTAAATGCGTCAGTTGTTGTTCAGTAATGATATAAGGTGGCATCATATAAAGCAAATTTTTAAAAGGCCTGAGCCACACGCCATTATTGACCAAATAATCGTGAATAGCGGACCAATCAGGTGTTTCTTTTAGCTCCACCACACCGATGCCGCCCAATACCCGGACGGACTGAACATTATCCAAGGTTTTGCAAGGTGATAATTGTGTCGTTAATTGTTGTTGAATGCGTTTAATATTGGCTTGCCAATCTTGGCTTAACAGCAGTTCAATCGAAGCCAAGGATACTGCACAAGCCAATGGATTTGCCATAAAAGTGGGTCCGTGCATAAATGGTTCTTTTATTCCATGGGCAATTTTTGAACCAGTTAATACCGCGGATAAGGTCATATAACCACCGGTTAAGGCTTTACCCAAAACCAAAATATCAGGAACAACATCCCCATGTTGATAAGCAAATAGTTCTCCGGTACGACCAAAACCGGTGGCAACCTCATCAAAAATCAATAACACATTATATTCATCACATAATTCACGTGCGGCTTTTAAGTAATGAGGGTGATAGATATTCATACCACCGGCACCTTGTACCACCGGCTCAAAAATGACAGCAATAATGTCTTGATGATGGGCAGCCAATTGCTGTTCAAGCTCATCCATATAATGTGGCTGCCAAGGTTCATAAAAACCGCATTGCGGTGATTCGATGAAAATATGCTTGTTTAATAAACGCTTAAATTTATGATGCATCCCGGTTACCGGATCACACACTGCCATAGCACCAAAAGTATCACCATGGTAGCCTTTTTTGAAACTTAAAAAACGTTTTTTTTGCGCTAAGCCATTCTCAAAACAAAACTGAGCGGCCATTTTCATGGCAACCTCAACACCCACTGAACCGGAATCAGCAAAAAAAACGTGTTGCAAAGGTTCGGCGGTTATATTAACCAGTTTTTTTGCCAAAGATATGGCAGGTTGATGGGTCAAACCACCAAACATGACATGGGCCATTTTATCTAGTTGTAATTTCAGAGATTCATTCAATCGTGGTTGATTGTAACCATGAATGCAAGACCACCAAGAGGCCATACCGTCGATCAATTGTCGACCGTCCGCTAATTTGAGATAAACCCCCTCCGCTGAAACCACCGGCAAAGGTTTTGATTGTGCAGGCATTTGGCTGTAAGGGTGCCATATATGGTGATAATCGAAATCTACGTCCATGCATTAATCCAAAACTGTTTTAATTAAATCTGCCGAAAAGCCACGACGATATAAAAAACCCTGTCTTTTGGCTTTCTCTTTTAAATCATGGCATGGCTGAGAACGGTACTTTTTTGCATAAACCTGCTTGATAACATCATTAAAATCAATTTCAGTGGTGGCTTGTGAGGACTGAATTAAAGCATCGTCAATGCCTTTTTGCTGAAGCTCGTAAGCAATTTTATTGGGACCAAAGCCCTTACCGGCGCGTTGCCGCCAATAAACTTCAGCAAATCGCGAATCACTGAGTAAATTTTGTTGCCGTAAATCAAGCAACAGGTCTGTCACAATCTGTTCAGGTATTTCTTTACGCAATAACTTCTGGCGCAACTCAAAGACACTGTGTTCACGCATGGCCAAAGAAGCCAAAGCCGATGCCTTGGCCTTGGCATTTAGATCATCTGCTTTTTGAGGCATTACTCTTGTTCTTGTGGTTGCTCTTGCTCTTGTTCCGCTAACTGAGCCTTAATATCCTCTGGGCTAGGTAATAAGATTTTACGAATTTTAGCTTCTAATTCAATTGCTTGTTCAGGGTTATCTCTAAAATATTGTTTGGCATTTTCTTTACCTTGGCCTATTCTGGTTTCCCCATAACTATACCAGGCACCGGCTTTAGAAACCAAATCATGTTCCACGCCAAAATCAATCAGTTCACCCAATAACGATATACCCTGCCCATACAGAATTTCAAATTGAGCTTGTTTAAACGGTGGTGCTAATTTGTTTTTAACCACTTTAACCCGGGTATCATTACCAATCACCTCATCACCCTTTTTGATGGCACCAATGCGACGGATATCCAAACGCACGGAGGAATAAAACTTAAGTGCATTACCACCGGTTGTGGTTTCAGGACTACCAAACATCACACCAATTTTCATGCGAATTTGGTTAATAAAAATCACCATACAATTGGTGCGTTTAATATTTCCGGTTAATTTACGCAAGGCCTGTGACATTAATCGTGCTTGTAGACCCATGTGTGAGTCCCCCATTTCACCTTCAATTTCAGCTTTTGGTGTTAAGGCTGCCACTGAGTCTATAACCACCAGATCCACAGCCCCTGAGCGCACCAACATATCACAAATTTCCAAAGATTCTTCGCCGGTATCAGGTTGTGACACCAGCAAATCATCAATATTGACACCTAATTTTGCGGCATAACTTGGGTCTAAGGCATGTTCAGCATCAATAAAAGCGGCGGTGCCCCCTTTTTTCTGGCACTCTGCCACAGCATGCAATGTTAGGGTTGTTTTACCACTGGATTCAGGGCCATATATTTCGACCACTCGGCCACGTGGCAAACCACCAATACCCAATGCCACATCCAGCCCCAGTGAACCAGTGGAGTAAACATCCGTGGTTAACGCCAGATTGTCACCCATACGCATCACCGAACCTTTTCCAAATTGCTTATCTATCTGCCCTAACGCAGCTGCCAAGGCTTTCTTTTTGTTGTCATCCATTGTTTGCTCCTTACAAATTTGTACAGTAAATTTAATGATCTATTATCGCAGTTATTGATGGAGAAAAAAATCGCATATACCATAAAAAGATGTCTATTTTTTCTCACCCATGTAGTATTTTATCGATACCAGTCGCAAAAAGTGAGACTGTGCATAATGCTTTGAATGTATGCGCGTCATAAGCGCCATTAAAACATAAAATCCGACAAAATATTGGCCAATAAAGTTACTTTCTTGCTTTGATCAACACGAGCTCTCCCTTTTAATTTGATAGAATAAGCCGCTTCTTTGAAATGAATAAAACCGCCTAATGACACAACAACATACACCAATGATGCAACAATTCTTTAAGATTAAAGCGGATTATCAGGATATGTTGTTGTTTTATAGAATGGGTGATTTTTACGAGCTGTTTTTTGATGATGCTAAAAAGGCAGCTCAATTATTGGACATCACCCTCACCCAGCGAGGTCAATCCGGCGGCAAACCAATACCGATGGCCGGTATTCCATACCATGCGGCCGACAATTATCTGGCAAAACTCGTTAAAAAAGGCTTATCAGTGGCGATTTGTGAACAAATGGAAGCTGCGGGCGAATCAAAAGGCCCTGTTAAGCGTGAAGTGGTGCGCATTATTACACCGGGAACCATCACTGAAGAAGCATTACTGGATGCCAGAAATGATAATCTTTTGGTGGCCATACACAGTGATAAAAAGCGGCTGGCTTTAGCTTACTTGTCCATGAGCAGCGGTGACTTCTTGGTTCAACGCATTGATGACATCAGCACTTTACTGGCTCAATTAAGTCGCTTAAACCCCAGTGAATTATTAATCAGTGAAGGCAGTCATGTCATGACGCATCTGGATGAGTACAACATTCAGCAAAGACCGCCGTGGGATTTTGACTGTGAAAGCGCACTCAACAGACTTACAAACTTATTTAAAGTGCATGATTTGGGAGGTTTTGACATTGAATCTGATGATATTGTACTACCAGCTGCCGGCGCCTTATTGCAGTATATAGAACATACGCAAAAAGTTGATTTAAGCCATTTAAAACCACCTCTGGTTGAGCAACTTCATCACTATTTACACATTGATGCACAATCCCGTAAAAATTTAGAAATTGATTACCATGCAGATAATAAAGACGAATTAACACTGTGTGGATTTATGGATCACTGCAGCACCGCCATGGGTTCTCGAAAATTACGGGCTCAATTAAAACAACCTTTGCGTGATAACCACACATTAAATAAACGCTTAGATTTGATTGAAGCTTTTATTAATTCAGCCAGCTACGAAAACTGTCAAACACATTTAAAAACCATGGGCGATATGCAACGCATGGTGTCTCGCATTAGTTTAAAAACAGCCCGACCACGGGATATCACCGGTTTGAAAGTGGCATTAATCGCCTGCAAAGACCTCAAGGATCAATTATTAGCCAGTGATAACGCAGTTTTATCACATCTTGGGACAGCTTTACTGAGCCATGATGCCATTGTGCAGTATATAGATAAAGCCATAAAAGATAATCCCCCGGTTCTTATTCGTGACGGTGGTGTCATTGCTGATGGTTTTGACCCCCAACTTGATGAATTACGTACCATCAGTACCGACGCAGGCCAATATTTATTAGATTTTGAATTGCAAGCACAACAAGAAACCGGCATTAATAGCCTCAAAGTCGGCTATAACCGAGTCCATGGTTATTATATTGAAGTTACAAAACAACACAGTGACAAAGTACCGGAACATTACATCAGACGACAAACACTGAAGGCAGCGGAGCGGTATACCACACCGGAGCTTAAAGAATTCGAACAAAAGGTCCTGAGCAGTAAAGAAAAATCTCTGGCTTATGAAAAACAATTATATGAAGAATTACTTGATTATTTTTCACCTTTTATCAGTGACTTGCAAAAAACCTCTGAATTAGTTTGTGATATTGATATTGCTTGTAATTTAGCCGCCCATGCGGTGCTTCACAACTACGCCCGACCAACCTTAATTCAAGACCTTAAAATTGAAATCATTCAAGGCCGTCATCCAGTGGTGGAGCACCATTTAACCACACCTTTCGAAGCCAATGATCTGGCCATGAATGCACAACGACGTATGCACATTATTACCGGCCCCAACATGGGCGGTAAATCCACCTATATGCGACAGTCGGCATTGATTGTGCTGTTAGCGAAAGCCGGTTCATTTGTGCCTGCACAAAAAGCCATAATCGGTGATATTGATCGTATTTTCACACGGATTGGTGCCGGCGATGATTTAAGTCGCGGGCGTTCAACCTTTATGGTGGAAATGAGTGAAACCGCAACCATCTTGCACCATGCAGGCGAACACTCTTTGGTTTTAATGGATGAAATTGGTCGAGGTACCAGTACCTATGACGGTTTGTCGTTGGCTTATGCTTGCGCTAATCATTTGGCCAAAGATAATCGCGCCATGTGCTTATTCGCCACTCATTATTTTGAGCTTACTGAACTTGCCAACGAGTTACCAAGCGTTATAAATGTCCATTTAACTGCCGTGGAACATAAAAATCGCATTGTCTTTTTGCATAAGGTTAAGAATGGCGCTGCCAGTCAAAGTTACGGTATTCAAGTGGCCGCTTTAGCAGGATTGCCTGAAAAAACCTTACAACAGGCGAAATCTTACTTAAAACAATTAGAACAATCAGAATTAAGCCATCAATCCAAACAAATGAGCTTATTTAGCCATGAAATACCGCCGGCAAAACAAGAGTCACCGGAATTTATTGAATATTTAAACCAACTTAATCCCGATGAACTCTCACCTAAACAAGCTTTAGACGCTCTCTATCACTTACTTGAATTAATGAATGATCAGAACTAAAGTTTAAATTCAATTCGATAGCTTCTGCTTAAATTTTGTGTAATACCACTATTTTTGGGTGGTTCAAACTGCCATTGTTGTAACGAATCCTTAGCCGGCTCAACAAAAACACGGCCACGGGATGAATAATTTTCTTCCTCAAGATTAATCACCTCACCATCGGCATTAATGGTCACCAATATATCAACCCAACCTTCTAACCGTTTTCTGGCGGCAGCCATGGGATAATCTAATGGGACTTGGTTTAAGATACGCCACTGATAGTCATCGGCTGCTATAGATGAAGCACTATCCGCTGTTAACTCTTCACTCACCGAAACCTCAGGTTGTGTTGATACCGCCTGTTCAATGGGTGGCGGTACAAAATCAATGCGATAGACTTTGCTGACCAACTCATTGACACCCTGTTCTTGAGGCGCCTGAAAAATCCAATTACGAATTGACCTTTCCGCCGAATCCACATAAATCGCAGCACCATTTGAATTAGCAACCGCTTCGGCATTTACCACATCACCCTGCGGGTTTAAAGTTACTTCAACATCAACCCAACCGGACACTTGATTTCTGATTCCTCTTGTTGGGAATTCCACATCGGCTTGTTCCAGAACAAGCCATTCATAAGTTACTGGCTCTGGTTCCGGCTCAACCACAGGTTCCTCAACCACAACCGGCAACTCTTCTATAGGTTGTTGTTCAATCGCCGGCTGCTCCTCCGGTTCAGCAATCACCTCTGGACTTTCTTCAGAAGTCGCGGAATCATCTACCTCGGAAGATATGCTTATTTCAGGCCGTTGCAAACCCAATTCAGAGCGGTCAATGGTAAGTTCATCTTTAAACTCATTACTTAAACCCGGTCTTCCAATGGGATCTGCCTTTTGCCTTTCAGGCAAGCCTGAAGACCAACTTGGCCGTCGGGTTTGTTCCTCTGGTTGGTCTTTTTGATCATCATCATTTTGTGCTGCTGCCCAACCACTAAAAAACAACATAAAAATCATCACCACTTTCAACATAACCATTCTCATACAACAGGTTTTTAAAATATCAAGCCATTTCAAATTTAGCTGATATACTTATTTATATTCTACAAACTGTGACGGCCTTTGCAATCTTTTTAATTGCCAATGCATGAATAATTATAATTTAATGATTTAAACGAGAAAAGGACTCAACAAAGTGCCACAAATCGGCACCGTAATGATGTTATTCTGGTACTTTAGTTTAGACTCACTACTTGACTTAGTGCCAATCAGGCTTTTGCTTCTCTAAAAAGGCTTTAAGACCTTTTTGACCCTCATCAGAAACGCGCACTGCTGCAATCACCTGAGTGGTGTATTCGTCAATTTTTTTCTGTTGTGCAACAGTGCGGCCGACCACCGACATAACTAATTTTTTACTGATTTCCTTGGCATTGGGACCGGTGCTCGTCAAGGCTTTGATTATTTCCTGGGTTTTTTCGTCCAAATCATCACCGTCAACCAATTCAGAAATGATACCTAATTTGTGGGCTTGTTCAGCATCAAAAACCTCGGCTGTTTGTAAATAACGTCTGGCTTTTCGCATACCAATGGCATCAATCACATATGGTGAAATCACCGCAGCCACTAAACCTAATTTAGCTTCTGTAAGACCGAATTTAGCGTTATTTTCGGCAATGGCAATATCGCAGCAACAAATTAAACCGACACCGCCACCAAAAGCCAAACCGTTGACTTTAGCCACAGTGGTTTTACTGCAGAAATTAATGGTGCGCAGTAATTCAGCTAACTTATGGGAATCTTGTTTGTTTTCTTCCTGAGTGGCATTAACCATGCCTTTCATCCAATTAATGTCTGCACCTGCGGAGAATGATTTACCGGCCGCTTGTAACAGAATAACCCGCACAGTTTTATCGGCATGTAACTGACGAAAACATTGGGTGAGCTCGGCAATCATCTCCGCATTAAAGGCATTATGAACCTCAGGACGGTTCATGGTCACAGTCGCCAAGCCTGTTTTATCAACAGATAATGTGAGGGTTTTAAATGATTGCATAGTTACTCCTGATAATTGAATTGAATTGAATTAATTTGCAAAGATTTTGTAAGAATCGTAATCGAGTTAAAAAGGCTAAAATGCCAATAAATTTGTCAATAGAACCACTATTAACTACATTCTCACCTTGATAGGTGGCATTTTATCACTTTATCAACCGATCCAGATTTACTCAAAGGTCTCTTACATTCTAAAAATACCATAACGGGTATCTTCTACCGGGGCATTTAAGCTGGTCTCAAGGGCTAATGCCAGTACTGTGCGGGTATCGGCAGGATCAATAACGCCATCATCCCACAACCGAGCTGTTGCGTAATAGGGGTTTCCTTGATCTTCATATTGTTGCTTTATGGTTTGGGTAAATTCTGATTTATCATCACCTGGCCATTGTTTACCGACTTTGTCATAAGCGTCTTGTTTTATGGTGGCTAATACTGAAGCGGCTTGCTCACCGCCCATGACCGATATTCGGGCGTTGGGCCACATCCACATAAAACGTCCACCATAAGCGCGGCCATTCATGGCGTAATTTCCGGCTCCGAAAGACCCCCCTATCACGACGGTAAATTTAGGTACGGCTGCACAAGCCACCGCAGTGACCATTTTAGCACCGGCCTTGGCGATACCTTCATTTTCGTATTTTTTTCCCACCATAAAACCACTGATGTTTTGTAAAAATACCAAAGGTATATTGCGTTGATTACACAATTCAACAAAATGAGCACCTTTCAATGCAGATTCCGAAAATAAGATACCATTATTGGCTACAATACCTACAGGATAGCCATTGATATGAGCAAAACCACACACCAGCGTGGTTCCATATTTAGCTTTAAACGCCTGAAATTCAGAACCATCCACTAAACGTGCAATAATTTCATGAACATCGTAAGGTGTGCGGGTACTTTGCGGAATAATGCCATATAACTCATGTGCCGGATAAAGAGGCTTACGAGGTTCTTGTTGCTTTAACCAATCTTGTTTCGGTCTGTTTAAAAAGTTTAAGACGTTACGCGCCATTTGCAAGGCATGTTCATCATTTTCAGCAAAGTGGTCGGTAACGCCGGACACACTGGAGTGTACTTCAGCACCACCTAAGGACTCGGCATCCACTTCTTCACCAGTGGCGGCTTTTACCAAAGGCGGACCACCCAAGAAAATGGTACCCTGCTCTTTAACAATGATGGCCTCATCACACATCGCCGGCACATAAGCACCACCGGCCGTGCAGGAACCCATGACCACAGCTATTTGTGGTATGTTTTTTGCGGATAATTGTGCTTGATTATAAAAAATTCGACCAAAATGTTCTTTATCGGGAAACACCTCGTCCTGCAAAGGTAAGAAAGCCCCACCTGAATCCACCAAGTAAACGCATGGCAAATGATTTTCTAACGCAATTTCTTGTGCACGCAAGTGTTTTTTAACAGTCATTGGAAAATAAGTACCACCTTTTACGGTGGCATCATTAGCCACAATCATCACTTGTTGACCATGAACCTGACCAATACCTGCCACCATACCAGCAGCCGGCGCTGCATTGTCGTACATATTATGTGCCGCCAGTGCCGCCACTTCTAAAAATGGACTACCGGGATCGAGTAATAAATTAATGCGGTCACGCACCAAAAGTTTATCGCGGTCTTGGTGCTTTTTTCGAGATTTCTCCGAACCACCTTGGGCTGTTTTAGCCAATTGTGTTTTTAAATCATCCACCAAGGAAGTCATAAAAGCATTATTTTCTAAGAACGCACCACTTAAAGCATCGATTTGACTGTCAATTACTTTCATTCACACATCTCAACAGCTATGGCTGTGGCTTCTCCACCGCCGATACATAATGAAGCGATACCACGTTTTAAGCCGCGGTTTATTAAAGCATGTAATAAAGTCACCAAAATTCGGTTTCCTGAAGCACCGATTGGATGTCCTAAGGCGGTGGCTCCACCATTAACATTGACTTTATCGTGGGGAATATTAAGTTCCTCCATGGCGGCCATAGTCACTACGGCAAAGGCTTCATTTATCTCAAATAAATCAACATCTTCTACGGACCAGTTAATCTTTTTCAAAAGATTATCTATGGCACCTACAGGTGCTGTCGTAAACCATTCCGGCGCTTGCGCAAACTGAGTATGACCAACAATCTTGGCCATCGGTTTCAGTTGGTTCTGTTGGATATATTCACCACTGGCCAGCAAGGTCATGGATGCGCCATCAGAAATTTTTGAGGCATTGGCGGCTGTTACTGTGCCACCTTCTGGCTTAAATGCCGGTCGTAATTGACTGATTTTTGATAAATTGATACCACCTGGTTCCTCGTCAGTATCAACCACCACAGTATCACGACGTTGTTTAACAGTCACAGGTACAATTTCAGCTTTAAAAGCGCCACTTTCAATGGCCTTGACAGCTCGTTTAACAGACTCAGTGGAAAATTCATCTTGTGCTTCACGACTATAGTTGTACTTATCAGCGCAAGATTCTGCAAAGTGGCCCATCATATTGCCATCATAGGGATTTTGTAAACCATCAAAAAACATATGATCGAGCATTTGTGCATGTCCCATTCGGTAGCCGCTGCGTGCTTTTGGCAACAAATAAGGTGCCATTGACATGGATTCAATGCCCCCGGATAACACCACCTGTGCAGAACCTGCTTTAACAGTGTCGTAACCCATCATCACGGTTTTCATACCAGAACCGCACACTTTATTAACTGTTGTACAACGCACACTCATGGGCATCTCAGCACCTAACACAGCCTGTCTGGCTGGTGCTTGACCAACACCTGCAGGTAACACACAACCAATTAAGGCCTCTTCAACATCAGCGGTGTTGATACCTGATTCAGACATTAATGCCCGAATAACAGCGGCACCTAATTGTGGTGAAGGCGTTGTTCCTAGACTGCCTTGAAATGAACCAATTGGGGTTCTTTTGGCATGGACGATATAGACATCTTGGGGATTTATTTCAGTCATCTGTTTTCTCAATTAAGTTTAGCTTGTCGATAGAGTTCTCGACCAATCAGCATTAAACGAATTTCATTGGTACCGGCGCCAATGTCATATAATTTGGCATCACGTAATAAACGACCGGTTGGGTATTCATTAATATAACCATTTCCACCCAGTGCCTGAATCGCTTCTAATGCCACATCAACAGCGCGGGTTGATGCAAAATATAAACAGGCTGCGGGATCTAAACGGGACTCAATACCCGCATCATAATCACGGGCAATACCGTAAGCAAAATACTTGGCGGCTTGATACTGGCTGTACATTTGACCAATTTTAGCTTGCATTAAACCAAACGAACCCAAATCACGACCAAACTGTTTGCGGTCACTGACATAAGGAACCGTCACGTCTAATGCCGCCCGCATAATGCCTAATGGTCCACCGGATAACACCAGGCGCTCAGTGTTTAAACCTGACATTAAAATTCTAACCGCTTGATTGGCTTCACCTAAAATTTGTGATTCATGAATGCGACAATCTTCAAACACCAGCTCACAGGTATTGGAACCACGCATACCGAGTTTGTCGAGTTTTTGAGCAGTGGAAAAACCGGGCATACCTTTTTCCACTAAAAAAGCCGTCATACACTTAGAGCCGGCTTCTTCTCCGGCGGTACGCATATAGACAATGAGCACATCGGCTTCAGGACCATTAGTAATCCACATTTTAGTGCCGTTTGCGACCCAGTATTCACCGTCTTTAACTGCTCGACAACTCATGGAGCCCACCACATCTGATCCGGCACCCGGCTCACTCATGGCCAAAGCCCCCACATATTCACCGGAACATAATTTCGGCAAGTACTTTTCTCGTTGTTCTTCAGTGGCGTGCTTATAAAGGTTATTAATGCACAAATTTGAATGCGCCCCATACGATAAACCCACGGAAGCAGAGCCGGTAGAAATTTCTTCCATAATCAGCAAATGAGCCAAATAACCCAAATCAGAACCACCGTATTCACCTGGAACCGTTACACCCAACAAACCCAAATCACCCATTTTCTGCCATAAATCGGCAGGAAATAAATTATCTCGGTCTATTTGCTCAGCTCGCGGTGTAATTTCTTCCTGAGTGAACTTACGGACGGTGTCTCGCAATAACTCAAGCTCTTCACTGACGGCTACATCAAAATCCATTACTGGTTCCCGTTTTTAGTACGACCTGAAAACTGCACATGATTCTGACTCATAAAAGGTAGTTTTACCCGACCCATTTTCTCAATGCGCTCCTCAGCCATGCGATCAGCTGCTTTCCATGAAGGAATACCATCACGCTCAGCAATATCAAAAATTCGCTTAATGTTGTAATAAATGTTACGGGTCATGCGTAATGCACGCTCACGGTTATAACCTTCCAATTCTATCGACACATTCATTAAACCACCGGCATTAACCGCATAATCAGGGGCATAAACAATGCCTTTTGATTCTAATTCATCGCCGTGGTGATTTTCTTCTAATTGATTGTTAGCACTACCACAAACTATATCAAAATTAAGGCGATTAATGGTATCGTCATTAATTGTACCGCCCAAAGCACAGGGCGAATAAACATTTGCTTGAACATCATAAATATCGTCCAAACCAACCGCTTCACAATTCAACTCATCAACACAAAATTGAACGGCTTCTTTATCAATATCCGTCACAAAAACTTTAGCACCATCTTTATGTAACAGTTTAACCAACTCCAAACCCACGTGACCAACGCCTTGAACGGCAAAACTATAATCGCCCACATTTTGATTACCATAACGTTTTTCTAAGCTGGCTTTAATGCCTTGGTAGGTTCCATAGGCTGTGAATGGTGATGGATCACCGCTACCACCATGAACCTGATGAACTCCCACCACATTTTTGGTTTCTTGAAAAACATATTCCATGTCGTTAACGTCTATACCCACATCTTCAGCAGTGATATAACGACCACCTAAGGAATTGATAAAACGTCCAAAAGCACGGAACAATTCTTCTGATTTATCCTTCTTTGGATCTCCGATGATAATGGCTTTACCGCCACCCAAATTTAATCCGGAGACCGAAGCTTTGTACGTCATTCCTCTGGATAAACGCAGTACATCTTTGACCGCTTCTTGTTCAGTTTTGTAAGGCCACATACGTAAGCCACCTAAAGCCGGGCCTAAAACGGTGTTGTGAATGGCAATAATGGCTTTTAAACCAACATCCTTGTTATGACAAAAAACAACTTGTTCGTGTTCAGTTTTATCAATGGTTTCAAAAATATTCATACTATTTCCTCATGACCCAAGCCTTATTAGGGCTTGCGCTTGATTATGTGAAAGATTTTTTATAAAAAATCATCGGGTGTCCCCCAGAAGATTGACCATCGGGTCACTTATGGGCCTTTTGAATAAGTCTGTTTATATTCGGGTTAACGCTCCTCAGAGCGTGCGCCATTATACAGTAATCATGTTTTTATTGCATCCACAGCGCATTCGTTCAGACAGACTTAGGATAAGAGCCCAGTACTTTAACATGTTGGGTAAAACGCTGTATTTCTTTCAATGTTTTGACAATCGGCTCATCGTCAACATGACCTTCCATATCTATAAAGAACACATAATCCCACCGCCCTCTTTTTGAGGGTCTTGACTCTATGCGAGTCATACTGACGCCCTGCTCATTCATCGGTCTTAAAATATGATATAACAATCCGGGTTCATCTTTAGCTGCAATCATTAAGGAGGTCTTATCGTCACCACTGGCAGCCAATAATTGTCGACCAATGATTAAAAACCGAGTGGCATTATCGGCCTGGTCTTCAATTTCCTGATGCAATATATACAAACCATAAATTGCCGCAGTGGCTTGTCCGGCAATGGCTGCGGCGTATTCACTATAAGCGGCTCGACGTGCCGCTTCTGCATTGCTTGATACCGCAACCGTCTCAATATCCGGTGCGTTGGCTTTCAGCCAAGCGCGACACTGGGCTAAGGATTGTCGATGAGAGAAAATAACCTTAACCTGGCTAAGCTTTTCCTGCTTGCTCATCAGATAATGATGTATCGGCAAATCAATTTCACCACAAATTTTTAAAGGCGAGGATAAAAACATATCCAAAGTGCTGTTAACAGCCCCTTCCGTGGAGTTTTCCACCGGCACCACCCCAAAATCAGCCACTCCGGCTTCCACTTCCGAAAAAACCTGATCAATACTGGCTTCAGGCATGGCTTGTACTGAATGACCAAAATAGCGGTAGGTGGCCATTTCTGAAAAAGTGCCTTCCGGTCCTAAAAAAGCAATGTTGAGGGGTTTTTGCTGAGCCAAACAGGCTGACATGATTTCACGAAAAAGTCGCACCAAAACCTCATCTGATAAAGGCCCTTTATTTCGGGCTTTGACCGCTCTTAACACCTGTGATTCTCTTTCCGGTCGGTAATAAATGGCATTCTTATCACTACGTTTACTGGCCGCCACCTGATTGGCAATTCCGGCACGTTGTGCTATTAACGACTGAATTTGTGCATCTATGCCATCAATTTGTTCTCGTAAAATATTCAGATCGGGCAGTTGTTGGTCATTCATAGCGTTATACAACGGCAAAACCAACATTTTACACGTTACATTTGTAAAAGCTTCATTGAATACATAAAAAAAGCCGAAAGTTTATCGTTATAACAATCGGCTTTATAACTCAAATGCTTAAAATTAAGTTTAAGGCTGTTCCTCAAAACCATCATCAAAGATAAGATCATTAAGATGTGTTCTAAAAACCATAATGGCATTGTCTATCGCTGCCGCCACTAATATCCATTGATTGTCCGCACTTAAATCCATACCAATGGGTCCGGCTAAGTCTGTCACATCTTTGATATTATCTTGTTCAATATCCGCAAAAATTAAATGCCCATCAATCACATCACGGTTAAATGAAACCATGCTGGAATCGTCAAATCCAAGGGCATAAATTCGACTGTTATCACCATTACCCATAATGGCAGTCGGCGCATCTAATCCAATAAAATCAGCATCAACCTGAGTCACTGCATCGGCATAGCTTAACTGCCCTGAAGCACTCACTGTAAAACGGGCCACAGTATTATCTGCACGACCCACGACATAAACATTTTCATTATCATTGGTGGCCCACAAGGCAGCTGCACCACCTAAATTTTGAACACCATTGACACCAGATTTAAAACTCTCTTTAAAATTTAGAGAGCCGTCAGTACCATCACGTTCA
This sequence comes from Marinicella gelatinilytica, assembly GCF_026410405.1. Lineage (GTDB taxonomy): Bacteria > Pseudomonadota > Gammaproteobacteria > Xanthomonadales > Marinicellaceae > Marinicella > Marinicella gelatinilytica. The sequence goes on along the minus strand of NZ_JAPMLN010000001.1, from coordinate 29,857 downwards.
AAAACAACCAGCGCTGAAGAATAGTCAGCAGCAACATATACAGCAGAACCATCCGCTGCAACTTTAATATCTATTGGTCGATCCATAAAAACAACCGGTGGTCCAACATCACTTGGATCATTAACCGAATTGGTCTCATGTTCAACGTAGCTTAGTTGACCATCCAGCGCGTCAACCGCAAACACAGCCACAGAATCAGATAAACTTCCAACAGCATATAAGTGAGCACCACCAGGACTCAATGCCATGGCATAAACTTCTCCTAATCCCATATCATCTGGACTGCCATTTTCAATTACTTGTAGCAAACTAAGCTGACCCGTTTGCGTATCCCGACTGAAGACATTAATGGCGTGATCGCCACTGGCTGCAACATACAACGTTGTGCCGTCAGCGGCCATTTTTACGTCTCTAATTTTGTTTAATAAAGCCGATTCAAAACCAACTAATTGGTTATTAATGACCTGTTTTAAAGGCAGACGACCGTTATCAAAGCCCAAATGAACAATATGACCACCCTGGAACAAAGTACCCACATAAACATCATGAGCATTAGGTGCGAAAACCACATCTGTGGGACTGGTTAATGCCGGTACATCTTGATTATTAACACCTCGATCTTGATCCGGTTTGGTTTGTTCGTCTCGATTGGCATCCATAATAAAAGCCGTCATCGGGTTATTGACTAAAGTGGCGTTTACTGGTTCACTTAACACCAGACGAAATACCTCAATCCCTTCATCATCATTATCTGCCAAAACATCGATATTAATAAATGCTTCTTGATCACCTGCCGGAATGGTCAGCATCCCTGAAACGGGTATAAAATCACTACCAGGAGTCGCTGAAACGGCTTGGGTCATGTAATTGACGGTGACATTTTGTTCATAAGCACGTGATAATTTAACATTAAACGACTGCGTTATCATCCCACTTTCAGGTTCAAAGATGACTTGATCAAACCCCCTCAACTGAGGCTGACCATCATCATCAAGAATGGTCGCTATGGCTCTATCAAATTGAGTCATGGCATTTTGCGAGTTATTAATAAACACTTCAAAAGTTTCACTGGGTTCAATTATTGAGTCACCACAAATTGGAACTGAAACAAAAGTGGTTGTAGCACCAATGGCAAACTCAACAGTTCCATTTGAATGGATAAAGTCTACATCAAAGTCACACGCTTCACCACCCTGCGCCGCATTTGCAACTGTTTGTTCTAAGGTTGTCCAATCAACTGTTACCAACTCAGTTGATGCTTTTGATAAAGTCAGGGTTAGCATAACATCCGTTTGACCGGAATCCCCTTCCTTGATTTGACCGTCCATGATGTTAACCACCGACTGGTCACCGGCTAAATTACTTGGATCAATGTCCAAACGTTCTGCAACACCATATTCACCTATTATTATTTCAGCCACTTTTTTACCATTGATAAAAATAGTCGCAGGGTCGCCTGGACGCGCCTTACCATAACTGCGCGGATCCAAACTATCCATCGGCACACGTAGCGCATATAACCCGTTCAAAGCATCTACGGTACCCATGGAATATTTTGTAACTGTCAACAGTTGGTTTTCTAAATACAATGAAATCTCAGATTCCACTGCCAAAGGACCACCAAACCATGTGGCAGTTCCATAAAGCACATAATCAGGCTGAGACAGTTTGGCCTCAATTTTTTCTACACTGAAAGATATTAAACATACAAACAGCGCGATTTTTATCATTAATTGCTTATTCATAATTAATTTCCTGAGTATGAGTAGGTTGTAAAGAACAGGTGAATGTCACTGACCCCATTGCCATCGCGATCACCCCCGCTACCCTGAATTAAATTACCCTCGATAAAAGTATCTAATCCTTCATTGGGGTCGTTAAGGAAACTGGCGCCGGGAATAATCATCATCCACTTACGGTTCCATACAGAGCGGCCTATTAAACGCGAACTGGAAATAATTTCACCACCATCAAAAGGTTCACTGAAATGGTGCGCTCGGTATTGTGAAAAGCGGCGAATATCAGTACTATTACCAATTTGGTTATCAATAATGGGTAACCAATCAAAGGCATCTAAATCCCCAGAGCCCAAAGGCAATGGTACCGGAATTTTTTGATCCACAATTTGCCACTCTCGCATACTAAAATCGTTGGCCGATGGTGATCTAAGAATATCTGCACCCACTGGGAATAGATACATGCGAGGGGTATTCGATAAAGACAGTCCGGTATAATCTTCAAACCAAGTCCCCACTCCGCGCACACGGGTACTGAACTGACTGGCATCATAGGCACTGTCACCGGGACCTAATTTATTGCCAAAAAAGTTCAGTCCAAATAAGACGTTACTATCAAAAGTAATAACAATACCAGGCTGCGGACCGGCACTTTCCGGCGCAAAAGGACGGGCAAAGCGTCTGAATTCAGGTAAATCCCATAAATTATCGACCCGATGATCGGCCAATATTTGTCGCCAGGTTTCATCACTGCTATCATCTTTGGGCACTCGGAATAACTCATAACGTAACGAGAAACGATTGGTTTCAATTTGTGGATTATTGAAGCCCATTTGACCTTTTAAGACATCAAAATTAAGCTTCATACGGGCCATTGGATCAGATAACCCTTTAGATCCCACAAGTGGTTCGCGACGAACTATTTGTCCGATACTCCGTTCACGGATGATATCGGTTAAAAAGCCCTGCCCTGACTGGGCATCAGAACCCAATAGATTGGTGTCATAATCATAGGCCTTGGCTGCCATATAGACATATCGCGCAGCATTATCAAAAGCCGCCCGGTATTTCTGTAAGGCATCGTTACGGAAAATTCGAAATGCCATATCTTCATAACGATACTCTTGAACTTCTGCCGCCCCTTTTCTACGGAATGAGACCAATTGCTCAAAGACCTCGAGACCATCACTCAGAGCCGTATTGTACTGACCAATCAACTGTTTCGCGGCCTCAGCACGGGCATATATTTCAGCACGCAAAGCAGGCTCTTGTCGTAATAAAGCTGAAATTTCACCTGAGGCATCATATAAGTCCAAAGCCGTTTCATTGAGTATTACCTCTGTTTCAGCGGCATTGCCAACCAATTCAGCGGCGTAGTCAGTCATACTGGCCACTTGCTCTAGACCGTCAGCCACTTTATCAATGGCAAACGCTGTGGCATCACCACCGAAATTAATGGAACATACGGCACCGGATGCAACGTCACCACCGGCAGCTAAACCGGCTATCATGTTCCTGGGTATACATTCCGCCGTATTCTCGAATGAAGTATCGATGACTTCCGCCGCAAAGTGACCAACAGCAGCAATTTTTTCCAAAGTAAAGGTTGTTGCCTGTAAACCTTTAATTGTTGCAGACGCCTGGTTTTGAATATCAATATTACTTTCGCTGATATTGAATGTCGCTTCTAATCCATCGATACTATCTTGGATATCTTGACGTAATATATCGTAATCAATTAAAGCTTGTCTGACGGCTACACGAGCCATCACCATTTCTTGCTGAATTTCTTGCAAACGACCAACTGCACGACGAGATGTGGTCCATTCAGGTGGTTTTGCAAATGCAAAACCCAAATCAGCTGATTCAACTGTTCGATATTTCACATCAAGGGAATCATCTACATTTAACTCACCCAAGGCACAACCTTTACCCAATGGATTATTAGCGCATTGAGGACTACGCGCAGGTGGCGCATTGATGGGTGCCGGTCCCATATCGAAAAAGTTAATTCCTCCGGCAACCGGACTAAAGGATCCGGTGAATTCTTTCACCACACCGACTTTATTGTTGTTTGGATCATACCCGACACAATCACCGTTAGCGTTACTTTCAGTACAACTAAAGTCAAACTCCGTACCGGCTAAAGCAGGTGCATCAATGTACATATAATGATACATATCAGGACCACTGTAACCAGCGGGATAAGTGCCGCCGGGGCCGATATCATCTTCATATGGCATACCAAAGATTTCAATTAATTGGTTATTAAAATCATTTTCAGTGGCTCTGGAATCACGGGCAATTTCTTCGACGCCGTCTTGATTTTGACGCATTAAGTTGGTGATTTGGTTGGCGAAGTCCCAGACATCCACCAAGCTATCTATGGCCTCGATGGCACGCGCATAAACTTGCTCAAAATGGGTTTCACCATTACTAACGGCATCAGGATCAATATCAAAAGGCACCACGCCGGAGGCCAAGCCCAATGGATTCAGACCTCGATCAGCCTTATCAATTTGTGCCTGAATATTGTTATAACTGGCAATGATTTCATTGAGATCCAATATATTAGAGCGTTTAATAACCTCTATTCCTTGATGATCAGGATTATTATCTTCATCAGGAATAATGGCGTTCGCAGTCACCCAATCAAAATAAGCACCACTACCCGACCGTCTGGCCCAACCACTAACACCCCAAGCACGATCAACATCACTGTCAACGTAACCTTGGTATTGACCCGCCGGATCTTCCACATAGGCATAACGATAAGTTAATTGTACAATTTCAGAACCGGTGCGCGCCTTGGCGGCCGCTGTTTCTACAAATTGCCGTTCATCAAGAAAGTCCACTTGATTGGGTACCCCTGCAATGGTAATTGCTTCGGTGGTGGTACCCCAGGAATAAAATGGGTGTCTTAACAAATTGTAGTAAACATCCATGGCGGTCAAATAATGTCCCCAAGCATCACCATGACCTTGTGGGAATTGAATCCGAGCATCATATTCATCCAATATCCCTGAATCATCCTGATCTGAAATATTGTAACTCAAAGCATAAGCCACCTCACCGTCTCCGGTTGTGAAATTCCAGTACAGTCTGTTATAGACCGGATTAGCTGACACCGGTCCTTGTGAATCATCACGGCCACGTAACAGCACCAATTCTTCACTGAGTAAAGAATCCAGTTGGTTCTGGAAATTAAATAAAGTGCTGGCAATGGTCATGGTACCACCATCACTGGATATACCAATCATGGGGTCTTGGGCATCTGCATAGGCCTCATTACCTAATAAGGTATAAAAATCCACCAAACGTGAAGCCACCTGTAAAATGGCCTTATTGGCCGGCGGATAATTAACCGGAGGCGTGGCATCAACACTCAAATCCATGGCACGATTCATGACCGTGGTATAAGCCTCGATTAATCCTATGTTGTTCAGGTTATTTGGATCGTTATTCATGGCAATATCACCTTCGTAACGTTCACCGAGCTGAATCAGCATACTGGCATAATTATTGGTTGCCGCTTGTGCGAAATTTTGCACCCGTGCTTCAAATGGATTTAACCGATTTAAAACCCGCTTAACCCAACCTTCGGCCAATTGCGCTCGCTCATTTAACGGCGTGCCACCCGGTTGACCAGCCCATAAACTCCAATCAGACGTGTTATTACACGCCGGCAGACCACGATACCTGGCCACATACCAGTTATCAGATAAAGTTTGAATATTGGCACCGGAAATGGTGATTTCATTAGCACCCATGGCATTGGGCACAGAATATTTAATCCATCCATTCAGTTGACCGCTTTCAGGGTTTGGCAAGGGTTGCGGAGGTGTGCCGTCCTCATCCGGATGGAAAAACCATTCAAACTCAAGAGAATCAGGATTGCCACCAAAATCGCCACTGTGACGCAAGACGATTTGCTCATCAAATATATTTTCAGGTGCAATAACATTTAATTGACCCTGGTAGGTTTTTATTAAGTCCGGTGTTACCGGTGGTTCTGGATAAACCAAACAGTCAACGCGAATAACATTCAAACTAACCGGTAAAGGATTCAAACCCGGATCATTGTTAAAGGCCACCGTCATAAAACCACTACCCTGAGAATTTCCGGCGGTTAAAGCACCGGCCACACCCACCGCTTGATAAGGTTCAAGGACAAAATCGTTATTACTGTCTTGGAAACCAATCAAAACATCGTCCGGACTAACCGGGCGACTGGCCTGACAAATACGCTGGCCATCTTGAATGATTGAGGATGTACAAATTTCTACTATACCATTAGAATTACGTGAATACCGGAATAAAGCTTCCACAGCTTGGTCCCAACTACAACCAACAGTCGCACAATTGCCGTTAAATGAGGATTCTTCGCTGCCATCACCACCATTAAGTTTCTTTAACACAAGCCGATCATTCTTTGACAACACATTAGGCACCAAAAGTGGTTCTCCGGCACCGGTTTCATTAAACAAACCCACCAAGGTTAATCGCTGATTAAGCGGATCAAACGACAACCGCTTTTTGACAGAAGCCGGCAGTTTGATGGTGCCGTCAGCAGAGCCTAAAATGGCTTTTTTGCCATCAGTTTGCTGTTCACTGGCAATCTCAGTAGGAATGGCTGCCAAACGAACAAAACGTGGCGACAATGGATCAATCATTTGCGCCAGGGTATCGGTCGGTAAAGGATCGCTTTGCTGGCTATAAAAGTCATCATAAACCACTTCAACGGCAGCTTGGTTTTTAATATCAGGCAACCCGCGCTTCGGTGTCAATAGTGTTTCACCAATAACCAATTGGGGAACGTCAGATGGCCAGGTAATGTTATAACTGACTTCAATGGGGGATGTTGGATTAGCAGAACCGCCCTCAGCCGTTGACAATCTCGCCAACCAGGGCACGCAAGTACCATCTAAATCAGGGGTTCCATCATTATTAACATCATCTTGAATGTCATTATTATCCAGATCATAGAAATAACCAGGCTGTAAGGGATAATAGTACATTAAAGCACCACTGCCCGCAGATTTAGCCCACATCTGGTTTTTATAATCTTGGAAAAATGGGGGTGGCGGTTGTTCACCGAAAGCCTGTCCTACTGCACGACTTTCGCCACAACTTGGCAACAACTTAACCGGATAAGGTGGTGCCACTGTGGTGGCCGCAGTTCCTGTATAATTAAACTGATTAAAGCCGGCTCCCGTTGCCAATACCTCATATACCCGAAAACGCCATTCTTGGCTAACTTCATCATAGTATTTGACCATAACATAGGGGTCTGAAGCGGCATTTTCATCGCCCACCAACTGACTGCCGAAATCCGATCGTAATGCAAAAATAGCTTCATGACCACTACCGGTGTTTGACGGCGCAAACAATGCGTGTTCATCATTGGGGTTATAACCCGGTAAATTCGGATCATCTTGTATATAAAGCCTGACCGATGGAAACAATTGAGAATCTAATGGTAATTGCCCCAATACTTCGCCACCTTGTTCACTGGCGATAATAATCTTATCAGGGTCAAAGGGCCATTGCGGATTATACCGAACCGGCTTATCAGGCCAATATACACCTCGATAATTATTATGATACCAGGCAACAACCAAAGATCGGCCAACATCTTGTGGTCTTGATGAAGCAACTCGGTTAACCGGAATAATGTTCCCGGTTCTTGCCGCACGACTATAAGCAGCACTGGTGCCCACACCATCATAGAAAGCCAACTCATTAACGACATAACCGCTGCGACCGATTTCATTGTGATATGAATCGGTGACTTTGGTGCCGATGGTGGCGGCCTTATTATCTTCAAACTTAGGTGTCGCACTAAATGGTAATGTTCTGACAACCTCAACACTGACAGAATATTGACTGGGATCAGGCGTAGGTCCATTAAAATAAGTTAAGGTGGAAAATCCCGAGGTAACATTATTAAACACACGATTATTAATTTGTGCAGCCCCGCCGGCATAAGCCAATTCAAAAAATAACGAATCGCCAGAGGCCGGTTCAATTTCTACCGGAGCACCGGATACATGAACTTGATAACAGTTTGAGATAACACTGTCACTACAAGACTCATTGGGCCAGTTAGCACCACCAATGGTAATCACACGATTTTCATTTTGTGCCACGCTACTGACTCGCCAATGCACTTCTATTTCAGTGAAAGGTTGTAGCGGAATTAATCTGCCTTTGGGTTGCCCGGGTATCGGCTGAGCCCAATAAAATAATTTTTCTGTTAAGGCATCGATTTTGACACCGTCCCTATAAAAATCAGGTAATAATGTGGCGCTTTCAAGGTAGGCATTGGCAGGTGCTGTTAACGGCACGCCTACCGGCCAGGATTCCACCTGAAAAGGTCTGCCATCTAAGCCCCAACTGGTGACAAACATATCGGTCTTGCCTTGGCCGTTAAAGCGCATGACCTCACCAAACAATATACTGGATTTAAAATTACCCGTAATGTATAGCGCTGATAAACCATCGGTACTGATGTCTATACCTTGCTCCTGTTCAATTTCTCCAATAATCGCCGGGTAGGAATCACTGGCATCAAATCTATCACCGCCGGTAGCCCAGCACTGGACACCATTGGTTTGGTATGAAACCAAAAATACATCATCTGTATTGTCATGACTAACCAGTGTTTCGGGGCCTGTGGTCTGACTATTGCCTAAACACTGGTTATCAACAGGATTAAATTCCAGCGTACCTTTAAATGTACCTATTTGGTAAATACGTCCTTCACTATCTAATGTTAATCCACCAGCTTGAGACTCACTGTCATTTTGGGCATGCGCCACCCATTCGCAATTGAAAGCGGGTGTCATAGACATGTTTAAACTGGCCACAAAAGCACCACGCTTAATCTGCGACTGGAACCCACAATAATTCAGATTGCTTTGTTTATTAGTGGCTGACAAAATCAAACGACTGGTGGCATCATTGTAGGCCACATCATTAATTTCAATACCTAATGGTAAATTAGTGGCTGGGCCAACCTGTGGCGTACTCAATGTCGAACTCACCTGAAAGGCAATATTTTGTTGATAGCTGCCCACAACCTTCAAATTATCAATATGCCAGTAATCATAACAATCCAGAGACCCCCCCGTGTATTTAAAAACCACGCGAAAACCATTGTGTGCAGCATCTGCTGGCAACACATATGACAACGATTCGATAGATCTTGGAGGACCGCCTTCAAAGACATCTAGTTGTTTACGTACACCTGAGCTGTTGAGGTAATAAATTTCAAGATTTTCGCCACCATCAGGATCTTCACTGCCCTCATAAGCATCTCTGCCCTCCCATAAATCAAATGACACTTCAATATGATCAAGCCCACTCGTGTTGAGAACAGGTGCCTGAGAATTAATCTCATTAGCGCCGGCAAATTCTAACTTAGGACTGTGATTACCTGGTAACTTATGAGGCCAGACACCATGTTTGCAACTACCGACTACATCGCTGTTCCAACCTGATGGAATTGTATTTTGCGCTGTTGATGAAAAATTCTCAAAATAGTCAACTTGGGTTTGATTGGTTTTAGCAAAGGCATAAACCCGACCATTACTGGCGACTTCCATATGATTTAATTTTTCAGCATAAGTTGAATTATTACCCCGGTTTCTCACCCACTGCCAGTCACCATCCTGCTCTAATCTGGCAATAAATAAATCTGAGTGCAAATTGGTATTAGGCGTATAGCTTAATGGTGATCCCGCTGCATTTCCAAAGGTGGCATGAGTTTTATAGTAACCACCAATAATTACAGATCCTTCAACCGGCGGAATGACAGCATTATCACCTGCGATCAGATCAACGTCCGTAACCACTAACTCGCGCCCTGAAGTTCCGACATTCTTAGTCCATTTAAATTCACCATCGGCATTAATTTTACTGACAAATCCATTTTGATTAGTAGATGTTGATAAATCATCAACCCCAAAAAAAGCCACGCCATAATAAGAACCAACGATGTAAATATTATCAGCCTCATCAACAGCTAAAGCTGTGGGCGTGTCCTGCGAAGAGCCTCCAGCCTTAATGGCCCACTCAATATCACCATTTGATTTAACTTTAAGTAAATAAATGTCTTTTAGACCCGCGCTATTTAGTTCAAAGTCACCAAAATAAGCAGTGCCCTCGAACTGACCCAAAACATAGGTATTCCCAGATGCAGATGTCTCAATGGCAACCGCATTATCATATCCAGCGCCACCACCACCATTCGGCCAGGCAGCTTGAGAAACAGGTGTTAACAACAGCATAAGTAGAGCGCAAAGACTGAACACTGATTTTTTCATAAGCTTTTTTTGATTAAACATTGTTATCACCTTACTGATTTAAAATCGCAGTTGAAGAGACCCGTGTGACCCGAAAGTCACCACTGACAAAAATGGCGTTTTTGTGTAACCCGGTGAGCGTCTCTCGATACGTCCCACCCATTAGATTCACGCCCCAACCGGGCGGATTAGCAACATCCGGATATTGTGGATTATTGGTTCCAAATACGAACTCCATTTCACGTGTGACCTGAAAGGCTTCTTGTTTGTAATTTAAATATTGGGCATCTAAATTATCATGGTCAGGATGGAATTTGTGACGAAAAGGGTTGGTCGGCATATCAGGATCAATCAAGAGACTGACATTGACTTGATTATTCATTGAAAAATCACCGTTCATTTCAATATCAGGCCCATTGAAATCATAGGCCACTGTGCTATAACGGATGCCGGCCGATTGACCACTTCGTCGTGTTACCCCGGAATAATTTGGAATCAATTCATCCCGGGTCAACAACACGTATCGCCCGGGGACATCCACTTCTAATAAATCCGGGTTTTTCGGACTCACCCGATAGGTGCCCTCCTCCCACATTTGAACGATGTTTTTAATTAACTTCACCCGCCCGGTGGCATCAACATGCATCAAAACACGTAGTGAAAATGGCTTCCCCACAGGTAAAGGGTTGACCCCGCCTGATTGTGCTTGGCTGACCGCGTTGACTCGAACAGTCCCTACCCATAATCCGGCATAAGAATTTTGACTGCTATTAGACTTTAGGGTGCCACGCTGATTGCTGCCTGAAGGTAAAACCAGAGGTTGCATGGTGTTGCCACCGGCATGCAGCAAAACCTTTGCACCTTGTTCATTGGTTATAGAAAATACCTGCTCCATGCGTTGCTCAACAAAAGACAATCGATCGACAGCCAATGTCACCACCAAATCTTCGCCCGGTTGCATCTCGTAAACTTTGGTCATGGGTAAATCAGGCCAGGCTATTTCTCCGGTTTCTAAGTCTTCATTTAAAAATTTCATCGGTAGAGAAGAACCTTCTAAGCGGTTTAAGCTTACAAAATTGGTAACGTCACTTAAGTTACTAAGCACCAAATCCATTTCAGTAAAGGCTTCTTTATATTCCATAGATTCACCTTGCTGGATGGTTAAATTAATCATACCCTGATAACGTGAAGTGCCATTTGTGTAGAACCAATAAGCTTCTCCTGACTTCATACGTTCAAGGTATGGATCAGAAACTGCCTCCCATACACCTTGTGGATTTAGCTTATAAATGGGTTGACCCTGATGGGCTGAAGAATTGGCAAAAAAGTCACCAAAACTGGGCTCACTTCCTTTCACCAGAGGAAAGCCTGTTAGAGTAAAGCCGTTGGTGCGCCAATTTTTCTTAACAAACTTAGGTTGGCCGCTTATTTCAATGGTTTTTGCTACAGACCCTTCTAACTTGATTAAATAAGCGGTATTGGCTGATAAGGTGTATAAATTTGAAAGGAATGCTTCAGGTTTAGGTTCAGGAAAGTAACCGTACCAACCTTCTAAATTGAGTAACCCTTCCGCCGGATTTACAATAAAATCCCGACCCAATTTTTCAGGGATCCATCGCCAAACACTGGCCACAGGAATACCCGAAAAAATACTTTCAATTTTGTTATTTTGTGGCTGTATTTCTAGATATACTGCATTCCAACCAGGTTCTAATTCGATGGTTTGAGTAACCGTTGCAATGCCAGCATGACCGGTTTGAAATGTACCAAAGCTCAATATCAAAACCGCAGAAATGACATAAATGCTCAACCAAGCCTGCTTATGAGAATTAACTATTTTATTGCGGTAATTATTCATGGTTGAACTCCTGCTTGAACGGGCATAGCCGGTGGTTGGTTGCTGTCATCTTTCGGCTCTGGATTAATGGGATTAATGGATTGCAATAATGCCTCATTTATTTCAATGTGGGCATTGGCTTGTATCTCTGCTAAAAATGCTTTTTTGGCAGCCGCTTGTTTGTCTGATAATATCTTCTGCTTAATACCGCTGGCGATGAGCTTAAACTCAGTTTCTTTGGTATTTTCAGCGCCCACTAAACGCACCAAATAATAACCTTTATCGGTCTCAACAATATCGGATAAGGCTCCATTTTCAGACAAACTAAAAAGTGTATCTGTGACCGCTTGTGGCCACTTATAGGCTCTGTTAGGACTTTCAATCAGCCAGCCGATAACGCCACCCTGATACATTGAGGCACGGTCATCTGAATGAATTCGCGCTAATTCTCCAAAGTGTGTTTGGTGTGAAGGCAGCTGAATTGCTGCTTGTTTGACCGCTAACAGTTCATCTTTTAGTGCTTGTTTATTGGCATTCGTCATATCGTCGGATGTTTTTTTGAAAATAATGGCACCTCGACGTCTGGCCGGACGGTTATAACTATTTTTATGTTCTTCAAAATAGCGTTCGACTTCAGCCGTGGTCACATTTATCTTGGTTAATTCGTCATTGAGCCCGGCCTCTAAAAACTTATCAATAACAGTCTGTTGATAAATTTTTTGTACCAAAGGATCTTGGTCGGTACCTGACTGTAAAGCTTTACTCATCAATAACTTTTGATTGATCAAGTATTCCAATAATACTTGTTTTTGTTTGATGTCGTGGTATTGGCCGGCATTTTTGCCTCCACGTAATTTCATTTGCGTCAAGAAATCATCTTCCGTAATAACTGAATCATTAATCACCGCCAACACCTTATCATTTATTTCAGGTGTGCCTGTTGACCAATTAATGCTGGATAAAAACCAACCTGCTGCACCTGAAATAATCATCAAAGCGGCCACGACAATGTACTGTTTTTTCATGGTATCACCTGCTCAAAACCATTTTTGAAAATATAGAGAATTAAGGCATCAATATCCTTAGCGATATTATTTGTCAATGAAGTTTCAGTGCCTGAAACCAGTTGTACAGTCACTTCATTAACCACTTCAGTTTCAGATGTGTAAGCCAACGCCGGATCAACTTGCGCTTTTAAGCTAAAGACAACTGCAGTACCGGCAGGTAGATTTGCGCCACCTGTTATTGCAGTCTCATTGACATTAATACAGATTGCATCGCCATAAGCTTGGCACTGCCAACTGGCATGAATCAATCCGGCCGGTAAATTCTCAGAAATGATGACATCACCGGCATCAACTGAACCGATGTTATCGACAGTAATTTGGTATTCAACCCAAGCCCCCGGTTCCACAATTTCTAAATTATTGGTCTTTTGTATTCTCACATCGATACCTGAGATTAAATCTGTGGTTTCAATGGCCTCATTATTCATCAGATAAGGATCCGCATAAGCTGAGCTGACTTCACTTTCAAATACAACTTGCCCAGGTGCGGTCGCCAGTAACAACATGCTGGCATCTGTGCTTGTGAAATCATCTACAGCCAACTCATCAACAACACATATCAATTGACCTGTATTTAACTGACAACTGTTTCCCGGTGCGACAATTAAAATATCATCCTGTAGAGCAGGTATCGTACTGATACTATAAACATCTCGTGCCGTTGATGGTCCGTGATTTAACAATTTCAAGTTATAAATCAATCGTTGTGATGAATCCGGATCAAAAGGATCAATGTTGTCTGTAATCTGAACTTCAACATCAGCCAGTTGCGTAATGGCAGCTGATATTGAATCACTGTTATTGTTTAAATCAACGTCAACCACGGGGTTCGGTACTTGGATACTGGCCGTGTTTTCAAGGCTGCCTAAGGCGTCTGCATTTAACATGGCATTGATTAAATACGTTACCTTTTCACCCGGCGGAATATCAACCAGCTGATTCAATCCACCTTGACCACTTAAATTACAGACCGCAAGACCGCTTGGTGTACATGTCCAGAACGCATGACTCAACCCATTCATCAGGGTATCAATGATCATAACCTGATCACTGGCGCTGGGGCCATGGTTGCTAACCACAATCTCAAAATCAACTGTTTCACCCGCGACAACCGGATTGGTCAACAATTCTTTGGTGACTGACATATCAAGTTCTTGTCTGACATCAGTGGTGACACTTGATGTATTATTGGATAAGTCAGTATCCGTATTAAAGCCTTCTTCAAACACCACCGCTTCAACACCATTATTTATTTGACCGGTAAAGTAAGGATCAACCAGCGCATTGACGGTAAAGGTAACCGTTCCATCAATCGTAACATTAACGGTTTCGGCTAAATCACCATTGCCACTGGGTGTTTGACATATTGATCGGCCGGTGGCTTCGCAGACCCAACTAACCTGAGTTAAATGACTGTCTAAGTCATCAATAACCTGGACGCCCAAGGCATCAGAAGGTCCTGAATTGGTTAAAACAATAATGTACTCAATGGTTTCACCGGCGATAATTTCTAACGGTGCTGACTTGCTAATCGCGACATCCGTTTCAATAATAATTTGAGTGCGATCCTCGGCCAAATTATCAATCGGATTATCTTCCACAGAACCCGGTGGCATAATGATTGTGGCTTGATTAATGATTTCACCACGTGCTGATGGATGCACACGGGCATTGACCACTGTTTGGGCTGAGGAAATTGGTTTCATGTAAAGATTGACCGCCACATTATCTGCCTGACCTGATGGTGTTAAACAGTCTGCTTCGGCGACTAGTCTTAATACTGTCAAGGTATTATCATTAGGACTCAAAGTGAATACATAATCACCATCTGTTACCATGGATTCCGGCGATGTCATCGCTAGGCCTGGATCATCCGTGGCAAAGTAAGTATCTACACGACTCAATAAACCACTGTTTTCATCCCTTTCATATAAGTTTATAGCTGCCCCAATTTCATCGGATAACAACAAATTGCCACTGTCAGGTGACAGCGTTATTGAGGCAGGCAGTATTAATGAACCACCATTATTGGTGGCACCATCAATACTTCCAACATAGCTCAATGCACCGGTTTGCTGGGTTTGTCTGAATATCAAAAGCCGCTGAGCACCAGGTGACAAGGCATATAAAAACGCCGCATTAGGACTCAGCATAAGCTGATTCAAATCATCCATAGCTGGCAAGGAACCACCATTGTTACTATCGCCTGTTCGTAGTACTGCTTCGAAAGTCAAAACTTGACTGCTGAGATTTCTAGAAAATATAGCAATGGCATCTGAAAATCCTGCTGCAGTGTAAAGATAGCGGCCATCGGGAGTCATGGCCAAATCATTAATTCCAATGATGACATTACTGGCCGGAACAATGGTCCCGAAACCATCTTTAACGCGCTCCACAAAAGTCAATTGTCCTGTGGTTTGATGGCGACTAAAAACGGTGATGGCATGAGATCCTTTGGCGGCCACATACATGCCAGAATTATCTGGCGTGATTAGTAGTTTAACCGGATCAAGTAAACCCACAACCCCATCATCATTGGCATTAACCTGTCCGATGAGCTGTAAGTTATCATGAGCCAAAGTAAAGATGTAAATGGCATCACTGTGGGTATCAGCCACATACACAAATTCTTCTTGTTGATCGTAACGTATATCAGAAACAGCTGTTAAACCGGTTAAGGTGTTATCTTCACCGAAGTTATCACCCTCCACCACTTCGTCTAATAATAACAACTCACCGGCAGCGGTTTTTTCAAACAATGAAATTCGTGCGGGTGAACCACCGGCTATCAATAATCGATCACCGGCACCATTCATTTGCATGGCAGTGGGTGCATCAAGCACAACAAAATCATTGCTGTCATATTCAATGTTCAAACCAATTGGATCAGGTGCTTCACAAGTCCACTGAACCGTACCACTTTCCATGCCTGCCGGACTACCTGGGAAGATTGGAATATCATCTTCTAAAAGCGGGAATACCGCACTTGGACCGGTACTAAATACATCTAATGTATAGCTTAAATCAGTTCCGGCCACCACTTCGCTTAAGCCATCATCCTTAGTAATACTAAGGTCGCTATGTGGTTCTAAAATATCGCTGTCTGTGGCAGTATTATCAGCAGGATAAAGTTCTATGGTATCGGCATGGGTTAAGGCCGTGGCTGAGTTTGTTAATTGACCGGTGGCACTATCTAACACCCAACCGGTTAATTGATAACTAATGTAACCATTGGCGACAATGTCAGCGACATCAGATAACTGGCCTTTGCCTGAGGCTTTACAACTGGAACCATCTTGCACAGCCATGACCACCAAATTGTCACCAAAAGCATAGATGTAGGCGCCGTCACTAGATAGCACTAAACGTTGTACTGATACTAATCCGGCACTATCAGTGGAATCATAAGTGGCTGAAGCGGATTGATAGTTATCCAATCGCCATGGGTGTAAACTCACCGCTTCTAATCCCGCCGAAGCCAGATAAACCTGTTGACCTTGATGGGCTGTGACAACAGCCGATGGATTGGACGCGTTAGGCAATGCCAGCTGTTGATCAACTGACCATTGGTCTGTATCACCCTCGTAATTAAATACAGTCAACTGATTTCCACTGCCATCTGTTACCAGTACCCTATTATCTAGGGTTGTGATGTCAGTGGGTTGTAATAAACCACCTTGTGGCAATTGGAAATTCTGAATAACCGCTTTTGGTGTTAATAAACCATCACTGTGATTACGTTCAAATGCGGCTAATGACTCATTCAGTTCAGCGGTGGCAAACAAGAGTTGACCATTACCATGTAGAGCCAAATATTGCACCCCATTGAGCCCCTCAGTTCCGGTAATAAAGCCTTGTTGTGTTAGCAACCCTGTTGATAAAGAACGACTAAAAATGCCAATACCGTCGTCAAATGAACCGGCGGCATATATAAAGCGATCATCCGCTGAGATTAAAATATCTGCGACACCACCTAAACCGTTGACACCGGAAACGCCATCGATTAAAACTTGCTCAAAATTTAACTCACCAGCAGCATTTATTGAAAAGGTCAATAAGGCATCATCCACCGGTGAGCTGACATACAGGTGACGCTGATCGTGACTAAGAGCCAATTGATTGCCGCCAACCAGACCATTGATACCACTGTCGCTGCTTAGAATACGCTGAACCTCAATCAATTCACCATCACGAGAATCACGTTCGTAGCTGATTAGAACCGTATTTGTACCAAGCTGTCCTAAGGCATACGCAGCGGCTCCGTTGACCGTGACAACAACATCTGCATAGCTGTCTAAATCTTGATAGTAAACAAAATCAGTCAGACCTTCACCGGGTTCTAACAAACCGACCTCAGGATAGGCTGAACATGTCCAACTGATATCACTGATGGACTCAGGTGCGATATCAGTAACAAGTACCTGCCGAGCATCTGAAGGTAATACAGCCGGATTACTGCTGACGTGAGAGGTATTTTCATTGCGGACAATGATTTCATAGGTCACTTGTGTTCCGGGAATAACCTCAGTGAGGCCATTGTCTTTTGTGACCACTAAGTCGACTGCCGGTGCCAGTAAGGTGTTGTTATCCGTGGCAGCATTATTGTCCATATTTGGATCACTGATGGCATAATCAGGCAACATCGAAGACATCACCGTGGCGGTATTTGACAATAAACCGATGGCATCTGGTCGTAACTGACCGGTGGCGATAATTTCCACCTGAGAACCGGCCGGTAAATCAACAACTTCGTTAACATTGCCCTGATAGACTTGACCTGACCGACATGATGCACCATTAACCGGAAAACATTCATAACTAACAGTGGAAAACTCAGGTGGGAAAATATCTTTAACAATAACTTTTTCGGCATCACTGGGGCCGTCATTGCGGGCAATAATGACATAAGTCACCAGTGAACCGGGGGCCACACCACCTTCTCCGTCAACCAACGAATAAGCGTAACTTAAAGCACCTAAAGCAGGTCCGCTATCAGCCACTGAAAAACTGCTTAAAGCGTTGGATTGTGCTGCAGCAGTGAAGACCTGACGGCCATCAGAAGTGGCAAATAAACCACTGACACCATCTAAGCCACGAACGGATTCGCCCGGCTGCCCCAATGGGTCACCTTGATGAATCGCTTGTGCAAACTGTAGGGTTCCGTTCAACATATCACGATCAAATCGAACCAGTGCGTCCTCTAATTGGCCGGCGACATATAATGCCGATTCATCTGCACTTAGTACCAAATGGCTGGCATTACTTAACCCTTCAACCTGACTGGTGCCATTTTGTTTATATTCAACAAAACTCAGATCACCATTACTCGGATCACGTGAGAACACCACCAGAGAGGCATCTGCAGCACCTAAAATATAGACAAAATCGCCACCATTTTGGCTCGACATAATCATTTCGGTTGGCCCCACTAAACCACCAATACCGGAATCGCCCTGACGATAGGTTTGCACATAACTCAACTCACCATAACCTTGACTATTGGCGTTTGGATTCCGCAAAAATACAGATACGGAATTATCACTGTTTGAAACCACATAAACATGCTTGCCATCAGGCGCCACAACCACATCACTGATGGTCGCTAACCCGGAAACACCGGCCACGGCATTTTGTAAATTCTGTTTATAACTTAAACGACCAACATTAACACCGCTGTTTTGGTCAATCGCAAAGACAGTTAAAGAGCCTGTCAAAGGGCCGGTGGCGTATAAGTGCGCACCATCGGCACTAATCGCCAAGTCACTCACACCCTCCAGTCCTTCAACACCAAAGACACCACTGCTTTGTTTTTCTAAAAAGCTTAATTGACCAGAATTCAAATCTCGTCTAAAAGCCACCACAGAATTATCGCCGCTACCGGCGGCATAAACCGTTTCACCCTGTGGATGCAGTATGACATCAGAAACCGATAACAGACCAGACACACCGGCTTGTCCGTTGCTGACAGACTGCTCAAAATGTAATTGTCCAAACTCTAAACTACCCTGATTATTGATACGACTAAATACACCAATGGCATTATCACCGCGTGCTGCTGTGTAGAGGTGTTCATTATTACCAGTGACTCTGACAGCACCCAATAAACCATCATACAATGCCAAGCCATCCGTTTTAGTGATACTTAAGTCTGCACTGGTGTTGACCTCATTAATATCATTATCAGTATTATTGCTGGTATCAGTTTCTGATCCGACACAATCAGTTATGGCGCCAGAAAAACCTTGGGGACATGCAAAGACCCCAGCCTCGTTGATAATTTGGCCGCTGGCATTACTGGCCACTTCCGCAGTCAAACGAAACACAACTTGTCCTTGGGCTGCAATACTCACAGGCACACCTGCGGTGTCACTGTTCAAACTGATGTTACCGGTTCCCGATGCGGGACATTGAGAATCGGCACGGCGCTGATAAGCACTAATAGCATGATCTTGACTGGCGACCGCATAAACAGTTGAACCATCATCACTAATCGCGATGTCCATCACACCATTTAATCCATCTGTCTGACCGGCACGATCGCTCAGAATACCGGCAAATGTTAGTAAACCGGTTTCGGTATCACGGCTAAACCACAATAAAGCATCAGCTTGCTCTGCAGCCACATATAAGTGACGACCATCGGCGCTTAAATTAAGGTTAGCAGGACTTAATAATCCAACAACATTGTCATGACCTTGCGAAACCGTAGCCAATAAACTAATTTCACCATAATTTGGACTGCCGTGGGTGATTTCACGTGAAAACACAAAGAGTTTGTTTTGACCGGCGGACGTAGCATACACATGACGGTTATCGCCACTCACCAATATGGCAGATAAACCGGACATATTAACCCCGGTCAATGTTTCATCAATTAATACCTGAAAATTTAATTCACCATTGCTTGTGTCCCTTTGATAAATTCCAATGGCTGATTGATTGAGACCTAATGTGTAAACAGACAAACCATCTTGAGCAACAGCCACATCATTAATACCGGATAAACCATCCGCACCATTCATACCCTGTTGAATGGTTTCAACAAATGTTAAGGTACCGCTAATTAAATCTCTTCTAAATACCACCAAGGAAGCATCATTGGCGCCAGCGGCATAAAGGTAGGCACCATCAGCCGAAGCTGCCAGTGCCAAAGCTTGATTTAATCCGATGATTCCGTTTGCAAAATGATGGGCTTGTTGAAATTGCAGCTGCAAGCTTCCGCCATTCTCCACCGCAGAAATTTGCACAACGGCATCGGCCACTTGTGAAGTCACATAAATATCATCATCAAGCACCAATACATCTCTGGCACCGGCTAAATAATTCAAACCATCTGCAGCTAAATGAGCCACCTGTGTCAATTCACCGGTTAATTCATCAACAGCGAATGCACTGACGGTATTGTCTAAAACACTGACGGTTAATAAATGAGGACCCAATCCTGCCAGGTTTTCACTATAGGCAGTTGCCGCAACCCCAAATAAACCTGATACATTACTGTCACTGTTAAGTATCACCTGGGTTTGTTGTAAGGAACCTGAACCGATGGCTTCACATGTCCAACTAACGGAATTAGAATCAAATTTTTGATTAAGCACATCGAAAACCTGAATCGTTTCTTGCTGGCGACTGATGGCGTCACTGGGTCCATGATTACTGACCACAATTTCATAAACGCTGCTTTGACCCGGTACCGCTGAGATACGACCATCGTCTTTACTTAAGCTTAAATCGTACATCGGGGTTAAAGCGGTGGAATCCGCATCACAGACATCCTGAGTCGAGTCTGTGGGACAATTATCCGCATTATTAATAAAGGTGAAATTAGGCGGCGGAATAACACGACCTTGGGTCATTAATTGGCCCACTGCATTGGGCCGAATGGTGGCATCAATATGATAGGTCAAGGTACCATTGGCTCCAATATCGACACGGTCTTGAATATTACCACTGCCTTGAGCTGCACAACTGGAGCCGGAACCTAATATAAAACCATTAATGGCATGATCAGCAAAACCTGCCACATAGACATGCCGGCCATCATAGCTGGTGATTAAGTCATAAGGCTGGGCATAATCATAATCGCTATTTAAACCATCTAACTGAGTTTCAACAACGGTTAAATAACCAAAACTGGCACTGTTGGGATTGTCATCTCGGTCTAATATAGTAATGGCATCGTCAAATTCTGCCGCCACATAAATGCGGGTGTCGTCCGGGCTAATGGCAATGCGTCTAACACCGCTTAGGTAGTTAAAACCGCCGGTGCCATCTTGATAGGTTTTAATCAGTGACAACTGACCAAACTGATCGCTGACGGGGTTAGCTATGCGCTGAAAAATTGAAATTTTGCTGTCGTTGGCTGATACCACATAAATGTGGGCGCCATCATTGCTGACCGCCACATCCCGAGGCTGATCTCCGGCAGTCAAATTACGACCTTTAAATTGCAAACCTCCATTACTGACATTTCGCGACAGAATAACCACAGCATCATCTATCGCAGATGCCACATATACATGTGCTTGATCCGGCGATAAAGTTAATGCCATGGCTCCTGCTAAACCGGATACCCCGGGATCACCATTAGCAATGCTACTTTGCAAGCTTAAACTGCCATCATTTGCAATTTTATAATGACTTACTGATGCTTGATAACGCGCTGTTATATAAAGATTTTGGCCACTGTTGTCAATCACCATATCTGATACACCCAACAGTCCGTCATCTTGATTGGCTTGGTGTGCATAACTGGTAACAAAACTCAAATCACCCTGATTATCACGTTCTAATACAGTTAAAGTACTTTGGTCTGAACTGGCCACAAACACAAATTGATCATTGGGTGTAATGGCGATACTGTCAGGATCTTTGAGGTCTGTAAAATTGCCATAATTATTAAAATAACTGTGTTCAAAAGTTAAGTGATCTGCAGCGGTTGCCGGTACTGTGCCACTGTCTGAGTCACGTCTAAACTGAACCACTGCATCACTACCAAGACCGGTGGCGTAAATATTTTTGCCGTCATGACTCATAACGATGGCGCTGGCACCCAATAAGCCGTCCACCTGGCCACCGGACTGACCGGAAAGATAATCACCATTACGCTCAGATTCCATAAAAGCAAATAATGGGTCAGGTTGACGACGTTCAAAAACAGACAGTGTTTTTGGGTTATTGCCGCGCGCTGTGGTCAGTACATGACGCCCGTCAGGAGTAAACTGAGCATCGCTCAATCCGGCTAACCCGGTATATGTGACTTGTTGACTCCGGCTCAAAAAACCTTGGCTGTTTCTAGATAATACATACATGGATGAGTCATTGTGATTGGCATAAATAACATGCTCACCGTCAGCACTCACTGAAACAGCCTCTACCCCAGCAAGCGTTTCCGTACCCTGAAAATTTAAATCACTGCCTGCATAAGAAACCGTCAAAGAAATACTGTTGTCAGATACATCTCGACTAATTACTAAGGCTTGTTGGCTACCTTCTGCAGCTAAATATAAATGCCTGTCGTCACCACTCATGGCCATATCATGAATAGCGGATAATCCAGATAATGTGACTGAAACGTTTAAATCAACTAAAGCACCAAACTGAGGCGATTGATTGTCATTGTTGCGGCTATAAGCAGTCACATTAGCACCATGAGCATCCGCCACATACAACGCTGTACCGTCATAACTCATAATAATGGCACCGGCATTGGCATGGTTCACGGTTTCTTTAAAGCTTAAAGCCCCGGTATTTGCATCACGATTGTATACCTGAATTAAACCATCACCACTTAAATATACATGCTTACCATCTGGGCTTATTTGCATCATTTGAGGTGCTTCCGGCATGTGATCGGTGACAATGCCTTGATAACTTAATTCACCAAAATCTGAAGCCTGGGAGTCTTTGACACGCGCAAATACAGCCACCTCCGCAATTGGTACATTGCCTGATTCATTAAGCGATAACACATACACAAATCGATCTGATGGAGAGACCACAATTTGTTTTGGCATTTCGATTCCTTCAAGACCATTTTCAGCTTGCTTCAACTCTTGAATATTAAAAATTTGTCCAAACTGACTATTTAATAAAGTGCTTCGCTCATAAACTTGAATACCACCATGAATAGGTCCTGCACCATCAGTATCGGGGCTGCCCACATAAATGTGACTACCGTCATGGCTGATACCCATGGCTGAACCGGGCAGTGTTTTCAGTGAATTTTGCATCCAGGTTAAATCACCCGGTATCGGTGAGACAGCATCACATGTCCAGTTGATATTTTGTAATTGTGGCGGGAATATATTCTCTACCTGAGCACCAAATAAATCATCTGGACCTTGATTCGAAATGCGCATGGTGTAAGATATGACATCACCAGGAACCGCAGTGGTTCTGGCATCGTCATGATCAATCAGTAATTCTGCTTGTCCCGAAAGCGAGTATTCAGCATAGTCTTCATTATTAAGTGTATTATCATCAACACCTGAAGCTGTGGTTTTGCCACTGTTATAGACCTGACCATTGGCACCTGAAAGTGTACTGACATGAATTGTAAATACAGCCTCTGAATTAACAGCTAAATCCACCTCTGTGTTTATACCGGTTGCAGTTATCGGACCCGGCTGAAGACAAGAGCCGACTCCAGTGACCTCACAAGTCCATGACGCCGTGGTTAAATCCAATTTGCTGCTATTGAGATTATCCATCACTTGTATATTTGTATCTCGTGACGGACCTAGATTTTTAACACGAATCTCGTATGTCAAATCAACCACATCTGAATTATTATTGACGGCTGAGGCAATAATATTCTTGCGCAACTCAATATCAGAAGAACCCACTAAATCAGTGGTATCTTCGGCGCTGTTGTTTGAAGGATCTGCTTCTAAAATATTAGCAGGTAAAACAGCTTCTGCAGTATTGCTCAGGGTGCCTGAGGCTTGACTGTCAATGGTACCAACAACTGTAAATTTAACTGAAGTTTGAGCAGCTAAATCGACGGTGGCATGCAGCTCATCATCTACGATTGTCGTCGTTGGCGCATTTAACCCACAAGCTGCTGTACCGGACGTACAACAGGCACCAACATCATTGGTCTCACAAAACCACTGAATCGTACCGGGAATAAGTCCTGCGGTATGGTGCGGAAATGTAGGTAATATATCAACAACTGAGATGCCTCCAACATTGATATAACCGTCATTAGTAACTTCAATTTCATACGTTACCTGGCTACCGGGTGTCGCTGTTAATTGGTTATCCGTTTTGCTAACAACTAAGTCAGTACCAATAACAATTTCATTACTGGTGAAATCAGTTTTTATATGACCACCAGCATCAATGGTTTCACTATCCTGAAGAGTTATTTGTGCACTGTTACAGATTTCATTGCTACCGGCAATGTTACTGTCACACTCTGTATAAGTACCATTGGCAATACGGGTATGTATAAAAATTTGAGATTGGCTTCCTGCTGATAATTGTATCGGCACATTTAGCAACGTGCCTGATGCGGAAGAAACTTCAACATTACTGGAACAGTTTTCAGGACTGATTTGACTATCTGGAATACCTTCATCAGATTCACACCACTCCCAACAGGGTTCACTATTATTATTGGAACACTTGGTCGGGTGATCGATTAACATGGAATCCAGCTGGTCAGTTAATAAGGTGCCAATCTCCGGATCACCACCGGGCAAAGTACCTGCACCCAAATCACTGGGGCCGGCATTGGCCACTGTTATAACGTAAGTAAATGGTTCATTAGGAACCAGCGAGCCGACTTTACCCAGCTTGCTGATAGATAAATCGACATGACGTTCCAAATCGTCACTGTCATTGGCAACTGATTGCGGAACTGAAGTGTTGTTCGGGTTGTCGGCTGTTATGGTGTAAACCAATGGATTGGTTACTGCACTAGAGAAATAATCAACGACGATGGTAAAAGTCAAGGTTTCACCTGCTACCACGTTAACACTTGTATCAATGGCAGTTGTACCACTGGCATCATCACAAGAACTTGTACCACTTGTTTGTTTATCACAGCTCCAAGCAATGCTTTCAAACTCAGGTAAAGCATTATCGGTCACATTCACAGCAATGGCATCAGAAGGGCCAATGTTGGTGAGTGTATAAATATATGTTCGTCCTGTGGTTCCGGGTATATATTTTGTGTCACTGTCTGATAAGGACACTGTGAATTGTGAAAATGGATTCGGTTGCAATGAAACGCTACCTGTCACCGCAGTGCTTGGTGTATGCGTTGACGGGTTGGTGGCGGTTACTTCATAAACCAAAGGGTTTAAGGTGGCACCTGAATCGTATTGAGCTGTCACTGTAAAAGTCGCCACACCACCACTCTCCAAATCAACAGTGGTATTGATGAAGTTATTATCACTGCCTAAATCACAGTGACTGTCAGTGCTGGCTGAACAGTTCCACGATATCGATGTTATCGGTGTTGGATTATTATCCACCACCGACACATTATTAACGTCACTGGGACCGTTGTTTGTTACAGTAACCGTGTAAACCTGATTATCACCGGGCACGTATTCAGTGCTTACAGGTGAGGTCTCTACCATCACATCCAATTGACTTTCAAAAATTGGCGTATTGCTGTCTTTTTGACTCAGTGGTGAGGTATTGTTTGGGTCAGTGGCTTGCGTGTCCCCAAGTACAACACGCACTTCATAATCCATGGGGTCTGCAGTCGCCGAGGACGCATAATCTGCATTCACTGTAATGGTGGCAATATCATTAACACCAAGCTGTAAGGTTGGATTGACATTGGCGTTATTTCCACCATTACTTGAGCAAATACTGTTAGCAACCGGTGTTGTATAAGGCGTACATTGCCAAGCGGTTATGTTAAAACCAGTGGCCACAAAATCACTGACATTGAGGTCTTTGGCTGCACTTGGTCCGATGTTGGATACTTTTATGATATAGGTGCTGTTTTCACCCGGTGTATACGTGGTTTGAGAATCACTAACAGTTAAACTGATGTCAGTTTCTGAGGCACGATTAATGGTTTTGCTGTCTGAATCGTTACTGGCGTTATTATCAGTATTACCACTACCTTCATCGATCAAGTCAACCGAAAAATTTAAATCCTGGAAAAATTCAGCCTCATAATCAACACCGGTTAATTCGATGGTCACCGCATTAGTGCCATCCAAAGTCATGGTGATGGTATCCATGGCATTATTGGTCGAACCGCTTGCAGAAACACAAGCAGAACTTCCAACACCGGAACAACTCCAGTTAAAACCATTTACACCAGATGTGGAAGCAAAAGAAAGATCAACCTCAATACCTGAAACAGTGCCTGTGCCAGTTTTACTGACCATAATTTCATACGCGTTTGAAGCTGATGCTCCGGGCGTGAAGTTAGTCGGATTTTTTGAAATACTGACGGCAATGTCATCGGCCCAGACCGAGACGGAAAATAACGAACACGCCAGAAAGGCGAGACCTGAAAGTTTTTTATATGTGCCCAGAAACATGTGTTTTCCCACTATTAAGCTGACAAATAATTATTTTTGTCATTGCAAAAAAGTTCTGAACAGCAGACACAAAAAAACCGCCTTAGTAAGTTAGGCAGTCTATTTTAGGTATAGAAATCTCAGAAAATATTGATTAATTACACACATTTTATTATCCCCCGCTCATTACAAATTTGTAATGACCTAAAAACATTTAATCAAAATAAAATCCTATTAGCAAGTTTTTTATTATAATTAAGGACTTTATAAATAGCATAAAAAATTATTGATGGTGTTCATAACCCTAATTGTGCCTCAATTTGACTGAACTTTTGACAAATACTGCTTGAAACAAAACAAACGTGCTAATTAAGTCGATAAATAGGATATTGTCTGTGCGCAGCTTCATACTGTTCGCTGTGTTGATGCAGCCACTGTAATTGCAAATAAGCGTTATTAGAAAAAACCTCATCCTGTTTTTTCTTGGTTTCAAAGGCTTGTTTTAACGATGGGTTTTCCTTTAACAGTTGTCGAGCCTTGTCTTCCCAGACGTAGGGAGAAAAACCCTCTTTTTGTGTCAATATCGTATCAAAAAAATTCCACCTGAAAAAGGAGTCGGTGGCTTCGGGTTCTAAGGTTTCAAGTAAATATCGGACACCTTTTTGATTGCTTGGGACATAAAAGTCTCCGGCCTTAAATTGAACGCGCTCTGTAGATTTATCAAGGGTCACGGTATCGTGAACATAATGACCTTCAAAAACATTCGTTTGCGTTGAATAATCTTGAATTCGATAGGTCTCGACAGTCAGTACGGTGTCTTGATTAAACGGTTTCATATAGATACGATTACTCTTTAATAAATCTATGACCTGGTGCCATCCTTGTGGAATCAGATAGGCTTTAGGAATGGTGACAGATAATGTCGGTACATAGGTATCCTGGTAGCGAATTTGTTGCTTAACAGGTTTATTGCGGTGATATTTAAGTCGCTGTAAACCGGTTACATCACTGATTATTTCTTCTGATTCATAACCGAGAAAATTAATCATTGAAAATTTCTCTTCAGACAACTGCCACTGCAAAGGATATTGATCCCCAACCTGATAATGGGCAAAGGATTTCTTGCGTAAATCTTTAATCAACTGATGTGATTTATCTGCCTGTCTAATGACGGTATGCATGAAAATATAACTGCCTTTTACACGCTCGGCATACGGTTTTAGCATATGGGTTTCAAGCATCATTCCCAGGGTATTAAATAAAGTGGTATAACCCGTGGAATAACGTGGATTATCAAAAAACTGATTAAAACCTTTTTCAGGTGGTCGGTTAAAAACATTGACATACGGCGTGATGGGCCAGCCTTTCTTTGTCAGCTCGTTTTCCACGCTGGGCTGAAAGTTATTTTTTAAAAACTCACCGAGTTCACCACCCAGTTTATTATGTTGCGTCATTAAATGCGTTAACACATATTGATAATCCGCACCATTACTGACATGGTTATCAATGAACACATCGGGATTAACGCGATGAAATATCTCCATAAATGCGCGTGTATTGTGGGTATCGGCTTTAATAAAATCCCGGTTTAAGTCATAATTTCGGGCATTGCCACGAAAACCATAGCTTTCGGGACCATTCTGATTGGTGCGTGTTGTTGTATTACGGTTTAACGCACCGCCAACGTTATAGACAGGAATCGTCACTAAAAGCGTGTTCTTTGCTGCCTTTATAGTGCCCTGAGCATAATCACGAAACAGCATCATGGTGGCATCAATACCATCAGGCTCACCGGGATGAATGCCATTGTTAATTAAAATAGTCAGTAAATCAGTATTATTTTCTTTTTCAGAAAAACCCGTATTCGGTCGATAAGTCACTATATGCAAAGGTAATCCAGCATCTGTGATACCTACAGTTTCTATTGAAATACTTTTGTAATTTGTAGCGAGTTGATGATAAAAATTGATTATCTGCTCATAGCTTGCTGTTTGGTTACCGTTGCCTTGTTCAAAAGGGGTTTGTAATTGGGTTTTAGAGTTTGCATTGGTCAAAAATAATAATAAAATTATATGCAAAATATTTTTCAAGTGACACATAAATATAAATCCATTAAAAAATTGTAATTAAACCCTGGGATAACTGACTTACATATTTTCAACCCATAAGAAGGACATAAATACCCGTTCTAATAAATATGTCTTTGGTGATTTTTACAGGCAGTGATTAGTTAATCAAATTTTTGTCAATCAAACATCAATTTTTACTGTGGTGAATGTTTTAAAAATTTACGTATCAATTGAAGATATTTTTATGATTGAGTTATGACACTAAATTGTCGGCCAAAGCCAAGCAAATGTTATACCGATAACAACAGCATAAATTCCCGCATCAATAAAATATTTAACCGTGACAGACCATGGATAGCCAAACCAGATACTATATGGAACGGAAGCCCAGGCATAAACAGAAAAAGCTGCGACAAACACAACATGAAAAACATGAATAAACTCTTCACTGGGTTGTAAGGCCATTGTTCCAATATAGGCAATTAAAATACTGCCAAAAATAAAAAACAACAGCTGTTGACCCAACAATTTACCCATAGGCGGCATACCTTTATTCATTACAGTCATCATCACAACTGGACCATCCTTAAAGCGTTGTTGCACCGCAGGATCGTTCATTTCTTTCATATCAGAACAATATGGTGTGCTATAAAGTCCGGGATTATCTGCAGATTGACGTAAAGCCTTTGCAACTTCGTGTTCTTGATTTAATTGCTTATAATCTGAATTATGGTATTTCAAGACCATATGAATGAAAGCACTGGCAATCCAGACAAACACACCACTCAATAAAATTGGTAACCACAAACTAGCTAATGAAACTGACATCGCTTAACCCCCTAAAAAATCTTTACCAGACACCTTTGCATAATTCTGGATCGAAGGTAAAAAGAGCTAAAATTTCACCAGTTAAAGCATAAAATTTAATCCAATACGCCGTTATTAGTAAGTTTCATAACGTAGACTGGTGGAATTTTAGACTGCCTTCCAAAAGCCCTACTTTTAGTTTTAACACGATTCACGATTTATGCAAAGGACTCTATTAATATAGCATAAATTTAAAATCTTTGGTTATTCATGATTGGCTTTGTTTTTACAGAGTTAAACAAGTTATCCAATCATATAAATGTTGAAATCACTGCATACTCTGTTTTATTAATCACAAAAAAAAGCCCCAACTTGTGTTGAGGCTTTTCTTTAAATAAAATCCTGGCGATGTCCTACTCTCACATGGGAACTCCCACACTACCATCGGCGATGCTACGTTTCACTTCTGAGTTCGGGATGGGATCAGGTGGTACCATAGCTCTATTTTCACCAGAAAACTGGTCGCTTAAGAGATGTTC
>NZ_JAPMLN010000019.1 GCF_026410405.1 Marinicella gelatinilytica | reverse complement strand
GGGCGTTCTTACGACGACTTTCAGCCATCTGTTGGGCTTGCTTAGGCCGGTAATTCTTTTTGCCTGTATTACGGGATATTTCACGAGAAATGGTCGAAGGTGATCTGCCAAGTTCTTTGGCTATAATCTTTTGTGTGAAACCCATTTTCTTTAGCCTGTAAATCTGATATCGTTTTGTTTCGGTTAACTGTTTATAGCTCATATTGCATTTTCCTTTTGGTGAGAAAAATCAGTAACTATACCAGTTAACCGACCTCCTCAGGAAATTGCACTTATTATCCGAATTGAGGAAAGATAATTCAGCTAAGAAAACTAATGATTGGCAGTGGCATAAAAATATGAGAAGATAGTGGTCACTTACTATCTAAACTGTCATGACTTCCAGAACAAAAAATAAAACCGCTGAACAACGACGCCTTGAAACCGTTGAGACCCTGATAGATTTAGCAGGCGAACAGAACCCCAATGCCATCACCACCCAGGCTCTCGCCGATAAAATGGGTTTAACGCAAGGCGCGATATTCAGGCATTTCCCCACCAAGGAATCTATTTTTTCCGGGGTCATGGGTTGGGTGGCCGAGCGCTTAATGAAGCATATTCATAAAGCCATCAAATCAGAAGATTCGGCCATAGACAAATTACAGTCTATGTTTTTAGCCCATATTTCTTTTGTCAGTAAGCATCCGGGAATTCCACGCATACTCTTTGGTGAGCTGCAACATGACAAAAACAGCGTACCCAAACAGATGGTAAAGCAACTAATCGCCCAGTATGCTGATTTATTACAGGATATCATGCGCACAGGGAAAGAACGTGGTGAGCTCAATCCAAATTTAGACATTGAGGCGGCAACGCTGTTATTTATTGGCAGTATTCAGGGGTTGGTGATGCAATCAATGCTGGCGGCAGATCGACAGGATATGTTGGCGCAGGCAGAAGCGGTCTTTAATGTGTACCGACAGTCCTTACTATAAACCCATAAACAAACGGATGTTCATGGGGCGCAAGCGGTTGTACACTCACGCCCTTAACGTGCATCACTTATACTTCGATCTCTGATCCAATCTCGATTCTAACTTCCCCATCCATGGAGTCGTCTTAAGCTGTGCTGCTCTCAGCACTTCTCGGATAGATTAATCATGACTTAAATAAATAAAATTGCTTGACAAAACAATCAGAAAGATTAAAGATAGTGAGTACTCACTATCATAATATCAATTTTAGATAAGAGAATGGTTATGTCAGCAGAAAAAACGCACAAATTTTGGATATGGCTGGTCGCATTAGTGGCCGTAGCCTTTGGCCTGATGACGGTTAAAGAAGGTGGTCTGGTTTTATATGGCAATGAAGCCGCTGTCAGTGCCGCGGGTGATTATGTACCTTTTGTACTGTGGTTTAACTTTATCGCCGGTTTCTTCTATATTCTGGCCGGAATCGGCTTGTGGTTACAAAAACCTTGGGCGGTTTGGTTGGCGGTTAGCCTGGCAGCCGCAACAGCGTTTGTGTTTGCCGCTTTTGGACTGCATGTTGCTTTGGGTGGCGCCTTTGCTCAACGGACGGTGATTGCCATGAGTCTTCGTACGGCGATATGGGCCGCGATTGCGGTGATTGCCTGGCAGCAAATTAGAAAGCGTCAGCTAGGTGGAGCGTCACCATGAAAATTACATTTCATGGCGCCGCCCAGGAAGTCACCGGTTCATGTTTTATGGTGGAAACCGAAAGCACCCGTTTTTTGGTTGAATGTGGTATGTATCAGGGTGGTCGTCAAGCATCGGCTCGCAACCATGAGCCGTTTGCATTTGATGCAAAATCCATCGACTTTGTGTTACTGACGCATGCTCATATTGATCACAGTGGCCTATTGCCTAAGCTCACCAAATCAGGCTTTAAAGGGGCCATTCACACCACCACTGCGACCACCGATTTACTTCAAGTGATGTTGCTCGATAGCGCCCATATTCAAGAAAGTGATTATGAGCGTAGCATACGTCACGCCAATACTTCACACCAGCAGAGTGCGGTGATGGCACCTTTATACACGAAGAAAGATGCCCAAAGTTGTTTGAGCCAGGTTAAATCGCATGACTATGACCAGGAAGTCATTCCATTCGATGGGGTGCGCTGTCGATTCCGAGATGCCGGTCATATTCTGGGTTCAGCTATTATCGAAGTTTGGGTGTCGGAACAAGGCAAAACCAGTAAATTGGTTTTTAGTGGTGATTTGGGTCAACCGGGGCGACCGATTGTCCGTGACCCAACCATTATTGAAGAAGCAGATATTCTTTTTATTGAATCGACCTACGGTAACCGCGTCCACCAAGATATGGCAACCATTGAAGCCGAGTTGGTTGATGCCATTGATAACACGCTGAATAAGAAAGGTGGCAACGTAATCATCCCGGCATTTGCTGTCGGTCGTACTCAGGAAGTTTTATATCATTTACATCGCTTGTCTCGCGCAGGACGCTTACATAATTTGAAAGTCATTGTTGATTCGCCGATGGCCACAGAAGTGACCCGTATTACCCAACAACATATGGGCTTATTTGATGAAGCGACCAAAAACCTGGCAGGCTGGCACAGTTTGGGCAAGGACATTCCGTTTCTGCATTTCACTGAAAGTGTGGCCGGATCAAAAGCGTTAAACAAAATTCAATCCGGTGCCATCATTATTTCTGCCAGTGGCATGTGTACTGCAGGACGGATACTTCATCACCTACGGTATAACTTACCGCGGGCAGAGTGCAGTGTCTTAATCACTGGCTTTCAGGCTCAGGGGACATTGGGTCGGCTTTTGGTTGATGGTGCTAAACAGGTGCGTATTTTTGGTGATGAGATTCCGGTGCATGCTTCGGTTTATACCGTTGGTGGCGGTTTATCAGCGCATGCTGATTTGCCGGCTTTATTGGCCTGGACCGGTCATTTTCAACGGCCACCACAACATACGTTTGTGGTTCATGGCGAGCAAACAGCGGCCACAGATTTTGCCGAAAGCTTACGGCAGGCGCATGGCTGGCAGGTATCAGTGCCCGAGCCCGGACAGGAAGTCATGGTGTGACACTCATTTATCAACAAACAGCTGAATATAGCTGATTGACAGGAAACGATTATGAACAACAAAAGAAAAGTGAACTGGCAGGCCAAACAATATTTGGCTGAACATTTGTATGGCTGGGGCGATGATGGTGTTATGCCCATTACTATCGGTGCCCAAGTCATACCCAAACAGAAACCAACAAGTCCGATTAAGCCCAGTGCTCAATCGGTTAACGTCAGCATTCAATGGGACAATCAACGATGAATACGCAACAATCCGGCGGTAAAAAAGGCCGCATACTCTTGGTTCTTATTATCATAGCTGTCACCGCCGTGTCGGTGTGGTGGTTCTTATTACGTGAACAAAACGATGACTCGACCTTGCGTTTATATGGCAATGTGGACATTCGTGAGGTGGAACTGGCTTTTCGTCAACCCGGTCGATTAACCGAGATGCTGTTTGATGAGGGCGATCAAGTGAACGCCGGTGAGATTATGGCGCAGCTAGATGCCGGACCTTATCGGGATAAACTGGCGGCTGCCAAAGCCGAATTACAAGCCGCCCAGGCAGAGTTGGATAAGCTTCACAGCGGCAACCGGCCGCAGGAGGTTCTGCAGGCAGAAGCGACAGTCGCGCAGACGCAGGCAAATTACCATGAGGCGGAACGCAATTATCAGCGTCAAAGTGCGTTACTTGAATCCGGTGCCACCAGTCAACGGGCAGTGGACGCGGCGCTGGCCATGCGTAATCAGTCGGCGGCCAATCTGGCCTCAGCAAAAGCCGCCTTGTCATTGGTAGAAGCCGGATTTCGGGATGAAGACATTGCTGCCGGTGAAGCGCGGGTGGCGGTGGCGCAAGCGGCGGTGGCACAAGCTGAAACGGCGCTGGCCGATACTGATTTGGTGGCGCCCAGTGATGCCACGGTTTTGGCGCGTGTGCGCGAACCGGGCAGTATGGTGGCCAGTAACAGCACGGTCTATAGTTTAAGTTTGCGCGATCCGGTTTATGTGCGCGCCTATGTCAGCGAGCCGAATCTGGGTCATATTGCCCCGGGTACTCAGGTGCGGGTATTCACCGATTCATCTGATCAGGCTTATCAGGGTCAGATTGGGTTTATTTCGCCGCGAGCCGAGTTTACGCCGAAGTCGGTTGAAACCACAGATTTGCGCACGGATCTGGTTTACCGCTTACGAATTACCGTCACGGATGCCAATCAAGATTTGCGTCAGGGTATGCCGGTTACGGTTGAAGTGGATCAGAGCGGTAATAAATCGGTATCAGGGCAATAACTATGTCAAATGTTAATCATGTCATGAGTACCGCCATCACAAGTGATGTTTTTCGCCGATTGGGTAAAAATAATGCCGCAGTGATGATCGAAGATGTGGTGAAGCGTTTTGGCGAGGTGCAAGCGCTCAATGGTTTCAGTGCCGAAATCCAATATGGTCGGTTAACCGGTTTGGTGGGCCCTGATGGTGCTGGTAAAACCACCTTGATGCGTATTATGACCGGCTTATTGGTACCTAACAGCGGTCGCGTAACGCTGGCCGGGTTTGACGTGGTGGATGACAACGAAGCCATTCATATTGTCAGCGGTTATATGCCGCAGCGATTTGGTCTTTACGAAGATTTGTCGGTGATGGAAAACATGCGTCTATACGCACAATTGCGTGGTATGGATGCTGATCAGCATGGTGATATATTTGACAGTTTGCTGGATTTCACCCGGCTTGGGCCGTTTACCAAACGTTTGGCTGGTAAGTTATCCGGTGGTATGAAACAAAAACTGGGACTGGCTTGTGCGCTGATGGCAAAACCCAAGGTATTGTTGTTGGATGAGCCCAGTGTCGGCGTTGATCCGGTGAGTCGTCAGGATTTGTGGCGTATGGTACAGGAATTAACCGACGATGGCATGGCGGTGGTGTGGTCAACAGCCTATCTGGATGAAGCGGAGCGCTGTCAAAGCGTGTTGTTATTAAATGAAGGCAAACTTGAATTTAATGGTCCACCACAGGAACTAACCGATCAAATTAAGGA
Organism: Marinicella gelatinilytica; assembly: GCF_026410405.1. Classification (GTDB taxonomy): domain Bacteria; phylum Pseudomonadota; class Gammaproteobacteria; order Xanthomonadales; family Marinicellaceae; genus Marinicella; species Marinicella gelatinilytica. The sequence goes on along the minus strand of NZ_JAPMLN010000019.1, from coordinate 40,873 downwards.
ACGCAGTTATCGATTGGAACAGGTTGGCACTGAACGCCGCGCGGTGTTATCCAAGGCACTTAATTTAGCCAGTGTCGGTGACGGTGTGATTCAGGGTGATGCGGTGCGGGTGGTGTTACGTGAGGATGCCAACACCCGGGAAATTAAAGCACTGGCCGATGACGTGGGTGCCAGCCTGACTCTGGTTCAACCCAGATTTGAAGATGCATTCATTGATTTACTGGGCGGCGGTCCCGGTGGCACTTCGGCGCTGGCTGAGCGTATTGATGCGGTTGAACTGGGTTCGGATGTGGCCGTTTCTTGTCGCAACTTAACCAAACGTTTCGGTGATTTTACCGCCACAGACGATGTCAGTTTCGAGGTGCAAAAAGGTGAAATATTTGGTCTGCTCGGACCCAATGGAGCGGGTAAATCAACCACTTTTAAGATGCTCTGTGGCTTGTTTAAACCGACCGAAGGCGAGGCGCAGGTGGTTGGACATGATTTACGTTATGCCACCGGATCTGCCAAAAGCCAGTTGGGTTATATGGCGCAAAAGTTCTCTTTATATGGTTTGCTGTCGGTGCAACAGAATCTTGAGTTTTCCGCCGGTGTTTATGGGCTGGAAGGCGATATCAAGCGACAACGCATTGATGAGATGATTAACACCTTTGATTTGTCTCAATATTTGAGTACTTCACCGGATTCATTACCACTTGGCTATAAACAACGCCTGGCGTTGGCCTGTGCTTTGATGCACCGGCCGCCGGTGTTGTTCCTGGATGAGCCGACTTCCGGTGTGGACCCCATTACCCGACGCGAATTCTGGACCCATATTAACGGTCTGGCACGCAAAGGTGTGACCATTATGGTGACCACCCATTTTATGGATGAAGCAGAATACTGCGATCGGGTGGCGATGATGTACCGGGCACGACTGATTGCGCTGGATACACCCGATGCCCTGAAACAGGGCGCCGTTAATGAAAAACATCCTGACCCCACCATGGAAGATGCTTTTATACATCTGGTGGAGTCAGCACAATTGGACGATGAGGCGCGACGTGACGCGAAGGCCGCTGTATGAATGATCAGACATCCAAAACCGTCGATTCTCAAGCAGATTTAATACAAGATGAGCGTGCCCAACGTGCCTTTGACTGGCGGCGGTTGATGGCCTTGGTTCGAAAAGAAAGTTTGCAAGCCATTCGTGACCCATCCACCATTCTGATTGCCTTTGTGCTACCCATTATATTGCTGTTTTTATTTGCTTATGCGGTGTCTCTGGATGTCCGTGAAGTGCGTATCGGGGTGGTACTGGAATCTGACAGTGCTTCGGCGCAATCGTTGGCAGCGGCCTTTGCCGGCACCCGTTATCTGAAGGTGACGCCGGCACGGGATCGGCGGGAAGTGGCTGAGCAGGTGGTGTCCGGTCAATTGCGTGGCTATGTGGTGATTCCTCAGGATTTTGAGAAACGCCTGACATCAGGTCAACCGCAGTCGGTGGTGCAGGTGATAACAGATGGTTCGTTGCCAAATACCGCCAACTTTGTTGCCAATTACGCACAGGGCGTGGTGCTCAACTGGCAGGCAAGTCGCCACAGCGGCAGACCGGTATCGGTGATTAATCTGGAGCCGCGCTATTGGTTCAATGCCGAATTGGAAAGTCGTCGCTCACTGGTGCCCGGTGCCATTGCCATTGTTATGACCATTATCGGTACCATGTTGACGGCATTGGTGGTGGCACGGGAGTGGGAGCGGGGCACCATGGAAGCGGTGTTGTCGACACCGGCATCCGTGGTGGAGATTTTGATTGGTAAATTATTGCCTTATTTTGTCCTGGGTATGGCAGCGACCCTGGCTTCAGCCGCGCTGGCCGCTTTTGTCTTTGATGTGCCGCTGCGAGGTTCGTTACCGGCGTTATTAATCTTGTCTGCTGTGTTTTTGGTGCCGGCTTTGGGGCAGGGTTTGTTGATTTCATCGGTGACAAAAAATCAGTTTCTGGCTTCTCAGATTGCCTTATTCTCTGGTTTCTTACCGGCCTTTTTGTTGTCCGGCTTTCTGTTTGAAATTGATGCCATGCCGGTGCCGATTCAAGCCATCACCTATTTAATTCCGGCCCGTTATTTTGTGTCTTCTTTGCAAACGGTGTTTTTAGCCGGTGATGTGTGGGCGGTGTTTTTACCGGATTTGGCGGCCATGATGGCGATTGGGGTGTTCTTCTTTGCCATCGCCAAGCGCAAAACCCGTAAAAATTTGGAGTCATAGAGAATGCGTCGCTTTTTAAATCTATTTGTTAATGCCCGGCTCAGGGCGCAGATTGTGAAAGAATTATTGAGTATTTTGCGCGATCCTCGCAGTCGCATCATTGTGTTTGTGCCACCGTTGATGCAGTTGTTAATTTTCACCTTCGCCACCACCTTAGAAGTGCGTAATGCGGATATCGCTGTTTATGATCGCGATGCCGGTCACTGGTCCCATGAGCTGGTGGCACGTATAGATGCGGCGGATTTTGTGAATGAGATTCATACGGTACACAGCCCCGAAGCCTTACGCGATTTGATTGATCGTCGTGCCGTGATTGCGGCGCTTAATATCGGTCCGGAATTTTCCCGTGACATTGCCGCAGGCAAAGTTGGTACGGTCCAGGTTATCGTGGATGGTCGTCGCAGTAATGCCGGCCAGATCACCGTGGGTTATCTGAATACCATTGCCGCCGGTGTCAGTGCTGCCGTACAACGAGACACAGTTCATGCCAATCCGGTGGTGGTGCGCCACTGGTTTAACCCAAATCTGATTTATCGCTGGTTTGTGGTGCCTGCTTTATCGGGTATTTTGGTTTTCTTCAGTGCGCTAATGATTACCTCCTTGTCCATTTCCCGGGAACGGGAACTGGGGACATTTGATCAATTGCTGGTATCACCGACCACCACCTTTGAAATCATTGTGGCCAAAACCATGCCGGCCTTGGCCATCGGATTGGTTTTGGGGTTGATGATGATTGCTGCCGCGGCGTTTGTTTTCCGGGTGCCATTTGAGGGCTCATTTTGGTTATTGATGCCAAGTTTATTGTTATTTATCTTATCTGTGGTGGGTATCGGCCTGATGATTTCATCGGTCTCTGCCACCCAGCAACAGGCCATTTTAGGGGCTTTTGCCATTGGTGTACCGGCAGTTTTGATGTCCGGTTTTGCCACCCCGGTTGAAAATATGCCGACCTTATTGCAATGGTTGGCCGAGGCGATTCCGCTGAAGCACTTTTTGGTGATTGTAGAAGGAACCTTCCTCAAAGCCATGCCGGCGTCAGATATTATCGCCAATACCTGGCCGTTGGTCATCATTGCACTGGTAACACTCTCCATGGCGGTGGTGTTTGTGCGCAGTCGTTTGGAATAATTTTTGGAGTGATTAATATGACACAAGGTTTAAATTTTGGGCGACATGGGCTTTACCTGGCAGCGAGTTTATTGCTCGGTGCTTGTGCCGTGGGGCCGGACTATCGTCAGCCGCCAGCCGTTGCTACCGGTGATGGCTGGACACTGTCGGTGAACGCCAAAGACAGACAAATTGAATGGGCACAATGGTGGGCGGCATTGGGTGATCCTGTTTTGGATCGTCTGGTGGCCGGTGCCTTGTCGAGTAACCTGAATTTGCGACAAGCCTATGCCCGAATTAATGAGGCGCGGGCATTGCGTGACCGCGCAGCCGGTGGTTATGCGCCTGTTGTGGACACCTCAGGCAGTGTCGCACGACGACGACAAAGTGAGCATGGTCCGTTACCGATTGCCTCAATTCCGGGACTTGATCGTAATCAGACCATTTATGAGATTGGCTTCGATGCGGCCTGGGAAATTGATTTGTTTGGTCAAACCGGTCGTGCGCTTGAAAGTGCACAAGCGCGACTTCAGGCTGCGCAGGCCGATGCCATTGATATTCGCATTAGTGTTGCCGCGGAAGTGGCCCGGGTTTATTTAACGCTGAGAGGCGCACAACGGGAACTGGCAGCCCGACAAGCTTCCGTAGAAACATTGCAACAGACTTTAGACCTGGTGCAAAAACGCTATGAATTGGGCGATGTCGCAGAAGCGGACATTGCCATCAACCAGTCACGCCTGGCAGTGGCTGAGGCCGGTTTACCGGGTATTCAAGCACGCATACGTGCCGCTGCTCTGGGTTTGGGTGTGCTGTTGGGGATGCCGCCTGAGCATGAATTGGCATTGATTAATATGGATGCACCGGCGATTGCCTTAACAGCGTTACCGGTTGGTGAACGGGCTGATATATTGCGCCGACGTCCAGATATTCGGGCTGCAGAACGGCGTTTGGCTGCCAGTACGGCCGATATAGGTGTTGCCACGGCTGAATTATTTCCTCAATTATCGATTGCCGCCGGCGGTGGTTTTCAATCCCTGGACTCAAGCCAGTTATTTGATTCTGACAGCACCACTTTTTCACTTGTGCCGTTGATTTCCTGGCGCTTGTTTGATGGTGGACGGGTGCGTGCCGAAATCCGGGCCACCGAAGCGCGCCAACAACAAGCCGCATTGGCTTATGAGCAAGCGGTGTTGACCGCGCTGAGTGATGCCGAACGTGCCCTTAGCGACTATCTGCTTGGTCTTGATGCTGTTGAACGTCAACAGTTGGCAGTGAATGCAGCCAGACGCAGCTACCAACATGCCCAAGCACGATTTCAGGCCGGTGATATGGCATTAACCGAATTGCTGACTGAAGAACGGGTTTTACGCGAAGCCGAACACAACTATGCCCAAACCCACACCGCCACGGCGATTAATCTGGTGGCTTTATTTAAAGCCCTGGGAGGCGGTTGGGATATGGGCCTCATCGATTCGCAACAATGAAGACCCTAATATGAACTTGATTAATCGAGGAGAGTGAACATGTCTGATCAATCAAAACTGCATGCAGAACATAAGCAACTTGTGCAAAACATATTGTCGGGTGAGGCTTACCGGCTGGCTTATGAAGACATCGCATTTCTCAACAGTGACGATTTGCGGCCGATTCGATTACAACTGGAATTGCTGAAACCTGAACAGGAATTGCGTCGAAAAAAGATTAGCTCAACGGTGGTGGTTTTTGGTAGTGCCCGAATCATCGCGCAACAACAGGCTCAAGAAAATCTGGATAAACTTGAAAGACGTGCGGCATCAGAACAGGCAGATGCCCCGGATACGAGACAGCTTGATGAGGCTAAAAAACAACTGGCGCAATCACAGTACTATGAAGAAGCCCGGCGTTTTTCACACATTATTTCAACTCGATTTCAGGAACAACACCACCGTGATTTTGTGGTGGTGACCGGTGGCGGTCCCGGTATTATGGAAGCGGCTAACCGCGGTGCTTATGAAGCCGGTGCACGTTCCATTGGGTTAAATATTACCTTACCGCATGAACAAACACCCAATCCGTTTATTACGCCGGAATTGGCTTTCCAGTTTCATTACTTTGCCGTGCGTAAAATGCATTTTTTGATGCGTGCCAAAGGTTTGGTGGTGTTTCCGGGTGGTTTTGGTACGCTGGATGAATTGTTTGAAGTCCTGACTTTGGTACAAACCGGGAAAATGGCAGAGATTCCCATCGTGCTGGTTGGCAAATCCTATTGGCAACGTGTGGTTGATTTTGATTATCTGGTTGAGTCCGGTTATATCAGTGCTGAGGACAAGCAGTTAATGACTTATGTGGACACAGCCGAAGAAATCATGACTGTGTTGGAAGGATTCTATGCGGGAAGACCGCCGAAGGAAGAAACTTTAGACGTGTAGCCATGGTTCGTTTTTATTCATTTTTTTGCGACCGCTTTAATTATTGTTATCCAATGCAGTTGATGGCCGCGATGAGTATGCTGTTGTGGTCGATGTTGGCAGTGGCCGCCGATGAAAATATGGATATTGACCTGGCCTGTGCGCCCGAAGAAACAATTCAATTCCGCGGTGGTACGATACGACTGGAAAATGACAAGTTTACTGATACTGATCAGGATTATACCAATGGTGTGTCAATCACCATGGTTTCGCACGATATTCCCGGTCAATTACGGCCTGAGTGCCTGTCAAAGCCAAGTCGTTTGTATATGCGCTTTATTCAAATGATGAACCCCGGATTCTGGAATGATATGAATTATTCAGCGGATAGCCAGAATGTGGTGTTTCGGTTTGGTCAGTCGATGTACACACCGGAGGATTTTACCCGCACTGATTTAATTGTGGATGATCGACCTTATGCCGGGTTGCTGTATACCGGTATGGCCTGGAACCGACGAAAATTTAATCCCGAATCAAATCTTGATATGCTGGATACCCGTGAAATTACCATCGGCGTGATAGGACCTTTATCATTGGCAGAACAAGCACAAAACCTGGTTCATGATGCCTTCGATGATGAGCGTTTTCTCGGTTGGGATAACCAATTGGAAAATGAACCGGCCTTGCAGTTGGCTTTGGACCGGAAATATAAATCATCGAATCAAGACGGTGCCGTTACCCCGGGTTTTTCAGTCGATTCGATTCGCTCAATGGGGCTTAGACTGGGAAATATTGAAACCTCGGCAACAGTCGGTATCGAAGGTCGTATCGGTTGGAACCTGCCCAACGATTTTGGCAGTTACCCAATCAGACCAGGTGCCGAAAATCGTCCGCCATCGGCTTTCGCTCATGGAAATAACGGCGATAATTCTATTTCTGATTTAAGCCGGCCGGCACCCGGAATGCACCTGTTTGTTACCCTGGAAGCCAAGGCAGTCGGTTATGACTTTTCTCTGGATGGTAATTTGTTTCAAGACAGCCACAGTGTTTCGAGACGGCCATGGATTGCACAAGCGGCCGTGGGAATCAGTGGTCAGGGTTTTATTGCCGGTCATGGTTTTCGATTGGCGGTAATGCATGTTTACCGTACCCGTGAATATGATGAGCAATTGAATAATCACAGTTATGGTTCAATTGCTTTAAGTATTGAATTTTAGTTGAGGACAACGTTATGTTTTATAAGCGCCGATTAAAGCCGGTATTTGTCATTGTGCTGATAACCATTTTATGGTCACTGGCCTGGGCACAGGACAGTAACCAGTCTGAATCCATGGCGTTGCGTCAAATTATGCAAGAGATGAGTGACCATATGGAGGTTGTAACCGCTGCCATTGCCCGTGAACAATGGTCGCAAGTGGCCGCTATGGCACCTTTGATTGGAGAGCACCGACAACCTCCATTTATGGAAAAGACGCGTATTTTGCGTTTCGCCGGTACCGATGTGGGTACTTTTCGATCTTTTGATAACAAAACACAAGAAGCGGCCTAAACATTAAAACAGGCCGCTCTGGATAACAATGGGGAGAAGGTTATTGAGGCATTTGCAAGGCTGCAAAAAACCTGTCTAAATTGTCATCAGCGGTTTCGCGAACCTTTTGTGGCGCATTTTTATAAAAAATAACAATTCTATTGATACACTTAATCACTTAACAGCAGGATAAAAATATGACCATTAGGAAGAGTACTTTATCAAGTCAAGACATAACAAGCCTTAACCAATACTGGTCATTGGCCAATTATCTGTCAGTAGGGCAAATTTATTTACTTGACAATCCCTTACTAAAACAACCGTTAACCCGACAAGACGTCAAGCCCAGATTATTGGGCCACTGGGGTACAACGCCCGGCTTAAATCTCATATATGCGCATCTGAATCGATTAATCGCCAGGCATCAATTGAATATGATTTATGTCACCGGACCCGGGCATGGCGGCCCGGCCTTGGTGGCCAATACCTATATTGAAGGCAGTTACAGTCATTATTATCCTGCTATTCAGCAGAATGAATCAGGCTTGAAAAGACTGTTTAAACAATTTTCATTCCCCGGCGGCGTACCGTCCCATGTGGCGCCTGAAATTCCGGGATCGATTAATGAAGGCGGTGAATTGGGTTATGCCTTATCTCACGCCTTTGGTGCTGTGTTTGATAATCCCGATTTGATTGCCACCTGTGTGATTGGTGATGGAGAGGCGGAAACCGGTCCACTGGCGGCTGCCTGGCATAGCAACAAATTTCTTAACCCGGCCAGTGATGGGGCGGTGTTGCCGATATTACATTTAAATGGCTATAAAATTGCCAATCCAACTATTTTTGCCCGCATACCCAAGAAAGAATTAAACCAGCTGCTCAAGGGTTACGGTTACCAGCCCATATGGGTCGAGTCCTCCGATGTCAACGCGGTTCATCAATTAATGTCAGATGCACTCATCCAGGCTGTTAACCGCATACAAAAGATTCAAGTGGAAGCGCGAACTCAAGGTATTACGCAACGACCTATCTGGCCGATGATTGTCATGAAAACACCGAAAGGCTGGACCGGACCTAAAAGCTTTGAGAATTTACCGGTGGAAGATTCCTGGCGCTCACATCAGGTGCCTTTTAAAGAATTGCGACAATTTCCGGAGCGCATCGAATTATTGGAGGCATGGTTAAGAAGCTATAACCCTGAACAACTTTTTGACTCAACCGGCCGTATCATTGCCGATATTAACGATTTAATTCCCGAAGACAGCTTACAAATGGGGCGTAATCCGCATGCCAATGGTGGTGTGCTTATGCAAGCTTTGAAGATTCCCGGCGTCGGTGATTTTGCCGTGGATTTAAAAAGCCGAGGCAGTCAAAAAATCAGCGCCACCCGGGTGATGGGCACTTATCTGGCTGAAGTGATGCGCTTGAATGAGTCTAATTTCAGGGTTTTTGGCCCCGATGAAACCGCCTCAAACCGGCTTGATGATTTGTATCAGGTCACTGCTAAAACATGGGTTGCCGAGCAACTGGACAGTGATGAAGATTTGGCCATGGATGGCCGGGTCATGGAAATATTAAGCGAACACACCTGCCAGGGTTGGTTAGAGGGCTATTTGCTCAGTGGCCGTCATGGTCTGTTCTCTTGTTATGAAGCCTTTATTAATATCGTCAGTTCCATGGCAACGCAACATGCTAAATGGTTGCAAGTGGCGAGCCAAAAAGTCAACTGGCGACAACCAATACCGTCGTTAAACTATTTGTTGACTTCGCATGTGTGGCGTCAGGATCATAACGGCTTTTCTCACCAAGACCCCGGTTTTATCAACCATTTATCCAATAAAGAACCGAATGTTGTCAGGTTGTATTTTCCGCCGGATACCAATTGTTTATTGGCAGTGACCCAAAAAATTCTACAAACCACCGATAAAATCAATGTGGTGGTGGCCGGTAAGCAGCTGCAACCGCAATGGTTGGCTATTGATGAGGCGCAAAAGCATTGTGATCAGGGTTTGGGGATTTGGCACTGGGCCAGTAATACCGATTCGGCCAAACCGGATTTGATTATTGCCTGTGCCGGTGATGTACCGACCATTGAAGCGTTGGCCGCCACCAAAATATTGAATCAACGATTACCCGATTTGTCCATCCGTTTTGTTAATGTTGTTGATATTATGACGCTGGCCATGGACACAACCCATCCCCATGGCATCAGCGATGATCAATTTCGACAGATATTTTCAAGCGATGCCCCTGTAATTTTGGCTTTTCATGGTTACCCGTCGATGATACATCGGCTTATTTATAACCGTCCGGGTCATGAGAATTTTCATATCCATGGTTTTAATGAAGAGGGCACAACCACCACACCATTTGATATGTTGGTGTTAAACCAATTAGACCGATATCATCTGGTTAAGAATGCCGTCAACAGGTTACAGGATATGACAGATTCTGGTGCTATTTTAGAGGACATGGACTTTAAATTGGCACAGCACCATAAACATATTCTTCAAGCCGGTGATGATTTACCGGATGAAATTTTTAACTAAGAATATGGTTTATCCACTTAAACAGGTCATTAATGGCTAAGCGGCTTTGACCGCGATAAAATCTTCCATAAACCAGGCCGATAGTTCGTGTCGGCCGTCAATTTGCGCTTTTCTGTAAATGGCAGAAGCCTGGTGCCTGACTGTTTTTTCTTTGGTTGATCGCATAATAGCGATTTCAGGAATGCTTAAACCTTTTAAAATCAACAAAGCCACCTCCTGTTCACTGCGACTGAGCTGCCAGTCATTAAACTGTTTTTCTATCGCCTTAAAGTAATCATGACGCGCTGTTTTAAACTGTTCAGTAATCTGCGCCTGTTGATGATGGGCTTCTTTGAGCTCTTTTGATAATTGTTTCAGAGATCGGCTTCGACGACGCATTTCGATTATTAAATAAGCCGCCAGAAAGCCGGATACCATGACAATCATTGCTTCAGACAGAATATGCCATAAAGCCACATTCATTCGAATATCAGCAATTAAGTCTGCCATATTAAGCAGCATAATAAGCACCAGCCCAAAGGCAATCAATTTATCTTTAATCATATTTTTCTAATTTTATTTATTGTTTTAAATCAGTGGCTTACGAAGGCATAGGTCATCCGACCGATGTTATATGGCGGCCAAGAAGTTATATTGATTTTACTATTTTACGATAACCATTGCCATGACACTTCAACGATTGATGATAGTTTTTATTATTATCGGGCTACAGCCAAGCACGGCCCAGGCCGGGGCGCCTGCAAATTTGCAACAATTACTTGACCAAAGTATCCTACACACAAAACAGAACAGCCACACCTTATATCCGTTAAAAGCCACAGAAGAGCTCGTTTCAGGTTGGCTCGGCGACACCCCCACATTACAACTCACCAGTTTATATGGCAGTGACAGCCAAACACCAGTTGAATATGAAGTCAATGTTCAATTGCCCATTAAATCCGGCAGCCGGCGACAACTGGATCAGCAACTGTCTAATCAGAATCAACAGTTACAACTACAGCTACAGCACATGCATCGCTGGTATCTGTCCGGTCTCATTAGAGAGGTGTTGTGGCAACGCATCATCAGTGAACAGCAGTTAGAGATTGCCAACGGTAAAATTAAGTGGTTGCAACAGCAGCAACGCAGTGCTGAAGCCCTGGCTGACACCAATCAATTATCGCAAACACAATGGGTGATGATTAAAAATGCGATACTGCAAACCCAAATCGAAATTCAGACGTTCACTGAACAGCTTAATTTAGCCCATCAGCACTATCAGGCTTTAACCGGCACCACAGCTTTACCCGAAAATTACCGCGAAACCACCGCCACTGATTTTTCAGAGTCTATCAATGAGCACCCCGAGATTAGACTGTTTCAGGCACAATTGGATCAAGCGGAGTTGCTCTATGAAAATAGCACAAGCGGCCATCAAAACTGGCAATTGGGGGTGGTGGCCAAGCAGGTTCGTGATATCGGCTTTCATGAAAACCAAATGGGTGTACAAGTCAGTATACCGATTAAAGCCATGAAAACGATATCTCAGGCCGATCAACTCAGCTGGCAAAACAGCCAACAGGAAATCAGCCTGAGTTTGCAGAAAAGCCATACGGATATCAAGCAAACCTGGTTACAACTGCAATCCGAACAGCGACGCTTACAACAGCAACAAGAATTACTGGAGCAGCAGGCTGAACTGGCACAACAGTTAATGACCCAGTTACAACAGGTCTATGAAATGAATGAAATCAATCAATCCCTGTATCTTCAACAAATGATTCAAGCGCAAGATGATTTGTCAGCCGCTCGCCTGAATGCACTGTATATCGAGCGCAACAAAGCGCGTCAAAATCAAACCTTAGGTCTGCCATTATGAAAATATTTTTTGCTCTTCTAAGTGTTCTAACTTTTAATAATTTATCTGCTGATTCTGTATCACTTGATAAACTCGGTGCTTTAAGCCTCGACTTTCAGGCCATTAAGCAGGTTCAGGGTTTTGATTTAAAACCGGTACCGGCTCAAGTCAGCTATCTGCCCGGCGCAGGTTATCAAATAACAGCTCCTTTTCGGCCACAGCAAATTGATGTCTTGGTCTCGGCCGGCAGTGAAGTTGATAAAGATCAGCGCTTACTCAGGCTCTCAGGCAGCGAAGTGCATCATTTTCAAAGCCAGTATGCGTCGCAAAAAGCACTCTATGACCTGGCCTATAAACGTTATCAGAACAATTTAAGCTTGATGCAAAATAAACAAATCAGCGCCAGCCAATGGCAGGAAATTGTCACAGGGTATCACCAACAGAATATGGCTTTAGCGCATTTTCGTCACTTTTATCAGCTTCTGGAAACGCCAGTCGATGACGATGAGGTGTTTGTTAAAGCACCCAAAGCCGGCATTTATTTACCGCCTGCTAACTTTGATCAATCAGACAACCTCTATTTAGGGCAAATCTTAGCCCGGGATGCTTTGCGTTTACAGTTCAGTTTACCAACCCGAACCGCCTTGAATGTTACCTCGGTAAAAACCGATTTATGTGAATTAACGGTGGACCAAGTGGCTCATGACAGTGATGGTTTTTTTGTCAACATATGGAGTGAACCGATTAAAACAGCCTGTCAGTTATTGCCCGGCCAACACATTCAAGCCAAACCCCATTATCAAAAACAAGCCTATCAAGTGCCTAAAAGCAGCCTATTTGATTTTCAGGGACAGTCACAGATCTTGATTAAACAGGATAATATGTTAACAACTCAAGTGGTTTCAGTGATTCATGGGGACCTTGATTTTTATTACTTCCATGCCGAGAGAGACCTCACCGGGTTACCGTTGTTGATTCATTCAGTGGCCGCCATAAAAGGGCTGCTGTTGGGTATGGGGGGCGAATAATGCTTAATGCTTTTGTTAGATTTGCCCTGACTCAGCGCTTATTTATCAGTGTGTTGTTGAGTATTGCTTTGCTGATGGGTTTTTTGGCCTGGAAAAATATGCCGATTGATGCTTTTCCGGATATTTCAGCCACCCAGGTTAATTTAATCATTAAAGCCCCGGGCATGACTGCTGAAGAAATTGAGGCTCAAATTACCCGACCCATTGAAACCGAGTTATTAGGCATCCCCAATCAGGCGATTTTGCGTTCCACCACAAAATATTCGATTACTTCAATCACTTTGGATTTTACCGAAAGAACCGATATTTACTGGGCCAGACAACAAGTCAGTGAGCGACTTCAGAACTTGTGGGGTGCACTGCCCGAAGGCATCAGCGGTGGTATGGCGCCAATGAGTACACCCTTGAGTGAAATGTTTATGTTCACGGTGGAAAATCCACAGCTATCACTGCAACAACGCAAGCATTTGCTGGATTGGCAAATTCGACCGGCTTTACGCACGGTGCCGGGTGTCGCGGATGTTAATGTCCTGGGCGGGCAAACCAAAACCATTCAATTTGCACCCGATCTCAGTCGTCTAAGACAGGCCGGTATCAGTCTTGACCAGATCGAGGCAAGTCTGGCCATGAGTAACCTCAATGGTGCCGTCGGGCGTATGGATGTGGGTACTGAATCAATGATCATCCGCACCGAAGGCCGTATGCATCAGCTTGAAGATGTGGCTGGTTTGATTATTAGTAATGGTAACAGTATCTATCGTTTATCCGATTTAGGACAACTCAGCAGCGGTCAGTTAACCCGCTATGGTGGTGTTACCAAAGACGGCGCGGAAACCACCCAGGGTTTGGTGGTGGCTTTAAAAGACAGCAATACCGCGGAAGTGGTGGCGGCTGTACGTGAAAAATTAGCACAAATTCAGGCGACCTTGCCTGAAGGCACTAACATAAATATTTTTTATGACCGGAAGGATCTCATTGATACCGCTGTTGGCACCATAAGTTCGGCCCTGTTTCAGGCCATTTTTTTGGTGGCAGTTATATTGGCATTATTTTTAGGTAATTTCCGAGCTTCTCTGGTGGTGGCGGCATCAATTCCCATTTCCGTGATCTTCACTTTTTATTTAATGCGTCAGTTTGGATTGACTGCTAACCTCATGAGTTTGGGTGGTTTGGTGATTGCCATCGGCTTGTTGGTGGATTCTGCGGTGGTGGTGGTCGAAAATACAGTCACAGCTTTGCAAAAAGACAAGAGTTTACCGAAACTGCATTTAATTTATCGTGCCACAGGTGACATTGTTAAACCGGTTTTCGCCGGTACCCTGATTGTTATCGTGGTCTTTATACCCTTGCTGACCTTAACCGGCTTAGAAGGGAAATTATTTACCCCGGTGGCCCTGACCATTGTGTTTGCTTTACTATCTGCTTTATTAACAGCCATCACGGTGATGCCGGTATTGGCTTCATGGGTGATCACGCAAAAACGCAGCAAACCACCGAAATACCTCAACAAGTTACAACAGGTTTATCAACGCTCATTACAAAGAACCCTGTTAGCACCACGCTGGTTTGTGGCGATTATCAGCCTTGTTTTTATCGCCAGTCTGGTGCTGTTTACCTTTATCGGCAAAACCTTCATGCCGGTACTCAATGAAGGTGATATTATTATTCAGCTGGAAAAAGTGCCTACCATTAACTTACAGTCTTCATTAGAACTGGATAAAGAAATAGAAAAACACTTATTGGCTGAAATCCCTGAAATTGAACAAATTGTGGCACGTACCGGTTCCGATGAGTTGGGCTTAGATCCCATGGGTTTAAATGAAACAGATATTTTTCTGACCCTCAAGCCAATGAATGAGTGGCGTTTTAAGGACAAGGACAAATTAATCGACGCCATGCGTGACATTTTATTGCAATATCCGGGGATTAATTTCGCTTTCACCCAACCCATCCAAATGCGCTCAGCGGAAATGCTGACCGGTAGCAGCGGCACCGTGGCCATTAAAGTGTTTGGTGAAGACACGTCTGTTCTGGCCCAATTGGCCGAACAAATTTCAAATCAAGTGAAAGCCATCGAAGGCAGTGTTGATGTACAAATGACCTTGATAGACGGCGGAGATTACATCAGTATTTCTCTGCAAAACGAATTGGCTGAGCAATTTGGTTTAAGCAACCAACAATTGGCCAAGCTACTGCGGATACAGGTGGACGGCGAACCGTTTTCATACATAATTGACGGTAAAATAAAAACCCCGATTTACTGGGCTTACGACAGTGATCAAGGTGAACGGCCTACGTCTGTGGCCGAATTAGAAGGGTTACCCTTATTATTGCCTGATAATCGATTGGTGACCTTAGCGGATATTGCCACGGTTAAACGCACGGTGGGCCCGGCTATTATTGAGCGTGAGAATGGCGAGCGGTTTTCAGTGGTGGCTGCCAATGTGCAAGATCGGGATTTGGTGGGCTTTGTCGAAGAAATAAGATTAAAAGTTGACCAGAACCTGACCATGCCGGAAGGTTATTTTATCACCTATGGCGGTGAATTCGAAAACCAACTGCGGGCAACACGCAATCTGCTCACAGTGATTCCCTTGGTGTTGTTGTTAATCGTTATTATTTTATTCAGCACCTTTGGTAGCTTAATGACCGCCGGGCTTATTTTAGCCAATATCCCCTTTGCCTTGATGGGTGGTGTGCTGGCTTTATTTATCAGTGGCGAATATTTATCGGTACCGGCCTCAGTGGGCTTTATTGCCTTATTGGGTATCGCCATTCTTAACGGCGTGGTGTTGCTGTCGCATTTACAAGACACCCGCTTTCGAAGCAGCGAGTTATTAAATGGCGTTTTAGTGGGGTCAGGTGATCGTCTGCGACCTATTTTAATGACTGCGACCACCGCGGTATTTGGTCTGTTGCCCTTGGTTTTGGCCACCGGACCGGGCGCTGAAATCCAAAAACCTTTGGCCATTGTGGTAATCGGTGGTTTATTTACCTCAACTCTGATTACTTTGTATTTATTGCCACTTTTATATTACCGAATCGAATCCAGGACAACCTCATGAATGACCCACAATTACTGACAATCATTATTCCTTTATCCATGAAAAATACCTTGGTTGATGTATTAATGGCTTATCAAGATATTTCCGGTTTCACCATGACTAAGGTGGCCGGCTTTAGCCGTCGCCACAATCAATACAACATTAAAGAACAGGTCGCCGGCTATCAAAATTTTTTTCGTATAGAAGTGGCCTTAAGCCGTGTTCAAGTGAAACCCTTATTGCAGCATCTGTGTCAATTTAAAGATCGTTTCCCGCTGCGTTATTGGTTATTACCCTTAACCGATACCGGCATCATTGATTCTGACAGTGACTGCCAGGCGATGGATCAAGATTTACCGCAATCTGAAGATCACCATATTACCAAAGACAGCAATTAAATCGATATGGCTCATCGATCAGTTAAGGTGTGAAAATCTTAGGATGTGTGTAGTGTGGTGCCGAGGGAGAGAATCACACCGTTTCGCAAGCTATTGATAATAATAGATATAAAAACAATCTTTTAAATGTTACCAACGAAGTTGCCAACAAAAGATTTTAAGGCTTTGATTTAATCGGTCTTGAATTAACCGATAATAAGATACTAACAAAACCGCCATAAATAAAAAGGTACTTTCCAGCTTTTGACTTACGGGGGCTGTCGAGCGTAAAGGCTTGTTAGGTTTATCAGATATGGGGTTGTTGTTGTTTAATTTAATTTTAATCCCCTTTCAGAATACTGGCCTACATTTTTACCAGATTTATAATCCTTAATAACTAAAATATCTGAATTATTATTATCAACAAAATAGTAAGCCAGAATCATTGACAAAAAGGATTGCTTATCATCAAAGCTTAAGTCATAAAATTTAGTTTTAACAAAAACATGAGGCAATGATCCGGGCATCTCCACTTTGTGAATATAGCCATCATTGATAAGTTTTTGAATAAATTCCTTTCTTTTGTTTTGTGCTTCTATGCTTTTGTCAGGAACATTAAACTTGGATTTAACAGTCTTTGTGGTTGGGGTATTATTTGAAGTGCTTGTTTTTGGATTATCATCTATAAAAATCATTAGTCCTAACGCAATGGCAAACATTCCCCCAATAATCCAAGTAACTACTGATGTCTGCTTTATCGGGTTTCCACATTTCGGACACGTTTTAGCATTTGAAGATACTTTATTTGAACATGCTTTACAGTTTATAAGTTTAGTCATTTTTACCTCATCATTTTAATAACTATACGTTTTACCATTACAGTGTCAAGTATTAAGACTTATCAGTCTTTACAGCTCAATCCATGTCTTGACCTTGCTTAATGGTTTTAAGTGCGTAGGGTAGCCACTATGCGGGGGTAGTGCTTATATTTAGCGCCCTTTCCTGTAGTTCGTTAGCCATAGGGCTTTTTTTATATCCGCAAAATGGGTATTTGGGTTAAATGTTGAAATGTTTGTATTGTGGAAACAAAAACAACACGGGGGCTAACGAATTGCGCTTGTGTGTGTCTATGATTTGAACCGCCCCCCGGTGTCGATAAATTCCTACATGGTGTGATTATGGCCACTTGGTTATCAGAATAAAACCATTGATTATGTTTTTTGGAAGTGGTGGGCTGGCCGGATCTGTTTCAATCGGCCAACGCCACCACCCGTAGCTAAGTGGTTAGATATTTACCTGCTATATTTAATCCAAAGGTAAATTTGGTTGCCAAGCCATTCATGTTATAAGCCAATAAACCCAATGGTTTGAAAGGGTTTTTAAGTAGCTCTAACTGTGGCTTTAGCTAAAACTATAACTAAAACAAACTTAAATGAATGATTTGCCAATAACTCCACTGGTTAAAATCAAATAAGTTCCACATCATCGACTTTAGAATAAATCATCTGCTCTGGCAATGGGTTTTGCTGGTAGTCATGGGTCACATCAACAACCTTAATTTTGTAAATTTTGCTTTCAAGTTTGGTTAATGGGATTCTATCCAGTCTTTTTAACTCTGGGTCATGCGGTCTAAGTTTGTAATAAATCTTTAATAGTTTACCGCGTGGTGGGGGCTTAAAATGCCCCCGTAATCCTGTACGTTTTTTTAGTTTTGCATTAAAAAACATGGGTATGGTCTTATTAAAATATTTGCCCATGTCTGTTATAGAAAATAACCATATAACACGGCTCATTCCACCCATTCTAAAAGTAGTCCAAGTTAGAAAAGATGCTTCATATTCGCCTTTAGGTATTCTTTCCCAGCCGTTATATTCAAACTTGGCACCTTTGGGTGGATTTGACCAATTAAGTTCTACAATGTTACTCATAAGCCACCCAGTTATTTAATTGGTTTATGGCGGTTTGTATGTCTGGGGCTTCTCCACATTCATAAAGCCATTTAGCCATCATGCCGGTGTCGTTAATCTTGTGACTGCTTAACCCTTGGTTATATGGCACTTCAAGTTCATATAAGCCCAATTCAGGCCAATAATAAAGGTTGTGGCCGTTTGTACCGCTTATGCCGTTTAAAAGCCGGTATCGGTGCTGTCGGTATAATGTGCAGTCTGATTTAAAGGCTTTGTTAAGAATCGGCATGGCTTCAAACAAAACCCGGGCATAGCGACTTATCAAGCCTTGCTTGGTTGTTGCTCTGGCATCATGCTTTTGTAGTTTGCCTGTGTTAAAATGCTGGGGCTTGGTTGGTTTATTGAATATCATTTTTTAAATCTCCATGCTTCGTATTAAAACCCGTGCCACTCGCCAAAGTCTGTACGGGTTTTTTATTTTGGTAAGGTCTTAAATTCCACAGTGAACAATCCTTTATCTGGCAATTCCGTATTTCATTTTGTGGGTTTGGATCAAAACCGCAACCAACGCAATCAAAACACTTAGCATTAATGGCCAGCCGTAAACTGGTTGGCTTATCTTGTGCCCTTTCAATCGGTGATTTATTTTTCTGCAAACCCATTGTGTAGGGGGTTTGATAAGAATAACCGCCCCTTGCTGTGGGGTAGGTAGGGTTAATGCCTATTGGTTGCGTAGAATGACCGTCACGGCCATTATTATCGGCTTTAAATTGATTATTCGGCATGATCACTAACTCCTTTCCTTTCTTTTAGAAAGTCTTGAATGTCGACTATGTCATAACCGACTGCCCGGTCACCCAATTTAACGGGTTTGGGGAAATGGCCTTTATTTGTCCATCTGTATAAAGTGGCTTTTGAAATAGATAACAGTTCGCAAACTGCTTTAGGTCTTAGGTACTGGGTTTGTGTGTTCATGTTTGATACCTTATATGTGTTAATGTGGTATCAATGATAAGGTGGTAAATTAGTAGAAATACCCCTGCAAAAAAAATATTTTAAGGGGTCATATCAATATTGCCTGATATTTTTTTCCAGTCTGTGGTAATCATTCTTTGTGCAAGTTTGTATCTATTTTCATACATTTTTTGTAAAGGCTTTTCTGTGGCATCTAATCCTAATATTGGAAAATCATCATGCCATTTTGCTATAACTCTATTTTGTATGATTTTTGGTTTAATCCCGTATTTGTTTAAATCCCATACCGCTAATGCCTGTGACCATTTAAGGGGCTGTGCTTTATTCATTGTTCTGTATGGTCTTATTTGTCTTTCATTTTTTAAGTTATCTATACGTTTTTCTAATTCTTTGATTATTCTCTTAGTAGGCATTTTAAGGTTTACAAGAAAAGATGCGCCCATTTCATCAATAAATCGCTTTCCTGATTGATACTTGATACAGCTTTCAATATCCGGAAATTCAAACTTTAAAGTTTCACCATTAAAGGTTTGATATATAAACTTTGTATCTGGTTGATAAAATATTGAACACCACGCTTTTGCACTATCCGAAATGCTATTTGCGTCATCAATTTTATTTGCACCATACCTGCTTAATAAAATTTGTTGTTGGCTTTCAAGATATTTAGTAATTCGCTGTGAAGTATTTCCAAAGCTGTCATAAAAAACACCATTTTCCCACATCAGCTGGCGTTTATTCTTACTAACAGTGTAACCACCGCTTGATTCTGCAAATTCAGTGCTATCCAAATGACCGCCACGAATAGCAAATTCAAATGCCCATTCTGATAAATCTTTATATTTTTGCAAATCTTCATATAAGCCAAATTTAAACCAATCTGGTAAATGCTTATCGTTATGTGGCTTATAATTTTTAATGTCCTTTTTAAAAATAATTCCATTAGTAAGTTTTTTTTGATTTTCGGATAAATAATAAGGTTTGTTTGTGTCTTTGTCGGCTGGCATTGCTCACCCTTTCCAGTGATCGCTTTCAGAAAAGAACCAAGCCAAGGCGGTGAAAGTGTCCGCTGTTCAGTAGCTAACCTATGGCTTGGTTATGCTTATTTTAATTTGCTTTGCTGTTAATTGGGATAACTTTCCCGGTGTGTGCGTTGTCCACAAAGTCCGCCCATTCTTGCATCATCTTAGTTCTGGCCGGTAGGTACTCTGCCTTGTTGTAGGCTCCCCGGACTTCGTTCTTATCCTCATGGCTTAACTGCTTTTCTATATGCCGGCCATCGTAGCCCAATTCGTTTAAAGTGGTGCTGGCAAGGTGCCGGAAGCCGTGAACGGTCATACGACCATGAAAGCCCATACGGTATAAAGCGTATAGCATGGCATTTTCACTAAATGGCTGGGTTTGGGGCTTGTGTGATGATGCAAACACAAAAGGATAATGCCCGGTTATCGGGTATAGGTCTTTTAATACCTTAATCACTTGCTTGGATAACGGCACAATGTGTTCACGTTTCATTTTCATGCGTTCGGCCGGTATTGTCCAAAGCCCGGTATCTAAATCAAACTCATGCCACTGTGCGCCCCTTATTTCGTTTGTACGCTGAAAAGTATATAAGGCCACTTGTAAACCTGCTTTGGTGGTTGGCTCCAGTGGGTAGCTGTTAATGGCGGTTATCAGTTCGGGTAATTCTTTTATGTTTATGCTGTTGTAGTTTTTGGGTTTGTGGCTTTGTAGGACTTGCGATAAACCCTCTGCCGGGTTGCTTTCAATCAGGCCATGAATTTTGGCATAAACAAAAATTGCATTGCATCGCTGGCGCACCTTTTTTAACATTTCCAAAGAACCACGGCTTTCAATTTGTCTTAATACGGTTATTAAACGAAGTGGGGTAATGTCTTTGATAGGCTCATGGCCAATTTGTGGGAAAATGTTTTGTTCAAGTGAAACAATAACGGATTTTGTATGGCTTTCACTCCATTCATTGGATTGTGTGTTTATCCATTTTCTGGCGATTGTTTCAAAGGCATCGGCACCCATCTTTTTTGCTTTGGCTTCTTTGCGTTTTTCTGCTGGGTCTTTGCCATCGGCAATCAGCTGTCTGGCTTGGTCTACCTTTCGCCGGGCTTCGGCCAATCCGGTGTCCGGGAAAACACCCATTGATAAGGTTTTTTGTTTGTTGTTAAAACGGTAACTAAACCGCCACCATTTAGAACCATTTTTATTGACCAAAAGAAACAAGCCCTTGCCATCGCTTAGCTTGTAGGGCTTTGCTTTGGGTTTAGCTGATCTAATGGTGCTTATGTTTAGCTTCATTGTTGGTAACTATTTTTGGCGTTTGTTGGTAACTTTTGTTTTTTGTTACCATTTTTAAACGCTGGTATAGTTAGCTTTCAGCGGTGTTTGTTGGTAACTCCGACTAAAAAACACCCTGTCCACACTGGGTTATTTCAAAGTTACCAACAAGTTTACCAACAAAAGGCATGAGAAGCAAAGAACCTTTGTGATACTGTATTAAGGCTTAAATGTAGGTTTTATAGGGGTTTGCGGGGTAGGGTGATGTTTTATGATACTGCTTGAAAGGTACTAATGGTGCCGAGGGAGAGAATCGAACTCTCACTCCCGCAAAGGAACCGGATTTTGAATCCGGCGCGTCTACCAATTCCGCCACCCCGGCAAGGGAGGCATAAGTATAAGTTATTTATTTTTAATGGCAAGGGTTTTATTGAAATTTTGTGAGGTGATTTGTAATGGATTAATCGCTCAGTCAATGCCTATCAAAAAAAAGCCAATATCAGTTTTGGACTTTTTATTCAAAGGTTGTTTAAAGTACTTTGGTAAAAACTTAATTAATCAGATGTATGACACATTTTGGTTTGAAATTAATTAATTAGCCCCCAAAATTAAGTTATGTGGCAGACTATGCCAAATTGTTTTTTTATTGAGGAGAACCCTATGCAAATTTTAGTAAATCATGATCACAATATTGTGGGCGGAGAATCTTTACAAACCTATGTAGAAAATCTGATGACAGACGCCTTACATAATTTCAGAGACCAGGTAACTCGGGTTGAGGTTCATGTGGCCGATGAAAATGGTCAGAAAGGTGGTGATGATGATATGCGCTGCACCATGGAGGTGCGGTTACGGGGGTTGAAACCATTTGCAGTGACTCATCGTGATAAGAATATTCATGCTGCCATTGATGGCGCGGCTGATCGGGTGACCCGTTCGGTACGAAAAACAGTAGAAAAACGTCGCGAAATTTAAAAAATGATTTTAGCCCGAAAGGTTTTAGAAATATTCGGGCATAAAAAAAGGAACCGTTAAATCGGTTCCTTTTGTTTAGCATATGACTGGGTCGATTATTGATCCAGTAATGAGCGCAGCATCCAAGCGGTTTTTTCATGAAAATCCATTCTTTGCGTTAAGATATCGGCACTCACTTCATCTCCTTCGATGGCATCTGAGGTAACCACTTTGCGGGCGTGACGAATAACCGTTTCATGAGAATCCAGTAAGTTCTGAATCATTTGTGTGGCTTCAGGCACTTCAGTTTCTTCTTTGACATCGGTGAGTTTTGAGAATGCGTGATAAGAACCGGGGGCAAATTCTCCCAATGCACGGATGCGTTCGGCAATCACATCGACCGCTTCCGCCAATTCAGTGTAATGTTCCTCAAACATGGCATGTAAGGTATTAAACATGGGGCCGGTTACGTTCCAATGGTAGTTATGGGTTTTTAAATAAAGTGTGTACGTATCGGCCAAAAGTTTACTCAAACCTTCAACGATTTCACTGCGACTTTCTGCTTTTATTCCTGTGTTTATTGACATGGTTTTTTTATCCTTTTTTTGTTAATGAATAATTATTATAGACCTTATGCAGGGTTTTGTATAATTGAAAATAATGAACAAAGCAATCGTTTAAATCGATAAGACAAATTGATTAATGGTAATTTAACATTCTATCCAGTAAATCAAAATCCGAGCGTTTTAGCCACGCGAAAGCCCAAGCGGGGATCAGTTAATGTGGTTTCTGCCTGTTTTCGGTGGCTGCTATGATACTCGTCAATGGCGCTGGCCCAATGGCCACCACGAATAACCCGTTTTTCACAGCCTTTATTGACCCAGGCACTGCCATCATCCGGTGCTCTAAAATAACTGTCATGCCAACAATCTTCCACCCATTCCATAACATTACCGCTTAAATCATAGAGTCCAAATGGGTTAGGGCTAAACTGTTTCGCCGGAGCCGGTCCCCAGTAACCATCACCATAACTGTCAACACCTTCTCGCCAACGTACTCGGCTACCGCGTAAGCGGTCTTCACTGCCACTTAAATTATCGTAATTTTCAGGAGGCGGACTGACCCCCCAAGGGAAGAGCTCTTGAGAGCCGGCTTTAAGTACATATTCAAATTCACTTTCTGATAGCAAGCGATATGGTTCGCCGGTTTGTTCTGCTAACCAACTGGCATAGGCGTTCGCATCCGCCCATGAAACATGAATAACGGGCAGGTTAATATCGGCTCTCTTGCCAAGGTAGTCGTGACGCCAATATATGCCGTGCTTGTTTTTAAAACGACCGGTACGCGGATCATAAATAACACTGCGATTTAATTGTTCAGCGGTGGTTTTATAGCCTGTTGCCGAGATGAATTGTGCAAATTGTTCTACGGTAATTTCGTGTTGCGCCACGGCAAATGCTTTTGAAAAATTAACCCAATGGGTAGGTTGCTGGTATTTAGGTCCGCCGGCATGACCCATAAAGAAGTTACCAACTGGCATCACCACCATGGCTGGTGATTGCTGACCCTGTTGTAGATCATCCTGAAACACATCAAACACTGCGTAAGCTCCATAGATTTGGGCTTGTTTGAGTTGTTGCTGATAAGGGTATAGTAAGTTTTGATCAAGTTTTAATTGACTTAGTTTTTCAAATAGCTCTTCAGCTCGGCTTAGTTGCAGTGATTTGATGGCCAGATAGAACTGTCGATCTAAGTAATTAAAACGTTGTTGTTTTTGCTTGTCCACTAATGCAACTGTTTGCGTGTATAAGGGATGTTTTTTGCCAAGTTGCTCTAAGGTTCTCAGTTGAGCCTCGGCCACTTCAAAATCACCTTCTTCAGAAGCGCGAATTGCCTGTTGGCTGATGGTGGCCAATAATTGATTCTGTAGCTCAATTAACCCCGGATATTCGGGATCCAGTTTTTGTGCTTGCTGAAATTTGTGTATGGCATCCTGGTGATTAAACGCATATAAGTCGTTATTTTTAAGTAGCTCGCCGGCTTCATTAGTTATTCTTTGCAGTGTGAAAATGGTACTGATTTTGTCGGTGTATTGAGCAATCTTATCGTCCTCAGGAGCCAAGGATTTTAATCGCGCGGTCAATGCAGTGAGTCTTTCGGCATCATAATCTTCGGCCGCTTTATCGGCGGCTTCGTATAGGCGGGCATGTAGTGTTGTTTGTAATTGATTGATTTCAGGTAAATCAGGATTGGCACTTTGCGCCAGCATTAAATAATACAATGCGTTTTGGCTTTCCGGAAAAAAAGCATGGTCATTGTCTATCGCCAGTTGCGCAAAATTGATTAAATCATGGGCGGTTAAGTTCTGTTCATTGAGTTGTTTGTTTTCGGGTAGCCAATTGGGAATTTGTACTTGGGCACGAATTGTCTCCTCTAAGGTATTATCCAACGGTTGCTCTAAAGGTTTATGATCTTTGCTTATTGCTGTCTGTGGCTGACCGTTGGCTAGGTCAGGTTCTAATTCTTGAAAATAATTTGGGCCATTTTTTAAAATAAACAATAATCCGACCAATGCCAGCCAGATTAACATCATGACGAGTTCTTTAATGTTCATGCAAACAGTGATCTCTCGTGGTATTGCAAATACGTCGATTTCGCAATGGTGCGATACCTTCAGGGTGTGCGTTTAAATAATCAATCAATAAGTCCTTTAGCTCACTGCCATTGGCCTGACAATGTTGAATCATTGATTCGTTGACCATGGTGTAGCCGTCTTGATCGGTATTTTTTGATAGCAAATAAAAAGGCATGACCACTCTTATTGTTCCATCGGCATCCTCATCAAGCGCATCCTCATCTTTTGTTAAATGGATGTGGCTTATTTCCTCGTTTGTTGGATCATGGATAAAAGATAAGCCAGATACCTGTAGCCAGTGTCCGTTAGCAGTCCAGTTTGAAATGCTGTGCTGTAAGATTTTCGGTAACAATGCGGTAGGTATTTCAATTAAACGCAAATCGCTGGGATAGGGGAACATTTCATGGAGATGTTTCGCGATGATTTGACCTCCAGCAGGAATATTTTGGTTTAGACGGATACTGCCGGAATTAAGTAAAGCAACATCTGCTCCACATTCCTGAAAAGCTTGTTTGCTTAAATCTGCCAAGAGATTGCCTAAATTGGTTTCAAATCGGCGAATGGTGGTTTCTTCAGCCACCAACTCCGTGCGGGTTATACCGATTATTTGTTGTAAACATCGCGCATCAGCCTGGTGCTCGATACAGTATTGTTCTTCGATGGTGGCATTTAACTGATTGACTAAATGTAAGGTGTCTTCATCAGGGACGATATTTTCTGACAATGGCATGATTTGTGGCAATAATGCGGCTTTGGGTTTCGCTAAATCAACTTGAACAACGACCGCAGAAGCCGCATCCGCATCGGCTTTTAAAATCCAATGACCGTTAATGGTTTCTGCTTGAGCGAAGTGTTCATGACCACCAAAAATTATATCAGGTCGATAAGCATCCGGTAAACCCATCAGGGCTTGATCGTCAGCCATTGGTTGATGGGTCAAGGCAACCACAAAATCAGCGCCGGCTTGACGCAGTATAGGAACATAATGTTGTGCTGTTTGCTGAAAGTCATCAAATGACTCAATATATTCAGGGTGCGCCATATCGGTGGTAAAGCTAAAAACACCCACTTTATAATCGCCGTATTGTTTGAACACATACGGTTTTAATCGGTCAGAGGCTATGCCGTTGTCAGTCCATTTAATATTAGAGTCGAGCCAGGTGAATTCAGACTGATTGAGTAAGCCATTCATGATATCGACATGTTTCAGTCGGCCTTTGTCAAATTCGTGGTTACCAAAAGTGACTAACATATCTCCATCAAAAGCATCCGTCTGGCCATCTAAGTGGTTCATGGTTTGTATCATGGCTTGGCCATTGTCTTGTTTGCTGTTAAAGGAAGGGTGTAAAAAATCACCGGCATGCAGCAATAGCACATGTTTGTTATTGGCTTGCAGTTGGTTTCTTAACGTCCGCACCCGAGCCAAACCACCGGTTTTACCCTGGTTTATTCCGGCAATTCGATAAACATCATTGATGGCAATAATGGTTAATTGGGAATCGTCATTATCGGCTTTTTTAGTTGCATGTTGACAAGCTGCCAATACAATAATGAGACAACATATAACAAAGATTGGTTTAAAATTTTTCATGACTAAAATTCTATCAAATTTTCAATTCATTGATGACATTAATGTGGCGCAAAAAATCATTTCGACCATTGATGCGCAATCATTTTATGCCGTGGACACTGAATTCGAGCGTTCTCGCACATTTTACTTAAATCCTGCCTTACTTCAGGTATCGATTAATGATACCTTTTATTTGGTGGATATTGCCATTAAAGAATTGGCTGATGTGTTTTTAAAACCATTTAAAAAGTTGATAATTCATTCCGGCTCCGAAGATTTGGAATTATGGCAACAAGTAACTCATTCAAAACCGGATGCAGTGTTTGATACGCAAGTAGCTGCAGCTTTAGCCGGTTATTCTTTACACACGTCTTATCAAAATCTGGTGGAGGCTGAATTTGATGTTAACCTAACCCAAGGCATGAGTCGTTCAGATTGGCTGCAACGTCCCTTAAGCCAAGCACAAATGGAATATGCGGTTGAAGATATTTGTTATTTGCAAGATTTACAAAGTCAATTATCAGTTCAGGTTGAAAACCGTGGTTTGTTGCCATTGTTTGATGTACTTATGCAGCAGATGCTCGATAATTTAGAACATGATGCTCATAATGAAAAAATGTATCAGAAATTGGTTAAAAACCAAACCTTTACGGCCGCAGAAACAGTGCGCTTATGGCGATTGTTATTGTGGCGGGACGAAATGGCGCAAAAACGGAATAAGCCACGCAATTGGATATTAAAACCCCCGGAGATTATCGCCATTGTTAGACAAGTGAATGAATTTGAAGATTTATTTAAGGTGGGTTTATATCCAAAGTTTATTAAGCATAATGGCCGAGACTTGTTACGGGCGATGACCAATCATGATGATGAAATCAGCGAGCCGCCGAAAAAAATCAAATTAAACAGCCGTCAGGGACAACACTTTCTAGCCATGAAAAAAGCATTACAAGAAAAAGCCAGAGTGGCTGATATTGATCCGGCATTGATTATTAATAATGCCGCGTTAAAAGCCCTGGCATTTAATCAAGGTGATTTAGATGACTTACCAACTTGGCGTGCTTTACTCGATTCGTTTTAAAGAGTTTCCACTCGGGCGGCTGCCGTCCGGGCATAATTTAAACGCACAATTTTGTTGTGGGTCGCGACCCACATAACTGCCGTCCGGGCATTGTCTAACATCTTGTGGGCAAAAAATTGATGATTCAGGTTCTTTGGGATCATTTGGACAAGGCGGAAGTTTACATTGATTACTTGGGTCGGAAAATACAAAAGAGCCATCAGGGCATTTTTTTGTTTTTTGTTGGCAACGAGGTGTTTGGGTTTTGATCGGACATAGGTCAAATTCACAATTATTTTTTGGGACTCGTTTCACAAAAGAACCATCCGGACATTGTTTCATATCGCCTGGGCATTGGTTTTTGGTGAGTGCCGGAGGACAGGGGTCAAACGCACAATCAAGTGAAGGGTTTCGACTAACAGTTTGGCCATCGTCACAGACTTTTAATTCTTTGCTGCAGCCTTCAGGGGCAGCGACAGTGGTTTTATCTTGATCTGCTGCAGGTTGACAAGCACTGAGCATTAATGACAGCATAAAAAGTATGGCAGTGTAGTTAACCGTCATAAAGTTTTTTCCCAAAACATGGCCACGCCATGTTGGGCATCCAACTCATAAGGTTTGAAACCAAAACGCTCATAAGCCGCTTGAGCGGTGGTGTTACCGGTGACCACTTCTAATGTCAGTTTACAGCAATCATTTTCTCGGGCAATCTGTTCAGCGAAGTCAAACAATTGGCGACTGATACCCATACGGCGGTATTCGCCCGCCACCACCACATCATGGATATTAAGCAATGGTTTACAGGCAAAGGTTGAAAATCCAATAAAACAATTCATTAAGCCTGCCGGCTGACCATCTACATACGCCAAAATGCTTAGCGCATTTGGGCGTTTCGCCAATTCCGGGATTAGATTTTGTGCGGTAAAGTCACTCAAGGCCTCGCCACCGCCCATTGGGTCGGTGGCATAGCAATCCAATAACTCAATCACATGCCGGGCATGTTGAGGGTTATGGTAATCAGCTTGAATGACTTTAACGGTCATCATTTAATCTCTTAATTTAGCCAATAAGCGTAACAGTTCAATATAGAGCCAGACCAAAGTGACCATAAGACCAAAAGCGCCATACCATTCGAAATTCTTTGGCAGATTCTGTTCGCTGCCACGCTCAATAAAATCAAAGTCTAAAACTAAATTTAACGCTGCAATACCGACAATAAAGACACTCATGCCGATGCTCAATAAACTAGCATTTTCGGTATTAAAATAACTGACGTTGGCACCAAACCCGAACACCGCGACCATGCTGACCAAATAAAACAGTGCAATGCCCATGGTGGCAAAAACAATGACTTTCTTGAAGGTTTCAGTGACTTTAATTAAGCCAGTGCGGTAACTAAACAGCATGGCAAACATCACCGCGACAGTGAGACCTACCGCTTGCATCACCAAGCCTGGATAGCGGGCTTCAAATATGGCGGAAACACCACCGACAAAAAGGCCTTGTAAAACCGCATAAATCATGGAGCCGGCCACTGCAAATTTGGGTTTAAAGGCCACAAATAAACCCACCACTAAGCCACCAAACATACCGGTAAGCATTAAGGTTCGGCCTAAGGCAGGATCATTAAGCATGGTTTGCCAGGTCCAGGCAGCCACCGCAGTCATAATAAGCAATAAAATACCGGTTTTATTGATGGTGCCATTGACAGTCATACGCTGTGAATCGTCCTTAATCAGCTGATCCACTGGACCTAAGCTGATGGCCTGTTGTTCAAACTGGTTCATGGCTGGGTTAGCGGTTTTCATGTTTTTTAAATTCATTGATTTACCTGATAGTTAGTATTGAATAGGATTAACGATGATTATATAGGTTCGATTTCACAGGGTACAAGTTAAATCGGTTTTTTAGATAAGGATTGAAGGCAATAAAAGGGTGGGCAAAAAAATATGTTCAACCATTTGTGATAGGCAAATTGACTTGCGAATAATCGATTCTTCCCCAAAAATCGACTCTGTAACAACTAACATCCCCCAATGCGTTGTTTCTATCGTGCCAGAGGACAGGCATCAAACGGCTGAACATAAAACGAATTACCTGATCATTGCGGCTATCTTAGTTAGTGTAACGCAATGCATTTTTTCAGGTTACATCTATTCAATAATGCGATTTTTAATCGCCGTTATGTTTAGAAGCGTAAAAACAACTTAAAACCCTCAAAAATAATTCATTTATTGTTTGAGGGTAATTGTAAATTCTTGATATTCAGCTGTTTTAAGGGTGGTGGCGAATGGCCAAATAATCTTTGGCTTGTTGCATTAACTGCACGAAAGCAGTTTGTTGGTTGTTATGTAATATCTGTTTGAGGCGTTCAACGGTATCATCTAAAGCATTAATGATGGTGGGGCTGTATTGGTTTAATTTTTGGATTTCGTAGTATAAATCAGGGTTTTCATGGGTGACTTTGGCGGCAATATTCCACTGCGCATCAAAGGTGGTACTGGATAGGTTGGCCAATAGGTCGGCGGCTTCACCGGATTCTGCCAATACCGTCATAAAGGTGATATTGAGCAAATGCGATAAACCCAGCACATAGCTGATTAATCGATCATGGTCTTCAAATTTCATATCAATCTGTTCCACCATGGTCGGCTGGAACAATTGTCTGGCACTGTCTAATGCCTGTTGATCACCCATATCTATAAAAATAACGTGTTTGTTGGATAATAATTGAACATCGGGTCCAAACATAGGATGAATTGAAACCACACGGCAGCCACTATCAGATAAAGCCCGTAAAGGGCGTCGCAAAGGAGATTTGATGGAGCTGATGTCCATCACAACACCACTGGGTTGGTGTTGTTGTAATTGTTCCAGTATGTCGGCACTTTTTTGAATGGGGGTGGCGACAATAATAAAATCGTGGTTAAGTTCGATGTCATTAATATCAGCGATGAAGTTTTGTTGGTTATCTAAGGCTGCGATGTCGTTAATTTCCACGGTGAAATTTTGTTCCTGCAAAAAATGAGCAAACCACTGACCCATTTTGCCGTTACCGCCAATAATTAAAGCCTTCTTGTTGTGGCCATATGAAGAGTTTTTTACTTTCTGAACCTCTTGTTTACTGAGAGAGGTCTCAATAATCAACTCAAAGATCTGTTGCGCGATGTCCGGATTGAGGCTTTTATCCTCTGCGGTAGCGCGAATGTGGTTAATAACCTGTTTTTCACGGCCATAATCTCTGGTGGGGGATTTTGTGTCCAACTTCACATTTCCAATCAGTTCAACATTAAACTGTCGTTCAGCAATCAATGCTATAATTTGCTCATCGATGTCATCAAGACGCTGTCGTAATTGGCTTAATTTTTGATTTTTCATATTGATTGTCAGTAAATTTAAGCGTAAATTGTTACAGTATAATGATGATTAAGCAATATTTTTAATGGGAGAAGTAATCGTATGCGTAAGTTATTAGTTTTATTGGCAATTACCTGTTTTAGTGGCTTAGTGGTAGCCAAAGATCGTCCGGTGGTTGCTGTATTGGATTTTACCAATGAAACCCGTGCCAGTTGGTGGCAAACCGATGTCGGCACTGAATTAGGTGGTATGTTAGCCAACGAGTTAACCTCTACAGGTGCTTTTAAAGTGGTTGAACGTGAACGTTTAAATAGCGTTTTAGGTGAGCAGGATTTAGGCGCTTCAGGACGTGTTAACCCAGCCACAGCGGCGAAAATGGGTAAAGTCACCGGAGCTCAATATTTAATCACCGGTAAAGTTTCTGCCTATGAAGAAAACACCAAAGGTACCGGTGGCGGCTTAAGCTTCAAAGGGATTTCTCTGGGTGGTAAAAGCCAAGAAGCCTATTTGGCCATTGATTTGCGCGTAGTTAATGCAACCACGGGTGAAGTTGAGTTTGTTCGCACTGTGGAAGGTCGTTCTAAAGGTGGTGGTATGAATGTCGGAGTTTATCGCGGTGGTTTTGGTGGTACTTTAGGTGGTCACAATAAAACCCCAACCGGTAAAGCGATTCGAGCGGCACTGATTGAAGCCACAGATTACTTGGCTTGTGTTATGTATGATAAAGATGGTTGTGTTCGAGACTACCGTGATAAAGAACGTAAAAGACGCACCAAAACTAAATCATCATTGTCCTTAGATTAATGGACTTAAGTTAAGCAATAAAAAAGGCCGGTTTTCAAACCGGCCTTTTTAGTGTCCATATAAAACGGCTAATTAATTGGCTTTATGTACAGCGCGTTTATCAACACTCATGGCAGCTTCAAACACCGCTTCAGATAAAGTCGGGTGGGCATGAACAATACGTGCCAAATCTTCAGAACAACCTTTAAATTCCATGGTGACTACGCATTCGGCAATCAACTCAGAAGCGGCAGCACCAAAAATATGTGCGCCCAACAGTTCATCGGTTTCTTTATCTGCCAGTAACTTAACCATACCGGTGGGTTCATTCATGGCCAAAGCGCGGCCATTGGCGGCAAAAGGAAAGGTGCCGACCTTGTACTCAATTCCGGCTTCTTTTAATTGCTCTTCGGTTTGACCGACCCAGGCAATTTCCGGCTCAGTGTAAATAACCCAAGGAATGGTATTAAAATCAACATGACCATGTTCTCCTAAGATACGTTCCACCACGGCAGAACCTTCTTCTGAACTTTTGTGGGCCAACATCGGGCCTCGTACGGCATCACCTACGGCCCAGACATTATCAACATTGGTCTGACATTCATCATTAACATCGATTTGACCGCGATCGGTTAATTTCACACCACAATCATCACTCAATAAGCCTTCAGTTTCAGCTTTTCGACCAACAGCAACCAGTAATTTATCAAAAGTTTCGGTGTGTTTTTCACCGCCTTTTTCATAGATCACTTCAACTTGGTTATTTTTCACTTCGGCGGATTTAACAAAGGTCGATAAGTGAATATCAAGTCCTTGCTTTTTAAATTCACGGGCTGCAACTTTAGCAATGGCTTGATCGCAGGCACCTAAAAAGGTGTCCATGGCTTCAAAAATGGTGACCTCAGCGCCAACTCTGCGCCAGACACTGCCCATCTCAAGACCAATAACTCCGGCACCAATAACCCCAAACTTTTTGGGAACCTCATTTATATTGAGGCCACCGGTGTTATCTAAGATGTATTTATTGTCCACTTCCACATTGGGAATGGAGACCGGTACCGAACCAGAGGCCAGGATAATGTGTTTGCCGCTGACTTGTTGTTTACCCTCATCGGTGGTGATTTCAACTTGGCGGTCTTTTAATAGGCGACCACTGCCGGCGATGTAATTAACCTTATTGGCTTTGAACAACTGTTTAATGCCACCGGTTAACTGTTTCACAATTTTATCTTTACGGCCAATCATGGTGCCAATATCGATGGCCGCATCTTTAAAAGAAATGCCGTGAACGTCATAGTGACCGGTCATTTGTTCATAATGTTTGGATGAGTCGAGCAGGGCCTTGGAAGGAATGCAGCCGACATTTAAACAGGTGCCGCCTAAGGCATATTCATCGTCTTTGGTTTTAAAACGGTCGATACATAAGGTTTTTAAACCGCCCTGGGCGGCACGAATGGCGGCCACATAACCGGCAGGACCACCGCCAATAACAACCACATCATATTGATCACTCATAATTATTGTCTCCTTGTCAATTTATTGGCTTATAGGTTTAAGAGTATTCTCGCTGGATCTTCCAACATGTCTTTTATAGCAACCAAGAACAGAACCGCATCTTTACCGTCAATAATACGGTGATCATAAGTCAATGCTAAGTACATCATCGGTCGCACCACAATCTCACCTTCGACCACCACCGGTCGTTCTTTAATGGTGTGCATGCCTAAAATGGCGCTTTGCGGCATATTTAAGATTGGTGTTGACATCAATGAACCAAAAGTACCGCCGTTGGTAATGGTAAACGTGCCGCCTTGTAAATCTTCCATGCCTAACTTACCACTATTGGCTTTTTCAGCATAATCACGGATGGCACCATCAATGTCTGCTAAGCCCATGGCCGCGGTATTTCTTAATACCGGAACCACCAGGCCACGTTCAGTGGCGACTGCAATACCGATATTTTGTTGGCGATGATAAACGATGTCTTTGTCTTCCAAAGAAGCATTGATAATCGGGAATTGTTTTAAGGCCTCAGTGGCCGCTTTCACAAAAAACGACATCAGACCCAGTTTAATGCCATGTTTTTTCTGGAATTGATCTTTGTATTTTTTACGGATATCCATGACGGCTTGTAAATCAACTTCATTAAATGACGTTAACATGGCGGCGGTGGACTGCGCTTCAACCATGCGATCGGCAATGGTTGATCGTAAGCGACTCATGGGTACCCGTTCTTCCATAGGGGTGTTGGCGACGTTCTGGACATCCGGTTTAGTAATACGTCCACCCCGACCGGAACCCTCTACTTGAGAGGCATCGATGTTTTCTTCTTTCATCATTTTACGGGCAGCCGGTCCTGCTGATCCGGTGTCGATTTTGGATTCCGCAGTTTGTTTGGCTTCTGCTTTTTTGGCCGGTTGTTCTTTAGGTTGTTCTTGTTCAGAGTCGTCAGCCGGTTTGTCTTCTTTGGCTTCATTAACTGCACCTTCTTTAACCACGGCTAACACGTCATTGGCTTCTACCACATCGCCAGGTTCAGCGTTAATAGACTCTAAAACACCATCAACGGGTGAGGGTACTTCAAGAACCACTTTGTCGGTTTCCAAATCGACTAAGTTTTCATCTCGTCGAACGGTATCACCTGGTTTTTTGTGCCAAGTTGCAACGGTGGCGTCACTCACTGATTCCGGTAAAACCGGTACTTTTACATCGATGCTCATATCTTATTACTCCGAGTCTATGGCCGATCCATGTTTTCCATGAATGGCATCTTTAATTAATTGTTGTTGTTCTTTTACGTGAACCTTATAAGAGCCGACGGCCGGTGATGGCGAGCCTTTACGGCCGGCATAATATAAGGGGAAACGATTGTCTACACAATGTTGTAAGTGGTGCCTGATTTG
The DNA here is from genome assembly GCF_026410405.1 of Marinicella gelatinilytica. Lineage (GTDB taxonomy): Bacteria > Pseudomonadota > Gammaproteobacteria > Xanthomonadales > Marinicellaceae > Marinicella > Marinicella gelatinilytica. The sequence continues at coordinate 6,333 of NZ_JAPMLN010000019.1, read as the reverse complement.
AAACCATGCCCCCTGGTTAATGGGTTCTTCTTGGCACCAGATAACTTCTTTGGCATTGGTGAATTTATCAAGTTCAGCGGTTAATTCAGGTCGTGGGAATGGATACAATTGCTCAATACGTACAACAGCCACGTTCTTAATATCGTCCTCTGAAATGGCCTCAATTAAGTCATAATAAACCTTACCGGCGCATAAAATCACACGGTTGACGTCTTTATTGGTTACTTGACGGTCTGGAATGACAGTCTGGAATCCACCGTCAGTAAGTTGCTCTTTGCCAGACACTGCCAGTTTATGACGGAGCAGGCTTTTAGGTGTCATCACAATGAGCGGTTTGCGGGCTTTGCGCAACATTTGCCGACGTATCATATGAAATGTTTGCGCCGGTGTAGAAGGTACACAAACTTGCATGTTATTAACCGCGCATAGCTGTAAAAAGCGTTCTAAACGCGCTGAAGAGTGTTCCGGTCCTTGACCCTCAAAACCATGGGGCAAAAACATCACCAAACCACTTAAGCGACCCCATTTGGCTTCACCGGATGAAATAAACTGATCAATCACCACTTGAGCGCCATTGACGAAATCACCAAACTGCGCCTCCCAGATCACCAAAGCATTGGGTTCGGCAGTGGCATAACCATATTCAAAACCAACCACTGCTAACTCAGACAAGACTGAGTTGATAATATCAACCTTGTTGTTGTCCGTTTCTAATTGTTCCAGCGGTGTATAGTTACGGGCTGAGTCACTGGTATGAATAACCGCATGGCGGTGGAAAAACGTGCCACGTTGGGAATCTTGACCATCTAGTCGGATTTGATAACCGTCATCTAAAATACTGGCATAGGCCATGGTTTCGGCAAAACCCCAATCCATGGGCAATTCGCCTTGACGCATTTTGATGCGGTTGTCATTTATATTTTTAACCCGTGGATGCGGCTTAATATCGTCGGGCAAGTCTGTTATGATTTTTGCGTATCGATCGAATTGTTCGGCACTGATGGTGGTGTCCACTTGTTCACGCAGGTCGCCATCCAAATGGGGTGTCCAATCAACTGCAAATTCGTCATTATTATCGTCTGAGAAAACCACAATGTTATTGCCGGCATCTAAATCATCGCGGTATTGATCCACCAGTTGACTGGCGTCTGCTTCTTTAATGATGTTATCTTTAACCAGCTTTTTGGCATAGATTTCACGCGGCGACGGATGTGATTTGATGATTTTATACATTTTGGGTTGTGTGGCGGACGGTTCATCGGCTTCATTATGCCCATGTTTACGGTAACAGACCAAATCAATCACCACGTCAATGTCAAACCGTTGACGGAAATCAGCCGCAATTTGGGTGGCAAAAACCACCGCTTCGGGGTCATCGCCATTGACGTGAAAAATCGGGGCTTGCACCATCTTCGCAATTTCGGTGCAGTATAAGCCGCCTTTTTTATCCAATGCATGGGTGGTGGTGAAACCTATTTGATTGTTGATCACCACATGAATGGTGCCGCCAACATCAAAGCCTTCCACCATGGCCATATTGAATAATTCCATAACCACGCCTTGCCCTTCGAAAGAAGCATCACCATGGATTAACACCGGTACCACTTGATTCTTGTCTTTATCATCACGACGCACTTGGCGGGCACGGGTAGAACCAATAACCACCGGGTTTATGATTTCTAAATGCGATGGATTAAAAGCCATGGCTAAATGCACTGAGCCATGGGCGCCGGGTACATCCGAGGAATAGCCTTTGTGGTATTTTACATCGCCGGAATTAACATTATCCAATGACTCGTCATTGCCTTCAAACTCTTCAAATAAATCACGCGGTGATTTGCCCAAAATATTGACCAGCATGTTCAGACGACCGCGATGAGCCATACCAAACACAATTTCTTTGACTTTTTGTTCGCCTAAATGATCAATCAAAAAAGCCATCTGTGGTATTAAGGTGTCACCACCTTCCAAAGAAAAACGTTTTTGACCGACATATTTGGTATGTAAATAACGTTCAATGCCTTCGGCTTGCGTGAGTTTTACCAGCATTTTTTTCTTGGCTTCAGCGTCAAATCCAAATTGACCAGCGGGTTTTTCTAATCGTTGTTGTAACCACTGACGTTTTTCTATGTCTGTGATGTGCATATATTCTATGCCGATGTGACCGCAATAAACCTGTTCTAAGGTTTTAATAATGTCAGCCAAAGTCATTTCCGGTTCAGTGGTAACCATTGAACCGGTGTTAAAGCGCGTATTTAAATCAGCTTCACTGAGACCGTGGAAGCCCAGCTCTAAATCAGGTGTCGCCGGACGATTGGAATAATTAATGGGATCTAAGTCAGCTTTTTGGTGGCCCCGTAGGCGGTAAGAGTTAATCAGTCGTAACACCGCCGCTTGTTTCATGGCATGATCGGCATCACCGCTCAAGCCACCACCGGGAGGTAATTGTCCGGCAGCTAAAAACTGCTCAATGATGGGTTGGTGTCTGATATCAGGTTGGTCGCCATCAAACTGTTTGAATAGCTGTTGTAACTCAGTTGAGACGGCATCGGGATCTTGTAAATAAAGATCGTAATATTGCTCTAACCAACTTGAATTGGCACCAAAAAATGGTGCGCTTTGTTGTTTTTCTTTAATCCAGCTCGCCAAGGGAACGCTCTCATCAAAAAAATTAAAGCTGGTATTATACCTGAGTTAACCGTGGGTAAAAACCTATCCAAGCTGTTTCCGGCAAAATTGTTATTAAATAGTCATTATTTGTGCAAATTGTTATTTTAAGGTTTTGCTTGAGTTCGCGCCATGTTAATGGCAAATGTGGGTAATTTCAGAGTTGCTGCGGTTGGTTTTCTCGCGGAATTATGATAATGCAAAAATCTAAATTAATTATTTTTGTTAATTTTTAAAAATAAAAAAAGCAAAAACTTAACCAAAAAGAATAAATCTCCCTCGTTTAAAGACTGAAAATATGCTATATTTCCTGTCGTCAAATGGCTGCTCGGTAAATATACTTATTTGCTTATAAGTCATTGATTTTAAACCATATAATGATATTTTTGACAGACAAAAAATATGAGCTTTAAAATCTAAGTTATTGAATTACTTGGCTTATTAGCTAAACAGAAAAAGTCATTTATGGTTAACAAATTTTGTAAAAAAAATAATTGAGTGGAAAATTATTTTTCTTTATCGGGATATTAACGGGGACAATTATGCAAATGAGTGAAGTTAAGAAACAAGGTCAAGTATTTACCCAGGAGCAGGCTTATCAGGCGGCTTTAAGTTACTTTAAAGGTGACGACCTGGCAGCCCGGGTGTGGGTCAATAAATATGCGCTTAAAGATTCTGAGGGCAATATTTTTGAGCAGACACCGGATGATATGCATCATCGTTTAGCATCTGAGATTGCTCGGGTAGAAAAAAAATACCCCAACCCTATGTCGCAGCAAGAGATTTTTAATTTGATTAAGGGATTTAAATACTTAGTACCGCAGGGTGGTCCCATGACCGGTATCGGCAATCCTTATCAAATTGCCTCCTTGTCAAACTGTTTTGTGATTGGTAATCCCGGTGAATCGGATTCATACGGCGGAATTATGAAAATTGACCAAGAACAGGTACAGCTGATGAAGCGGCGTGGTGGTGTTGGCCATGATTTATCACATGTTCGTCCACGCGGATCAGCCGTTAAAAACTCCGCCTTAACGTCAACCGGAATTGTACCGTTTATGGAGCGCTATTCAAACTCTACCCGAGAAGTCGCTCAGGATGGTCGTCGCGGCGCTTTGATGCTCTCAGTATCTATTAATCACCCCGATGCTGAGGATTTTATTGATGCCAAAATGGAGCAAGGTAAAGTCACCGGAGCCAATGTCTCAGTGCGTATTGATGATGGCTTTATGCAAGCAGTTAAAGATAATGATAATTACGTACAGAAATATCCGATTTTTAGTGAAGACCCAAAGTTTACCCACACCATTGAAGCCCGTAAACTGTGGAAAAAAATCATTCACAATGCCTGGCAATCAGCAGAACCGGGTATTTTGTTCTGGGACACCATAACCCGTGAATCGGTACCCGACTGTTATGCGGATTTGGGTTATAAAACCGTGTCCACCAATCCCTGTGGCGAAATCCCGTTATGTCCTTATGATTCATGTCGTTTATTGGCCATTAACTTATATTCTTATGTCAATGATCCATTTACTGATAAAGCTGAATTTGATCAAGAATTGTTCATTGACCATGTCGCCAAAGCACAGCGTTTGATGGACGATATTATTGATTTGGAATTGGAAAAAATTGACGCCATCCTGGCTAAAATTGATGCCGATCCGGAAAGTGAAGAGGTTAAACATATTGAGCGAAATCTGTGGCTTAATATTAAGAAAAAAGCAGAAGAAGGTCGTCGAACCGGTATTGGTATAACCGCTGAAGGTGATATGTTAGCCGCCTTAGGTATTCGTTACGGTAGCCAGGAAGGCAATGATTTTTCCGAAGAGATTCATAAAACCATTGCTGTGGAGACGTACCGGGCTTCAGTCTACATGGCGAAAGAACGTGGTGCATTTGGTATCTATAACAGTGAGCGTGAAAAAGATAATCCGTTTATTAAACGCCTTAAAAAAGCCGATGAATCACTATACAAAGACATGGTTAAATACGGTCGGCGTAATATCGCTTTATTAACCATTGCGCCAACCGGTACCACCAGTTTAATGACCCAAACCACGTCTGGTATTGAGCCGGTATTTTTACCGGTATATAAGCGCCGTCGTAAGGTGAACCCTAATGACAAAGATGCGCGGGTCGATTTTGTTGATGAGGTGGGCGATTCCTGGGAAGAATATACTGTATTTCATCACCGCTTCAAAGAATGGATGGAAGTGAACGGACACGATACCGATAAAAATTATTCAGAAAAAGAAATGAATGCTTTGGTGAAACAATCACCTTATCATAAAGCCACCTCTAACGATGTGGACTGGCTGAGCAAAGTTAAAATGCAAGGCGCCGTGCAAAAATGGGTTGACCACAGCATTAGTGTCACCATTAATTTACCCCACGATGTGAGTGAGAAATTGGTGGGTGAATTGTATATGGAAGCCTGGCAAGCCGGTTGTAAGGGTGTCACTGTCTATCGTGACGGTTCACGCTCCGGGGTATTAATTTCCAATGAGGATAAGCCAGAAGAGCTGGTGCCGTTCCCAACCAAGCGACCAAAAATATTGGATGCGGAAGTGGTGCGGTTTCATAATAACAAAGAAAAATGGATTGCTTTTGTGGGTACCATTAAAGGCAAACCCTATGAAATTTTTACCGGTCTGGCCGATGATGAAGATGGTATTTTCTTACCGCGCACCGTTGAATCCGGTCATATCATCAAAAGCCGATTAGAAGATGGCAGTTCGCGCTATGATTTCCAATTCACCAATAAGCGTGGTTACAAAACCACCATCGAGGGTTTATCACATAAATTTAATCCTGAGTATTGGAATTATGCGAAACTGATTTCCAGTACCTTGCGACACGGCATGCCGATTGAAAAAGTGGTGGAATTAATTAACACACTGCAGTTAGACAGTGAGTCGATTAACACCTGGAAAAATGGCGTGACCCGTGCCTTAAAACGTTACATTGCGGATGGTACAGAGGTTGAAAAAGGCACTTGTGAAAACTGTCAGTCAACAGAGCTTATTTATCAGGAAGGCTGTTTAACCTGTAAAAGTTGTGGCTCATCGAAGTGTGGCTAAATTAATTTAAGGTCCCTATTAAAAAAAGCACCCATGGTCGGGTGCTCAGACTGCTGACAAAGTCCCCACTTTTGCGTGGGGATTTTTTATAATAGCAATATGCTAAAAAATCATCCCCCCATCCAAACAAGCTATGAGTTTGTCAGCCTTGAGGATTTAGTGCCTCAAGACCACTTAGTCAGAAAGATAGATCAATCCGTTGATTTTAGTTTTATCCATGATTTAGTTGCTGATTTGTATTGCTCCAACAATGGCCGTCCAGCCTTTGATCCAACCAAGATGTTTAAGTTATTATTGATTGGTTATATTTTTGGGATTCGTTCAGAACGCCAGCTCATCAAAGAAGTTCAGGTTAATACAGCCTATCGTTGGTTTGTAGGTTTTGGTTTGCTTGAGAAAATTCCAGATGCTTCGACCTTAAGTCAAAATCGTCGTCGTCGCTTTAATGAATCAGATGTATACCAACAAATATTCGATGAGATTGTCATCCAGGCGATGGGCAAAGGGCTGATCAAAGGTCATCATTTATACACAGACTCAACCCACATCAAAGCCAATGCCAACAAAGGCAAGTGGGTTGAAA
>NZ_JAPMLN010000018.1 GCF_026410405.1 Marinicella gelatinilytica | reverse complement strand
CAGACAATATTTTGATATAACTGCATTCTAAGTTACTCATAGCATTGGTAATTTTCAAGTTTCGAGACTTATAAATATACCGCATTTTGCTATGAGTAACTTCTTGTTTTTCAACTATTTTCTAAATGCACCACGGGTATGCTTATAAAGAACTAAATGGCTGTTATAATCAAATTTCAATTACAAGGAGCGTTATCATGAATCTGGAACAGTTACTTCAACAAACTTTTCACTTCACTGAATTTAAAGCCGGTCAACAGCAGGTGATTGAAACAATTATGGCCGGCCAATCAGCAGCCGCCATTTTCCCCACCGGATCAGGAAAGTCCCTGTGTTATCAGCTACCGGCGGTTCATTTACCAAACTTAACTCTGGTGGTTTCGCCGTTGCTGTCTTTAATGAAAGACCAGTTAGACTTTTTGTTAAAACATGGTGTTAAAGCCGCACGTCTGGATCATACCCTGGCGCGTGATGACTATACCCAAGTCCTGCAACAGGCCAAAAACGGTGCATTGAAAATCCTCATGATTTCGGTGGAGCGTTTTAAAAATGAACGTTTTCGCGCCCAGTTAAAGCAGATGAATATGTCACTGATGGTGGTGGATGAAGCCCATTGTATTTCCGAGTGGGGGCATAATTTCAGACCCGATTATTTAAAGTTACCGCACTACCAGAAAGAATTTAATATTCCGCAATGTTTGTTGCTGACTGCCACCGCCACTCCAAAAGTGGTGGCTGATATGCGGGCCAAATTCAGTATCGCCGAAGACAATGTGGTGATGACCGGATTTTATCGGAATAATTTATACTTACAAATGAGCCCCACGGCAAGTACCGAACGACTTAAGGCCTTATCAAATAATCTTAAATCAGACCCCGATGCCCCGACCATTGTCTATGTGACTTTGCAAAAAACCGCGGAAACCGTGGCCGAATATCTACAGCGACAGGGTATTCAGGCACAACATTATCATGCCGGCATGAAATCTGAAGAACGTGAGCAGATTCAAAACCAGTTTATGGCCGGTGAAGTCAACTGTGTGGTGGCCACCATCGCATTTGGTATGGGTATTGATAAAGCTGATGTCCGACGGGTGATTCATTATGACTTGCCTAAATCGATTGAAAATTATGCCCAGGAAATTGGCCGGGCCGGTCGTGATGACAAAATATCACTGTGTGAGGTCTTGGCTAATAAGGATGACTTACAGGTGCAGGAAAACTTTGTTTATGGCGACACCCCGGAAAAATCAGCGATTGCGAAACTGTTACAGCAAATTAGTGACACCGAAGAACCTTTTTGGGAAACCAAATTAATCGCCCTGTCCAATGAATTAAATATTCGGGTTTTGCCTTTAAAAACCTTATTGGTTTATCTGGAGCTCGCAGGTATTATTCGGCCTCAATTAAGCTATTTTGAAGACTATTCCTTTAAAAGTTTGACCGATCAGCAAAGTATTATTGATCTGTTCGAAGGTGAGCGTCGTGACTTTATCAGTACCTTATTCCAGCATTGTATCGTTAAAAAGACCTGGACCTATGTCGATATACAAGCCATGTTAGCCAATTATAAGAGCAACCGCAGTCGCATCATCACCGCATTGGAATGGCTGGACGATCAAGGTCACATCGAATTACAGGCCAAGCAAGCGGTTGAACGATTTTCAATTATCCGCAAAGATTTCAACTGCGATACACTAAGCGACAAAATGTTTCAATTATTTGAAAACAAAGAACAGTCCGAAATTGATCGAATTCATACTATGATTGCCCTGTTTGAATCAGGTGATTGTTTGAGTCGGCAACTGGCCAGTTATTTTGGTGATTATTCAGCCCCTGAGCATTGCGGTCATTGCTCGGCTTGCAAGTCCGGTGCAGTTAGTTTTGAAAGTACCGAAAAATTGACGCCTTTGAAACAATTTGATTTTAAACAGCTCACCGATGATTTCTTTACAGCCATGGGCTCAGAACGCAGCACCCTTAACACCACAAAATTCCTGTGTGGTATCCACACACCGATATTTACCCGATTAAAAATTAGAGCCCTGCCCGGATTTGGACAATTACAGCAGTATCCTTTTAAAGCAGTCAAAAGCTGGATTGAAGCAAATTCCGGTTAAAAAGTACGAATATCACATTCATGGCGTGCCTGTGATTCAACTGATATAATTTGTATTAATACAAAAAAGAGGCCCGTAAATGAATCAGCAAAGCAATCACCCTATTGACACACGACCGATGGTGGCACCTTGTCGTCAGGTACCGGTTTCGGCTCCTTTTCGGTGGTTAAAACAGGGCTTTGCAGACTTTAAAAAAGTCCCTTTACTGAGTCTTTTGTATGGCTTGGTGATGATGCTGATCAGTGTCGTGATTACTTATGTTGCGTATCAGGCCCATTCGATTGTGCTGGCCATTGCCTTAACTGCAGGCTTTTTCTTCATCGGTCCCATCATCGGTATCGGTTTGTATTCGCTCAGCCGGCAAATTCATAACCAGATACCGCCGCAATTATTCAGATGTGTCCGGGAAAGCCGGAAAAACTTCAGTAACGCCATGGTTTTGTCTTTAATTTTTCTGATTGTGTTTTTGGTCTGGGCCCGTGCTGCCAGCATGGTGCATATCTTTTTCCCATCCATGAGCAGTTTGGATATTCAGGGTTGGATTAAATTTTTAAGTATCGGTACCGCTGTGGGTGCGGTTTTTTCCGTGGTTATTTTTTGTATGGGTGCCTTTTCTATTCCTATGATTATGGATCGCAATGTCGATACTGTCACTGCTGTTATCACATCCATCAATGCGGTGCTTAAAAATAAGCTCACCATGTTGGTTTGGGGCGCGCTGATTGTCAGTTTGACACTGGTGGGCATTGCCACTTTTTATCTTGGCTTTATCATTCTGCTACCCGTGATTGGTCATGCCACCTGGCATGCGTACAAAGAGACCATTGATGCAGATGCCTGGGAATTAGGACCGGGTTTGAACCGGAAAACAATAAATAAGTCAAATTGATAACAATAATCTCACCCCGATTCAAAGAGTTAATTTTCTATAAAATACTGTTGTTAAACGAAATATTATCATTTCATTTACAATTCATTTATGCAGTAAACTTTAAAATAATTATCATAGTTTAGTAAAGACTGACTATAAGAAACGTTAGATTTAAAAATCAATCAAGATGTATTATTTAGCAGAGGAGAAAACTATGAGTAACAAGAATATACTTTCAGCGACATCTTTAAACGGTAATGATGTTAAAAATTTCCAAGGCGAAAGTCTGGGTGATGTCAAGGATTTTATGATTGACACCAACACCGGTAAAGTAAGGTATGCAGTCATGGATTTTGGTGGATTTTTGGGCATTGGCAATAAGTTATTTGCAGTTCCCATGGAAGCCATGGAGCTCGACACCGAAAATAAATGCTTTAAATTAAACGCAGATAAAGAAAAGCTTAAAAATGCTGAAGGCTTTGATAAAGATAATTGGCCAAATTTTGCCGATTCGCAGTGGCAAAGCCGAATTGACCAATATTATAAAATTTAACTGATTGTTTAGTTTAAAAAACCAAGGGCTTAGCCCCTTGGTTTTTTTATACCTGTTAAATTTACTGTTTAGACTGTAAAAATTGCAAAATACTGGAGAAATCCAAACCATTGCCACCTTGATTTTGATGAATTTGATAGAGTTGTGCCGATAACGCACCTAAGGGCGTGGCGGCTTTGGATTGCGCGGCTAACTTTTGCGCCAGTCCCAAATCCTTATTCATCAGTTCCACCATAAAGCCACCTTGATAGCCTCGACTGGCCGGAACATTCGGCATCACGCCGGGATACGGGTTGTAGACTTGTAATGACCAATTATTGCCGGAACTGGCTTTCATAATGTCTGACATGACTGCCGGGTCCAAACCCTGGGCAACCCCCATATTGAGCGCTTCAGAGGTACCAATCATATGAATCGCCAGCAACATATTGTTGCAAATCTTGGCCACTTGCCCGGCACCGGCTTCACCGGCGTGGAAGATATTCTTACCCATGGCTGACAACACCGGTTGAGCAGCTTCATAATCAGCGGTATCACCACCACAAATAAAGGTTAATGTACCTGCTTCAGCGGCAGCTGTGCCACCGGATACCGGCGCATCAATCATACCGATACCGGCCGCTTTCGCTGCGGCATTGACCGCTCGGGCATCTTCAGCAGCAATGGTGGAACAATCAATTAATAATGTTTTGTTATTAGCCGCCTGAATTAACCCCTTATCGCCGATGTATAAGGACTTAACGATGTCACCATTGGGTAACATGGTGACCACCACATCGGCCTGTTGTGCGGCTGTAACGGCACTGGTCGCGGCCTGTGCACCCTGGTCGGTTAATAGCTTAACCGCTTCTTCGTTTAAATCAAAAACCGTGACTTTGTAATCATGTTTTAATAGATTTTGAGCCATGGGGCCACCCATGTTGCCGAGGCCAATAAATGCGATATGTGACGTCATAACAGTACCTTTAGTGTTGCGGTTGTTGGAAAAATTCATCGACCATGACCGGTGTAATTTCAGCCACGGAACCGACACTCCATTGAGGCTTATTGTCTTTGTCGATCAACAAGGCCCGAACGCCTTCCGCCAGATCCGGATGCAACACACATTGTATTGACATAATCAATTCCATGGCAAAAATTTCAGATAAGCTCATGTATTTGGCGCGTTTAATTTGTTCGCGCACCAAATACAGGGTCATGGGACACCCGCGTAACAACCCTTTGGTTGATTTATACAACCAACCATCGGCTTCGTCTAATTTCGCAAAGCCCGCTACCAACTCAGTCATGTCTGTGGGCGCCATCAGTGCGTTAATACGATCTAAATGGCTGTATAAAGTGCTGTCTTGTTGGCCGGTGTTGCTGTGATGTTGTTGAATCACCGATGTGATGGCATCATGGCTGCCATCTGTTTGGCTAATGGCTGTACGCAATGACTCGTAATCACTTGATGACACGGCAAAATCAGCCAATTTCACAAACAAGGCATCCGCGGCGTTCATGCGCGCACCGGTCATGCCCAGGAATTCACCGCATTGACCTGGCATTCGGTTCAAAAACCAGGATGCCCCGACATCAGGATATAAGCCAATGGTGACTTCCGGCATAGCCAACATGGAACGTTCTGTGACGATGCGATGCGAGGCACCCGCCATCACACCAATACCACCACCCATAACAATACCATCACCCCAAACAATCACCGGTTTTGGGTAAGTGTGGATGGTTTCGTCCATGCGGTATTCCTTGGCAAAAAACTCGGCGGCTTTTTCCGGAATTTCACCGGCCGGCGTGGACTTCATGGAATGATACAGCATCACCACATCACCACCAGCACAAAAGGCTTTGTCACCACTGCCTTCAATCCAGACCGCTTTGATGGTGTCATCATCACGCCATTTGTCCAGAGCCTGTTGCATGCCTTCAATCATCACGGTGGAAATTGCATTAAGGGCTTTGGGCTTATTCAAGACTATCTGACCCAGCTTGCCAAAGTCGGTGTTAATTTCGGAAACAATTAAATCCTGATACTGTTCTGACATTATTGAATCCCCTCTAAGGCGCCTTCTTGTAAAGCTTTTCGAGAAATAATTAAACGCATAATTTCATTGGTGCCTTCCAAAATACGATGCACGCGGGTATCGCGCACAAAACGTTCCAGCGGATATTCTTTGATGTAACCATAACCACCGTGTAATTGCAGTGCTTCATCACAAACCTGAAAACAGACATCAGTGGCAAAACGTTTTGCCATGGCGCAATAGGCTGTGGCTTGTGGATCTTTTTTATCCAGTTTAAAGGCTGCCAAGCGCACCATTTGGCGTGCCGCAATTAAGTCGGTTAACATATCAGCCAACTTAAATTGTAGCGCCTGAAAGGATGCCAGTGTTTTACCAAACTGCTTTCTTTCCAACATATATGCCTGAGCAGTATTCAGCGCCATTTGTGCGGTGCCTAAAGAACACGAGGCAATGTTGATACGACCGCCGTCCAATCCCTGCATGGCAAACTTAAAGCCCTGACCCTCTTCACCAATCAGGTAATCGGTCGGAATTTTCACATCACTGAAGGTAATCAGACGCGTCGGCTGTGAATTCCAGCCCATTTTGTCTTCTTTTTTACCGTAATCAATGCCATCACTGTCTGCCGGTATCATAAAGCAAGAAATACCGCGCGGGCCTTCTTCACCGGTGCGTGCCATAAGAATCAACACATCAGTCGATCCGGCACCGGAAATAAAGGTTTTACTGCCGTTAACCACATAGTGATCGCCGTCTTTACGGGCGGTGGTTTTTAAGTTACCGGCATCAGAACCATGACCCGGTTCTGTCAAACAGTATGAGGCCAGTTTTTCACCCGAGGTCATGGCTTGACCCCATTCTTGTGCAAGACTTGCTGAACCATAGCTGGTTAACATCCAGGCACACATATTATGAATGGTTAAATAAGCCGTGGTGGAGGTGCAGTATTTACTCATTTCCTCAAAAATCAGAGAGGCATCCAAACGACTTAAACCCATGCCACCATAAGCTTCCGGCGAATAAATACCTAAAAAGCCCATTTCACCCGCACTTTTAATGACATCCACCGGAAAATGGGCTTCTTCATCCCACTGTGCGGCATACGGTTCTAAAGCACTTTTGCCAAACTCTTTAACGGCATCCACAAAAGCCTGCTGATCTTCATTTAATTCAAAATCCATAGACCGTATCCTTATAAGTTAATGGTGGCATTCGGTGCTGAATCATGGGGAATATCATCCTCAAACCAGCGCGCCGTAATGGTTTTTGTTTCGGTATAAAAGCGCACCGCTTGTTTGCCGTAGGCATGCTGATCACCGTAAAAAGATTTACGCCAACCGGTGAATGAGAAAAATGGTAAAGGCACCGGAATCGGTATGTTAATACCCACCTGGCCGACCTTAATATCATGTTGGAATTTACGGGCAGCGGCACCGGAAGAGGTGAATATTGAGGTGCCATTTCCGTAAGGGTTATTGTTAATCAATTCAAGCGCTTCTTCCATGGTATCAACATTAATGACACAGAGTACCGGACCAAATATTTCAGTTTTATAAATGTCCATATCAGTTGTGACATCGGAAAACAGGGTCGGTCCAATCCAGTTTCCATTAGGATAACCTTCAACTTCTAAACCGCGACCGTCTAATAATAAGGTGGCACCTTCTTTCACGCCTTGATCAATCATGCGCTCAACTTTTTGTTTTGCTTGGGGTGAAATTAATGGGCCATAAAAAGATTCAGGCTTTTTCCAGTGGCCCGGTTTCATTTCTGCCATTTTATCTTTAATTTCAGGTAGCCAATCTTGTGCTTCACCCACTAAAAGTGCCACTGATATCGCCATACAGCGCTGACCGGCTGCGCCGCAGGCCGCCCCGGCGATGTTATTAATAACCTGACTCTTATTGGCATCGGGCATCACCACCATGTGGTTTTTTGCACCGGCAAAAGCTTGTACTCGTTTTAAGTTATCGGTACCGGTTCTGTAAATATGTTCACCCACCGGTACGGAACCAACAAATGAAATGGCTTCAATGTCTTCATGATTTAAAATCTGATTGACCTGATCTTTACCGCCATGAATGACTTGCAGAACATCTTTCGGAAAACCGGCTTCATAAAACAATTCAGCCAAACGCATCGGCGTATTCGGGTCTTGTTCTGAAGGTTTTAACACAAAGGTATTGCCACAAACCACCGCCATCGGAAACATCCACAAAGGAATCATGGCCGGAAAGTTAAACGGTGTGATACCGGCACAAACGCCTAACGGTTGAATAATGCTATAGGTATCGACATTGGTGGCCACGTTTTCAACAGTCTCACCCATCATCAAAGACGGCATATTCGCGGCATGCTCGGCCACTTCAATACCGCGCCAGACATCGCCTTTGGCATCTTCAAAATTCTTGCCGGTTTCCTCGGCCAGAATTTCAGCAATTTCATCGTGGTGTTTCTTCAACAAATGTTGATAGGTTAGCATCATTCGTGCCCGCTTGGTTACCGGAACCTCTTTCCATGTTTCAAAGGCTTTTTTCGCCGAAGCAATGGCGCGATTGACCTCTTCTTCAGTCGCCATAGGCGCTTCACAAATCACTTCTTGGGTGGCCGGATCCGTTACCGGAATCCACTCTTTACATTGACTGGTGACTTTTTCACCATCAATAAACATGGAAACTTTGCGTGTCATAAATAATACCTTTACTTTTAGTGTGTGCGGATACGCTTCTCTATTGATAAATATGATTAAGCGCATGAACCGGCTGCCTGAAGAGTCATTAAGACTCAAGCCGTTAACATTCAGGTTGTCCCCTGATATACGGTCGCAGATTATAGCAGTTTTAACGACCTTTTTCATCCACCCCGCCATTCCTAGCGAGGTGAATCTTTAGAATTACCCGGTGGTTTGACTGTTAATAAACGCGATGGCTTGTTGCAGTCTATGAATGGTTTCTTGTTGCCCTAAAATCCGCATGATGGCATCAATGGCCGGTCCTTGGGCCTGACCCAATAAGGCCAATCTAACGGGCATCCCTACTTTACCAAAACCCACCTCTAATTCTGCCACCACATCAGCAATCAGCTGATGTAAATCGGCAGTTGACCAGTCATTGACGGCACGGCAGTGTGAAATGACGCGCTCTAAGGGCTCAATGGCTGCAGACTTAAAAGCTTTTTGCGCAGATTTTTCGTCGTACGCAGAAATCGGCAATAACAGAGAAAGGGATAAATCCGTCAGTTCATTGATGGTGTGTACCCGTTCTTTAAACAGTGCCACCAAAGGCATAAGCCGATCAACTTCAAAATGACCATGACCGGTTTTTTCTAAGTGTTCAGCCATTAATATTGCTAATCGCTTGGGATCGGCTTGCTGCATATAATGGTGGTTAATCCAATCCAGTTTTTGGGTGTTAAAAGCACTGGCGGCACGGCTGACGTTGTTAAAAGAAAAGTAATTGATCATCTCTTCTTTGCTGAAAATTTCCTGATCACCATGAGACCAACCCAAACGCACCAGATAATTTAACACCGCTTCCGGTAAATAGCCGTCTTCGGCGTATTGCATGACACTGACCGCACCATGACGCTTGGACAAACGGGCACCGTCATCACCCAATATCATCGGCACATGGGCAAACTCGGGAATCGAAAACCCCAGGGCCTTATAGAGATTAATTTGTCGTGGGGTGTTATTGACATGATCATCGCCACGAATCACATGGGTAATACCCATATCGGCATCATCCACCACCACGCTGAAGTTATATGTTGGCATGCCATCGGCACGGGCAATCACTAAGTCGTCTAATTCGTTATTGGCAACGGTAATTTCACCACGCACCAAGTCAATGAAAGTCACCTGGCCGGTTTTGGGGGTTTTAAAACGGACAATGGTTTCCGGGCTCTTGCTGAGATTCAAATCACGGCATTTACCATCATATTTCGGCTTTTCGCCACTTTTTATCTGTTTTTCTCGCAATTTCTCTAAGCGCTCTTTACTGCAGTCACAATAATAAGCCAACTTATTGTCTAAAAGTCGCTCAAGACATTCGTGATAACGCGGTAAGTTTTTGCTCTGGAAACGGACTTCATTGTCATATTCCAAACCCAACCATTGCATACCATCAAAAATGGCTTGTACTGATGCCTCCGTTGAGCGTTCGGTATCGGTGTCCTCTATGCGCAATTCGAATTGACCACCATGATGACGGGCAAATAAGTAACAAAACAAAGCGGTTCGGGCTCCGCCCACATGTAAATAGCCCGTGGGACTGGGTGCAAATCGGGTGACAACTGTCATAATTTAATGTGATTCCTCGGTTGTGGTGGCTTCATCCGCAAAACGAACCATCAATTTCTGATTTAAAAGCTTTTCCATAGGGTGCAATAATCGATCTTTTGGCGCGACCTTGGCAAAAGCCTCATTCGGAGTATGATTTTTGTATTTAACCAACCAGGCGGCATAGAGTTGGCTGGAACGGTGTCCGGAACGACAATGCAGCAAAATTGGCTGATCACCGGCCTGCTCTCGAGCAGCTTCCATGGCTTCATTAAAGGCGGTCAGTTTGGCCACTGAATACGGTTCATCGCTACCAATGGCCACTTGACTGTAACCGACATCGGCGGTGTGCCACCAGCGCTGCTCATTAAAATCAAGCAAATCCATTTCAGCATCTGTTCTGGAGTTAATGACGGCTTTAATACCATATTCTTTCAGTACTTCCATGTCCTCAGTGGTCGGTTGTGCTGAAATAATAATGCCCGGCTCCACTTCAAAAGCATCGGCCACATCAGGCACTGGTTTTTCGGCCTGTGCCCACGATGTAAACAATAAAGACAGTGTTAAAAAATGCTTGATCATAACGGTTCTCAAAAACTTAATTTAAAATACCAATGACGACATACGCCGACGGTAACGGTTAATTTGACTGCGATCTGACATCAGAGCGAATGATTGAATCAATAATTGTTTGACCGCATCATCTTGCGGGTTTTCAGCTAATTTCTCCAATAAACCTTCCGCCGCTTGATCAGTTGCACCTTGATTAATTAATGTTTTCAATTCAATTAATTCATCACGGCCTTGCAAATCAACTTGTTCCAGTTGAATACGGGCAGCAATTAAATCGGCTTGCGGTAGTTTACGTTGTTCATCAGGCATGTCATTGAGTAATTGTTGCGCCTGTTCCACGTTGTCCATGAGCAAATGAACTTCCATCATTTGCCAGACAGCCTGCTCTTTGGGCATCGATTCCAATACTGCCAGGGCTGCTTCATAATTTTGCTCAGCGATTAAAGTGCTGGCCTCATCATTTTCAACAACCGCAGGTTCTTCGGACTTTTCCGAAACCGTATCCAGATGCGGCAATAACCACTGCTCTAATTCTCCGGCCGGTTTTAAGCCGGTAAAACTATCAGCAATTTCACCCTTTTTAATCAATACCACAGTGGGGAGACTCTGAATACCCACCTGCATCGCCAATTCCTGTTCCTGATCGGTATTCACTTTAGCCAGAACAAAATCATTGGGGTACTTTTCAGCCAATTGCTGCAACAACGGCATTAAGTTCTTACAAGGTTCGCACCAGTCAGCCCAAAAATCCACCAGCACCGGTTTTTGTTGGGACTGCTCAATGACATCTTTGACAAAACTGTCTGTGGTGACATCTATGATGTTGTTATTTATGTGTTCCATGCTTGTAACCTTTAATAATAGGGATTTTCTCCGGAGGCATGATCAGTGGCATCCACCACCTGATTAATTTCCGGAAATTGTGCCGTGATTTGGGTTTCCATGCCTTGCGATAAGGTCTGCTTGGCCATACCGCAGCCGTGGCAACCGCCGCCAAATTCAATCACGGCTTTATCCTCCTCGACCGCCACTAAACGGGCATGACCACCATGAGAGGCCAACATCGGATTGATCTGAGCGTCAATAAAATAAGCCACACGATCAAAAATCGGTGCATCATCATCGGGCGTATCACCTTTGATGTTCGGCGCTTTGATATTGAGCTGACCACTGGCACCCTGAACATCGTAATCAATCTCAGCGTCTTCAAAGTAACTTAAATCATCATGCGCCACATAAAGATTAAATGCCCCTAAGTCTTGCTCATCATAGCCCACTTGCACTTCTTGTTTTTCACAAAAACTCAAATGGCAATCGGCCGCCGGGGTGCCGGGATTTTGAATGGTGGCTTTTAAATGCAGATTACTGACATCTTGCTCTTTGATGACACCGCCCAAAAATTCTATGGCGGATTCGCTGACTTTAATCATTGTATTTTCTCGTATAAATAAGGTAATGACTCGTCCAAACGGTAATCGATACCGGAATGGCTACCGTTGAACTCTTCATAAATGTGTTTGATTTTGTGATTTTCAAGTTTTTGTACCAATTCTCGCATGCCGTAATGAATAAAATACTGATCGCGAAAACCGCAATCCATATAAAGCCCATTTAGGGCCGTTAAACCACTGACTCCTTGTTCCACACGATTGACCGGATCATGACGAAGCCACTGTTGCCAAGCCTCCTCATCTAAAGCACAGGTATTTAAATCAAAAGGCAGACGAATCCCATTTTCCTGCGGATCATAGGTGGCGGCCAGGCAAATATGCATGAGTGCCAGAATATGCGAACCCATGATTTTTTTCGCACGCCAAAAGCGTTTCACAAATTTATCGATATCACCATTAAAATCAGCCAGCACATCCGCCACTGCCGGAAAATCGCGGCGATACAGCACCTCAAAACCGGCATCCCCGGAATGGTTGGCAATGGCACCCCAAAACCTGGGAAAATCCATGGCAAAGCGCATGGCGGCAAAACCGCCCGAAGATTTACCTAAAACAGCACGGTGCCGGGCACCGGTTTTAATCGCCAGCGCTGATTCAACAAAAGGTATGATCTCCTTATGAATATGAGAAGCATATAAACCGATGGCAGGAGAATCCAAATATTGGTTACCACCTAATGACGTAAAACAATCAGGGAAAACCATGATGGTCGGTCCTAATTTCTTCTCAGCAATCAACCGATCCAGCCGTTCGGGAATGGATTCACCAAAATTTCGCCATCCGGTGACACCTAAACCACTGTTGGTATAAGCGGCTAAATAATACATCACTGGATATTTCTGTGCCTGATCATAACCCGGCGGCAAATAAACCGTTAACTGCCGTTGATGCGGATCACCCAAGGCATTGTCTTTAAGAAAGTTCGAGCTTATGTCGAAACTTTTAAGCTGACCTTTGGGATAGGCCTTTTTGTGATTAAAAACAGACATGTGGATATAGTGACGTTAAAGGTGCTCATTCTAACCGATTAAGGCAACCACTCAAAGCCGAGTCATCAACAATCCACCACATCCCAAAACTGTTCAAATTCATGCGGGATGGGTGCCTGAAAACATAGGCCGTTAAATGCAATCTGCCAAGCGTGCAAATACACTGCTCTGGGTAAACTTTTCCGTTGGCTGCCGCCATATTGCGAATCACCAACAATCGGACATTGCAAATACCCTGCATGTGCTCTGATTTGATGGGTTCGCCCCGTCACCGGCGAGCACAGCACTTGACTGAAGCCGGCCTTAATTTTTTGAGGCTCAAAATGTGTTTCAGCGACTTTGCCTGAAGGGTCTATAACCGCGGTTTTTAGACCGTTTATTCGGGTTTCAGCAAGATTCTGCTTAACTGTAACAGGCACATTCAAAGTACCTTCTAATAGCGCCAGGTAGGTTTTTTTCACTTGCCTGGCGCGCAATTGTGTTTGAAAATCCAATAAGGCCGGTCTGCTTTTTGCCAACACCACACAACCGCTGGTGACCACATCTAAACGATGCGCCAACAACACATGTTGATAGTGAGACTGCTGCTGTAAAACCTCAATAACACCATGGGTGTGGCCAGTACCGGTATGAACAGGTATTCCTGCCGGCTTATTTAATACTAAATAGTTATCATCTTCAGCGATAACCGCCGCCAACAAACTGCTGCTTAAATCACTTGATACCGGCTGTTTATCAATGACTTCCTCAAAAAACATAAAGGGTGGTACCCGAACCTGATCGTTTGTTTTTAATTTTGATGACGGTTGGCAGCGCTTTCCATTAATACGCACCTGCCCTTTACGAATCAGTTTGTATATCTGTCCGGTGGCAATGTGCTTACGTTGTTTGCGCAAATAGTTATCCAATCGTTGGCCATCGGAATACGTATCCACTGTAAAAATAGGTTTAGTCACGTTGCTAAATTTCTCTTTATAAAAATAATAAGCAATATCATCTGTTTAATGTTAAAATCCGCGCAGTTCGGATGATAAACAATCAACCGAAGCTTTTTTAAGTCTTCATTGATGAGACAAAAGACGACAATTTTAACATGCTCGGTTCCACGGAAGCACACTAAGACTTAGACATATACCGAGGTCTTAATCGCCGGAACATTTAATCATTGGAATGATTAAGGGTAAAACTGAATGGAACGACAACCAGCTCAGTCTTAATTAATACATGAAGCAGATGATAATAATCTGCCTAATAAAGAATAACAACGAACAGCGATTATTACAACGCGAGTAAATAGTACAACATCAGCAGTTAATTCACCTAAGCCATGTGACAACCACTGCCCTATTTGCACTTTCGTCATTATAAACATATTCACATCTGTACCAAAGCCGTGAATTTGTTCACAACAATTAAGCTAATTTGAGCAGCGCATCGTTCCTAAACCAAAGGAACAAAGATGAAAAGAATGCTAATCAATGCAACCCACGCCGATGAAATCCGGGTGGCCATTGCAGATGGACAAAAACTATATGATCTGGATATTGACTCAGCTGGTCACTATCGAAAAAAAGGCAATATTTATAAAGCAAAAATCACCCGCATAGAACCCTCTTTAGAAGCCTGTTTTGTTAATTACGGCTCTGAACGACACGGATTTTTACCCTACAAAGAAATTAGTCCGGTTTATTGTAAACAATCACCCAAAGGCCAGGCTCGGTTACCCATTAATAAAGCCCTGAATGAAGGTGATGAAATCATCGTTCAGGTCAATAAAGAAGAGCGTGGCAATAAAGGCGCGGCTTTGAGTACTTATATTTCACTGGCGGGTCGGTATTTGGTTTATATGCCGAATAATTCACGCGCCGGTGGTATTTCGCGTCAAATACGTGGCGAAGAACGCAGTCAATTGCAACAAATTCTTGACCGACTTGATATTCCAAGTGAAGACGGCATCATTGTCCGCACCGCCGGATTGGGTCGCAGTTATGAAGAATTGCAATGGGACTTCAACTATTTGCGACAAGTGTGGGAGGCGATATTAAAAACCTCTGACCAACAACGCGCACCTTTTTTCATCTATCAGGAAAGTGATCTATTTATTCGCGCCTTGCGAGATTACTTACAGCCCAGTATCGGTGAAATTTTAATCGATGATCGGGCTTCCTATGAAAAAGCCCGCGAGTTTATGCAACAAGTTATGCCGCATAATCTCAAGAAACTATCCTATTATAATGACACCACGCCGCTATTTTCACGATATCAGATTGAACGACAAATCCAATCGGCTTTTGAACGTGAAGTTAAACTACCATCAGGGGGTTCTTTAGTCATTGACCACACTGAAGCGTTGCTTAGTATCGATATTAACTCAGCTAAAGCCACCAAAGGTGCTGATGTCGAAACCACCGCTTTAAACACCAACTTAGAAGCCGCTGATGAAATCGCTCGCCAACTCAGAATTCGTGACTTAGGCGGTCTGGTGGTGATTGATTTTATCGATATGCGTTTGCATAAAAACCAAAGACAAGTGGAAAACCGCTTACGAGATGCCACCGCCATTGACCGTGCTCGGGTACAAATTGGTCGTATCTCTAAATTCGGCTTGCTGGAAATGTCCCGTCAAAGATTACGCTCATCGATTGCCGATTCCAGCCAAATCACCTGTCCCACTTGTGCCGGATTTGGCGCCATTCGCAGCATGGAATCGCTGATTATTTCCATCATTCGAATTACCGAAGAAGAAATGATTAAACCCAAAACCGGACGCGTTATTATTCAAGTACCGGTAGAGGTTAGTAATAAACTATTGAATGAAAAACGTGAAGAGTTAACTGAATTAGAACAACGTCATCATGTCCAGTTAAATGTTATCTCAAATGAAAACTTAAGTTCACCAAACTATCACGTACAACGCTTAAATGTCAGTGAGTCCAAAATTGACATTAACCAAATTAAACTGGTTGAGCCCGAAGATTGTCAAAAACCAATGGATCTCGATCCACCAACACCACAAAAAGAGCAAGCCGCGCTGCAAATGGTCAAACCGGAAAAACAGGCACCCAAACGATCCGTTGCTTTATTGGTCACATCTTGGTTTAAATCTTTATTTGCCGGTTCCGAAAACCATAAGAATAAGAAATCACAACGGCAGAACCAACAAAAAACCCGTGGCAAATACCAAAAATCCACTAACCAGAAGCAATCTAACCAGAAGCAATCTAATCAGAAGCAGTCTAACCAGAAGCAGTCTAACCAGAAGCAGTCTAACCAGAAGCAATCTAACCAGAAGCAATCTAACCAGAAGCAATCTAATCAGAAGCAATCTAATCAGAAGCAATCTAATCAGAAGCAGTCTAATCAGAAGCAGTCTAATCAGAAGCAATCTAATCAGAAGCAATCTAATCAGAAGCAATCTAATCAGAAGCAATCTAATCAGAAGCAATCTAATCAGAAGCAATCTAATCAGAAGCAATCTAATCAGAAGCAATCTAATCAGAAGCAATCTAATCAGAAGCAGTCTAATCAGAAGCCGTCTAATCAGAAGCCGTCTAATCAGAAGCAGACTGATAACAAGCAATCTAATCAGAGTCTGCCTGATCAGCAGCAGGCCAATAAAAAACAGACTAACCAGAATCAAACTAACCAAAAACAGCCTGATAACAAGCAGAGTAATCAAAAACAAGCTAATCAGAACCCAAACACTTCAGAAAAAAACCAAAACTCTGATAAGCCAACTAATAGGAAGCCTGCACAGAAAAAACAAAATCAATCCAGTAAACAGGATGATAAATCGCTTGAAAACAAACAAGACAATGGCTCACAAGATAAACAAACAAAGATTTCAGGCACCACTGCCAATAAAATGAAAAGACCCTTAGGCAGTGTCGCTGATTTGGTCGCCAAAAAAGATCCGATTGTGCCATCAGGTGCACAAATCAAGAAAGAAAAAGCTCAAAAGCAAGCCGCTCAAGGCCAGTCTAAGGGTGCCAGGCCTGAGGACACTAAACTTAAGGACACTAAACTTAAGGATACTAAACCTAAGGATACTAAACCTAAGGATACTAAACCTAAGGATACTAAACCTAAGGATACTAAACCTAAGGATACTAAACCTAAGGATACTAAACCTAAGGATACTAAACCTAAGGATACTAAACCTAAGGACACTAAACCTAAGGATACTAAACCTAAGGATACTAAACCTAAGGATACTAAACCTAAGGATACTAAACCTAAGGATACTAAACCTAAGGATACTAAACCTAAGGATACTAAACCTAAGGATACTAAACCTAAGGATACTAAACCTAAGGATACTAAACCTAAGGAGAATAAACCTCAGGAGAATAAACCTCAGGAGAATAAACCTCAGGAGAATAAACCTCAGGAGAATAAACCTCAGGAAAACACATCAAAAGAAAACCAGCCCAAAACTGAATCTGGATCAGTTAAAGCGGATAATCACAAAGACAATGCTTAACGAAGCTGTCCACGGTAGATAACCAAGTTATCTCTGATAAGACTAATCCGCCTTAAAAACTGCGTCATGAACTTTGCTTTGTGTCGCAGTTTTTTTTGGCCATTCATAGACGCTTGTTTATGCTAAAATTTATGGCATGCACGATAACTCATCTTCTTTAAAATTAATTCTAATTGCTGTTTCTATACTAATTGCAGCGGCTTTTGTAACCACCTATGCTCAAAATAACACCCCCAGTTCAAAATCTTTAAAACAAGAATTTGAGCGTCTCCAGCAAAAATACCAACAACAGACCTCAACAAAAACCAATCTAAACCAAATAGATGCTGACAGCGTTAACTTAATGCAACGCTTAAAAGCGTGTGAACAACACCATGAAAATGAGTTAAATCTGCTAACCCGAGCCCGTGACATCGATGCCTTGGATGGCAGTTCAATTCAATCAAGTTCGCCGGATGAAGTCAAACCGGAACCTGATTATCCGGGTACTGAAGAAATTGACGAGCAAATCAAAACCGTCACCAAAGAACTGATTGACTGTCGCCTACTGTCATCGAGATTAGATCAAATTCGCCAAGAAATATTTAACAAGAAACGTAATTTGTGGATTCAGGGCATAAAGGTTCGTCATAAAATTTGGCACTTTGTTAAAGAACCACTGGATTTCAGTCAATTACAATTACCACGTATTATTCCCACACAATTGGCCGCCATTGGACTTACTGTAGCTGCGCTCTTGTATTATTTCTTTCTTATTTTCAAACACCGGGTTCACTATTTCAAAAGCTATGATAAAAAACCACAACTGGATACCCTAAAAAAACAATTTAAGAGTTTAGCCCTCATCTTCTGGTTCCCATTGATAGCCGGCGGTATCTTTACATGGTGGGTTGAACCACCGTTTCAATGGTTGTTGTTATTAATGATTTTGGCACTTCTGATTCGTGATGGCTGCTTATTTTTATCACTGCCTTTATTACCTAAATCTTTTTCTCCAAAGAACATTAAGCGTTTCATTTGGATGTCTACAGCATTAATTATTCTGGCTTCCTTTGGCTGGAATGCCATTGATTACCGTCAATATAATTTTGATCAGTGGCTCAGTTCCCAATCATTATTTATTACGCCTTTATTTATCGTTATAAATGGTCTTTTTATTGCTGCCAGTTATTATTGGTACTTAGTTTTAAAACCTTATAAAGACCGTTTTATTGCCGCTTTGAGTTGTGGCGTTGCATTTTTAACATTAATATTTTATGTCGCCACCTATGCAAAATTGGCCCAATATCTATTGGTCTTAAACCTGGGTGGTTTTATGCTTCATTTAGCAGCAAAAAACATCAACGGCTTGCGCAAAATACTGTTGGTGCATCATATTCGTCGGCTTAAAAAAGACGTAGAAGAAAGTGACAGAGATGAGGAAGAAGACGAACAAGAGGACGTTATTTATGCGTTCCCTTTTTGGGTAAGCTTATTAATCAGTATCGTGGTTGGCATCGCCGGTCTTGCATTTATGATTTGGTTAGGTGGAGCCTTTAAAGAAACCTATCAACAATTAAAACTGGTATTTACCGATGGCTTTGAACTGGGTTCCTTAAAAATCGTTCCCAGTAGTTTAGTCATCGCTATTTTAATTTCAATCGTTCTCATTATTATACTCAGTCGAATTCGTCATGGCATTGAATACCAATGGTTTAATAAAAGTCGTCTAAAAAAAGGCCCGCGAGAAGTGGTATCCATGTTGTTTTGGTATATAGGTACCACCATCGTGGTATTTATCGGACTCTCAATCGCCGGCTTTGATATTTCAAACTTAACCGTAATTGCCGGTGCTTTATCCGTGGGTATTGGTTTTGGTCTTAAAAACATTGTCAGCAACTTTGTTTCCGGTATTATTTTACTGTTTGAACGGCCTGTAAAACCAGGTGATTGGGTTGAGGTCGGCGATACCATCGGCTTTATTCAGAAAATCAAAATGCGCGCCACCAACATCAAAACTTTTGACAACTCTGAAGTACTCGTGCCTAATTCTGAATTACTTTCTCATCATGTTACTAACTGGAATCTCAGTAATTCCATTGGTCGACTCATCATTAAAGTTGGCGTGGCTTATGGTTCAGATACAGAACAGGTCAAAAACTTACTCATGGATGTTGCCAAAAACCACAATCAGGTGGTTAAACGCTCCGGTTACAAACCACAAATTCATTTCAGATCCTTTGGTGACAGTAGTTTAAATTTTGAACTCAGAGTCATGATTTACAACATTAAAAACATTTACCAGGTGGAAAGTGATCTTAATTTTGCCGTAGATAATGCCTTCAAGGAAGCAGGGATTACCATACCCTTCCCACAACGGGATCTTCATATTATTGAACCACTTCAATTTGACAACTTGAAAGATAATAAAAATGAATCAGAACCTGATCAAACCAACCAAAGTGATTCTCAATCCAATGACGACACCCAGGAAGGCGAAGATCAACAACGGCCTGCTGAAGCTGATATAGGGCAATCTGAGGAACAACAGTTAGAGAACAGGGATAAAAGTGACCAATAAAGACAGAAAATTTGAGTTTATTGGCTATTGAATAGTATTTGGCTATCTTGAAAAACTTCATCCAGCACATGAAAAGAGCCAAACACAATAACGCGATCCTTCTTTCGACTGGTACCGACGGCTTGTTGATAAGCTGTTTGTCCATTCTCACAGACTGATAACATGCAACCGGCATCTGCCATTTGCTTTTTTAAAGATTGAATATCGGTGGCGCGCTCTCCTTCCATGGCAAAAATAAACCAATGATCAATGTGTTTATTAATGGCAGATAACCATGTTTCGGCTTGTTTGTCTTTTAACACTGAAAAAACCGCACGGGTGTGACCTTGGATTGGATTATGATCTAACCAATCAATGAGCGCCTGAACTGATTGCCGATTATGAGCAACATCCGCTATCACTTGAGGGGCTGTCTGGAGACATTGAATACGTCCGGGTATTCGCCATTGCTTAAGTGCTTGGTCAATGACAGCTTGCTTAACTTCAGGCTCAAATTGTAAAAAAGCAGTCAAAGCGGTGGAAAAATTGCGTATTTGAAAATCACCCAACATAAGAGGCATGGTCAGGTCATTAAATCTTTTTTTATCACATTGATAATCAAAGCTTGTGGGATGTACGGTGGCATTAAAATCAATTTGCCACTGTAATAACCGCACATCTTCATCTAGAGCACGCTTTTTAATGGCCACCGGACAGTTAGCATCACCATAAATCATGACACAACCAGATCGCATGATGGCGGCTTTTTCTGCGGCAATGGTTTCAATATCATCACCCAGCCAATGGCTGTGGTCAATATCCACAGTGGTAATAATACTTAGGTCAGATTGCAAAGCATTAACCGCATCCAAGCGCCCACCGAGACCCACCTCCAACACCATGTAGTCAACTGAATGATGGTGAAAAATCCACAGTGCGGCTAATAAAGAAAACTCAAAGTAGCTTAAGGGCGTGTCTGCCCGAATAACTTCTATGGCTTCAAAAGCCGCCACAATCTCATTATCTTGTGCGGGCCGACCATTAATTTGAATGCGCTCATTGTAATTAAACAAATGAGGTGAAGTAAAGACACCGACTCGCTGTTGATTAGTTTCAATCAATGTCCCTAATGCGGTCACGGTTGAGCCTTTACCGTTGGTGCCGCCGACGGTAATAATCGGTGTTGTTATTTCATTAAAGGGCGATCGAGATAAGACTGTTTTAACACGGTCTAAGCCTAAATCAATTTTATGTTGATTCAGCGATGCAAGCCACTGATCAAGACTCTTTTGCATCTTCAGCGGTTATTATTTCGTCAGGCTCGAGCGTTTCTACTATACCCTCAAGTTCTGCCTCAGGTAATAGTAAATTTAATAGTTGCGTAATTTTTTGGCCCATTTTATGGCGCGGCACAATCAAATCCAAAGCACCATGCTCTAACAAAAACTCACTACGTTGAAAACCTTCAGGTAATGTTTCTCTCACCGTTTGCTCGATAACCCGAGGTCCTGCAAAGCAAATTAAGGCGTTGGGCTCTGCAATGTTTACATCACCGAGCATCGCTAAAGATGCCGAAACACCACCAGTGGTGGGATTGGTTAACACCGAAATATAAGGCAGTCCGGCATTTTTCATTTTCTTTAGGGCAGCAGCGGTTTTTGACATTTGTAACAAAGAGAATAAAGACTCTTGCATGCGGGCACCGCCGGAAGATGCAAAGTTAATCAACGGTAAACGATGCTCTAAAGCGTGGTGAGCCGCGCGTACAAATTTTTCTCCAACCACAGACCCCATTGAACCACCCATAAAATCAAAGTCAAAAGCAGTGACCACCACATCTCGGCCATTGAGTTGACCTTGAACCGCTACCAGCGCATCGTTTTCTCCGGTTTTTTTCTGAGTGGCAACCAAGCGATCTTTATATCTTTTGGTGTCTTTAAACTTAAGCGGATCTTCTGGTTTAACATGTTCCCCAATTTCCAGCCAATCACTGTTGTCTAAAAAATACACCAAACGCTCGCGTCCCGTTAAGCGCTCGTGGTGGCCGCATTTAGGGCAAACCTTTCCCTGTTTTTCATTTTCAGGTTGATAGAGTACGGCTTGGCATTGGCTGCATTTTCCCCAAAGGCCTTCAGGTATATTTTTTTTCTTGTGACCACCCTCGGTTCTAATCCGGGATGACATGATTTTTTGAAACCAACTCATTTCAGGTCAACTCCTGTTGTTTGCGTGTTTGTTTTATGGGTGTACATTATAACGAATCTAAAGCATTGCGGATAGGACACATAAAATCTGCGACTTTCTGCAATGTTTCCTGTGCGTCTTGACTACCTTCTAAGGTTTTTATTAAAGCGCTTCCAATGACCACCCCATCCGCTTCAGCTGCCACCGCAACCGCTGATGAAGCATCTTTTACACCAAAACCAACAACGATGGGTAATTCACTTAACTGTTTTAATTGTTGAATATGACTATTTACGGTTTCAGGGTTTAAATCTGCTGAACCTGTCACACCTTTTAAAGCCACATAATAAATAAAGCCGGCAGCTTGTTGGCAAATCAGTTGTTGCCTGGCATGTGATGTGGTCGGTGCCACCAAAAATATTTGTTGTAAGTGATGTTTTCTTAATTGATTTTGTAACTCAGCTGACTCTTCAGGCGGGCTATCCACTAAGAGCACGGCATTGACACCCGCTTTTGCAGCATCCTTAATAAAAACCTCATATCCCATACTCTCCACCGGATTAAGGTAACCCATTAACACCACGGGAGTATGCTCATTAGTTTCTCTAAATTCCGCCACCATGGTAAGGGTTTTCCGTAAATCAACACCTTGTTTGATTGCCGCTTCAGATGCTTTTTGAATCACCGGACCATCGGCCATCGGATCTGAAAAAGGCATGCCTAACTCAATAACATCAGCACCATTTTCAACCAAGCAATGCATCATCGGAACCGTCAACTGTGGCGTCGGATAACCCGCTGTTATAAATGGGATTAAGGCCTTTTTAGCATGCAATCGTTTGAATGTATCTGACAGCAGCGTCATACCGATACCCCTTCAATTTCAGCCACAGTGTGGACATCTTTATCGCCTCGCCCGGACAGGTTAATGACAATGTGTTTATCAGGAGACATGGTTTTTGCTAATTGCAGGCCATAAGCAATGGCATGGGCACTTTCCAGTGCCGGCATAATGCCTTCTTTGCGTGTTAAGGTGTGGAAAGCAGCCAAAGCCTCATCATCGTTTACGGTAACGTATTTCGCACGACCAATGTCATTTAAATAAGCATGTTCAGGGCCCACGCCCGGATAATCTAAGCCGGCTGAAATCGAGTGGGTTTCAGTCACTTGCCCGGCATCATCACTCATGACATAGGTGCGGTTACCATGTAAAACGCCTACTTTACCGGCATTTATAGACGCCGCATGTTGCCCGGTTTCGAGTCCCTTACCACCGGCTTCAACACCATACATGAGCACTTCTTTGTCCTGAATAAAAGGGTAAAACAAACCCATGGCATTAGATCCACCGCCAACGCATGCCACCAGGGCGTCAGGAAAACGACCGATTTGAGCAATACTTTGTTTTCTGACCTCTTGACCTATTACTGAATTAAAGTCACGTACCATAGCAGGATAAGGTGCTGGCCCTGCCACCGTTCCGATGATATAAAAGGTGTCATCCACATGTGCCACCCAATCTCGCATGGCTTCATTTAAGGCATCTTTAAGGGTCTTAGAACCTGAATCCACTGCTCGCACATCAGCACCCAACAGCTTCATACGAAACACATTGATGGCCTGACGTTCGATATCAACTGAACCCATATAAACGATACATTCTAAACCCATTCTCGCTGCCACAGTGGCTGTTGCCACACCATGCTGACCGGCACCGGTTTCAGCGATAATGCGTTTTTTACCCATGGATTTTGCTAATAAAATTTGGCCCACCGTATTGTTGATTTTATGTGCACCGGTGTGGTTTAAATCTTCCCGTTTTAACCAAATCTGAGCACCTTGTTGCTCATGGGTTAATCGCTCGGCAAAATATAAAGGCGAGGGACGGCCCACAAATTCAGCCAGATCTTTGTTAAATTGTTGCTGGAATTCAGGGTCGTTTTTAAGTTTCTGATAAGCCGATTTCAGTTCTTCTAAACAGTGAAACAAGGTTTCAGAGGCAAAATTACCGCCAAAACGACCGAAATGTCCTGTTTCATCAGGTAAATTGTCAAATTTTTGGGTCATATTTTTTTGTGTTTTTTGTCAATGCGTGCATGAATCGTTGCATAAGAACTTGGGATTTTACGCCAGGTGTTTGTTCGATGCCACTACTGACATCAATAAATTCAATACCTGTTTTAGAAACGGCTTGTGCGACGTTAGACACTGTTAAACCGCCCGCTAATATTAATTTTTTCCGCAGTTTAGACGGAACCCTGAACCAGTCAAAAACCTGCCCAGAACCTCCGCTTTGTTTGCCGCCGTATGCATCTAATAACAAGTGATTTGCAGATTTATATTGGGCGACATAATTCAACCAGTTATCCACAGTTAACATCGGCACCGCTTTCCAGTATGGGTAGTCAAACTGATGACAAAATTCAGCAGATTCCTGTCCGTGAAATTGAATAATATCGGGCTCACAACTTTGAATTATTTTATCAACATACCCGGTATCCGCATCGGCCACCAATATCACTGATGTTAAATCTAAACTCTGCGCAAACTTGGTTAAATTTTTCGCCTGCATTAAATCGACTTCGCGACGACTGCCCGGTACCAATACAAAACCCACTGCAAAACACCCCATTTCTGAGGCAAATTCAACTTCTGATTGTTTTTTTAAACCACAAAACTTAACTTTCATAGTCATCCATGATGGGTAATTTGAATTGCTCAGGGTAAGTGACATTGATAAATCGCAGGCCATTGGCAGCGGCGGTCATCCCGGCTTGCTTACGATCTCGAGACTGTAACACCTCTGCCATCCACGACACAGGTTGTTCACCCTTGCCAATGGTCATTAAGGTTCCCGCCAGATTTCGGATCATATGATGTAAAAAACCACTGGCCGTAACATCTATAACAACTTGGTCACGGTTTCTGGAAACAGCAGCATAACTCACAGTTTTTATCGGTTGCTTAGATTGGCATTGACTTGAACGAAAAGCACTAAAATCATGAGTTCCCAAAATACACTGAATGGCTTCATTCATATGCACATGATTCAGTGGCTTCCGTTGCCAGGTTAAATAATGACGATTTAAAGCAGGTCTTACCGAACGGTTACTGATACGGTACTGATAGCTTCTTGAGATGGCCGAAAAACGCGCATGGAAATCATCACTGACAGGCTGAACCCACAAAACACTGATGGCTTTATGCAGAGAACTATTAATTCCTAACAACCATTGTCGTGGAGTTCTGGAAGCCACTGTATCAAAATGAATGACCTGCATAGCCGCACTAACACCGGTATCAGTGCGACCACAGCAAATCAAAGTCACATCATGATTAGCCACCTCACTGATGGCCTGTTCCAAACACTGTTGTACCGTCGGCTCCTGTTTTTGCCGCTGGAAGCCATAAAATGGCGATCCATCGTATTCCACCCCACAAGCAATTCGCATCATAAATTAAGCCAAGACACAGTCATAATCAGACCATGTCTTGTGGATTTAGTTACATGTCATCCAGTAATTTATCTGCTTCAGATTGTTGTGCTTCGTTGCCCTCTGCCTTAACTTCATCCAATAAATTTTTAGCGCCTTCGGTATCGCCCATTTCTATGTAAGCTTTAGCCAAATCTAATTTGGTCTCAATGACATCACCATCATTCATCAAATCATCTAAGCCTAAGTCAATTGCGTCATCATCCATATCGTCATCTTCACTATCGGTTTCAAAAACGGTCACTTGGTCATCGTCATCTAAACTAAAGGAATCTTCGAAATCATGACCATCTTCTGTGTCTTCATCCAGTGATGTGGATTCTTCGGTCAGTTCCTCATCCAAATCCTCAATGTCATCTAATTCAGATAAAAAGTCATCGTCCGAAAAGTCATCGTCTTGCTCATCTTCATCTTCTTCAGTATCCATATCAGCGATACTAAACTCATCATCGAGATCAGAAAGTTCAGATTCTAAATCAAGAACATCGTCATCATCTGACTTATCCTCAGCAACCAAATCATCCGCTAATACATCTTTGTCTTCATCAAGCGTATCTTCATCTAATTCGGATAAATCAAAATCATCTTCAAAGTCATCATTATCCTTAAAAGGAGTTGGATCAAATTCTTTGGTGGGTGTTTCGTCATCTAAATCAAGCAAATCATCTTTTGAATCGTCACTGACAGATTTTGTGCTTTCAGATACAGGTTCATCATCAGACTCGTCATCAAATCCAAAATCAAAATCATCCAAATCATCATCTTCAGCGTCATCATCGTCGTCATTAAATGCCAGAGAGCTGTCTAATTCTGCCAACACATCATCGTCATCGATGTCATCATCTTCATCAAGTAAAGAGGGCGTTTTATCGTCTTCAGCAAAATCTTCTTCATCGGTGTCATCGTCAACAGCAATGGGGGTTGTTAGGATTGTTTCATCGTCTTCTTCTAATTCAACATCATCAGCAGTGACATGTTTTTGCTCATCACGGCTTGATTTAATGTCATCCAAGAAGCTGCCTTCATCCGCCGGGTCACTATCACCGCGATTGAGCAGTCGTGGTAACAATATCAATAGGAACAACACCACCAGTCCAATGATGACCCATAAAACATTTTGTTGAATCCAGTTAATTGCTGATGAATACCAAGGTTCGCTCACTTTTATCGGTGTCACAGACGGCGCTACAGTAGCCGGCTCTTCAGCCATATCAAGATCGTTTTCGATGTTCTCAACGTCAGCAAGTGAATCTTGTTGCGCAGGTTCTTCGTCACTCATCGCATCTTGCTCATCTGCTAAATACTCGCTGTCTTCAACGGTAACATCTGTTTCATCACTCAATTCAGCATCCCATACATCATCTGTTGAATCCGATTTTTCTGAATCATCTGCCATCAAATCATCTTCAAAATCACCGTCGAGCATTGCCGCTTCATCAGACTCTACCGGATCTTGAGCCATTTGATTTTCTAGATTAGCCATGTCGTCGTCTTGTAATTCCAACACCGACTGTTGTTCGTTAACAATACTTTCCAACTCAGATACCCGGGATTTAAGCTCTTCTTTTTCCCTGGCTTCGTTGTAGGCATCTTCCTCACTCAAGCCACTGTTGCCGGATTCTGCGATATCACCCTGTGTTTGCTGACTGTCAGCATCATCACCTTCACCACCGGATAGTTGCACACCATAATCAGTGGTGTCAGCCACAGTTTCTTCGTCATCGAGTTGTGACTCTGTTTGAAAACTACTGTAACTATCGTCTGCAGTGGCCCAACGGCTATTATGAGATTCAAATTCTGCCAATGCTTGTTGGTAGCTTAAGTCATCGGCAACATCAGCATCAGGCATTTGCAAAGTACTGCCTTTTACCATCTGGTTGATATTATTGTTTAAAAAGGCATCAGGATTATTGTTATAAATGGCCATCATCATTTGATGGGTACTGACATTGTTGGGTTTGTTATTGTTGGCAATACGCCACAAGGTATCACCGGCAGCCACATACACTTCACCGGGTGTTGTTGAAAGGGTGTCGGAAACATTTTCTTCCATGGGTGTTTCAACCACGATATCTTTATTAATTTGATCAGATTCTGTGGTTTTGGTATCCATCGCCTCATAGGCTTCATTCAGATCCTGACTAACCGGCGGAATATCATCACTTTGCACGGTTACAGCATCATCTTCTACATCTGCTAAGGTTTCAGGTGTTGATGGCACTGTCGGTATGCTCACTGAACCACTTGAACTGGCTTGATAACTGGGTGGGTCTAATAACAATGTAAATTCACGCAAAATACGGCCATTGGCCCATGAAACATCTAACAACAAAGACACAATGGGCTCAGATACCGGGCCATTTGAACTGACATTGATTTGATAAGGGTTATCATTATCCACTGAAACCATGATGTTTCCGGGTACAAATGACTTATCTAAACCTACTTTTTTATAATCAGCGGCACTCGCCAGTTTAACGGACACCTGGTCAATAGATTCATTGTCATTGGCAATGATATTGATGGTGGCATTCAAGGATTCATCCAGTGCTGAATTAACCTGAATTTTCCCCATACCTAAGGACAGTGTGTTCTGTGACACAAAAACCAGACTTAAAACCAGTGTCAATATAATCAATTTGTGTTTCATAATTTACCCGTGTGTGTGCTGTTAGATACGACTTAGTGTTGTGATAGTAACTAATTCTACAATAAAATAGCAAGAATTTAACTAAAAAATAACCGCTAAGCTATTCTTATTTACAGTTTTTTTATCAATAATTCGGCAATTTGAACGCTGTTTAATGCAGCGCCTTTACGGATATTATCCGATACAATCCACATGTTAAGGCCTTTGGGGTATGAAATGTCTTCACGAATTCGCCCCACATAAACTGCATCATTCCCGGCTGCGGTAATGGCCGGTGACGGATAACTCAATTTCGCCGGGTCATCAACAATTTCAATGCCATCTGCATTTGTTAATAGCTGTCGCGCTTGTTGTGCTGTTATTTTATCTCGCGTTTCAATATGAACAGCTTCAGAGTGACCGTAAAATACCGGTACCCGAACACAAGTAGGATTAACTTGTATGCTGCGATCATCCAATATTTTCTGTGTTTCCCAAACCATTTTCATTTCTTCTCGGGTATAACCGTTATCTTGAAAGTCATCAATATGCGGTAACACATTAAAAGCAATTTGGCCGGAAAACACATGTTGTTGCAGGGGTTTAAAGTTAAGCAGGCTACGAGTTTGCAAAGCCAACTCATCAATACCCTTTTGACCGGCACCTGATACCGACTGATAAGTCGCCACGTTAATTCGCTCTATCCCCACTGCTTTATGAATCGGCGCTAATGCCAATAACATCTGAATGGTTGAACAATTGGGATTGGCAATAATGTAATTATCTTGATAGCGATTGATTTCTTCACCATTGACTTCCGGAATAACCAAAGGCACATCCTCTTCATTCCGAAAATACGAAGTGTTATCAATCACCACGCATTGAGTGTCGACTGCCCGTGATGCATATTGAGCCGATACCTGACTACCGGCAGTAAAAAATGCCAGATCATAACCTTTAAAATCGAAAGTCTCCAAAGGCTGAACAATGATGGCTTTTCCGGCAAAAGACAGACTTTCTCCGGCACTGTTGGCGCTCGCTAATAAAGTCAATTGATTCACCGGGAACTGACGAGATTCTAATAATTCGATAATAATCCGTCCCACCGCGCCGGTGGCACCCACAATCGCAATATTTAATTTTTCTTTCATTGTATGATGTAAAAGTTTTTTAAAAAGAATGTTGGCTGCTGTTGATTTGTGCTTCATGGCGCAGGCAATGATCCATTAACACCAAAGCCATCATGGCTTCAACAATGGGTGCGGCTCGGATACCCACACAGGGATCATGTCGACCCTTGGTCACAACAGTCACGGCGTGTCCGTCTTCATCCATGCTTTGTGCCGGTAAACGCAATGAAGACGTGGGCTTAAAGGCCACTTTCAAGGTGATGTCTTGTCCGGTGGAAATACCGGCCAATATACCGCCGGCATGATTGCTTTGAAATTCGCCATCGATGATTTCATCGCGATGGACACTACCTGATTGTGCCACTGAATCAAATCCCGCTCCTATATCAACACCTTTGGTGGCGTTAATGCTCATCATTCCTAATGCCAGCTCAGCATCCAACTTACCGTACACCG
The DNA here is from genome assembly GCF_026410405.1 of Marinicella gelatinilytica. Classification (GTDB taxonomy): domain Bacteria; phylum Pseudomonadota; class Gammaproteobacteria; order Xanthomonadales; family Marinicellaceae; genus Marinicella; species Marinicella gelatinilytica. The sequence continues at coordinate 42,311 of NZ_JAPMLN010000018.1, read as the reverse complement.
GTTCGCCCCATCCAGCTGGTACATTAATCGCTTTGGCACTGATACAAGCACCCACTGAATCACCGGATTTACGCAGTTTATGCATAAATTCTTCTAACTCAGGCACCCGATCCAATTGCCCGGTAAAAAATGGACTGTCATCAATTTTTGATAAATCACCGGCTTCTAAATGAATATCACCGATTTGGGATAACCAGGCAATGATGTCAATGTTATGCTGTTTTTTTAGCCATTTTTTAGCCAAGGCACCGGCGGCCACCCGCATCGTGGTTTCTCTGGCGGATGAACGACCGCCGCCACGATAATCACGAATGCCATATTTTTTCCAATAACTGTAATCGCCATGTCCCGGGCGGATTTGTTTAGCGATGTTACTGTAATCCTTACTCTTGGCATCAGTGTTTTCAATAATTAGTGCAATCGGATGGCCGGTGGTAACACCCTCAAAAACCCCGCTAACAATCTGTACATCATCCTGCTCACGTCTTTGTGAGGTGTGTTTAGAGCGACCGGTGGCACGTCGCCGTAATTCATGTTTGATTTCCTCCGGTGTAATCGGCATGCCCGGTGGAAAACCGTCCAGCACACAACCTATGGTTGATCCATGGGACTCTCCAAAGGAGGTAAAGCGTAAATTTTTACCAAATGTATTATGCGACATGGGACTCTAAAACAGCGACAAAATAAGGTTGGTACTTTATCAAATCTTGACGATTAAAAACACATATTCCTTGGCCACCATAATCAAACTCCAACCATTCAAATGGCACATCCGGTAACATCGACTGTAAGGACATGTCACTATACCCCACTTCCAAAAATAAAAACCCCGCTGAATTAAGGTAATTTGCCGCCTTCGCCAAAATCTCAATCGGCAATAATAAACCATTCATTGGACTGACCAAAGCCATGGCCGGCTCATGGCTGAATTCAGCTGGTAAATCACCATGCTCATCGGCACTGACATAGGGTGGATTACTGATAATCAGGTCATACTTTTGATCAATGTTTTGCCATAAATCTGACTCAATTAATCGGCATCTGTCTGTGAGCCCTAAGTGCTGCCGATTTTGTTCCGCTACGGCTAAAGCTGCTGCTGATAAGTCAGCCAAATCAACGCGGGTATGGGGGTAATAATGAGCCAAAGCCAAACCGATACAGCCACTACCGGTACATAAATCCAAGACCTGATCCACTTCTTGGATATTCATGTGTGGATGAAAGCCTTTATCTATTAATTCAGCAAACGGTGAACGTGGTATTAATACCCGTTCATCCACATGAAACTTTAATCCGGCAAAGATTGAAAAACCGACGATATACGCCATCGGACGTTGTAGCTCAATGCGCTTAACCATTAAATCAAGCGCTTGTGCTTGTAGCGATGCGCTAATTGCTCGATCAGCCATTTGGTTCAGCGTCTCAAAATCGACATTTAAAACCGCCATCAATAATAATATAACATCATCTTCTGCTGTGGCATTGCCTTGACCATAATGGACATCTGCAGAAGAAAGTTTGGTAAGCAGTTGGTTAAATAATTGTGTTAAGGTCATGCTTGAATTATGCGAAATAGCCAAAACATACTACAATGCCTTTTTTAAACTCAAATGGCAATCCTTTATCGCCCATGGAGAAACTTAATGCGAATATATTTAGCCCTATGTATGTTCCTGATATTAGCCGCCTGTCAATCTGATGATAACGAAAACCTGGCAAACAAAGATTTTCAAGCCTTGAAGGTTTTCCCTCAACCTTTGCTACTTGATGACATCCAATTAATCAGTAAAACCGGTAATACCGTTAGCATAGACGACTTAACGGGACAATATAGTGTGGTATTTTTCGGCTTCACGCACTGCCCTGATATCTGCCCGACCACCTTGTTGGACATGCAAAAAATCAATAAAAAACTACAAGATTCCGGCCATACACCACCCCAGTTTGTGTTTATTTCGGTAGACCCCGAACGCGATAAACCGAATACTTTAAAAGATTACATTGCTTATTTTAATCCTGATTTTAAGGCCTATACCGCTGATGACGATAACCTGAAAAAATTAGCTTCTCAATTAGGTGTTGCCTATCAAGTGGAAGACCATGAGCCAGGTGATATGAGTTACCAAGTGGACCACACCGCAGCTTGGTTTGTTCTTAATGAGGACGCGCAAAGAGTGGGCATTTTCACCACACCACATGAGGTTGAAACCATCACTGCTGACTTAGAACTACTGGAACTCTAATGAAAAAAATAGCCCTGTTTTTTCAATACATTTTACCACATCGCATGCTTTCCCGGTTGATGTATTATGTTATGCGTATTCGGGTAAACTGGATTAAAAATCTGACCATCAAGACCATGGTCAAAAAATTTAATATTGATGTGGAAGAAGCCGCCGAGTCTGACTTCAATGCCTACCCTCATTTTAATGCTTTTTTTACCCGGGCTTTAAAACCGGATGCCAGAGTCATCGATGAACGGGCAAACCACATCATTTCTCCGGTGGACGGGGTAATATCGCAATTAGGTGAAATCAAACAAGGTCGTATTATCCAGGCCAAAAACCACAGTTACAGCGTTAAAGAGCTTCTCGCCACAGAGATTGATGCTGATTACCGTGATGGTCAATTTATTACCATTTACTTATCACCCAAAGACTATCACCGGATGCACGCACCCTTAGAGTGTGGCTTAAAAAGTATGCGCCATATTCCCGGCCGTTTATTCAGTGTCGCAGACTGGACTAGCCGAGAAATACCACGCTTATTTGCTCGCAATGAACGCTTGGTCAATCATTTAGAAACAAATCTGGGTCCGGTGGCGTATGTATATGTGGGCGCTATTTTTGTCTCCAGCATTGAAACTGTGAGTAATGGTGTTATTACACCGCCGTATGCCTCTAAACCAGTGACATTACAACCCGCCGGCAAAACACACTACCAAAAAGGTGATGAGATGGGTCGCTTTAATATGGGCTCAACGATTATTTTATTATTTCCAAAAGACACGATACAGTTTCATTCCGAACTCAATGCCGGTGACGTTGTCAAATTAGGTCAATCCATTGCCATAACTAACCAATAAGCCATGATAAAAATCAGCGCCATCAAGCATTCGAAATATTTAATTATAAGTTGCTTACTCACATCATTGTTTACAGTGGTCTCGGCTCAAAACCTATTACCGGAATCAAACCCTGAATTTCAATTTGATTATGCATTACCCGAACCCATTGACTTCAACACTTTACAAGAAGCTGCAGAATGGGCTGATGTGGTGGCAGTGGCACAAGTGGTGAATGTTGATTACCAAAAAACCCGTGACTTAAATGCTAAAGGACAAGCTTTTTTAACCGTTAGAGTCCCTTACAAAGGGATAGATAAAAATGATTTATTGATCGTCAGTGCCAAGGGTTTTGAAGATTATCAGTGCTATTACCCGGATCGTTTAGGCGAAGGTCAGCGATATTTGGTATTTTTAAAACAAAGTACAGAAAATGACAGTGAATATCATGGTTTTAAACCATTTTGTCAGTTACAAGTTCTGTTAGATGATGCCGGGCTTTATAACCTCCGATATCCCACTGATACGAACATAGAATTTGAAGAAAACCTTATTAAGGATGTGACCTACCAAGACCCAAATGCCCTGATTGATGGCACTGAATGGACTTCCATCAAAAGACAAGAATTCCAGGAATCATTCAAGACGGAATTGATTACTGAAGAAGACTTATTTCAAAAATACTTTTATTTAAAATTTACCCAGGGTATACCTCTCAGTGACATTAGACCTTTATTAAATGTTAAAAGACAAGCCAAAATTGACTCCGACCAGATGTAATCAACCTGGTATTAGATTTTTCTGACTTTTTACGGTGTTTTTAACACTATCTTTAAACCGCCTTTGTTATTGTCTGACGTTCATCATTTTATTGATTTCTAACTGGAGCTTTTTATGAAAACAAGAATAATAATAACAGCATTGGTGACTTTGTTTTTAGCAGCCTGTACCACCACTGATCCGTATACCGGTGAAGATAAAGTCCGCAAAAGCGTTAAATACGGTGCTGCCGGTGCCGTGGTTTGCGGTCTGATTGGTGCCACTCGAAATTCCAAATCGGCCCGCAATGCCGCCGCCGGCTGTGGGGCTATTGGCGCCGGAATTGGTGCTTACATGGATCACCAAGAAAAAGAATTGCGTGAAGAATTAGAAGGCACAGGTGTACGGGTGGTCCGTGAGGGTGATCAAATTCAATTGATTATGCCCAGTAATATTACCTTTAACACCGATGAATATTTAATTAAAAATGAGTTTTACTCTACCTTAGATTCTGTCGGTAAAGTGTTATATAAGTACAAAGACACACAACTGGACGTCATTGGTCACACCGATTCCACAGGTAATGATAATTACAATATGACCTTATCACAACGACGTGCTAACAGTGTTGCCTCTTACTTGGAAAATAACGGTATACAGGGTAATCGTTTAACCACCATTGGTATGGGTGAAACCCAACCCATTGCTGATAACAACACAGTTAATGGTCGCGCACAGAATAGACGCGTTGAATTATACGTCACCGCGGCACCGGATTATTAAATTCACCTGACAATATAATAAGGCCTCTGGTAAGTCATGTTTATATATACCAGACTTACCTCAGGTCTCCGTTAAAATCTTGATTTAGGTCATTACTTCCATCCGAAAACCTTAAATCATCTTAGTTTAAAGGTTATAATGACCGCCTTTAACCCATTCGAGATAAGATGACAGTTGATAAACTTCACCAAGTGGTGGTTTACGGTTTAGGTGCTATGGGCCGCCCCATGGCTCGCAATTTGAATCAGCAAGGTTTATTGATAGGCGTAAAAAATCGCACGGAAGGCAAGGCTCATGCCATGCAGAAAGAACTTGGCTTAACGGCATTCTCAGATGACGCTGCCTTGTTCGCAGCGGCAGATACCGTGTTAACCTGTGTTTCTGCAGATGATGATTTAAAATCCATTATTAACAGTATCATTCCGCTTCTTAAACCAGGTTCAGTCGTCATAGACTGTTCAACTGTATCTCCGCAAACTGCGCAATCTTTAAGTGACGATCTGGCCGCCAATGGTATTGCCTTTTTAGATGCACCGGTTTCAGGTGGCGTTGAAGGCGCAAAAAAAGGCTCATTATCTATTATGGTTGGTGGCGATCGCGCCCAATATAAGCGAGCTGAAGACATTTTTTCCGCCATTGGCAGTCAAATCACCCATATGGGTAAAGTTGGCCAAGGTCAGGCAACTAAAGCAGTTAATCAAGTCATGGTCGCAGGCGTTGCTCAAGCCGTATGTTCTGCTCTGGCTATGGCAGAACAATGTAAGCTGGATGTCAAAAAAGTGGTGGAAGTCCTCAGTGCCGGTGCCGCCGGTAACTGGTTTCTGGAAAACCGCGGACAAACCATGATTAAAGATCAATTTAATCTGGGGTTTAAACTCGATTTGTTGTTAAAAGATCTGCATATATGCCAGTCCACTTTAGACAGTATGGATGCCTCCCTGCCTTTGGTACAAAATAGCATTGAAGATTACCGGCGTTTATCTGAAGCCGGTTATGGCGATGAAGACATTTCAGCCCTGATTCGTCTCAAACGTTGCTTACTCAACGACAAAGAACTAGTTCCGGACAATGAACATGACGCATAAAACCACTGATTTCGGCTACCGTCAGGTTGCCACCGAGGAAAAACAAAAACTGGTTGAACAAGTATTCACATCGGTCGCCAATCGTTATGATTTAATGAACGACCTGATGTCCGGTGGCATTCATCGTTTATGGAAACGCCATTTTGTAGCCACTTCCGGTATTCAAAAGGGTCACCGGGTATTGGATTTAGCCGGAGGTACCGGTGACATTGCTCAACTGATGATGTCACAAATTGGCGCTGATGGTCATGTGGTGTTAGGTGATATTAACCAAGCCATGTTGGATGTTGGTGAAGCAAGACTGATTGATGCCGGCTATTTTGGACGTTTTAGCTGCCAACAAATGAATGCGGAACAATTGCCATATGACGACAACAGTTTTGACGCTGTCACCATGGCTTTCGGGTTACGCAATGTCACAGATAAACAACAAGCATTAAACGAAATTTACCGTGTTTTAAAACCGGGCGGTAAAGCCATGGTTTTGGAATTTTCCAAAGTTACACAGCCTTTGCTTAACAAAATTTATCAACTTTATTCATTTAAACTTCTTCCAGAAATCGGTCATCGCGTCACCGGTGATCGTGATTCCTATCAATATCTGGTGGAATCCATTGAAAAACACCCGAATCAAGAACAGTTACAGGCCATGTTTGAGCAAGCCGGTTTAGAGATGTGCCGTTATCAGAACTTATCAGCCGGTATTGTCGCCATACATAGTGGATTTAAATTATGATGTCTCCAACTGTGTTCGTTCTCGACAAGGCCATTAACCGTGCCATACAGTATGACAAAACCGCATTAAAAAAACTTAAACCACATATCGGAAAACGAGTGGCCATTAACATACAACCCATTGGACCGCGGATACATCTTCATATCACTGAGACTGGCATCGAAGTCACCGGTGAGCAAGATACAGCGGCGGCTGATACCACCATTTCAGGAAAACCTTCCGGTTTGTTTGCCATGGCCAGTAGTCAACATATTGCCGGCTTAGATCAAGTGGTGATCAATGGAGATGCAGGCTTGGGGCAATTTATCGCTGATTTTTTGAAAAACCTGAACCCTGATAACGAAGAGGCTTTGTGCGATGTATTTGGTGAAATCCCCGGATATCACATCTCTCAAACGCTACAGAAAATTCATCAGCAAGGACAGCAATTTGGCGAAAGCCTTAAACGCAATGTTCACGACTTTCTGGTTCATGAAGACCGCAGTTTGATTGCCCCCACAGAAATGCAACAATTTCTGGATGATGTTGATGATTTACAAGCAGATGTGGTGCGAATCGAACGTCAAATTAAACAATTACTGAGCAACCATTCATGAGGCTCTTTCGTTTCATAAAAATCAGTCATACCTTAGCCGCTTACCGAATTCCTTCTTTAGTGAGTAATGGACGATTTGGTTTTTTTAATGTTGTCAATTTGTTGGCTCCGTTTGGCAAAAAGGGTATTAAAAATATGTCCGAAGGTGAACGTTTACGTTCTGCCTTAGAAGAGTTAGGTCCCATTTTCATTAAACTTGGCCAAACCTTATCTACCCGACCGGATTTAATACCGGCAGATATTGCACAGGCATTAGGCAAGTTACAGGATGATGTCGAGCCGATTACTTGGCAACAAGCCAAAGCCGTTATTCAACAACAGCTAGACGCTGATTTACGAAGTAATTTTTCGGAAGTGGATGAACAACCTTTGGCTTCCGCCTCCATTGCTCAGGTTCATGCCGCCACCTTGAAGACCGGCGAACAGGTGGTGATAAAAATCCTGCGCCCCGGGATTGAAAAGAAAATCAACCGTGATGTTCGCTTGATGCGAACTTTAGCGGGTATTGCCGGTCGTCATGTTAAAGCCGGGGTACAAGTGGATCCCAGAGAAATCGTCTCAGAATTTGAAAAAACCATTTATGACGAATTAGATCTGCAACGCGAAGCCGCTAACTGTTCATTACTGGGTAAAAATTTTCGCCATTCACAACACCTGTATGTTCCAAAAATTTACTGGGACTACAGTAAACAAAAGGTGATGGTACAAGAACGAATTAACGGTATTTCTATCAAGGATTTTGCAGCTTTGGATGCTGCCGGCATTAATCGCCAAAGATTGGCCGAAAAAGGCATCAAGATTTTTTACACCCAGGTTTTTCGTGACAATTTTTTTCATGCCGATATGCACCCGGGTAATATTTTTATTAATCCCGATAATCCAGATGATCCGCAGATTATGTTATTGGATTTTGGTATTTGTGGCTCTTTACCCAAAGGCCATCGGGTGGACTTAGCCAATAACTTTATGGCCTTTTTCGAGCAAGATTATCGCCGTATCGCTGAACTGCACATTGAGTCAGGCTGGGTACCGGCTGATACAAATTTAGAAGATTTGGAGTCTGCCACGCGCACCATTTGTGAACCTTATTTGTCACGTCCCATTGAAGAGATCTCCTTTGGTGAGGTGATGCTTAAAACTTTTCAAATGGCTAAACGCTTTAAGTTAATCATTCAGCCGGAATTGATTTTATTACAAAAAACCCTGCTTAATATAGAAGGCTTGGGTCGTCAGCTTTATCCGCAATTGGATGTTTGGAAAACCTCTGAACCCATTCTTAGAGATATAATGCGACAGCATTATGGCCCTAAAAATGCCATGGATAAATTTAAGGAGAATCTGCCGAAGTGGATTGAACAAGCGGCGGAAACACCAATGCTGATGCACCAATTGTTAAGCAAACAAGTGAAGCCATTGCCTCGTCATTTAAAACTGGAACAAGCCGAACGTCAACGACTAAATAAACAAGCCCAGCAACAATTAAAATTCAGCATCTTAACCGCCGGCGGTTTAACCGCAACCGCTGTTCTATACGCTCTGGACAGCGCTCAGGACGCCTGGCTTCCCAGTATCGGCAATTCGGTGCTGATCAGCGGCGTGATAACACTCTATCTGGCTTACCGCGCCTTTAAAAAATGAGCCCGTACCGGCGCAGGCCGGTACCCAGCGTCTTTAAAAAGTTTGAAGACCCCTAATAACCAGCCCCCTTTCGGGTACCTTCTCAGATATAACTTCTATGCAGACCTGCTAAGTCTAAACTATTTTGACTGGTATCCATTGTTTATCAGTTTTACCATCAGAATATCGGGTATAACATCCAAAATATTCTATCTCAGCTACAGGAGCAGAAAGGAATTTAGTGAGAAACTCAAAAAACGATTCAGCGTAAACATTAGATTCCAAGCCATCATGATCTTGGTAGATAATTTTACCGGCATTACTACCAGTTAATGGCATTACAAAATAGTTACCCGACGAAGGAATTTCAGCAAACACCACACAATTATTTATCCAATCTATTCCAGAATTTTCTAATTCATCTTCATCAATTAAATCGAACCAATCCATCAACTCACCATACAATTTTTCCCATTTTTCATAAGGATGAATATAAAGCGATGCTGCAAAAGCTTCTGGTTGCTCATGAAAGCTTATTCCTCCGAACTTCTTATAGAATGTAGTAAATTCTACAGAAAATTTACCCAACTTATCTTCCATAGCGTTAATAGTACTACTGCTGGCTGGTTCTAAAATCTCTGTTTTCGTATTCACAATTAATTCACCAGAATCCTCTCCCGCAACCTCACATAAAAAAGGCACTTCTATATTATCATGGATTAATTTTTCAACTTCTTTCATTGCAACTCTTTAATAGATTTTAGACCTGCGGATACAAAAAAATTTAGAGACTTTCACAACTGCAGGTTTTTGACCATCATTACTCGATATTCCTTAATAATGGTTTTCCACAAATTCTTCCAGCAAATCGATAAATTGTTGACCGATATTATCACCTTTGAGGGTGTGGGTTTTTTGGCCACGAATAAATACCGGCGCTGTCGGTGCTTCGCCGGTGCCGGGCAAGGAAATACCTATATCGGCGTGTTTGGATTCGCCCGGACCATTAACAATACAGCCCATAACCGCCACATTCATGTCTTTGACACCGGGATGGGTTAATCGCCACTCAGGCATTTTTTTATCCATGTACTGACTGACTTGTTGTGCCAGCACTTGGAAAAACTCGCTGGTGGTTCGCCCACAGCCGGGACAGGCAGTGACTTCGGGCTTAAAAGATTGTAAATCCAGACTTTGTAAAATTTGCTGCGCGATTTTCACTTCATCAGTACGCGCCTGACCCGGTTCCGGCGTTAACGACACCCGAATGGTATCACCAATGCCTTGTTGCAGTAATACCGATAAGGCAGCAGTAGATGCCACCACGCCTTTGTGACCCATGCCGGCTTCGGTGAGACCTAAATGCAAGGGATAAAGACACATGTCCTGCAGCTGTTGATAAATACGAATCAATGATTGCACACTGCTGACTTTACAGCTGACAATGATTTTATCTGCTGCCAAACCCAATTCTTCGGCTTGTTGCGCGCTTGTCAGAACTGATTCAATCAGGGCTTTTTCAATTAAGGACTGACTATCTAAAGGTTCAGCTTGACGGGCATTGTCATCCATCATTTTAGCCATGAGTTTTTGATCCAGACTACCCCAATTGCCACCAATCCTAACTGGCTTATCTAACTGCTTAGCGATGGCAATAATCTCAGCAAATTGCTGATCCTTATTTCGACCAAAACCCACATTACCCGGGTTAATTCGGAATTTAGCTAACTTTTCAGCACACTCAGGATACGCCTGTAATAAGCGATGGCCATTATAATGAAAATCACCCACCACCGGCACATGACAATGCGCTGCCGCTAAACGATCAATAATTTCAGGCACCGCTGCAGCGGAAGGTTCATTATTGACAGTAATACGAACAATTTGGGAACCGGCCTGGTGCAACTCATAAATTTGTTGTGCGGTTGACTTGGCATCCGCGGTATCTGTGTTGGTCATTGATTGCACCACCACCGGGTGGTCAGAACCAACCAACACGTCCCCAACTTTAACTGTATATCGTTTACTCTGCTTGTTGTTCATCTTGCGTAATTGCCATTAATAGTTGCGCATAGCGACTGCCACCAACATGCGACTTTATGATTAAACAATATTGTACACCTTGTTCGGATGTTAATCTTAACCATAGAAATTGCGATATGTGCCAATAGCCATTTAACCGGCATTGCATAAGCCGATCCGCCACAACCTTAAACCATTGCCTTTGTGCATTGACCATCAGCGAATGAGTCTGATTATTTAAAATTTGTCGATGATTAATGCGAATAGCTAAAATAAGTGCCAGGGTTAATAAAGACCATGGTAAAGGCACTAAAAACCATGCCGAAATAAAAATAACAGCCAATATAAACTGACTAAACCAGAGTCCATCAATGATGTTATGACTTTTGATGGTAACCGGCTTCACAAATACGACTCACCAATGACTTGATCTGCGGGTCTTCGGGTTGTTCGCGACCACTAAACCAGTACCATAGACGCATATCCTGTTGTTCCAAGATATCATCTAACAACTGTTTGTCCTGCTGACTCAAACCATCCCAACACTTATCTAAAAACCCATTTAGTACAAAATCAAGTTCCTTCATACCCCGTCGACACCGCCAACGAAAATAACCAATGCGATCGAAATTCGCTTGATTGGGCATCATTACAAAGCGTGTCGCTTGGCAATCATTTTCTTAATTTCACCAATGGCTTTACCCGGGTTGAGTCCTTTCGGGCAGGTATTGGTACAATTCATAATGGTATGACATCGGTATAACTTAAAAGGATCCTCTAAATCATCTAATCGCTCGCCGGTATGCTCATCCCGTGAATCAGCTAACCAACGATAAGCAGATAACAAAATAGCAGGTCCTAAGTAGCGATCGCCATTCCACCAATAACTTGGACATGAAGTGGAGCAACAGGCACACATAATACATTCGTATAAACCGTCTAATTTTTCTCGGTCTTCTATTGATTGCAAGCGTTCTTTATCCGGTAAGGGTACCGAGTCAGTTTGTAACCACGGTTTAATGGATGCGTATTGTGCATAAAAATGATTCAAATCAGGCACCAAATCTTTCACCACTTCCAAATGTGGCAGTGGATATATAGACACCTCCTTACCTTTCAGTTTTTTAATCGAAGTGGTACAAGCCAGGGTATTGGTGCCATTAATATTCATGGCACAAGAACCACAAATACCTTCTCGACAAGAGCGCCTGAAGGTTAAGGTTGAATCCACTTCATCCTTAATTTTTATGAGGGCATCAAGCACCATTGGACCACAATCATTTAAATCAAGCTCATAGGTGTCGGTTCGCGGATTATCGCCATCATCCGGTGACCAACGGTAAATTTTAAAGGTACTGACATCATCACTTTTACCAGATAACGGAAAATGTGTGCCTTTATTTATTTTAGAATTTTTAGGTAAACTAAACTCAGCCATGATAAACCTCTAATAAACACGTTTTTGGGGAGCAATGACTTCACACTCATCTGTGAGCGTGTGCATATGCACCGGACGGTAGTCAAAATTAACCTTATGATCGGCATCCATATAAACCAAAGTATGCTTCATCCACTCATCATCATTACGATCAGGAAAATCCTCACGGGCATGAGCTCCACGAGATTCTTTCCGGTTCTCAGCAGAGAACATGGTCACCACGGCCTGACTCATTAAATTACGCAATTCCAAAGACTCAACCAAATCACTGTTCCAAATCATGGATCGATCAGACACATGGATATCATTAATTTTTGCGGCTGTGGCCATTATTTTTTCACAACCTTCTTTTAAAACTTCTTCAGTTCTAAACACAGCCGCATTATTCTGCATCACTTTCTGCATTTCTAAGCGCAAATCTGCAGTTTTAATGGAGCCTTTAGCATGTCGCACTTTATCAAAATCAGCGAGCGATTGATCTAAAGCGTCTTTGGGTAATTCACTGTGTGACTCACCGGGCTTAACGATTTCCGCACAGCGGTTTGCCACGGCTCGACCAAATACAATCAAATCTAATAAAGAATTAGAACCCAGACGGTTAGCGCCATGAACTGACACACAAGCGGCTTCACCAATGGCAAACAAGCCTGGCACAACCTTATCGGGGTTGCCGTCTACTTTGTGCACAACTTCACCATGATAATTGGTTGGAATACCGCCCATGTTATAGTGAACGGTAGGTAACACCGGAATCGGTTCTTTATCGACATCGACACCGGCAAATATTTCAGCGGAATCTGCAATCCCGGGTAACCGACTGTGAATCACATCGGCACCCAAGTGATCTAAATGTAAGTTAATGTGATCTTTGTTGGGACCTACTCCACGGCCTTCTCGAATTTCGATGGTCATGGATCTGGAGACCACGTCACGAGAAGCCAAGTCCTTGGCATTGGGTGCATAACGCTCCATAAATCGTTCGCCTTCTGAGTTGGTTAAGAAACCACCTTCACCACGCACACCTTCTGTAATTAAACAGCCGGCACCATAAATACCTGTTGGATGAAATTGTACAAACTCCATATCTTGTAAAGGTAAGCCGGCACGCTGAACCATGGCATTACCATCACCGGTACAGGTGTGGGCAGAAGTACAAGAAAAATAAGCACGGCCATATCCTCCGGTGGCCAATATAACCGATTTACCGCGGAATAAGTGTAAGGTACCATCGGCTAAATTCCAGGCCAAAACGCCTTTACACTCGCCATTTTCCATCACCAAATCAATGGCGAAATATTCAATGAAAAATGAGGCGTCATGTTTTAAAGATTGCTGATACAAGGTATGCAAAATGGCATGACCGGTTCTATCTGCTGCCGCACAAGTCCGTTGCGCTGTACCTTCGCCGTAGTTGGTGGTCATTCCGCCAAAAGGACGCTGATAAATTTTCCCATCTTCCGTACGCGAAAACGGCACTCCATAATGTTCTAATTCGATCACTGAAGGTACGGCTTCACGACACATGTACTCAATGGCATCCTGATCACCCAGCCAATCAGAACCTTTAATGGTGTCGTACATATGCCAACGCCAATCATCCTCACCCATGTTACCCAACGAGGCACTCATGCCGCCTTGTGCAGCCACGGTATGCGATCGGGTCGGGAATACTTTGGTGATACAGGCTGTTGCCAAACCTTTGGTGGCTAAACCCATGGTGGCACGTAAACCGGCACCACCGGCACCCACTACAACGGCATCAAATTTATGTTCTGTAATTTTATAAGCTTGTGACATTATTTATCCGAATAAAAGTTTAAAAACAGCATAACAGCTGAAATAAATTAGACCCACCAAAGTCCCGTAGACTAAGGTTCTCAGTGTCAATAACAAGGCTTTATTGGGTACATAGTCTTCAATAATGACCTGTAATCCCAAAGCACCATGGTAAGCGGCAGCCAGCACAAATATCAGTAATATTCCGGCGTTGACAGGGTGTTGAATCCATTGCACAAGCTGAACGGCTGCCAAACTGTCCAGTGATAAAAACTGCCATAAGACATAGACACCGGTGGGCAGCAAGAGCACTGCTGACATCCGTTGCAACCACCAGTGGGAAAAGCCGCTTTGCGCACTGCCATGGCCTTTGGCTTTGGCTAAATCTGTTTGGTATCTCATTATCTTCTCCTTATTGCGCCAAAACGTATGTCCCGATTGTCAGTAACAATGGAACAATTAACACCACCATCGCAGAACGTCGGGCCTGTTCGTTGCTAAAGCCTTTACCAACATCCCAAAACAAGTGTCGAATACCATTACAAAAATGATAGAAAAAAGTGTACAGCCACAGATAAACAAGGATTTGTCCCGGCACCGACAGTAACCAGCTGCGCAGTTGATCTGCGGCTGCCACATCTGTTGCCAGGGCATACAACCAATAGACGAAAATCACCAAACCAAAAGCCAACAACATGCCGGTGATGCGGTGAAGGATTGACGTTTTAACAGTCAACGGAAATTTGTACACCTGTAGATGGGGTGACAAAGGTCGGTTTGAGCTACTCATGAGTATTCCTGTGTTAAATTAATTAATTATATTACAAGTAAATTGTACCGACTTAAAAGTCAATACAACGACCATTTTTTTCCCAATCACCGTAACGTGTGGGTTCCAAACCCTGTTTACGACCACCGAACTCCTTAGGATAGATGTCTTTATCCGACTCTTGGGTCGAAGCACTTTTGTTGTCTTTACGATTGGGTTTAGGTGTTTCTTTGTGTGTCATGTTAGTGGTCATTGATTCAATGAATTAACAAAACGAAATTATAACATCACCAAACAGCAAATAACAGTGACCGTTCATTTGCGTCAGTCCTCAATCATCAGACAAAACCACAAACTAACTGATAAGTCAGCTTCGTCTTTGTTAAAATAACAAGCCTTATTATCCACTTATTAAAGTCAAAAAAATGTCAATCATGTATTCTTTAGAGCAACAACTGTCGGTGATGCAGTTAACCGGTAAAGACGCCTTGGTTTTTATCAATAACCAAATTATTAACAATTTTGAACACAACTCAAAACAACCACACTATTCAGCGATATGTAACCCCAAAGGACGAATCATATTTAGCTTACTGATGTGGCAACACGATGAAATAATTTTCATGGCTATTGATAAATCACTGTCAGAAGAATTTAAGCAATACATCAATATGCGCCGTTTTCGTATGGATGTGAAATTAACAGACGCCAACAATTACACACCTGTGGTTACTGACATCGATAATGATTTTGTAAAAGACATAACGCTATCAGCGTCACCCGATCATAAGCCACTCAGCAGTAGCAACTTTTGGCAAATATTCTTCCGCTCCAACTTGCCATGGATTACCAAAGAAAGCAGCGAGCAATTTATTCCACAACACCTTTCTTTAGACCAGCATCAATTGATTGAATACCAAAAAGGTTGCTATCCGGGACAAGAAATCATCGCTCGCTTACATTTTATTGGTCGCAACAAAAAACAGTTAGCACTAATACAACTTAATCAACAGGATAACTATAAAAATGGCGGACAAGTCACAATCAATGACATCAAGGGTCAATTGTGCTCACCGGCCATTGAAATTGATAATCAGCTGACTGCGCAAATTGTAAAAAATATCGCTGTTAAGCCCGATTTAAAAGACTGAATGTATCAAATATGGTAATATAATTGCTATCTATTGGTCTGCTTGGAGCATTTGCATGTCAAAAACAAAACAAAGTATCATGACCTTGATCCTTATATTGTGCTCTTTTCAAGGTCTAAGCCAAACAATCGATTTGACGGTAGAAGCCATTTATCCGCCACAACAAGCGGAGTTTGTCTATCAACCTTTGGCGGATTGGTTGGCTAAAAAAACCGGATACAATGTACAGATAAATTCTTCGGACAATTATTATTTCTACTGGCGTGATGCACAATTAGACAACCCGGATTTTACCTTAGATGCCCCTCATGTGGCCGCATACCGAATCACTGAGAAAAATTATGAACCCATTCTGCGAGTTGCCGCAGATCAGCGTTATTATTTAGTCACCAACCAGAATCTCGTCGCCAACGAAGACATTAACAAACAGCTGGTCGGTAAACGTGTTATCACCTTTCCCAGCCCTAACATTGGTTCTTTACTGTATGACCAATGGTTTACGGATTTATTCATTCAACCGCAAAAAGTAGTGACTGCCTTGTCATGGAAAGATGTCATAAACCAAGTGTTTTCAGGAGAAGCTGAAGCAGCCATTATTCCCGAATACCTTTATCGGCTATACCCTAATTTGATGGTCTTAAAAGAAAGCGAACCATTCCCGGGACAAATATTTTTAGTGTCGCCAACCGTCAACTCAGACATAAAATCATCGGTGATCAATGCCTTAAACGAAATTACCAACAGTGACGAAGCCTATCTGATTTTAACCGAGCTTAACGCTGAACAATTAATACCGGCTGACCCTAAAGATTATGTTGCTTTAACTAAGCTGTTAACTGATTAGATTTTCTAACTTCGTCACAGTTTTCATTAATAACTACCTTTAATATCTAACAGATATATATCGAACAAGAATTGTCTAAAACTTTGGGCTTAATACCAGTACAATAGCCGATTTTAAGTAACCACCTACTTCAGCATAATGACTGATTATTCAGAAAAACGTCAATTCACCCGCATTGCTTTATCAAAAGAAGTGACGTTATACTCAGGCGTATCCTGTTGGCAATCGCATATCCATGACATATCCCTGAAAGGCGTTCTATTGGCATGTCCTGATGATTATGTTGTTAAAATGGGCGATATATTTCGCTTACAAATCCCTTTAGAAAACTCACCCTCTATTATCATGAACATTCGTGCAGTTCACGTTCGCGACGATTCATTTGGGGCTGAATGGACCCAAATTGACATGGATAGTTTTGCCATTTTAAAGCGCACCATCGAAATGAATTTATCGAAAAAAGATGCCTTGCGCAGCGACATTAAATCCCTATCAGCAAAGAAATCCTAAGCTGATTATCTTTGCGCCACAATATAACAAATCCAACCAGCATCAGCCGTACCTTGCCGAGTAGGGGTGTAGATATTATTACCCTCCCCGCTGTCTTCATCGGTACCTTCCCAATAAACATCTACCTGTTGAAAGCCCGCTTCTGTTAACAATTCAGTAATTTCCGGCAAGGTCCATAATCGCCAATAGTATGAAAAAGCCCGATCCATACGAATACCTTCATCAGTGACAAAATGGATATAACACTGCATTTCTGAAGTAATTGGATTAAAATAGGCTTGATCCCATATATAAGTAAAACCGTCACATTCTCGCTCTTCGGTCAATTCTTTGGCCGCTTCATAACCACCAAAAGCATCCAAAAAAAACACACCATCGCTTACTAATGACTGATAAACTGCTTCAAAATAATGCCGCATTTCAACACGACTCATAAATATAAAATAACTGAAATTCATCGCCAATATCATGTCCATCGGCGGGGTTTTCACGGTTAACACGTCAGAATTAAGTAGTTTGATGCGTTGTTGTTGTTCTGTTGTTAATCGTTTTACATTATTTTGCTCACCCCATTGCAAAACCAGCGGATCAAAATCAACAGCATAACTGATATGCGCCATGTCACGCTCAACCCACTCACAGCTGGTTTGTGCCGTACCGCAAAAATCTTCTCTCAATGTCACGCCATCGCGGCCACGTAGTTGCTGAAAAGTTTCGGAGACAAAATCAATTTCGGCTTCAACGCATTGAACGGATAGTTGGTAAAAGGCGTGTTTATCCATGATTCTTTTCTAATTGCGATGGGTTATACCCATGCAAATGGTCACTCATTTGCCACGGTGATCCCATATAACCTTTTGTCATAACATGCCTTAACCATTTATTGAAAAAACAATTTAAACTATACCGTCGTTGCGCTTTTAAGCGACAATCAGCACGACCACCCAGCTGTTGAAATAAACGATCGAACTCATGGGCTTGCCATAATTCAGCTAAGTGCATGTCATGATAAATCCGTACCACCATGGTGTCCGATGACTCATCTTCAAACAGCAAACTCAGATGTAATTCTGATGTGTATTTAAATTCTTCAGTACGGGTTACTTGAAGGGTTGGTTGGTTATTAGGTTGAGACACATAAACCACACCCGGTTGTAACCGTTGTGGCAATAACCGCATTAACAAGCGAAAATTATCTTCATGCCAGTCCTGCAAACCTATATGTTGATTTTGCGCCCAGAGTTGGTAACGCCAATAACGACTATTTAATAGAGGCCTTTGCATTAAAACATCCGTTTATTGAGATTAAGCTCCAACAAAATTTTGCCGGAAATTTCTTCAATGGAGGTTAATGTGGTGTTTAAAAAAGGAATCCGGTATCTGTGATATAGGGCTTCAGCATCAGAAATTTCTTTTTGGCATTTTTTAATGTTGGCATAACGTGAATCGGGTCGTCTTCTGTTCCGAATTTGTGATAAACGATGTGAATCAATGGTCAAACCAAATAATTTATCTTTATGCTTTACCACGGCTTTAGGTAGTTGCATTTTTTCCAAGTCCTCATCTGTAATTGGGTAGTTGGCCGCTTTTATACCGTAATGAAGCGCTAAATATAAACATGTGGGGGTTTTACCTGATCGCGACACACCCAACAAAATGACTTCCGCCTGTTCCAAATTAAGATTCATGCCATCATCATGGGCTAATGCAAAATTAGTGGCATCAATACGGGCATTATAAGAATGGCTGTCATACATACCGTGAGCCCGACCGACACCCGGACTTCGCTCAATACCTAAGTTTTCTTCAATTTGCCTTAATAGTTGATTAAAAGGGTCGAGTTTTAAACCACCAGCTGCATGAATGATTTTCCGTAAATTGATATCCACCACAGTATTTATAACCAACGGCTGGAAGTCTGCCTTGGCTTGTCTAATCATATCAGCAGCCAAATGGGCTTTGGCCTCATTATCCACAAATGGGATACGTTTTTGGATAAACTGAATATTTTGGGGGAATTGCGTGATTAAACTTTGGCCAACGGTTTCTGCTGTAATCGCCGTGCCGTCAGAGACATAAAATATGGCGCAGGTTTTTTGTGGGATGGTTTCATTCATATATTTGGCAGTTTTTGAGTCAAATTCGTTAAATTCAAGGGTTATCCATTTCGCTTAATGGTCGCGTCATATAGAATATACCATTTTTATGCACAACGGAAACTTCATGTCAGATTACATCATTAGACTGGATCAGCTCACCTTAGCGGATTTGGATAAAGTAGGCGGTAAAAATGCCTCTTTGGGTGAAATGATAACCCATTTAACGGCTTTAGGGGTACAAGTACCCGGTGGTTTTGCCACCACCGCAAAAGCCTTTTGGGATTTTTTGAATGAATCAGGCTTAGGTACAAAAATTAATCAGCGATTAAATGATTTGGATACCGATGATTTAACGGCATTACAAAGTGCCGGTAAGGATATCCGTGCATGGATTATGGAAACCCCGTTCCAGCCCAAATTACAACAGGCCATTACGGAGGCTTATCAAGCCATGCAGCAAGAACTGGGTGATGGCTTTAGTGTCGCCGTACGTTCATCAGCCACCGCCGAAGATCTACCGGATGCTTCTTTTGCCGGCCAACAAGAAACGTTTTTAAATGTTACCGGTATCGATGATGTGCTGGCTAAAACTCATGAAGTGTTTGCTTCCCTTTATAATGACCGTGCCATTTCATACCGCGTGCATCATGGCTTTAACCATGATGATGTGGCCTTGTCAGCGGGCATCCAACAAATGGTGCGTTCTGATTTAGCCGCCAGCGGTGTGATGTTCACCATGGACACCGAATCCGGCTTTAATGATGTGGTGTTTATTACCTCATCCTACGGACTGGGTGAAATGGTGGTTCAGGGTGCGGTCAACCCCGATGAATTTTATGTTTATAAACCCGGTATAAAAGCGAACAAACCCGCTATTTTACGTCGAAACTTAGGTACCAAAGCCATCACCATGACCTATGGTGATACCGGCGTACGTACTGATCCGGTTGACGACGACCGTCAACAACAATTTTCAATCACAGACTCCGAAGCACAACAATTGGCACAACAAGCCATGATGATTGAGCAACATTACCAACGACCCATGGACATTGAATGGGCCAAAGACGGTAAAAATGGTCAGCTCTACATTGTTCAAGCCAGACCGGAAACGGTTAAATCACGCGAATCTGCTGGTCAAAAAATCGAGCGTTACCAGCTCAATGAAAAAAGCAAGGTGGTGGCTGAAGGCCGCAGTATTGGTCAAAAGATTGGCCAAGGCACCGCTAAAGTCATCAAAGGCATCGATCAGATGCATGACGTCATTGAAGGTGATGTTTTGGTGACAGACATGACTGACCCGGATTGGGAACCCATCATGAAAAAAGCCGCCGCCATTGTCACCAACCGTGGCGGCCGCACCTGTCATGCCGCCATTATTGCCCGTGAACTGGGCATTCCGGCAATTGTGGGTTGTGGTGATGCCACAAAAAAAATAAAGCATGGCCAAGAGGTGACAGTTTCTTGCAGTGAAGGAGATACCGGTTATATCTATGAAGGCTTATTAGATTTTGAGATAAAAACCACTGACTTAGCCAACATGCCCGAAGCCCCCTTAAAAATCATGATGAACATCGGTAATCCGGATCGGGCTTTTGATTTTCAGAATTTACCGGGCTTTGGTATTGGCTTAGCGCGCTTAGAATTTATCATTAACCGCATGATCGGCATCCACCCGAAAGTGTTGTTAGATTATGACAATCAACCGGAAGACGTTAAAGCCATCACCGATCCCATGGTTGCGGCCTATAACTCACCGCGCGAATACTTTGTTAAGCGTCTGGCCGAAGGGGTGTCCACCTTAGCGGCTGCCTTTAACCCCAAACCCGTCATTGTGCGCCTCTCAGATTTTAAATCCAATGAGTATGCCAACCTCATCGGTGGCAGCGCTTATGAACCTGATGAAGAAAATCCGATGCTTGGTTTTCGAGGTGCCTCACGCTATTTAGATAATTCCTTTGTGGATTGTTTTGAAATGGAATGTGAAGCCTTAAAATACATCCGTGATGAGATGGGACTGACCAATGTTTGGGCCATGGTACCGTTTGTCAGAACCGTGGAAGAAGGACAGGCTGTGGTCGATTTAATGGCCAAATTCGGCCTGAAACAGGGTGAAAATGGCTTAAAAATTATTATGATGTGTGAATTACCCTCCAATGCCTTGTTAGCCGATGAATTTTTAGATATTTTTGACGGCTTTTCCATTGGCTCCAACGACATGACCCAATTAACTTTGGGGCTTGATCGTGATTCAGGGGTGATTGCGCATTTATTTGACGAACGCGATCCGGCGGTTAAGAAAATGCTGTCCATGGCCATCCAAGCCTGTAAAAAACGCGGCAAATACATCGGCATCTGCGGCCAGGGCCCCTCAGACCACCCTGATTTAGCCCAATGGCTGATGGACGAAGGCATCGAAAGCGTGTCATTAAATCCCGATACCGTGGTCGAAACCTGGCTGAAACTGGCGAAATAAACCAAGAATTGACGCCCAATTCCGGCGTCTTTATCTCAAACCACCGCGACGTGCTCGGGCTGCCCTAAGGGGCCCTGCTTTTGGTGACCCGGGCACCCATCTTTCAGACCAGAGAAAAACTACCTGTCACGGATTCACTTTATAAATTCTCAATTTTAGCAACGACAAGGCATGCCTTGTCGCTACGATCCGATATTTAGAAAATGGCTGAATGAAAAAAAGACGCCCGGGCCGGGCGTCTTTGGCTGTCTTTATTGACGAGACCTGATTAGCTATGTTGCATCAGGGTGGGTATGGTGCTGTCAGTGAGCATGTATTTGGTGAAACCACCCATAAACCACTCGGTGAAGCGGCCGCGGGAATAAGCACCCATGAGCAACAAATCAGAGCCTGTGGCTGTGTAGGTGTCGATAATTTCATCGTGGACTTTAATTCCTTTGGTGAATTTTACGTCACTGTCGATTCCCCAAACCTTTAGATAATCTTGGAGATGTTTGGTTTTTGGTCTGGCGCGATTATCCGGCCCGGCACTTAAAATGGTGACTTGATCTGCTTCTTTTAATAAAGCCATTGAACTGATGATGGTTTGCATCACTGAATCCTGCTGGTTCCAGGCAATCAGTACCCGTTTACCGACACTTGTCAGTTTTTTCTGAGGCAACATTAACACTGGCCGACCGGTGTTAAATAAAGCGGCTGATAAAAACTGTTTGGCCTGGCCGCTACTTTTTTTCTTCGGTCGTGACACCAAAACTATATCACTCACAGGACCGGCAACAGAAAATACGCTTTGCGGATCCCCCACCATTTCGTTCCATAAAGAAGACTGTTCCATGTCTTTAGCCGCGCTCTTTTTGAACGTAAAATCATGTTTATCACTGTATTCTTTAAATAACTCAGCTGCGGCCTGACTCTCTAATTCATCATCTAAATCAGCTTTGTACCATTGAGACATGTTATTCATGGCGATTGGACTGATGATACCGTAGTCACCACCAATGGATTCCTCACGATGCGGTCTGACATGAAGACCTGATACATTGGCATCTAAGTCATCAGCCAACTGAAAGGCTGTCTCCAATAAATAATGACATTCTTTACGTTTGGCCACCGGAACAGTAATAATTTTCATAGCGCGCTACATATATGAATTAACTAATTATTGTAACTTTTTAAGCCTTTTTTTTCAATCAATTTGCACAGGAGGATATTCACAACTCCTACAATGAACGAGGTGTGGGTTAAGAAATTAACCCTTACTGCCCTTGGTTCGGGTTCGGTGTCGTTTCGCCGTATTTTCAATAAATTCAATGATTAAGTTAGCCACATCTTTGCCTGTGGCGCGTTCAATGCCCTCTAAACCGGGTGATGAATTAACCTCCATCACCACCGGACCGCGTTCCGCACGCAATAAATCCACGCCGGCCACATTGAGCCCCATAATTTTAGCCGCACGAACCGCCGTTTGCCGTTCTTCAGGTCGTAATTTAATCAGCGAAGCGCTGCCGCCACGGTGTAAATTAGAGCGGAATTCACCATCAGCGCCTTGGCGTTTCATGGCTGCCACCACTTTACCACCTACCACAAAACAGCGAATATCAGCACCACCGGCTTCTTTAATAAACTCTTGGACCATGATGTTGGCGTTTAATCCCAAAAAAGCCTCAATAACGCTCTCTGCGGCTTGTTTCGTCTCGGCCAATACCACGCCAATACCTTGAGTGCCTTCTAATAATTTAATCACCAAAGGCGCGCCGCCAACCATTTTAATCAGGTCAGGAATATCATCGGGTGAGTTAGCAAATCCGGTGATTGGCATACCAATACCCTTACGAGATAACAACTGTAGTGAACGTAATTTGTCACGCGATCGAGTGACGGCCACACTTTCGTTCAGTGGATAAACACCCATCATTTCGAACTGACGAAGTACGGCTGTTCCGTAAAAAGTAATAGACGCGCCAATGCGTGGAATGACGGCATCAAAATCCAACAAATCCTCACCGCGGTAATGCAGCACCGGTTTATTAGAGGAAATATTCATATAACAACGCAAGGCGTCCACCACCCGTACTTCATGACCACGTTTTTGAGCAGCCTCAACCAGACGGCGAGAGGAATAAAGACGCGCATTGCGCGATAGTAAAGCAATTTTCATAAGTATGCCGGTTTATAAGAATTTAAATTAATCATAAATCATGCCAAAAAGTTTTAAAAGACGTCGATTAACTTAATGGTTTTGATTTAATAAGATGTGCTTTATCGGGCTTAACCAATATATCAGACATTGCCTGACGACCCAAAAGCATACGAAACTTCATTTTTCTGCGACAAGCCAAAGTCAATTCAATGCGACGTTGGCTGTTGCCGATTTGTAACAGCGTTTCCACCACGATACGGTGGCTTTTAATACCACCGGAATTGGTGACTGTGCGTTTATCTTGTACCGGTAAGTGACACTCAACGGTGGTGTCATCATCATCTTGAATCGGCGCCACCACAAACCGCACCCATTCTTCATTGTGTTTTTCATACAATGCATAATCTACGGTATGAATGGCACTGGTTTTTGCGCCGGTATCGGTTTTCATGTGAATATGATCAATACCCAACTCAGGTAAAGCGCCCCACTCTTTCCAGCCAATGGTTAGTTGTTTTTGTTCAGTCATATCAGTCTATGTGTGTTGAGATGCACAGTTTATCCCAAACAGCAGCCGGTTCGCTTGGAAAATAGTGATGGCCACCGGAATAAACATCGAACCAAACATTATAACCCGCTTGCCAACCATGCTGTTGAAACAAATTATAATCATTAACCACACTGGGGTAACGTGGGTCGCTTTGGCCAACAGACAACACCACCGGCAACTTGCGCGAAGCCGTGGATGGATAAACCCCACCACTAATCGCATGGCTTAAATCTGCACCACTGATTGCATAGCCGGCAAATTCACCGGCATTGTATAAAGCCAACTCATGTAACACATTACCTCCGGCTGAGTAACCCCAGGCATAAATACGGCGCTTTTCAATGTTATATCGGGCTTCCATATCATCTAAGATCTTTATCAATATAGGCACCATATTACTCTGTATCCAGCCACCCTGAGAACCTGTAGCAACCTGTGCCACAATTATAAAACCACTGGCTTGAGACTCGTTAAGCCACATATCTCGGCTATATTTAGCCCCAGCAGGTGCTGTTCCAGCACCACCAGCACCATGAAATAAAAACATGATGGGCATAGCATGTCCGCTTTGGTAGCTTGAGGGGATGTGATAATAAAAAGTTCGATTGCCCAATTGACTGTTAATGTATATCGAACGAAAGCCGGTATTGACCGGCCCGCCGCTGCCATTCGACGGCCAAGATTCAGATACAAAACCATCCACAAAAATCATATCATCACAGTCCATTAAACTTGGCACGGTGCTAATGGCCCATAATGTTGTGACATGGCTCATCCATATTAAAAAGATGAGCCAACGCATTATGTTATTCGGTTTCCAGTTCAAGACGATCTACGTTTCTAAAACCTTGCGGTAACACTTGACCACGGTGTGCCCGTTTGCCGAGATAGTTAGGCAAATCTTTCCATTTAAAGCGAATATAACGTTGTCCGGCGTGCACCAAAAAAGACTCTTCGGGTGTGATCACCAGGGTCGCCATTAAATATTCCTCACCATCTTTAAGACGTTTACCCGGAATATTAATCATCTTATTGCCTTTGCCTTTAGCTAATTCAGGCAATTCAGCCAATGGGAACACCAGCATATAACCGGCATTGGTGACACACACCACATGGGCGTCAGCCATTTTACGGATTCTACGCGGTTTTAAGGCAGCAAAACCTTTAGGAACAGTTAGCACCAGTTTACCGGCTTTCATTTTACTGTACAGATTTTCCATCTGGCCGTGGTAACCATAACCGGCGGTGGAAGCCATCAGTATCGCCGCTTTTGGCGGGAAACAACTGACCGCGACAGGCAATGCATTATTTTTAAATGTAAATTTAGTGGCCAATGGTTCACCTTGCCCACGGGCTGAAGGTAACGTGTGGGTGGCCAAAGTGAACGATCGTCCGGCATTATTCAAGAACACCGAATTATGTTGGCTGCGACCATAACTATGATCCAAATAAGCATCACCGGATTTATAAGCCATGGTCACCGGATCGACTTCATGACCTTTGGCCGCTCTGATCCAACCCGCTTTAGATAAAATAACCGTCATCGGTTCGCTTGGCACTAATTTGGTTTCATCGAACACTTCAGCGGCATCTCGCTCAGCTAATATGGACTGCCGCTCATCGCCATATAAATCACGGTCCTCAGTGATTTCCTGCTTAATCAGGGTTTTCATTTTAGCCCGTGATTTTAAGGTGCTTTCCAAATCCACTTTTTCGGCTTGTAATTCAATTTGCTCAGTGCGGATTTTCATTTCTTCCAAACGGGCTAAATTGCGCAGACGGGTGTCTAAAATGGCATCGGCTTGAATCTCACTCAATTTAAATGCCGTCATTAATGCCTGTTTAGGTTCATCTTCTTCACGAATAATGCGAATCACTTCGTCAAGATTCAAGTAAGCAATCAATAAGCCGTCTAAAATATGTAACCGGGCATCAACTTTATCTAAACGATGTTGTAAACGACGACGCACCGTTTCCGTTCTGAATCGCAGCCATTCCTTAATGATATCCTTTAAGTTTTTTACCTCAGGACGTTGATCCAGGCCAATCATATTGAGATTAAGCTTGTAGGTTTTTTCCAAATCCGTGGTGGCAAATAAATGCAACATCAAGGCATCAAAATCAATGCGATTAGAACGACCGGTGATAACCAAACGCACCCGGTTCTGATGATCGGACTCATCACGTAAATCACTCACCATGGGTAATTTTTTGGCGCGCATTTGGCTGGCAATTTGATCCAAAATTTTACTGCCTGATGCTTGATGCGGTAACGCAGAAACAATTATGTCGTTGCCTTCTCGCTCATAGATAGCCCGCATACGAATACTGCCGTGACCGGTTTCATAGGCTTGGATAATATCTGCACGGGGCGTAATAATTTCCGCATTGGTGGGATAATCCGGCGCTGTGATAAATTCACATAAATCAGCCACTTCAGCATTTGGGTTTTCCAATAAATGCAAAGTGGCATTGGCCACTTCAGTGAGGTTATGGGGCGGGATATCGGTGGCCATTCCCACCGCAATACCGGCAGCACCGTTCAGTAATACATTCGGCAAACGCGCCGGTAACCATATAGGCTCATCCATGGTGCCATCAAAGTTAGGCCCCCACTCCACCGTGCCATGTGGCAATTCAGCCAGCAGTGTTTTGGCGTATGCGGTTAGTCTCGATTCTGTGTAACGCATGGCAGCAAAAGACTTTGGATCATCCGGCGAACCAAAATTACCCTGACCATCAATCAAAGGATAGCGGTATGAAAAGTCCTGTGCCATGTGTACCATGGCTTCATAACAAGCAGAGTCACCATGAGGGTGGAATTTACCGATGACATCACCAATGGTACGCGCCGATTTTTTGTGTTTAGATTGCGCCGATAAACCCAGCTCGCTCATGGCATAGACGATGCGTCGTTGAACCGGCTTTAAACCATCACCAATAAAGGGCAAAGCCCGATCCAAGACCACATACATGGAATAGTCCAAATAAGCACGCTCAGCATACTCACCCATGGATAAAGTTTCAAAATCCATTAGTCATCCAAATTAAAAAAATCAATTTTAACATCCCCGCTTGAGAATTAAATGCTTTTCAATGTTCTGACAGGTATCTTTGAACTATTTAGACAACCAATCTCGTGGCTTTAGATATTCTTGTAGCTTAGCTTCCTGGCTACCGGCTTGAGGTTGGTAATTGTAGCGATAAGAAACTTCCGGAGGTAGCGACATGAGAATGGACTCGGTTCGACCGCCGGATTGCAGTCCAAATAAAGTACCACGGTCATACACCAAATTAAACTCCACATAACGACCACGGCGGTATTTTTGAAATTGCTTATGGCCATTATCCCAGAACATGGATTGACGTTTTTTCACAATGGGAATATAGGCTTGGGTGTAAGCCTCTCCAACTGCCTGAATAAAAGCAAAGGATTTGTCAAAACCCCAATCATTCAAATCATCGAAAAATAAACCACCCACACCACGGGTTTCACCCCGATGTTTGAGGTAAAAATAATCATCACACCACGCCTTAAACCGTGGATAAACATTCTTACCAAAAGGTCGGCAGGCTTCATAAGCCACTTGATGCCAGTGCTTAATATCTGCATCAAACGGGTAATAAGGCGTCAAATCAAAACCACCGCCAAACCACCAAAAATCTTTGTCGTCTGGCGATTTTGGAATGGTTCGAAAAACCCGGACGTTGGCATGTGATGTTGGGATAAAAGGATTGTCGGGGTGTACCACCAAAGAAACGCCCGAAGCCTCAAAACCCTGACCGGCCATTTCCGGGCGTTTGGCGGTGGCCGCAACCGGTAAAGCGTCACCTTTTACATGAGAAAAATTCACCCCGGCTTGTTCAAAAACTTGACCATTTAAAATGCGGGTTCGCCCGCCACCGCCATTTGTGTGCTGCCATTGATCTTCACGAAAAGGCTGCTGATTATCCACAGCACTGAGCTGCTGACAAATGTCATCCTGTAAACCTTTGAAGTAATCAATTACTTGTTGGAACTGAGTTGCATTCATGAAGAAACCGACATAAATCTGCATTATAAACCCCGATGCCAAACAGTTAAAGCCAACACTGACAAACCTATAAATAAGCATTTAACTAATATTTGTTTAAAATAACCATTGTTATTATTGGCCAATGCCTATATTTTATTTACTCATCATTTAACAACCCTGTATGTTATTACTGTTAATTTACGTTTTTGGCGCGCTGTTTTTCTCTTTCTTATGCTCCATTGCGGAGGCTGTTTTACTGAGTATAACACCTTCATATATTGAAAACCTCAACCAGGAAGATCCCGCCAAAGCACAACGTATTCGGCGTTTGCGATTCGTTCAAATTGATCGGTCTTTGGCAGCCATTTTGACGTTAAACACCATCGCACATACAGTGGGCGCCATTGTTGCCGGTGCGAAAGCCACTTATGTGTTTGGAAACCAGTGGATTGGTCTATTTTCAGCGATTATGACCTTCATGATTCTATTCTTCTCAGAAATCATTCCCAAAACCATCGGTGCTGTTTATTGGAAGTCGCTGGCCAATCCCACCGCTTTTTTTGTCGCCTTTTTAATTAAAATTTTGTATCCCTTTATCTGGTTATCCGAACAGGTCACGCGTCTGATATCAAGGGGTAAGCAACACCATATTTTTAACCGCGATGAGTTTTTAGCCATGGCCGGATTGGGTCATCGAACCGGTCACATCAACGAGCATGAATCAAGGATTATTGATAACCTGTTTCGACTCAATACCCTGAAAGCCAAAGACATCATGACGCCTCGCCGCGTTATTGTTAGCTTTGACGAAAATGAATGGGTTGAAGATGTGTTTGAAGACGTTATCAACACCAATGTTTCCAGATTGCCTGTTTACAGCAAAACTGTTGATGACATCACTGCTTTCGTACTTAAAAATGATGTGCTCATGGCACAAGCCAAAGAAGACAACAAACAACTCAAAGATTTAAAACGTGATTTATTGTGCGTCATCGAAGACACCAGTTTGCCACTGTTATTGGAATCTTTACTTAACGAGCGCCAGCACATTGCACTGGTGGTCGATGAATATGGTGATACCCGTGGTCTGGTGTCTTTGGAAGATTTGGTGGAAACACTGTTGGGCTTAGAGATTATGGATGAGGTGGATCAAGTGCAAAATATGCAAAAATTTGCGCGTGAGCAATGGCTTAAAAGGGCGTCTTCTCGCGGATTATTGGTTGATGATGAGACCCATAATCAACCCGACAGCCAACAAGCCGGTAAAACCGGCTCAAAAAATTACCCAGATAAACCCAACCAACGCCACCAGCAAACTCAACAGGATTAATAAACCATCCCGGCCGGTAAAACCCAGCGCCATAATTACCAATACCCAAGCAGGAATACCGGCTCCCAAAGGCACCAGCTCCAACGGCACCATACTCAAACCCAGTAAAGTGGTTATCACTGCGATAATCCGTTGTGCCTTATCAGTGGTCAACACCTTTAACCTTGGCTTTATCAGATAATCCACTCGCTTGGCCCAAGGCAAGGCTTTAGGAACAATTTTCTGAATTCGCTGACTATCAAGCTCCATATCAGCTATTTTTCTTGGCAACCACGGATGTGTTTTTCCCCAGATTAATTGCATCGAAATTAAAGCCACACTAAGACCACACAAACTAGGCACCCCGGGAAAGGCACCGGTGGGTAAACCCGCAATTAACGCCGGAAACATAATCAACGGCCCAAAACCGCGACTTTGAAAATGGGCCACCAAATCATCAATACTAACAGCAGAAGACTGCTCACTCTCTTCATCAATTTGTTTTAAAACTTCACATAATGTTAATTGTTCAGCCATATCAATAGAAATCCGCGGTAAACTGTTTATTTACAAGACAAGATATTATAATAAGGGATTCGTAGAATTGTGAGAATTATGAAGTTTTTAGTCAGCAATGATGATGGTATAAACGCCCGGGGCATTAACACCTTGGCCACCATGCTCAGAGAACTCGGCGATGTGGTTATTTTTGCCCCCAACCGTGACCGCTCCGGTGCCAGTAATTCATTGACATTAGACCGTCCCATTAGAGTTGATCAAATAGGTGATGATGCTTTTAGCGTCCATGGCACACCCACTGACTGTGTTCACTTGGCTGTCACCGGTGTCTTGGATTATGAACCCGATATGGTCATTTCCGGTATTAATGATGCCGCTAACTTGGGTGATGATGTGCTTTATTCAGGCACCGTAGCCGCAGCCATTGAAGGCCGTTATCTGGGGTTGCCGGCGATTGCGGTGTCGATTGTATTAGATTCCTGTAAAGACAATCATCGTAAACGTGACTATAAATCAGTGGCCCACTACCTGCGTCGTATCATTGAACACCTGGATAATAATCCATTACCTAAAGACACCATTTTAAACATTAATGTCCCCAATTTACCCATTGACGAGATAAAGGGCTTTAAAGTCACGCGCTTAGGTAACCGTCACAAAGCTGAAAACGCCCTACCCATTACTGACCCACGGGGTTCCACCATGTATTGGATTGGTCCGGCCGGCCCTGAAGCAGATGCCGGAGAAGGCACTGATTTTCACGCCGTCAAAAATGGTTATGTGTCAATTACACCCTTACAAATTGACATGACCCGTCATGACTTTATGGGTGAATTAAATCACTGGTTCAAAGACTTATGAATGCACCGGGTATCGGCATGACCTCACAACGCACCCGACAACGCATGATAGATCGGCTGCAACAACGAGGCATTAACAACGAACAAGTGCTACAGGCCATGAACGAGGTGCCACGCCATGTTTTTGTTGATGAAGCATTGGCCCATCGCGCATATGAGGACACCGCTTTACCCATAAAATTTTCCCAAACCATTTCTCAGCCTTATATCGTTGCTCGTATGACCGCTGAAGTATTGAGTCATCCGGCACCTAAAAAAGTATTAGAACTGGGCACCGGTTCCGGCTACCAAGCGGCTGTTCTCAGTCGCTTGATTCCGGAGGTCTTCAGCATTGAACGTATTGACAAATTAACCCGCATTGCCCGCCGACGATTTATTAATTTAGGCTACCTGAATATCCGCTGCAAAACCGATGACGGCTATTTGGGTTGGCCTTCAGAAGCCCCCTTTGATGTGATTATCATCACTGCTGCGCCACCCGAACCACCATTAAATTTATTAGAACAACTGGCTCCCGGAGGCTTTATGATTGTACCGGTTGGTGGTAAATCCAGACAAACCTTACAGAAAATCAGCCCGGGTAAAAACGGCCCGGTCATCGAAGATTTAGGTGATGTTATTTTTGTGCCATTACTGGAAGGTGTGGAGCGTTAAATGAAAATGTACTGCGCCATCATCGTTTTGCTTTTGCTCAGCGCTTGCGCATCACGCCCACCGGCTCACGTAGATGAAATCAGTATTCAACGTAAAAACCGCCAAGCCCAATCACTAAAACACAGAAAATTACCCAGGAAGCCGAATTTTTATCGGGTACAAAAAGGCGATTCCCTCTATTCCATCGGATTTCGCTATAACATTGATTACCGACAATTAGCCGCCATTAACAACATCAAACCACCTTACACCATCCACCCCAATCAACGCTTAAGCTTAACGCAGCCGAGCAAAACCACATCAACAACCGTTGCCGAATCGAATAAAGTAAAAACCAGCGCCATTGTTATACAACCCACCATGAGAGCCAGCAACGACACTAAACCGATCACTTCTAAAAAACCGGCAACAACCAGCAATAAACCGGAAAGCAAACCCAAACCGCCGGCAACCGTCACCGTTACAAAACAACCCAGCCCAAAACCACAACCCAAACCGGTGGTTAATTTACCTAAAACCGGTGACTTAAATTGGCTGTGGCCAACCCAAGGTAAAATCAGAACCACCTTTTCCGGCAGTAACCCGGCCCGTAAAGGCATCTCTATCCGCGGCCAGGAAGGTCAAGACGTGAAAGCCGCCGAAGCCGGCGTGGTGGTGTACAGCGGGGATGGCTTACTGGGTTACGGCGAACTCATTATCATTAAACACAACGACAGCTTTTTAAGTGCCTACGGCCACAACAAAAAACGCCACGTCAAAGAAGGCCAACAAGTCAAACGCGGCGAAGTCATCGCCCAACTCGGCTCCAGCGGCACCAACGTCGACAACCTACACTTCGAAATCCGCAAAAACGGCCAACCGGTGAATCCTTTAGATTATGTGAAGCCTTGACATTAGTGCGTAGGTTGGGCTAAGCGCAGCGCAGCCCAACATCAAATGTACAAACACAACATATTCTCGTCTTATACCAGTTAACATTTAATAGCATTATTGCCAAAATGAGTTCATAGCCTCATTCAAAATGTTGGGCTGCGCTGCGCTTAGCCCAACCTACCTTACTACGAATCCAGCTTGATTACCTTGTTAGGCATATGTTCTACAAATGTTGCTTTAACTATTTTTGAAATTAACATGTATGGAATCCAAATAAGACCAGTAACTAAAGAACGCATAAATTCTTTGGTTGTTTCAGGATCAAACATTGGTTCAGATGGCATTACTTTAGTTACAACCCACGCATCTAATGGAATAAACACGATAGAAAGAGTAACGATACCGATAAAGAGTTTAGGAAACAGGTAATGCTTGCTAAAAAATAAATATATTAAGTATATGGACGCTGCAACCAATACAGAATTAAACACAATTTCTCCAATCAATAATGGAGCCCATAATGAATCATACGCCTCCGAACCAGCTGTGGTTAGGATTTCCCACGTGCCGTCTTCAAATATCGGTTTATATATTGGGACAAGGCTAAATAGCAATCTAAAAGGTGAAAGAACCACCCCAATCCCTACTAAGATTAACCAACCATTAAGGCCTTTAAGTTCAATATCGTCGCTCATATTACACTCTCCTTTTTATTAATAAGTCTAACGCTTGCAGCATGCGCGCCCACGGAATGGAGCCAAAGGCGCAATGTAGTGGGCGTCGCTGTGCCTGCATTTGTTAGTGGGGCTGCGAACACCAAGTATCGAACAGTGGTTTGGCTTGCTGTCACTTCGAAAGCAGGGCCGCCACAAAATATGATGGAGCCAGCATGCCAATTCCTATAAGCGCGTACATGAAGAAATCTCCGCTGCGACAAGATCGAGCATCGATACACGACATGATATTAGACATCAACGCCATGAGCACGAGCCAGACGATGGCTCCCGCGATTACTCCCCTTTCATCAATTCTGGACACTCTTCTTCTCCCTGAAATCCAGATACGCACGGCCAAATACAGTGGACGAACCCACTAACAACTTATTAAACACGCATTATCATTTAAATAATGCCGAAAAAGCGTACTTTTGGGGCAATATTGTCCCTTTTTACTCATAATATTTGATTTTTTAACCATTTTTTGCACTTTTATCCGGCATATTCGAGTTTAAAACGCATTAATGCGCTTTTATCTGGATATATCATGATAATAACGCATTAATAAACGAAAGTGTGGGCATTTCTGTAGACTTAATTCTTTGAAGTTTCTGTGTCAAAACCCGCTTTAAAAGACAGCAGAACCTCGTCACCTTGTTTCAGCAATAATATCGTTTGTTTTATTTCGAAGTTATCGACTTTGTCTAACTGCGTGAAAAATGCTTGTTCTTGTTGCAGGAATGGGCAGGCCATTTTGGTGGCGCCGATTTTTTCGATGCTTAATTGCCGGCCGTTTTGTTCCCAGCCGGCGAAATAGCGGTTACAGGGTGCTTGTCCCGAGACTTTACCTTCTGCATCAAAGCTGATATTGACCCGATCGGTGAGTTTGTCGGTTACCGCTTTGTTGGCTATTTCCATTAACTGCCAAGTTTGATTGTTTAATTGCATCCGGACTTTCTCCAATCGGTAATGGTCGGCGAGATCACCGGTTATTTTCTGATGTTGTTGGTCTAATTGCACCAGGGCATTTTCCACCACCCAATAGTGGCTTGGATCATCATTACTTTCGCTGATAAGGGTGATGTTTCGGCCCTGGTCATCCCATTTGATTTGACCTGTTTCAGTAATCACACCGGGGGTTTCTAAATAATGGCTGTCTTGACTGTATTGACCATCACTGTGGATAACAATGCGGGTTTTGATACCGGGACAAGAAGCACAGGGTAAGGTACCGGTATAAACCCCGGACCAGTCCAGGGCATTTTTCGAGGTGTGAGCATCAGGGGCCGATGTGTCATGAGCTGGGGTTTGCTGACACGCTGATACCAGAATCATGCCAAACAAAGTTAAGGTCAATTTAAGCATGGTATACATCTTCATTTCTCCCTGGGATTGGCGAGTACGGCCGGTACCGTGTTTAATAACGCCACCAAGGTGTCTTCGCCCAGTTTTTTACAGCGTTCCGGTGACCAGCCGTATTCTTCATCGGGCCAGTCGTGGTTGTCTTTAAACGGCATTTCAAGCGTATAAGCCAGGCAGGAAAAGGTCTGTCCCACATAGTTGGTGGCCAGGCGTAAATCACCTTTACCGGGTTCATCGAGGTCGTATTTATGTTCATCCTGAAACTCAGGGGTGGCGGTAAAGTAGGCGGATTTAAACACCTCTTCTAAGTTCTTAAGACGTTCATCATAATTGGGGTTACCCTCACAACCGGCGACAAAGTTAT
This sequence comes from Marinicella gelatinilytica, assembly GCF_026410405.1. Classification (GTDB taxonomy): domain Bacteria; phylum Pseudomonadota; class Gammaproteobacteria; order Xanthomonadales; family Marinicellaceae; genus Marinicella; species Marinicella gelatinilytica. The sequence goes on along the minus strand of NZ_JAPMLN010000018.1, from coordinate 7,224 downwards.
ATGGAATGGCTTCATCACCATGGGCATCCAGAAAAATATCAACGCCTTCTTTGAGCATTTTCTGGCGCACCAGATAGACTTCCGGGCTTTTCTCCATGGTCGGCTCTTGCCATTCACGGTTTAAGTTGGCACCGGCGGCATTGGTGCGTAGATTACCGCGATAAGCCCCATCGGGGTTCATATTGGGCACTAGAAAAAATCGACATTCTTGCAGCAGGGCACGCGAGGTGGCATTATCGGCATCCAATAAGGATTCGATGAACCCTTCCATAAACCACTCAGCCATGGTTTCACCGGGATGTTGACGCGCGGTGAGCCAGACGTTGAGTTTGTCATCATCATTGTCGGGCTGTTCAATTTTAAGCATATCAAAATCACGGCCGTCCACCGTTTCACCCAGGTTGATGACCTCGGTTAAGGGTGAATGTTGCGCAAAGGCCAGTAAATTTATGTGGCGCTCAAACGAATACGGCGCAAAATAAGCCAAATAAATGTCATCGGTGTCGGTGTTAAATTCAACCGACATGACTTTGCCGTCAAACTCAGTGGGCAAGCGGAACCATTCCTGACGATCGGTGGAAGCGCAGACATCATAATCCTGCCAGCCTTCGACATAGGAACATTCCGCGGCATTCATAAACTTCACCACGCAATCCTTATCTTTAACGCCATGCAGTCTAAAATAAAACCACTGGCGAAAGTCCGCATGGGAGTCTTTATCAATGTTGACTTGAATGTCATCGGCTTGATCACAGGCCACCACTTCAATGCGGCCACCATCAAATTCACTGCTGATTTTCATATTAATTCCCTGGAAAAAAACAGTCATTATAAAGCCCGCAGCGTAAAGCTCAAGTTAAGTTAATAGCGGGCTTTGCTTAATTCCTGTGGATTGGTATTTTTGACCTGTGACTGATAGAGGTTTAGTCACAGGTCTTGTTGATTAGTTATTTATTCTTTTTTAAGCGCACCAAGCCCATGGCTTTCATCACATATTTTTCAAAAATAGGCTCTGCCTGGCCTTTGCGGATTTTACGAATAAAATATTTTTCAAAAGCCACTTTGGCCCAGTGTACCCAGCGTCCGCTACCGGACCAGTTTAAGTTGCGTGGCGGCATTTGTGGTTTAGCAATAAAGGCCACACCACCATCACCAAAATCTGCCAGACATAACGCATTTAAAGTGGGTTTTGAATCCGGCTGTTTGCCGGCAATCATGGCTTCAATATTATGTGCCGTGGCAGTCACCATGGATTCAATCATATAACCGGTTTTAGGAACGCCCACCGGAACCGCGGTTTTACCAATCGGCGGTATCGCCACACAAACACCGACACCAAACACGTTTTTAAAGGTTGGGTTTTGTTGAAACTCATTGGTAAGAATAAAGCCTTTCGGATTGACCAGGCCTTCGATACCCTGTACCGCATCAATACCGGCAAAAGCGGGTAATAACATGGCATGTTTAAACGCAATTGGATCATGTTTAATGGGGTCGCGGTTAAGCTCCAGCTCAGTGACATGGATTTCATTTTCCGTAATTTCATCCACCTGACAATTGGTAATCCAGTTAATATTGGCATCCCGTAATTTAGATTCCAGCAAGCTTTTGGTGTCGCCGACACCATCTAAGCCTAAATGCCCAATATAAGGTTCTGCAGTAATAAAAGTAATTGGCACCTGATCACGGATTTTACGTTTGCGTAATTCCGTGTCTAAAATTAAAGCATATTCATAAGCCGGCCCATAACAGGACGCGCCCTGCACCGCACCCACCACAATCGGCCCCGGATTTGCGACAAAATCTTCCCATTTGTCACCGGCGGTCGCTGAATGGCCGGTGGTACAAACCGAATCGGTATATGCCGCAGGCCCAAGCCCTTTAATGGCGGCAAAGTCTAATTTAGGTCCGGTGGCAATCACCAAATAATCATAATCAATAACCCGGTCATCATCCAAGATGACTTGGTTCAGTTCTGGATTAACTTTTTTCGCGGCCACCGGAATAAAGTCGATGTCACGTTTTTTAAACATCGGCGGTAAATCCACCTTAATTTGCTCTTGTGTACGCCAGTTAACCGCCACCCATGGGTTGGATGGGGTAAATTCAAACCATTCCTTGTCACTGATAATTGTTACCTTAACACCATCACCCAAGAGTTCTTTAGCCTCTAAAGCCATGGGAATACCACCGATACCGGCACCTAAAACGACCACATGAGGCATATATCACCTTTATTAAGTTAATTGTTATTAATATTAGCACGTACTTATAGTAAAAGCAAGCGTTTATTGCCCGCCGCAGATTGAGTTCACACGCACTAAACCGTATAATGCATAGCCTTTTAAGCGCCTTTAAAACCATGTCTTTATCTGCACTCACTGCCGTTTCAGCCGTTGACGGTCGATACCAATCAAAAACCCGTGATTTATCTCCGTTCTTTAGCGAATATGGTCTTATCAAAAACCGCCTGTTGGTGGAAATTTCCTGGCTGATTCAACTCAGCGAATCTACAGACATTAAAGAGTTACCGGCTTTCAGCGCTCAACAGAAACAACAATTAATGGCTTTATATGAGGACTTCACTCCGGAGAAGGCGCAGCAGGTAAAAGACATCGAAGCCACCACCAACCACGATGTTAAAGCAGTTGAGTATTACATCAAAAACCACATGAAAAAAATTGATGGTTTATCACCCTATCTGGAATTTGTACATTTTGCCTGTACTTCAGAAGACATTAATAATCTGGCTTACGGACTCATACTTAAACAAGCCAAAGAATCTGTTTTTATCCATGAAATCACCAACCTAACGGCCCACTTACGCGCCATGGCGCATCAGTTTGCCGGTGATGCCATGATGGCAAAAACCCATGGTCAGCCCGCGACACCAACCACCATGGGTAAAGAGTTGGCCAACGTGGTGTTTCGCTTAGAGCGACAATTAGATCATTTAAAATCTGTCACCATTTACGGCAAAATGAACGGCGCTGTGGGAAATTATAATGCCCACATTTGTGCTTATCCGGAAGTGGACTGGCCGTCTTTGACCGAGTCTTTTATCGCCGATCTTGGATTACTTGTCCATCCTTACACCACCCAAATTGAACCCCATGATTACATCGCAGAAACCAACCATGTCATGATTCGCATTAACACCATCTTATTGGATTTATGCCGTGACATCTGGGGTTATATTTCTAATAACTATTTTGGTCAAAAAACCAAAGCCGGCGAGGTGGGCTCATCAACCATGCCCCATAAGGTCAATCCCATTGATTTTGAAAACGCTGAAGGCAACCTCGGTGTCGCCAATGCCTTGCTGGCCCATTTGGCCGAAAAACTACCGGTCTCAAGGTGGCAACGCGACCTCACTGACTCCACCGTTTTACGTGCCATGGGAACCGCTTTCGGACATGCTTTGATTGCCTATCAATCATTGGCCAAAGGCCTGAGCAAACTGACCTTGAACACCACTGTATTGGCAGCGGACTTGAATGCTAATTGGGCACTATTGGCGGAACCCATTCAAACCGTGATGCGGCGTTATGGTATTGATAACCCGTATGAAAAACTCAAAGAACTCACCCGCGGCCAAACCATTGATGAACAAGCCATTAAAGCCTTTGTCAAAAATCTCGATCTACCTGATGAAGCCAAACAACAACTGCTGGCATTAACGCCCGCCACTTACTTAGGCAATGCCAAACATCAAGCCAAACATATTTAATCATCAGGCGATTACTGCCGAGGTCTTTTTAAAAGACTATTGGCAACAACGGCCGTATTTATTTCGTGAAACTGACGTGCCGTTAGCTGCGGTGCCTAACCGTCAACAGCTGTTCGATTTAGCCGCACAAGACGGGGTTCAGTCACGCATTATCTACAGTGATGATCAACGCCGCTATTTCGCTGTCTATGATGAGCCAGAAGCTTGGTCATCTTTGACAGGAAAGCACCCAACTCTATTGGTTTCGGATATTGAAAAATGGTGCCCGCAAGCAATGTCAGTTTTAACTGCTTTTGCTTTTATTAAAGCCTGGCGATTTGACGATCTGATGTTGTCCTACGCCCCAAAAGGTGCTTCCGTGGGTGCCCATATAGATCAATATGATGTGTTTTTAATTCAAGTCAAAGGTCAACGCCAGTGGTCTTATGATAACCAACCTTTGACTGTTTTTAACGAGGTTGCGGACAGTGACTTGGCTGTTATTGATGGTTATCAAGCACAACAAAACCACATTCTGTCTCCCGGTGACGTGCTTTATTTACCCCCAGGCATTCCCCATCACGGCGTGTCTTTGGATGATGATTGTCTGACTTTATCGGTGGGTTTACGTGCCCCCTCTGCCGCTGAGCTGCTTGTCAGTACCGTAGATTATGTGGCTCAATCCCTGCCAGATTCAGAACGCTTAACTGATCTTGACCATGATGCAGAACCGGAAGCCTGTATTGGGCCGCAGGAAATCAACTATTTACGGCAACAACTCGCTCAACTCCAGAACCTGACTGATAATGACTTATCACAGATATTGAATCAATTGCTTACCGGCTATCGGTTACTCAATGAGGTTCCCGAATATACTGACGCCCATAACCACACGAACTGGCAAAAAAATCCGAGCGATCGATTTCTCTATCAACCAATTAATTCAGAGCAAGCACAGCTTTACATTAATGGTGAGTCTTTTCAGTGCTCATTGAATTTTGCCAAACTTTTATGCAATCACCTTTATTTGGATCGCCAACAATTACTAGCTTCTGAACAAGATCAGGGTTTATTGAATCATTTATTGGAATGCCAACATATTATTGCCGTTGACGCTTTGCTTGATTGAATTTTGTCGATACAATTAAACGCATTTAACGCACTTTAATTTATGTTATCAATAACCGGTAATTATACTGATCTTTATCAGATTAGTATGGCGCAAGTCTATTTTCATCAGCAACAGTCACAATCGGCTGTGTTTGATTATTTTTTCCGTAAAAACCCCTATCAAGGCGGTTACACGCTATTTGCCGGTTTGGATACCTTGTTGGGTATCATTGAACAATTGCAGTTCAGCCAACAAGATTTACAGTTTTTATCTGAACAAGGTTTTAAAGCTGATTTTTTGAATTATTTAGAAAATTTTCGCTTTAACGGCACCATTTACAGCTGCCGGGAAGGTGATTTGGTGTTTCCCAATGCACCGGTCCTGTCAGTTAAAGCCAACTTAATCGAGGCACAATTAATTGAAACCGTGTTGCTTAACACCCTTAACTTTCAAACATTAATCGCCAGCAAAGCTGCCCGCATACGATCCGTTGCTAAAGACGCGACACTGCTGGATTTTGGGTTACGACGTGCCCAAGGGGCTGGTGGTTATTATGCCAGTCGTGCTGCCATTGTTGGTGGATTTAACGGCACCAGTCATGTTAAAGCCGGCCAAGACTTTGGTTTATCTGTTGCCGGCACCATGGCGCATTCTTTTGTACAAAGCCATGATGATGAATTAACCGCCTTTAGAAATTTTGCCAAAGATCAACCAAATAACACTGTGCTACTGGTGGATACTTACGACACCTTAAAAAGCGGTGTACCCAATGCCATTACTGTCGGCCAGGAAATGGCGGCTCGTGGCCAGCAGTTGAAAGCCATTCGTTTAGACAGTGGCGATTTGGCTTATTTGTCGAAACAAAGCCGACAAATGCTGGATCAGGCCGGCCTGCACAAGGTCAAAATTGCCGCTTCTAATCAACTGGATGAGCATGTTATTAAAAGCTTACTGGAGCAGCAAGCACCCATCGACGTGTTTGGTGTCGGTACCAGCTTAGTGATTGGTCGCCCGGATGGTGCCTTGGACGGTGTTTATAAGCTGGCTTATTTTAATGGAAAACCCCGCATTAAATTATCGGAAAATATCAAAAAAATGACCCTACCCGGTCATAAACAGGTGTTTCGCATGACCGACAGTGAAGGTCGCTTGATTGGTGCTGATGTCATTGGGCTGGCGGATGAAGATGCACCAACAGCCATGCAGCACCCGTATGAACCTTTTAAGTCGTTGGATCTCAGCGGATTATCAGCCAAGCCGATGTTGGCTCAGGTGATGCACAAGGGCCAACGACTTGATGACAGTGTTACCTTAACGGATATTGCCAAATATGCACAAACCCAGATGGCTTTATTAGCCGATGATTACCGACGTTTTGATAACCCGCATCAATACAAAGTCGGCATCAGTGTGACTTTAAAACAACAACGGGACGAACTTATAAAAGACCTGAGGACTACCAGATGAAAGCGCTACTTTTAATTGATGTGCAAAATGATTTTATGCCCGGTGGTAACTTACCGGTGACTGAAGGCGATCAAATTGTCGCCATTGTTAATGAGCTGCAGGCTCATTTTGATTTGGTTATCGCCAGTCAGGATTGGCACCCATCTGAACATTTAAGTTTTGCCCGAAACCATTTAAGACACAAAGCATTTGAAGAAATTGAACTGAACGGCTTACCACAAACCTTATGGCCTGAGCACTGTGTACAAGACACTGTGGGGGCTGAATTTCATGCGGATTTAGATATGCGAAAGATAGCCGCCATTTTTCGCAAGGGTATGAACCCGAAAATTGACAGTTACAGTGCGTTTTATGACAATGGCCATGTTCAATCAACCGGTTTAAGCGGTTACTTAAAGGAATTAGGTGTTGAGCATCTGTACTTTACCGGTTTAGCGGCTGATTTTTGTGTGTACTTTTCCATTAAAGATGCCTTAAAAGCCGGTTTCAAATGTACCTTAATCGAAGACGCCACCCGTGCCATCGATGTCGATAATTTTAAAAAGCTCAGACAACAATTACGTGAAGATGGCGTCAGCATAATCACCAGCAATAATGTTTAGAGACCTCTGCATAAGTCTGGGTTATCGAAAAAATGATTGAAATTCTGAAGTTCAAGGAAGGAAACGCAAGTAATAGCAGGGCTATTGCTCAGTTTTCTGACGCAGAAATTCGTAACTTCAGACATTTTTACTTAATTCACGACTTATGCAGAGGTCTCGTTTAAAAAACTCAAAAAAAAGCACCCGACCATGGGTGCTCAGGCTAATGACAAACCCCTGTTTTTTTCAGGGGTTTGTTGCTTTTAGGCTTTTTTATTAATAATTGGCTGTTAGTAACCTGAACTTTTAACCGATACTTAAGTAGGCTTAAAAGTTTTTGATATGGCAGTTATTGT
>NZ_JAPMLN010000017.1 GCF_026410405.1 Marinicella gelatinilytica | reverse complement strand
CACTGAAATCTACCGCCAACTACCCAACGCCAAAACAGTGGAACAAATAGAACAGTTGTTGCCTGAAAACATCCAGCTCGATTAGACACCCACACACAGCTAAACTAAACTATCAACCATGGGGTTCGCTTGGCGCTTACTTAAGAACTTCCTTTATCGTTTCTAAAACAGCTTTAAGTTTTGGGTCATTTTTAATGATATTTAAACTTTTAATTTCTTGTTCAACTCTTTCAAATAGTTTGATATCATTTTTAATATCATTTATAAATTCCTTTTTAAATTGAAACGACTCAATATCATAGATTTTTGTGAGTTTTGGCTTGGTATGATTGATGGCATTACGTTCAAACTCTTCTAAAGCTTCTTTTATGGCTTTAAAAGTGAAATCTTCTGCATCATCTGTATCATCATAAATATTTTCAATTATTTTTCTGTCCATCACATATTTGCCAGACTTTTCGATGAATGACAATACCATTTTATTGGTACGTAAAAAACGTTGAATACTTTTTTCAAACGCACCAAACGAACTTTCAAAACGTTTCACTAGTAAACGTCTCATAAAGTCGAATAAGTTACGTTGTTGTTGAAATGTTCTGTTGTCGTCTTCGGAAAGCTTGTCTTCATCCTCCTTTATACTTTCATATTCATTTGGCTTATAAATTGCACCTTTAAAATGACCAGTTTCTGAAAAATAATCTCGTATAATTCTATTGTAAAAATCTGATTGTTCAGCTGATAATTCATAAAATTGTTCTTCTGGGTCTTTTACTTCTGAAAGATTGCTTATTTCTTTTTTATATTCAAAATCGGTTTTAAGATCTAATCTGTTTCGTCTTATAACAACTGGTGTGATAATGTTTTTAATATCATTAGCCATTGCATTAACATTCCCCCGAACAATTGCTAAATCAATTGGTGGTATTAAACCAAACATTTTTTCGTAATCTCTCTCTGCTTTTCTCCGCTTTTCTGGATCGTTAGAATTGTGATTTTTAAGAATGTTAGACAAACGTTTGAATCGGTAGTTATAGGCGTTGAAACGACCTTCTAAATCAGCTTCAATGGTAATTCCTGATGCGCCAGGAACAATAAATAGTTTTAATAATGAAAAAACATCTGCTGGGGAATTATTAAATGGTGTTGCACTTAATAGAATGACTTGCTTCCCTCTACAAGTATCCATCAAAGCTTCATAGGCCGAAGTATCTTGATTTCTAAATTTATGAGCTTCATCAACAATGATAACTTGATACTCTAAATTGTTTTTTTGGATACTTTCTGCTACCGCTTCTAAATTCCCAGAACTTTCAATATCCCAATTATAGAGTTTAAAACGATTCCAATATTCCCACCAACCTGAATTTTCTTTTTTACTTCCAATTAATCCTGGTGGACAAAGTATTAAGCCCCTTTTACCTAATTGGTTAGCTATTAATGAGGCAATAACCGATTTACCTAAACCAACCACATCTGCAATAATAACTCCGTTATAGGTTTCTATAACATTTAGTGCTTGATTAACCGCGTCTAATTGGTATTGGTATTTTTCAAAACCATTTTCATCTAAAAGCCTTATTATGGCATCACTAATTTTTTTGGCTTCTTGAAGTTCTATATAAGTTTTTAGAATTAATGCATAGGCTTCAAATGGTGTAATTAGCGAAGCCTGACTTTTGTTTTTAAGAAAATCAATAATTATTTTAGTGCCATTTTCTGCTTCAGTTATGGGAACTGCTGTTTCCCAAAGCTCATCAAAATAAGCTTCGGCAGTTTCAAAACCATAGTCTTTTATTTCTACATTAAATTCTTCTTGATTGCGTAAACCTGCTTTAGTTAAATTACTACTTCCAGTTATAAATGTATTTCTTAAACTAATTTGCGTTTCATTTAAACTAAATATATATACTTTGGCGTGATTGGGATTGAGCGTTTTACGTATGATTAATCTGCCCTCGTCTAATAATTGAATGAAGAATTCAATCTGATTATAGAAAGCTTCATTATCCATTTCGGCGTTATTAATGGCAAAACCCATAGATTTCATAAACTGGGAAAAGTGTTCTTCTTGACTTAAAGTGTCGTCTTGTAAACCTACTTCTACAATTGTTCTTAAATACTTATCTACTTGTAAACCAACTAAAATTTTAAGTGTTACGTCAGGATTGACTTGTAGTTTTTTATAGATTTCTTGCCAACCCGAAAAGTAGAAAAAGCCAACCAAAAACTTCAACTCTGTGCTAACAGATATTAACTCTTCTAAACGCTTTTTTAGCGTTGCATTTTCTGCACTATTGGTTATAAAGTTATTGCTCATTAATTTATTTGGTAATTATCATATTCTTTTTCAGTTAGTTTAAATTCTGGGTCGATGATTTTAACTTCTTTGAAAGTCAACTCATAAATTTTGTAGATTATTTTATTAAGTAATGCGTAGTTTTGTTCAAAACTAGGCGTACCATATGTGTCTTCAAGCTTATGATGTAAATCTTTGAATAATTGAAGTTTTGATTCTTTTATGATTTTAATAGGAAGAGTCTCTAAAAATGTTTTCGAAATATTTACTGTTAAATTTGAATTATTTGAAAAGTTATTGGCATAATACCAATTGAGTATTTTTGAATTTAAAAGACAAGTGAAAAACTCATAATAATTTTTGTAATCGTCAACTAAAACTATACTATTTGTAGATGCAAAAGCTTTTCTTTTTTCTTTATCTATTCCTGCTACTAAAGGCATAGTGCCTCCACTTATTCTCTGCATAACAATTTTCTTGCTTTCTTTCCATAAATAATCTGGTCTAGTTCTATGAATCTCATCTTTATTCCACACTATGAAGTTAGAACTGTCTCTAATAGCAAACCTTTTAATATCCTTACCCTCAATTAAATCGAAGCAATTATCCCCCTTATTTGATAGGATTAAATATTTATGAGCTACTATTCCTTCAATAATATCTACACAGAAACTTCCTAATTCTTTCTTACCTCTTTTAATCTTATTAGATAATTGAAGTTGAACAGCATTTAGCATTATATTAAAGGTGTAGCTTGTGTTTTCTATAAAAATATCTTGCTGAATCTCCTTTTGTTTGTACTTTGTTTCAGCTAGAGAAATAACATCGGTTAAAACATTAGTTTTTGGTGAAACATCACTTTTGTTACCTATCTGTAACAAAATAGTTGAAGCCGTAACTTTACTAAAAACCCCTGCTCCCAAATCTACAATTGATTTTATATCATTATTCATCAATAATTCATATCTAATGACATCATAAACTGTACCTCTCAAAATATTATTAGGAATAATATAAATTAGACTACCTTTATTCGTAATTAATCGTTTTCCTTTTAAAAGAAATACAGCAAAAAGATTAATTTTTCCTGATTGCCTTGCTCTAGACCTATTTGGTAATGATATTGAAGAAAAATATTCTCTATTTACATAATCTTTAAAATCTGGGCCAAAATCAACATCTCTTGTAAATACATAAGGCGGATTCCCAATCACAATATCAAATTTGTCTACGCCATACATCCAATATGGGTCAAACCAAGTATTACTTTCATTGCTAAAGGGTTTCCAAGAAGCTAATTGTAAAGCAAGTTTATTATGTCCTCCACCAGCTATATCTTGTTTAAATATTTTGGTTTGTATATCATCAAAATCTTTCTTTAGTTGGGTTTTTTCTTCGCCATAGGCTTGCAAATATTGACTTCGTATAGTCTTTAGTTGGTCTTGCAGTATGTTAAGTTACTCAGTAATATTTTTTGTGGATTTTCCTTCGAAATCTAGAGCTCCTTGCTTTTTGTTTTCTTCCAAACCAACCAGGGTATTAGCAGTCACAAATTTGAATTCTAAGTTAGGTAAGGCTTGTATCCCTCTATTATCAGCATCATCTACAATGGTCTCATCAATAACCAAAGATAGAAAGCTTCGTAGTTTAGAGATTTCAGAAGCAATAGGTTGTATATCAACACCATAAATTGAGTTTTGTATCACGCCTAGTTTTCGGATGTAATCTGCACTTTCGCCATCTAGCTTTTTTTTAAGTATTTGTTTCGCTAGTGCATTTGGTACATTTGCTAATTGTTTTTCTTTCCACCAAGACGCATCTGGGTCTAGCTTTTGTAAGGCATTTATAATTTTGTGTAACGCTCCCATTGGGAAAGCACCAGAACCACAGGCTGGGTCTAATATTTTTACAACGCTTAAAGCTTCTAATAGGTTTATCGTTTCGTTTTGATCAAATTTGTTTATTAGGCGACAATTAGCTTGGCCGGTCGGCGACAACTAGGTTGGCCGGTTTTGGTACACTTCAGATATATCAAATTCACTAGAGAAAGATATGTCTGGGAAACCTATAACCAAGCAACAGGTTAATTTATATATGTCTTATCGTAAGGATCATAAACAAACAGCAGCCGCGGCTCAGTCCGGTATGTCAGAGCGAACGGCTCGACGCATCGAATCAGGCCAACATTCAACTACCCACCTCCCCAGAGTTTATCGAACACGCAAAGATCCATTTAATGGCGCGTTTGAAGAGCATCTAGTGCCATTGCTCAAAACAGATCCAGAGCTTAAACCCATTACGTTATTAGATCAGCTTGATACACTCATGCCAGGTAAATTTGGTCACAACCATTTACGTACGTTACAACGTCGAGTCAAAAAGTGGTTGGCAACTGAAGGGCCAGAGCAAGAAGTTATCTTTCGTCAAAAGTACATGCCAGGATTTATGGGGATATCTGATTACACTTGGATGAACAAACTTGAAATATCCATTGCAGGTCAAGCATTTTCTCATAAGCTTTTTCATTACAAGTTAGTGTTCAGTGGCTGGACGTATGCTCAAGTTGTCTTTGGTGGTGAAAGTTTCGAATCACTCTCTACGGGTTTACAAAATGCATTTTGGCGCAGTGGTGGTGTGCCACAGACACACCGAACCGATAGCTTAAGCGCTGCATTCAATAATCATTATGAACAGGAAACGTTGACTGAACGCTATCAAAAACTATGTGCTCACTATTGCGTCGTTGCGACGCGTAACAATAAAGGCGTGGCTCACGAAAATGGTGCGATTGAAGTGGCACACAGTCATTTAAAACGAAAAGTAGATCAGCAGTTACGACTACGTGGCAGTCGTGATTTCGCGACTATTACCGAGTACCAATCGTTTCTTGATGTAATTGTCGCCAAAATTAATCGCCAATGCAAAACTCGATTTGATGAAGAGCGAAAACACTTAAATGATTTGCCTAAACGTCGTACCAACGACTTCTGCGAACAATACGTTAAAGTCACCTCTAGCAGCACCATCAGTGTTAAGCGCGTGACGTATACCGTACCTTCTAGATTGATTAGTCATCGATTACTTGTGCACATTTATGATACCCAGCTGGACTTATTCCTTGGTCATGAAAAGACGCTATCCCTGCCTAGGGTATACGCTCAAGGGCACCTAAGATCACGAGTAGTAGATTATAAACATGTGATTCACTCACTTGCGAAAAAGCCCAATGCGTTCAAATACTCGCAGTTACGAGAAGATTTGATCCCAGAAGGTGACTTCAGTTTGTTGTGGCAGCAGTTAACAGCAGATCATGTCAGCGATAAAGACTGTCGTTATATGGTTGAGCTATTGTTACTCGCTCATAACTATAATTGCGAGCATGCACTTGGTCGTTATGTCTTGAAAAATCACGAGCAAGGTAAGTGTGTATCTATTGATATGTGCCGTAAATTGTTTGCCCCAAGCAAGCTCGTCATACCAAACATTGTCAGTCATCAACATCAAATAAGTGATTACGATATATTGCTCGGAGGGTTACATGGCTAATATTCAAAGCTTACCAATATTACTGAAAGAGCTACGCTTAAGTGCGATAGCCAAAGAATGGGAAGTCCTTGCCCAAAAGGCTGTTTCACAGGAGTGGGAGCCTCAGCTATTCCTTGCCGAGCTATGCGAACTTGAAGCTAATCATCGTCATGAAAGTCGATTAAAACGGTTACTTAAAGAGAGTAAATTACCCGTAGGTAAACAGCTTAGCCAGTATAACTTTGATGAAATAGAAGGTGTTACATCGCTCCAAATGAAACAAAAAGTTAATCAGATTGACTGGCTTAGACAAGGCCATAATATCTTATTATTTGGTGCTAGTGGTTTAGGGAAAACTCACTTAGCCTGTGCGATTGGTTACTCATTACTTGAAAAAGCAGTGCGCGTTAAATTCAGCACCAGTACGGCTATTGTTCAAGAACTCCAACGTGCAAAAGAAACGTTGGGCTTAACTGATGCCCTAAGAAAGCTCGATAAATATGAGCTGTTGATATTGGATGATATCGGTTACGTAAAAAAGACTGATAGTGAAAGTCAGGTGTTGTTTGAACTGATTGCACATCGTTATGAACGTGGCAGTTTATTGATTACATCGAATCAAGCATTCAGTGAGTGGGATAGTATATTCGGTGACAACATGATGACAGTTGCCGCTATCGACAGACTTGTTCACCACAGTGAAATCTATCAAATAATAGGCGAAAGCTACCGTAAAAAACAAGCTATAAAACTAAACTCAAATACCGGCCAAGTTAATTGACGCCGACCGGACAAGTTAGTTGACGTCTGATATTTGTTATCGCCACCTTCTTTAAAGAGTTCTAATAGCTGTTCTTCATTTTCTAAGGTAACTTTTGTTTTTAAATATTGAACCAAAGATTGCTCAACCATATAATCGACAATCTCTCTGGGTGTGTAAAAACTACCCGTTGCTTTTCTTGCACTTTTTTCGGTGTCTGGGTCAATCTCTGCCAATAGATTCTCAAATATGGTTCCCAGCATTTCTGGGTCAATGCTTACTTCTGCATCATGGATGCTGTTTTCATCAATGGTAAAATTGTATTGTTCAAGAGTTTCAAACAAATCTTTAAACCATTTGTCTGGAATTTCGAGTGAATAATTTGCATTTTGGGCGACAAAATAATCTTCAGCTTGCGGTTCAAATAGTCCGCCGTTTAAAAAAGGAATATCAATATGATTGTCAAGTAGGAGAAAGTGGTTCTTCCGTTCAGATATTTTGGTATTTAAGACTAAGAAGAACAGTTTTTCTAAAGTAGAGTGATAGTAATCTTCCTGCACAGCATTTGATGATAACCAACTATCAGGAAGAAGAGATTTACCTGCGTCAGATTTTTTATTTTTTAAAAACCAACAGAAAATTGTTCGACCAATAAGACGTACCGCAAATTCTTGATAAATTTTCGGTTTGTTTCTACTGATGTAAATGGTAATTTTAAACATGTGTCAAATTCCACATTTCTACTACCAATCTTAACTTTTCCTCCAATCAAACCATAAAATGACTTGGCAATGTCTTGATAGAATTGCTTATTGAGAGGTTCAACGCTAAATGCTTGGATGATCTCATCTAGTGAATTAAAATTACATCCACCAACTTGTTTAATAAATGTTTTATTGGTTTGGCTTGGTGTTACGAAATAGGTGTAACGTTTAAAATCCGTAAAATCTCTTTTTGTACCTAAATAATTTGCTTTAACAAAACTGAACCTGAAATTTCCGTTATCATCATAATATACAAAAAGGGAAGCATCTTTTACTTCGTGCTTTAGAATGGTCTTTGCGATTTCGTATTGGTTTTTCTTTCCAGTTCGTTCTGTTAGTGGTTCGTTAGTTTTAGAAGCGATGACAATGAGTTCGTCTGTATCAATTTCGGCTTCACCAATTTTAATTATAGATTCGTATTTGTGGTATATATCCTCTGGGAATAAATGGTCTAAATCATCGTCATCAGGTTTGAAGGAAGGAATAGATGCTCTTAAAAAAGCAATTAAGTTGGTTGTTGAGAAGTCCTTTATTAGTGAATTTATCTTACTCATTTTATGGTTACAGTTATTTAATTTTTAATTGAGTCTCATGATATAAATTTTCAAATCATTTCAACCCTATTTTTAGTTATGTTTTTTTATTAAGTTAAGCTTCGGTAAAGAAACAGCTCTTTTGGATTTTAATCGTTAGCTTATGAGATTACAAAAACCAACAATCACTTTGCCCAATATAAGAAAAAAATTCAATAGATATTTTTTAATCGTACTTGTCTGTGCGACTTATGGTGGTGTTTTGAGATCCCTTGACTGCGCTCGGGATGGCATTTGTCTTTTTTTAGTGGTGGGTGACAAAATTTGTTGGTAGAAAAGCTTCGCTTTTATTCACTGCGTGAATTGGGTCCCCGGATCGAGTCCGAGGACGTCGCGTTTCTGGGTATTAATCATTTATCAATCAATCTACCACATAAAAATTCCTTTTATTCAGTGATTCACCGGGGCGCATTCGATAGGCGGCGAGTTTGCCGCCTTTGGCGATGGAGTAATCAACGCAGGCGACGTTGGATGACTGCGGTTGGGGTTTGTCATCATCTAACCAGTAATGTCCGAAGAATACCGGTTTGGCGTCTTTTGGATAGCCCCAGCGGGTTTCTTTGGGTGTTTTTTCGTCTAAGTCAATTTCTGTTGATACAGATGCTTTTGAAAAAGTGTCAGCGTCTGAGTTCCACCATTTTGTTCTGATGTCATGACGAGTATGTCCAGCCTCATCTTGAAATGACAAGCCATTGGGCAACGGTGTTTCCACACCTTTTAACAGCGTTTCAACAGCGTCATAGGCGGGATGGGTTTTGTCGCTGGCGACGACGTAGCCGATGTCTAAGAGTGTGTTGTCTTCTTTGAGCCAGGGTTTTAAGGTGGCTATGGAGCCTTCATGCCAGCAGGCGTGGACGGCGCGGCAGGTTTCTAATTCCAGCCATAAAGGCAGGGTTTTAAACCAGTTGATGATGTAATCGCGTTCGGCCTTGTCGGGATAGGTTGCCATAAAGGCTTTATGTTGCTTCACGTTCTTTTCACTGCGTTCGCGCAGATAACCGCCCTGCTCGTCCGGTGTGTGGTAGCAGATGGCGTTAAATTCATGGTTGCCCATAATCCCCAAGGCGTGGCCTGAATCAATCATGGGCCGGACGGTGTCGATGACTTCGCGGTGCGTCGGGCCACGATCGATAAAGTCACCGAGAAAAACGACTTTATTGCCTTGTGGGTGTTGGTAAATGCCTTTGTTTTGTTCATAGCCAAGTTTATTGAGCAAGTTTCTCAGGCTGATGCCGTGGCCATGAATATCGCCGATGATGTCGTAGATGGGTGTTTGCATAGTGATTCCTCCTTTTGATGGATTTTTATGAAGTTTTGGGTGGGTGTCGGTTGTCATGCCGACGTAATCAATATAATGAGCTTGTGATGTTTGTGCAAAGGTTTGGTGGGTGTTGGTGGATTGGTAGCGACTTATTTTGGTGTTTGGAATAGTAAGTACGTTATGAGGTCCTCGTGTCAAGCACGAGGATGACTACCGTCAGTTTTAATTGCGACTTATTTTGGTGTTTGGAATAAAAGTTTCGTTTCAGTTTGGCTTCGACAAGCTCAGCCGGCTTGAGGTGCTTGGTTATTATTAGTCGTTTGCATCTCATGCTAGAGAATGAGACTATTGAAGTATCAGTCCTTAACAACAAAATTAAAATTTACGAATGCGAAATCTGGATTTTTTCGACTTAGGGTGATTCCTTTTTCGGGATCCACAAGTGGTGATTCTTTCACTTCTGCGATGAGTTCTTCATCGCTGAGGTTTTTGACGTCTTCGGCGTGAAAAATCATACTTTCTGCGCGCACACCTTCAAATGCCCGGCCTTGCACACAGACCGGTAAATCACCGAGCATGGCTTCAAAATGGACAAGAATACGGGTATCAGGATCGTTGGGGATATCGTTGAAATCTTTTTTCATGGTTTGGCTCCTTGTTAAAAACTTATCTTATACCGGCGCTTTCTCAAAACTTGAGAATGAGGGACTATTTATAGAGTGGACTTGTTTATGTTTCTAATTTGGACAATTTTGATGATTTTGAAGATGAAATTTATTCTTTTTGAAATTATGGGTGTCGTCATGAGGTCCTCGGGTCGGTGCCCGAGGATGACGTTCGTCACTTTTGTTCGTTTCACGAACTGGGTGGCCTACATGGCAATTATTGTTCCCGACAATCCTTGCATTCCTTGCGTCCATGCAAATCGATGTAGGTGGCTTACAGGAAGTAAGTCTGCAACATTAGCAGGACGCGATAATTGCCTACCATGTGAACAGGAGCGTAAATGGCCTGCAGAAATAGCAGGCAGTTATTGTTGTACTTTATGACATCCATGCCAACAGCCCTTCGGGTGGCCTACAGGACGTAGGTCTGTCACGATAAAAGGGATTAGGTAGTGACCGTTGCGCATGGTAAAACGGCTGTCCTGCCGTTGCCTTAAGGGCCCTACTGTTGGTGATCAGACAATATTTGCATTCCTTACGTCCTTGTAAATCGACTCGATAGCGATTGGGTGGCCTACATGGATGTTGGTGGCCTACACGATGTAGGTCTGCCATGTGAGCAGGAGCGTAAATGGTCTGCAGCGTTAGCAGGATGCGGAAGCTGCCCCGGATCGAGTCCGAGGACGACGGCGTCGGTTTGGGGTTTGGATTCTATAATTGTGATTGCCACTTATTATTTTATAGTGGCAATCACAATCATTTTCTCCAAATTAGGTATTAATACCCTGGCGCTCTAAATAGTCCTGGTAGGTGCCGCGGAAGTCGATGACGTCGTTTTCTTGTATCTCCATGATTCTGGTGGCGATTGATGATACAAACTGGCGGTCATGGGAGACGAAGATTAAGGTGCCTTCGTAGTTTTCTAAGGCCAGGTTTAAGGCTTCAATGGACTCCATATCCAAATGGTTTGTGGGCTCATCCATGATGATGACGTTGGGTTTTTGTAGCATGATTTTACCGAACATCATGCGGCCTTTTTCGCCGCCTGAGAGCACGGTGGTTTTCTTTTTTGAGTCTTCTGTGGAGAACAGCATACGGCCCAGAACGCTGCGCACGGCTTGTTCGTCATCGCCTTTTTGTTTGAACTGTTCCATCCACTGAAAAACGGTCATGTCTTCCTTAAAAGCACCCATATTATCTTGTTTAAAATACGCGATCTCGATATTTTCTGACCATTTAATGGTGCCGGTATCAGCTTCTATGTTTTCTGTGATGCAGTTTAAGAAGGTGGTTTTACCGATGCCGTTGGCACCGATAACGGCGATACGTTCGCCCACTTCCAATAGTAAGTTAACGTCTTTGAATAAGGTGTGATTATCAAATGATTTGCTTAAGCCTTTGACTTCAAGGGCGTTTCTGAATAGCTTTTTGCCTTGTTGAAAAATAATGTATGGGCTCACTCTGGATGACGGTTTAATGTCTTCCAGTTTGATTTTTTCCATTTGTTTTTGTCGGGAGGTGGCTTGTTTGGCTTTAGAGGCATTAGCCGAGAAGCGACTGACAAAACTTTGTAATTCGGCGATTTGGGCTTTTTTCTTGGCGTTTTCGGCGTATTTACGTTCGCGGGCTTGGGTGGCCGCGGTCATGTATTCGTCATAATTACCCGGAAATAGCTGCAAATCACCATAATCTAAATCAGCCATGTGGGTACACACCGAATTTAAAAAATGTCGATCATGGGAAATGATGATCATGGTTGATTTTCTCGCTGTTAAGGTCTCTTCCAGCCAGCGAATGGTGTTAATATCAAGGTTATTGGTGGGCTCATCCAGTAATAAGAAGTCCGGATCAGCAAACAAGGCTTGTGCCAATAATACCCGCAATTTCCAACCGGGCGCCACTTCTGACATGGGTCCGAAATGTTGTGATTCAGGTATATCAAGACCCAATAACAATTCACCGGCACGGGCTTCCGCGGAATAACCGTCCATTTCCGCAAAGGCACTTTCCAGCTCAGCCGCTTGCATGCCGTCTTCTTCAGACATTTCAGGCAGGCTGTAAATACGATCCCGTTCAACTTTGTTGTGCCACAACTCTTTGTGACCCATAATGACGGTGTCTATCACTGTTTGCTCTTCAAAGGCATACTGATCTTGACCCAAAACACCAATGCGCTCATCCGGATCGTAAGAGACATTGCCTGATGTGGGTTTCAATTCACCGGTGAGGATTTTCATAAAGGTTGATTTACCGCTGCCGTTGGCGCCAATCAAACCATAGCGGTTGCCGTTTCCAAATTTAACGGAGATATTTTCAAAGAGTGGTTTTGAACCAAACTGCATGGTGATATTGGCGGTGCTGATCATGTGAGGGCCGATACGTTAAAAAGGGCGCGATTATAACGGCAATTGGGCTTTAATAAAGCCTTTTGATGCATTAAATAGCAAATGGTTTGCCTCTTAAGGATTCATAAACTTTATATAAACTGTAAACAACCAGTTTATAACCAACTTTAAAGCATCGCTATCCTAAAACTTATCTAGATTAACCCGTGGTGCATTTGGAATGATAATTGGTTCTCAAGATTGCTTTCAGCACCTAAAAGTGTCATGTCATTCCGCTAAGCGAAGCGCATGGACGCCGCCATTTCAATTAAGCTTCTTGTGCTTCGCACAAACCGCTTAATTTATATTAACTGGTCTTCGCTCGGTGGCCTACACGGAACTAGGTCTGCTACATTAGTTGGAACGGACGTAGCCGATATGACAATACTTGTTGGCTTCTGTCCTAAATGTACCACGGGTTAGATTAGTATTGCTTTATAAAAAGGTCCGACTGTAAAAAATTTTAATAAATCTGAGAATAAACTTTTTTATTTTCAAAAAAACAAGGGTTTTGGTTGTTTAATGAGTTCTTAGTTTAGCGTTTTGATAACATCATCACATTTTTAATCGTTTTTTTAAAGATAAATATATACAGCTTTTATGAAACGAGATTCATTAAAGCCACACCATAAATAATTATAAAAATAAAAGGTGCTATAGCCGGATTGAATTATCAATCCAATCATTTAACATAGAGGAGAGACTTCTAATATGAAAAAATTAGAGAATGGCGCGCGTTCGCCAAAAAATTCTTTACGATACGCAATTTCAAGATCTTTAGCAACCATCACTTTAGCCGCCACTTGTCAAATTGGCATGGCGCAATTCAATGGCGACGCCAATTCTTCGAAACCGCAAATACAAGGCATGAATTTGGCCACAAAGATTTCCGATCAATACATAGTTGTTTTAAAAGACAGCACCGTGAACGAATCTGCCGTACAAAGAGTTTCTGCTAACTTTTCGTTGGCTGAGGCGCGCGCTGCTGTGGTGCAAGATATTGGTGTGACGTTAGCCACTCAGGCACGTGGATCTGTGAGCCAGATCTATTCGTCAGCCATTAATGGTTTTGTCATGCAATCGGCTTCCGTCAAACACGTTGCCGCTTTATTAAAAGATCCGCGGGTCGATTACATTGAAGCTGACCAGGTTGTTAGTATCGGTGCCACACAAAACAATGCCACTTGGGGCTTAGATCGAATTGATCAGGCTAATTTACCTTTGAATAACACCTACAGCTATGACTACGATGGTACGGGTGTTAATGCTTATGTAATTGATACCGGTGTCAGAATTACGCATAACCAGTTTGGTAATCGTGGTCGTTCCGGTTATACGGCGATTAACGATGGCAACGGCACCAATGACTGTCAAGGCCACGGCACACATGTGGCCGGTACCATTGGTTCTACCACTTATGGCGTCGCCAAAGATGCCAGAATTTATGCCGTTCGGGTACTGGGTTGTGATGGCTCAGGTTCAAACTCGGGTGTTATCGGTGGTGTTGATTGGGTTGCTGCAAATCATATTAAACCTGCAGTGGCTAATATGAGTTTGGGTGGCGGTGCCAGTTCTGCACTTGACAATGCCGTTAACTCAGCAGTTTCTCAAGGTATCACCATGGTGGTCGCAGCCGGTAATGACAACAGCAATGCCTGTTCTTACTCACCTGCCAGAGCCGCTAATGCCATTACGGTTGGTTCCACCACCAGTTCTGATGCAAGATCATCATTTTCAAATTATGGCTCTTGTTTAGATATCTATGCCCCGGGTTCATCCATCACCTCAACCTGGTCAACCAGTAATACAGCCACCAACACCATCAGTGGTACGTCAATGGCTTCACCCCATGTGGCCGGTGTCGCTGCGCTCTATTTGGATGAATACCCAAATGCATCACCGACTCAAGTTGGTAATGCCATTAAAAATGCAGCCATCATGAATAAAGTGTCTGATGCCCGTTCCGGCTCACCGAATCTGTTGTTAAACAATTTCAGTGGTTCCGGTGATCCAGGTCCAGGGCCTGATCCGGTTGATGGCACATTAACCAATGGCACAGCGAAAACAGGCTTGTCAGGTTCTTCAGGTTCAGAAACCTTCTTCACTTTACAAGTTCCAGCAGGTGCTACTAACCTTAGTTTTGCCATGAGTGGCGGCTCTGGTGATGCCGATCTGTATGTTCGATACGGCAGCAAACCAACCACCTCTACTTATGATTGTCGTCCCTGGCGATCTGGTAACAATGAAACTTGTAACATCAGTAATGTTCAAGCAGGTACTTACCATGTGATGTTAAGAGGTTACAGCAGTTATTCAGGTGTCAGCCTATTGGGTAGCTATACAGCCGGCGGTGGCGGAGGTGGTAATAACTTCTTTGAAAACACCTCAAATGTCACAATCTCTACGGGTGCAGCAGGTGTTGTAAACTCTTATATCAATGTGCCACGTTCAGGTGCAATCGGAAGCATTACAGTGAAAGCTGACATCAAGCACACGTACCGTGGTGACTTGTCTGTGAAAGTATTTACACCCACAGGTGCCAGTGGTACTGTCCATGCGCGGAATAATCCGTCTGACAGTGGCGATAACTTACTACTTGATGTTAATTTGAACGGTGGAACCCTTGAATCAGCCGGTCAATGGCGTTTAGAAGTGACTGACCATTCTTATCGAGATGGTGGTTACATCGATTCATGGAGTATTCAATTTAACGATTAAATTTGAATAATCCATTTTTATCAATGTTTAGGGAGGCCATGGGTCTCCCTTTTTTTTCGCCCACAAAAACAATCATCTCAGATAAAATCCATAAGGACTGACGTTAATGCTGTGCGGATGTTGAACTAACGACATTTGCCCATATCATTCATGTTCGTCATCACATGTCATCAAACTGGAGAGATCATTGAATACCAACACCGATATATTAAAATCAATTAAAACGCTGCTGAATAACTTGCCTCAAGACTGGCTTAAACTCACCACCCATCGGCTCGATATTTACAATGAATCCAAAGCCAAGACAGAATTTTTAGACGAATTAAAAAAACGACTTTCATCCGGCTTGGTGAACAGTGATGAACTCGAGAAATTACCCACAGCCTATGATTACATCCGATTAGGACATCAGCTATCAAGTTTATTGGAATGGGTTTTGGCCGAGATTAATGGGGTTGACGATGAACAGGTTATTGCCTTTGCCTCTAAAACCATGCCTATTTTGGCTATTTTGCGCCACAATGCCCTGAATAATAAAGCCACCTATATTTATTACGATGGCGAGGAATCACCGCTTCTCGACGAGTCCAGACTCAAAAACATCTACGGTTATCAATACCAATTAACCCAGGTAAAAGACAGCGATGAGATTCCACAACATAACGATGGCCGTATAATTTATGTCACCCAACAGCCGTTTAGTGAGAAGCTAACGAAAAACCCATATATTGACCAAACCGTTAACATCCACCCCGCGCTGGGTTCTATCATCATTATTCACCAATCCGATTCAACGCAGCTGGTCAGTGCAGTGCAACATGTCAGAAGGCGTGAAACCATCGCCATGTCACCGGCTAACTGTTATCAGATTTTGCAGGAACTGGTTGGCAATAAGGTCCCTGTGACAACACTTAACCATGAAGCCAAAAACACTGTGACCAAATGCATTCAAGACAATACCGGCAGTTCATCGATGCCGTTGGTGGCGTCCAGTGGTTTGTCGATTCAATACGCCATTTTGATGGGTCTGGTCGAAAATGCCCGCACCGCACATCCCGACAAACCGATTAAAATCATATTACCACCCAACTGTTACGGCGGTACCAATGACCAATCCCGACGGGTGGCTGATTTAATCCCGCAAGCAGAGATTGTCGATTTATTGGTAGATGGCGGTGCCGATTTAGTTAACAGCTTAGAGACGGTTTTAGCATCGGTTGCAAAGGTTGATGGCGTACCAATTGTCTTGGCTGAAATTCCCACCAATCCAAGGGTTGAAGTGCCCGACATGACCGCTTTGAGCGAAACCCTGAGTCTGCAACGACAAACACCCAACGGTGGCGACGCTGTGCAACCGGTTTTTATGGTGGATCAAACCTTCTGCCCCAATGTGCAATTATTACACTCCGACAGCGAGCTTAACACGGTGAAAACTATTTCATTTGCCAGCGGTTCAAAATTTCCCAGTGGCGGTCGCTGTATCGCCGGCTATTGTGCAGCCAACCAAGTGGCGAGAGATTTAATGCCATTGATCGCCGCCCATTTAAAATTATCTGATAACCAGGCCGATGCCAAGCAACTCAACACCCTGGCTGAAACCATGCCCTCCATGCCTGAACGCATCGTCAAAGCCTACCAAAACACCCGTGAATTTGTCCGACAGATACAAGCCATCCTACCCAAAGCCAAGATTTTTTATGTCACAGATGAGATGGCACAAAGAGGTTTTAAGCCTTCGGTATTTTCCCTCGACCTACCCGTCGAAGCCGAAACCAAAGAAGAACGTCAGGAACGACAAAAAGCACTGAATAAAAAATTAATCGAATTCATGATTAAAAAGCACCCGAAAGACTGCAAAAACTGCGTCAGTTACGGACAACTCAAAGGCAGCTACTGGACCATTCCGGCCACTTCAACGCAAGGCACCACCAAAGAAGAAGACAAAGATTACGTGGTCAGAGTGTCCATATCGCCGGAAACAGATGTGGCTTTACTAACTGCCTCATTTAAAGTATTTTGTCAGGAACATGATTTGATATGAATCAACTTTTAGGCAAATAGAACGCCCAAAGCGCTTAACCATGCCTGATGGCATTGTCTCCACGTAATTTTAAGTCTACACTTTGGCTTTGCGCCGTCACCGGCAGACTTTAATTGAAGATACTGAGAGAACAATCACATGGTTAACATATTTAAGAACATATTCACAAGCAACAACAAACAACAAGCAGTGGAAACAACGCCAGCCCAAAAAGAAGATACACTGGCTCAAGCCACCTCTGAAAATACGCCAACCACTGACAAGAAGCCAAAACATGGTGAAGACGGTGTCTGTTGCGGTGGTTGTTCTTGATTGTAAACAATCACTTAAACTGAACCACTTCAGCCATTGAAATGAATATAAAGGGGTCAGTAAGTACTATCCGGTGCTGACACCTTTATTTAATTGAAGTGTTCCAAATCTATTGGGTATTATTCGTATCATCCCTGATACTCACCCTCATCCATGAGGGCTTGCATGAAAATTCGTTCCTGATGAATTTTTCAGCCGTTGGAACGGTTAAGCAGCTTAAAGAATACTCACAAAAAACACAGCAACCAACAGTAGGGACCACGAGGCCAAATGGTCCGTTGGTATTCGCCTAAAACATGCTTTGAAATAGAATAACCCCAACTATTCTTCTAACCTCTTCACTTCTGTGAGGTCATACCGCTCGGCTTGAATCTGGTAAAAACCAAAAAAATATAGTCAAGAACATTAAGCTCTATACTTTTAACCAAAATACTCTAAAGTTAGTCAACTTTTCACTCTGAAAGTACCATATTATCAGAAGAAATGTATTCTAATATTGCCTCAGTTAATGCATGTCCCAAATTAAAAATCATAAAGAACCTGCCATTCTTTCTCATTCTAAAAAATACTTAAAGATATTTATCACAGAATTCTGTTTGCTTGCTGCCAGTTTCCTTGCCATTTTTCTGCATCACAATATGACCATTTGGCGTCAAATACATCGCGGTTTGGTGAATCAAACTGGATCAGAAGTTTGCCCCAGTATTTGCTACCTGCTTTTTCGGTTTTGCAGGTTTGTGAAGAGCTTTTTTTGATCCAAAAACCTTCAAACACGGTTTCATCGGTAAATTCGCCAATAATTTGGCCGCCACCTTTTTGTGTGTATTCACCACTGATGGTGTCATTGGTTTGGCGTAGTGTAGTCTGACGGTTATCTTTGGAACGCCATATACCTAAGATTCTGATGCGCTCCACATTCTGTGCAGTCTCAGTGGCGATGGATCGGATACTCAGCTCTACCCTGCGGTTCTTACTTCGGCTTTCTTCAGTCTCGTTACTGGCAATGGGGTCACTCTCGCCATGGGCTTGGATTGTTATCTTGTTTTCCTCAATACCGGTTTCGGCAATTAGGTAATCTGCGACAGATTGGGCGCGGTTTTTCGATAACTCTTGGTTTGACTCGGCGCTACCGACATTGTCCGTATGACCGCTGATAATCACCGATTGGATTTGTGCCTGATCAATATTAGCCAGGGCATCAGCAATCGCTTTGCTTGCTTCGCTCTTGAGTTGATATTTGCCGGTATTGAATAACACCGAACTGTCTAAAGCGATGTGTTGTAATGAGCCAATCGCGCCAACCGCATCAATGTCGGCACCCGGTGTATCGCCGCCACATTGTTCTTTTAAGTCAATTAATTTGACATAACGAAAGCTCATGTCACTGTCTACATAAGGCGCAATATCAATCTCCGACTTACCGCCTTCAATTTGACCAATGCCCACCCAATCTTTATTGTTATTGGACACAGCCAACGCCGTGGGCTCAATCGCCGGGCCAACTTCGAACACATACAAATCAGGACCGGGAATATCAATCAATTGGTTATCAGTGAATTTCAATATCAGCTCGCCGCTACAACCCAAGGACACATAGCCTCGCTTGTTACCTTCTTTATAATTCGGCGGACCAAGCGCCTCCTCGGGATCGCCGGCATCTTTAACAGGTTGTTCTGATCCGGTATCGCTATAGATGACTTCATCGGCAAAAGACACATCACCCTGGGGAAAGGTCACTTCACCACCATGGCCATCGGGGTAGGTCTTGGACTGAGCCAAAACCACCTGAGTGGTAAAACACATAAAAAAGCTAAACAGTAATAAAGTGCGATTAACGGATAAATACATAAACAAGTCTCCTTTTATTATTTGGTGTCAGTCAATACGGGCTGTATCTTACCCGTAAGAATTAATTTTAAGTAAATATAACCCGTGGTGCATTTGGAAAAAATCTAAATAAAAACTGTCATATCGACCGAGCGAAGCGAGTGGAGATATCTCCTTAACATGGAAATTTCCGTCAAATTTGAGGAGATTCCTCCATGCGCTTCGCTTAGTCGGAATGACGTGACGTTTTAAGTATTAAAAATATGCTTATGAAGCATTTATCGCTCCAAATGCACCACGGGTTAAATATATCATAAACATATAAAAATATCGTTACATCAGCCGGATGGGTGAAACCTGAATGGAACATCCTGTGTGACTTAATTGAGAATGGTCAAGTTCACTATTAATATCCCTTTCTTGGGCATCTGGCAAGCATCCAATAAAATCATAGCTAAGCGTCATGAATAAAATCCATATTTGCTTAATAACCTTAGCCACTCACCATCAACAACCGATACTCATCATAGGCGCTGTGGTCGGTCATGGCGCTGACGTGATCTTGTAGCAGGCGGCAGCGGTGATAGAAATCCCATAGGCTGTGGTTGGCATCAACGTCTTGCATGGCTAGTTGGTAGGCTTTTAAATGATTGGGATCCATGCGGTTAATGAGCAGACGCTGAGTGGTTAGTTTGCCGTCACTTAATAATTTTTGGAATTCTTCTGTCGATAACTTTAATAAAGAGGCATTGTGGTCCAGTATGCCGGTGATGATTTGTTGGCCTTGTAGTTCCAGGCGTTGTACTTCGTTGTGGCAATAGACGTGCTTTAAGCCCACTAGTTTGAAGGTTTTTAACAGCCGGTGGGCTTCACTGCTGTCTTCTAACAAGGCCCGATTGTAATTACCGTGATAAATGGCTTCGATGTGTTCGACAAATTGTTGCGCGGCATGATTCACCAGGTAGTGAATAATGGGCACCCGAATTTTGATAAAAAAAGCTTGGTTGCTGTTAATACTGACTTGTTGGCTGTCTTGGTAGGCTGTTTGTAAAACATCTTTAAAGCTGACTAAATTATTTGGATTCTGGCCCAAAAATGATTTGCTGATGTCTCCGCCCTCTGTCTGAAAAGCCACCAACAATAACTCAATCAAATAACTTAAAGGAATAATGTCCTTTTCCACCGCGTCTTCAATATCAGCCAAGCAATAGGCAATGTCATCAGCGGCTTCCATTAAATAGGTCAACGGATAACGATGACCGGGTACAACTGAAACGCAACGCCACATGTCATTGACAAAATCTTGTTCAGACAAGTAATAGCCGGCTTTTTTCTGTATGTAGCTGAGATTTTTTGTGGCGGATTGTTCGTTACTGCGGCTGTACTTTAAGATAGCGGCAGTTTGCGCAAAGGTTAAATTCATGCGCTGTAATTTTGCGGTTAAGCGAATGGCCTGGGCGTTGCCTTCAAAAGTGGATAAATCACGTTGCATGATTTTTTGAAGCGAATCTACGGCTTCACCTTCAGTCTTTGGCCAGTGTGATTTATCGGTTAAATAATCACAAAACCAATTAGATATCACCTGTTCACCGAAGTGGCCAAATGGTGGATTACCAATATCGTGCATTAAACAAGCCATTTCCACCAAAGAGGTGATGGCTTGTTGGCCGCCATCCAGGCCGTAATCTTCAGTTTTAGCTGTTAACTTTTTATAAACCGTTTGCACCAGATAGCGCCCGTTTTGTTGTACTTCCAGAGAATGGGTTAGTCGCGAGCGAACAGCGGCATTGCGCTCCAATGGGAATACCTGGGTTTTCTGTTGTAAGCGACGCAAGGAGGGCGAATTGATAATACGGCCACGGTCACTCTCCAAAGCCAGTTCAATGGTCTGCCAGTTGGTTTCAGGCAGGGATTCACCGTAAGGTCGGTCAATATTTATTTTTTGTTTAAAATCAATTTCAGTCATGTCCGTATAATAACGCAAGGCAAAAAAAAGGGCAGCTGTTAAAAGCCACCCTTTCTATGTTTCGTGTAAGCCGTATTAACTGGCTTTACGACGCTCTTTTGCCGCTTCAATCACTTCTTCAGAAATGTTAGAAGGACAAGGCATATAGTGCGAGAACTCCATGGAGAACTGGCCACGACCTGAAGTCATGGTACGCAATGAGCCAATATAACCAAACATTTCAGATAACGGCACATCGGCTTTAATACGAACTGCTGTGGCTGTTGGATCTTGTGATTTGATCATACCGCGACGGCGATTTAAGTCACCAATCACATCACCCACATGATCATCCGGCGTATAAACGTCCACTTTCATAATCGGCTCCATGAGTTGCGGTTTCGCTTTTGGAATCGATTGACGGTAAGCGCCTTTAGAGGCGGCTTCAAAGGCCATGGTTGATGAGTCAACCGCATGATACTGACCGTCCTGTAAAGTGAATTTCAGATCCTGCAAAGGATAGCCGGCCAAAGTACCTTCAACCATACAGCTCTTAAAGCCTTTTTCAATGGCTTGCCAGTATTCTTTAGGTACGTTACCACCGGTCACTGTGGATTCAAACACATAACCGGAACCTGTTTCACCGGGCTCAATGGTGTAGTCAATTTTACCAAACTGACCGGAACCACCGGATTGTTTCTTATGGGTATAAGAGTCTGTAATTGGCGCAGTAATGGCTTCTCGGTACGCCACTTGTGGCTGACCAACTTCAACTTCAACACCATGGGTACGCTTTAAGATATCGACTTTAATATCTAAGTGTAATTCACCCATACCTTTTAGAATGGTTTCGCCGGAATCAATGTCAGTTTCAACCTGGAAAGAAGGATCTTCTTTGACCATTTTACCCAGTACAACACCTAACTTTTCAGCCGCCGCTTTATCTTTAGGGGCCACAGCCATCGAAATAACCGGATCCGGAAATACCATTGGTTCTAAAGTGGCCGGGTCATTCGGATCACATAAGGTGTGACCGGTTTGCACATTTTTCATACCCAAAACGGCCACAATATCACCGGCTTGTGCACGTTCTAATTCAATCCGAGCGTCGGCATGCATTTCCACAATTCGACCAATTCTTTCGGTTTTACCGGTAAAAGTGTTGAGGACAGTCATGCCTTTTTCTAATATACCCGAATAAATTCGAATAAAGGTTAAGGCACCATAACGGTCATCCATAATTTTAAACGCCAATGCGCGTAAAGGTTCTTTCGGATCAACAATCGCAAACTCGCCGGTTTCATTACCTTCTAAATCCACTTCAGGTTGTGGCGGCACTTCTGTCGGTGCCGGCAGATAATCAACCACCGCATCCAATACCAATTGAACACCTTTATTTTTAAAGGCTGAACCACAATAGGTTGGGAAGAATGCCAGTTTGTTGGTACCTTTGCGGATACAAGCCTTAATGGTTTCAATTGAAGGCTCTTCACCTTCTAAGTATTTTTCTAAGGCTTCATCGTCCTGTTCCAACGCTGTTTCAATCATGGCTTCACGGTACTCTTCAACTTCGTCAACCATATCAGCAGGTACGTCTTCAACTGTATAAGCCAACGGATCGCCGCTGCCATCCCAAATGTAGGCTTTACGTTCAAGAACATCAACCACGCCGGTGAATTCATCTTCACGACCAATCGGCAGTGTCATCACCAACGGTGTCGCGCCTAGAACTTCTTTAACCTGTTTAACAACGTCTAAAAAGTTAGCACCAATACGATCTAATTTGTTAACAAAAATGATACGAGCAACTTTTGAATCATTGGCATAGCGCCAGTTAGTTTCAGATTGAGGCTCAACACCACCCGAACCACAAAAAACACCCACACCACCGTCCAATACTTTTAAAGAACGGTAAACTTCAACGGTGAAGTCAACGTGACCCGGAGTGTCAATGATATTTAAGCGGTGATCATTCCACATACAACTGGTGGCTGCGGACTGAATGGTAATACCACGTTCACGTTCTTGATCCATAAAATCTGTGGTGGCATCGCCATCATGGGTATCACCCATTTTATGAATTTTACCGGTTAAACCTAAAATTCGCTCGGTGGTGGTGGTTTTACCTGCATCAACGTGTGCGAAAATACCAATGTTTCTGTATTTACTTAAATCTGTAGTCATGATTGCCTTCTTTTGTCTTGTTAAAAAGTAGATTTGGGAAAGGGTAACTAAAAGTGGCCTTTGCACATCACATTGACGGTACCATTTATTGAAAAAAAGTATGGCAATGTACTGTGCAAAAGCCTCTCAGGTAGTTTTACCTACCCCAAAGTGCGCGCATTCTACACCAAAACTCGCTTCAGGTTAAGGATTTCCTGTTTTATTTGCTTATTTTTAGCCAGGTAAAGTGGTTTTGTTCAGCCACCATTTAATTATGTGTTTTTAAGCAGCGACAAAGTACAATCAACTGGCAAAAACTTGACAATACGCATGCGTATGGTGACAATGTATGTTATTCAATCTTAAACGCGTATAAAATGATATTTAAAGACTCACAAGTGGCTGTTATAGATGGGGTTCGCACACCATTTATGAAATCGCCGGGCGGCAAAGCCCAAGACCTGTCAGCCTACGATTTAGGTAGAATGGCTCTCAATCAAATGAAGCATCGTCATGATTTCCTGCAGTCTGAATGCGACCAGGTTATTATGGGCAACGTCATACAAAATGCAGCCACGTCTAATGTCGCCAGAGAAGCCATGATTGGCGCCGGTATTGATGTGAAAACACCGGCATACACAGTGACCATGGCTTGTATTTCCGGTAACCGCGCCATCACCAATACGGCGCAAGACATTCAGTCAGGCGCCATTAACATTGGCCTGGCCGGCGGTGTTGAGTCAATGTCAGATGCGCCGGTTCGAATCACCCATGAATTAAAAAAGACCTTAATGGCCGCTCAAAAAGCCAAGGGCTTTAAAGATTATTGGCAGGTGTTCAAACAATTTAAGTTTAAATCATTGGTTCCGGTGACACCGGCCATTGCCGAGTTCTCAACCGGTTTAACCATGGGCCAAGATGCTGATCAACTGGCGGCCAAATTTAACATCAGCCGCGAGCAACAAGACGCCTATGCCCTGCGCTCGCACCAAATGGCGGCGAAAGCTTGGCAAGATGGCCAGTTTGATCAGGAGGTTGAGTTTATTAGTATTCCGCCTAAGTTTGAAGTCGTCAAGCAAGACAACACTTTTTATGCCGACAGTTCCATGGAAAAGCTGGCATCCTTAAGACCGGTGTTTGTTAAACCTCATGGAACGGTAACGGCCGGCAACGCCTCACCCATTACCGATGGTGCTGCTGTAAGCTTATTAATGAACTTAGCAGAGGCGAAGAAAAGAAACCTTAACCCGCAGGTGGTGATTGAAGGGTTTGCGTATTCCGGTCAAACACCCAAAGGTGAATTGCTATTGGGGCCGGCCTACACCATCAGTCGATTGCTGAAGGAATCGGGCTTAATTTTAGATGACATTGATGTGTTTGAGATACACGAGGCTTTTGCCGGTCAAGTACTGGCTAACTTAGCCGCCTTACAAGATAAGGAATTTTGTAAAAACCGATTGGGTTTAGATAAACCGGTGGGAGAGATTCCCATGGAAAAAATCAACACCCAAGGCGGCTCACTGTCGTTAGGTCACCCTTTTGGTGCCACCGGAAGCCGCTTATTAACCGCTGCCAAACGGCGCTTACTGCAATCAAACGGCCAATACGCACTGATCAGCGCTTGCGCTGCCGGTGGATTGGGTTCTTCAATTTTACTGAAAAAAATAGGATAACATCATGGCCAATTTTGAATTAGTTATAGACAATAATATTGCCACCATTTGGATGGACCAACCGGGTTCTGAAGTGAACACCTTATCTGTGGCCATGCTGGATGACTTTCGCGGCTTACTCGACACCATTGAACAAAACGGCGACATTAAAGCCGCTATTTTAATCTCCAAAAAACCCAATTGCTTTATTGCCGGCGCTGACATCAAAGATTTTCAACGCATGGAAACCTCTGAAGAAGCAGAGAAATTATCCCGTGAAGGCAATCAAATCCTCAGTCGATTAAGTCAGCTCAAAAAACCCGTCATTGCTGCCATTAACGGTGCTTGCTTAGGTGGCGGCCTGGAAGTGGCCATGGCGTGTCATTACCGCATTGCCACCACGGATGAAAAAACTGTATTTGGCTTACCGGAAATGAAACTGGGATTATTACCCGGCGGTGGCGGCACTCAGCGCATCATTAAATTAACCTCCTTACGATATGGCTTAGATGCTCTACTAACCGGTAAAAACATTTACCCTTACAGCGCCAAGAAAAATGGCCTGGTGGATGAACTCATCCATAAAGAAGGACTTTATCAAGCGGCATTAAAACAGGCTGAGAGCCCGGTTAAACGCAGACCCAAAAAACAAACACTGGTAGATAAAGCTCTTAGCACCTCAGTTGGCCGTAATTATGTACTTAAAAAGGCCCGCGAAACAGTGATGAAAAAAACCCGTGGCAATTACCCGGCGCCTTTAAAAATCCTGGACTGTGTTGAAATCGGTTTAGAAGATGGATTACAGGCGGGATTGGAAGCCGAAGCCATGGCTTTTGGTGAATTACATGCTTCACCGGTCTCGCAAAACCTGATACGCTTATTTTTGGCCATTCAAGACAATAAAAAATTAAAAAACAACAATAAAACTGAGAACACCGACGCCATCACCATGATCGGTGCCGGTTTTATGGGTGCGGGAATTACCGAAGTCTCGATTAAAAATGGCTATCATGTCATTCTTAAAGACATCAACCCTGAAGGCATTGCTTCTGCCTTAAAAACAATTTGGGATGATTTTACAAAACTGGTCAACAAAAAAGCCATGACTGGTGTTGAGCGAGACCAATTGATGGCGAAAATTGAAACAACCATTGATGAGGAAGCCATTTGTGAAGCTGATTTAATTATTGAAGCGGTTTTCGAAGATTTAGGCTTGAAACAAAAAATCTTAGCTGATGTTGAGCAGCGCTGTAAGAAAAGTACGGTATTTGCCAGCAACACCTCCTCATTACCGTTAGCTGACATCACCGAAAAAGCCGCTAACCCGCAAAATGTGGTGGGTATGCATTATTTCTCACCAGTGCCTAAAATGCCTTTATTGGAAGTCATTGTGACCGACAAAACCGCAAAAAAAGCCCGTCAAATGGCCATCAATGTGGGCATAAAACAAGGCAAAACCGTGGTGGTGGTCAAAGATGGTCCTGGGTTTTATACCACACGAGTCCTGTCAGCCATGACCCATGAAGCCATCAAAGTTTTACATGATGGCGCTAAAATTGAAGATGTGGATAATGCCATGAAAGACTGGGGTTTTCCGGTCGGACCGTTGGCATTAATGGATGAAGTGGGGATTGACGTGGGTGCGCACATCGCGCGGGGTGCTTTAGGTGAGATGTTTATGGAACGGGGTATTGAACAAGATGACACCGTACAAAAACTGGCCGAAGCCAAACTTTATGGTCGCAAATCAGGTAAAGGTTTTTACCAATATCCTAAAAAAGGCAAAAAATCTGTCAATACTGACATTTATCAGTACTTTGGCGGTGAAGAACGAAAAACCATAGACAAAACCACCATTCAAAATCGCATCGGTCTGACTTTTGTTAATGAGTGTGTGCTGTGTCTTGAGGAAGGTATTTTAGCCAATGCTGATGATGGTGATTTAGCCGCGATTTTGGGACTTGGATTTCCGCCCTTCACCGGTGGTCCATTTAGATACATTGATAGCCGTGGTGCTGCCGATATTGTAGAAACTTTACAAAGTTTAGCGCGACAACATGGCATTCGTTTCGAGCCGGCTAAACTGTTAACGCAAAAAGCGGAGCAAAGTGAATCATTTCATAGCGACTAACTGAGATTGACCGCCGTTATCAGGAATCAGGTAGCGGCGGTTTGTATGAATAGTTATCAGATTTCACTCATCGTCACTAAGCCCAATGCGGTTACTGCCGAAGCAGCAGTAACGGCTTGATTCTTACCTTGTTGTTTGGCTTGATACAGCGCTTGATCTGCCCGTCTAATGGTTTGTTGTAAGTGGTCTTCTTGTTGATTATGCTCTGCAACCCCGGCACTAATTGTTAATTGTATTTCGTGCTGATGATAATAAATAACCTGCTCTGCAACTTGTTGAATAATCTTATCCGCCACTTGCTTGCCATCTGTTAACTTTGTTTGTGGCAATAACACCAAAAATTCTTCCCCACCCCAACGATAAGCAAGGTCAGATTTTCTTAAGCATTTTGCCATGATGCGACTGATTTCAATTAACACCACATCGCCGGCCGCATGTCCTAAGCCATCATTGACACGTTTGAAGTCATCTAAATCAAACATGAGTACTGAAATTGGTTGTGACAAACGGCGTGAGTTATCTAATAGGTTCTGATGAAACTGTGTAAAATGACGGCGATTATATAAACCCGTTAATTCATCGGTTTCACTTTTTATTCGCATCAACTCGCGGGTGCGACTATTGTAACGAGAAAACCGAGTGGCGCCATAGGCGCCAAAGACATAAGCGGCAACCAGTAAAACGCCACTGATATACCACACCATATTTTCCGGTAGCTGGAATATTTGCGCAAAGCCAATAAAAGCGAAGGCACCATGTCCAAACAAAAACCCCAACGCCATGGAACGCCCGCGCAATTGGGCGGCCAGCAAATCATTCACCACAAAATAATAGTATGAGACGACGGATAAAACACCGTAAATACCAATTAACAAGAAATCGAACTCAGATTTAAGCGGTAATGATTGTAAAAACAGCCAACCTAAAAAACCATTAAAACAAAAAAATACAACAACATATGAAAGCAGGGTCAGGACACTAAAGCCTTGTGATTTATGAGGGTAATGTGCTGTTGACATTGTTCACCGATAGGTAATTTTCACAATTTTAGCAAGCGTTGAATTATGTTTTTATGATGCAGTTCACTTAATATAGCAAATTTTCACTAACAAGTGGGAAGTATATAATTTTCAGGCATAAAAAAACCGGCCATAAAGACCGGTTTTTTGAATCTCTTGTAAAAAGAAATTAACGCTTGGAGAACTGTACCGAGCGACGGGCTTTGCGTAAGCCGACTTTCTTTCTTTCCACTTTACGGGCATCCCGTGTCAAGAAATTGTATTCTTTTAACGGCCCTTTAAGTGACTCATCAGACTCTAACAATGCACGTGACAAGCCCAAACGAATGGCGCCTGCTTGACCGGTGATACCACCGCCAACAACCGTACATCTGACATCAAACTGATCATTTAAGCCTAATTTCTCTAATGGCTGACGAGCTAACATACGTGCTGTTTCTCGACCAAAATAATCTTTAATGTCTTTGTCATTAATCATAATCTTGCCTGAACCCGGTGTTAAAAACACACGTGCTGAAGAAGATTTTCTACGTCCTGTTCCGTAATATTGTTCTGTTGCCATGTTTATACCTCTAAAGCTTTGGGTTCTTGCGCAGCATGAGGGTGCTCATTGCCGGCATAGACTTTTAATTTTCGATACATTTGTCGACCCAATGTGTTTTTGGGTAACATGCCTTTAACGGCTTTCTCAATCACCCGCTCAGGGTGTTTTGCCAACATATCCTTTAAGCCGATGGTTTTTAAGTTACCCACATAACCGGTATGATGCTGATAAACTTTAGCATTCATTTTATTGCCGGTAACAGCCACTTTTTCGGCATTGATGACCACAATGTAGTCACCGGTATCCACATGAGGGGTGTATTCAGGCTTGTGTTTGCCCCGAAGTCTGGTAGCGATTTCAGTCGCCATTCTACCTAAAGTTTTACCTTCGGCATCGATTAAGAACCATTCACGGTTAATTTCTTCCGCTTTTGCGCTAAATGTTTTCATATTTTTCTACGTTATCTGAACCTGGGCCTGACTTGAAACTGCCATCCAAGGCTCGGCCATTCACAAAGTGCGGGAATGTTACTTAATTACCTGCCAACTTGCAAGTAATTTATGCAGAAGTTTACCCATTCTCACCGGTCGTTGAAGACCTGATTAATTCAGCCGCTGTGATGCTGGCTGAATATGATTTAATTCGGTGTATAACAACATCACCCCGCAACGAATATATTCTACCACTTGTTGATAATCCAACTCGTCACTTTCTACCCCTTCAACCTGATTATCCAGTTGTCCTATGGCATTTAAATCACTGATAAATTCACGGCTTTCTTCGGTTAAACCCGCATAACTAAAACCCGCTTGTCCAATCCCGGATAAAAAAGCGTTGACCCAATCTGACACGGCCTTTAACCGTATCGCCAAATCGTCATTGTCATCGGGTAAAATTAAATAGTAACCATATTCAGGATCTTTTAATTCTTTTTTAGCCAACTCAAAAACCGCCGAAAAAACCTCTGTAACCGCTTCCGGCGCAGTCTCTGACAAGCAAAAATCAGCCATTGTTAACTGTAACCAGTTTTTAAAGTGGGTGTCAGCATTAAAACAAAGCATGGCACTGGCCTGGGCATGTAATTCTGCCGGCGAGGCTAAAACCTCCAAGGATTTTAAGTGTGCGGCAAATGCTTGATAGGGAATTTTCATATATTTTATAGATTTTTCATAAACTTGCCACAATAATCTAATAAGTTCATTGACCTTTTATCGTTAACAAATTATATTAAATCGGTAGAAAACCACCTGATATCGGGGGATTCCTGTAACTGGTGTGCATTATGGGGATAAAACGTTTAGGCATCAAGGATTTTTAAATATTTTAATGGCTCAATAAATCTATGAACGACATAAAAGAATTAGAGAAAAACATTGAAAAATGTCTCGAAAAAATCGAACAGTTTTCCATTGAAAATAACGCACTGCGAACTCGAATGGAAGAGCTGACCCATGAAAAAGCCCAGCTCATGCAGAAAAACGATCAAGCTAAAACCCGATTGGAGTCTATGATTTCGCGCTTAAGAAACCTGGAGCAAGTGGTATGAGTAAAGAACGTATAACGGTTAAATTACTCAATCGGGAATATCCCTTCAGTTGCGAGCCGGAAGAAAGGCCGTCGTTACTGATGGCTGCAGATTATCTTGACAGTACCATGCGAGAAATTAAGCAGAACAACAGCACCCTCTCACATGAGAAAATCGCATTAATGTCAGCCATGAACATAGCGCACGAACTTATTAAAGCACAATCTTTAAACCAACAATATGACTCCGAAGTCATGAGCACCATAAAAAAACTTAATGGTAAGCTTGAACAGGCCATTGCGAACGACTAAAATGGATCCTAATGATGTTGACTGTGGTGTTCGAGAGCTATTTGCATATGCCTTGGCCCTAATTGAAAACCACAGGAAACCGGAATCAATTATCCGTGTGCCAGCTCACCATTTGCAGTGAGAAGCCTTAGATATTGAGAGGTTTCCGCCTTGTACCTTTGGTACCAAGGACGCCAATAGTCAACGGCACCAACGGTCAACATCTTTCATTTTCTAACCATGCCTTCAGCAGATCAATCTCAACAGAAACAACAACTACGACGACACTTACGTCAACTTAGACAGGCCTTATCGGCTGAGCAAGTGCAAAAAAACTCTCAAATCATCGTCGAAAAACTGATTAACAGTGATGTATGGACACAATCAAAACACATTGGTTTATACCTACCGATTAACAATGAAGTGGATTTAAGTGCATTATTAACCTTTGATAAGTTGTTTTATATTCCTGCGATTTATAAGAACACAATGCAATTTCATTTATATTCCCCCCATACACCGCTAACAACAACCCATTATGGTTTAACACAACCTGAATTTATCGCTGATTATCAGGCACCTAAATTAGACTTGTGCTTGTTGCCATTGCTGGGTTTTGACGACAAAGGCCATCGCTTAGGAATGGGCGGTGGATTTTATGATCGTTATTTTGCCGATAATACTGGTACAATGTTGGTTGGCGTGGCACATGCCCTACAACAACTTGATAAATTGCCCATCGACCCCTGGGATGTTAAACTTCAAGGCATAATAACTGAACAACAATGGTTAACACTATGAGTAATGACGACATGAAAAAAGCGGTGGCACGTGCCGCCTTAGAGTATTTAGATGAATACGATATGTTAATCGGTATGGGCACCGGTTCAACCGTTAATCATTTTATCGATTTGCTCAGCACTGTAAAAAGTCGGGTTGATGCTGTGGTGTCAAGCTCAGAAGCCACCACTGCTAAACTTAAAGCCCATGGCTTTCATGTAAAAGATTTGAATCAAACCGGTGATATTTTGCTTTATTTTGATGGCGCCGATGAATGCGATGCCCATAATCGACTCATTAAAGGCGGCGGCGGTGCATTAACCCGAGAAAAAGTCTTGGCTGAAGCCGCTGAAAAGTTTATTTGTCTTATCGATGAAACAAAACGGGTGGACATATTAGGTGGTTTTCCTTTACCGGTAGAAGTCATTCCCATGGCGCGTAGTTTGGTGGCCAGAAAGTTGGTGGCATTAGGCGGTCAACCGGTATTCCGACAAGGTTTTGTGACCGACAACGGCAATGAAATCATTGATGTTAAAAACTTAACCATAACCGACCCCATTAGTTTAGAACAGCAGATTAACGCCATTTCCGGGGTGGTGAGTAACGGTCTATTTGCGCGTCGCGGTGCCGATATAACTTTAATCGCAGACAGTCAAGGTCAAGTGACGACCCAAAAATAAGCTAGCTACCTGCTTGCGTCACTAACCAGTTTTTTAATGGTTTAAATCCATTCACCAAGTTCATGCCGGTGCCACGTAACCAAGTGAGTGCCGGCTGATCAATGGCATAAAAACGCTGTAAAAAACTCATTAATTCTGAGGTGGCCAATACCTCACTTTGGCGTCGGCGATAATAACGTTTTAGAGCCTGCTTTAATGCTTCTGTATCTCGCAGATTAATGTCTTTAATCTGCCTGACTAATTCAACCACATCACTGAGACCTAAATTCACGCCTTGTCCGGCCAAAGGAT
This sequence comes from Marinicella gelatinilytica, assembly GCF_026410405.1. GTDB lineage: Bacteria > Pseudomonadota > Gammaproteobacteria > Xanthomonadales > Marinicellaceae > Marinicella > Marinicella gelatinilytica. The sequence continues at coordinate 40,134 of NZ_JAPMLN010000017.1, read as the reverse complement.
GCACCACATGGGCACTGTCACCCAAAAGCACCAAACGATTTTGTATGGTCTCATTGGCATACATTTGCCGTAACGGGAAAGCTGCTCGATCACTGATAACTTTGATGGCACCAAAATCGCGGCGTATGTGCGCTTGTAAACCTGCGATAAAGTGACTTTCTTCAGCGTCTAACCATTGTTGATAATAATCTTCATCGCAAGTCCATACCAAAGAGAATACATCGTCTTTAACTGGTAATAATGCCACCGGTCCACTGTGATTAAACGCTTGTAACGCTGTGCGCTGTGGCGCATTCTCTATTTGTAAATAACAGACAATGGCGAATTGTCGGTAACTGTTAGTGCGCACAGTTATACCAGCCATTTCACGTAACGGCGATCGGGCACCTTCACAGGCTATCAGTAAACGACCTTGAAGCCGTTCATTGTTATCAAGTGATACTGTTACTTGACGATCTGATTGTTCAAAAGACTGGATGGTGTGATTATATAATACTGCTACATGATCATTATTTTGTAGCTTCTTTTGTGCCGCATAAACCACCCACTTGTTTTCAATAATGGCCCCTAAATCAGTACCATTATCACCAGTGAAATCTAAATGACCACGGCTGTGGTTATCCCAGACCATCATATTCTGGTAATAACCCATGCGTTCGCCATCTATGTGAGCCTGAATGCCTAACGCCTTGAAAAAGTTGAGATGTTTATCGGCTATCGCAGATACCCGCAAACTTCGTTCATCATCGGACTGACAACTAACCTGCGGCGCTGCCTCAATCATGGCCACCTTAAAGTCGGCAGCAGCCATGGCATTGGCACACACAGCACCCACCATACCTCCACCACTAATAATTACGTCAAATTTATACATGATTAATCACCTCAAAAACCACCGGCCAGTCGATAAAATTGCTTTTTTAACAACAAGGAACTATCCACCGCCAACATCCCCAAACCACGTAAACCGTTAATCACCGGAACATCCAACTTAAACCACGTCATTAAGTCATCGGTGTACTGTAAAATTCGCTGCTGGTCTGGCCAAGATTGTTGCTGATACGCCTCCAGTACAAGATCACTACCGATATCGTGATTTTGCTTTCGGGCATCGCTGAGCGCTGCCATTAACCGCTGAATTCCGCGAACGCCCAGATTTAAACCTTGTGCCGATACCGGAGACACCGTATGTGCGGCATTACCTATTAATAAAACCCGACTCTTGTATTGCTGTGGAACTGTGATGCGATAAAGCGGATAACTACTGCGCTGGCCAACTCGAGTTATGCGACCTAAGCGATGACCCATGGCGTGTTGTAAAGCATCCATAAATGTCGCATCATCTGTATCTAGCATCTGTTTCGCTTGCTCTTGAGGTAAAGTCCATACCAGTCCCAAACGATCATGAAATGGCAATAACGCCATTGGTCCTGATGCCGTGAGTCGTTCGTATGCACATTGATGATGGGATAATTCTGTGGCAACGTTGGCAATGATGGCAGTCCGGTGGTAGTTTTTAGTGATTGTGGGCAAATTTAATTGTTCACGCACAAAAGAACGCGCCCCATCAGCTGCTAACAGCAACAATGCCCGTTGATTTTTCTGCTGCGCATCTTGTTGATAATGAACCTGAATACTTTTTTCATCGGCAGTAAAGTGCGTTAACTTTGCCGGGGCGGTTAATTGAATGTGCTTATGACGGTACACTTTTTCCCATAACAACCGACCTAAGACCCTAGCCTCAATCACATGCGCCAAATGAGGAACATGCATAGCATCATGATTAAAGCGAACTGCGCCAAACCGTCCATTTTGACTAACATGAACAGAATTAACAACTGTACTGTGGGGCGCTAACTCAGACCATACACCTAATTTCTCCCAAAATAACTGCGAGGCCGGGTTCACAACCAACGTTCGATCATCAAAACTCGGATGGGTATCGGTCTTCACTTGCTGTGGCTCACCGGCCTCCAGCAAGTGCACACGGTAGTCCTGAGAAGCCAGCGATAAGGCTGTTGCTAAACCAACCATACCACCACCAACAATGATTACATCACAATCTGTTGTTTCACTCGCCATTGTGTTGTTTTGCTAAATCACTGCGGTTTAAACCGATACTAACAAAATATTCATCTGCCACATCAGTCACATAATCGTTAGAAAAACAGGAAGAATCAAAACGGTCAATTTTAGGGTTACCTTCCCAACATGCAGCTTCTAAATCCTCTAAAGTTTGATAAATTAACCCATCCGCACCCAGTAATTGACAGATTTCGTCTTCAGTGCGATTGTGTGCTATTAATTCGTCTGAGACAGGCATATCGATGCCATACACATTTGGATAACGCACTGGTGGTGCAGCAGAGGCAAAAAAGACTTTTTTGGCACCCGAGTCACGCGCCATTTGAATGATTTGTTGTGAGGTGGTACCACGCACAATGGAGTCGTCTATCAACAGCACATTCTTACCGCGAAATTCCAATTCCACAGCATTCAACTTTCGTCGAACCGATTGAATTCGTTGCTCTTGACCAGGCATAATAAAGGTGCGGCCAATGTACCTGTTTTTAATAAAGCCTTCGCGAAATTTTAAATTCAATGCATGTGCCAAAGGAATGGCGGCGGTGCGCGATGATTCAGGGATTGGAATCACCACATCAATGTCTTCATCAGACCAGCGTTCTTTAATACGTTCTGCCAGCTTTTCACCCATACGTAACCGCGCTTTATAGACGGACACATCATCAATCATGGAATCGGGACGAGCAAAATAGACGAATTCAAAGACACAGGGCGATAATTGGGTTTTATCGGCACATACTTGTCGATGAACTTGACGGTCGTTGGTGATAATAATGGCTTCCCCGGGAGCCACATCAGACACCAGATCAAAATGATGCAAATCCAGCGCCACACTTTCTGAAGCAACCATATATTCATCACCCTCTTCTGAACGGCGCACACCGTAAACCAAAGGGCGGATACCATTGGGGTCACGAAATGCCACAATACCGTACCCAGGAATTATTAAGACCCCGGCATAGGCACCCTGGCAACGTTGATGGACACGCTTAACGGCATGGAAAATGGCCTCGGGGGTGATTTTTAAACCTGATGCGTTAGCCAATTCATGAGCAAATATATTAAGCAACACTTCGGAATCGGAGCGGGTATTAATATGACGCCTGTCTTCTGCAAATAATTCACGGGTTAACTGTTCGGTGTTATGTAAATTACCATTATGAGCAAAAGCAATTCCAAAAGGAGAATTAACATAAAAGGGCTGAGCCTCTTCATAATCACTGGATCCGGCTGTCGGATAACGCACATGTCCAATACCGGCATTTCCTTTCAGCTTTTCGGTGTTCTTGCTTTTAAAAACATCACTGACTAAGCCATTATTTTTGACCAATTCTAGTTTACGGCCGTGACAGGTGGCAATACCGGCAGCATCTTGGCCGCGGTGTTGTAAGATGGTTAAACATTCATAAATGGTTGAGGCCACTTCGTGATTGGCCATAATACCCACAATTCCACACATATTTGTTTAGCTCCTTTTATTGCTGATCCGGTTGTTGCGGTACCGGTTGAGGCTGAGGTTGATTATCATTGGGTGCAGGTTTCGAGGTTTCTGATTCATTATTGGTCGGTAATCCTGAACGTAATGATTGTTGGATGGTTTCATCGTTCATAAAAGAAAAATATTCTCCTATGTCGTCAGGCATTCTTTGCTTGACCCAATCGGCTAATTTAGAAAAGTGCGGTTGTAAGGTGGATTGTTGCCACCATGGGTCACTCGATAAAGGTGTAGCCTGTAAAAATAGCACCATGGCAGTCACCGCCACAGCACCACGTAATAAGCCAAAAAACATACCTAAAAATCGGTCAGTTCCGGTTAATCCGGTGCCGGAAATAATTTTACCCAATAAAAAGTTAATTAAACCACCAACGATCAAAGCCGATAAAAACAAAGCCACAAATGCAATCAAATGTCTCGCTGAAGGTAACTCAATATAGGCTTGTAACCAGTTAGCACCGACATCCACATAATGCCAAGCCAGCCAAAAAGCAGCCACCCAAATAATAAGTGACATCACTTCACGAATTAAACCACGGAATAAACTGACCACCACCGATATCAGTAAAATAGCTAAGATGGTTAAGTCAAACCAATTCATCGTTAATCCACCAAAGTCGCTAACTCATGGGTTTTGACTAAACCGTCTAATTTTAATTTTTCACTGATTTGTTGTTTCATTTGATCGGCTTGATCACGGCTGTTAACAGGCCCGACCCGCAAACGGTAACGGATTTCACCTTGACTGTTATTCACCTGATCGACAAACGCCACAAAACCGGCTAATTTAAGTTTATTGCGTAAATCGAGGGCATTGTCTTTGGCTGCAAAACTACCTAATTGTACCACCCAACCCAGTTGCCCCTGATCAGCACTTGCTTTGACCTCCGCCTCACTAACGGTAATAACTTTAGGACTCCCAATGTTCAATTTAAGTTTATTAACAGCCGTCACATATTCGTTGGCTTTATTCTTATCTTGATACAAGGCATCAGACCAGACGCGATACAAAGCCCTATCCGGTGCCGGCTCAACCAAAGAACCAATGCCTTGTTGTGCTAATTTATTTTTGACTTGTTGGGCATTATCGGCTTTCGAAAAACTACCCAATTTAACCCGATATATGATTTTGTCTTGTTGATCGGTAGTACTGACCGCTGTGGTTTCGCTTTGATTATCTGCTGCTGTACTTAATTCTTTGGGTTTTTCTGCGGGTGTCGTATCCACAGTCGCTTCATCAAGGTCATCTTGTTCAATATCATCATCGCTGACATCAGTGACTACAGCCATCGAATTTTTTGTGTCTTGGCGTGCATCTTTATCTGAATCAGTTTGATTTGTATCAGTGGTCTTTGGGAGGGGGTCAATTAAACCATTTCCACTGACGGTTTCACGGGACACCACAGCACCATCAACCAAATTAAGTTCTGTTTCAGGCACACTTTGTTTATCTACTTCTGGATTTTGTTGCTCATCATCCAAAGAGAATGTCTTCACAGTTAATTCGTGCCGACCAGACTCAGGAATAACAATATCAATTTTTTTATCACCTGTTTTTTCAACCTCACCATCAAACAACATAGGAATAAAAATGACCGCCAAAGCGATGATAACTGAGGCTCCGATTAAGCGTTGTTTAAGTTCTTGATCCATAATTTATCCGGTTAACTGTTGCTTTAAAAAAGACACCACAGCTGGGTAAGACAATTGTTGCTGCGGCAAATTCCGATCCTGCATGGCTTTAACAGATATTAATTGCTGCGACATTTCTTCAGGCCCAAAAATCAATGCAAACTGGGCACCGGTTTTATCGGCTTTTTTGAATTGGGATTTGAATGAAGCGCTACCTAAATGCATCATGATGGTGAGTGTCGGCAAATCATGGCGTAACTGTTCGGTTATCGCCATGACTTTATCAACCTCAACCTGCTTATCCCAAACCACATATATATCTGTTAATGGATCAGGCTGCCACAGATTTTTATCGACGATTAATTCAACCAAGCGGTCAAGACCCATGGCAAAACCGGTTGCCGGTGTGGGTTTACCACCTTGCATTTCCACCAGCGCATCATAACGGCCACCGGCACACAAAGTGCCTTGTGCACCCAAATCTTCGGTTATCCATTCAAATACATTATGGGTGTAATAATCTAAGCCACGAACCAACCTTGGGTTGACATGGTATGAAACACCACAAGTATCCAAAATATGACAAAGCTTGCTGAAATGTGCTTGTGAGGCTTCGCTTAAATGATCTTGAATGGTCGGCGCTTGTTGAATAACAGATTGCATCTCAGGATTTTTAGAATCTAATAATCGCAATGGATTACTGTGCAGCCGGTTTTTTGCTTCGCTGTCCAACACATCAAGATGCTGTTCAAAGTAATCAATTAAAATCTGACGATAAGCCGCTCGGCATTCGCTGGAACCTAAACTGTTAATTTCCAGCCGAACATGTTCTATACCCAACAACTGCCACATTCTGTGGGTCATCAACAAAAGCTCAGCATCGGCATCCGCATCCGGATAACCAAAAACCTCCACACCAATTTGTGAAAATTGACGATTTCTTCCCTTTTGCGGCTTTTCATACCGAAACATCGGTCCCGCATACCACAACTTCTGAGGTTCATTAAAAATCAATCCATTTTCTAACACCGCTCGCACTGTGGATGCGGTGCCTTCAGGGCGTAAACTAATGGACACCTCTTTACGATCGGTAAAGGTAAACATTTCCTTTTCAACCACATCAGTGACTTCACCGATGGCTGTTTGGAACAGGGCGGTTTTTTCTATCAGTGGGAAACGAATTTCTTGGTAACCGTATTGTTTCAATAATCCGGTGACAATGCTTTCCAGCTTTTGCCAAACCCAGACACGATCCGGAGTGACATCATACATGCCACGGAGACGTTTAACTTTTTTGCTCAAGTATTTACCTTATTTTCAAAGAATCACAGGCTATTTTATATGACAGGGCTCGCCACGTCATGAGCTGTTTCAGAATTTTTTAAATTTACGGTTGTATCTTAAGGTAACCGTTTAATCTTGATCTTTCGGCCAGTTGAAATCTGCCACGTTTTGTCGGGTATTTTGACTCATATCAACCTCAACACCATTGATTTTTAACTCAGTATTAGAGGCATTACCGATGCGAAAATGCATCGCCTCATTGGCTGAATAGTGACGCTCGCCGGGACCAATCAAATCAGTGATCACAGGGGTACCACTTTGGGTTTTAACGGACACCCACGCTTGCTCAGCCAAATTAAAGTGTATGGAATACATGGGCTTATCTGACTCATCTTGATTGACTGCATCAGTTTGCTGCGGTGCTTCAACAGCATCACTGTCAGCCTCATCCATTGGTGTTTCTGATGGCTCTGTATCGCCATCAAAACTTTCTGTCATGATTTCAGATTTCTCATCATGGTCAACAGCTTCGATATTCTCTTCCTGGACAGCCTGCTGTTCCGGTAAATCAGCTTGCGGAAGTAAAGATGAGTAAATCACTTTTTTCTGTTTATTATTATCTTTAGTGGATGTGTCTTGGTTTAATTGTACGGTTTGAATAACATTGTCTTGTTGGCCATTGTCCCATTTGTCATAAACAAAATAAAAACTCAAACCCAAAGCAGCCACTAAAAATGTTCCCAGCACATAACGACCAAAGCCGCCTGATTGGGTTTTTACCCGTGATAAGGGGTTTGAAACTTTACTGGAGGATAGTTTCATTTCAAAAGGCTTTAAATGCTCTTCAGGGACTAAACTGAGAACAGATCGCGGGTCCAGGCCAATTTCTTTGGCGTAATTACCCACATGGCCACGAATAAACGTGGGTGAACCGATGCGATTGAACTCACCTTCTTCAATGTAATTGATGATTTCACGACTGACTTTAATGCGATTAGCCACCTCAGCCACAGACAGACCCTGCTTATCTCTGTGGGCACTTAATTGTTCGATTGTCAGTTTGCTTGATTTACTATCTGTCATGGTTATCTATGTGTTTGTTACCACGTTTTGTGGGGTTATTTTAATTTTCTCAATTGTGTTAAATACTTATTGGCCTCATTTTCGTTGCCTAATTTTCGCTCTACTTGATAGGCAACTGTCAACATACGCTCATCCAAGGCTTGTAATCGAGACAATCGCTGAATAAAAGCGCGGGCTTTAAGAGGCCGATCCTGGCCGGCACTTAAAATAGCCATATTGTAGAGTGACACGGTCATTTCGGGATTAACCGATAAAGCCGCTCGAAAATGTCGTTCAGCCTCATCGAACAAATCATCTTTCATTAAACAAACGCCGGCATTTTCATGCACCGTTTCAGGTGTTTTATAAAATGGATTGGCTAATGTTCTTTGATAGAATTCGAGGGCCTTTTTATAATCACCTTGCTGGCATAAAAAAGTACCATAATTATTTAAAATAATGGGATCGTTGGGCGCAAATTTGACCGAGGCCTTGTAATGTTTTGAAGCTTCATTTCCTGCACCCATGGTGCTATAAACCAAGGCCAGAGCTGAATGGGCAATGGCTAATTTGGGATCCATAGCAATTGCACGCTTTAGCTTCTCTAGCGCCAAATCGTAATCCTGGCGTTCAAAATAGGCTACACCCATTCTGACATTTAACATCGCCGGACTGTTTGGATCAGATCGATTGGTGGGCTCGTCATATCCGGTAGCGGGCCCGGTTTGAGCACAAGCCACCAACAACATCATGCTGAGACATAAAAAACAGTGTTTCATCGAACCTCCAAAGGTATTTTCTTGGTGATGTTTGCAGAACGCCGCGTTCGATCCATAAACTCACCTGCCAATTGACCGCATGCAGCGGCAATGTCATCACCACGGGTTTTACGCACGGTGCAAATGTAGCCCGCCGCCATACATATTTCTTTGAACTGGTCGACTTTTTTAGCGCTTGGTGACTTATAGCGTGTGCCCGGAAACGGATTAAAGGGAATTAAATTAATCTTACAAGGGATATCACGTAACAATCGCGTTAATGCGCGTGCTTGCTCAGCGCCATCATTAACATCACCTATCACTGTATATTCGAAGGTTATTCGTGCTTTTTTCTTATCGGCAACAAACTCACGACAAGCTGCCAGTAAACTGGCAATGTTGTATTTTTTATTCAATGGTACCAGTTGCTCTCTTAATTCATCCGTGGGAGCGTGTAAAGACACCGCCAACGAAACATCTGCATCGGCATTTAACTGTCTAATTTGTGGCACCAGTCCTGAGGTACTGACCGTCACCCGTTTATTAGCAAAACCAAAACCAAAATCATCTCGCATAATATTTAAGGCCGGTAACACCCGTTCATAATTAGCCAACGGCTCACCCATACCCATCATCACCACATTGGTTATGCGACGATTTTTATGGCTGTGATTGAGCTGCTTGGCGGCCACCCAAACTTGGGCAATGATCTCTGCTGTGGTTAAGTGACGATTAAAGCCTTGGGCACCGGTGGCACAAAAAGTACAGTTTAGAGAACAACCCACTTGCGATGAGACACAGAGTGTCCCCCGATTCTTTTCAGGAATATATACAGTTTCGATGGCGTTATCACTGTCCATCTTTAACAACCATTTGATGGTACCATCAGTGGATTGATGCTCACTGACTAATTCCGGCACAGCGGTATTGAAATGAGCCGCCATTTTATCGCGTAAAGTTTTAGAGAAATTGGTGAATTGTTGAAAATCTAACTGATAATCCCCGTAAATCCATTTCATGGCTTGGGTGGCGCGAAAACGCTGTTCACCGAAATCAGTGAACAGCTTTTCCAATTGTAGTCGGTCGTAATCGAGTAGGTTTTTTTTTGGGTTAGTCAAAGTTTTTCACATTACGTCAAATCTATTGTCGAGAAAAAATAAGCAATCTCAACAGCTGCTGTTTCAGGGGCGTCTGAGCCGTGGACAGCATTGGCATCAATACTATCGGCAAAGTCCGCACGTATGGTACCGGCATCGGCTTCTTTCGGATTTGTGGCACCCATTATTTCTCTGTTCTTTGCAATGGCGTTATCGCCTTCCAAGACTTGAATCATGACCGGGCCTGAGGTCATAAATTTTACTAAATCAGCAAAAAAAGGACGTTCTTTATGCACCGCATAAAAACCTTCAGCTTCTGATTGACTCAGTTGCTTCATTTTAGCAGCAACAATTTTTAAGCCACCATCTTCAAAACGCTGATATATTTGACCGATAACGTTCTTCTTAACCGCATCCGGCTTAATGATTGATAAAGTTCTTTGCACAGTCATTTTTACTCCATTTGACATTTAATATCAAGACAAAACCATTTAATTTCTGATATTTACGCCATTTTCTAAATACTTATTATTAAAATGGTCGATAAGATCACTTAACAGACGTTAAGCGACACCTTATGACCTGAGGACAAAACGTCAGGCATTGTAACAATTTTTTGCTGTCAATAAAAGCCGGAACATGAATGGCCACGCAATTAAATAGCGATTTAAACAGTCGTTTGAATTGCGTCTTACCCAGCTATCTTATAAAATGCCTGAACCTTTCTTATTTCATTCAGGCATGAGTACACTATCAACAAAGGAACGGATACTTAACAGCACCGAAAAACTGATTGCGGAACATGGATTTTCAGAACTGTCAATTCGTAAAATCAGCCAGCGCGCCCACACTAACTTGGCAGCGATAAACTATCATTTTGGCAACAAACAACAACTCATTGATCAGGTTTTGGAACGCCGCTTGAACAATCTCTTTGACATCCGCAAAAGTATGTTAGATGAATTGAATCAAGGCGATTCAAATAAAGTGTGTAATCTAGAACAAATCTTGCACGCCTTTATCGCTCCTGCTCTTTTTATGATTAATGATGAGCATCAAGGCGGTCGTATATTTATGCAAGTGCTGGCCCGAGCTTATGCAGAGCAAAGCGAATCTTTACATGAACTAATGAAAGACCGTTATGCGCCAATTATTAAGGCATTTGCTGAAGCCATCGGCTTGGCCTGCCCTGAGTTACCGCGTGAAACCATTTTTTGGCGTTTTCATTTTATTATTGGCGCACTCACCTACACCATGGGGCATTTCGGCGCCACAAGTGTCGCCCGACAAATGCCTGAAGCCGAATATTTTGAAAAGTCAGTGGCTGAATTAATCGAGTTTGCCAAAGCAGCTTTGCGCACATAAACTCATGGTCATTTACTTTTTGACATTATTTTTTATATTAATCATTCATCTCTATTATCGACTGCCTTTTTGGATGTTGTCAATATTCTGGTTCTTCACACCTTTTATATGCTACAAGTTAAAATTAATTACCAATACCCAAGGCATCATCACCCTGTTTTTAATTCTAAATATCATTATTATTGGCAATTTTAGTCATCTTCGTCGGTTATTTTTTACCTTACCTTTTCTACGGGTATTTAACAGCAAAGACCGCATTAACTGGCAACGCTTTAAAAACATTGATGATGGCTGGCTAGTCACTGATTTTGAAAAAGCCATTTACAACGGTCAACCTGATTTCAGTTACCAAATCCCCGAATCCAAGCCTTCTGAGGATGCGCAAAATTTCCTTAACAGCATAGGCCAAAAATCTGATATGGATCCCGAACGCTATCGGCATTTTCTCAGCGAACATGGCATTTCAGCCTTAGCCATCAAAAAAAAATATGCCGGCCACGGCTTTAATCGCCGTGATGTGGCACATATTATTAATGGTATCAGTCAATATAACCCTTTATTAGCCGCACTGATTGGAATTATCAATACTGAATCGGTCATCAGTTTAATTAGCCGTTATGGCACCAAAGAACAATGTGATCATTATTTACCGGCTTTTGCAAAAGGCCACAAACAACCTTTCTTAAACACCACGTTCTTATATGAGTTATTGGAAAATGGTCGCTCTTCCATTGAAGGTCGGGTTGAAACCGAACTTCATAAAGCGCAAGACACCGTGGGTATTCGCTTAAGTTTTACAGACATTATCATGTTAGGTACCGCACGTTCATCGGTGTTTTATCTGGCCGTTAATTTAAGTGATTTTACCAATGAAATAAGCAATCACACACGATTAGGCACGGTATTGTGCTTATTTGACAGCGAACATGACGACATCAAAGTAATTCCTGGTAATGAAGTTTATAAAGGTTTATTCAAATATTATCGCTGTTCAGCAAAGGATATTTTTATTCCATTGAGTCAAATTATTGGCGGAAACGCGGCCATCAATCAAGGCATCAAACAACTATATGTCAACCAAGCGCAGGGGGCAGGAATTTGGCCGGCAGCGGTGTCTCGCTATATTCAGGACAGTGCCAGCTATTTTTCCTGGTACTTTGCGCACATTAAAAAACAAAACTCACGGCCACTGATGGATTATCGCCTGGTGAGAAAGCAACTGAATCGTCAATTTAGTTACCGTCAACGGCTTATCAATGTCCAACAAACTGCCTTAATAAATGGCCAAAAGCCATTAATGAGCTACAGTAACATTTTATTTAAAAACAGTCTGTTTGATGACAGCTTGCAACAACTCAATTGGCTGCGGACAATTTTAGGCTCACATGCTCACCAAATAAAAAGCGAACATAAATTAAATCAATATTTTCGTGTTAAACACCTGAGCATGGAACTGGATGGTCACAGCCACGAAATCAATCAATTGCCACTGATGAAAAAAGTGGCTTTATCAGCACATCCCTGGTACAAACTGGAAATTGCTGAGTTAGAAAAGAGTCAAATTGATTCCAAAAAAGTCGATAAATTGTTATTCAAGCACATGGCTTATATTTTGCACAACGTAACCAAAATATGGGTCTATTCCGTCCGAACATCATGGCTGGGGCGTTTTTTCTGGCGAAAATCAAAACATAAAAACCGCATTCGTCGCTTAAGCAGCAGCTATGCACTGGTGGCTGATTTAGCCTTAATCAAATGGTCATTGCGTAAAGACAATAACACTGAATTTACTGCTTTTTTAGCGGAATGTAATCAACACCTCATCACCCAAGTGGCGGTATTAAGCGAATATCGACAACATAAGAACCATGACATGCGACGTTTTGTTTTGAAACAATCTCTGCGTGACAGTTATTACTTATGTCAAAAAGCACTCAATCAAAGTATCAACAGTGCCTTTAATCACTATCCATCGCTATTTTTAAAAGTCCTAATCTTTCCATTCGGAAAACCATTTCATCCGGCCGGTTTTGCCACCGATGAGATGCTTGAGCCATTACCTGAAAATGGCTTACAACACCCCATTCAAGCCACCCGCAGTATCACCCGGGTGGCCGATGCCAGTCATCAATTACTGGCTGCAAAAAATATTGAAACCGCGGTCACCAATGCCACCGGATTAACGGTGACCAGTAAGAACTATCAAGTTTTGATTGACCGCTCATTAGCCGCCGGCATCATCAGCGTAGAACAAGCCGAACAATTACGCGCTGCCTATGATGCCATTCACGATTTAGAAATCATTAACCATTTTGGAACCCATTATGACCAATAAAAATATTCACAAAGTCGCCATCTTAGGCGCCGGTGTCATGGGCGCTCAAATCGCTGCCCATTGCGCCAATGCCGGTATTCCGGTACTACTTTACGATTTGGCTGCCAAAGACGGCGATGCCAACGGTATTGTTAATAAGGCGCTGGCCGTTTTAAAAAAACTCAAGCCTGCACCTTTTGGCACCGCCGATGCCATGCAATTGATTGAACCGGTCAATTATGATCAACATTTAGAGCGGTTATCTGAAGCTGACCTGGTGATTGAAGCTGTGGCTGAACGCATGGACATTAAAAAAGCCGTTTATGATAACGTCGAAGACCATGTGGCCAAAGACGCCTTGTTTACCACCAATACCTCGGGCTTAAGTATCACTGAACTCGCCACGGTGTTACCGGATTCTTTGCAGCATAAATTCTGTGGTGTGCATTTCTTTAATCCACCGCGTTATATGCATTTGGTGGAATTAATTCCCACCAAAGACACCGAACAATCGGTATTGGATCGTCTGGAAGCGTTTCTAACCACCACCTTAGGCAAAGGTGTGGTGATTGCCAAAGACACACCCAACTTTATTGCTAACCGCATTGGTGTGTTTTCCATTATTTCTACCATGTTCCATGGGCAACGCTTAGGTATTCCATTTGAAACCATTGACGCCCTCACCGGTGTATTAATTGGTCGACCGAAATCAGCCACCTTTCGCACCGCCGATGTGGTCGGATTGGATACCCTGGCACATACCATCACCACCATGGATAACGGTTTGCCCGATGATCCCTGGCACAAGTACTATCAACAACCCGAGTGGATGGCGACTTTGATAGAAAAAGGTCAACTGGGTCAAAAATCAGGGCGTGGGGTTTATTGGAAAAAAGGCCGTGACATTTTAGTCCTCGATCCTGAAACCGGAGAGTACCGCGAACAAAACGCCGAAATTGATGAGGCGGTTTTGGCCATTATGAAAAAAGCCAAACCCCAAGAGCGCTTACAACAATTACACGCCTTAAAAGACAACAAACAAGCGCAATTCTTGTGGTCGATTTTCCGTGATTTATTCCATTACTGTGCCTACCAGTTGTCTGACATTGCCGACACCGCGCGTGACATTGATTTCGCCATTCGTTGGGGCTTTGGCTACAGCCACGGTCCCTTTGAAACCTGGCAAGCCGGTGGTTGGGAACAGGTTGCAGCCTTAATCGAACAAGACATTCAAGCCGGCCAAACCATGGCCAATGTGGCTTTACCAAGCTGGGTACTTGAAGTCAAAGGTGTCCACCAGGCCCGTGGATCATACTCTTCTGCAGACAAGGTCTTTAAGCCCCGCTCTGAAGCAGCCGTTTACCAGCGTCAATTATTCCCCGACAGTTTATTGGGTGAAACCGTAAACTACGGTGACGCCGTATTTGAAGACGATGACATTCGCATGTGGCACCAAGGTGACGGCATCGCCATTGTTAGCTTTAAAACCAAAAAGCACATTATCTCTGATGGCGTGTTAAAAGGCTTGCGCAAAGCCACACAACTGGCCGAACAAGACTATAAAGGTTTGGTGATTTGGCAAACCGAAGAACCCTTTACCTTAGGCGCCAATCTGGCACCGGCGGCACAAGCCGTGGCTGCCGGACAAGTGGCACAAGTGGAAGCGCTTGTTAATGAATTCCAACAAACATCCCAAGCCCTGCGCTTTTGCGGGGTACCGGTGGTGGTTGCCACCCGTGGCATGGTGTTAGGCGGTGGTTGTGAATTTTCCATTCATGCCGATGCTGTGGTCGCCGCCTTTGAAAGTTATATCGGTTTAGTCGAAGCCGGTGTGGGTTTATTACCGGCCGGCGGGGGCTTAAAAGAGATTGCCCGCCGTACCGCGAAAGACACCTTTGGCAATGATCTGTATCCGATGTTGGAGCATTACTTTAAAGCCGTGGCCATGGCCCAAGTCTCCGGCAGTGCCGCTGAAGCTCAACAGATCGGCTTCTTAGACAGCCACAGTGAAGTGGTCTTTAATCCCCATGAAATACTCTACGTAGCCAAAGCCAAAGCCGCTTATCTAGCAGAGAAAGGTTATCGCCCGCCTGTGCAAGAGCAACATATTAAAGTCGCCGGGACACCGGCGATTGCCAATATGGAAATGCTGCTGGCCAATATGCTCGAAGGTCATATGATCTCAGAACATGATTACGCCATTGCCAAACGCATTGCCATCGTCTTAGCCGGTGGTTTTGTGGAATCTGGCAGCCTGGTGAGTGAACAATACCTATTGGATCTGGAACGCCATTACTTTATCGAGCTGATTCAAATGCCCAAAACATTACAGCGCATCGAACATACCCTGAAAACCGGTAAACCGCTGCGTAACTAATAAAAAAACAATCCGAACTGAAAACTATTCGGATTAAAGGAGATAACTATGAAACCTGTCTATATTGTAGAAGCTGTCAGAACCCCGGTGGGTAAAGCCCCCCGTGGGATGTTCTCAAAAACCCGCCCCGATGATTTATTGGCACGCTGTTTAAGTGAAATTATCGGCCGTCATCCCGACTTCGACCCCCAGGAAATTGGTGATGTGGTGATTGGTTGTGCCATGCCGGAAGCCGAACAAGGCATGAATGTCGCCCGTATTGCCAGCCTGCTTGCCGGTTTACCGGAAAGTGTGCCGGCCATGACCATTAACCGCTTTTGTTCCTCGGGTGTTCAAGCGGTGGCCATTGCCGCGCAACAGATTGCCACCGGGCAAATGAAAGCCGCCATTGCCGGCGGTACCGAAAGCATGAGCATGGTACCGATGATGGGACATAAAGTGACCATGAACCCAAAAGTCTTTGAAGATGATCATGTCGGCATTGCCTATGGCATGGGTATTACCGCTGAAAAAGTCGCCGAACAATGGCAAGTCAGTCGTGAAGACCAGGATAAATTCGCCTATGAAAGTCACCAGAAAGCCATTAAAGCCATTGAAAATGGTTGGTTTGATGATGAAATCATCGATTACGAAATCACACACCAATACCCCAATCCGGACAAGCCCACAGAGCCCATTGTTAAAACCCATGTGGCAGACACCGACGAAGGCCCACGCGCGGATACCAGTGAAGCTGTGCTTAATAAATTACGCACTGTTTTCAGAACAGACGGCTCAGTCACCGCCGGCAATTCATCACAAATGTCTGATGGGGCCGGAGCCTTATTGCTGGTCGATGAAGACACCTTGAAAAAATACAACATGACCCCGATTGCCATGTTCCACGGCTTTTCTGTGGCCGGCGTACCGCCTGAAATTATGGGTATTGGTCCGATTAAAGCCATCCCCAAAGTGTTGGAACAAACCGGCATTAAACTCGATGACATCGAATGGATTGAGCTTAATGAGGCTTTTGCGGCCCAAAGTCTGGCTGTGATTCGCGAAGTGGGTTTGAACCCGGATGTTGTCAACCCCAATGGCGGCGCCATCGCTTTGGGTCACCCTCTGGGCGCCACCGGCGCCATCCGCTCCGCCACCGCCATCCACGGCCTACGCCGTACCGGTGGCAAATATGGTTTAGTCACCATGTGTATCGGCACCGGTATGGGTGCCGCCGGCTTATTTGAAGTGTTATAAACCGAAAAACATTGAACCACAAACGCCGACCAAACAGTTGGCGTTTTTTTTCATCCAAAACCATCGCGCCATAAAAAAAGTTTAACCACAAAGAACACGAAGGATACTCAAAGAACACGAAGTAAAATAATTTATATTCCTTTGTGACCTCTGTGAAAACCTCTGCGAACTTTGTGGTTAATAAAAAAGATAACCACAGAGACACAGAGGGCACAGAGAAAGAGTATTTTTCTATGACAATCTGTAAAAAATTATTCCGTACCGGCGCAGGCCTGTATCCAGGGTCTTTGAGAACACAACTGACCTATTTAGACAAACACTGTTTAATGAAAAAATCTACCACAAAGTACACGGAGTAAAAAATTATTTATTTTACTTTGTGCCCTTTGTGAAAACCTCTGTAAACTTTGCGGTTAATAAAAAAGATAACCACAAAGACACAGAGGACACAGAGGGAGATGATTTTAAAACTACTTTTGATCTATAAAACTAACAGTCGGCTGAGCTCCGTCGAAGCCTGTTAAAGGTATACCATGCACTTCGACGAGCTCAGTGAACTTAAAATATAATGTGTTCACAGTCTTTTAAAATACTTTTTATGAAGTACTGATTTATATTTGTTAAAATCAAACCATGAATAATCAATCAGAACAACACATTACATTTATCGCCGGTGGCTCGAAGGGTTTGGGCCTCGCCATCTACCAACAACTCCGTGAAGCCGGTCATACCTTAGTGGAGTTTTCTCGCAGTGGCGATCATTTAGGGCATTTGGATTGTGATTTCGCCCAACCCGACAAAGCCATTAATGTCTTTAAAACTGCTTTTAATGAAAAGTACGATCAGGCCGGTCATATTAACCTGATCATCAACACCGCCACACTGGAACCCTTTGGTCCCATTCAAAGTGCCGCCGCAAAAACCATTAATGAACACATCACCATTAATGTGGAAACCATCACCCATTTAGTACGGTTATTCGCCCGTGCTTATCAGGGTCATCCTGCACAAAAAACCTTATCCTATGTCTCCTCAGGCGCTGCCAACCGTGCCATCCCGGGTATGAGCATGTATTCCGCCAGCAAAGCCTACGGCGAACGCCTAATTGATACCTTTCGCGAAGAACAAAAAGAACAAGCCAGTCCCATTCAAACCATGATCATTAATCCCGGCGTGATGGATACCGACATGCAAGACACCATACGCGCCCAAAAGAAGCAAGACTTCCCGATGCGTGATCACTGGCAGCAGCTCTATGACAATAACGAATTAGCCGAGCCTGAGCAAATTGCCCAATTTGTCATAGATAAAATTAACAATCCTGATCCCGGATACCATCAAGCACAGTGAAATTAGAAGGATAGAATCTACCAACAATATTCTTTAATAGTTAAAGAGCACATTGTTTTCATGTGCTCTTTTTAGATTAAAGACTGCTTTTAATCCACTGGATTAATTTTTCAAAAAATGTCTATAGTTGTTCAAAACCGTTACGGAAAATTAAATCATTACCAGAGTCACAGCTAACGAGAATATCAAGCACGTCTGTGCCTGAAACTGTGCCGCTATTTTCAGATAATACACAATTTTGTATGGGGGAATTGGGCTGACTTTTAATACTCACACCATAACTTTGATTATCATCAACCAGAGTGGAAAAAACAAAAGGGCCTTCTTGCTGTATAACCAAATCATCACTTAAATTATTTTGAAGCACCATGTAATTATTAGGAAATAATCCTTCCACATAACCACCAATATGATACTGATTCATTACACAATTAACATTAATATTATTTACATTGTTACCGACTATAAATCCCGAGCCGTTACTGACTGTACATGTTTGATTAGGTAGTTCAGGATGCGTCAAAACAGATACTACATAGTTGGAGCCCCCCATTAAGGCGGTATTAAATATAAACGCACCATTATTGGTTAGGGTTAAATCATCACCGGTATTATTTTGCAGGACAACTTGATTGCCGATTAAGCCGGATAATGTACCACCAACACTGTAGGTATTATATGTATAATAAACCCCCATTGAATTTATATGACCACTAGCCCATCCACCCCAAACAATCATCTCACTGCCGGTCCAGACCGCGGTGTGACTTTGTCTACCACTGGGCGCACCAGTGGTATTGGTCGGTTGCCAGCTGTCGTTGCCGGGGTTATAACGGCCACCGGTATTTAAATTACCACCATCAAATCCACCCCAAACAATCATCTCACTGCCGGTCCAGACCGCAGTGTGTTTTTCTCTACCACTGGGTACACCAGTGGCAGAGGTTGCTTGCCAGCTATCCATGCCGGGATCATAACGGCCACCGGTATTTGAATAACCACTAGCCCATCCACCCCAAACAATCATCTCACTGCCAGTCCAGACCGTGGAGTGAAAAAGTCTAACACTGGGCGCACCAGTGGTATTGGTCGGTTGCCAGCTGTCGTTGCCGGGGTTATAACGACCACCGGTATTTAATCCACCACTAGCCCATCCACCCCAAACAATCATCTCACTGCCTGTCCATATCGCGGTGTGTCTTTCTCTACCACTGGGTGCACCAGTGGTATTGGTCGGTTGCCAGCTGTCGTTGTCGGGGTCATAACGGCCACCGGTATTTGGACTACCCGCATCAAATCCACCCCAAACAATCATCTCACTGCCGGTCCAGACCGCAGTGTGTTTTTCTCTACCACTGGGTGCGCCAGTGATATTGGTTGCTTGCCAGTTGTTAGATGCGGGGTTATAACGGCCACCGGTATTTGAATAACCACTAGCCCATCCACCCCAAACAATCATCTCACTGCCGGTCCAGACCGCTGTGTGGAATACTCTACCACTGGGTGCGTCAGTGGCAGGGGTTGCTTGCCAACTATCCGTGCCGGGGTCATAACGACCACCGGTATTTAATCCACCACCATCCCATCCTCCCCAAACAATCATCTCACTACCGGTCCAGACCGCGGTGTGTCTGTCTCTAGCACTGGGTGCAGCGGTATCAGTTACTTGCCAGCTGTCGTTGCCGGGGTCATAACGACTACCGATATTTAATCCAGCATCAAATCCACCCCAAACAATCATCTCACTGCCGCTCCATACCGCTGTATGATACTGCCTACCACTGGGCGCACCAGTGGTATTGGTCGGTTGCCAGCTGTCGTTGCCGGGGTTATAACGGCCACCGGTATTTAAATTACCACCATCAAATCCACCCCAAACAATCATCTCAGTGCCGGTCCAGACCGCAGTGTGTTTTTCTCTACCACTGGGTGCGCCAGTGATATTGGTTGCTTGCCAGTTGTTAGATACGGGGTTATAACGGCCACCGGTATTTAATAATAGACCACTAGCCCATCCACCCCAAACAATCATCTCAGTGCCGGTCCAGACCGCTGTGTGGTATGATCTACCACTGGGCGCGCCAGTGGTATCGGTTACTTGCCAGCTATCAGTGCTGGGGTCATAAAGACCTCCCGTATTTAAAGTACTACCAGCCCATCCACCCCAAACAATCATCTCAGTGCCGGTCCAGACCGCAGTGTGTTCTTCTCTACCACTGGGTGCGCCAGTGATATTGGTTGCTTGCCAGTTGTTAGATGCGGGGTTATAACGGCCACCGGTATTTAATAATTGACCACTAGCCCATCCACCCCAAACAATCATCTCAGTGCCGGTCCAGACCGCTGTGTGGAATGCTCTAACACTGGGTACGCCAGTGGCAGGGGTTGCTTGCCAACTATCCGTGCCGGGGTCATAACGACCACCGGTATTTAATAGACCACTATCCCATCCACCCCAAACAATCATCTCAGCGCCGGTCCAGACCGCTGTGTGAGATTGCCTAACACTGGGTGCACCAGTGGGATTGGTCGGTTGCCAGCTGTCTGTGCCGGGGTTATAACGGCCACCGGTATTTGAATAACCATTAGCCCATCCACCCCAAACAATCATCTCACTGCCGGTCCAGACCGCGGTGTGTCTTTCTCTAGCACCGTATCCAATATATTCCAGGCGCCAGGTATCACCTGTTACTGCCCCGGCTTTTGTATTAAAAGATTCTTTTGATCCGGTAATTTTAGGTAAATTAAAGCCTTTTTGTTTAAACGTAGGGGTTTGAATGTTTTGTGCTTGACTTGCAACCCATGAGTTTATACTTTGTTTTGGCCAAACAAGGGTTTTAACGCTAACACTGTTTTCACTTTCCTCTAAAACTTCAGTGTAAATAAAAGCATGAGGCTTTTCTTGTAAGTACTTGTTTTTAAGCTCAGTTAGCTTCTGCCGGTACTCTTGCTCATCGAGCTCGATGACAATCTCATCACCGGGCTGCTTTAATGGTGCATCTTGGGCTTTCTCTTGAACTATATTTTGGGCTTTTATTTTAAACGTGACGGTTGAGGTTTCTGCACTGCTGATGTTTTTATTGTTTAGGTAGTTTCCTAAGTCCTGTTCAGCCTGCGCTTTTACATCTTGATGAATGCCATTGTGCTGATTAAAGCTGTTTTGTAATTTTTTATTAACCAGATAAGGTCGGGAAATACACTCTGCGATTGTAACGGGGTCATTGTCAAACAGCGCAAACAATGACTTGAGGCCTTTGGCATCCCTGGTATTCGCGGCCATGCGATCGAGATCGTGCTGTAACATGGCATGGCTGATGTCTATGTTGAATTGGTTTGATAAAATATATTCTTTATTTAGATTGTCTAAGACCTTTTGTCGAATTTCATCAACCTTAATCACTTCACTAAAGGCAGGCTTCGGTGTTTTATTGGCTTCCGGCCAGATATTCTTTGACCATTTATGTTCTTGAATTTTTAATTCACAGCTCAGCCGCTTATCCACATAATCATCGTCAGATAAACCAGACCAATTATTTTTATTGGCTTGTGCCTGGCCGATTAAAGTAAAACACAGTAAAAGCCAGACCAAAACAGTTGGTATTGACTTATTCATAGAAATATCCTCTTTTTGTAGATTCTTAATATTTAACATCGATTTACTCTGCCTAATCCAGTCGTTCTCGGCGGTACCTTAAACCACCAAGAACCATCAATCCGCTTAACAAAATCAAAGCCCACTGGCTTAACGTCGGTACCGGAGTCACCGCACCGGCTGAGCCACGGCCTGCTATATCAATCACATCAGGGCTGCTGGGGGCGTTGCTTGTTATGCTTAGCTGGGCTGTTTGGTTGCTTGAGTCGCTTGGACTGAACGTCACTTCAATGGTGCAGTCACTGCCGGGCGTTAAGGTTATTGGTAAAGGATCACAATTGCCGCCAGTCACTGCAAATGGTGCAGATAAGGTGCCGAGGCTGTTCAGTGTTAAATCAACCGTGCCTGAGTTCGTGACGGTTATGACTTGAGCTTGATTTTGTCCGATTAATACCCCACCGAAATTAAGCGAATAGGTACTCAATTGGATTTGAAGATTACCGTTAACATTCACCGTGCGGGTGATTTGCGCAGCAGGATTCCCGGCATTATCACTGACGTTATAAGTCACGGTGTAGCTTCCGGCGACATTGGTGTTGACCGGGTTATTGACCACAATAGTTCCTGTTAAAACCGTATCATCATCGACCAGATCAGTGGCGGTGGCACCGGCATCGCTGTAAGTATCACCGAGGTTCAGGTTCTCAGGTGATGAGCCGACTAAGCTTAATACCGGCGGTGTGGTGTCTTGGACGGTCAAAGACTGTGTGTCTGTGCCTTGGTGGCCGTGGTTGTCGGTGGCTGTCCAGGTCACGGTGTGAACGCCCAGCGGATAATTGGTCGCCGCATCGTTGCTGGTGGTTAAAGACAGGTCATCACTGTCGGCATCAGTGGCTGTGGCGGAGCCCAAAGCGGGTGTGTTGGTGTTTGGCCCGGTGGCTTCCTGGACAACATCAGCCGGGGCAATGACCACCGGAATCTGGGCTTCATACGCCCCGATATCGCGCAAGCCATCGGCATTGAAACCGCGTTGGTCTGCGGCAGTCCCCCCAACTGCCACATCCAAAACCTCAGAATTCGCTAATAAAGCATGGGTCATCACACAAGAACCATCAGCCAACGGCGTAACACAGCCGTTATCGGCCAAGGGTCCGACTGTTGCTGCGCTTAAGGTTGTGCCGCTTAAAATGCCCGGACAATTCGCTCCTGATGTGCCATCGGCTATGTTATTGCTGCCAGTGAATGTGCTCCCAAAACCATTCGCATAACCACAACTTGAGCCATTATGAAACAAGCTGTTTTGCAGGTTACTAACGGTGGCAAATTGATTCACCATCGCGCTGCCAAAGTTCGCCGTGTTGCCTGAGAAAGTCAGGTTATTCATCATCGAAACAGTCATGTCCTCCACATATATACCACCACCATCGGTGCCAGTGTTGTTCGAAAATGTTGTGTTTGTGATGGCGGCGATGATGCCATTATATTGATTTAAGCCACCACCTCTGAGCTGTGCATAGTTATTCGAGAACGTGGTGTTTTCAATATTTTCAATGGTACCACCCACGGAATGCAGGCCACCGCCATAACCCCCTGATTGGTTATTATCGATGACACTGTTGACAATTGATAACGTCCCCTCATTGACAATCCCGCCGCCATCAGAATTAGTTTGGCCATTGCTGTCCGAACAGCCACCGCGAACGACTGTGTTATCTAAGGTGAGATTACCTGTACTGGTCACCCGCAGAATACGGAATTCACCGGTATCACTGGTGAAGTCAATCGCACAGGTATTAGCCATGTCATCACGCTCAAGTATATGACCTTGACCGTCTAAGGTTATGGCGGTTGTGACTGGTGGTGTCCCAGTGCTTCCCCAAGTAGCATCATTTTCATACTCAGTCATCAAAGTGATGTCAGCGCTGAGGTTAATGGTGTCTGCACCACTGCCGGCGGCACAATCAATGTGGGTCTGGAAATCGTTATTAGCGTTGATAATCGCTTCTGAAATGGAACACAACCCATCATCAGCAAGCGAATTATCGGTACCTGTGACAGTAATGGTGGCGGCTTGCGCGTAAAATGAGCACAGCAGTAAAGCCGTGGTGGTTAAAAGTCGCTTGTTTATGTTGTTCATTAGAACCTCTTGTTTATGTGTTTTAGGCTTTGTATAGTTTTTTGTTTAAGGCTTTTTATTTACGACCAACGTCATTGGCTTTATCAACTTTTAAAAGCGTAAAACCAAGCTGTTATCCTCAAAATATTTTTATTTTTCCCGGTAATCAGCTTAGCAAATGTTATTTACAGGCTCTATCAGAAACTGTTATCATTAAAATAAGTTTTATCATTTTTAGTTGATAAGTTCCCTAAACCCAAAAAAAACATACCTATCCCATGCCGACTGAACCTTTGACTAACCTTAAATCACATGACATCTACATCGAACAGGGCGTGACTATTGAGGCACCCGGCGTCAGCGGTCGCATGGACCAAACAACCCTTTCAGGCGGTGGTTTTTTGTATCGTCTGGAATTCAAAGCCAATGAAGACTGTGTGTTAAATCTTCTTTCAAGCTACACCGAGCCTTGGGTTGGCAGTATTTTTCACCTGCAAGGCCATTCGCTCATGCGTCAAACAGATGGACAAGAAGACCTGATCAATCCGGAAAGTGCACTGTTAATACGTGTGGATACAGAAGGTGTCGCTTTCCACCTTAAAAAAGGCGTGTTAATCCGCCATGTCGGCGTGGCCATGACCATACAAGATTTAAAGAACAACCTCAGTGAAGCCGGTTTCAATAAGTTAAGTGCATTTAACCAACCTTATGGCAAGGTCATCGTCACCAAGAAAATCATTCCCACGAAAAAAATGCAAAAATTAGGCACCGGCTTATTTTTGTCCTATGCCCGCGGCCCCTTTAATCAAATGAAACTGGACGGCGCGGCACGCCTGTTCCAGGCCGAATGCTTTGAACAATACTGCGAACCAACAATCAAGCAAAACAAACTCAGCATCATCGATCAACAAATACATAAAAAAACCGCGGCCTATATTAAGGCCAACTTAAACCAGACCTTTTCAATCGAACGACTGGCAGAACAACATGAAATCAACAGCAACCGCCTGAACTGGATTTTTAAACAGCACACCGGTAACAGTGTGGCCGACTTTATTCGCAATGAACGCCTCATTGCGGCACACAAATTACTGTTAGAAACCACTCAGCCCATTAAACAAGTCGCCTTGGCAGTGGGCTACCAACACGTCGGTAATTTTTCCCGAGCTTATAAAAAGAAGTTTGGCGAAGCGCCTTCCAGAACCTAACAGAAGTAACAATTAAATACAAAAAGAGATCACCACAGAGGCACAGAGAACACAGAGGAAGGATTAACCACAAAGCACGCAAAGATTTTCACAAAGTTCACAAAGAGTTTTTTTTATTCACTCCGTGTGCTTAGTGTATTCTTGGTGTCCTCAGTGGTTAAGCTTTTTATGTCAAACGATGGTTTTCTCAAAGGCACTGGGTAACGGCCTTCGCCGGTACGGAAAAATGCGTTGTATAAAATCCTATAAAATTTAGATCAATACAACATCTATTTCTGTTGATACTGTTCGTTACATTCAAATTACAGAAGCAACTTCTCTACCCTACTTGCCGTCGCAGGACGACATCCAGTGTCTTTTAGTTGAAGCCTATGCAAAGTAACACTTTCAAACTAAGTGAGATGATTAAATTTTGTCTGTGGCGATTACTTTATAAACCACAAAGTTCGCAAAGGTTTTTAATTATTCTTTACTCCGTGAACTTTGTGTATTCTTGGTGTTCTTTGTGGTTAAACTTTTCTATGAAACGATGGTTTTTCTGGAAGACGCTGGTTACCGGCCTTCGCAGGTATTGCGGAGTGATGCTTCGCATCAGCTCCTTATCTGTGGTTATTTTTTAAGATAATTGCTGGACATTAGTTTATCTTTAATTATAATGATAAGCATTCTCATTTAAGAGTGTTATTATGCTTAAGACATTCACTTTTGCCATTCTCCATTTTAGTGTGGCCTTTTTAGTGGTCTATGCCCTCACCGGTAGTTTTTTAATCGGTGGTGCGGTGGCTCTCATTGAACCAACAATCAACACCCTGGTGTTTTACTTTCACGAAAAGGTCTGGCGTTATGTTGAGCATCGACATACAAGCGGGATGACAGCTTAATCTGCTAATCGCACCGGAATTGCTACGCCACAGGCATCGATGTAGTTGTGTTGATACAGAAACCAGTCTTCGTTGCGGTTTTTACGGGCGGCTAATAATTGTTTAAAACTCACTGAATCAGTGCGCATCACTTCAAGTTGGGGTCTTTGACCCGGTGGCAGTTGTGAAGCCACCACAATCTGCTTAATTACATTCTCATCTATTTTAAGTTCTACTGCACCGGATAAATCTTGTGTTCTTTTCAACGCTTGAATGGCGTCCATACCCTCTAATACCCGACCGAACACGGTGGTATTGCGGTCCAAATAACGCTGCGCCGGACCGTTGACGATATACAATTCTGTACCACCGGTATCCGGATCATTGGCACGGCCTGCGGCAAGCACGCCATAACAATGTAATAACCAGCTTTTTTGTTCACTGATATCTCGACCCACGGCGAAGCCTTTATAAAACCCGGTTTCATCGGCAAAGCCATCATCGCCATCAAAAGCCAAATACTGCTCT
Organism: Marinicella gelatinilytica; assembly: GCF_026410405.1. Taxonomy (GTDB): domain Bacteria; phylum Pseudomonadota; class Gammaproteobacteria; order Xanthomonadales; family Marinicellaceae; genus Marinicella; species Marinicella gelatinilytica. The sequence goes on along the minus strand of NZ_JAPMLN010000017.1, from coordinate 13,775 downwards.
CCCAAATCAATGGATGAGGTTAATTCAGCAGGAATACTTAATCGCCCTTCAGTTAATTCAGGTAAGTCACTGTCATCGTCAAACATCGGTCCGCCCTGCGCTACAAAGCCATCAATGACACGGTAAAACCGGGTGTTATCAAATATACCTTGTTTAACCAGAGCCTGGGTATTGGCTACATGCCCAGATGCTAAATCCGGTAACAGTTCAAAGACCACCGTCCGCTCTTCACCCGCCAAAGACACTGTCATCACCAGCATATTATCCGCGGACACCGGCCGCCAATCACTGTCCGGTGATTGTTCAACCACTTCATAGGGGCCGGCTTTAATCGGGGCAAATAAATCTTCGCTGGACTGTTTATTTTCGGTTATTGTTGCACAAGCTGTGAGCGTTAAGGCAGCCAGTGAAATTAATAATTGAGCGTGTGTTTTAAATGTTATCATGGAATCTATCTCTTATTTTTTCTTGTTGTTTTAGCTGATCACAAAGATAATATTACACTCTTTTTATCTCGATCACCCATAGATAATGCCAGAAATGTCGAACAAAACACCTTTTAATATCCCGGCCATGGCCATTCTTTGGCTGGTGACTTTTATTTGGGCATTTAGTTTTTCACTAATCGGTGTATATCTAAGCGGTCATGTGGACAGCTATTTGGCGGTATTTATTCGGGTGTTTATTGCTTTACTGGTGCTTTTACCTGTCTTCAGGCCGCGCACTTTTGCGCTGAGAAAATTACTCGCTTTGGTCGTTATTGGCGGCATTCAAGTCGGCGCGACGTATTTATTTTTATACAATGCCTTTAGCTATTTAAGCGTTCCGGAAGTATTATTGTTCACAATATTTACACCGCTGTGGATTACCGTAATTGATGAATTTATTCTGGGTCGGCGGCGCCTACCCTTACGCTGGTGGCTGGCCGCCGGAATCGCTGTGCTCGGTGCAGCGGTGATTCGTTATGACGGCATTAATCAGGGCGCACTGATGGGTTTTATACTGATTCAAGGTGCCAATCTATGCTTTGCCATCGGCCAAGTGGCTTATAAACGTCTGCCGCTGGGTGATGTTAAACAACAATCTCAAGTTTTCGCCTGTTTTTTCCTGGGTGCCTCGTTGGTTTCAGGGCTGGGCGTTGTGCTGTTTGGTGATTGGCATATTAAAGCCATCGAATTAACCCAGTGGTCGGTGCTTATCTGGTTAGGTGTCGGTGCTTCGGCCTTCGGCTATTTGGCCTGGAGTATGGCCATTAAACAGGTCAACACCGGTCAGGTCGCGACCATGAATAATATGCTGATTCCGGTGGGTATTTTGGTGAATTTTTTGTTTTGGAACAGTGATATTGAATGGCTGAGGTTACTTATTGGTGCCGGTCTGATTATATTATCTGTGTGGCTTTGTTCACAAAGCAAAGCCATTAACCGGCCTATGAGCCAGGACAAACCGCATGCATCTATTTGAGTTAAGTTTGGTTTTTATCACCATGGTGCTGTGTAGTGGCGTGATGTTTTATTTTATTCGCAACCACGCCAACCCTGATTTTCAGAAACTCTATAAAGATGACGATGATCTTGAAATAGAGGATGACTTCTTAGATTCACGTCCATCAAATAATTACAAAGATTTTTTGGCCAATAAATGGCTTTCATTTGGTGGCGGCTTCTATGGATTGGTGGCGGTATTGACCTATATTATTGTCGAGGCCCAGGAAATTTTCGACCTACTCTCGATGCCAAACGGATCAGAGGGTGTTTTTAGCGGCATCAGTATCGGTATGATCATCCGTTTTTTTATTGATTCTTTGATGAACTTTATCACCGCCATCTCCTGGCCGGTGTATTGGATGAATACCGGCCAAGCACCGTTTTGGCAATGGTTTATGGCAGCCTATGGTGGTTATTTAGCCGGTAAAACACTGGTCAAGACATATTACCCGCTAAAAAAATAGTGTCTTTAGATATGAACAACTTCGTGAAGACACATAAAAAAAGATTTTAACCACAAAGATCGCAGAGGTTTTCACAAAGGGCACAAAGTGGAATGACGCTTACTTAAAATCTAAGTTATTGATAGATTTAGTCATTAATGAGCCATCAAAGTTTAAAATAAAGCAACAAATAGGAGTCCCAAGGGTAGTTGGCTTTAAAGCTTGTCGGCTGAAGTCGACTACCCTAAGGTTCTTTGACTGAGTTAATAATTTGCTATATATTTCATCAATTTAGACATATAGAACCACTTAAATAAGTGCCATTCGGCAAAGTGTTTTAAAAATTATATTTCCTTTGTGCACTTTGTGTCTACTTCGTGTCCTTTGTGGTTAATTTCTTTAATCTTCAAAGCATACTATTCCAATTGATTTAATTCGATTTATAACCAACGCGACATCAAAACCTCACAACCACCATGCCCGGTATCACCCAAACGGGTATCTCGGTATTCAAAGCCATGCTTTAAATACAGCTTTTGTGCGGCTTTCATTTCAGGCGTGGTTTCTAAATACATCTGCTTAAAACCCGCTTGTCGAGCACCTTCGATGCACTTAATCAACAGCCGATGACCCCAACCTTGCCCCCGCAATTCAGGCCTGAGATACATCTTGCGCAATTCAGCGATGCCCTCACCTTCACAACCGGCCAAAGGTGCGAAGCCACCGGCACCAACAATCTCACCGGCTTGTTCAATCACATAATAGGCAGCCATTGAACCCCGATACGCCGAATACATATCATCCATTTCCGGATCTACACCGGCAAAACCCTCACCGGATAGGCCATGCTCAATCAGGACATCATGCACCAGTTGTTTAACCGCTGCGTTGTCTTGCTTTTGAATGCGTCTAATCATGGCTTTCAATTACTTTCCATTGTCACTGAATAATAAACCGCTTCCAAATCACCCAATGGATCTTTATGTAGCGCCGTTTTTTGATATTGCATATCCAATTTTTCCATCATTCGGATTGAACCAATATTATCCGGCACCGCCACGGCTGAAAATTTTGTGTAACCGACTTGTTGCTGTAATGCGGTCATCACGGCTTTGGCGGCTTCTGTGGCATAACCTTTACCCCAACTCTTTTGCATAAAACGCCAACCCAGTTCTATATCCTCATCATCACGTTCATCGCTGAAAAAATGCATGGGCCTGACCAAAATCCAGCCGATAAACTCATCATCCGCCAGCGTATTGACTTGCCATAAGCCCCAGCCTTTTTCCGGATTTCGATATTGCATCATTCGTGGAATAAAAATATCATTAATTTCAGCACGGCTGGTGGGATTGCCCTTATTAATGTGCTTCATCACCGCCGGATCCTGATCTAATTCGAACAATAAATCGGCATCGGTATCATCCATTATTAGATAGCTCAATCGCTCACTGTGTTTTATCGTTAACATAATATCTCTCAACTTAAATAAACCACCAACATAGCGGTGGCCACGGCAATGGCAAAGCTCAATAAAGTGCCAATCAAAACATACTCGGTTAATTGCCGGTTCTTGGATTCTTTCAAGTCACCAAAACGAAACACCGATTTAGCGCCTAGTAAAAAGCCAATGGCTTGCCACTGCCCCACCACAATAAAAAAAAACACAAACAGTCGTTCCAGCATACCAATGTAACGACCGGCATGGGCCAAAGATCCATCTTGCAGGTCATTTAAGGTATCGGTCCAGCGTGACATCAGAATTTGCACCACCACACCCGCCACAAAGGTTAAAAACAACAACGCCGTGGCATACAACCAAAGAGACTGACTGTTAAACCAGGTCGATAGATCAATGCTGGGCTTAAACAACAAAAACCATATAGCTACAAGGCCGATGATATGCAGGCTTTGATCCATGATAAACCAACGGGTTCGGGTGTCTTCGCTTTGGGCATAAAGCTTCAGGACATCAACGACAAAGTGCAACAGCATCACCGCCAAAGCCAGTAACCAATAGTGTATTGATCCCAAGACCACCATAACCAATAAGCCATGAATCAGTACATGTGCGTATAATCGCCATGACAACAGCTTATTGTTTTCTTTTGCTTGCACCCATGATCGTGGCTGTAAAACAAAATCACCCAATAAATGAGCAAATATTAGTTTAATTAATATCAGCATCATAATTGCGCCACCAGTTGTTGTCGAAAAGCCGCTTCAACGGCCAGCATCTCATTGATATGAGCCCTATGCCAACGACCGCTGACAGAGTTTTGTTTTATACCCAACCGGGCACCAATTTCAGCCTGGGTGGCCTCCGGATTATTTAAAACATGGGTCACCAACTGCGCTGATAACACCGACCAATCATCCATAAAAGTACCGGCCAGTTTTAAGTACAGATTCATTTCAGCATCAAACTCTGACCAGGGGCTTTTCACAGAAAGCGTGGATTTTGATTTTTCCGATTGCTGAAAAGCATCGTCGGCATGAATAAACACAGGTCCATTACTTTCCGACACCCGTTCACCGCTGAAGGTTTTTTCGCCGATACCAATACCCATGCGCACATCTAAAGGACTGATTGTTTGCGTGGATTGTTCCGGCATAATTTGCTTTATCAGGGCTTTAATGGCCAGCGCTTTATGCAACACTGTCGCCGGCTCTGTGACTTCCAACTGAAAAGAATCACCCCATACCAGCTCCCACTGAGTCGGACTGCTGCCCCATTGAGCAAACAATGTCTTCAAAGGCTGTAACCATCTATTGGCATCATTTAATTGCCGTGATGCCACGATATCGCCTTTTATCACTGAAATCACCAAATGATATCTCCTAATAATCCGATATATTATAATATCATCTTTTTAAACGATATACAAATATATCATTTTTTTAAATGATACTAAACATGAATTTATTCTATCATTAAAACCGCCTAACAAACAGATTACTGGGCAAGAACACATAACAATTAAATGTCAACAACGCGGTACTTTGGCTTAAAATGTCATCACTAAAAATTTCAAACTCACCATGCCAATACGCTCCGCAGTTATTATCACCATTCTTGCTCTGACCACCTTTCTCAGCGGTTGCCGGGAAGACAGTCAGGAAACCAAGCTGTTACCGATTTTAGAAAGTTCTGACTTTGCCGTGGAAAAAAGCAGCTGGTTACGCAATCATCTACCGGCTGAAACGGTGGTCTATATCAGCGTACCGAATCTATGGAATTATTTATTCGATCCAAAGGGTGACAGCCTGCATAAACTACAAACAAATACAATTTTCCAAAAACAAATGACAGCGATTAAACAGGCCGCAGAGCACAATTATTTGGGTTTAGTGCCGGCCAACAGTCAACTGTTATTGAAAGCCCTGCTAAACAAACAAACTGGTCCCATTGAAATTGCAGCGGTCAATTATGTGGCCGGTGGTCTGATGCCAAATGTTGCTATCGGCACTCACTTTTCAGATTTTAGTGCGGCTCAAATGATTGAGCTGGTCAATCAAGTGCTGACCGACTATGCACCGGGCATCAGCCCTGAATTAAGCCGCCAGGACGATAAGCAACTATGGCGCTTTGACTTTCAGAATATGCCGAACTGGATTCAATACCAGGAAAAAACCGGTCAGTTTCTTATGCTATCAGGTCCCGGTGCCAGCAATGAAAAACTCAATCAACTATGGAATAAACCCGCTGATCCGGCGCTAAACGATGTGCTTGATCTGGATAAACGACTCGACCCCAGCGGTCTAAACTTGCGCATGTGGATGGCAGCGGCAACTCTTTACCAATTAGGTGCCGGTTTTGTCCCTCCGGAACAACATCAAAAACTTGAGCCATTGGCCATCGATAAAACGCAGTACATCTGGTTAGGCACTTCTTCTAATGCCGGTAAATCAAGTCTTGCCATCCATTATCTCATGCCAGAAACCGGCTGGCGTATGTTCCTGCCACGCAGTGAACACAGTTTCGATATCACCACCGCCGGCGCACCCAAAAGTGTTATGCAAATGGCTTTACCAACCCGTCAGCAGTGGCAAACTGCCGTCAATCAGCCAATGATTCCACAAGATACTAAAAATGCACTGCAAGAAATTAGCAACAACCTTAAAAATATCTTAGGGTTTGAACCCAGTGAAATGTTGGACGCCTATGAACAACAAGTTTATTTGGTCAATGATGACGTCGGTCGCTGGATGGCACTAAAAATTAAAGATTCGGCTTTGCACAATACATTAAGCCAACAAATGCTAGGTGTTCTCGATGAACAGCCTCAGCAAAATAAACTGGCCGGCGTGACCATTTATCACATGCATTTTTCCAGCATCGAAAAACTCTACCTCAGCGCCGGTAAAGCCAATAGCAACACAACAGATATCGAGCGATATTTAGGCTTACTTAAAGAGCATCATTACTGGATGCAAAAAGACGATGTCATTTATATGGCTAAGGTGCCACAAATCCTGGCTGAATTAGCCAACACCGACAATCCCACCCAACTCAGTCAATGGCAGGCAACCCAAGGCCTTGATTGGCACAATTCAATACTGGCTTATGGCACTGAAATTGACGATATGCCCCGTGACATTTACTATTTTTATTTAACATTTGTGCAAACATTGGCGGATTTAGCAGACACCAACATCGATCTATTCACTTTACCAACAGCCCAAGAACTTAAGCTGCCGCCCAAAGGCCGTTTAAGCTTGTCAGCGCATTCTGATCGTCAAGGTTTTAGCGTAGAAATAGATTATGAATACTCACTGGCTGAGCATTTGATTCGGCCTGAGACCGGCATGCTGACTGTGGCTGTGGCCGGAATTCTCGCCGCCTACGCCATTCCGGCTTATCGAGACTACACCATGAGAGCTAAAATAATGCAGTCAATGTCTTACACCTCAGTGATAAAAATAACTGTCGCGGAACACTATATTGACAGCGGTGATTTTCAAGGGGCCACTGAGCTGTTACCTGATTTGCCAGCCAATATCAGCCTCGAAGACGCCACAGGAGTTATTACGATTCATCTTGACGCCATTGATGACAGCTTTAGTGATGAGGACTACGTGCAACTTTTCCCTGAAGTAACTGAATCGGGCATTGCTTGGCATTGTGAATCGACTGTCAGAGCCAAATTGCTGCCGGCTTTCTGTCGCTAAAAAACCTATTTTGCCGGTGCTTTAAAAAACTAAGCACCGGCAACATGTTTCTCATACCGTTCTATTTAGACCGCTTTAAGCGACTGCATATCAATCACAAAGCGGTATTTAACATCGTTATCCATAACCCGCTTATAAGCGTTATTAATGTCCTGCATATCTATCATCTCGACATCCGAAACGATGTTATGCTCAGCACAAAAATCCAGCATCTCTTGGGTTTCCTTAATGCCGCCAATCAACGATGCGGCAATCACCTTACGCCCAAATGCCAAGCCAAGGCTGTGACAATCAATCTGCGTGGCGCCCAGTAACGACATGGTTTTACCCATTTTTAATAAAGGAATGTATGGATCTAAATTATGCGCCACCGGAATGGTGTTCAGCAAAAAATCAAAACTTCCGGCATGGGCTTCCATGGCGGACTCGTCTTTTGAAACCAACACCGAAGAAGCGCCTAAACGTTTGGCATCTTCACCTTTTTCAGGTGAAGTGGTAATCATCACCACTTCTGCGCCCATGGCCGCCGCTAATTTAACCCCCATATGACCCAAACCACCGAGACCAATGACCCCAACTTTATCGCCGGCTTTAACATTCCATTGTCTCAGTGGTGAATAGGTGGTGATACCGGCACATAATAATGGTGCCACCGCTTTGGTATCTAAATCTTCGGAAACCCGCAGCACAAAATCCTGATCAACCACAATTTGGGTTGAGTAACCACCATGAGTCATCTCACCGGCTTGATGCGGGTCGGGACTACCATAGGTCATCACCATGCCCTGTTCACAATGCTGTTCCAAATCATCTTTACATGGATCACATTCTCGGCATGAATCCACCATACAACCGACACCGACTAAATCACCGGCTTTAAAATTTTTGACATCAGCACCGACGGCTTTTACCCGGCCGATAATCTCATGACCGGGCACCACCGGATAAACCGTCATGCCCCAATCATCATGCGCCACATGAATATCACTGTGGCAAACACCACAATAAGTGATATCAATCTGGACATCGCTAGAACCGAGTTCTCGGCGGTTAATACTGTGTGGTTTTAAATCGTCTTTGCTATTAAAGGCCGCGTAGGCTTTGGTATTTGACATGGTCTTCCCCTCGTTAAAGACATCAATATACCAGAAAAGGTGTAATTTATTTGTAAAAATTGCCAACGACAAGGCATGCCTTGTCGCTACAGTCGTCAATCCGAATTATCTAAAATAGATTGGGTTTCAACATCAACTGAAGGCAGTCGATAAACTTTAATTATATACCAAGAACCCACAGTCATCGCCACCACCAGTAATGGCAATAGCACCATCATCAGAATGAGCTGCCGTTGTGACATCGGACCGGTTTTAGGCGGCTGGCTAACGTCCTGTTGAATGGAATTCAGAGCATGTCCACATTTCGGGCAAAGTTTAGTGTCTTGATGTGTCTGGCCCTGAGCGATGTCAAGACCGCAACGGCTGCAGTGATTGTTGGCTGGTAAATTCATATGGCCATTATAAAATAAGCTTTAAATCCGACCAATCCTTTAATGGTACTATTTACACATGCATTAAACAAAGTGATTTGCTATTCTATGCGGCTGACATTAACCAAGGAATCCAGACATGAAAACAAATCCCCTACTCACACTGTGTCTTTTAATGCTTGGCAGTTGGCAATTGACCGAAGCCACCGCTGCGCGATCCACCCAACCTACCCAAATTAACTTCACTAACACCATGCCAACAGAAGGCAATTTAGTCCTGGGTATTTTTCAAGACGGTGTTTTAGGCCCACAAGCTCAAGCCATGGATCAGGACAGTAATGGCGCTCTGAGCCATGCCATTAAAGCTGCTGATTTTGAAGCTAAAATCAAAACCACACACTTAATTACCGCGCCAATGGGCTCTGGTTTTGACCAAATACTGTTAGTTGGCTTAGGTGAACAGGATAAAAGTAAAACCAATCTGCAATGGCAAGAAATTGGTGGTCATGCGGTGCAACAAGCGGTGAAAGCTTTTAAAACAGTGCCGACGATAACTATGGATATCTCGGAACTGGACAACAGCATCGAAATCAATGCCAACGTGGCTTATGGTGCAAAATTAGGCAGCTACTATTTCGACAAATACTACACCGATGAAAAACGCCACAAACATCAACAGCGACTGACATTCATCACCAATCAAGCCGACCAAACCAGTCAATACTACACACAAGAACTCAATCCGGTGGCAGATGGTATCTGGTTCACCCGTGATATCGCCAATGAACCGGCCAATATTATTTACCCGCAAAGTTTTGTCGATCAATGGCGCAGTCATTTTAAAGGCATCGATCACATTAAAATCCATTCACTGGATGAAAAAGACATGCTCAAACAAGGCATGGGCGCAATATATGGCGTCGGTCGTGGCAGTAAAAATCCACCGCGTATGATGATTGTTGAGTATATGGGTGGTGAAAAAGGCCAAGCCCCTATCGTTCTGGTGGGTAAAGGCATCACCTTTGATACCGGCGGCATCAGTATTAAAGGCTCTTCCAACATGTGGAATATGAAATTTGATATGTCCGGTGCCGCCGCCACCATTGGTACGGTTTACGCGCTGGCCGGCCGTGAAGCCAAAGTCAATGTCGTCGGCATTGCGGCACTGGCCGAAAACATGCCCGGCGGTAATGCCCAACGCCCCGGTGATGTGGTTACTTCCATGTCCGGTAAAACCATCCAAATCCGCTCCACCGATGCCGAAGGCCGATTGGTACTGGCTGACGGTGTTTATTACGGTGATATAACCTATAACCCGGCTTTATTGGTCGATATCGCCACCCTCACCGGCTCCGCCAGCCGTGCCCTGGGCAAAGATTACGGTGCCCTATTCACCCGCCATGATGAACTGGTCGCGCCCTTTATCGAAGCCGGCAAGCAATCCGGCGATGAAGTCTGGCAGCTACCGTTAAATGACAATCACTTTAAAGCCATCGAAAACAACGTCGCCGATGTCATGAATTCAGGGCCTGACGCCCCAGGTGCCAGCGCCGGTGCGGCTTTTATCGGCACCTTTATTCGCGATACCACCCCCTGGGTTCACCTTGATGTTGCCGGCGTCTCCTGGAGCGATAAAACCACCCCGGTTAAAGCCTCCCCCGGCTCAACATCCTTCGGCGTGCGCTTGCTTAATCAATACATCAAAACGCATTTTGAGAAAGAATAAATAGAGCTCTGATACGCCATTACAAACAGATAAAAGTTCTTGTGCCCATGCTCCGGCGTGGGCCCATTTATTTTAACTATTGGATCAATCCTTTCCCTCATTGCGACGTGTTCGGGCTGCCCTAAGAGGCCCTTATTTTGTTGACCCGGACACCCAGTTATCGCCAGATAACAAAAGCGAAGCTTTTCTAAAAATTTAAAAACGACAAGGCATGCCTTGTCGCTACGATTTTATAACTTTTGATTTAGAAGTTTAGGTTGGGAGCTTTTTACTTCCGCTAATAATATTTAGCTTTAATTTTAACCTCAGGGAAATTTATCACTATCATTTCTAATATATGGCTATCAAAATCAAATTTTTCTTTGTCATTTAGGATTTTGTTAATCACACTTAGGTTAAACTTTTTAAAGTTACTCTTTGAGAGTTTTCCAATAATTCTAAAATCACCTTCAAATGTTGATATATATCTATCTTTAACTTGCTCTATTACATCTTCTAGTTCAAATAATGCATTTTCAAATTTTATATTTAATTTTTTAATATTTTCTAAATTTAATTCTTTTGGTAAAATAAATTCAAACCCAGTCTTATCAAATTCATTAAAATAACCATTCATTTCTTGTAATTCCTGAACAAACTCTTTCATTTCATTTAAATCACAATGTGAAATTGATTTTTCAATCTTTAAAAATATATCCTCATTCCTTTTAGAAAAGTCATTCAAAATTAATCTTAACTGCTGGTCCATTTCATATTTAAAAATTAGTTCATTACCTTGAGTTCTTGTTATATCTTTAGAAACATTAATTCCATATTTTTTCAACTTATTAAATGAATATGATGTGATTGGCAAATTTCCAACACGTTTTATTTCAGCCTCCCTGATTTGTTTCAGTTGTTCTTCTTTATCGTTTATTAGTTTCTGGGCTTCAAGGAAATTAATTTTCTCGATATCAAATTTGATTTTATAATTTTTTAAAACTTCTAACTGATTTTTTGATACACCCAATATATTTATGATTTCATAAAAATAATTAATCGACTTCCACTTCTTTTTATTATAAAAACGGCCAGAAGAAGGTTTTTTTGTAAACTTAGCCGACAAAAAATCTTCAAATTTTATTAATTTATTGGGTTTATCCTCAGCTTCCCATCTAACTAATATTCTCTCATATCTCTCAGGAGTTTTAGAGTAAAACAGCTTGATCATTATTTTTTCAAAATTCATTTGATCATTGGTTTGTAAGGTTTCAATTATTACAGCATAATAAGCAAAAACTTAAAAGCAAACAATTCTTAATTATCATTCCACTAATAAATAATTATAATTTAATACATTATGATGGCACCATTACTATACCCAAACATAATGGGCGGAGCCCATCCTACTTCCACATAATAACTTTTACTTTTGCTTTCAATTGATTACGGCCTATTTCTCTACATCCTTGGAAACTCTTGGCGGTGTCGCCACTTTATCTTCAGCCTTCTTTACCCGTATCTTATTACCGGCGATATCTTTGTTATTGAGTTTTTGGATGGCGACTTTAGCCTCACCGACTTTTGGCATTTCGACAAAAGCGAAACCTTTGGATTTACCGGTGGCTTTATCGAGTACCAGATTACAGGACTGAACCCTACCAAAGTCGGCAAAAATGGCTTTTAATTCTTGTTCCGTGGTGGTGCGAGCGAGATTACGAACTAATAATTTCATGGAGATGACCTATTTGATGTTATTAAACCGGCTATCGATATCAGACAGTAGGGTTTAGACGTGAAAAAGTATTATTAATAAGATGATAACATGGCTAAGGCGTTAAATGTAAAAGGTGTGTTCTTGGGACTTCATTCACTTTTGTTCCCGACAAAAGTGAAAGCGGCCACGGCGAACACTTCTTATAACTTCGCACGAATGACGCCATTCACACAAGGCTTCTTCACTGCGTGAAACCGCCATGTGTTCATTGGCTATTCTCTTCGCCTCTGATTGGCCTCCAGGGATGGAGGCCTGTCGCGAGAGCTTGGAGCGGAAGCGGCTGCTTCGCTCACCAACCGGCTCGGCGGGTCGTGCTGCTCAGCAGCACTCCAAGTATCGTAGGATGGGCTCCGCCCATCAAAATAACTGATGCGATAAGATTGTCATTGGGTTTTGATGGGCAGAGCCCATCCTACTTCCACATAATGACGACGTATTGGACTTGATAATGGCATCATCAGATACAACATCTAAATAACAATCAAATCAGGAAATCACCATGAGCGATACCAGTGAATATATACCACCCAAAGTCTGGCAATGGGACACTACCGACGCCGGACAATTTAGTAACATTAATCGCCCCATTTCCGGCGCCACCCATGAAAAGACCTTAGCCATCGGCAAACACCCGCATCAACTGTACTCTCTGGCGACACCCAACGGCGTTAAAGTGACTGTTATGTTTGAAGAACTGCTGGCCTTAGGTATCCAGGACGCTGAATATGATGCCCATAAAATTGATATTATGGAAGGCGATCAATTTGGCAGTGGCTTTGTGGCGGTTAATCCAAACTCAAAAATACCGGCGATGATGGATCACAGCACAAACCCACCCACACGCTTGTTTGAATCCGGCTCAATCCTATTGTATTTGGCTGATAAGTTCGATGCCCTTATCCCAAAAGAGCCAAGTCAACGGGCTGAGTGTCTTAATTGGCTGTTCTGGCAAATGGGCAGCGCACCCTATTTGGGTGGTGGCTTTGGTCATTTTTACAGCTATGCCCCGACCAAGATTGAATACTGCATTGACCGTTTCACCATGGAAGTAAAACGTCAGTTGGATGTTCTGGATAAACAACTGGCTGATAAACAGTTCATTTGTGGTGATGAATACAGCATTGCTGATATCGCCATCTGGCCATGGTATGGTGCTTTGGTACTTGGTCGTCTGTACGATGCTGCTGAATTCCTCGATGTTAAAAGTTATCAAAACCTCTGCCGCTGGGCCAAAGAAATTGATGCCAGACCCGCCGTGCAACGCGGCAGAAAAGTTAACCGGTCCTGGGGCGAACTCAACGAACAGCTGCACGAACGTCACGATACCAGTGATTTTGAGCATAAAACCCAAGATAAATTAACGCCCGAAGAAAGCTAAAATCCCAACTGATTGTGCCAAGTTGCGAGCAACTTAGTGAAGATGCCATGTCGTAACCCGCTCGCGGCTTGCATGGTGATTAACTAAAACTGTGGTTTATGTTTTGGTTTGACTGTGAGATAGGTCGATACCGAATCCAGCCTATCTCGACATATATGAACGCCTCCTTCATTTCAAAGGCTTTTTGTGGTTTTCAGCCTATTTTGGCTGTGTTGTTTTTAAGTTTTCATTCTTTTTCTCTTACACTTACCCACGGCACTGCGCCGAGCAGCGGGGTTTGGGGCAGCGCCCCATTTATGAGTTAAGTTTTTAATCACTGATAATAAA
>NZ_JAPMLN010000016.1 GCF_026410405.1 Marinicella gelatinilytica | reverse complement strand
GTGATTGTTAGGTTTTTTAGGTTTCATATTGCAAGGTTTTTGATGGTTGATTCATGTTTTCTTGCAATTTATTATAGCATAATAACGCTATATTGCGTTGAATATCAATGGGTTATTAGTTCTTCAGGGGCGACTAAATACATTAAGCTTGAATTAAACGGGACTTGTTGTATGGGTAGAACACCGAAAGGTATGGTTTCTTGGTAGCGAACAGATTGGTCGTTTTTATTGAGTACAGTAATATTTAATTGATAATCACCGGCAGGAAATGTACCAACTTCAGTGTAGCCATAGCCACCTGCCGGAGGAACCATACCGCCACAGCCCTCATTAATATACGTTATTTCAAAATCAACATCAGAGCCGTTAACACTGACATTTTTGTTTGACCATTCAATACCGCATTGATAATACAAACTCATGGTCAAAACTTGACCTTCTATAACCGGATTAGGTTTGAGTGTAAAGGTCATATCCAAATATTGAGCATTAGCCTGACCCTGAAATAAGGCCATAAAGACAATAATCGTTAATAGTTTCTTCATTCTTTTTTCTGCATCTCAAAGCTTCTGCCCATTTGTGTGAATGACATGGTTTGATTGTCCGCATTGAATACCATGGTAATATCAGCCGCAGCGAACGTAAATTCATTTTTGCTTTTTGCGGTCAGCGGAAAAGCCCCTTGGCCGGTGGCCTGGGCTTGTAATTGACCGTCTTTTAATGACACGGTGATATCCAAAGGAAAAGAATCAGAGGCATAAATACCGGTATAACTTTGTAACAGCGCTTCATCAACTTCAACAGCTTTTGGCTTGGCAGCATCGTTGCGCAGATAGACCGTGCGATTGTCACCTTGATTTAAGGTAAAGCCGGCATAGTCTTCCTTAAACAGCATCTCAATGTTAGCGGCTGCAAAAGTAAAGCGGTGCTCGCCATCAAGTGTTAGCGGAAAAGCGCCTTGGCCGGTGGCTTGGGCCATCAATTGGTTATCAAGTAAAGAAACTTCGATATCCAGAGGACTGGCGTCACTTTGGAAATAGCCGGTATAGGGTTTTAGTTGTTCAGCTTTAATGGTAAAGGCATCGATTTGTGATTGCAGAGAGTCACCCCGATAAGCATCAATCAATGCTTGGTTTAAATCATCAACCGAGCTTTTATACAGTCCATTACTTAACACCACCGTGGTCATGTCAATGCTTGGAAAGTACTTAACATGGCTGGCAAAGCCTTCAATGCCACCATTGTGCCAATAGCCGATAATTTCCTTATCCTTATCCGTAAATTCAGTCTGAAAAATGCCGTAACCATAATCATCTTGCAGCGCCATCATCTGCTCGCGGCTTTTCTCGGAAATCAGTTTGTCTTCAAATAGACCACGAAAAAAGCCATGTAAATCATCAGCCGTGGAAATAATGGCACCGGCAGCACCGGCCACCGATAAGCTCCAGGGATCGATGGTTTGCCATTGGTCTTGATCGTTGTGCCATTGATAAGATTGTACCTCTGAGCTGTTCTTATCCGTTCCCAAATAAGTGTGCTTCAGGTGTAACGGTTCAACGATGTACTTGTTAAGTAGATCGGCATAACTTTGACCACTGACCTGCTCCAAAATATAACCCAATAACAGGTAATTACTGTTACTGTAAGCGGCCTTTTCACCGGGCTCAAAAGCCGCTGGTAAGGCTTCAATACGTGCCACCATTTGCTCCGGTGTTTGTGGCGATTGGTAATAGGTCATAAAATCCGGATTGTCTGTGTAACTACCAATACCGGAATGATGATTGAGCATTTGGCCGATGGTGATGTCTTCGGCGTTGGTGATGTTTGGGTAGAATTTCGATAGTGGTGTGTCTAAGCTCAGCTTATCGGCTTCAATCAGTTTAAACGTCAGCACCGCCGTAAAAGTCTTGCTGATGGAACCGATCTTATATTGATGAACTGCTTTATCATCAGCAACAACAATACCTGTCCCGTCTTTATTGGGCAGCAAGGTTTGTTTGAATAGGCTGTTATCACCTTGATACAGAGCCCAGGTGCCTAAAACACGGTTATGTTCGGCCAAGGCTTCGCCATAAGCTGATAACTTGGTTTGTGCATTGTTATCGGTTTTGGCATTTATCGGAGTACTTATAAAAACGAATACGATTAAAGTCAGAATAGTGACAATAGAAATTTGGTTTTTGGCGGAAATTTTTAAGTGGTTAGTCATCGTGAACCCATAAGCGATTAAACCTAATCAGTATAGCATTGAGATAGTCCCCAAATAAATAGGCCAAAGGTCTCTTTAAGATTGATTTACATCAATGCGCGATTTGCTGCCAGTGAGTACATTAAAGGTCTTACTAAAAAACTGGTGTCTCAATGAGCCCTTTTCCTGAAACCACAGATTATGATCAAGCCACACTTCCCGAACGCATTATAAAACGCGATTTGCGAGAAGTGGACTTTGATGTGGAACGCCTGCAGCGAACTTTATGCACCATTCGTCGACAATACAAAGAATTCAGTCGTGAAAAGCAAAATGGACTAGAGGCTCAAATTATGCGCCAGCTCATTCATAAACAAGGTGCGGCACCCTGGCCTTCGGTTTTACAACTTCAAGACGCCATCGAACATAGCTTATGGGTTAATGGTTACTTCAAAAGCGCCAAATTTTACATTAGCCACCGCACCCAACGGCGCCTGCAAAGACAACAACGCCACCGCTTGCAATTGCTGATACGAGCGATGCAGCAAGTGTTACAAGAAAGCCCACAAAAACCAACGACATGTTCTGTCAGTCAAACTAACGAAAACTGGCAAAGCCTGTCCCTGTTTGATGAAATTCTCAATCAGGTGCTCGATCCCAATAGCGAAAGTCTTGAACTCAGCGAAGCGTTAAAATTAAGCCTGATGGAATTACCGGCTGAGGTTTTGCAGGATTTGCTGACAAGCGTTGAAGAGAAAATGCGGTGATAAGCTTAGATTAAAACCTATCTATTTTGTGAAAAAGAGCTTGGGTTTAAGCTAATCCGGTGCGGTTTCAGAATTTTGTTGCAACCAATCGGCAAATCCTTTTTCATCCATGTCACCGGCAGCCAAAGCGATTACCATGGCAGTGGTTTCAGCTTCCGGTGCGGTTAAAGTAACATTGTTAATGTGTAAAAAGGTGTAAGCGGCCAACAGCGCTGTGCGTTTATTGCCATCGGCAAACGGATGATTTTTAACGAGGCTGTAGGCATAAGCCGCGGCAAGTTGGTAAATTGAAGCAGACTCATATTCAAACATATTCTTGGGTCTGGCCAAAGCCGAACTCAATAGGCCTTTATCCCTCACCCCGGCTAAGCCGCCATGTTCGGCAATTTGCATATCGTGTAAGGTTTCAATGACCGATTGCTTAAGCCATTTCGGTTGAGTCATTTTGCCAGTTGTCTTAAGGTATTGCGGTATTGACTCATGCCTTTTAAGGCCGCTTCCATCTGCACTTCAAATTCCGGATCATAGGGTGTCAGACGTAAAGTGCCATCGGCACCTTGTGTCAAATGAATCTTATCGCCATCGGCTACTTTTAATAAGGCAATGGCTTCTTTGGGCAGAACCACACCCAATGAATTTCCAATGCGTCTAATTTTTAAATCAAGCATATTAACCTCGCTAATGTTATAACTTTAATAGTAACATTCTGGTTTGTTGTTGGCAATGAAATAAGGTATTTTTGTAGCTGCTCGATCCCTAATATCAGCAAAATGACTTATTCAGCTAGTGTTTTTTGGTATAGATTAACCGTCTGTTCTTCTGGTGCAAGTTGATCTTGCTTGACAAAATCAAAGCCTAATTTTTCGATTAGTTTTATGGAGCTGGTGTTGTTCGGGCTAATGATGGCCAGTAATTTTTTTAGCTTTAACTGCCGTGCATGTTCAATCACCGCCTGCGATGATTCAAGCGCAAATCCTTGTGACCAATACTTCTGTGAAAGCGCAAAGCCAATATCGGGCGCATCGAGGTAATCGCGTTGTACTAAGCCATTAACACCAATAGGTTCTTTTGTCAGCTTGTTTTCAACTAAGTACAGCCAAAAATCATATTTCTTATAATTCGCTTGAATGCCCTCAATAAAGACTCGGGTTTTAGAAAGGCTTGATAAACCGCGATTACCAATATGCTCAATAAAAGGCGCTTGGTTATAGAGATCAAAAAGAAAATCAGCGTCTGATTGGTTTATATGGCGGAGTTGTAGGCGGTTTGTTTGGGTGATTATCATGGAAGGGTTTTTAATTTTAAGTTTTAAATATAACTAAAAAAGTTCATTTAAAGTGAATTAAGCTAGCAATTATTTTATAGGATTATCTTTGGTTATAAAAAGGGAATACAATAATTGTGTTTTTGGTTATCTGTTTCGAATTTCTGTCTTGTGAGGTTCTTGGTTAACGTATGTTAAATATTTTCTTGTTGCTTTGTGGTATTGGTTTGCTGACGTTGGGTGGTGAAGCTTTGATTCGTGGGGCTTTGGGGTTGGCGGTGCGCTTGGCGGTTTCGCCTTTGTTGACGGGTTTGGTTATCGTTGGTTTTGGGACTTCTATGCCGGAACTGGTGGTGTCGGTGGATGCGGTTCGTAGTGGTCAGCCTGATATTGCCATTGGTAATGTGGTGGGCAGTAATATTGGTAATATTCTGTTGGTACTTGGCCTGAGTGCGGTTATCACGCCGTTGACGGTGACGGCGCTTTCACTGCGGCGGGACGCTTTGGGTGTTATTGCCGTCAGTTTGTTATTCACTATGTTGACCTTTAATGGGTTACTGTCGCGACTGGATGCCTTGATATTTTTAGTTGTTTTAGTGATTTATTTATTGTGGGCTTATTGGGGTGAGCGGTTCGAAGTGTCATCTTCGGCGGGTGTCTATAAAGCGGAAGCAGATGAAGTGGAACAAGTGCCAAAATCGGTTGTTTGGTCAATAGCTGCGACGGTTATGGGTTTGTTGTTGATGATTGCGGGTTCCCAAGTTTTGCTTAAAGGTGCCATTGGTATGGCGTATAGTTTTGGTGTTTCTGAGGCGGTGATTGGTTTAACGTTGGTGGCAGTTGGGACTTCGCTGCCTGAACTGTCGATCTCAGTTATTGCTGCGATACGCGGTCATGCGGATGTGGCGGTTGGTAATATTCTGGGTAGTAATATTTTTAATATTTTGGGGATTCTTGGGGTTTCAGCTTTTGTGCAACCGATGAAGCTTGCTGACAGGGTTTTAGTCTTTGACCAATGGGTTATGCTTGGCGCAGCGGTGTTGCTGGTTATATTTTTGTGGAGTGGTCGTCGCTTAAATCGGCTGGAAGGCGGCTTGTTATTGGTTGGTTATATTGCTTACATTGCTGCCAGTTTTATGGTGGTGGCAATAAAATAAATAAGTTTGCTGGCAATGGTTGTTGGTAATACGGAGTATAAAGAGATGGTGCCGACACGAGGAGTCGAACCCCGGACCTACTGATTACAAGTCAGTTGCTCTACCAACTGAGCTATGTCGGCACTGGTTGGTGCTCGTTTCAAAACGAGGATGCGAAGTATAGTCAAAAATAAGGGTGTGTTCAACATTTTTTGTGCAAAAAACAGATTATCAAAGGCAGGATAGGGTATTTAGATGACTTTGTGAGCGAATGGTTGCTGGCGTGGCTTTAACTTTCACGGTTTACTTGAGATAATAGCGATTCTCATTGACCGCTAAACAATAATTATATGACCCCATTTTCGTTAATTTTTAAAGAACAGATTCCGCTGAATGACCATTCAGTGGTGATTCGATTTCAAGTGGATAGTAAAGCGCCGTTTGTGGCCATTGCCGGGCAATTTGTGCGTTTGCATATGCAGCAAGATGACGGTTTTGACACCTTTCGCAGTTATTCGATTGCCAATATTTTTCCGAGTGAAAAATGTGAGTTAACTGAGATTGAGATTGCCATGACTTGGGTGAAAGGTGGTTTAGCCACTCGGATTTTATCTGAGATGCAGCCTGGCGACCGCTTAGAGGCATCGGGACCTTATGGGCGGTTTTGTCTGTTACCTGATCACCATCAGCGTTATTTTTTAATTGCCACAGGTACCGGCGTCACGCCTTATCGGGCGATGTTGAATGAGCTGAAAAATCGTTTGGACGCGGGTTCAGAAGTGTATGTGGTCATGGGTGCACAGGATGCCCCTGGTTTGTTATATGAAGAAGATTTTCGGGCAGTGGAAAAAGCCTATGAGAATTTTCATTATATTCCGTGTTTATCACGACGCCAACGTGACGAGGCTGCGTTAAACGATCGCATGGGTTATGTGCAGAAGTTTTTGGCTGAGCAGTCGTTTGATGCGGATTCAGATATTGCCTATTTATGTGGTAATCCGGACATGGTGGATGAGAGTTTTGCGTTGTTAAAAGACAAAGGTTTGCCAATTACTTTAATTAAACGCGAAAAATACGTCAGTCCGCCGGTGAAGAAAAAATAAAAGCATTAATTAAACTCTTATGCGGGGCATGTTTAACCACAGAGCGCACAGAGAATTCACGAAGGACGCAAAGGAAAGAAATTAATAGCTAATTTGTGACTTTTGTGAAAATCTTTGCGAGCTTTGTGGTTAATAAGTCTTTGGGAAATAATAAGGATAACCACAGAGGCACAGGGGGCACAGAAAAAGATTCAAGTAAATAATTTAAAAACCAAGAAAAGCGTTGCTTTTGTTCGCTTCGCTCACTGAGAGACCTTCAGGACGAGGGTCTGCAGCGATAGCAGGCAGTTATTGTTGTACTTTATGGCATCCATGCCAACAGCCCTTCGGGTTGCTTCGCATGGTAAAACGGCTGTCCTGCCGTTTGATCCGACAATCTCTGCATTCCTTGCATCCATGCAAATCGACGCGATAGCTGCTTTCGTGTCACCAACAGCAGGGCTCATTTGGGCAGCCCGAATACGTCGCAATGATAAAAATTCTTTTTAAAAAATCAATATTGTGACTTCTGGGAGGTTTGCCGCCTTGCTTTAATCAGTTACACTGTTGGCCTTTCATTTTTTTAGAATCTCACACATGCTTCGAATTCTATGTATAACGGCTTTGCTGTGTGCCGCCGGGTTTGTTTGGGCGCAAGATAATGGCCAATCAGAAAAATTATCTCTGTCGGATTGTTTTATCGGTGATGAAACCGCCGGTGTTTCTGTGCCGGCACAATGTGGTCGTTTGACGGTTCCGGAAAACCGGGCTAATCCTGACGGTCGGTCTATCGAACTGAATGTGGCAGTGGTTAACTCGGATGTGGAAAATCCAAAACAAGATGCAGTGGTGCTGTTAGCCGGCGGCCCGGGTCAGGCTGCAGTGACAACTTTTGCCGGTATGGCGCAGGGCTTAAGCCAGCTGTTGCCACAACGGCGGATTGTGATGGTGGATCAGCGCGGTACCGGAGAATCACACCCATTGCGCTGTGATTATGAGATGGAAGATTTTATGGACATCACTGATTGGCGTTCGCCGGAGCTGGTGCAATGGATGAAAGACTGTCATGCATCATTGGATGCGGACACCCGATTTTATACCACCACAATTGCCATTGAGGATTTGGAGTCAGTTCGCCGTGCCCTCGGCATTGAACAATGGAATATTTACGGGGGTTCTTATGGTACACGCAAAGGCCTGACTTATATGAAGTTTTACCCTGATTCGATTCGTAGCGCGATACTCGATGGTGTTATGCCGCAACAGGAAGCGATGGCGGCGGCTCATGAAGATAATTTACAGAACACATTAAAAAGCGTATTTCGCTTGTGTCGTGAAGATGCACAATGCCAGGAGCGTTTTGGTGATGCGGAGCAACAAATGTGGACGTTTTTACAATCTTTAGATGAACAGCCCATAGAAATGCGGCTACCGAATCCAAGTAGCGGTGAGTATGAGACTTTTGAATTGAGTCGCGATTTTGCGGTGTTGGGTTTGCGGATGTTTGCTTACAGTCCTGAAACCATGGGTATGATTCCGTTGTTGGTGTCTTTGGCCAATCATGAGCAACCAGAAAATTTGGCGCAACAAGCCTTTATGGTGACGGCCAGTTTAACCGACAGCCTTAATAATGCCCTGGAATTATCGGTGGTATGTGCTGAGGATGTCCCGTTTTTACCCACTGAGCAGAATACTGAAAACAGTTTATTCGGCGATGAGTTTTACGAGATGATGCGCTCACGTTGTGATTATTGGGCTGCGGATGTGGTGGATGCGTCATTTAAAGATCCTGTGACATCAGATATCCCGACACTTTTATTATCCGGTGAATATGATCCGGTAACACCACCTGCATTTGCTGAAAAGGCGATGCAAACTTTGTCCAATGCTCAGCACTTAATGGCCAAAGGACAAGGTCACATTGTCGCTAATCGAGGTTGTATGCCGAAAATCGTCACGGCTTTTATTAAAGACCCTGCCAAAGAGCTGGAAACGGAGTGTATGGATAACTTCCAACAACCGGCCTTTTTTATCAACTTAAACGGACCACTGCAATGATTAGTGTAGAAAATATCAGCAAATCCTTCGGTAAGGTGACAGCCGTGGATAACGTCTCATTAGAAGCGCCTGACGGTAAAATTACCGCACTTTTGGGCGCCAACGGTGCCGGTAAAACCACTTCCATGCGCATGATTTATGCCCTCATTAAACCTGAAGATGGTCAAGTGATTGTCGATGGGATTAACACCCACGAAGATCCGGTGGCGGCGCGGGCGCGGATGGGTGTATTGCCCGATGCCCGGGGTTTGTATAAACGCTTAACGGCACGTGAAAACATTGTTTACTTTGGTCGTTTACAGGGTATGGCTGATTCCAAAATAAAAGACCGTTGCGAAGAACTGGTCGATCGTTTGGGTATGGGCTCGTTTATTGACCGTAAAACCGAGGGCTTTTCACAAGGTCAGCGGGTCAAGGTGGCCATCGCCCGGGCGTTAATTCATGATCCGCAGAATATTTTGTTGGATGAGCCCACCAATGGCCTTGATGTCATGAGTACCCGCGCCATTCGGCGATTTTTAAAGGAACAACGGGCCTTGGGTAAATGCATATTGTTTTCATCTCATGTCATGCAGGAGGTGTCGGCGGTGTGTGATGAAATCACCATTATCGATGGCGGTAAAATTGTCGCGTCGGGTAGTGAAATGCAGTTACGTGAGAAAACCGGTAGTGAGAACTTAGAAGATGCCTTTGTGTCTTTGGTTGGTGGGGAGAAATTGTCATGAATTTTCGAGCTTTTAAGACGGTGTTTTTTAAAGAGGTTTTGGAAAATGCCCGTGATAAACGCACAGTGATGTCTTCGATTGTGATGGGGGCTTTATTTGGCCCGATATTGTTGGTCATTATTATTAACACCACCATCAATATGCAACAAGACAAAGCTGAGCAGGCACTTGAAGTTCCGGTCATTAATCAGACGGGTGCCAATCATTTGATGCAGTTTTTAACAGCTCAAGACGTTGACATTGTAGACTTTGAGGGTAGTCCCGAAGAGGCCATAAAAAACAAAGAACATGATGTGGTTTTGGCGATTAGTGATAATTTTTCACAACGCTTCAACCAAGGCCAACCGGCTAAAGTAAAACTTTATCATGATGCGTCAGCCAAGGGCACGGCTAAAGTCAGTGTCAATCGTTTACGTTCATTGCTGAATGCTTATGAGCGCAGTATAGGCACACAAAGGTTGCAATTACGTGGTATTTCACCGAATTTGATCAATGTCATTATGATTGAAGAGCATGATCAGGCCACCAAAGAATCGCGTGGCTCCATGCTATTGGCTGCCTTGCCGTATTTCTTAATTATGGGGTTATTTATGGGCAGTATGTATCTGGCCATTGATACCACCGCCGGTGAAAAAGAGCGCAAATCATTAGAGCCGTTATTTTTGAATCCGGTCAAACGGGACACCATTTTGGCCGGCAAATTAGCGGCCACAGTGGCCTTTGGTTTGTTGACTTTGGTACTGACGATTGTCGCGTTTAAACTGACCTTACCCTGGTATCCGTTTGAAAAATTGGGGATGCGTTTTAATATGGATTTACAGGTGATACTTATCATGTTTCTGGTATTAGCACCTTTGGCGTTATTGGCTGGAGCCATCCAAACAATTATTGCCGCTTTTGCCCAATCCTACCGAGAAGCACAGACCTATGTGGGTTTTGTATTGATTGTACCGATGATACCCAGTATGTTATTGATGTTTATGCCGATTAAGGAAAGTTTGTGGATGATGGCGGTACCCGTTTTAGGTCAAAACTTAGTGGTTAATGAGCTCATGCGTGGTGAAATGGTGGCTTGGGATGCCATTGCTATGGCCGTTGGCGGTACCTTGATTGTTGGTTTGGCACTTGCATGGATTGCGGTGAAGTTGTATAACAGAGAGAAGATGTTATTTGCTGATTAATCATGAAAAAACTAACCTTAATTTGTACGTTGTTAATTTGGTTGAATGTTGCTTTAGCAGCGGACAAAACCATTTATAAATACACCGATGAGCATGGTGTTACTCATTACAGTGAGACCAAACTCAACGATAATTATAAAGAAGCAGATTTGCCAAAGTTATCTGTGGTCGAATCAGTGCCGTCTTCATCGAACACCACATCACAGTCTTCAGCAGAAGAGCCGATGGACACCGGTAATGATACCGACATCCATTTAATTGCGCCGCAAGCAGGTGAGAATATTTGGGGCAGCGGTGGTGATTTAACAGTGGCGGTGGCACCCTTGAGTGAAATTCAAAAACAAAAGTACAAAATCCAATTTGTATTGAATAATGAAAAAACCACACCCGATGACCAAACCAGTCACACCTTTAAACTGGTGCCGCGTGGTGAGCATCAGGTGCAAGCTTTACTGATTACACGCGGACAGTATGCGGTGGCCGGTCAGACCAGTCAAATTACGGTTTATATGCACCAAGCCTCAAAAAAGTAGATAACAGGCGCAGTCGTGTCAACCGATTGCAGCCTGTTATTCGCCCGCGGCTTAATCAGGGCGATCAATAAGAATGACATGGCAATGGCTGTTGGTCGGCATGGCATTTATGTTGTGTATTTTATTAGCCCACAGTTTTCTGAAATTATCGGCCCGCCGCCTTGAATTTTTCGTGTTTGTGGGCCTGGCTTGTTTGGTGTTATGGTTGCCACAGCCATTGTCGCTGAATATTTTTATGGCTTTTTTTTATGTATTGGCACTCTGCCTCTACAGCGCGCTTAATCGTCCAATCCTTTTTTTAATTGCTTCAATCATTCTCATCAGTTTGATTTTATTATTCACCGGTAACATCGGTGAACAATGGATTTGGTCAGGTTTAAGTGTTGTTGCTTTTCTGGTGTTGGTGGTGCAAATGATTCAGGGTCAAACTCGATTTGTTCTTTTGTGGTTATCAGTGCTGCTATTTATGGCATTCATATTATTTGTGCCAAGTTGGTCAAGCAATGTTCTCATGGCGTCTGTTATGGTTGCTATGCAGTTATATGTTCTGCTTAAAATGCCTCCGACCGGCGATACGGCGCAATCATCAGAAGCTTGTTTGGATGTGTCCGAAATTCAAGCCGCAGAACGCAGTCGAATTTATCAAAATATCCATGATGATGTGGGTGCGGAATTATTGCGACTGATTTATTTATTAGATGATGAGGGCCAAAAAAAACAGGTCAAAGACATCATGCAAGGGTTGCGTCGGGCGGTTGCTCAGACCACACAAATAACCATGGATGTGCAGCAACTCAGCGATGACATGGTCGAGCTGTGCCGCCAAAGATTGTTAGAAGCCAATATTGAATGCGAAACTGAAATCACAAACAGCTATAATCATGTGTTTAACAACACCTTGCCAACGGGACTGTTGCGAATTATGAACGAACTTTTGAGCAATATTATCCGCCATGCCACAGCACAAAATGTCCACTTTCAGTTAATCAGTGACCAACAACAATTAACACTGCGGTTAACTGACAATGGTTGTGGTTTGGATCCTCAAAAAACAATTACAAATACCGGCCGAGGTCTTCGCGGACTTCAAAAAAGAGCACTTAAAATGGGCGCCGATATCAGTTGGCGTAATAATCCCAGTGGCGGCTTAACAACCAGTGTACGTTATTTATGGCGATAAGACATGTTTTAATTGTTGAGGATTTAGCAGAGGCACAAATTTGGCTGAGCCAGTCGGTGCAATTGGCTTTTGATGACTGTTCTGTGATGACGGCTGCAACACTTAAACAAGCCGAACAGTGCCTTGCCCATCAAGTGTTTGATTTGGTGTTGTTAGATATTGGCTTACCCGATGGCAGTGGTTTGCAATTGATTAATGCAATTCATCTTAAGTCCCCACATTGTTTGGTGGTGATGGCGACATTGTTTGATGACGATGCCCATGTTTTCACTGCACTACGCAAAGGCGCTAAAGGATATATTTTGAAAGATCAGTCAAAAGATAACGTGGCGCAAATGCTGTTGGGTATTGAACATGGGCACTTCCCTATTTCACCCGCAGTGGCCAATAAATTATTGCAATTTTTTCAACCGACACCAGCCAAAAATGATTTAACACCCCGTGAGCAAGAAGTTCTCACATTAGTGGCCAAAGGTTATGCAGTGCCACAAGTGGCCGATTTATTAACCATCAAAAAAAGTACCTGTTATGGCTACGTTAAAGACATCTACCGCAAACTAAATATTAATTCCCGTGCCGAAGCCGCCATGGAAGCAACTAAAATGGGTCTCATTACGCCCGACCATTGAATTCAATGACGCCCTCGTTGACATAAGTGGTTTGTCTAGCGGTGGTTTTCGTATTAAGATACGCCATTTACTATCGATAGCCCCTTTATCATGCGCACTTCTCAATTCCACCTTGTCACTCGTAAGGAAACCCCACAAGACGCCGAAATTATTTCTCATCAATTGATGATTCGAGCCGGAATGATTCGTAAACTAGGTGCCGGTTTATATACCTGGTCACCTTTGGGGTATCGGGTGTTGCGTAAGGTTGAACAAATTATTCGTGAAGAAATGAATGCTTCAGGGGCTTTGGAAATGCTGATGCCGGCGGTACAACCCAAAGAGCTCTGGCAGGAAACGGGTCGTATTGAAGATTTTGGCGGGCAGTTATTGGCAATGACAGATCGTGCTGAACGGGAATACTTTTTTGGCCCCACCCATGAAGAGGTCATCACTGAATTTGTTCGTGATGAAGTGACCTCGTACAAACAATTACCGATTAATTTTTATCAGATCCAGACTAAGTTTCGTGATGAAATTAGACCACGTTTTGGGGTGATGCGATCACGTGAGTTTATCATGAAAGATGCTTATTCCTTTCATTTGTCAGCGGAGTCTTTGGAAGAGACTTATCGCTTGATGGAAACAACCTACACCACGATTCTGGCTCGCATGGGGTTACACTTCCGTTGTGTACTGGCTGATTCCGGTGCCATCGGCGGTTCAGGCTCTCAGGAATTTCATGTGCTTGCTGATAGTGGTGAAGATGCCATCATGTACTCAGACAGTGGTGAATATGCAGCCAATATCGAAAAATGCGAAGCAGTTAGCCTCATCGCAGACCGTGCCGTCCCAACTGCTGAATTATCAGAAGTGGCTACACCGGGTAAAAAAACCATTGAAGATGTGGCAGAATTTCTAAAAATTGATCAAAAACAAATGGTCAAAACCCTCTTGGTTGCGGGCATCGACGGTCCGGTGGCATTGGTGGTTCGTGGTGATCATCATCTGAGTGAAGTCAAAGCCGCACATTTACCGGAAGTGGCCACGCCTTTGTGCTTTTTAGAAGAACAAGAGGTACGTAAATTGGTGGGTTGCGATGTGGGCTCAATCGGCGTTAAAGATTTAAATTGCCCGATTATTGTTGATTTAACTGTGGCCAATATGAGTGACTTTGTTTGTGGCGCGAATAAAGAAGGCCATCATTTAACCGGTGTGAATTGGCAAAGAGATGCTGAGTTTACTCAACAAGTGGATATAAGAGAGGCGCAGGAAGGCGATCCAAGTCCCGATGGCAAAGGCACACTGAAACAAGCCCGTGGTATCGAAGTGGGTCATATTTTTCAATTAGGTGATAAATATTCCAAAGCCATGAACGCGGTGGTTCTCAATGACAAAGGCCAGGCTCAAGCACTACAAATGGGTTGTTATGGTATGGGCGTGTCTCGCTTAGTGGCAGCTGCCATTGAACAAAATCATGATGACAATGGCATTATTTGGCCGGCTGCTTTAGCGCCGTTTCAAGTGGCCTTATTACCCATGAATTACCAAAAATCAGTACAAGTTAAAAAAACCACCGATGAACTCTATCAAAAACTCACCGATATCGGTGTAGATGTTATTTTAGATGACCGAAAAGTACGCCCCGGGTTTATGCTGTCTGACTTTGAGCTGTTGGGAATCCCACACCAAGTTATCATCGGTGATCGCTCTTTGGATGAAGGTCACGTTGAGTATCGCCACCGAAAAAAAATGGATAAACAGAAAATTGAGCATGCTAAAATAGCCGATTTCCTACAACAGCAACTCAGCCTATGAGCCAAAAAATTGGAAATTCGCTAAAGGACTCAGCCTTATTTTTAAAACATGCCATAAAACATCCGTTGCAAGTGGGTTATTTGTTGCCCTCATCGCCGTGGCTGATTGCAGAAATTGCCGCCACGGCAGAATTATCGGGACATAAAAGAATTATTGAATTGGGTCCCGGCACCGGCGGAACCACCAAAGGGTTATTGGCCGCCATGGATGCGGATGCTGAATTAATCACGGTTGAAATTAATCCAAAATTTATTGCCCACCTGAAAAAAACCATCGATGATAAGCGTTTAAGCATCAATGCCAGTGGTGCCCAAAATTTAAGTCAAATTATCAAAAAACGTGACTGGCCAAATGTTGATGTGATTGTCTCTGGCATACCTTTTACCACTTTACCGAAGGGTATGGATGAGGACATTATGTCTGCCATTCACAAAACATTGAAGCCGGGTGGTATATTCCTGGCTTATCAATTACGTGATCATGTGAGTGGCCTCGCAAAAGATTACTTTGGCGCACCAAATAAGAAAAAAGTCACATATAAAAACTTTCCGCCAATGAAAATATATACCTGGCGTAAGTCCGCTGATTGATCATAAAGACATTGGCATTAAAGATTCAGCTATTATTTCATTATTGATAGAAAAGTCTCGATCTGGAATTTGCTGAGAATAAATCCTTTCAGCGACCATTGTTTTTGGCTACAATCATTGTGTTAAGGATTTAATTACCGGTGCCATGACTGCCAACATATTAAAAAATAAAGATTTAGGTCTATTTGTAACCACCCTTTTAATGACGTTAATG
Organism: Marinicella gelatinilytica; assembly: GCF_026410405.1. Taxonomy (GTDB): domain Bacteria; phylum Pseudomonadota; class Gammaproteobacteria; order Xanthomonadales; family Marinicellaceae; genus Marinicella; species Marinicella gelatinilytica. Next base: position 124,497 of record NZ_JAPMLN010000016.1, on the reverse strand, counting down.
GCATTTTTTGCCACCCATCAATGGCTGTGGTCATTGTTGATTGTTAATGTCGTTGTTTTAGCTGGCTTTCTTTTCAGATTGCCCGTTATCTTTAACCGCTATGACAATCAATTTTCTCACCAAGTGGATTGGATTATTCCGGTGGTGGCGGCATCATTTTTAGGCTTGAGTTTTTGGTTTGTTAACAATGTTAATGAATCTGTTATGGTGTCTTTGTGGCTGGTTTGGGTCATGGCCATTGTTTTGTTTAAACAATTACAGCCGAAAGAAATGGCACTTATCACAGCCATTCCGGCGCTCAGCTTATTGGCGTTATTTATTTTTTTACCCGGCCCGGAAATGCACGTGACGCAGCCTTTTATGTTCGCCTTGGTTTTGGTTTTGACGACATTGGCAATGCTGGCTGCTAAGTTATTTTTGTTTGATGTGGCGGTTGCCGAAGAAAAAAAAGCAGAGCCCCTGCCCGACAGTATTGCTAAACAAATCAAACGAGCAGAAGAAGCCCGTAAGCAAAGCCAAAAGTTAAAAGAAGACATCAAAGATTTAAAAGTTAAATTATCGGCGGCGGAAATGGCTAAGATGGAGTTTTTGGCCACCATGAGTCATGAAATCCGAACACCGTTAAACGGTATCGTGCCGTTGCTTGATATTGTAATGGATACCGAGTTGAATGATTTTCAGAAAGATTATCTCAGCACGGCTCATACCTCTGCCACCCAGATGCAAAAGCTGATTGATGACTTGCTTGATTACTCAAAAGTGGAAGCCGGTAAATTAACCATTGAGGTCACTGCTTTAAAGGTTCGTAAAGTCATCGAAGAAGTTTTGGATAATTTAAGTGCATCAGCTGAACGCAAAGGTCTTGAAATTGAGACCAGGATTGATGATCAAATTAGTCCGTTATTGCGCGGAGATCCGATTCGTTTACGTCAGGTGTTAACCAACTTATTATCGAATGCCATTAAGTTTTCTGATCGCGGTAAGATTACAGTAGAGGCTAAAAAAGTCAAAAATTTTGCCAGTAAGGAACTGATCCGTTTTGTTATCAAAGATGAAGGTATCGGTATCAGCGAAGACCAGCAAGATAAACTATTTAATGCCTTCACCCAAGGGGATAACTCATCAACACGTAAATTTGGTGGCACTGGTTTGGGCTTAACAATCAGTCAGAAAATTGTTGATTTGTTAAAAGGAAAAATGGGTGTTGATTCCAAAAAAGGATTGGGCAGTTCATTTTGGTTTGAAATACCTTTCTCGAAGTCAGTCACTGATTCAGGCCATCAGCAGTCTGAAATTAGTCAGCATCAAGCCATTTTGATTAACACCAATCCGGTATTATTCAAACGCTTGAGCGCTGATTTAGAACATGCTTTGGTCAAAGTACAAAGTTCCTTAAATTACCAACATGCCATGTCTCGAATTCAAGCAACCCGAGGCATACAGGATAAGAAAACCACCTTGTTATTCATTGACTTTGATACCAATGCCAAAACCCTCAGACAAATTTTGACTCTGGTGGAAAAAGGTGAATTTAATGATGTTTGGATATGCGTAATTACCAAAGGCGAGCACATTGCCGGTATTAAACAATATAAAAATATCCAGGTCATAAAAGCTGAACAAGACATTGAAATGATTATTCGGGAGTTTGAACGGCGCTTTTATCCGGATCAAGTCCAGTCAACTGAAACCATACCGTTCAATAACCAAGAGGACTCAGTGATTGCTGAAGAGGTTGCCATTGAACCTAAAAAACTAACACGACAAAAACTGGATCAAATCTCAAAGACTGTGTTACTGGTTGAAGACAACGAAGTTAATCTCAAAGTGGCTCAAAAATTAATTGATTACATTGGCTTTCCATTTGATGTGGCTGAAAATGGTATGGAAGCATTAAATAAAGCAAAAAACACCCGTTATCGCTTAATTTTAATGGACTGCCAAATGCCGGTCATGGATGGTTATCACAGTACCCGACGTATTCGCCGTTATGAGGAAGAAAACAACCTCGATCGGACACCGATCATAGCGATGACAGCCAACGCCATGCTGGGAGATAAAGAAAAATGTTTAGAAGCGGGCATGGATGACTATATGTCAAAACCATTGAACCGTTATTTGCTCGAGAAAACCCTCAAAAAATGGGATCCGTTTGCAAACAGTGAATCTGTCAAAGCCAATCAGCCGACTAAAACTGATGCGGCCTTAAATAACATCAACCCAAAATGGCTTAATGTTAAGGCCTTGGCTGAAATAAAAGAGTTTATGGGTGAAGAGACAGATGATTTGCTCAACTTGTTTCAACAAGAAACGCCAGCCATGATGGAAAAACTCAAAACCTTAAAAGTTAACGGTGATTTTGAAGAAGTGCGGCATATCGCCCACACCCTCAAATCAACCGGCGCTAATATTGGCGCCACCGGCTTTAGCCATTTCTGCAAAAAAATGGAAGCCGCAGCCATCGAAAAAAATGCTGAATTGATGAAAGACTGTATTAGCAAAGTCATTAAATCCTATCAACTGACCATTGCAGAAATTAAAAAGTACCAAAATCACAGCATGGCATCAAATTAAGTCGACCTTGAAGGTTGATTTTGCTTGAGTCGTTAAGCCCTCGGGTGTACATTGTGCGCTTTTGATTTTTGACAATAATGCTCAGATACATTGCCTTTCTTATATTGATGATGCCGGTTTTTACGGTGGCTTCTGCAACTGAACAAACAACCATAGACTCGGCAGAACAGGCACAGCAACCAAAACTGAAAGAAGCCCAAAACAATGATCAGGAATTGTCTCCGATTCAAGTCACCGCTTCGCGTTTGGCCACAGGAAGTAATGATAGTGTTCGCGCGGTGACAGTGGTCACCAGAGAAGACATAAAACATAAGCCCAACGCTTTATTACCGGATTTATTGCGCAATGAAACCGGTGTGTATATTCAACAAACCACCCCCGGCCAGGGCATTCCGATTATTCGGGGTCTAAAAGGATCGCAAAACTTACATTTAATCGATGGTATGCGTTTAAACACCGCTTTTTTTAGAAATGCACCGAATCAATATTTTGCTTTGGTGGATCCGTTTATGACATCACAGATTGAAGTGGTTCGTGGTCCGGGTTCGGTATTATATGGTGGCGATGCCTTAGGTGGTGTGGTTAATGTCATTACCCATACACCGGATTTTGTGGGTTCAAACTGGCAATCAACCGGGCAATTGGCAGGAATATATAACAGTGCTGATGAACAGTGGCTTAGTCATATCAATATAGACAGTGGTAATGAAAACGTGGCCACCACTTTGGGTTTAAGTTACCAAGACATCGGTCATCGCACCACCGGCAGTGGTGAAACCATTCCTTTCACTGCTTACAATGCGCGAGCGGCTAATAATAAATGGCTTTATCAGGTTAACGATGAACATCGCTTAATTTTTGATATGCAATACCTGCGGCAACCGGCAACCCCGCGGGTGGATGACCTGGTGGCCGGTTTTGGCCAGACTGAACCTGATTCACAATTATTTTTATTCCGACCCAATGAGCGTTATTTTGCACATTTGAATTACCAATCAACGCAAAGCACCGGTTGGTTTGACAGTGCCGATTGGCATCTGGCATGGCAAAAAATTGTCGATGGTCGATTAAAACAAGCTCTAAATAGTGAAAGTGTGAGCACTGAACAGAATGGCAGTGAACTGTTTGGGCTGCAAGTGGATTTTGATAAAGCTTTTGGTCACAACGGTCAGTGGGTGTATGGCTTTGAGGCCTATCAAGACACCATCAGCAGCGCCAAGCAAAAAACCAAAAATGGTATCACTGTTGATGTTGAATCGAGGTTTCCGGATCAATCTAAGATGCAACATTGGGCTATATTCGCTGATTATCATCACCGCTTAGGCTTACATGAATTGAGCGCCGGTGGCCGTTATAGCGACTACAACATTGATCTGAACAACCCGCAAATCAATGATGATGTTTTAAAATTATCCGATATCACTTGGCAATTAGGTTGGCTATATCAGCTGAGTGACGCTGATCGATTATTTGCCAACTTGAGTCGTGGTTTCCGGCCACCGAATATTTTTGATTTAGGCCAAGTGGGTGATCGACCCAATAACCGCTTTAATGTGGTGAATGCCAATGTCAAACCTGAATCTGTGCATACCTTGGATGTTGGTTTCAAACATGCAGGAAACGGTTGGCAGGCCGAAACGGTTTTGTTTGTTTCGGATTATAACGATGTGATTGCTTCGACATTGACCGGTGAAACCACCGCTTCAGGTCAGGACATCGTGCAATCACAAAATATTGGTGAAGTGCGATTGTGGGGTATTGAGGCGCAATACAACCGCTATTTTAATGATGGCGGTCATTTATATGCCCATTTGACTTACACCTATGGAGAACAAACCGACGCTGATCAAGATGAGCCGGCGGATCGCATTCCACCTGCTTTTGGTGTGCTTGGTTATCATTGGCCATTATCAGGTGCGCTGACCTGGCGACAACAAGTGCGTTATGCCACCAACCAAGACCGATTAAGTGGACGAGATGTGCGTGATGCCCGCATTAATCCCTTGGGTACCGGTGGCTTTGTGGTATATGATAGCCACCTGACATGGCAGGTCGGATTACAGACCACGATGCGTGTCGGTATCGAGAATCTGTTTGATAAAAAATACCGTGAACATGCCTCTGGTTTAGATGCCGCCGGTCGAAATTACCACGTTTCCGTGTTTTATGAGTTTTGAGTGAATCTATGTTAATTTTTGAAAAATCTAAACCCGGCCGCAGTGCTTGGGCACAATCTCTTGATGCGTTGGATGTTAGCCATCTTATCCCCGAAGCTTACCAACGTGATGTGCGTTTGGGTATGCCGCAAGCCAGTGAATTGGATGTCGTCAGGCATTACACCCAATTGAGCCAGAAAAATTTTTCCATTGAAACCAATTTCTATCCTTTGGGCTCTTGTACCATGAAGTACAACCCCAAGGTCTGCAATACCCTGGCCATGCGTGAAGAGTTTTTATCACGCCACCCTCTGGCCCATGATTCGCTGTCTCAAGGCTATTTAGAATGCATGTACCATTTGCAGGAAATCTTGCAGGCGGTTACTAATATGGCCGGTGTGTCGTTAACACCGATGGCCGGTGCCCAGGGTGAGTTTGCCGGTGTCGCCATGATTAAAGCCTATCATGATGACCGTGGTGATACCGCACGTAAAGAGATTATTGTGCCCGATGCCGCGCACGGTACCAACCCCGCCACCGCCATTATGTGCGGCTATAAAGTCAAAGAAATCCGTACTGACAAAGATGGCAATGTGGATATGGATGCACTGGAAGCGGCTTTAGGGCCCCAGACCGCCGGGATTATGTTGACCAATCCCTCCACCTTGGGTGTGTTTGAAACCCATATTAAGGAAATCGCTGATAAAGTGCATGCCGTCGGTGGTTTGCTTTACTACGATGGTGCAAACTTAAATGCCATTATCGGTAAAACCAACCCCGGTATCATGGGTTTTGATGTGATTCACATGAATTTACATAAAACCTTTTCCACACCGCATGGCGGCGGTGGCCCCGGTTCCGGTGCCATTGGTGTCGGTAAACGCCTGTTGCCTTATATGCCGGTACCATATGTCGGTAAAGACGACAATGGCTATCATTTTGTCGATGAAAAACGTGCTCCAAAAACCATCGGCCGTTTATCGGCGTTTGCCGGTAATGCCGGGGTTAATTTACGGGCTTATGTGTATGCTTTATTGCTCGGTAAACAAGGCATGCAGCGGGTCAGTGAATTTGCCACATTAAATGCCAACTATTTAATGAAACGTCTACAGGACAAGGGTTTTCAACTGGCGTTTAAAAATCGCCGCGCCAGCCATGAATTTATCATCACCTTACGCCGTCAAGCCAGAGAATTGGGGCTGTTGGCCTCTGATTTAGCCAAAGGCTTATTGGATAAGGGCATGCATGCACCAACGGTATATTTTCCGTTATTGGTGGCTGAATGTTTGTTGATTGAGCCCACCGAAACTGAATCCAAAGAAACCTTGGATTTGTTTGTTGAAGCCATGGCTGAAATTTTAGAACAAGCTGAAAAAGACATTGATGTTCTAAAAAAAGCCCCCTACACCACACCGGTCAGACGCTTAGACGAAGTCAAAGCAGTGAAAGAACCTAATATAATTTGGGACATGAATGCTTAATGGCTGATCCGACTTTTCGCGGACCAAAGCAACTTTTAAAAGCCTTTCAATGGACCCTGCAAGGCTTTAAAAGTGCCTACCAAGTCGAAGCCAGCTTCCGTCTGGAAGTCTGGCTTTTTATTGTACTGTTACCGGTGGCCGTTTGGTTGGCACAAACACCGGCACAACTTTTTGTCTTGGTAGTCACCGGCCTTCTGGTGTTACTGGTGGAGCTGATTAATTCAGCCATCGAAGCAGTGGTGGATTTGGTGGTCGGTGCCAAACAACATCCTTTAGCAGGACGGGCTAAAGACGTGGGTTCCGCTGCAGTGTTTCTGGCCTTATGCATTTATGGATTGAGTTGGCTGTTGGTTATATACCAACGATTTTTTGTCTAAATATCCTCTAACGACACGGCTGCTGTTGAATTTAAACGAATTAATACACCGTAGCTGCGACCCTTGCGGTCGCCTAATCTAGACCAACCGCAACTTAGTTTGTGACTCCTGTCATGCTTTGTTTTCGCGCTTGTGGTAATATTTAATGGTCTTCCATAAGGATATTTTTATGAATCGCAACACCCTAAAACCTCGGATTTTATTATTCATAATTTTGATTTTTTCAGTATGCGCTGTTAATGCTTTAACACTTAATCCTCTGATTGAAGCCCCGGACGGGCATACGCTCATCAACCAAAAACCGCTGCTGTTTAATGAGCAGATTATTTTTGTCACGGAACAAAACGATGATTACACGCTGTGGGCTTATGATTTAAGTGATCACAGTTACACCACATTGCACACTTTTGAGGATTATTTTTATCCAAAGTTTTATGTGATGGGAGGTTATTTTTACTTTAAAGATAATTTTTTCACAAATTTACCACATTATAATCGCCTATGGAAATCAGACGGTACTCCTTTAGGTACTAAATCAGTGGATGGGGCCCCCCTTCATAAAACCCCGATGTACCAAAAAGGAAATCTTATTTTTGCAAGAAGTGCGCTGAATGAACAAATGCTTACTGTTTACGATGGTCATGTCATAGAAAATCAATTGAGAGATTCGGCCTCAGATTTTGATACATCTATGCCTAATCTCGCATGTGGATTTGGAGTGCGAGATTTTATTTATCCCGTCTATCTGTTTTACAGCAACCAAATAAGTCTTGTTCGGTATCATTATAACAACGCTGTCGACTATTCTGAGAGTTTGCCAGTAGGTTTTGAGCTTGATGAGGACCTTGTCTGGTATTATGAAGACACCTGTTTATATCATATCGATGCACAGCAGTTCAGTGATATTTTGGTGATACCGGAACAAGATGATCACTATTTTCTGGGGGAACAGTTGGGTTTTAGTGAAGTTAATTATCTGACCCGATTTAAAAATCATTATTATATGATCGCTTATGAGGAAAACGGAGGCAGTCAACTTGTTAAGCTATCATCGGACTTGAGCAAAGTAGAGAAGCAAGTTGAATTTGGTTTTTATTTAGGAATTATGACGCTAACTGTGAGTAATGAATATTTAATTGCATATGCCCATAGTGGCCCCACAGCTTCGCCACCGGCTTGGACAACCAGCTATTATGATGAAAATCTAAATAAGATTCTCGGTTTAGGCGGTCCTTTTACGGATGTGCCTGAAGTTTATCCGCGTGATGGCGGCGAAACGGTGGTGATTAATCATTACACCAATGGTTTGAACTTAAAAACCCTGACAACCGATATCACCAACCAATCGCCCGGATTGGATCTAAACCAGAATGAGTTGATTAATATAATCACCGATGAGGATAAGACCGAAACTTTTGCACTTATAAAAGATTTACGGAGTGGTCAATCATCCATTAAAACACTCGAAGCAGTCCCGGATATGGGCGCTTTAAGTGTCGGTAACTGGTTTGACCCGGATTACCAAAACCAGGGCATGAGTATTGTTGAAGGCTTGCGTGATGATGGCAGCCGTTATTTATTTGTGACCTTGTATTTGTTTCGAGACGGTCAGCCTTTGTGGTTAGCCGGCACCAGTAATATAAATTATCCGCAACCGACCTTAGATATTGAATTGGGTGAATACAGTGGTCTTGGGTTGTGGCAAGCCGATACCCCGGCGCAGGTGGAAAAGTTTGCTGATATGACCTTGAGCATGGACGGTTGTCATCAGATGATGATGAACTTAGAAACAATGGACGGGCAAACCTTTAATATTGCGCTGCAGCGTATGGTGAATAACGATATCAACCAATTCTGCAAAGATTAATCACCAATGACCGACTTTGGGCATGGAGGCCCAGGGTTCTTTTTTGGGCAAGGGTTCGCCTTTTTGTAGCAGTTCAATGGAAATATTATCCGGGCTTCTGACAAAAGCCATGTGGCCGTCCGAGGGTGGTCGGTTAATGGTGATACCGGCATCCATCAAGCGCTGGCAAATGTCATAAATATCATCCACTTCATAGGCCAGGTGGCCGAAATTCCGACCCTCATCATAATCACCGCCGTCCCAATTATAAGTGAGTTCAATTTGTGCTGACTCGTCACCAGGGGCGTGTAAAAACACTAAAGTAAAACGTCCGGCTTCGACTTCTTTGCGGTGCGATTCAACCAGGCCTAAATGCTTCACATAAAAATCTAAAGATTCATCTAAGTCCGAAACCCGAACCATGGTGTGTAAATATTTCATAAGTTGTCGATTGTTAGCTTAATATAAAAGTATATCTCTGGTTGATGGGTCATTTTTTCAAGCTAAACCGATTCTGAACGGTTCAGATAAAATTCATCTTTTTGCGATAAATTAGTGTTAAGTATGTATCAGGAGTACACCATGAAAAAATTATCGATTGTGACATTGATTACGATGCTTGGTTTAAGCTTAAGCGTTTCTGCCGGACGATATGACAACCAGTCAAACAGGCACAATAATCAAGACACACGTAGTGCTGTTAAAGGTCTCCATGATCGGAGCCCACAGCCCTCACGTTATCAGTCAAAACAACAGCCCAGTACCTATAGTTCAAACAAAAACAGATCTCATAATAGGTCCCACGGACAGATCCGTGGTCAAGGCGGTTTCAACCATGATTATCGCGGCAACCGCCATTTTGATGACAGTTATGTGGTAACCAAACCTAATTATTCACAGGGCTCTTACCGCAACAAGTACCGAAACTATAGCTATGGTGATTGGCGCAATGACAGCCGTCATTACCACAGCCAATGGCGGACTTATGGTCATACTTACTATTATTACCAGCCTTATAATCATGACCGATATCGGTACCGTCCGGTGCGTGGCTTAGGCCATTATTATCAACGAGTCGGTTACGGTTATGGCCATTGGCATGAAGGCCACTGGTGTGATGTTTACCACGCACCAAATTTCTATGTGAGTTACTATAATCACTACCCCTACCATAACGGCTGGCGCATGGGTGACGGTGATTTTGGTATTTGGTTTAGCTTTTAAGACCAGATGAGGCAAGCGTTTCTTCAAAGGCGCCACCATGGCGCCTTTTTTTAGTGGATAGCATTTTGTTTTACTGAAATGCTTGAGATGTGATCAAAAGCGTGGCAATCTGATTGTTTTATATGTGTGAGTTAGATGAGAACTTTAGATGAATTCAACAAGGCATTTCCGGTACAAGTGACTTTGCCGGTGCAGTGGGGTGATATGGATGCTTTTGGGCATGTTAATAACACCCTATATTTCCGTTATTTTGAAACGGCGCGATTGGCTTATATGGCTGATATGAAGCTACTGGAAACCATGCAGAAAAAACAGATTGGCCCTATTCTGGCAGAAACAGACTGCCGTTTTAAAAGACCTCTGACATATCCTGATCATATTTTGGTTGGTGCTTCGGTGGTAGAAAACCATGAATATGGTTTTTTGATGCGTTATGGTATTTATAGCGAAACGCAAAAAACTGTGTGTAGTGTCGGCAGTGGTCGCATCGTGTTGTTGGATTATAAAACCGGTGCTAAGCTTAAGCCTGATCAACAAATGTTGGATGCCATAAGGTACATTGAAGAAAAAGGTTAATCGATGGTTTTTTCCACATCAATCGCTATTTTTCCTGATAAACTTAAGCAATGATGACGCCCAGTCCTGCTATGTTTATTGCTGCCTCAGCCATTAATATCACATTGGTGGCTCTGGTTGTGTTGATTCATTATGAGTTTTTATCACGCCTCAGTGTATTTCCTGAAAACAAGCCAATAAAACCGAGATTACGTGTTCTTAAAGGCGTGGTAGGCGCCTTAATTGCTCATTCGGTGGAAGTGTGGGTGTTTGCTGTTGGTTATTATCTGCAGTTGAAGAATCCCGCATTTGGTTCAATGACCGGTGAATTTGATGGCTCTTTTTGGGATTGTGTGTATTTTTCTTTTACCACGTTTTCAACCTTGGGATTCGGTGACATTGAACCCCATGGTTTAGTGCGTTTTTTAACCGGTATCGAATCTCTCACCGGTTTGGTGCTGATTACTTGGTCGGCATCTTTTTTATTTATTAAGATGCAAAAGTATTGGCATAACGATTAATCTAAGATTTACTGTTCGTGATGGTCCCAGATACCGTGACCACGTCTGCGATCTTTACCGCTGCGTCGATCCTGAAAGTCGTTGTCGAAACGTATGGTTTGGCGCCGGTCTGTGTTTTGGCGTCGATCATAATGTCGGCGGTCGAAGTTGGCGTGTTTATGGGTGGATTTACCACCAAAAAGTGTTCTAAATAATGATGTCATATACCCCTTTCCCGTGCCTGGTTATCATTTTAAATTAAGTGTTCAGGCATCTTGTTAGCTTAATTATTATTAGCATGAAATGGCAAAAAAATCCAGCAAAAAGGAATTTGATTGGTTTTAAAGCTAACAATATGAGAATCGTTATGAACAGTATTCAGGTGGGTTCTTTGTTAAAATGCACACTTTTTACAAGGATTCCTTATGTGGTTTAAGAACGCCCGTTTGTTTCAACTTAATGAAGATTTCTCACTTAATGCAGAACAATTGTCTGATGCTTTAAAAGCTGATGCATTACGCCCCTGTGGCCCTATGGAGATGGTATCGAAAGGTTGGTTGTCGCCGTTTGGCGAAGACAGTGATTTGTTTGTGCTGCAAAGTGGCGATGCCATGTTATTTAATTTGGGTATTGAAGAAAAAGTCATGCCGGCGGCGGTGGTGAATCACCAATTAAGTCAGCAGGTGGCGCAAATCAAACAAACCACCGGCGAAAAGCCCGGTCGTAAGCAGCAAATGGATATTAAGCAACAGTTAATGAATGAAATGTTACCAAAGGCTTTTGTTAAACCCAAAACAGTGCATGCTTATATTGACATTAAGCTGAATCAATTGGTGGTTAACAGTGCCTCACAAAATGCCGCTGAAGATCTGGTCAGTCAATTACGCCAAACCCTGGGTTCTTTTAAAGCCTCGGCCTATGGGCCATCTTCCTCAATGGCCGACAGCATGACCCAATGGGTGATTAAAGATCAACCGCCCGGTGGTTTTATGCTGGACACGGAAATTGTGTTAGAAACCCTGGATGATAACAAAGGCGTTGTGCGCGGCCGAAACATTGAACATCTTGATGATCAAATGAAGCGACACATTGAAAACGGCTATTTAGTGACACAATTGGGTTTAAGTTATCAGGATCGGGTGGAGTTTGTGTTAGGTCATGATATGGGCATTAAGAAAATTAAGTTTACGGATGTGGTGTTGGATCAGCTTGAAGAAAGCAGCATTGAATCTGAATGGCAGCTTTTGGACAGTCAATTTACCTTATTCAGTTTAGAGGTTCGGGCGCTACTAACAGAATTAAATAAATTGTTTAAACAATAAATCTCAATGCAGCCTGCGGCACTTCAACAATGGCAACAACGATTTTGTGAATGGCTAAAAAGCCAAAAAACAGCTGATGGCGCGCATGATATTAACCACATAAAACGGGTGGTGAAAACGGCCCGGCAACTGGCTGAAATGGAACAGGCTGATTTGGCGGTGGTGATACCTGCCGCTTGGTTACATGATTGTGTGGCAGTGGCTAAGGATGATTCCCGACGAGCGAAGGCATCGGTTTTAGCCGCTGAAAAAGCCGGCAATTTGCTGCAAAACTGGGATTATCCGGACAGCCATATTCCGGCCATTCAACATGCCATAGAAGCCCACAGTTATTCTGCCAATATCCCATGCCAAACGCTGGAAGCCAAAATTGTTCAGGATGCGGATCGAATGGACGCAATCGGTGCCATTGGTGTAGCGCGAACGGTGATGGTTGGTACAAGCTTGGGTAATCCGTTAACACATAATGAAGACCCGTTTTGTTATCATAGAAAGCCGGATGATAAATTGGCTATGGTGGATCACTTTTATACCAAGTTATTACATTTAAAAGACAGTTTTCACACTGAATCAGCCTGCCAAGAAGCCAATCGACGCCATCAATTTATGCTGGATTTTTTACAACAACTGGAAAGCGAGGTGACAGGATGCGAATAAAAAATTGTTCACTTAAGCCGTTGAGTCGGCTATTACTTTTATGTGTTTTGGTGTTCAATGCCCCCGCTTTTGCTGATGATAATGACCAACAACGTAGTTTATTCAAACAACTCTATTATCAAGCACTCAACGGTCAAACGGCTGCGGTTAAAAAAAAGCGGGAGCAACTTAAAGATTACCCCGTCATCCATTATTTAGATTATGCCTTGCTAGTGGCTGATATGGATAATTTACCAATTACTAAAATCAATGCCTTTAAACTAGCACATCCTGATAGTCCCTTGAATCGGCGCTTATCTGGTCATTTACAGACCGCCTTGGCGCAGCAAAAAAAATGGTCTTTACTACTCAAACATGGTGCAACTTTTAGTTCAGGCCAACGCCAATGCTGGTATTTGACGGCGCTTCTAAAAACCGGTAAAAAAGATAATTTACCAAATTTGGTTGAACAAACATGGTTACAGGGACATTCAATACCTGATGCTTGTAATGAGGTGTTTGACTGGTGGCGAGCGCAAGGTTATCAAACCGATGAATTGCTGCTAAAACGGATTAAGCTGAGCTTTCAGGAACGCCAATTGCCCCTATTGCGCTATTTAACGCAACAGCTGACTCAAACACCCGATTGGGTGAGCCTGGCTGAGGATTTGTTGGTGGATGATATGACCACCTTCAAAAAAGCCGCAAAATTAAAACCCCATCCCAAAACCAGCGAATTACTCTACCTTGCCGCGGAAAATGCAGCCAAAAAAAAACCCGCACAATTGTATGAGATTTGGCCGGATTTAAAAAAACAGCATGACTTTAGTGAGACACAAATCAATACCGTTGAACGGCTTACAGCCTTGTTTGCTGCCACTGATTATGAGCCTTTTTCCATTGCTGCCATGAAGGCCTTGCCGCCGGCTTCACAGGACAAACAAATTCGCGCCTGGATTACCCGGTATTACTTGTTCAATGGCGATTGGGCTGCGGTGGCCGAAAGCATTGAAAAAATGCCGGTCACGCAAAAACTTGATGAACGCTGGCAGTATTGGCTGGCCAGATCCTACGCTAAAACCGGAGAAACCACAAAAGCCCGGGATTTATTTCGAAACCTAAGTAAGCAGACTCATTATTATGGCTTTTTAGCGGCAGACCATCTACGTTTACCTTATTATTTGTGCCAAAAACCTGCCGATAAAGGCACTACAGATTTCATTTTACCTAAACCCATTGAACGGGCTGTGGAACTGTATCATGCCGGTTTATTAACCATGGCGCGCAGTGAATGGAATTTGGCTTATAGCGGTTTATCCGCTGACGAAAAGCTGGCACTGGCACAGCACATGAAAGCTGAAGGTTGGTACGCGAAGGTGATTACCACCATGGCAGATTTAGGCCGCTGGCAAGATTATGAATCACGCTATCCGGTGGCTTATGCCGATACCATTGACGGTTTCGCTGCTGAATCTAAAGTGACATCGCCGTGGGTGATGGCAGTGATTAAACAGGAAAGTGCCTGGGCCAAAGACGCGCTGTCACCGGCACGAGCGCATGGTCTGATGCAGTTATTACCGGAAACTGCCGGACGCATGGGTAAAGAACTTGGATTGGTTTGTTGCAGTCGTGACGATTTATATACCGCCCCGCTGAATTTACAGTTAGGTATTCATTATCAAAAGAACTTATTTAATCAATTTGATCATCCTTTGTTGGTAGCCGCCGCTTATAATGCCGGTGAAGGCAAAAGTATTGACTGGAGCAAAAATTTTCCCACGGCGCCGGATGTTTGGTTGGAAACCATTCCCTATCGAGAAACCCGTGGTTATATTCCACGAATTTTATCGAATGTGGTGATTTATGACTGGCTAAACTCAGGTCAGCCCAATCGCATTAGTCACTGGATGCCGACCATGCCCATTGATGGTCAGAAAAGTGATCTCTGGCCTAATAAAAAGGTGCCTTTGGAACGGGTTGAAACCTTATGCCATTAACTGGTTTGCGTGTTTATTTAGTCGGTGGTGCAGTACGTGATCGTCTGTTAAATATTGCGGTGAAAGATAAAGATTATGTGGTGGTGGGCAGTACGGTTGAGGAGATGCAGCAACGTGGTTTCTTGCCGGTGGGTGATGATTTTCCGGTATTTTTACATCCCAAAACCAAACACGAATATGCCCTGGCACGTACGGAACGAAAATCCGGTCGCGGCTACCATGGTTTTACCGTGGATGCCTCAGCTGAAGTCACCTTGAAAGAAGATTTACAGCGTCGTGATTTAACCATTAATGCCATGGCTGTGGATGAATCCACTGATGAGTTGATCGACCCCTGGGGTGGGCAGCAAGACATAAAAAACAAGGTTTTGCGCCATGTGTCGCCGGCTTTTGCTGAAGACCCGTTACGGGTACTGCGGGTGGCGCGGTTTATGGCCCGCTTTGCGCATTTAGGCTTTACCGTGCATCCGGAAACAATCGTCATGATGCAACAATTGGTGGCCGACAATGAACTACAAGAATTACCGGCTGAACGTATCTGGCAAGAAATTAAAAAAAGCCTGAATGAACCAACGCCCTCGGCATTTTTCTGGACCTTGCGTGAATGCGGTGCTTTAAAACAATTGTTACCGGAAATTGATGCTTATTTCGGGATACCGCAAACCCGTCAATGGCACCCGGAAATCGATACCGGCGTGCATGCCATGTTGGCAATAGATAATGCCAAGCATTTAAGTAACGAAGTGGCTTATGCGGTGATGGTGCATGATTTGGGCAAAGGCATTACCCCGGCGCATGTATTGCCAAGTCATCGAGGTCATGAAGCCACCGGAGTGCCTTTAGTGCGAGCGGTAAGCCGGCGTTTAAAAGTACCAAAAAACTATCAGCAATTGGCAGAATTGGTGTGTCGCTTACATTTAAAATGTCACACCATTGAAGTGTTACGAGCCAAAACCGTGGATAAATTATTTCAGGATTTAGATGCTTATCGGCGACCCGAACGGGTGGAACAGTTTGTACAAGCCTGCCAGGCCGATGCCACCGGCCGCTGGGGCGATGAGTTTCAGGATTATCCACAGGCTGACATCGTACGTCGCTATTTTAAAGCCGCCCAGGCAGTGGATATTAAACCGCTAATCGAGGCAGGCTATGAAGGCGAGAAATTAGGCCAGCAAATTAGACAAAACCGCATCCGTGCCATAGAATTGTGTCAAACAGACTCAACATAGGACACCAAACATATGCTTCATAAAATAATTGCCGTCATCTGCCTGATGTTGGCCGGCTCACTATGGGCCAAGCCCATCGATTATTACTTACCTGAAGGTGAACGTTTTAACGCCAGTATTCCCTCTCCGAGTGGTTTTCTTAATCAGGATTTAGGTGACGAACACCTGCGTCATGACCAAGTCGTGCGTTATATGGGGATGTTAGCTGCCAGTTCGCCGGAAGCCAAATTGATTGAATATGGTCAAAGTCATGAAGGCCGACGCCTGGTGTTGTTGGTTATCAGCAGTGCTGAAAATATGCAACAGTTTGAAGATTTGCCTCAGCGTAAAGATTTGCTGAAAGTCTGGCAGGGTTTCAGTGTTCATGGCAATGAGCCCAGTGGTGGTAATGCCTCAGTTTTGTATGCATGGTATGTGCTGTCAACCAATAACCAGGCGATTCGTGACAGCCTTAATAAGACCGTTATTTTAATTGACCCGACCATTAATCCTGATGGTTTTGATCGGTTTGCCACCTTTGCCAACAGTTTTCGATCTAAAGCCACAGTTACCGACCCTTATGACATGTCACACAATGAGCAATGGCCCAGTGGTCGCACCAACCACTATTGGTTTGATTTAAACCGTGATTGGCTGTTATTAACCCAGCCCGAATCACAAGGCCGCATCACTCAATACCAGAAATGGCAACCGCATTTAATCACCGATCACCATGAAATGGGGTCGGCCGCCAGTTTCTTCTTTCAGCCGGGTGTACCGGATCGCAAAAACCCATTAATTGTCAGCAACAATGTCACCTTGACCGAAAAACTGGCGGATTACCACGCCAAAGGCCTGGATAAACTCGGACAAAGTTATTATAGCCGCGAAAGTTTCGATGATTTTTATCCCGGTAAAGGCTCGACCTATCCGGATATTCAAGGCAGTGTCGGTATTTTATTTGAACAAGCGCGTGCCGAAGGCGGCGTCATTGAAACCCGTAACGGAGAACGTAGTTTAGCTGATGGTATTCGCAACCAATTTACCACAGCAGTCACGAGCTTAGTGGGCGCCAATGCCTTACGCGATGATTTTATCAGTCACCAACGTGAGTTCAGCCAGAAAGCCCGCGAAGCCGCTGCTAAGCTTACTATGAAAGGCTTTGTGGTGGATGTTTCAAAACAACCGCAACGACGATTGCAATTACTGGATTTCCTCGACCGCCATGACATTGAAGTCCGTAATCTGGCAGCCAATAAAACCATTGATAACCAGCGTTTTATTAAGGATCAGGCGGTTTATATCAGTTTAGATCAGCCGCAAACAACCTTGGTGCAAGCCTTATTTGCCACCGATAAGCGCTTTGAAAATAATACCTTTTATGATGTCTCGGCCTGGAATTTGCCGATGGCCTGGGGCTTACCTTGGGCACCGGTTTCCGGCAGTATAGACAGCAATGATCAGTTTGAGGTACCGAAAAGCCAAAACGGCTATAAAAAAGATGCGGTGGCCTTTGCTTTTAATTGGGATAATGCCAATGCACCTGCGGCGTTAAACTATTTGCTATCGCAACAACAAGAACTCTTTATCAGTGCGAAACCCCTACATGTTGATGGTAAAAAATTACCGGCAGGTAGTTTTATTCTGACCGTTAAAGACCAATCAGAAGATGATTTATTTTCCATGTTAAGTGCAGTCAGTGATTTGTTTGCTGTTGAGTGGCATGCTTTACGCACTTTTCAGGCTGACAGCGGCATTGATGTCGGTTCGCCTCAGGTGCAGCAAGTGAAAGCACCGAAAGTATTGATGGTGGTGGGTCAAGGCGTTAATGCTTATCAGGCCGGCAGCTTGTGGCATTTATTCGATACCCAGGTGCATTTACCACTGACCAAAGTCCGCATAAATCAACTCAGCCGTGTACCGTTACACCGTTACACCCACATCATAATGCCGGATGGCCGATACAACCAAGATTTTAGCGAGCAGCACAGCCAATCGATTCAAAAGTGGGTACAAGCCGGCGGTCATTTGATTGGTTTACAACGAGGTGCTGTTTGGGCGGATAAAAACCTGCAAGCCAAATCAGAATCGGAAAAAACCAACGAAGACAGCAAAGTAGATAAAAAAGACACAGTTGCTGAATCTAAGCATTACGCTGATTTTGAAGCCGATCAAGCTAAACGCATCTTGGGTGGCGCCATTGTCACTGCCAAAGCAGATTTAAGCCATCCTTTGGCTTTTGGTACCTTGAATGAAACCCAATATCCTCTGCTAAAAGGCGATGTGGTGTTAAGTGAATCTGAAAATCCTTATGCCACACCTTTGCGCCTTGCAAAAGAAGTGGAAGCTGCCGGTTATGTGTCTGATTATTGGCAGGAAAAACTCACTGAAAAACCGTTAATTACCGCGGATAGACTGGGACGTGGCAGTGTTATTCAATTTGGCTTTAACCCCAACTTTCGTGGTTTCTGGTATGGCACCCAGCGTTGGTTAATTAATGCCATCTATTTAGCTGATTTAGTACGCGAGACCAAGCTCAATAAATAGTCTTTTGTGCAAGCCGTCTTTGAAAAGGGGCGGCTTTTTTGAACATATTTTATTCGACGGATCCCTGCGCCTCACTCTACGAGCAACGTGAAGTTTTGTTCCTGACAATAATTTCATGCCAACCCGTTGGTCAATGGATAAGGACATCTATTGTCATATTTGTTCCAAACAGATTTTTCACGTACAGTTGTCTATAATTATGACTTATTGAAATTGAGCATAATTATGAGCAATCAAAATTATCTAAAAATATCAACAGTTCTGTTAATGCTGACCAGCCTATTGGCCTGTGCGGATGTTGACAAAAAGATAACAAATAAAAAAATCACCACACCGGAAGCAGCTACCAGTCACGTCAATACCCTGGTACTGGGTTCAGGTTGTTTTTGGGGTGCGGAAAAATTCTATGAAAGTTTAGACGGTGTCATTGATGCGGTGTCCGGTTATGCCGACGGCCAGGGCGTTGCACCGACTTACCGGGCCATCACCCAGGCACAAAACCGATTTAATGACAATAATTTTGCCGAAGTGGTCAAAGTCAGCTATAACCGCAATCAATTATCCAGCGACGATTTAATCAAACATTTTTTTGAGCTACATGACCCAACCCAAAAAAACCGTCAGGGTAATGATATCGGTACGCAATACCGATCTATCTTGTTGACCACGGATGAAGAACAATTAAAATTAGCCAAAAACCTGCGCGATGAATACCAAAAACAGCTCACCGCTGCGGGCTATGGCCGGATTCAAACCATCATTAAACCCCTGGACACGTTTTATCCGGCAGAAGAATATCACCAGGATTATATCGCGAAAAACCCCAATGGTTATTGTCCGGATCATTCAACCGGTGTCACTTTTCGTGATTCTCCGGGTCAAAAAAAAGCTGTCACGCAGGTTGATAACGATGCACTGCTGACAGGCAAAGCCATAATGGTATTAGAAGCTGATGGCTACTGCCCTTATTGTGAAAAATTCCGCAAGGATGTCAGTGAAAACTATCAGGGCGATATCCCTCTGGTGTACCGCACCGCCAAACAATTAAAAGACCTCGATATTGAAACACCCACCTGGGCCACACCCACGATTTACTTCTTAGAAGATGGTCAAGAAACCTTTGCCAAACAAGGCTATATGTCTGCCAAAGAATTTTATAAAGCCTTAGGGGCTTTTAAGCTTGGTGACAGTGAAGCCTATAAAGTCGCCTTTGCTGAAGGGACCGATAACCGGTTTTGCAAGCAATATGATTTATTTAAAGACACGCCGCCGGGTGTATTTACCGATAAACTCAGTGGTGAGCCTTTATTCGATACCGACCATCGCTTTGATTCCGGAACCGGCTGGTTGTCTTTCACCAAACCGGTTGAAGATTCGGTAATCGAAAAGCCAGATCACAGCCTGGGTATGGTTCGCACTGAAGTCATTGCTAAAACCAGTGGCATCCATTTGGGCCATGTGTTCGATGATGGCCCAAACGGCCAACCCCGATATTGTATTAATGCCACCGTTTTGGATTTTGTGGCACGTAATTAATTGGATTCAATTTTATTGATCAGGCGCTTGGCACTATGCGCTTGGCTTCTACTATAAACAGCGGGTACTGCATCGTTATAAGAAAAATGCACGGCGAAACCAATCATCGGCAAGCCTTTATAAACATGCGGTTTACCGGAATGAGTATCGACACCTGTGAGTTGTGCTGTGACAGATGAATCACCACTATATGGGTGATTTGAAGTAAATATTAAATGGGCTGTGCCTGATTGAGACTGTTTTCTTAATTGCGGATTTAACCGCCAACTTTCAGAATTAACATGATAAATATAGACGTTGTCTGCATCTGTTCGGCTCAAATTCATTGGGTCATCTTGGTTAATGTAGCGCATGAAATTATAAACAGCCGTATGCTGTTTTAAATAATCAATTTTTGTTGCGTGGCTTGACGAGCATGTATGACCACTCAAACAGGGATAAGGCGTTTGCCATCCTTCAACGGAAAAGGCCGCATAGTCAACTTCATTATTTGGGTAATAAAAGTTCTCAGAAAAATCAGGATCGCTCAGATGGTACGCTAAGGTTGGAAATGTCATGGTCCATTCGGTTTGTCCACGTACCTCGGTTATTAGACTGAATTCATTGGTCACAGATTGTTTCATTAATAAAGCACTGACAGCTTCATAACCATGATTCCATGTGGTTTCCACAACATCACCATCATATAAAATCCGGCTGTCTTTACTGCCGCTACTTAAATTCGGCTCAGCTGAACCGGCAGCTGTATGAAGTGTGGTATTACTCGGATAGAAATCGGCCAGCATAGTCACCGGCATATGAAAAGAAAAACCAGCAGCGACATTAATTAGCTCAGTGGTAACTTGTAAACCACCGGTAGCGGGTTGAAGACCTTGCAGCGGATTATTGGACCAAATACCGTTATTTGACCAGGCTTGTTCAATACTGCCGCAATAATTGACCTCACCCGGATAATCTGAGTAAAAATCCATGGTTGCCGGATCAATTTCACCCATCTCAATGACTTCAATAAAACCCGTTTCCCAGATATGATTGGACCAATCTGTGGGCTGTTTTCTTGGATCTGTGAGACCTAAAGTACAGGTGTTGTCGGTATTAAGGCCGGTGATAAATCCATCACGTTGAAGCAAGGCAATACGCCAGGTATCGTGTGGCCGCAGATAAATATTTAGACTGTATAGCGATTGTGCAGCCGTATCAGCGCTGCGGACATTAACCCGCACGGCTTTGTATTGATCACTGGTGTTCATGACCCTCACATGCGTTTCGTTACCGTCCACCACGGAATAAAACGGCACAATCCCAAGCTGGCCGGTACCGTCATTGGATAAATGCACAGCAGCTAAAGTTTGGCATTGAAAGCCGATTAAAAAAAGACTGATGATTGTAAGGAAGCGTTTCATGATAAACCCCATATTGGCTTGAATAACCCTAATAGTATAGCCAATATGGGATTAACAAACTGTGAAGTGAGTGATTACACTTGTTATTGATTCAGTTGTTTTTGTTGTTGTCGGGTGATTTTTGACTGTTCATCTAATCTGCGTGTCACATCGCCTGGCGAGCCGGTTTTACGGGCCAACAAGCTGTAGGCCACCGGAATCACAAATAAGGTGAACAAGGTGGCGGCGATAACACCGAATAAAATCACAGTACCAATGACAATGCGGGTTTCGGCACCGGCACCGGAGGCAATCACCAGGGGAATGGCGCCGGCGACGGTGGTGAGACCGGTCATGACGATGGGCCGGTATCGCACCCGAGCAGCGGTCAAAATGGCGCGGTTAAAACGGTAACCTTGGTCACGCATTTGATTGGCAAATTCAACAATAAGGATGCCATTTTTAGTGGCCAGGCCGACCAGAATAATTAAACCGATTTGCGAATAAATATTAATAGACCCACCGGTTAGCCATAAACCAAATAAACCACCGGCGATGGCCAGAGGCACGGTCAGCATAATAACCATGGGGTGCACGTAACTTTCAAACTGTGCCGCCAAAACCAAAAACACCACCACCAGCCCCAGTAAGAACACAAACATAATGGAACTACCGGAATTAACAAAGTCACGGCTTTGACCTTTATAGTCAACGATGGCGTAATCAGGCAAATGTTGATCAACCATTGAGTTGAGGTAGTCAAGGGCATCACCTAAGCGATAGCCTTCGGCTAAACTGGCTTCCAGGGTAATGGCACGAACACGGTTATAACGGCTGAGGTTGTCCGCAGCTCCATACTCTTTAATACTGACTAAATTACTTAGCGGAATCAATTCACTGCTGCGTTGTGAGCGGACATAAATATTTTGGATGTCGCTAAAGGTGCGTTGTTGGTTGCGCTCGCCCTCTAAAATAACATCATACTCTTCACCATCATCAATAAAAGTGGTGACATTGCGACCGGATAGCATGGTTTGTAAAGTGCGACCAATGTCATTGATGCGAACCCCTAAATCAGCAGCGGCGTCATAATCCACATTAAAATCAATTTGTGGACGGTTTTCTTTATAGTCACTGTCCAAACCTTCAAGTCCCGGGTTATTTTTTTCAATTTCGGTGAGTAAAATATCTCGCCACTGAGCCAACTCTTCATAACTGGAGCCGCCGAGAACAAATTGCACTTGTTTACCACTGCCACCACCCAAACCTTGACGCATTATTGGAAAGGCACGAACACCGGGTAAGTCAGATAATTCTTCTTTAATTTGATCCATTAGCTCAAAGGCAGAAAAATCGCGCTCTTCCCAGCCTTTTAAGCGGGCGATAACAAAGCCACCATTAAAAGATTCGATGTTGCCCCAACCTAAGGGTGCGCGCACCAACATGCGGTCTATGCGGCCATCTTCCACGTAATGCAGTAAACGTCGCTCAATTTCGCTCATGTATTCCGACATGAACTCGTAACTGGCACCTTCAGGTCCTGAAATTCGCACGAAAAAAGAGCCGCGGTCTTCTGTGGGGGTGAATTCCTGTGCGGTGTCAGAATACAGCCACACTGTGGCGACAACGATGGCCACAAACAAAATAATCATGTAGATGGGGCGTCTAATCCAAGTGACCAGCCAGCGGCCATACTTGCGGCGGCTACGACGAATACCGGTATCGATGGCTTTTAGTGACTTGTTTTTATTTTGATTGGGCTTTAATAAAACCGAAGCCAACATCGGTGATAGCGTCAGTGCCACCAACGATGAAAAAACCACCGCTGCGGCAATGGTCAGTGAAAATTCAGTGAATAAACGCCCAAGATCACCTTCTAAAAAAGTAATGGGTACGAAAACAGCCACCAAAACCAAAGTTGTGGCAATCACCGCGAACCCCACTTGCCGGGCGCCACGGTAGGCAGCCACCAGCGGTGTTTCGTGTTTTTCCTGCATCCGCCTGACAATATTTTCCAGCATCACAATGGCATCATCCACCACCAAACCAATGGCCAGCACTAAGGCCAGTAAGGTCAGTAGGTTAATGGAAAAGCCGAGTGCATAGATAACAATAAAAGTGGCAGTAACCGACACTGGTACAGTGACCGCCGGAATCAGCATGGCGCGCCAATTACCTAAAAATAAGAATATAATTATTACCACAAAGGTGATGGCGATAAATAGAGTGATATACACTTCGTGAACCGCGGATTCGATGAAAACTGAGGCATCATAACTTTGATTAATGGTCATGCCGCTTGGTAAGTTGGCATTGAGTTTTTCTGACAATTCCTTAACGCCGCGCGCCACCGTGATGGTGTTGGCATTGGATTGCTTAACAATACCGATACCAACCATGGGGTCACCGTTGCCGCGAAAGATGGTGCGATCTTCACGCAGTCCGCGTTCTACCCGGGCGACATCACCCAGACGCACCAAAGAGCCATCAGCGCCGGCGGCAATCACCATACCAGCAAAATCCTCAGCGGTGTTAAACTGACGTGCGACACGTGCCTTAAAAACACGCTGATCGGATTCTAAGCTACCGGCCGGTAATTCTACGTTTTCTGTGCGTAAGGCTTGTTCAATGTCGCTGACACTTAATTGTCGTGCGGTCATGGCAGTGCGATCAAGCCAAACGCGCATGGCGTAACGAAAGCCGCCACCGACACGAACCCGTGCAACACCGTCTAAAGTTGAATATTGATCCACCAGATACCGTTCCGCATAATCGGTCAGCTCCGGTGTGGACATTTCAGAACTGGCTAAATTTTGCCAAATAACCACATCATCACTGGAATCAACTTTCTGCACTTCGGGTGGGTCGGCTTCTTCCGGTAAATTATCGCGCACGCCGGCAATGCGATCTCTGACATCATTGGCGGCTGAATCAATGTCACGGTCGATGGAAAACTCTATGGTGACTCGGGAGCGGCCATCGCGAGAAGATGATTCAATGTATTCAATGCCTTCAATACCGGAGATGCGGTCTTCAATGATTTCTGTAATACGGGTTTCAATGACATTCGCCGGTGCCCCGGGGTAATCGACCTCAACAGTGACAATCGGTGGGTCAATGTCTGGATATTCGCGTAACGACAAACGTTCAAACGACACCAGGCCAAAGGCAATGAGTAACAGTGAAATAACCGAAGCAAAAACCGGTCGCTTGACGGAAATATCGGAAATAATCATGGTTCAGACCGATTTTGCTGTAATAACTCAGTTAAGCGCTCATCCGCTTTTTTGACCGCCGTGATGGTCACTGTGGAGCCGTCATGAATACGCAAAGCACCATGAATGACAACTTGTTGACCCGCCTCTAAACCCGAGACAACAGCGATTTGCCCTTCCGGGCGGTCGCCGATTTTAATGGCTTGTTTGCGAACACTGGTGCGGTCATCGTGCTGTTCAGTCACAAACACATAATGTTGACCGCCTTCAGATATTAAAGCCTCTTCGGGAATTAAGATTGCCGGTTTTTCTTCACCCGCAATATTAACCCGCATCAATAAGCCGGTTTTAAGTAAAAAATCTTGGTTATCAATAATAACGCGGCCTCTGATCATGCGGGTCACGGGGTTCACACGGCTGTCTAAACTCACCAAGGTACCGGTAAATGTTTTATCCGGATAAGCGGTGGTGGTGGCAGACACGCTTAAACCGGGTTGTAATTGTGACAACTGATCCGCTGATACCGTGAAATCCAGTTTCATTTGACTGTCCTGGTCTAAGGTTGCCAGTTGCATACCGGGTTGAGCCAGGCTACCGACACTGATTTGACGTAACCCCACAACGCCGTCAAAAGGCGCTGTCATGGTACGTTTATCGATGGCTGTTTGGATACCTTGAATGCGGGCTTTAGAAATGGCCACCAGGCTTTTTTGGGTGTCCAGTGCGGAACGGGAAGCCGCCATCTTTTCAATTAAGGGATTAAGTCGGTTGACTTGTCGCTGAGCTTCATCCAAGCGCGCTTGTTCTTCCGCCAACAAGGCTTGTTCATCAGCGGTATCCATAACAATCAGGGTATCGCCCTTGCTAACCCGCTGACCATCTTCAAAATAAATTTCGGTGATGTAGTCCGTTACTTGGGAGGTCAGGTTAACATTGTTAATGGCTTGTAAATCGCCCAAGGCTTGAATATTGCCGGATAAGGTGGTGGCTTTGACCAGTGCGACAATAACCGGATTAGCCTGCTGTGCCAAGGCGGTATGCGTAAAGACAAACAGCAGAAGTAAACATAAAGTTATTTTTAAATTTTTCATGGGTAAGAAAGCGAAATTTTTTTGTATTTTAAACGATTACTTGCCGCCAATTGTGAAAACAGTGTGGATAATGGGCTTAACATTGATTTATTAAAGGCAAAAAAAATCCCAACAAGGTTGGGATTAAAGGTATAACCGATAAACTCCAAAATCGGCTTAGGCACATTTGATATGTAAAACAATAACATACAGAATATTGTTAATGCAAGAGATTATGCGAATAAATAACAATTATTATTAACTATATTTTGTAAGTGATTGAAATATATATATTATCAATTATATTTAATATCTATAAAAAATCAGAATCTGTTTTAATTCGGCTGTGCTAAACTTCTGTTTATGCGAATCTTTGTGTTGTCATTGGTGTTAATGACGTGGTCTTTGCCCGCTCATTTAACCCCGAAATTTATCATTATTGGCGGTGCTGATAACCCGGTGGGTGTTATTATGCGACCGTTGCACTATGAGGGAAATGGCATCAGTCCCGCGGTGGTGATTGAAGATATCTTGGTGGCGCAACTATCGCAATCAGGTTTATTCCATCAACCGTGGCAATTAAAATCACGTGACAAATGGAATTTACATCATTGGCGTTTGGCAGGGGTGCGGTATTTAATTTCCGGCCGCATTGAAGAAAATGAGCAATCCATTCATCTGCATCTGACCATCACCGATACCTTGGGCACAACGCCAACCAATGTTTGGGTTGAACTTAACGGGGATGCCTGGCAACAAGCAACACGTGTGTTTGCACGGCAGCTTTTATATTCTTTGTTTTATGCCACCTATACCGATGATATCAACAGTCAGTATTTAAACGATACCGAGCCCGAAGAAACCCGTTATTGGATTGCTTTGGTGCAGACAATTAAAAGTCACTGGCATAATCGACAAGTTCGTGGAGAGTGTCGCGTCAATGTGAAACAATTACCCGGCGGTCAGGTGCAGTCTTATATGTTTGCCGAGCAGTGTGATGAAGACTTTGTGGTGGAGTTACAAACCTTATTTGAGCAATTAATCGAGTTACCCTATGGTGGTTTAAATGCGCCATTTGCGCAGAATTTTACTGTGAATTTTGTGGCTCGGGGATAACATCAACTTGCCAGCCGTGCATCGAGGGTGTGACGGCTAAACCGGCATTTTTAAAGTCATCTATTAACGCTGTTTTGTCATCTAAGGTATCCACATAACCCCAATGATGGAAAAACCATACATCAGTGTCTCTCTTATGTCGGGTTACGGTGGCTGACCATTGATTCGATTTAGAGGCGGACTCCGGCCAAACCCGTAATGCCCATAATTGTTGGTTATGAGGTTTTGTCATCAGCAAGTGTTCTAATTCACCTTTGTGAACATAGGAAAGTACCGGCAAATCACCATTTTTTTTGACCGCTAAAGCGGTAATTAGGTTGGCCCATGTTTCCACCTCAATAACTTGCCAGCCTTGTTTTTGGAGGCGTTTTTGCAAGTCCGTGAGCTCGCCGTTAAAGTGAATATCCAACTCCTGTTTGCCGGTATTGGCCCAGCCGGTGGTGGTGCTGTAATCTTGTTGTGCCAGCCATTGTGGTTTTTGAATATGACTGGCACCCGGGAAAATAAGCCAAGCGACAACCGGGGCACTGAATGTGATGATCAAAAAAATAAGTTTTAACGGCAAACCTAAAAACTGTCTACGATAACGCGTGCGAAAAGCAATTCCCACAACCATTGCCCAGATGGCGGCCATAATGCCTGATAATAAAGCAATCTGTAAGGTCAGTTTAAAGAAAAATAAGATGGCGAATATATATAAGGCAGATAATACTGCGGTTAATATATACGGCCAGCTGCGCCACTTAATGGGATAAGCGCCCGCCACTAATATGGCCCAAAATGCAGTTACTGCCACGTACCAAAAAACATGGTGTGAGGACAGCAGATGCCATTGACCATGATCGATCCGACAGATAATCACAGAAAAAATGTAAGCACTGATAGATAAGATAAGCCAATGGCTTAAAACCAAATGCAAGCGTCGGTAAATTAACCACACTGCAATAAAAACAGTAATTAACCACAGCACCAAATCATGACCCAAATATAAAAACCATTGCATGAGTGGCAAAGTCCATGGATTGTGAAAGGTGTAGAAAAAACCTTCGCTGGTTTGGTTCCAGCCAATCAGAATTTGATTGCCCGCCATAAATACAATCACCAATACGGTCAACAGTGCCAGAATAAAAGCCATCATGGCTAAAGAGCCGGTTTCGGGTTGTCGCGGGTCAACCAGACCGGATGTCAGACGACCTAATTTCGGGTGTTTTTGGCTCCAAGACAGAACCCGACTAAGCCAGCGATAAGCGCGCGGCACAAATAATTGGTAAATAAATTGGATAAGCCAAAATATCAGCCAAATTAAAGCCGCCAATACTAACGTGAGTCCTGCCAATTTAACCGCCACTTTGGCCATGCTTTCAATGGCTGAGCCGAATAAAATGCCCGGTAATAGATAAAAAGGTGCCCATAATATAGACGCCAGTAAACTAATCAGTAAATAACGTCTGATGGGCATACCCATAATGCCGACAATGGCGGGAATAATGGGTCTCACCGGACCTACAAAGCGGCCGATGATAATGCTGATAATGCCGTACTTTTTGAAAAAACGTTGACCGTTTTCAATTAAGTTCGGGAAGCGGTTAATGGGCCATTTGGTTAAAAGTTTCTCCCGGTAATAATAGCCAATCCAATAACTTAAACCATCACCGCAAAAACCACCGAAAGAAGCCCAAAACCAGGCACTGTAAAAGTCCAGGACACCAAGACCAATTAAAGCACCAAGACTGACCAGGAAAGCCGCACCCGGGAAAATAATTCCGACCAGCAGAAGAGATTCTAAAAAAGAAAAGCCGAAAATAATCAGACCTGTCCAATTGGGGTTTTGTTGCACCCAATCGAAAACGTCCTTGATCCAACCTTCGGCTTCCATATTAAGCGATGATGGCCTTCTGAGCTGCGTTTAAGGTTTGCTGGATAATGTCATCATTATGCTGACTTGATATAAAGCCAGCCTCATAGGCGGAAGGCGCCAGATAGATGCCGTGTTCTAACATGGCGTGGAAAAAGCGTTTAAAATGGTCTAAATCGCAGGCTTCCAGCTGATCAAAATTATCCGCCGCTTCAGCCGCAAAAAATAATCCAAACATACCCCCTTGTTGCCGGGTGGCAAAGGGTACGCCGGCGTTATCGGCCACTTGTTGCAAACCATCGGTGAGTTTTTTTGCCTGGCCACTTAAATAGACATAAAACCCCGGTTCGCTAATAATGTCCATCATCGCTGAACCTGCGGCCATGGCCAGAGGATTTCCGGACAATGTACCGGCCTGATAGACAGGACCTTGTGGCGCAATGTATTCCATAATATCTCGGCGCCCACCAAAAGCACCCACCGGTAAACCGCCACCAATAATTTTTCCAAAAGTGGTTAAATCAGGTTTAATGCCATAGAGTTCTTGCGCGCCGCCCCGCGCGACCCGGAAACCGGTCATGACCTCATCAAAAATCAGCACCGAGCCATGATCGTCACAAATGTCTCGCAAGCCTTGTAAATAGCCGGGTAACGGCTCAATCATATTCATGTTACCGGCAATCGGCTCAATAATAATGGCGGCCACATCATCACCGTGTTCTACCATCATCTGTGTCAACGCATCTAAATCGTTAAATGGTACAGTTAAGGTTAAATCAGCAACCGCTTTTGGTACACCCGGTGAGCCCGGAATACCTAATGTCACCACCCCACTACCGGCTTTTACCAAGAACGAATCCGCGTGGCCGTGGTAACAGCCTTCAAATTTGATGATTTTATCGCGGCCGGTAAAGCCACGAGCCAAGCGAATGGCACTCATGGTGGCTTCGGTGCCGGAATTAACCATGCGCACCAAATCAACAGAAGGAATTAAATTACAGACTTTTTCAGCCAGGGTAATTTCAGATTCCGCCGGTGTGCCGAAACTCAAACCTTGATCCACGGCGGCATGAACGGCTTGTAATACGCGGTCATGTCCGTGGCCTGCAATCATCGGCCCCCA
Source organism: Marinicella gelatinilytica (assembly GCF_026410405.1). GTDB lineage: Bacteria > Pseudomonadota > Gammaproteobacteria > Xanthomonadales > Marinicellaceae > Marinicella > Marinicella gelatinilytica. The sequence continues at coordinate 94,777 of NZ_JAPMLN010000016.1, read as the reverse complement.
GCTACCGACATAATCAATATACGCTTTGTCGTTAACGTCGTACATATAAGGGCCTTTAGCGGCCTTAATAAAAATCGGCTCGCCACCGACACCGTGAAAAGCCCGCACCGGTGAATTAACACCGCCGGGAATAAATCGTTGTGCCTGGGTAAATAAATCGTGGTTTTTATTCATATGAGTCAAATATTATTTTGGGTGGCCTCATTATAAATGTTTTCAAGCTGAATTGGCATGTTCTACAATGGAGAGTTTTACAAGCCATTAAATATGCAAACTTATGCTGTTGCGGCTGGCCACCCTTTGACCGCGAAAGCTGCAGAAGATATTCTGCAGCAAGGTGGTAATGCCTATGATGCGGTTATTGCGGCGGTTCTCATGTCTTTTGTGGCAGAGCCCTTATTGTCATCGCCGGGTGGTGGTGGTTTTTTATTGGCTGCAGGGCCTGAGCAAGCACCCAAATTATTGGACTTTTTCTCTAATACGCCATTGATTGACAGTAGAGATTTAAAACCAAGTGACTGGGATTTCTACCCCATTTCAGGTGATTTTGGTGACAAGACGCAGGAATTTCATATTGGTCGTGCCGCCGCTGCCGTACCGGGCGTGGTGGCAGGTATTTACAAAACGCATGAAAAATTAGCGACAATGCCATTAACGCTGTTGGCTCGGCCAGCCATTCAAGCAGCCACTAAAGGCATTGAAATCAACAGCCAACAGGCTTTTGTGGCAACAATTCTCACCCCGGTGATTAATGCAACCAAACAAGCAAGTGTTTTATATCAGTCACTTAAACAAGGTGCGGTATGGAAAAACTCACAGCTGGCAGATTTTCTTGACACGCTGAGCAAATCTCATCATGACTGGTTTTACCGCCAACCATTGAGTGATTCTATGTATGGTTCTAAAGACTGTTTATTGCAAAGCGTAGATTTTCACAACTATCAGTGTATCGTAAGAGAACCTTTGCAACTGCAATGTGGTGATTATCAAGTGCTTACAAACCCTTACCCCAGTACCGGTGGTCTGTTAATTGCTGAACAATTGAAACACCACCGGCAGCTCACCTCAGACTATCCGGTATTTAATGCCATGGTATCAATGGAGAAAAATAAGCAAAAGCTGTTAAACACAGTATCACGCGGCACCACCCACATCAGTGTCGCTGATCACCTGGGTAATTTGGCATCCTTAACCTTGAGTAATGGTGAAGGCAATGGCCACATTGTGCCTGGCTGTGGTTTTATGATGAATAATTTTTTGGGTGAGTCAGATATTAACCAAGAAGGATTTTTTAACTGGTCATCGGGTCAGCGTATGCGATCAATGATGGCACCGACGCTTATTCGCCACCCAGAAAACAGTTACGCTTTGGGATCAGGTGGTTCTAACCGGATTAAAACCGCTATTTTTCAAGTGGCGAACCGAATAATTAATCACAATAGTTTATTAAAAACTGCGGTGGAAGCGCCGCGAATGCATTTTGAAGATAATCACTTAGATTTGGAGCCTGGTTTTGCGGCGGCTGAAATCAGTCATTATCAGAATGAAACAAAAGTAATTCAATGGCAGAATAATAATCTTTATTTTGGTGGCGTTAATGCCGTACAAACCGGCGAGACACTGGCGGCGGTGGGTGATTTTCGCCGTCATGGCTGTGGTCTTGTGGGCTTAAAGTAAAACATTAAAAAGCCACGGTATAACCCATTGTGACAGATTCGGTGCCGGGATTTGTTTTTGACAATCGACTGTTGGAGTAATGGTGGGCAGCCACACCGATGCGTTGCCGGTTGTTAAATTCATAAAACAGCTCTAAACCGGATTTAAACTCGATGGTGTGACCTAAATCCAAGAATTTACCATCCTCAAAAAAGCCAATCCCGGTGCTAATCATTAAACCCCAATGTTCGCTTAATGAAAAAGTATACTTCATATCCAAATAACTATATTCGGCGCCGGCATCAGAAGTTAAATAGCCAATGGCGGGTACCAGACCCCATTGTGAGAACTTGGGAAAACGGTATTCCAGGCCATAAACCGCGTTTCTGATACTGCCATTAAAAGCATTTATCTGACCGCCATAAAATTGCATACTGTGACGATCTGTATGTTCACTGAAGGGATGTTGTGCGTTGGTTTTAGCGTTGAAGAAAATTAGACAGGCAAGGGCAAAGATGCCGACATATCTGTGGTACATGTATTATTGTCCTCTTATGGTTTAAGCGCCTTGTTGAAAGGTGTTACAAGCATCATAACGGCCGCTCTGTAATCCGGTTTTGAGCCATTTGACCCGTTGTTGCGAAGATCCGTGGGTAAACGCTTCGACATTCACTTGTCGCCCCGCACGTTTTTGTAAACGGTCATCACCAATCGATGCGGCGGCTTGTAAGCCCTCTTCCACGTCCCCCGGTTCCAGCATATTTTGTTGCTTGTTAGCGTGGTGTGCCCAGACACCGGCGTAGCAATCAGCTTGTAGTTCCATTAATACCGACAATTGGTTAACCTGACTTTTCGAAGAGGCTTGTTGTTGCCACTCGCGAACCTGACGGTTGGTGCCGGTGATGTTTTGAATATGATGCCCGACCTCATGACCAATCACGTAAGCACGGGCAAAGTCACCGGGCGCACCCAATTGCTCTAACTGCCTAAAAAAACTTAAAGACAGATACACTTTTTGATCAGCCGGGCAATAAAAAGGTCCCACTGCTTCAGAATTAACGCCACAGGCTGATTGCACCCGACCATCGAATAACACCATGGTCGGCGCCGGATATTGCTGGCCTTGTTGCTTAAATATAGCCGTCCAGACATCTTCAGTGGAGGCTAAAATAACAGAGCTAAAATCGGCTTGCTGTTGTTGTTGCGGTGATTGCTGTTGCGGTATATTCACTTGTTGGCTTGAGCTGCCACCTTGTTCCATCATGTTGCCCAAAAGTGCCAAAGGATTTTGGCCGGTGACCACCGCAATAATGATGGCAATGACCACCACGCCACCGGATAATTTGGCACCACCTTTAGCGATACCACGTCCCCGTCGGTCGTCAACCCGTTGACTTCTTCTTTGGTTTTTCCAGCGCATAGCAAATCCCGATAAATCAGCAATTATAGCGGAATCTATGAAAAAAGTTCATGCAGAGAATTTAAATTTTTGATACGCCCAGGTCAAAGCCAGTAGCATTAAGACAAATAATCCAATGAGATGGTTACTGACATCACCCAGATTGTCACCAAAATACATCAAACGATGCAAGGCATCCATGACCCAACCGGTGGGCAAAAACAGCGCCAGTTGTTGCATCCAGACAGGTGCCACTTCAATCGGCCACCAACAGCCACCCAGCGCTGCCAATAATAAAGAGCCAATTACAGCAATACCGCTAACCTGGGATTCGCTACGGCCCCATGAACCCAACAAAATCGCTAATGCGGCACAGGCACCGGCCCACATAAACAGCAGAATAAAGACCCAATGCCAGTACGGTCCCCAACTGATAGAAAATAATAAACTTCCCATAATCATGCCGTAGACCAGTTGGCAGGACGTTAAAAGCCATTTGCCGAGACATTTACCGATAATCAGTTGACTGCGTTTAACCGGTGTAGCCGCCAAACGCTCGAGCGCACCGCTTTGCCGTTCCAATAACAAGGTAATGGCACCACTGGTCAGCGCAATCATCATAACAAACATAACCAAAATACCCGGGACGGCTTGTTTGTAACCATTCGGTATCACTCTGGGTTCACCGGCCAGGCTGACATCAAGACCAATGGCCTTGATTTGTTCATCCAGTATAGAAAAATCCAGAACGGACGCTTGTTGAGGGTAATTGCTACGCAGAACAATGGTATCGGCCAGTGTTTTATACACCGATTGATAGAGTTTAAAGACTTGATAGTCACTGTCCATGCCACCGCCTGAAAATCGGTAAGTGATTTCGACAGTCTGGTTGTTCAGGAGCGATTGTGCAGGATTATCCGGCACCCAAAGTTGGCGATTATAGTCATCAAAAGTCCACTGATCCTTATATAAGGATTGTTGATTGTTAAAGACACGTAAAGCAAAATTATTATCCTGTAAATAGTTGCTTAATTGTTCATAAACCGGGTCTTGGATGTCACCGGCATACCAAACAGCCAGGGTTTTTACATTGTTTTGACCACCGCTTAAACCCCCAGTGGTGGAGCCGATAAAAGCAAAAAAAACAATCGGCATGATAAACAGCCACAATAAAACAATTTTATCCTTAAGGGTAACCAGAAGATCCCCAACGGCAATAAATTGGATATTTTTCATACGTTATTGTGCCTCGTTAAACGCTTCAATAAAGTTCGATTAATCAACCCAAATGCCCCAATAATGGCAGTGGCTATGAGACCGGCTGACAGTACATAGTTTTGTTGGTTAAATATCGCGTCTTTAATGGCCTGCAGAAAATAACCGTTTGGAAAATATAAGCCAACTTGTGCCAACCAGTCCGGTAAGGCCTCCATGGGAAAGAAACTGCCACCCAACATTAAAATGGGGAAAATTGCGGCATTGACCACAATATTGGCCGAGCGCTGCGTCGGCATGAGTAACACCAGTGATAACAGGATTTGCCACATGGCAAAGCCACTGACCACTAAGCCAATCATCAACAGCGGCCATTGTCGTGCAGGTAAACCAAAATACAGCCCGCCGAGTACAGACAACATCAAGACGATACCACTAAAAATAATCAGTACAGCCCACTGCTGGCCAAAAAAATAGGCACTTAAGCCGCGTGATGAAGCACTCAGCCGGGTCAGCACACCCGATTTTAAATCATCCCAAATGAGCATTGCCAAAGAGCTGATGCTAAACAGTAGGGCCATCATAATGGCTCCGGGGAACATCAGTAGCCCAAAATTGACTGAGGTTGAAGACTTATCGGTTTCCTGTTGCCGTTCTTTCAGCTCGATTAACAGCGGGTCTAAACTCATCGCAAAAACGTCTATGCGATCACGAATAGACAGACTCAAGGCAGTGAATTCAAGATCTGATAAATCATCATTGCTGTTTATGGCTGCTAAGGTGGCCAATTCCTCACGAAACAATTGCTGTAAATAGCCGCCGGCATCGGTAAAAAGTAGTAAAGCAGATTCAATTAAGTCAGGAATAACAGTCTGTGCAGGATTTTTAACCAGCGATAAAGTGGTGGGTTTTTGGTTCAGGAAATCACTTGCAAGTTCCGGTTCAATGGTGAGCCAGGCACTGGCATCACCTGACTGCATGATATTTTGCCCTTGTTCAGTGTCGACTTTTTTAATTCCTATCCAGCTCGATAATTCACCCTGGGATAGACTGTTGACCAGTAAGTTGGAGACAAAAGAATCGTCTAAATCGGTGACCAATAAGGTACCGCGTGATTCGCCCTGATCACCGCCACCGGTGATAAAACTCATCAAAAAAACAATGATAATGGGAATCGTGATCCAGGAAAACAGCCCCCATTTTTCACGTACCACCGATTGCAGTCTGATTTTAGCGATTAAGTGAGATAAAGATAACATCGGTGGCCTTAGTCGCGTAGTTCACGACCGGTGAGTTTAATAAAGAGACTTTCCAAATTAGCCTGTTGCACCGAAGCTTGGTGCACTTTCTGTGAATCAAAACGAGCCAAAATCTCCGACAATTGAGACGAGGCGTTGCTCGTCATCAGGCGGATTTGTTGGGGCGTGAACTCAAGTATTTCAGAGTGATCTAATTGGGCTTTGTCGGTCTCAGAAAATTGCCCTTCCAGTGTTATCAGATCTTTTTCTCCCATCTGTTTTCTGAGTTCGGTAACACTGCCCTGAGCGATAATTTCTCCCTGGTCGATAATACCGACACGATCACATAATCGCTCCGCTTCTTGCATATAGTGGGTGGTATAGAGCACGGCAGTACCCTGGTTTTTTAAGTCCTCAATGGCAGATAATAAATGTTCCCGTGACTGCGGGTCGACACCCACGGTGGGCTCATCCAATAACAGGGCTTTGGGTTGATGAATAATGCCACAGGCAAAATTCAAACGCCGTTTCATGCCACCTGAGAAATTATTAACCGGTTCTTTGGCCCGTTTGTCCAAACCCACTTGTTCAAGCACTTCTTGTTGACGAAGTTTAAGGACCTGACCTGACAGACCATAGGCACGCCCCCAAAATTGTAGATTCTCCCGTGCCGATAGATCCTGGTACATGGCCAGATCCTGTGGCACTAAACCCAGATGTTTTTTGGCTTGAATCGGTTCATTGTGAATGGAATGACCATTAATCAGGCACTCGCCCTCATCAGGTACCGTCAGGCCGGATAAACATCGAATGGAGGTGGATTTTCCCGCTCCATTGGGCCCTAAAAGACCATAAATCTCCCCCGGCTTGACCTCAAATGAGACCTTTTTTATCGCCTCTATCTGCCCAAAACGCTTAGAAATTTGAACAACATTTAACACATAAAATCCCCGAATCTTTTAATGGCTACTTTAGCATGACTGACTGACCGCTAACAATATGGCATTCGTCACTAAATCAATGAAGCCGGACATGTTTGTTGCTTAAAACTGTTACAATAAGCGCTGGTTGAATTTGAATGGAACGGCTGTGAAGTGGTTAAATGGGGTGTTGGTACTGTTGTTGATTCTGGCGCTGTGGCAGTGGCAGTTTGGTGACGGTGGCCGACAGGATTTGCGGGAAAAACAGCAGCAGTTGATGGATCAGCAGGCGCAGATAGATGAGCTTGAACGTCGCAATGATCAGTTGGCCGCTGAGGTGGCGAGTTTGAAAACCGGCTTAGAGGCGATTGAAGAACGAGCACGTTCGGAACTGGGAATGATTAAGGAAGGTGAAACCTTTATACAGGTGGTCAACCCCCCGGATTCACAGGATTAAATTATTATGTCTAAACAAATCCACTTATTGTTACTAGCTGCCGGTAGTGGTCGGCGTTTTGCCGCGGATGCCAACGATTATTCAGTTCCGAAACAATATATTAAAATTGCCGGTCAAACTGTTTTAGAGCACAGCTTATCAGCTTTTGACAATAGCCCACTCACGTCTGTCGTTATTGCATTAAATCCTGATGACACACACTTTGCGGACATAAAACTCAATGGCCCGTTTACAGTAATGACTGCCGTTGGCGGTCAAACTCGGGCTGATTCTGTGCGTTTAGGTTTACAAGCTTTACAGCAAGGCGGTGCCGCAGATTCAGACTGGGTGCTGGTGCATGATGCCGCCCGTTGTTGTGTCACTGAACAGGAAATCAAAGATTTAATTCAAGTCTGTGTATCTGCGCAGCGTGGTGGCTTATTGGTGAACCCGATTAACGACACCCTCAAATTTTCTCAAGATGGACAGCAGGTAGATAAAACCATCAAGCGTGAACAAGTGTATGCGGCATTAACCCCGCAAATGTTTGTTTTGGGTGATTTATTGAGTGCTTTAACGGCTGCTGACCAACAAGGGATGACCATCACCGACGAATCCTCCGCGATGGAAGCCATGGGTGAACGACCGCTGATGGTATCAGGTCGGGCCAGTAATATTAAACTGACACGGGCTGAACAACTGCCTCAGGTTGAATCTTTTTTAAGTCATTTAACGGCGTTACAGGGAGAATAATATGCGCGTAGGATTGGGTTTTGATGTGCATGCCTTTGGTGAAGGTGATCATCTGATGCTGGGCAATGTCCGTATCCCGTTTAACCGTGGTTTTATCGCCCATTCCGATGGCGATGTGCTGATTCATGCCATCTGTGATGCCCTGTTGGGGGCTTTGGCGTTGGGTGATATCGGTGATCATTTTCCACCGAATGATCCCAAGTGGGCGGATTGTGACAGTGCCGATTTTTTGCGCCATTGTCATAAATTGGTTCACAAAGCCGGTTATCAAATCGCCCATATTGACACGGTGATAATGGCAGAACAGCCCAAAATCGGACCCCATAAAAAAGCCATTCAAGACAAATTAGCTGACATTTTAAACCTTAAAATTAACCAAATCAGCGTCAAAGCCACCACCACCGAGAAACTTGGTTTTGTGGGCCGGGAAGAAGGCATGGCAGCGCAAGCCATCTGCTTACTGACAGCAGTTAATAACTTCTGATAAGATAGCGACTTTCTCAAACTAACAGGACTTGCCATGTATCCGGCTTTTAAACACACCCATGCTTTATTGGCAGTAATCAGTATTCTTCTTTTTCAATACCGCTATTGGGCTTTTGCAGTCAAAGTTCGTACACCCGGTAAACTCTTTAAAATCACCCCCCATATTATTGATACTTTGCTGTTGGTTACTGGTATTACTGTGGCTTATATCGTTGGTTTTACGTTGGGGAATTCGCCCTGGTTAACCACTAAAATAGTGGCATTATTTTTCTATGTGGGTTTTGGTGTTCTGGCAATGCGTGGCCGTGGTCAGATGCGTTGGATTGGCTACATATTAGCCACCTTGACCTTTGCTTATATCGTGGCTGTGGCCGTGACTAAAAATCCGACCTTTTTCTTATAGTCAATGATGTCAGGTGAATAGACAACGCATTCACTATTACCTGTCATTGGGCAGTAACCTCAATCGCCGGGCGCATTTGGCATGCGCCATTCGGTTTTTAAAAGCCACCTTTGGAAGCGTCACTTGTTCACCGGTTTACCAATCGCCGGCCTATGGTTTTACAGGGCCGGATTTTTATAATATGGTGGTCAGCTTTGACAGCGCCATGGCGCCTCTGGTGCTGAAAAAGTGGTTGCGCCAGTTGGAATACACCTGCGGTCGCAGTCAGCAACAAACGCGTTTTTCCAACCGTTTTCTGGACATGGATATTTTATTGGCGGGTGATGTTGTTTTAAAACATAACACGCTACGTTTGCCACGCCCGGAACTGACAAAACGTGCCTATGTATTGAAGCCATTATTTGATTTAGTGCCACAACTAACACACCCGGAAACCGGACAAACAATGGCTGAAATTTGGCAACAGCTTGATGCGGCAGAAGCAAATACAATCCGCTTGGTCAACAGTGAGAATTGGTTTTTATAAAGTTATGCGTAGTTGTGTAAATGACTTATGAAATGTTTTTTATGTCGTCATTAGATTTTGAATGGTAACCGAAATAAAACACCAATAGTAACAGCAATACTAAAGCAAATACATTATTTACCGACACCGCTTTGGGAGGGATTCCAAAAGTAATAACCTGACTGTTATTGTCAGTGTTTGGATCATGATCAAATGAATTGTACGTCTGCCAAGTAACATCTCTTGTACCTGATTGGAAATGCCTTGAAAATATACCGTGACATTCAATCGTTTCGTTAACAGCGAGTGATGGTATATCAATTCCATAGACATATTTGGGTCCAATTGATCCAGGTGGAGGAGAGCCAATAGCAAGTGTGAAATAACATTCTTGATTATTATTTTGTGTGTCTGCAGAAAATTGAATTTCAGGCGTAAAATTGCCATTATCGTCAATTGCAGAAGTGAATGTTGTTAATGGCAAGGGAAATGGAATATTATCAGCTGCAACATCGGGGCCTAAATTTGTTATTCTGGCAATGAAATCGCCTTGAGGCTCATAAACAACCCCATTAAATTCATTGAATTCTAACTCAAGCGCTAAATCGGCTGTGCCAGCTAATAAAGTACCTGATATAACGATATTAATAAAAATTATTAATTTATGCATTTTTACTCACAGCCCTGTAATTCCTTTACAGAAAATTCTTGGCTCTCCACTTTAATGCGGTTTCACTTTATTTAATGGCGATTTTTATTACAACGATCTTAGTTATAAATCACACTGTAAGCAAGCTCATTCTCAGAGACACTTGATATTGGCCTACTCAAAGGACAGATGTTGTGGTGTGATGTCATGTTACACATCAGGTTTTTATTTTCTCTGTGCCCTCTGTGCCTCTGTGGTAATCGTTTTATTTTATATGCACCATCGTAAAAGACGCTGGATACCGGCCTTCGCCGGTAAAGGTTTTAGGACTTTCGGTATCTTGTTAATTCTTAAGAGGTCGTCAGTGTCTGCCAGCGCCACTCGCCTGGTTTTAAATCGGTCAATGCGATGGTACCCATTTGGATTCGGATTAAGCGTAATACCGGTAAATTGACCGCCGCCAGCATATGCCGGACCTGTCGGTTTTTACCCTGATTTAAGGTGATTGTGAGCCAGCTGGTTGGGATTTTTTTGCGGAAGCGCACCGGTGGCGTGCGTGGCCATAGCCAGCCGGGTTTTTTTGCCAGCACTGTTACGTCTATGGCTTTGGCCTGATAATCTTTAATCGTGATGCCTGTCCTTAATCGCTGTAATTCTTTGGTTTTGAGGATGCCTTCCACTTGAATCAGATAGGTTTTGTGCCAGTCAGAACCGCTGATTTGATGTTGTAATTTTCCATCATCGGTCAGCAGCATTAAGCCTTCAGAATCGTAATCCAAACGTCCGGCCGGATAAAAGCCGGGTTGTTCAATATAGTCACCTAAATGAGCGCGCTGTTGCGTGTCGGTGAACTGTGACATCACTTGAAAGGGCTTATTAAAAACAATAATTTCGCTCATAAAAAGTATGTTGAAGGACAGTCTAACATTACACCATTTGTCAATTTTTTTAAACCAAATCAAAAAGCGGGGGTCACAATTTATAACAGATATTTTTATGTTTGTTATTGAAGCGGGGGTTTTAGTGCATTAAGCACACTTGAAAAGAGGACAGCATATGCAAACCATGATTCGCTCCACCTTATCCGGGTTCCTGGGATTTATCGTCGCTATCGGCCTGTTTTTGTTGATGTTGAGTTTTTTGACACCGGCGCACTTTAAACCAAGTAACACCGACGCCAATATTGCTTTTAATTTTGTCAAAACCACACCGGAGATTAACACTCCGGACCGGGCAGAACCGCCAAAACCACCGGAGATGGAAAAAACCAGCACACCACCGGCCATGCCTGCCATTGATATGACTGATAGCAATGATGGTATAGTCCGTGTGCCACCTGGGAAAGTTGACACTAAAAACATTGAGCTTTATAAAGATTTTACTCACACCGGTGTCGGTATCGGTGAACACTCTATCAGCAATGATGGTGGCGGTTTAAAAAATGGAATCGCGCCTTTTTACCCGCGTAAAGCAGCCATAAACCAAACTGAAGGCTGGGTTGAAGTTTTAATCAAAGTCGGTACAGACGGTCGCGTCACCGGTGTCTCTGTGCTGGGTGCTGAACCGCGCGGTGCCTTCGAACAGGCGGCTAAAAAAGCTGTCTATAAGTGGACTTTCCATCCGAAAAAGGTGGATGGCCAAGTTGTGCCTTACCAAGTGGTGCAAAAAATTGAATTTACCTTAGATCAATAAAAAACCAATATTCAGTGCATCTTTTAAGGCAAAAACGGTGCACTGAATAAGCTTCTCGGCTTAGTCGTCATTAATCACGGTATCAGATAAAACGCCTGTTTTAAAAGTTGCTACCACTGACAAAATACGTCATCGGCAAAAATCTCACCAGAACATAGTGCAAAAATAAATTGGTTAAATCGTTCCTTGGTGATTGGTCGTGCCTTATCTATGTACCTGATTGTTATCTAAAAAAATAAGTTTCCATATAAAAAGCAAGCGTTTTTAAATGTGTCTGCCAGTGATGTTTATGTCCTCACTTTAGAGGAAACTATTTTATAAAACGCTTAATTTGTGATAGGGTTATTGTATTTTCAACCGATCTAAATTTATGCCACTGCCATTCGCGTTAAAGACATTTATTTTATTTTTATTGGCCGGCATGTTGTCCTGCCAGGCCTGGGCTTTTGTACCACAACATCCAGATAGTTTGAGTGATAAAAACGGGTCATCCGTAAAAGCGGCGGTTGAGGATGCCAAACTGCTGCCTACTGATGGTGTCGCTTCTCAACAATTTGCGTATTCTGTCAGCCTGTCCGGCGACCGGGCTCTAATTGGCGCCATTGGCGGCACCGGTTCCGGCTCGGCGTACGTGTTTGAATTACAAGGCGGCAGTTGGGTTGAAACGGCCAAGCTCGTGGCCAGTGATGGTGCCGTGGCTGACAGATTTGGTGTTTCTGTCAGTCTGTCCGGTGATCGGGCTTTGATTGGGTCTTACAAAGATGATGACAACGGCAGTGATTCCGGTTCTGCTTATGTGTTTGAATTGCAAGGTGGCATTTGGACTGAAACGGCCAAGCTAACGGCCAGCGATGGTGCGGCCTATGATTATTTTGCGTATTCAGTCAGTCTGTCGGGAGATCGTGCACTTATCGGTTCTTATCATGATGATGACCATGGTTCCAATTCCGGCTCAGCTTATGTGTTTGATTTACAAGGGGGCAGCTGGACTGAAACAACCAAGCTGACGGCCAGTGATGCCGCCGGTGGTGATCAATTCGGCGTATCCGTCAGCTTGCTTGGCGGCCGAGCCTTAATAGGCTCTTTTGGTGATGATGATCATGCCAACGATGCCGGCTCAGCCTATGTCTTTGATTTACAGGTTGGTGGTTGGATTGAGACGATAAAACTAACGGCCAGCGATGCGACCCTTAAGGATTACTTTGGCTATGCAGTAAGTCTATCAAATAATCGGGCTTTGATTGGCGCTTACAGGAACGATGATTATGGTACTGATTCAGGATCGGCGTATATATTTGACTTACAGGGTGGCAGTTGGACTGAAACCGTTAAATTATTGCCCGATGATGGGCAAACCTATGATGTTTTTGGCTATTCAGTCAGCCTGTCGGGTGATCGAGCTTTGATTGGTGCCTATGGCGATGATGATTATGGCAACGAAGCCGGTTCAGCGTATGTCTTTAATTTACAAGGTGGTCGTTGGTATCAAACCGATAAGCTCACCGCCGGCGATGCAGCCAGCGATGATTTATTTGGCTATGCTGTCAGTTTGTCGGGTGAACGGGCTTTAATTGGGGCTTATGGTGACGATGATAACGGCAGTTTTTCCGGATCGGCGTATGTTTTTAGTCGCTTGCAGGCCTACAGCATCGGCGGCCAGGTTTCGGGCCTGATCAGTGGAAACTATGTCACTTTATCGATCAATTCCGGAGATGAATATTTGGTGGTTAACAGCAACGGTTCATTTTCATTTTTAAATCCTTTAACAGATACCTCAGCCTATCAGGTCACGGTTCTGTCCAATCCCACCACCCCCAATCAAAACTGCGCCGTGGTTAATGGTACAGGCACTGTACAAGGTGCTGATGTCACCGATATTGAGGTCAATTGCAGCATCAGCCAGTATTTTATTGGCGGTTATGTCCATGGTTTGATACCGGATAATTTTATGCGGTTACAAAACAATTTAACGGATGATTTAATTATTAGCCAGCCGGGCGCCTTTGCCTTTGCCACGCCTTTAGATGACCAGCAAAGTTATGACGTCAGCATTCACACCCAGCCCAATGATCCCATGCAAAATTGTGATTTGATTAATGACAGCGGGACCATAACCGGTGCAGATGTTAACGATGTGTTTATCAGCTGTGAATTTGGCGATGATTTGATTTTCCGCCATGGCTTTGACGGGCCAGATGCCATCAGTCGGGAACTGTGGGCGCCAGATGACAATAAACAATAACAGAGGTTTAGCATGACTATTTTATGTTTCTATCGGCCATTATTTTTGGTTTTACTGCTGGGCTTGTTCCAGTGTCAGGCCTGGGCTTTTGATCAGCACAAACCTGAAGGTATCAGTGGCGCCCAGCGGTCTTCCTTAAAAGCGGCGGTTGAGGAGGCTAAATTAATACCTGCGTACGGTGCAGCCAATAATCGTTTTGGTTATTCCGTCAGTTTATCCGGTGACCGGGCTTTAATAGGATCTTATCTCGATGATGATAATGGCAGCGATTCAGGTGCTGCTTATATTTTTGAGTTACAAAGCGGCAGTTGGGTTGAAACCGCGAAGTTGACGGCCAGCGATGGTGCCTACAATGATAGATTTGGTCATTCAGTCAGTTTATCGGGGGATCGGGCGTTAATCGGTGCCCATCAAGATGATGATAATGGTACCAATTCCGGTTCGGCTTATGTCTTTGAATTACAAGGCGGTAGTTGGTTGGAAACAAGCAAATTGACGGCCAGTGATGCATCGGGAGATGATACTTTTGGTATTTCCGTTAGTCTGTCCGGCGACCGGGCACTGGTCGGTGCACATAACAATGATGATGATGGACCTAATTCCGGCGCTGCTTATATCTTTGATTTACAAGGTGGGAGTTGGCTGGAAACAATCAAGCTGACCGCTTCGGATGGCGGTGCTGAAGATCGGTTTGGTAATGCAGTGAGCTTATCCGGCGATCGGGCTTTAATCGGCGCTTATCTTGATAATGACAATGGCAGTGATTCCGGTGCGGCCTATATTTTTGATTTAAATGGCGGTGGCTGGTCTGAAACGGCTAAGTTGATGGCTGGTGATGGTGGAAACCTCGATCATTTTGGTAATTCGGTCAGTCTGTCGGGTGATCGGGCTTTGATCGGGGCCTATCGGGATGGTAATAACAAGGGCTCGGCTTATGTTTTTGATTTACAAGGCGGTCTGTGGGCTGAATCGGCCAAGTTAACAGCCAGTGATGGTGATTCCCATGATTTTTTTGGGGTGTCTGTGAGTCTGTCCGGTGATTGGGCTGTCATCGGTTCCTACGGTGATGATGATATTGGTGGGGACGCAGGTGCGGCTTATGTGTTTGATTTACATAACGGTGTTTGGGTTGAAACGGATAAGCTGACGACCAGTGATGGAACAAACTTTGACTATTTTGGCTATTCTGTCAGTCTGTCCGGTGAGCGGGCTTTGATTGGTGCCTATGGTGACGATGCCGGTTCGGCTTATGTTTATGAGATTAATTTAGATACCTACACCATCGGTGGCCAGGTTTCCGGTCTGGCTGCCGGTAATACAGTGGTTCTGCAAAATAACGGTGGCGATGATTTAAGCATCAGTTCCGATGGTAACTTTACCTTTGCCACAGCGCTGTATGACGTATCCAATTACAGTGTCACTGTTCTGACCCAACCCACTGCACCGAACCAAACCTGTGTGGTTTCAGGGGGCAGTCATAATGATGGCAGTGGCACATTGGCCGGTGCCGATGTCACGGACATTACAGTGACCTGCAGTACCAACCAGTATTCTGTTGGCGGTACAGTGTCCGGTCTGACCGGCGGCGTGGTGTTACAAAATAATGGTGGTGATGATCTGACGGTAAATGCCGATGGTGGTTTTACCTTTAACACCAAGTTAGATGATCAGTCCGCTTATGCTGTGACCGTACTGACACAGCCAAGCTCACCCAACCAACATTGTGCCGTCAGCCAGGGCTCAGGCGTGATTGCCGGTGCCGATGTTAACACCGTTCAGGTTCATTGTGTGACCGATGTTCATACCATCGGCGGTAATATCTCGGGCCTGTTCAGCGGTAATTACGTCACTTTATCAATCAATTCAGGCGATGAATATCTGGTGGTTAACAGTAATGGTTCATTCTCGTTTATAAATCCTTTAACAGATGGTTCGGCGTATCAGGTCACGGTTCTGTCCAATCCCACCACCCCCAATCAAAACTGCGCAGTGGTTAATGGTACAGGCACTGTACAAGGTGCTGATGTCACCGATATTGAGGTCAATTGCAGCATCAGCCAGTATTTTATTGGCGGTTATGTCCATGGTTTGATACCGGATAATTTTATGCGGTTACAAAACAATTTAACGGATGATTTAATTATTAACCAGCCGGGCGCCTTTGCCTTTGCCACGCCTTTAGATGACCAGCAAAGTTATGACGTCAGCATTCACACCCAGCCCAATGATCCCATGCAAAATTGTGATTTGATTAATGACAGCGGGACCATAACCGGTGCAGATGTTAACGATGTGTTTATCAGCTGTGAATTTGGCGATGATTTGATTTTCCGCCATGGCTTTGACGGACCGGATGCCATCAGTCGGGCACTGTGGGAGCCTGAACTGTGAAGTCGTAGTGGCTTAAAAAAGACCTTTTTAGGAAGTTCAGGCAATGATCGATTGCGGCAAGTTATCATTCTCAACACTTCTTTTAAGCTCGGTCATCGGCTATAATACACGTCCTTTCTGGTGTTCACTTTTCATCAAGGTTTTTGCCTTCATTGATTGGAGTGGACTGCGCATTGAACGAATGTCTCTGATAATTAACCGTTATGGCTAAGTATGTGTTTGTGACCGGTGGCGTGGTATCGTCACTGGGGAAAGGAATTGCTGCGGCTTCGCTCGCCTCCTTATTAGAAGCCCGTGGGCTGAACGTCACCCTGATGAAACTCGATCCTTATATCAACGTCGATCCGGGCACCATGAGTCCGTTTCAGCATGGTGAGGTGTTTGTCACTGAAGACGGCGCGGAAACTGATTTGGATTTGGGTCATTATGAGCGCTTTGTGCGCACCAAAATGTCACGCCACAATAATTATACCACCGGCCAAATTTACGAAAATGTCATACGTAAAGAACGCCGGGGGGATTATTTGGGTGGTACAGTTCAGGTCATTCCGCATATCACCGATGAAATCAAAGAAAAAGTGCGTCTCGCCGCTGAGGGCTTTGATGTTATTATGGTGGAGATTGGCGGCACCGTTGGTGACATTGAATCCCTACCCTTTATGGAAGCGATTCGGCAAATGGGGGTGGAAGAAGGCCAAGAAAATACCCTGTTTGTGCATTTAACCCTAGTACCTTATATCAAAGCCGCCGGCGAATTAAAAACCAAACCCACCCAACATTCAGTGAAAGAACTGCGCTCCATCGGTATTCAACCGGATATTTTATTGTGCCGCAGTGAGCATCCGATTCCGGAATCGGAGCAGCAAAAAATTGCGCTGTTCACCAATGTTAAGTCAGAAGCCGTGATTCCGGTTCTGGATTGTGCCAATATTTATCAAATCCCAGAGGAATTACATAAAGAAGGTTTTGATGAATTGGTGGTCAAACGCTTGGGTTTACAGGGGCAAAGCATTGATTTATCCGAGTGGCGACGGGTGGTGGCCGCCGAGGCCAATACCGAACATGATGTCACTGTGGCCATGGTGGGCAAGTATTTAGACCACAGTGATGCCTATAAATCGCTGAATGAAGCTTTGCGCCATGCCGGCATCAGAAAATCAGCAAAAGTCCATATTAAGCACATCGATTCGGAAGAACTGGAACACAATCCCGATTCGGCTGTGTGGCATGGCGTGGATGCCATTTTAGTACCCGGTGGATTTGGAAACCGTGGTTTTGAAGGTAAAATTTGGGCGGTGAGCCAGGCCCGGGAACTGAACATTCCGTATTTAGGGATTTGTTATGGTATGCATGCGGCGGTGATTGATTACGCGCGCAACGTCTGTGGTTTAAAAGGTGCCAATACCACGGAAAACAACCCCGAAACCGAGTACCCGGTGATTGGCTTAATCACTGAATGGATGGATGCCCAGGGGCAAAAAGAATACCGTGACAGTCATTCGGATTTAGGTGGCACCATGCGTTTAGGGGCACAAGACACGAAGCTGTCTAAAGGTACTTTGGCTGCCAACGTTTATGGCCGGGATGTGATTAGTGAGCGCCACCGTCATCGCTATGAATTTAACAACCAGTATGCGGAACAATTGGCCGCAGCCGGTTTAATTTTTTCAGGTCATTCGGCGGATGGTCAACTGGTGGAAATTGTTGAGATAAGCGATCATCCCTGGTTTTTAGCCTGTCAGTTTCATCCGGAATTTAATTCCACACCCCGTGATGGTCATCCTTTATTTAGCCATTACATTGCGGCTGCGTTAAACTATCAACACAGCCAAAAAGCATAAAGAGCACAGTTATGAAAATATGTCACTTTGAAGCCGGTTTAGACCAACCTTTTTTTCTGCTTGCAGGTCCCTGCGTTATTGAGTCCATGCAACTGGCACTTGATACCGCCGGTTACTTAAAAGAAATCACCGACGAACTGGGTATTCCGTTTGTTTTTAAGTCCTCTTATGACAAGGCTAATCGAACGTCGCTTGATTCGTTTCGGGGTTTGGGTATGGAAGAAGGTTTAAACATTTTGTCCGAAGTACAAAAACAAATTGGCGTACCGGTGATTACCGACGTTCATGACGACAGCCCCATTGATGAGGTGGCGGATGTGGTTGATATCTTACAAACACCGGCATTTTTGGTGCGTCAGACAAACTTTATTCTGCGGGTGTGTGCCGCCGGGAAACCGGTTAATATTAAAAAAGGCCAGTTTATGGCGCCCTGGGATATGAAAAATGTCATTGAAAAAGCCCGTTCCACCGGCAACCAGCAGATTATGGTCTGTGAACGCGGCGCCAGCTTTGGTTATAACAACTTAGTGTCTGATATGCGGTCTTTGGCGGTGATGCGTGAAACCGGTTGTCCGGTGGTGTTCGATGCCACCCATTCGGTGCAATTGCCCGGCGGCCAGGGCGGTACCTCCGGTGGCCAAAGAGAACATATTCCGGTACTGGCGCGGGCGGCCACAGCGGCAGGTATTTCCGGTTTGTTTATGGAAACCCACCCACGGCCGGAAGAGGCCAAAAGTGACGGCCCCAATGCGGTGCGTTTATCACAAATGAAATCATTGTTAACCACCTTAAAAGCCATTGATAACACAGTAAAAAGTCAACCACTTGCGGAGGAAACTGATGACTGGCACTAAAAATATGGGTATTCAAAAAATTCATGCCCGTGAAATTTTGGATTCACGCGGTAATCCCACTTTGGAAGCAGAAATTACCTTGCAATCGGGTGCTTTTGGCCGCGCCATGGTGCCATCCGGCGCCTCAACCGGCGCCCGTGAAGCCATCGAGTTACGAGATGGCGATAAACAACGCTACCTGGGCAAAGGTGTGCGCAAAGCGGTGAACAATGTCAATACCACCATTGCCGGGGCCTGCGAAGGCAAAAGCTATGACAGTCAGGCGCAATTAGATGGTGACTTGTTGGCATTAGACGGCACCGACAACAAAAGCAAACTCGGTGCCAATGCACTATTAGGTGTATCTTTAGCTTATGCCCATGCAGTGGCGGCAGAACAGCAACAACCTTTGTTTAAAAGTATCGCTACGGTGGATGACTTCCAGTTACCGTTGCCGATGATGAACATCATCAATGGCGGTGCCCATGCCGATAACAATGTGGATGTGCAGGAATTTATGGTGCTACCGACGGGATTTGATTCTTTTTCCGAGAGTTTGCGTGCCGGTACCGAAATTTTCCATGCCCTTAAATCGGTGTTAAAAAAACAAGGCTTGTCCACAGCAGTCGGTGATGAAGGTGGCTTTGCGCCCAATTTAAGTTCCAATGTGGCCGCGGTTGAGGTGATTTTAACCGCTATCGAAGAAGCCGGTTACACCGCCGGAAAAGATGTTTATCTGGGTTTGGATGTCGCCAGTTCTGAGTTTTATCGCGATGGTTTATACCATTTAGATGGTGAAAATAAACAATTAACCGCTGAGCAAATGACCGATTTTCTGGCAGGTTGGGTGCGTCAATATCCCATGATCAGCATTGAGGATGGTTTGGATGAGGCTGACTGGGATGGTTGGCAGTATATGACCGAACAACTGGGCGATAAAATTCAGCTGGTGGGGGATGATTTATTTGTCACCAATCCACAGATATTCCAACAGGGCATTGACCGTAACATTGCCAATTCAATTTTGATAAAACTGAATCAAATCGGTACCTTGAGTGAAACCTTAGCAGCCATCGAACTGGCCAGGCAATCGGGTTATACCGCGGTGATTTCACACCGTTCCGGCGAAACCGAAGATGCCACCATTGCAGATTTAGCGGTGGCCACCTCGGCCACTCAGATTAAAACCGGTTCCTTGTGTCGCTCCGATCGGACTGCCAAATACAACCAGTTGTTGCGCATTGAAGATTATTTAGGTTCTCAGGCTAAATTTGCCGGTCGCAGTGCTTTTGATTTACTGAATATTTTCTAAGCGCTACTTTTTAGGCATCATCCGATATTAAATTCTGATCTTCGGTGGTCAGCTGGTTTCGCTTGCCTTGTTCACGAACCGTTGTGACTTCGTCGTTTTGTAAGTTGTCTTCGGCTTTGTTGGCCAGTGGTTCGGCCGGTTTCTTGGGTGTGTCAATCGGTGCCGGTGCATCGCCTGATAAAATTCGGATACCCTCCGGAAACACCATTTCTCTGGCTTCATCCGGCATGCTGATATCAGCCGCATCGAAGGCCCGTTTTACCAAACGGATGGCCGCCGATTTCACTTTTGAGGTGCTGTTTTTGGTGCCGTCCACCCAAAAATAGATTTCTAAATTAACCGTGGACGAGCCTAAACTGTCAACCAAAGCTTCCGGTGGCGGGTCTTTTAAAATGGCTTCTTGTTTGAGTAATGTGTCCACAGCAATTTGCTGAGCTATGGCAATACCATCGTTATAGCCGATGCCGATGCTAAATTGTTGTCTGATTTTAGGGTTGGCCGTAACATTAATGATGGTGGTTTTATAGATGGTTGAATTGGGGATTTGGATGTGGTTACCATCCAAAGTCATAATAACCGTGCCCCGGGTGGTGACACTTTGCACCACGCCTTCATGGTCATCCACTTTGATTAAATCGCCAATTTTAAAAGGCCGTTGTACGCTAATCAGCATACTGGCTAAAAAGTTTTCTGCAATGTCTTTAAAAGCCAAGCCGATAATCACGCCCATTAACCCGGTACCGCCTAATAAAGTCAGTGCCAGTTTAGTGAGGCCGGTGATTTGTAAAACCAGATAAAGTCCAATGATAAAAACCGGTAAAGCAATTAATCGGGTGACCATTCGCAACACAAACGGGTTGTTCAATTTACGGTCTAAGATACGTCGAGAAGTGCGGACGCTTAACTTACCGACAAACCAAGTCAATAGCAATAATATGGCGGCAATGGTTATTTTAGGAATGGTGCGAATAAACCCGTCATACAGCCTAAGTGTTTCATCGACGGCGGGCTGAAAACTCCAGGCATCTTCCAGTTTAATCTCGATGTTGTTAATCACCGCAATCACGCCTTCGGTGCGGGTGGCTAAATTTTCAGCCCATTGTTTATGATTTTGATCCTGGGTTTCGCCTTGGATAAAAACAATGCCGTCTTCTACAGCCACATCAATGTTTTGAAAGCGGTTGGAGCTGATTAAAATATTGCTGAGTCGCTCGGCAATGGCGTCGTCACTGATTTTATTATCAACTTCAATGACTTGTTCGGTGTCTTTAAGGGTGGGTTCTGTGACAACACTTTGCGCGGATAGTTGCCAAGATGATAGCGCCGGGATGATGAATACCCAAAAAATAATAAGTTGTCGCATAAAAGAACATTCAGCGTAAATGTAAAATTATAATAGCATAACTGTCATAAATGGCGTGAATAAATGTAGCTGTAAAAGCATGGAATTCGCTATAAATTTATCAAGTGATGACTTAAAATAGCTGGCTTTCAATCTTGAGCCAGCCATGAGTGATAAAATTTTAGATTTAATAAAGGAAGAGAATGTCGATTTTGTGGATTTACGATTTTGTGACACCTTAGGCAAGGAGCACCACATCACGTTACCGGTTTCTCAGGTTGATGAAGATTTATTTGAAGACGGTAAGATGTTTGACGGCTCATCGATAGCCGGTTGGAAGGGTATCAGCGAATCTGACATGGTGTTGATGCCGATTGAAGATGGTACCTTTATGGATCCATTCAGCCAATTTCCAACCTTGGTGGTGCGCTGTGATATTTTGGAACCCAACACCATGCAAGGCTATGAGCGTGATCCGCGTTCTATTGCCAAGCGGGCAGAAGCGTACCTGCAACAAACCGGCATTGCGGATACCGCTTTGTTTGGTCCTGAGCCGGAATTTTTTGTGTTTGATGGCATCAGTTGGAATGTTGAGCCCAATCGCATGAATTTTGAAATTTATTCCCGTGAAAGTCACTGGGATAGCGCCACCGATGCCCGCGAGAATTTGGGCCATAGACCGGGTCATCAAGGTGGTTATTTTCCGGTACAACCGGTGGATAGTTTAAACGATTTACGCTCGGCCATGTGTAAAGTCATGGAAGATATTGGTCTTGTGGTGGAGGTACACCATCATGAAGTGGGCGGTCCGGGCCAGTGTGAAATTGGTATGCGTTTTAACACCCTGGTTAAAAAAGCCGATGAAGTGCTGATGATGAAATATGTGGTTCATAATGTGGCAAATGATTATGGTTACACCGCCACTTTTATGCCCAAACCTGTGATGGGTCAAAATGGTAGTGGTATGCACGTGCATCAGTCTTTGGCGAAGGATGGTGTGAATCTGTTTACCGGTGAGGGTTACGGTGGTTTATCGCAAACCGCACTTTATTATATTGGCGGTATTTTTAAACATGCACGGGCAATTAATGCCTTTGCCAATTCATCGACCAACTCCTATAAGCGTTTGGTACCGGGCTTTGAAGCGCCTGTGATGCTGGCCTATTCGGCCAAGAACCGATCTGCGTCGGTACGTATTCCGTTTATCAACAACCCCAAAGGGCGCCGTATTGAAGTGCGTTTTGGTGATCCCATGGGTAATCCCTATCTGATGTTTGCTTCCATGATGATGGCTGGTTTGGATGGTATTAAAAATAAAATTGACCCCGGTTCTGCCATGGATAAAGATTTATATGATTTGCCACCGGAAGAAGCCAAAGATATTCCAACAGTGTGTCATTCTTTAGAAGAAGCTTTGGCGGCTTTAGATACGGATCGTGATTTCTTAAAAGCCGGTGGCGTGTTTACCGATGATGTGATTGATGGTTTTATTGCGTTAAAAATGAAAGAAGTACAACGCATGCGTATGAGCACCCATCCCATTGAGTTTGATATGTATTACTCGTTGTAAAAATTAAATTACCAAACTTCTGTTTGGCTTGTATATAATTTTAAGCGTCTGTTGCTATTAGCAGGCGCTTTTTTTATCTAAAAATCGAGGAAAAATGTTATGGGAATGATGGCTGAATTTAAAAAGTTTGCGGTCAAAGGCAATGTCATGGATATGGCCGTGGGTATTATTATTGGCGCGGCTTTTGGTAAAATCGTGACCGCCTTTGTCAATGGTGTTTTAATGCCGCCGTTAGGTTTGTTAATAGGTGGTGTTGATTTTTCTGAATTAGCCATTGTGCTAAAGGCAGGTACTGAAAATACTGAACCGGTATTATTGCAATGGGGGTTATTTGTACAAACTGCGATTGATTTTTTGATTATTGCGTTTGCTATATTTTTAGTGGTTAAAGTTATGAATAATTTAAAAGCCAAAGAAGAAGCCAAGCCCGAAGCCCCACCGGAACCCAGTAAAGAGGAATTACTGTTAATGGAAATTAGAGATTTATTGAAGGATAAAAGCTAAGTGAATTCAAACCACGATTTATTATTACAACAACTGGCTGCGTTACTTAAAGGCGAACATGACCCTTTGGCTAATGCAGCCAACCTATCTGCTTTTTTGTATCATTCCCTGGATGCCGTCAATTGGTTGGGGTTTTATTTTCAACAAGGCGATGAGCTGGTGCTTGGTCCTTTCCATGGTCAGCCAGCTTGTACGCGTTTGCCCATTGGTCAAGGCGTTTGTGGTAAGGCGTTTGCCAACAAGCAATCATTAACGGTGGCGGATGTGTCCAAATTTAGCGGTCACATTTACTGTGATACGGCCAGCCAATCGGAAGTGGTGGTGCCATTTTATCATGACAAGATGACAGGGGTTTTGGATGTTGACAGCCCTGATTTAAATCGATTTGATCAACAAGATACCGCATTCTTTGAACAAGTCGTGCGGATTTATGGTGATTCAATCAGTCACTAAGCAATTGCATTAAGTCATCAATTTTAAAGGGTTTTATAATTAACTTATCAATTTGATGTTGCTGGCAGCGTTGTTTGAGTTCAGTGGAAATATCTGCACTCATCATAACTGTTGTGCACTGAGTACCTAATTCACGACAAGCCAGGACAAAATCAATGCCGGTCATGTTCGGTAAATGATAATCCACCAATAAAGCATCATAATGGTTGCTGTCAATGGCACTGAGCGCCTGTTGAGGATCGTCGAATATGTCCACCACATGTCCTGCTTTTTCTAATAATTCCAACAATAATTGTTGGTTAATGACATTGTCTTCCAACACCAATAAATGCATTGAACGGTTAGTTGTCAGGGGTTTATGTGTGTGTTCAGTGACGGCTTGAGAAGTCACAAATAAGCCGGCGATGTGTTTTTGCAAAAAAGGCCAGTTAAGCACTTTAAAAGAACCTTGATGACGTGGATTGTTTTGTAATTGACTTTTCAGTAAGTAAACCGGTTTCAATTCACGGTGGGCTATACTGATGGCATGATCATAATGGGCTTGCCCATGATCAATCACAAACAAATAATCAAACGGTTCCTCTATATCGTAACTAACAGTCATGCCTAAGCGCAGTAAGCTTTCTGACAAAGCAGATTTAACCATTGAATCTTCTGCCATTAAACCAGCGGTGGCATGACGAACTTGAGGTGTGGATTGGGGTGAATGATCGCGGCCAACTTTAATCAGGCAGCTGACCTCGGTGCCTTGTCCGGGGTGACTTTCAATGTTGATGTCACCGGCCATTTTCTCACACAGCTGTTTTACGATACTTAAACCTAAACCAGTGCCACCATACTTGCGGGTAATGGAACTATCGGCTTGCGCAAAAGGATCGAATAAATTGTTAATCATACTTTGTGCTATGCCCATGCCAGTGTCTTTAACCACAATCAGTAATTCATCGGGATTATCCGCCGGAAGAATACTCAATAAAACTTCACCGGATTGGGTGAATTTAAAAGCATTACTCAGTAGGTTGATAATGATTTGCTTAATACGCGTGGCATCGCCAATGCAGTTGGCATTCAATTCAGCGTCTAAACAAGTGACAAAGTCTAAGCGTTTGTTTTTACTGACAGAAATGAAAGATTGGGTGACCTCATCCGCCAACTCCACTAAATTAAAGGGTCGCTGTTCCAACACCAATTTGCCCGCTTCGATTTTGGATAAATCTAAAATATCGTTAATAATGGCCAGTAAATGCTCACCTGATTCATTAACGGCATCGGCGTAGAGACGTTGGTCTTCATTTAATGGCGAGTCAAGCAAAAGTTGATTCATGCCGAGAATACCGTTCATCGGGGTGCGGATTTCATGAGAAACTTGAGCTAAGAAATCACTTTTGGCTTGGCTTGAAGTATTGGCTTGTTCCGCTAAATGTTGTACTGCCTGAAACAATCTGGCATTTTCGATGGCTAAAGAGGCTTGTGCCACATAGGCAATGGCCAAAGAAATGGTGTTGGCTTTAAAAGATTCTGATTGGCGATGAAAAGAAACCAGACCTAAGCGGTTTTCAGAGTGACTGAATAAAACCCGCAAGTGTTCACCATCCTGAATAGATTCAAGCATGTATTTTTGGTCGGTTTCATGGAGTTTTAAGGCCACGCTGCCCAGGCGATTTTGTTCACTGACGGTGAGTTTATCATCACTAAAAACCTGGTCATTATTGTCATTGTTCCAGTAACATACTTCAATGGCATCACAGATAATATGTTTGCCAATCTGATGTTTGATTTTGGCGAATAGTTCATCCACATCCAACGACTGTACCAACGAACTGGTGAGTGATAATTGATTCTCTACAAAGGCTTGTTTTTCATGGGCGAATCTAAGTTCCTGATTATACTGCCAACGTTTTCGCCAAATAAGAAATAAAGTTAAAAGCAGTAGCAAGCTCAAGAGACCATAAATCCAATAAGCAGTGGCGGTTTTCCAGGGTTCTTTTGCCACATGAAAGGTTATGGTGAGGGGATCAGACCAATCTTGCTCCAGGGTTTTGCCGCGGATTTGTAATTGGTAGTTGTCAGCCGGTAATTGGTAAAAATTTTGACTGGTTTGATGACCGCTGTCCAGCCAGTCTTGATTTGATTGTAAACGGTATTGATAGCGGTGACTGTCAGGCCGACTAAAAGACAGTAATTGATAGTCCACTTGTAAACTGCCGTAGTTATATGGCAACGCTGTTAAATCACTGATTTGTTGACCATTGTGGCGTAATTGTTCTAACACCAAAGTGGATTTTATGTTGGTTTCAGTTGATTGCGGTTGGTTTTTAATTTGGGCTAAACCGTTATCAGTGACAATAATGACTCCGCCGTCATGCATTTTTAACAAATCAATCGCTAAGCGTCCGGGTAAGTCATCGGTGTTGCTGTATCGTTTAATTAAACGATTATCAGACGGGTCAACCACCAACACGCCTTCTTGACTTATCAGCCATAACTGCTGGTTAAAAATATGAAAATGATAGACGCCATAGGTTGATATTAATTGATTTAATTGGCTGGTTGATTCATTGATTAACTCACCGTCCTGTTGACGATAGCGCAAAACTTTACCGTTAGATAATAGCCAGACTTTGTCTTCATCCAAAATAACATTCAAAAAGCCTTCTTCAGAAGGTATTTCAAATAAGGTTTCAAATGTGTTGACATCCATAACTTCCAAGCCATTATTGCCGGTCATCCAGAGTCGGCCGGCATTATCCTCAATTAAATTTGTGCTAATTTCATTGAGATGTGTTTGTGGTAGCGGTTCCACACTATTTTGCTGATAATTCCAACGATAGAGTTGATTGTCGCCATAAGCGGTTAAATAGAGCTGACCTTTAATTTCAAACAGCGCCATGATACCGGTCATTTCCGACATTAAATCAAATTGCAGGGTGTTGTTATTCAGTCGGTATAGGCCCATGACTGAGGGCACCCATAAATTAAAGTTACGGTCAACAAACAGTCCATTGACTTGGTCGGGTAAATTATTTTCAGCATCGTAGGTCTTTAAGGTCGTTAATCGACCGTTCTTGTATAGATTCAGAGACAACACGTGTTGCTGATTGTCGTACAGCCAAATATTGTCTTCGAAGTGACCTTCGCTATGGAGTGCTTCGCTGATATTGAGTTTTTTGGCGTTTGTAAAAGGTCTTTTTATGGTGGTTTGATCCCAATGGTGATTTAATCGCAACACACCGCGATTATCCGTGGCCACCCAAATGTTTCTTTCTTTATCTTCATACACGGAGCGAATATTGATGTGGTCATCCATGACTTCACCTTGATTGATAAATTTGATGTGGCTGAGTAAACCTTGATTAAACAGAAGTAAACCTTTTATCGTCGATAGCCACAATCGGCCATCGCTGTCTGACATAATATTGCGTATCGACAACGGCTCGCCCATTAATTGATTGATGTGCTCACGGCTAATGATTTGACTAAATTGTTTCTGTTGCGAATCAAACCGATAAACACCTTGGTAAGCGCCTAAATAAACGGTACCGTCTTGTGAGATGCCGATGCTGTAAATGCGGGCTTCTTTGGCCGACTTATCAGCCACCTCGATGTGATGAATGACGGCTTGTTGGCTGTTTGGGTCAATCTCATAAACAATGCCTTCCAAAGTGGCGACCCATATGTGGCCATCGTCATCGGTTTGGGCATCAAAAAACCGAACTGATTGTAACCACTCGGTATTTTCTTGGGTTAAATGTGAAAAACGTTGGCTTTGTTGGTTAAAAATCGAAATTCCGGCATCAAACTGAAATACCCACGTGTTGCCCACATCATCGTTGGCTAGGGCAAATATCATGGAGTGAAATATGCCGTGGCTTTGATCGTCACCTTTGAGGTCAATTTGAGGAATTAGTGCAAATTCATTGCTGTCTTTTTTATAACGGGCTAAACCGATGTTGTTAAGGCTTAACCACATATCATGTTCAGATTGAACGAACAGTGATATTTCATTGCTGGGCAGACTGCCGGCATCTAAACTGTCTTGTTTAAAATGATGAAAAGTCTGGCTGTCAAAACGATTTAATCCCTGATGCGTTGCAAACCACATATAGCCTAAATGGTCTTGATCCATTTGTGTGACCTTTTCCCCTAACAAACCCTGAAATTGATCATAGTGAATGACATTAATAAATTGCGCATTGCTGTTATCATTATGATTGTTTACATCAGCAATGGCTGGAAAGCACACACTGAAACTAAGCAGAATAATGATGGCGCGTGCAGTCAGGTTTGTAAGCATGTACTGTATTTGAAATTTTGACTCACTTAATATACCACATCGTTGCATTTCGGTCATAATCCGGCTAAGTTTAATGAATTTGTCATGATATAATTTAGCCATGACATCACCAAAAAAAGCTGCCGGCCAACGGCTTTATCACTATTGGCAAAAACTTCAAAATAAACCACTTGGTCCATGGCTATTTAATCAAATTTTGGCATTTAAGGTTCCCTATTCAGGTAGTATTAAACCCAAGGTTAAAATACTTGAGCCGGGTCACTGTCAGGTGTTGTTAAAATATCGACGCAGTAACACCAACCATTTGAACTCTATTCATGCTTTGGCCACTGCAAATTTGGGTGAGTTAGTGGGTGGCTTGGCCATGCTAACCGGACTTCCGGAAGATGTCAGAGGCATCGTCACCCGCATTGATACGGAATATTTGAAAAAAGCCCGAGGCGATTTAATTGGTCAAGCGGATGTAGATATACCCGTGGTGACTGAAGATAAAACAGACTATCAGGTACAAGCCCATATTTATGATGAAGCCGGCGATGAGGTAACGCGTGTTACCGTCACTTGGTTATTATCTCCACTTTCTGAAAAATAAAAATTATGCTGACATTAAACTCATTTGCGCAAGGACAATGGCATCAGGCCGATGCCGGATTTAAAACATGCCACAACGCCATAACTGGCGAACCGATGGCCCGGATTTCCAGTCAGGATTTAGATTTCGCAACCATGCGTGATTACGCCAGAGATAAGGGACAGTCATCGCTGGCGCAGATGACCTTTCACGAGCGGGCCTTGATGCTCAAAGAGCTGGCCTTGTATTTATTGTCTAAAAAAGATGATTTTTACCGCTTATCACGGGCCACCGGTGCCACCCGTCAAGATTCCTGGATTGATATCGAAGGCGGTATTGGCACCCTGTTCGTTTATTCCGGTAAAGGCAGGCGGGAAATGCCGGATCATACAGTTTATATCGATGGTGCTTATGAACCGTTGTCCAAAGACGGTAGTTTTATTGGTCAACATATCTGCACGCCGATGCAAGGTGTGGCGGTGCATATTAATGCCTTTAATTTTCCTTGTTGGGGCATGCTGGAAAAACTGGCGCCGACTTTATTGGCCGGTATGCCGGCGATTGTCAAACCGGCTTCTGATACCGCTTATTTAACTGAATTAATGTTCCGGGAAATGATTGCTTCGGGTGTTTTACCGGAAGGTTCGGTACAGTTAATCTGCGGTTCCACCGGGAATTTATTGGACTTGTTGGATGGTCAGGATGTGGTGGCGTTCACCGGATCAGCGTCCACCGGTCAATATTTGAAATCAAAAGACAACATCATGCGACAGGGTGTTCGTTTTACCATGGAGGCCGACTCCTTAAATTGTTCCATTTTAACGCCGGATGCGACCCCGGACACACCTGAATTTAAAGCCTATGTCAATGAAGTGGTGCGGGAAATGACGGTCAAATGTGGCCAAAAATGTACCGCCATTCGTCGCGCCATTGTTCCCAATAGTCTCATCGATGCAGTCGCTGAAGCAATCAGTGAACAATTGAAAAATCTGGTGATTGGTGATCCCGCCAATGAAACGGTGAAAATGGGGGCTTTGGCCAGCCTTGATCAACAACGTGAAGTGCGTGAACGGGTGGCGGAATTGTCGCAATATGCGGTGACTGTTTATGGTGATACCGATCAGGTTGAAGTGGTCGATGGCAATCAAAAAACCGGCGCTTTTATCTCGCCGATTTTGTTGCGTGCTCATAATGCCCTCACTTGTCCGGAAGTTCATGATATTGAGGCTTTTGGTCCGGTCAGTACTTTGATGGGTTATGACACGCTTAAAGAAGCCGCCCAATTGGCCAATATGGGTGAAGGTTCTCTGGTGGGTTCGGTTTTTGGCTATGATGATGAAGCGGTGAATGAGCTGGTTATCAGTACCGCCTCATACCATGGCCGGTTATTACTTATTAATCGGGATTCAGCGAAGCAGTCTTCGGGTCATGGCTCACCCTTGCCGCATTTAACCCACGGTGGTCCGGGACGTGCCGGAGGTGGTGAAGAACTAGGTGGTATTCGCGGTGTATTACATTATATGCAGCGCACCGCATTACAAGGTTCGCCCACCACCCTCACCCGAATTATCGGGCAATATTTGCCCGGCGCTCAAACCAGTGAACCGGCGCAGCATCCCTTTAAACTGCATTTTGAAGATTTGCAGATAGGACAGTCACTAACCACCGAAAGCCGCACCATCACCCTGGCGGATATTGAGGCCTTTGCCGATTTATCCGGTGATCGTTTTTACGCCCATATGGACGAAGAAGCCGCTGCCCGCAATCCATTTTTTGATCAACGTGTGGCGCACGGCTATTTCATTGTGTCGATGGCAGCCGGTTTGTTTGTTTATCCTGATGAGGGTCCGGTGCTGGCCAATTATGGTTTGGATGATTTGCGTTTCACCGAGCCTGTTTATCCCGGTGATGACATCACCATTCACTTTACCTGTAAACAAAAAGCCTACCGTCGCGGTAAAGGCTATGGAGAGGTTCGCTGGTTTATTCAAGCCACCAATCAAGTCGATGAAGTGGTGGCTCAGTACGATATTTTAACCTTGGTGGCTTCAAAATATGAGCCTGTGGTCGAAGATGACAACTGATGGCCAGGTGGATTTTAAAAATGTTGGGTTGGCACATTGTTAATGAGCTGCCTGATGATAAGAAATATATGTTGATAGTGGCGCCGCACACCAGTAATTGGGATTTTATTTATGGGGTTCTGGCGAAATGGGCGGTGGGTCTGAATGTGAACTTTTTAGGAAAGGCCAGTTTATTTAAATCACCGTTGGGCTGGTGGTTTAAGGCCCTGGGCGGCATTCCTGTTTATCGAGATCAGAAACTAAATATGGTGGAACAAATGGTACAACAGTTCTCACAACGCGATCATATGATTTTAACCATGTCACCTGAAGGTACCCGCAGTCGTTTGAATTACTGGAAATCGGGTTTTTATCACATCGCTTGTGGTGCCGGAGTACCAATTGTGATGGCCACTATAAACTTTGCTGAAAAACAAATTAAATTTGGCGATTGTTTTATGCCGCAAGGTGATGTGGTTAAAGACATGGATAAAGTGAGGGCTTTTTATGCCGGTGTTCAAGGCAAAAAACCTGAAAACCAGGGCCCGATTCGCTTAAAAATGGAAAATCCTAAACCTAAATCGATGTGAACAAACACTAAGTTTTAGCGTTAAACCGAAATATTATACCCATTACTGCCAATGTTAAAAATACCAGTCCGAATATGGATAAACTGGGGACTGTTGGAATATACCCCCTAAAGGTCATCACAGAAATGTTATTAGATGGGTCTGTGTCATTATCCGTTACACTCAATGGGCTCCATTCTATCGTTTTTGTTTCATTTTTTAAGTTTGTATAGTATCGGCCATAACAAGTCATTGATCCACCTGCGGCAATAACGGGGGTGTAAAATGAATAGAAAACACTGGGCGGGTCTCCGGGAATAGGGTCGACAAAAAAGGGATACAAAACACAATCTTGATTGATATCGGGGTTGGCTTCAAACCCAACAAAATACCCACCATTTTCAAGATATATTCTCTCAGTATCAATTGATATAGGGAAAGGATCCCCGGAGCTGGCACCTGCATCATCTACACCATTATTTGTAATGGTAATACTAAATTCACCAACGTCTTCAGCACTAAAAATGTTAACAGTTTCCGGATTAATTTCGATGCTTAAATCAATAGAGCCCGACAAAGCATTATTCGAAAATAAAAGTAAACATAACAAGAACAAACTGACCTTTTCCTTCATGACGTTGCAGTGCTATTGATAAAATAAATCCATAGGGAAATCAACCTTGGATATTGTGAGTGATTCGGTATTATTAAAACATTCTAACAAAAAACCCGACTCATCGCCGGGTTTTTGGGTTTATTAAGACACGCTTTAGCGTAAATCGTCTTGATTCATGGGTTTACGAAGTGGCATCAATTGAATACCTGCACTTAACTGTTGTACCGGTACCATCAGACTTTGGTTTTTCAGATTAATATGATCAACCACGAAAGGCCCTGTAAAACCCGATTGACGGATCAAATCCTGGGGTAAATCAAGCGTTAAGTCCGCTTGGCCCTTATTTAATTGGGCTGCCGACATTAACATGGCAATGGCTTGCTTCTCGCCTTGCGCATTGATGCCTGACAAAACACCACTGACCTCGTAACGACCGGCCACAGCCACATCCAAACCTAATTTCAGGGTATGGTTTTGCACTGTCATTTGCTGATTAATGCGGGCTGTGGGTAAGCTCAAGACAAAGGCTGAAGAGACATCACGCATGACTTTTAAACCGTTAATGTCGCTGCTTGCCACGGTGTGTACTTCCCAAAGACCATGTGCCAAGGATTGGCCGGTTAACTGGTCGGTGCTGGCTTGATAGTCCCCATTTTTATTAGGCTGAAAGTTTAAGTCAGCCACTTTTTCACCGTTGGGTTGGCTGATGTAGCCGGTCATGGTCATATCATTATTGCCTTGATGAGATAGTAATTGGCTGTTTATTTTAACCACTTGATGAGCGGCATATTGCTGCTGTGAAGTTTTGAGTTGCAACACATATTCGCTGTTGGGCTCAAATACATGAACTACAAAGGTATCGTCTTTGGTCAGTGACTTGGTGGCAGTCGGCATCGATAAAGTTAGCATGCCCGGCTGGGTTTGCACTTCTAAAGCCACGGTGTGATCGGATACCGGCATGCCGGTGGCTTTGAGTTGCTCACTGTTGGCAAATACATCGACGCTCAGATTCTGATCAAATTGAGTGACGACAATATCCTGTTGGTTCAGTGCCTGTGATGATTTGCTCGGATTAAGCGGATTAATACGAATTACTGCCAAATCTGAAGTGACGGGCAATTGCAGGCCTTGCTTCAGTTTTTGGGCATCGGTGTTCAGCCAATATTGCTTGGACTCGGCTAAATAACCCTGGTTGTTGTCGATTAATGGTTCGCTGCCAAGCAGGCTAAAGTGGAAATTCACCGACTTTTGCTCAGTATTGGCAGGATCACTGATGCTTTTGAGTGATTGGCTATCAACCAAATCAATTTCCTGAGGTGATTCAGTCCACTCTGGTGTGTACTGGGCCAAGCTTAACGTTGATAAACTCAGCAGGCTCAAAATCGTTATATTTTTGATTAATTTCATGGTTTGCTCCTGTGGTTTAAATGTCGTTTCGTAAAATTTTATCCAAATCAAAACAGTTGCGTCTTGACTGGTTGTGATTTAATACTCGACCGCTTTTGGTTCGAGAAGTGTCATAAAACCAGGTGCTGCCGGCACCGGCTTGTGAAGAACATTCTAAGAAACCATCTGAACAAGAACTCAACCAGTTTTGTGTGACCTTAAGCCCGACGCTTTGCGCATAACCGCCACAATAGGCATTGCCACTGAACGGTGAGCTTTTTACATCTGATCCCACCACGTTCCAAAACCCTTTGGGTAAACTGGGTCGACCTGAAGTTCCAAACAGATATTGGTTGTTATAAACAGACATCCATGAGGTTTGTTGCATTCTCACGGCATCACTTTTGTATCCTAAAATCCAACCCAAGGCCGATTCAAAAACATTGCCTTGCATCACGGCATTGGCCAAAGGCGTACCTTTAGATGATGGTGCCAACGCATTGACCCAACGAATTTTATTGATAATATTAGGATAGCGAGCGTCCCAGGTTGGGTTTGACATGATCCAGCGCATGACATTACCACCGTTAGAATGGGTAATCACCACCAAATCGGTGATATTTTTTTGATTGATAAACGTGGTTAATTGACCTGCTAAGCAACCACTGGCAGCGCTGTCCCACATATATTTTTCAAAATTACAGTTTATCACCACATAGTTACTTTGGTTTGGTAAACCTTGACGGATGGAATTGATATTCGACCAGGTCCAGTAATCCGATGCGGCGTTGGTTTGGTGACCGGTGCCGTGAACAAAGGCCACGCCGGTGTTGGCCCATAACGGTGCCGATAAGAATAACAGGCACAGCAGTGCCCAACATTTGTGTTTCATGGTTAGCTCCTCTTTTTAGATTAATAATCGCCGTAAATATCAGTGTATTTTTTAACGGCAAGTTTTTATAGCACATTAGAGCATATACTTCAAACGTTCGTTTGAAAAATCTGTCTGGAACAGATTTTCACGTAGCCCGAAGGGTGAGGCGCAGGGAAGCGCCGAATAAATATTTGTCGGGAACAAATATTCACGAAGCCCGAAGGGTGAGGCGCAGGGAAGCGCCGAATAAAAAATCTGTCAGGAACAAATTTTACAATGGATGTCCCTATCCATTGCCCTTCGGGTTGGCGTGAAAGTTTTGTCAGGAACAAAATCTCACGTGTACATAGAGCGAAACATAAGGAGGTGCGGAAAATGGGTGGCTAAAAAGCGGTAACCGCTAATAAACATAAAAAATCATTTAATTAAATTGGATTTGTTGTAAACTATGTGGTTGAATCGATTTTATTACACACCCCTTGGAGTGACTATGAACAAAATAACAAAATTAGCCATTATCTTATTGATTGCATTCGCTTTTACAGCATGTAAAAAAGATGAAGTCAAACCTGATACCGATACCTCAGATACCAGAGACACCCCGGATGTTGTTGATACCCGCCCGGTTCATGACGGTCCCATTTGTTGTAATCCGGAAGATTTAGACAACCCAGATAGCTTGTTGTCTAAACGTGTCATCTATTTTGACTTTGATCAATCAACCATTCGTGCTGAGTTCCGCGATATCATTGCTTTACACGGCCGCTACTTAAGTGAGAACCCATCAGCTCGTATGACGTTAGAAGGTCATGCAGATGAGCGTGGTTCACGTGAATATAACTTGGCTCTTGGTGAGCGACGTGGTAATTCAGTGGCTAATTTGTTGCGCGCTGAAGGTGCTTCAGACAATCAAATCAATGTGGTTAGCTATGGTGAAGAGCGTCCGGTTGCCATGTGTAGTGATGAATCATGTTGGTCACAGAACAGACGCGCTGTGATTAACTACACTGCAAGATAAACTTTACCGTTGGTGAACGGTCAAAAACCCGGCTTATGTCGGGTTTTTTTATTAATGGTCCCCAATAAGGAATTAACTATGCGAAAATTATTAACCACAGTCATGTTATTGGCATTAGTAAATCTCAGTGCCAATGCTCAAAACTTATCTATTCAAGATCGCCTCAAAAACTTAGAGCAACAAGCCGGAAGCGGATCCAATGTTGGTGATTTGGTGATTCAGGTACAGCAATTACAATCACAAATTGCCGAGTTACAGGGTCAAATTGAGCAGCAAGCACACGAAATCACACAGCTCAAAGAGCGCCAAAAAGTATTATATATGGACGTGGATAACCGTTTAACACAAGTTGAAGAAGCCACGGCCGGCGTCACTGTTAAATCCACCAATGAATTGACCATAGACAGCGCCGTTAATGATGATTCGAGCAATCAACCTTTGTCAGACAGTAACAGCGGACAACAACATGAAGTGGAATTAAGTGAGCCAATCGATGCAGAATTAACCACATCCACCCTCGGAAACGACAGTGTATCAGCTCAGCAAGAGGCGTCTGATCCCATGGCACAATCCCATTATCAACAGGCGTTTAACCAATTGAAACAAGGTCGTTTTGCTGAATCTGCCCGGGCTTTTGAAGACTTTATTCAAAGCTATCCAAACCATGAGTTAACAGATAATGCTTATTATTGGTTGGGTGAAAGTTACTATGTGACGCGGCAATATCCACTGGCTTTAGCTGCTTTTCAAAAACTGGAGCAGCAATTTCCGCTCAGCGCAAAACTACCTGATGCCTTGCTAAAAATCGGTTACACCTATCACGAATTGGAAGATTACAGTCAGGCGCAAACAGCTTTAACAAAAGTCATGAACAGTTTCCCC
Source organism: Marinicella gelatinilytica (assembly GCF_026410405.1). Classification (GTDB taxonomy): domain Bacteria; phylum Pseudomonadota; class Gammaproteobacteria; order Xanthomonadales; family Marinicellaceae; genus Marinicella; species Marinicella gelatinilytica. Next base: position 58,664 of record NZ_JAPMLN010000016.1, on the reverse strand, counting down.
AATGAATCGGTGGCTCGGTTGGCACAAAATCGGCTGAATTTATTAAAGCGTGAGGGTAAAGTCAATTGAGCGAAGATCGCAGTGATCAACTGAAAATCCATGAAATTTTTTATTCGCTGCAAGGTGAAAGCACCCTCACCGGCTTACCCACTGTTTTTGTGCGTTTAACCGGTTGTCCGCTGCGTTGTGTGTGGTGTGATACTGAATATGCTTTTGGCGGCGGTCAGTGGATGCACTACGATGATATTTTGGCTGAAGTGGCACAACATCAAACACCTTATGTGTGTGTCACCGGTGGTGAACCGCTGGCACAGAAACGGGTACATGGTTTGCTGGATCGCTTAATGGCAGAGAACTATACAGTCAGTCTGGAAACGGCCGGTGCCTTATCGGTGGCTGATGTGCATCCTGATGTGATAAAAATCATTGATCTCAAAGCCCCGGGCTCCGGCGAAATGATGAAAAATGATTATACCAATCTGGATTTGGTCAGTCACAAGGATCAGGTCAAATTTGTGATTGCCGATGATAAGGACTATCAATGGGCGGTGGCGACCTTACATAAATACGCCATCCATGAGCGCTGTCAGGTGCTTTTTTCGCCGGTGGCGGATGTCTTGCCCCCTAAGCAACTGGCTGAATGGATTTTAGCCGATCATTTGCCGGTTCGTATGCAAATTCAATTACATAAATTATTGTGGGGCGATACCCCCGGAACCTAAACTTTCTTTTTTCCATGACAAAAAAAGCCGTTATTTTATTATCAGGTGGTCTGGATTCGGCCACCGCATTGGCCGCCGCCAAAGCCGATGGTTATGATTGTTATACCTTAGTCATCGATTACGGACAACGCCATCGAGCCGAATTAATCGCCTCTCAAAAAGTCTCGAAAGCCGGCGGTGCCAAAAATCATAAACAAATTAAAATGGATTTAGGTGCTTTTGGTGGGTCATCACTGACCGATACCAGCATGGCAGTTTCTGATTATGATGCCGATGCCACTTCAGTCCCATTAACTTATGTGCCGGCCAGAAACACCATATTCTTATCCACCGCATTGGCTTATGCTGAAGTGGTTGGTGCCGAGGCCTTATACATTGGTGTCACGGCCGTTGATTATTCCGGTTACCCCGATTGCCGGCAGGAATTTATAGATGCTTTTGAACGTTTGGCGAATCTGGCGACTGTGGCGGCAGTTGAAGATGGTCGTTATTTAAAAGTCAAAACACCTTTGATTGATTTAAGTAAAGCTGAGATTATTCGACTGGGAACAGATTTGGGTGTCGATTATGGATTGACCGTCAGTTGTTATCAGGCGGATGATAAAGGCCGGGCTTGTGGGCGGTGTGATGCGTGTCATCACAGAAGACTTGGCTTTGAGCAAGCCGGTGTTCCGGATCCAACTAATTATCAATAATAATCTGCAACGGATTCATTATTCTTGATTAGATAAGACTGTTTTATGGTAGGATTTAAATTTTTCTAACAGCTAATACAATTATGCAGTCTGCGCCATTTGATGTTAATGATTTTTACAGTCACCTAAAACAAATAAGTCAGACTAACGGGCCTCAAAGACAGGCACTTGTCGAACAATTTCAGAAAAAATATCCCGATAAATTAGATTGGCTGGATGCTGTGCCGAAAGACTCCGAAGCTGCGATTGAACCAGGCTTTATGCCGGAAATTCCCGGTTATAAACTGGTTAAACTTATTGGTCGTGGCGCCAATGGCAGGGTGTTTTTAGCCACTGACCAATCAGGTCGGCAATGTGCGGTCAAAATTCCCAATATGTGGCTCAATGATGACCAATTAAGTCGTTTTCATCACGAAGTTAAGGTGTTGTCACGGTTGGATCACCCCAATATTGCCAAGGTAAAAGACTTCGGTGATTTTCAGGTGGCAGATCAAAAGTTACCTTTTTTAGTGATGGATTATATTCCAGGAATCGCCATTGATCGATATGTGCAGCAACAGTCATTATCAGCCACACAAATTATTGATTTAAGCCTACAGGTTTTGGACGCTTTGCAATATGCCCACCTAAAAAGTGTGATTCACCGAGATATAAAGCCGGATAATATCATCGTCAAAGAAGATGGACAGCCGATTCTATTGGATTTTGGCATTGCCACTTTGGGCGATGATGCCACTCACATGCTCACCCAATTAACCGGCACGGGTGATATTGTCGGTACCTTGGCTTATATGAGTCCGGAGCAAATTACCGGTAGCGATAAAAGTGATTTACGCAGTGATATTTACGCCATGGGTGTGGTTATTTATCAACTGCTCAGTGGTCGATTACCCATTCAAGTGGATGCCGGGCAATTTTTTTCGGCGGTACATGACATCATTAACCAAACGCCCCCTTCTTTGGCCACCATTAATCGTGATATTGATGATGGTTTGGCAGCGGTGGTGCACCATGCCATGGAAAAAAATGCCAAGCAAAGATACCAGTCTGTGTCTGAATTACTAAAAGATTTAAGTGCTTGGTTAAATCAGGAACCTTTATCGGTGGCTCATTTGTCATCCTGGTATTGGTTAAAACAAGCCGCCCGAAAAAATAAAGCCCTGGTGACTGGTGCCTCATTGGCATTTTTAGGTTTGTTGACCGGTCTGGTGTTTGCGGTGTCGTTTGGTTTAAAAGAACAGCAAGCGCGTAGCTTGGCGGAACAAAAAGCAGAAAGTAACCGTCAAGTGGTTCAATTCATCAATGATTTATTCGTTAATGCCGATCCCACGGAAAGTTTAGGCGAAGCCATTACAGTTAAACAAGTGATTCAAGGCGCGCAATATTCTGTTGATAAAGATTTATCCGATGAACCACAGGTTGAAGCGCAAATTCGTTTGGTTTTGGGTAATGTGTTTGATGCGATTGAACTTTACCCGGCTGCGCTTTCCCAGTACCAAAAAGGCTTGGATCGACTTGAAACAAAAGACCAACTTTATTTTGAGATAGCCACCCAAAAACTGATAACGTTGGCCAGCAACACGCAGTTTGAACAGTTGATGCTGTCCATTGAGCAATTGAAAGCACAGTTACATAATGCCGATTTGAATGAACGCGAAATCAATGCCTTAAATAACAAAATTTTGTTCGAAGAAGCTACTTTTTATACTGCCAATGGCAAAATGGTTGAAGCCTTAGCGGTCATTAATGAATTGCAACAACAAACTGATTTAGACTTGAACCAGCAATTTGCGGTTAATAAATACCGAGCCCATATACACCGACAGATGGGTGAAGTTCATCAAGCAGAGAAGCTGTTTAGATCTGAACTGGAAAAAGCCAAAACAGTATTTGGTGAATCACACCCCACCACCTTGAGTTTGATTCAAGAATTGACATTGGCCTTACAAGAAACCAACAAGATTGATGAAGCGCTTGAATTGTATGACACGCTCATAGAGGGGATGAAACAAAATTACGGTGAAAACAGTGCCTCTACTTTTGTGGCCAAAATGAACAAAGCCACCACGTATATGTATGCCGGTGATTTTGCACAAGCGGATGTCATGACCGCAGAATTGCTGCCTAAAATGATTGAGCATATTGGCCCCATGCATCAATTCACCTTGACCTTGAGAAGTATTAGGGGTGGCGTCTTAGACAACACCGGCCAATTAGACGAAGCATTGGCTATGTATCAAGAGACACTGGATTTATTTTTACAATCTGAAAGCAAGGACAACTATACCACCTTGATAATTCCGCACAACATGGCTATTGTTTACAATAAACAAAGCAAATACCAAAAGGCCAATGAGGTCTATAAAACTTATCGGCCACAATGTGAAGCCACGCTCAGCCTTGAACACCCCTTGTGTATCATTATGGCTGATTCTCATGCTGATATTTTGATTCAATTAGGTGAATATAAAAAGGCCGCTGAATTGATGGCCTACTCAAACCCTGCACTGATTGAAAAATATGGCGCCGAGCATTACCGAGTTATTGAATCTAATAAACGTCTCAAAAAATTGGACAAACTCATGGGCATAGATTGATGCATAAAATTAATGCTTATCTAACCATAAAACCAGCAGTCATGCGCTGAGTGTTCTTAAGTTAAGCTGATTTACTAAGATTAAGAATTAATTGTAGCAATCCATTTGTCAATTGACTGTAACGAGCTAACTTCTATCAACTCACACTGCATCGCTTGGGTATTGTCAGCCAATACAATAGGTTTACACACAACAACAGTTTCATTGCTGGTACTTGATATGTTGGATGCATTTACAGTTGAGAAAAACGACCAACAAAGTAGAATTAATGCTAATTTTTTCATATGAATATCTGTTTTTGTATGTGGATTATGATTATATACCGAATCCAATATCAAGGCACATAAAAAAGGCGCTGTTGCAAGAAGCCACAGCGCCTAAGACTCATCCTTGAGAGGACGATGAACGATTATTTAGTTAATGCGCCACAATCCGTGTCTTTTAAAATGCTCAGTTGGATTAAATCCATGGTGCCGCTGTCTAAGCCGCTTGCGGATAAATCATAATCAACTTCAGCTGTACGGCATTTGTTCCAAGTCATATTTAACTGTCCTCTGTTAGTCACTTGGCTGGTGCCTGATAAGAAGTCAGCACCGGAAAAACTGTGCAGTTCATTGACCGTCAGAGTTTGGCCATTGACCTCGGCAATACCGGTTAAGGTTAACGGTTGACCTTGGTCATAGGTGTACCAGCTGACATGGGCTTTGGTTTCATTGTTGTCTTTAAACATAATTACGCTGAAGCCTTCGCCGTTTCGACTGGGGTCAAACCAGGAGCCGGAGATGCCATTGGGTAAAACTTTTGTCGTGTTACCGCATTCATTACCAATCACTTCAACGGATTTTGTCAGCTGATAAGCTTCCGTGCTGATGCCGCTTAAATCGACCAACAATTCCGCTTGATGACAGGCTGATAAGGTCATCATGGCCGATCCAATGCGTTGGATCTGGACATCTTGGGCATTAAAACCCTGGCCAAAATTAGCCCCTTCAGCTTGATAGACATCAACCACATCAATCATATTGTTATTAAATTCACCATAACCAAACAGCCACAGCATGTCACTGTTGTGATTCACTTGGGCATAAAATACAACTCGGTCATCTTTTAAGATTTCAATGCTCACGCCCTGGTTATTAACGCCATCAACTGTCCATAAGCCGGCGGTTTTTGAACTGACATCCGGTGCATTTACCGGACCACCGGTTGATTCTCGGCTAAAATGAGCCAGTTCCGTGATGCCGTCGCTGATTGTGCCGCCACTGGAGTCGCTCACTAATAAGTCGGTGTCATTAAAGATGAGATTGCTGGCAAACTGATCATCGCCGGTATTTGGATCTAAGGTTTCTAATTTTTGAATTTGTTTAAACTGACCCGAAGTGTCTTGTTCAAAATAGTAAACAGCACCCACATTAAAACCACCATTGACGCCTGAATTGGTGCCGCCGGTGGCACCCACCATCAACTCACCTTGATGAAGTTGAACTTGGATGCCAAACTGGTCATTAAAAGCACTGTCATCGGGTTGGATAAACTGCTTTTCTTGCCATTGGTTTCCCGATTTTTCATATATGACCGCTGCCCCATTACCCCCGGCTTGCACGGCACCTACTGCCATTAGGTTTCCGTCGATGGTTATTTGATTGCCGAGATTGGTATTGCGGGTATCATTAATGGTTTGCGTTAGCGTCCAGTTTGTACCTTGTTTATCATAGACATAGATACGGCCCGGTTGGGTTAAGGCTTGTTCGCCCCAGGCACCGACCACAATTTGATTATTTTCAATGTCAAAATCCTGGCCAAATAAGTGGAAGTTTTCAGTCAGTTTTTGGGTTTGACTAAAACCATTACCACTGTCTTCAAAAATATAAACACCGGTACTCACAATAAATGAAAAACCGTAAATGGTGTCGTATTCATGGGCATGAACCAGCAGCACATCATCTTCTAAAACCATTTGCATACCCATGCCGCGGCCACCGCCTAAATCATTGGCCATCAGTGTTTCATCTAACACCCAGTTACCGTTATCAAAATGCGTCATAAAAACCCGAGAATCGGCATCGGTTGCACCACCCGGTCGTCCCATACCGGCACGAACACCGGCCGGCATACCAATGGCTAAGCGACCCTTATCATAGGCCATCGCATAACCAAAGCCATCGCCTTCAACACAACTGCCGACCAAATCTGCTGCAGTTAATCGTGATAACTCGGTAAATCGACCGTCGATTTTTTCATAGGTAATAATTTCACCACAGGAATCTGGGCCGGTACTGCCCTGGGTCAGACCCCCTGAAAAAGTACGTGGCCAGGAGGCCACCAGGTAATCACCGGCAAATACAATACCAATACCATAATCGCCTTCAATGGCCTCGGCAGGGGTCAGATCTTCAACAAAAGACCAGGGTTGAGCCATCACTGTGCTGCTTAACAGCATTAAAAATACATATTTCATTGTTTTCTCCAAAATTAATGGTGAAAGTTTAGCGTGCAATACATTTTGACAGTACCCCCAAGGTTGGGGGGGGTTGTTAACATGTTCAAAGGTCTCTTAGGATATTTGGCACATCACTTTTCGGTTATAAAGCGGTTGTTTCCCTGTTAAAAAAACAGCATAATATCGCACGATTTAGCAGGCACATGGTATAAGTGAGCTGGAAAATGACGGCAGGATGGTTTTTTTAATGGCTCACCATGGTGTTATCTGCGCTTTTTAAGCACCGATTATTCCGTCAATGCTTGCACCCATGGTAACAATTGCTTATTATCTCAAAATCATTTTTTTGGTTTGGGTTTTGATAACGGTACAAACGTGTTGTTGAGCCTCTATTAAGTTTACTTACAAATACTTATGATCGGAATGACACATTAATTAGATAAGAGACAGTATTAATGCAACAAACCTTGACCACAAATTATCTCACCTTTAACGCCATTCCTATGAGGGCGATAAGCAAGCCTGCCCGAATGCCAAACCGATGGTCTTTGCTTACAGATCTTTTCTTGGCTTTTAATGAGCGAATATTATGATGCGATACACTCTGAGTATAACAATAGCGCTGGTTTTGTTTTGGTTGATGAATTCCGGCATGTTTACGCCGATTATCCTGATGTTAGGGGTCGTGTCTGTGGCGTTGGTGGTGTTTATTGCCCGTCGTATGGATGTCGTTGATTATGAATCGGTGCCGTTTCATTTAGCCTTTAGGTTGCCGCGATATTATGGCTGGTTGATGAAAGAGATTGTGCTGTCCAACATTAAGGTGGTAAAACATATTGTGCTAGGCAAAGCCTATATTTCACCGTCCATGGCGACCATAAAAATCTGTGCTAAAACCGACATGGGTAAAGTTATCCTGGCCAATTCAATCACTTTAACACCAGGCACCGTGGCAATTGAGTTAGAAGACGATGAAATAACCGTTCATGCATTATTGCATGAGGATTTAGAAGCCCTTAAAGCCGGCGAAATGGATCGCCGCGTTTGTCAACTGGAAAAATCATGATTAGTGCCACAATTATCGCAGTATTTGTCGTTATGGCTTTGTCCATCATGCGTTGTTTTATGGGGCCAAGCCTGTATGACCGCATTCTGGCGGTTAACGTTTTTGGTACCAAAACCGTGTTATTGATTGCTTTAATGGGGTTTTTCATGGGTCGCCCGGATTTTTTGGATGTGGCTCTGGTATATGCCTTAATTAATTTCATCAGTGTCATTGGCTTCTTGCGGCTATCAGATTCTGATGGGTTTAGTCAGGACAGTGACAGCCAATCACAGCAGGAGAGACGTTAATGGACATGTTCATGGAAATACTCAGCGGAATATTTTTATTGACAGGGGCGCTGTTAATTTTAGCCGGCGGTATTGGTTTAATCAGGTTTCCTGATTTTTATACGCGAATGCATGCCACCGGGGTCACCGACACCCTGGCGTCGACCATGATTATCATAGGTATGATGTTGCTCAATCCGGGTGCTTTGGCGATTATGAAGCTGGTCATCATTTTATTGTTAATTTTACTGACCAGTCCAACAGCCGGGCATGCCTTAGCCAAAGCCGCTTTTCGCAGTGGTCTTAAGCCAATTTCCAACAACAAAAGTCAGCAGGAGTCGAAATCATCGAAACGTTAATTGATATTGTCTTGCTCATCTTGATGGTGGGCGTGGTTGTCGCAATCATTTGGATGAAAGACCTGATTGCCGTTGTTATGTTGCTCGGTATTTATGGTTTACTCACCGCCAGTTTTTTTATGGCCATGGATGCTGTGGATGTGGCGTTTACCGAAGCTTCTGTCGGTGCCGGAATTTCCACCTTGTTATTGTTGGTGGCGATTGCCAAAACAAAGCGCAAGGAACACCCTTCCCGTCATAAACCGTTGCTGGCGTTGCTGGTGGTGGTGATCACAGGTGGTTTATTAATTTACGGCACCTATGACATGCCTATTTTTGGTATGGCTGATGCACCCGCTCATACACATGTTGCGCAACGCTATATTGAAGACTCCTATGATGAAATTGGTATCCCGAATATTGTGACCTCAGTTTTATCTTCTTACCGGGGATTTGATACTTTTGGTGAAGTGGTGGTTATTTTTACCGCCGGTCTCGGTATTATTGGTTTGTTATCCACAGTCAATGGTACAGGCACCCGCAAGAAACTGCCGACGATTAATGACTCCATTGAAGATCAACACATCGTACTGCGCATTGTCGGGAAGATATTAATTCCTTTTATTCTGTTGTTTGCCTTATATGTACAATTTCATGGCGAATACGGGCCTGGCGGCGGTTTCCAAGCCGGTGTGATTTTTGGTGCCGGTATCATTTTATATGCGATGTTGTTTGGCATGGATATAGCCCGCCGGGTTATTAGTCAAAGTTTGATTCAATTGATTGCGGCTTTTGGTGTTTTGCTTTATGGCGCAGTCGGGGTTGTTTCTTTCCTCAATGGCGGCACTTTTCTGGATTATAACGTGTTGTTGGAAAACCCGGTGGCGGGACAGCATTTAGGCATTTTACTGATTGAGTTGGGCGTCGGTATGACCGTTGCATCGGTGATTATCATTATTTTCTTTAACTTTGCCGGGCGCAAAGGACCTCAACAAATCTCGGATGATTTAGGAGCATAAATATGTTAATTGGACATTACAATTATTGGGTTGTGGTGGCGTTGATGATGCTTGGTTTTTATATCATTATTGCGCATGGAAATCTCATAAAAAAATTGGTGGGCTTGACCATTTTTCAAACCTCGGTGTTTATTTTTTACATCAGTGTGGCCAAAGTGGATGGCGGCAGTGCCCCAATTTTAGCCGATGGTATCACTCAATACTCAAATCCCTTACCCCATGTGCTGATTTTGACAGCAATTGTGGTGGGTATTGCCACCACGGCTTTGGGGCTTGCGATTATTGTCCGCATTAACGAAGCGTATGACAGTATCGAAGAAGAATTCATTCAACAACAAGATAATCTATCGTGATGGCACATTTACCCATATTGCAGGTCATATTACCCCTGCTGGCGGCACCTTTGTGCTTATTCTTAAAGCGACCAAAACTAGTTTGGCTGTTTGCTTGTGTGGTTACGGCGTTAACGTTCACAATCAGTGTTCTGTTGGTGCAACAAGTCACCAGCACAGGGGTCATTAGTTACGAACTGGGCGGCTGGGCACCACCGTGGGGAATAGAATACCGCATTGATGCCTTAAATGCCTTTGTGATAATGGTTGTTTCAGGTCTCAGTGCTGTGGTTCTTCTGGCGGCTCGCACCAGTTTAGAAAATGAGTTATCAAGCAATCGCCAGACCTATTTTTATGCCCTGTATTTGTTGTCCTTAACCGGTATGCTTGGTATTCTGGCCACCGGTGATGCCTTTAACGTGTTTGTGTTTTTGGAAATTTCATCGTTGTCAGCCTATGCCTTGATTGCCATGGGTAAAGACAGGCGCGCTTTGTGGGCGTCTTATCAATACCTCATTATGGGTACCATTGGTGCCACCTTTATTTTAATTGGTATCGGCTTAATGTATCAGATGACCGGTACCTTGAATATGCAAGACCTGGCGGAACGGTTGCCGGAGGTGGCGCAAACCCGAACCGTGTTTGTGTCTTTTGCATTTGTGGTGGTTGGGGTGTGTTTAAAGTTGGCGTTGTTTCCGCTGCATTTGTGGTTACCCAATGCCTATGCCTACGCACCGTCAATTGTCACCGCGATGTTGGCGGCTACTTCCACCAAAGTGGCGATTTATCTGCTCATCAGATTTACGTTTACTGTTTTTGGCTTATCTTTCTCATTCACCACTTTGCCCTTAAATATATTGTTTTTGGTGTTGGGGCTGCTGGGTGTTTTTGTGGCCTCCACTTCGGCCATTTATCAACAAAATGTAAAGCATATATTTGCCTATTCGAGTATCGCCCAGGTGGGTTACATGATTGTCGGTATCAGTGTCGGCACAGCGGCGGGCTTATCGGCCAGTCTTATGCACATATTTAACCATGCGTTGATGAAAGGTGCTTTATTCCTGGCTTTGGCCGGCGTTATGTACCGACTGGGCAATGTTCAATTAAAAAGTTTTCAGGGTTTAGGACGACAAATGCCTTTAACCATGGCGGCTATTGTGGTCGGTGGTTTGAGTTTAATCGGTGTGCCGCTCACAGTTGGCTTTATCAGTAAGTGGTATCTGGTTGTTGCCATGATTGAAAACGGCTGGTGGCCGGTGGCGATACTCATCCTGTTCGGTTCTTTATTGGCCATTATCTATCTGTGGCGCGTGGTTGAAGTCGCTTATTTCCGTGCCCCGAATAAAGACAACGAATCCGTTAAAGAGGCACCGCTGGGCATCTTAATACCTACATGGATTTTGGTGTTGGCGAATGTGTATTTTGGTGTTGATACCCGGATTAATGTGCAAATCGCTCAAATGGCAGCGGAAAACTTGTTTGGGGTTGCGCCATGAATCTATCGTTAGAAACATTATTACAATTGTCCATTGCACTGCCTTTTTTTGCGGTGATTGCGATTGTGGCCACGGGCCGTAAGCCCAATCTACGGGAAGGCGTTTCCATTGGCACTGGCTTACTGCTGTTTTATTGTGTTGTTATGCTTTATAACGGGTTAAAACAAGGCGCAGATATCCAAGTTCAGTGGTTGGAAATCATTCCCGGTTTAGGTATTAATTTCCGCATAGAACCCCTGGGTATGCTGTTTGCCTTGATTGCCAGTTTTCTGTGGATTATTACCACCGTTTATGCCATTGGTTACATGCGTAAACACAATGAGGTTAAGCAAACCCGTTTTTACAGTTTTTTTGCGATTGCCATCAGTGCCGTCATGGGCGTGGCCTTTGCCGCTGATTTATTTACCTTGTTTATCTTTTACGAGGTGCTGACATTATCGACTTATCCATTGGTAACTCATGCCGGAACGGATAAAGCCAAAGCCGGAGGCCGGGTATATCTGGGCATTTTACTGAGTACTTCGATTTTATTTTTCCTGATGGCGATAATCAGTACCTGGATGGTGGCCGGTAGCCTGGCATTTACCGCCGGCGGTGTTTTTGCTGGTGATGTCAATCTGGTGTTGGCCGGTGCTATTTTGATGCTGTTCGTGTTTGGTATTGGTAAAGCAGCGATTATGCCTTTTCACCGTTGGTTACCTGCTGCGATGGTGGCACCAACACCGGTCAGTGCTTTGTTACATGCTGTGGCGGTGGTTAAGGCCGGTGTCTTTTCAATCATGAAAGTGTGTGTGTTTATTTTCGGCATTGATCTATTGGCGATTTTACCGAGCACCCAATTTTTACTTTACTTGGCGGGTATCACGGTACTTTTATCATCACTGATTGCCATGCGCCAGGATAATTTAAAAGCCCGTTTGGCCTATTCGACCATCAGTCAACTGGGCTATATCACCATCGGTGCTTTGTTAGCCACATCAGCGGGAGTGATTGGCGGATCCATGCACATCGCCATGCATGCTTTTGGCAAAATCACCCTGTTCTTCTGTGCCGGTGCCATATTGGTGACTGCCGGAAAATCGAAAATTAGCGAGATGCAGGGATTGGGCTGGCAAATGCCGGTGACCATGATCGCATTTTTCATTGCCAGCCTCAGCATTATCGGGGTGCCACCGGGTGGTGGTACCTGGAGCAAATGGTTCTTATTAATGGGTACCATGGAAACCCAGCAATGGGCGCTGATGGTGATACTGATGATTAGTTCACTGCTGAACATTGCTTACTTATTGCCCATACCATTACGGGGTTTCTTCCCCAAAGATTCGATTGACCGATCTGCAATCACAGTGAATGAAGCACCGTTGCCATCATTAATGGCATTATCTTTGACCACTGTGGCTTGTGTGGTGTTGTTTGTTTACCCACAACCGCTTTATGAATTAGTGCAAGCCATACTCAACACGCCGGGGGTCGCCAATGGCCAATAAAAAACAATATATTTTCGACAATCCAAAAAACGTCAAACGCTTATTAACCGTGTTTTATGTGCTGTGTGCGCTGCTATTGCTTTTGGATTTTGTTATAGATCGCCATATCTATCACCCCTGGGAGAATTTATGGGGGTTTTATCCGATCTATGGATTTGTGGGTTGTGTGGTGTTGGTGTTTGTCGCTAAATGGATGCGCACCTTTTTGATGCGACCTGAAGATTATTATGAAAAGCTGGAAGAAGCCAGGTTCCAAAAAGATCAGCAATTAACAAAAGGTGATAACAATGTGGATGCTTGAGATACCGCCGTTTGTACCTTTTTTTATTGGTGCTGTGATTGCCGCCGTTACCCGTGGGCGTTTGCGTGGCCTGGTGATGGTGCTCATCCCGGTGCTCAGTGCCATTCATTTATGGACTGTGCCTGAAGGTAGTCACCTGCAATTTGCCTTTCTCAGTTATGAATTAATCCCCTATCGGGTAGACAAACTCAGCCTGATGTTCGGCTATGTATTTCATATTGCCGCTTTTATTGCCATTATTTACGCCTTACATGTGCGTGATACGGTGCAGCAAGTGGCGGCTTTAATGTATGCCGGTAGTGGTTTGGGCGCCGTGTTTTCAGGTGATTTACTGAGCCTGTTTGTGTTCTGGGAATTATTGGCGTTTACTTCGGTGTTTCTGATTTGGGCACGTCGCACGCAAAAAGCTTATACCGCCGGAATGCGTTATCTTATTATCCAGGTTATATCGGGTCTTCTTTTGTTGGTGGGTGCCCTGTTTTATGCCGCCGAGAATGGCACCCTAGCCTTTGGATATATTGGTTTACAAGGCATTGCAGGTTGGCTGATTTTTATCGCTTTTGGTATTAAATGTGCCTTCCCGTTTGCCCATAACTGGTTGACCGATGCCTATCCTGAAGCCACAGTCACCGGAACCGTGTTCCTCAGTGCCTTCACCAGTAAAGTGGCTGTTTACAGCTTGGCACGGGCCTATCCGGGTACCGAACTGTTGATTTATATTGGTGCGGCCATGACCTGTTTCCCGATATTTTTTGCGGTGATTGAAAATGATCTGCGGCGGGTGCTGGCTTACAGCCTGATTAACCAGGTTGGTTTTATGGTGGTGGGTGTCGGTATTGGTACTGCATTGGCCATTAATGGCGCGGTTTCCCATGCGTTTAACGATGTTATATTTAAAGGTCTGTTGTTTATGTCCATGGGTGCGGTGTTACACATGACCGGACGTATTAATGGTTCTGATTTGGGTGGTTTGTATAAAACCATGCCCAAAACCACGATTTTATGTATTGTGGGTGCCGCCTCGATTTCGGCATTCCCGCTGTTTAGCGGTTTTGTGAGTAAGTCCATGGTGATGAGCGCAGCCCTCGAAAATGGTCATAACTGGGTGTGGTTAATGTTATTATTTGCCTCGGCAGGTGTTTTCCATCACGCCGGTATTAAGATTCCTTATTTTGCGTTCTTTGCCCATGACTCAGGTATCAGAGCCAGTGATCCGCCCAGTAATATGTTGATTGCCATGTTTATAGCAGCGGCCTTATGTGTCGGTATTGGTGTGTATCCGGCGGCCCTGTATTCCTTGTTGCCTTATGACACCGGTTATAACCCTTATGATGCCACCCATATATTGGCACAAACGCAACTGTTGTTCTTCTCGGCTTTGGCTTTTGTGTGGCTAAACCTGAAAAACCTGTATCCGCCGGAATTACGGTCAACCAACATAGACGTGGAATGGACTTATCGACGTGTATTACCGGCAGTTTGGCAAGGTACTGTGGCCATGTCTCAGCGGGTTTACGGTTTGTTCAGCCAGTCAGTGACTCGGGTATTTACCCTAACCACAAACTATTTGGCACACAAAAACGCTAAAATAAGTGGTTTACTTTCTGACAAACACCCGGCCGGTAGTATGGTTCTTTGGGTGGTGGTGATCCTGGCATCCTATCTACTGTTAACATTTCTTCAATAAAGAACCCCCTTTTTACTTTGGCAGCAGATATAAACTAATCAGTTTTTATCTGCTGCCACGGTTCCTAGTGCCGAGTTAAGTCTTTCACATTGTTACAGTTGATTAATTTGGCATAAATGCTTTGTCAGTGGCTAATTTTTAATTTGTGGTAAAATGCTCTGTTTTCCACACCCACAAAGCCATGAAATTATTTGTCAATTTATTGTTTGTTGCACTGCTCGGTGTCTTGGTGTTCATTATGCGACCATCGGCGCAAATCGGTGGTGATGAACAGTTAAGTGAAATAACAAAAAATATTAACGTTTTCAAAAAGCAAAAAGAACCTAAAAAGTACGATAAACCGGATCAAGCAGCGCGATGGCTTGCGGATATGCGTCAGATGCCGAAAGGTAATAAGAATCCTTCACAAATGAATATGGACATCAAACGTCAAATTCAGGCCAAGGAAAAAGCACTTAAAACCGGTCATGCCTTACCCATGCGCTTTGCAGATATTGGACCTGGTGTGTTTGGTGGTCGAATTCGCGGTTTTGCCATTCATCCTGATAAACCCGGTTATCTATTGGCCGGTGGTGTCTCAGGAGGTGTCTGGAAGTCAATAGATGATGGCCAGAGCTGGGAGCCTAAAACCGATTTCTTACCGAATATTGCTATCGGCAGCATGTTGGTGGATCCCGATAATTCTGAGCGGGTTTTTATCGGTACCGGCGAAGGTTTCTTTAATTTCGATGCCGCCCAAGGTGCCGGTATTTTTGTTTCAGAAGATTTTGGTGAAACCTGGCAACAACTAAACAGCACCAACCAGTCCCAGTTTTTTTATGTTAACCGTTTAGCCCGTATCCCCGGCAGTAACGTGTTATTGGCGGCCACCAATGCCGGTATTATGCGCTCCACCAATTTAGGACAAAGCTGGCAGGAAGTAAGCCAACACACCACCACGGGTCGGGGTTTTACGGATTTAAAAAGAGACCCATCAAATCAACAGCATTTGCTGGCTTATCATTTTGGTAGCCCAAATCAAGTACAGGCAACGTTAAAGATTACCACACCAGGCGGCTTGGTGGGTGAATATGATGCCGTGCCTGCCGGCTTCGGGCCAGCAGTACCCAATACTGGTATCAGTGGTGAAATAGTCATGGTTAAAGATGGCACTGCTACCACCCAAGATGGCTGTGAAAGTATCAGCAATAACATCAGCGGTAAAATTGCACTGATTCAACGGGGCCAATGTGACTTCACCATTAAAGTTAAAAATGCACAAACAGCCGGCGCAAAAGCCGTGGTTGTTTATCAAAATGACAGCTCTTTGCCCATCATTATGGGTGGAGAAGATGGTTCAATAAGCATTCCTTCAGTCATGATTACACAGTCTTTGGGCAATAAAATCATCAATGCTCAAGCAACGGTCAACGGTCAAATTAAACCCGCCACAGTGACAAATCTGCAGCGCTTTGTGATGCGTTCAATTGATGGAGGTGCTAATTGGCAAAAGCTCAGTAACAGTGGTCTGCCCATCGATGAGGTGGAGCGTATGGAGATTGGTTTTGCAAAAACCGGTCAAGTTTATGTGGCTGTTTCAAAAGAAGCGGTGGAATTAGAAGGTGGCGCCACCAATGGAACCTTGGGTTTATGGACAGCGAACTCAGGCAACCAACTACAGTTTAATAAAACAGCTTCACAAACCAATTTTATTGAGCGTCAAGGTTGGTATGATCTGGCAATTGCTGTTAATCCCAACGATGCCAACCATGTTTTAATCGGCGCCATCGATTTATTTGTATCGAATGATGGTGGTAATGCCATAGTTAAGAAATCAAACTGGTTCCCTCAGGCCGGACAGGTACAGCGTTATATGCATGCTGATCATCACGGTTATTTTTTCTCGCCACATAACCCCAATCATATTTATTTTGTTAATGATGGTGGTGTTGCAAAATCAGTGGATGGTGGAAATAGCTTTACCCATTTGAACAATGGTTTGAATATTTCTCAATCTTATGGAATTTCAGTCAGTCCGGACGGTCGCTTTGTCAACTCAGGTACCCAAGATAATGGTGCCCAGTTGTATTTTGGTGATAAGCAGACTTGGCTAGAGTGGCAAGGCGGAGATGGCGGTTACAGCGCCTGGGATCAGCAACAAAGTAATTATATCTATAATTCTTATGTGAACGGTCAAATGTACGGCTCCAGAGATGGTGGTTTAAGTGCAGAAGCCATCGAACTACCGGATACTGAAGGTGCCCGATTTATTCAGCCATATGTATTAGATGAGAATAATGGTAACCGAATGTTGGTGGGTACCAATAAAGTGTATTATTCCAGTAATATTCGACAATTAGGGAATGCCAGTTGGCAAGATGTGACTGGTGTAATCAGCGGATCTTCCGTGTCCGCAGTGGCCTTTAACCCCCATAAAACAAGTCAAGCATTTGCCGGTATGGCCAATGTAAATAATAATCACCTGGTTAGAATTGATGGCTTAGGCAGTAGTAACACGGTAACTAAAATTAAAATTAATTCAGATGTCATTGGATTTAACAGCACAGTGGTCACTGATATTCGGGTGGATGAATTTGATACCACCGGTAATACTGTGTATGTCACGTTAGGCGGTTATTACAAAGGTCGATTGATTAAATCCACGAATGCTGGTCAATCCTGGTTTGACATCACCGGTAATCTGCCTCAGATTCCTTTATTTCAAGTCATTAATGACCCAATGGAATCTAAACGTTTATTTGTGGGCAGTGAACTGGGGTTATGGGTTGGAGAAACATCCAATGGCGTTGATTATAGCTGGCAGCGATATCAGTACGGTCCTGCCTTTACCCGGGTTATGGATTTGGTGTGGAACGGTGACAATGATTTATATATCGGCACCCATGGTCGCGGCACTTACCGTGCACAAAGAAACCCAATCAGCGTTTCTTTATTGAAATTTATTGCAGCGGATGCCAGTTGTGATGATGATGACTTTATTGATCGTGGTGAACAGGGTCATTTTATGCTGATGTTAGAAAATCACAGTGATCAAGCCCTAAAAAATGTTAGTCTTGCGTTGTCAAATAAGGGCTCTTTAACGGTTAATGGTGGTAACAAAAAAGTTAATTTAGCCCCATTTAGTCAACAAAAAGTGGCTGTGGCTGTCAGCTTAGCCAGTTCGGCGACTTGTGCAGCCGCCATTAATGTTCCAGTAACCATTATGACCGAGTATGGGAATTTTGCTACTGAGATAACAGCCATGACAGCGGTGAATCAAACACTGACAAAAGGTGACTTTTTTGCCGGTGCCGAAGCCAACGACTTGATGCAAGATAGTTTAAATTTAGGTACAGTGGCCTGGAAAAAAGACAGCAGTAAAGCCTTTAATGGTAATGCCAGTTGGTTTGCTGCCTCGGAAAATAAATTCGCAGATAAAACCCTGACCTCACCTTGGCTGACTTTGGCCGATGGTGGTAACGTCTTAAGTTTCGCTTTGGCTTATGATTTAGAATTTGGTAACAACCAATATTGGGACGGTGCAGTTTTAGAAATGCAGGTACAAAGCCAAGATGAATGGCTTGATATCGGCTTATTAAGCAGTGTGCCTTATGATGGACAATTAAGCAATAATAACACCGCTCAAGGTCATTTTGCTTGGTCTGGAAGTCGCCCTCAATGGCGCGAAGCCGATATTGATTTGGGTGAAGCTTACGTCAGCAAAACCATCCGTTTCAGATTTCGGGTGGTGTCAGATACGCAATCATCGGTCAATGGGTTTTGGGTCGATGATATTCGTTTAACCAATGTTTTTAACCGTGAGCAATTGAGTTGTGATAGTTGTGTCAATGCCGGTAATGTGAGACCGACCAAAGGTTCTTGGTATGACCCCAAATATAATGGTCATGGATTTATAATTGAGCCGGTTGGCCGTGACAATATTTATTACACCATGTTCTACACCTATGATGATTTGGGTAAACCTGATTGGTATTTATCTTATTCAACCTTGGAAAATGGTGTACTCAATGACAGCTTTGAACCACAAACTTTGCAACGGGTCTTATATGATTACCAGATCAATCCGGAAAATGGTTATCCACTGTATGAGGACCCAAATTTAAGTGATGGACGCTTACGCATTGATTTTAATGTGGAAACAGCTCAAAACCATGCCGCTTGTCAAGACAACGAAAATCGCGATTTACAGCGAGTGGCATTGGCAGAATGGCATATTAATGGCGAGCAAGAAGTGTGGTGTATTCAGCCTATTCTGGTTGATGTTAATAAAGCCGAACCTGATTTCAGTACCGCATGGTATGGTGGTGAAGCGGATACCGGATGGGGTTTTTCTCTTGTTCATAACAAAGAAGCCATGGTTGGCTACTTGTTTTACTATGATGCTGACGGTAATCCGCGTTGGGCTTTAGCCGATGATGAACCTTTATCGCCGAGTAAAGACTATAACAGTGCCTTCTATCAAGTGGAGGGTTACCCCAGAGACGCCGCGCCACAACCATTAATATTTAATGAAGTGGGTAGTTTGCGGTTAAATCTTAAGAATAAGTTGAATGATCTATCAACCGATGGCAGCGCCGATATCGACATAAACTATGATGGTGTTGAAGGTGGGCAATGGTTGCGAGAATCTGTGCCCTTACAGACCTTGTTCAAGTTAAATTAAATCAGAAAAGCCCGTTTATAAGCGGGCTTTTTTTATGGCTCAATAAGCACAAAGTTTAAAAATCTCATCCAATTGTTGGTTCCAAACACCATGGTATTTGCCCAATTTACGTTCTGCCGGTGTGACGCCGGTATCGGCGATGACTTGTAAAGCGTTTAAATGAACCGTTTCGTCTTTGCCGCAGCTGGTTTTAATGGCACGCTTCTCTAGACCGGCGCGGGCCATGGCCAGCATGGTTAAGGCCAAATCCCTGACGTTGCCTGATTTAAAAGGAGTACACAGTCCTAATTTGGGCACCTGATTACGCAAATAAGCATGGTCTTCTATGGACCAGTCACTGATCATGTCAGCGGCTTGGTTAAGTTGGGTTTGGTCGTACAATAACCCCACCCAGAGAGCCGGTAAAGCACAAATTCGCCGCCAAGGTCCACCGTCGGCACCACGCATTTCTAAGAATTTCTTTAGTCGAACTTCAGGAAAAGCGGTGGTTAAATGATCTTCCCAATCTTTCATTGTGGGTTTTTCACCCGGTAAAATACTCAGCTTGCCGGCCATAAAATCACGGAATGATAAGCCGCTAGCATCTAAGTAAATGCCATTTCGTAAAACGAAATACATGGGTACGTCCAGCATATAATCCACGTATCGTTCAAAGCCCATATCGGATTCAAAAACAAAAGGCAGAATACCACAGCGATCAGGGTCGGTATCTGTCCAAATGTGCGAGCGATAGCTAAGAAAACCGTTGGTTTTACCTTCGGTAAAAGGAGAGTTGGCGAATAATGCGGTTGCCACCGGCTGCAAAGCCAAGCTCACGCGAAACTTTTTCACCATGTCGGCTTCTGAAGAATAATCTAAGTTGGCTTGAATGGTGCAGGTGCGTTTCATCATGTCTAAGCCTAAATTGCCCATTTTAGGCATATAAGCACTCATGATTTTGTAACGGTCTTTTGGCATAAAAGCAATGTCTTCACGACTGGCTGTGGGTTGAAAACCCATACCAAGAAAGGCAGTTCCAAATGGTTCAGCCACACTTTTGACCTCGTTGAGATGGAGATTTGTTTCAGCACAGGTTTGGTGAACATCAGCCAACGGGGCGCCGGATAATTCCAGTTGTCCACCCGGTTCTAAGGTGATTGAACAACCGTTACGAGAAAGCGCTATGAGGTAACCGTTTTCATAAACCGGTTGCCAATTATGGTGTTTGGCTAAACCTTCTAAAATATCACGAATCCCGCCCGGTTCATCATAGTGTAATGGCTTTAAGTTATGTTTGTGAAAACCAAATTTTTCATGCTCGGTGCCGACCTTCCACTCTGCTTTGGGTTTACTGCCTGAAGCAATGTAGTCAATCAGTTGATTTTTTGATTCAATGAGCACAGATTTGGTCATAAGATAGAGCCATGATAAAGTATAAGAATGATACCAAAACTGAACCGGAAAACCACATCATTTATGGTTAATTCATTGATATCCAGCACCCACTTGTTGATTTTAGTGTTTAGTTTGATTGTCTCTGTCGCAACCGCGGAAACGAATACATTAAACCGAGGAAATGGTGCAGAACCGGATTCACTGCGCCCCCATTTGGCGCAAGGCTTAAATAGTCATAATATTTTGCATGATATATACGAGGGTTTATTTACCTATAATGAAACCGGTCAGGCTGTGCCGGGTGCTGTTGCACGTTATGAAATTAGCGACGATGGTTTAACCTGGGACTTTTACCTCAAAGACAATGCTTCTTGGAGTGACGGAGAGCCGCTAACGGCGGCTGATTTTATCTTTGCGTGGCAAAAAGCGGTGTCGCCAGATACAGTAGCACCTTACGCATTTTTATTTGCGAATATGCAGCGAGATGGACAATTACGTATTTCAAGCGACCAGGCCTCTCATTTACGCATTCAACTGAATCAGATAGATTCGGCATTAGCCGATAAGTTATTGTTACCGGTATTTGCACCCATGCCGAAACACCAGCCTGATGAGCCGGTTTATAATGGCGCTTATGTCTTGTCGGAACATCGCCCTCATGAATGGATTGCTTTGCACAAAAACCGCCACTATCACAGTCATGAAACAGTGCGCATACCCGTTATAAGGTACATCGTTACTGAAAACCAAAACAGTGAGCTACTTAAATTTCGTGCCGGTGAATTAGACATCACCGAAACCGTTCCTGATAATCAGTTGGATTGGCTTCGCAAACATTATCCCAAAGCGTTGCGGGTGGCGCCTTACAACGGAAGCTTTTTTCTGGGTTTAAATTTGGCAGATAAACACCTGCAAGATAAAAATCTGCGCACAGCACTTTATTGGGCCATAGACCGGGATATTTTGGTGGATAAAGTACTGAAATCCGGCCAAAAACCGGCCGCCGGTTTAATTCCGACGAGAAATAATGAGCGCAATGCCTTTGACCTGTACAAAGCTCGAGAATACTTAGCCAAAAGTGATTTCAAAGTTGATAGTGAGCGATTGGATTTACTCTATAATAACAGTAATAATCAGAAAAAAACGGCACTTGCCGTGGCTGCCATGTGGCGACAAAATTTAGGTATTAAGACTCGCTTGCATAATCAAGAATGGAAGGTTTTTATCAAAACCCGCCAAGGCCCCAATAAACA
Organism: Marinicella gelatinilytica; assembly: GCF_026410405.1. GTDB lineage: Bacteria > Pseudomonadota > Gammaproteobacteria > Xanthomonadales > Marinicellaceae > Marinicella > Marinicella gelatinilytica. The sequence goes on along the minus strand of NZ_JAPMLN010000016.1, from coordinate 36,928 downwards.
AGTGTTTCGTGGTGGCTGGATTGCTGATTACAAAGATCCGCTGAATTATCTACAGCTGTTTGAATCAGATTCGCGCTTTAATTATTACCAATTTAATGATGCTGATTATGACCAATTGGTACAACAAATCCGTGCCACCTCGGATAAAAATAATCGCAATGACTTAATTAAACAAGCGGAAAGCATTTTGCAATCAGAATTACCGCTGATTCCTTTGTATTTCTATGTGTCACGACATTTGGTCAAACCTCAGATCAAAGGTTACAGCGATAATCTGGCCGATAAACATTTAAGTAGATATTTAAGGTTTTAATCTATCGAGATCTCAATTTAAGTCGCAAATCACGTTAAAAAGTCTCAATTTTCGCGTTAAAAAAATCTATAACCCTGCCATTATTCGCGTTTCCTGCCTTGAACTTTAGACTTTTAATTCTTTTTTACAAAGTCTCAGGCTTAAGCAGTAAGCAGAGGTCTCAGCAGTTTAAGCCCGTTGATAGACATCAAAGCGACAGGTTTTACCGTTAATTTGAAATGTGGGTTTTTGCGATGTTATGGTGTCGGCTTTTTGTGGTCGTTTAATAACAATACGCTGACAATCGGCTTGCCAGGCGGCGTAAAATAAAGCCAGGCCATTATCCGATGCAAGGTGGTGTAATTTTTGCAGGATGTGCATATCCTTTTTTACCCGTGCTGATTTTGCAGTACTTGGGAACATTGGGTCCAGATAAATCACATCATAATCAGTGTGGTTAAATCCGGTTTCAGCTGCCGCTGCTTGTAATTTGAATCCTGTCATGGTTTCAGGCAAGCGATGTAAAGCATCGGCCAATAATGCCGCTAAAATTGGGTGACGCTCATACGCAGTGACCGAGAAACCCGCCTGTTGTAATAACATGGCATCACGACCCAGGCCACAAGTGGCATCCATAATACGAAGGTGCTTCTGTTTTTTTATACGGCAGGCTTTAACCACCTGTTCATGTGATGCGCGTTGTAAGCGGTAGGTAAATTTAGGGTCGTTGAAATTAATGGCAAAGCAGCGTTCTAAATTGCCTTGTCGGCATAAAGACAAAACCCCGTCTTGATAAGACAGGGTTAAATTATCGTCAAGTTGTTGCAGTGTGATTTCCGGGTCGAAACCCAGTATCTGCAACTGTTGTTTAAGCATTAACTGCGTTTGTGTCGTGCCACGTAATCACGTTTTTCGGCACCCCGGTAGACTTGACGCGGACGTCCGATACGGGTGTCTTCAGTTTCATGCTGCTCTAACCACTGAGCAGTCCAGCCAACTGTTCGTGCCAAAGCAAACATCACGGTGAACATTTGTACCGGAATGTTTAAGGCTTTGTAGATAATACCGGAGTAAAAATCCACATTCGGGTAAAGCTTACGTTCTACGAAATAATCATCTTTTAACGCAATTTCTTCTAATTTCATGGCCAATTCCAAACGTGGATCATCAATCCCTAACGCATCCAATACTTCATGGGTGGCTTTGCGAATAATGGTGGCGCGTGGGTCAAAGTTCTTATAAACCCGATGGCCAAAACCCATTAATCTAAACGGATCATCCTTGTCTTTGGCTTTGTCGATGTATTTATCAATCTGGCTGACATCACCAATTTCATCCAGCATATTTAAAACGGCCTCATTGGCGCCTCCATGTGCCGGACCCCACAAAGAAGCGATACCACCGGCAATACTGGCATAAGGATTGGCGCCGGTAGAACCCACCAGACGTACTGTTGAGGTACTGGCATTTTGCTCATGATCGGCATGCAATATAAACAATAAATCCAAAGCTTTTGCAGCCACCGGATTAACTTCGTAAGGCTCTGCAGGGACGCCATACATCATGTGTAACAGCCGTTCAGTGAAGTTTAAACTGTTATTGGGATACATGATGGGTTGGCCAATATAGTTTTTGTAGACGGCTGCTGCCACGGTGGGCATCTTAGCAATCAAACGAATCGCCGCTAAGTGTCGGTCTTTTGGGTTGTTAACATCGGTATCATGGTGATAAAAAGCCGCGAATGAGCCAACCACACTCATCATCATGGCCATTGGATGGGCATCGTATTGAAATCCTTTCATGAAAGAGCGGATTTTTTCATGTACCATGGTGTGCCGGGTTATCAAGGATGTGAAGTTATCATATTCCTTGGTGGTTGGTAGTTCGCCATTCAGTAATAAATAGGATACTTCCATGAAGTTACTGTTTTCAGCCAATTGTTCAATGGGGTAACCACGGTATAACAACACACCTTCTTCACCGTCAATAAAGGTAATATCGCTGGTACAAGCTGCGGTGGCGGCAAAACCTGAATCATAGGTAAAATAGCCGGTTTGTTTGTGCAGCGTTTTGATATCAAATGTAGGTGGTCCTAAAACTGAACGCTTAACAGGTAGCTCAGCGGTGGTTCCTTCCGGGGTGGTGATTTTAACAACGTCGTCACTCATGAAATTATTCTCCGAATTCTTATTCTTGGGCAGGTTTCAAACAAGCGTTTATTTTACCATCATATTGAGACCGATTAAACAAATCAACCTAAGCAAGGATAACAAACCCATTAATTTGTCATCGCTTTGGCACAAAAAAACCCGATAAAATCGGGTTTTTTGAAATACTTGGCAAAAAGCCTTATTGCAAAAGACTCTTTACTATTTTCTTTGGTAACGGCGTTTGAATCGATCCACACGTCCGCCGGAATCAACCACTTTATGTTGACCGGTGTAAAAAGGATGTGATTTGGATGAGATTTCGATTTTTACCAAAGGATATTCGTTACCGTCTTCCCATTTGATGGTTTCTTTAGTATGCAGGCATGAGCGCGTCAAAAACGCAAAGTCAGCGCCTGAATCTTGAAATACCACTTCACGGTATTCTGGGTGAATGTCTTTTCTCATAATCGTGTCCACTGTTCTGTACAAAACAAGACCGCGTATTCTAAAGAACAAAGCCCATAAAGTAAAGCCACAAAACACTTTTTCCAGTGTATAAAATCCATTAATAGGCAACATCACAGCAAAAAGGGTGCTGCATCACATTTATTTTTATGAAATGGACGCTACAATAGCCCATTATTTAACATGAAGTCTAGTTATGCGTCACCTTATCTTACTTTCTGCAATCGCGTTACTGGTCGCCTGCGCCAGTCAGCCGGTCAAGCCCGATTACAATCCATTGGTTAATGCTTTGATAAGCCAAGACCGCACGGTCATTATCGCCGAGCGTGGTCACCATCAATTGTCTGTTAAAAATGACAACATCATTAACCTTTATTTATTGATGATTGATAACAAGCCTTCTGCTGTGGTTGCCAATTCTAAACTGCTGATTGAAAACTATCATCAATATAGCTTTTATCAACAACAAATCCTTAAACCCATTTTGCTGTGGGCTTATTTGCATCCCATTTATCGTCGTGAAACCGGCAAAGACATCCGCATATTACAGCGTGAAGAATTATTGGTGGCACCCAGCAACATCGATTTTAGCCGCTGTATTGATGAGCAGCCGGTATGTGCTAACTTAATGCGTGGCCGATTGAAAGTCATTTCGTCGCCCTATGAAATCAATCAGCGATTGACTGAAATGGCCAACAACGACCCCTGCATTAATCTGACTAAAGAAAATATGGCTGGCGACTTTGCCAATAAATGCCTCGCCAACCGCAAAGGTGACCTTAAAATCAACCTCCTTAGTCCACCAAATTTCCTGGCTGATCAATGGCTCGCAATATTGGAAGACAGGCAAGCGCTTGAATAGTGTATAAAAAATTATTGAAAACCAAAACGCTTTAGGAATTTCATTGTCAACAGTTCAGCATAGATGTTAAGTGGTCACATTACCACAGCTCTAAATTCTACTAATCAACTAAATCCACGTCATTTAAGCGGTTATTTCGCGAATCGTAAAGCGGTTAGACCGGTATTTTGCGAAGCCATCGGGCTCATTGACGTAATGGTCATTGATTCTTCGCGTAAGCCAATTATGATGGATTTCACTTTAATCAATGAGAACATTCATTATGAATTTACGAAAAGCCATAGCAACTGGATTATTGATCTTATCAATCACCTGCTCGGTTAAAGCCGCAGATTTGACAGTCACAATCGATCATATTAAAAGTGACGAAGGGACTGTCTATGCGCAGTTATTTTTAGGCGAGGACAGTTATAACAATAACAACGCAGCACAAAGTGCCATGATGCCGGCCAAGCAAGGCGCCGGTGAATTCACTTTTAAAGATTTAACCCCTGGTGATTATGTGGTGCGTCTTTACCACGATGAAAACGGTAATCAACAATTGGACATGAATGCCTTTGGTATGCCGTTAGAAGGTTACGGATTTTCCAATGAAGCCGTTGCCAACATGGGGCCGCCGCAATACAAAGATATGGTGGTTCGCATAGAAGAATCTGATGGCGTCGTCAAAACCAAGACCAAGATGACGTATTTATAAGAGATTTCCATGAACAGAAGACAATTTATATCGCAACTTGGTCTGATAAGTGCCATGGGTTTGGTGCCTAAGTCGCTGTTGGCTTTGGGTGATACAGCCACAAGCACCTTTGAGTTATTTCGGCAGGCGCTGCAGAAAAACCCTGAGTTACTGGGTTATCAGAATTACACGCAGGAACGGGTGGTGGATCAATTGGAAATTGAAGGTCAGTTCCCGGCTGATTTTAATGGCCGGTTATTTCGAAATGGTCCGGCCTTGTTTGAGCGCAATGCAATTCGCTATGGGCACTTGTTTGAAGGTGACGGCATGATACAAGCATTTACCTTTAAACAGGGCCAGGTGAGTTTTAGAAACAAATTTGTGCAAACCCACAAATTTAAAACCGAGCAAGCAGCCGATCGCTTTTTATATGATTTCAGTGACATCGGCATCCCGAATCCACTGCCCATAAGTAGTGCGGACACCATTAATCCGGCCAACACAAATATCCTGCCGGTGGGTGATGAGCTTTGGGCCTTATGGGAGGCAGGTTCGGCCTATGGCGTGAATCCCGACACCTTAGAAACAAGTGGTGTTATCGGTTTAAATGATCAGCTTAAAGGCATGCCGTTTTCAGCCCATCCGAAAGTGGAAGCGGACGGTACCATATGGAATTTCGGTTTAGATTATGGCAGTGGTCAAATCATTATTTACCAGTTAAATGCCAGGGGTCAATTAAAAAAATATGGCCTGATTGACAGTGGTTATCATGCCATTTTGCATGATTTCTTAATCACTAAAAACCACCTGTTGTTTATATTGCCTCCCTTAAGTATTGATGTGAATGCCGGAAGTTTTATGCAACAACAAAAGTTCGACAAAAACCAAGCCATGCGCGTGTTGGTGGTGGATAAGAACAACCTTCAAGTGAAGTCCGCACATGAATTTCCGGCCTGTTTTATGTTTCATTTTGGAAACGCCTGGGAGGAAAAAGACGGCACCCTGAAATTTGATGGTTGCCGTTATCCTGACTTTAATGTTATGACTGTATTGGGTGATGTCATGGCCGGTCAAACCAGCCCAAACAAACAGTCATTGAGCCAGACCGTTGTGTTTTCGATTCATCCAAATGGTCAAACTAAACAAGCGTTTTTTGACGGGTTGAGTGAATTTCCAAGAATATACCCGTCATTAACTGGTTTGAAAAACACCAAGGTATTCACAACCAGTGGCCATCCTGATGCTGAGACAATGCATTCAATCCGCTCGGTGAATCTGGAAACAGGTCATATTGATTTATTTGATTATGGACGTGACTATCTGGTTGAAGAACATATTGTGGTAGAACAGGGCCAAAAAGCCCAATCCAATGGCTGGTTACTGGGTACAGCCTTACACTGGCCATCGAAAAGATCCTGTGTTTCTTTATTTAAAGCCGAGAATTTAAGTGCAGGGCCGATTGCCAGAGCCTGGCTGCCGTTTCATATCCCTCTGGGATTTCATGGGAATTTCAAACCGCAGCGTGTTTAGATCAATGCGTGCTTTTTGAGTTGTGATAAATACTTCTGTGAAACCGGAACTTGTAAATCGTTTTTTAGTGTTAACACGGCTTTTCTGGGTTGTTTATGCACCTCGACAATGGCATCGGTGGCCACCCACCAGGAACGATGTACCTGGAAACCGGGATAATCCTTAAGTTCCATTAAGGCATCTTTCATGCGCAACAACATCATGTGGTCACCTTTTGTGGTAAAGACATGTAAATAATGGTCTTCCATGGTGAAACAAACCAACTCATTGCCTAATTTATGGGGAATCCGTTTCAGGAACAGTTGCCCCGGTTGCTGTTGTGCCGTTGAGTTAACCTCAGGTATTTGACTTAAGGGTGAGGATAACAAAAACCCCACAACATTAATCACCAGACTTAATGCCAGCACCTTGGGATAGAAAAACAGAAAATTTTCCGGAAATCGAAAGTTTAAGCCAAAAAAATAGTGGGATATTAATTCCACAAAAAAAGACAAAAATAAAGCACCCACCAGTGATGAAGTCACCAGTGTTAAAATCGGGTTGGTTCTATTCGCATCTAAAAAATAATGACAAACTTTATCTGTCTGTGCAAAAATAATATGTCCCCCGCCGATTAAAATCACCCAATAAAGCAGTCTGTTTAGCAGTGGCATTTCATAACTGCCAAACGGTCCCAGATAACCAACAACCAGGCCGATAGCCAGGGTTATGATCACGCTCATTAAACTGGGTAACTGAATACGCAGCGGTTTATTCAAATCGATTTTAGAATTCGGCAAAGCTCAATGTTAGTTTTTACATGTAAAGAAGAATTGTATCACCAATAATCCGGTCTTTTAGAATAATCCAAAATCCACCATGACATGAATTTAAAAAATTAAGTGAGACCTTTGCATAAATCTGAGCCGGTGGAAAAAATACTAAAATTTCACCAATCAAGGCAGGAAACGCAGTCTAATACGCCGTTATTAGCTAGTTTTCTAACGCAGAGTGGTGGAATTTTATGGTTTTTAACTCGATTCATGATTAATGCAAAAGTCTCTAAGTACACAAAAAACAGTTCAAATGGTTAAGTGCTATATACGATTTTGTGCAGATTGCGATATGATAACTGAATATCTCAGGAGAAAATTATGATGCAGCGTATGGGTTTTTTAATTCTTTTATTAATGACTGGCGTGATTAACGCCGAAAACAGTCACCCGCCTTATCTGATTGCCCACGGCATGGCTGAAAAAAATGTCAAGCCGATGTTAGCAAAAATTGATATCGAATTATTTTCGTACCGTGGAAGTTCTGATGATGCTTTGCAAGACGTCAATAATGCCACGGATAAAATCATAAAAATATTAGCTGATAGCGACGTCAATGAAGATGCTTTGGAAGCTTCTAACTTTCTGAAAGAAACCATTCGAGATCGCGATGATAATCACAATAAGCTGGCCACCAAAGGTTATGAAGTCAAACGCAATATCGTAATTCGACTCAGTGAATTATCAAACTATCAAAATATGATGGTTCAGTTGGTGGCAATTGATAACGTCGCGGAAATAGACACGGAATTCGATGTTAATAATAAGCAAGCATTGACTCATGAGCTTATGCTGACAGCCGGTAAAGATGCTCGCCATCGAGCAGAGAGTATGGCCGAAGCATTGGGTGTCGAGCTTGCCGGTGTACAAGCTGTTGCGGAAGATCAAAGCTTTGAAATATATGATATTCGCTATCGTATTTCACCCAAAACATCCTATCGACGGATACCACCTAAAAGTTTTTCAAAAATGCTGGTACCAAGTCATATCGTTTTACACCAAGAGGTTAATGTGGTGTTTAGGATTAAGCCGTAGGTTTTTGATAATTAATAATCCTCGGTTAATGAAAGCCACATTCTACCGGGAAAGGCGAGCTGTTTCTAATGAGCTGAACTGTTCTTTGCTCAAAATCACTGTGCGCTGCGTTTGGTGTAAAAGTCACTTCAAGATTATCTTGTGGTATTTTTCGGATGGTGACATTGCCCCAGTCAATAAGCTCGACTTGGTTTGGATCGAAATCGGGAGTGAAATTAACGCCTGTGGTGTAATAAGCCAGTGAATCAACAGTATCTTGGTTAAAGTCGCCCTGGCCGGTGAACCAGAATTGTTTATCGCCTAAATAAGTGTACCAGTTAAAAGACAAATGGTTACTCGGGTTACCCAAGGCGGTAATCTGGATGCCTTCACCGCTGCGTTTGGGGTCATAATAAGAGCCGGTTACACAGGCATCCAGGTTGGTGTTTTCAGTATAAAAAGCTTCACCTTGTTCCGGAATGGTGGCAATGGTGAGGCGTTCAAACTCAAGTTCGCCCGATTCAAAGCCTTCCAGTAAAGGCTGCCAGCTCATCGAGGCGTGGTTCAAATCATCAAATTTAACCCGCAGTTCGCCCCAAATTTTGGCATTCATACTGGCCGGAAAATCTTGGCCATCGGTGATAATCAAGTCTACAAAAGCACGATCACCGAGCAAAGGTCCGGAACCGGTCAACCACATGGGCTCGCCATCCACATGCGCAAACCAGGTGACATATAAAATCGCTGCATTATCATGGTCGAGGACCTCAAACTGCAGACCATGGCCGGATTCCTCCGGGTTAAACCACATACCGGTGTAGTGCGGTAAAACATCTTTTTTATGGGTGAGTTGGATATCCAACGGTTCGGACGGCAAAGTGATGGTTTGCGCATCGGATAATTCACAAACTTCAAATAAGCAGTCTTTGTCATCGTTACCAACGGCCTTATCCAAATATAAATAACCGCCATCCACCAGGATTTTATAATCACCGGGTAATAGTGCAGACGTGGTAAAAGCACCGAGTTGATCGGTGAGATGATTGCCTACTTGGGTGCCGTCGGTCTGGTAGACTTTAATGCGTTTTTTGTATAAAGGCGCCCCGGAATTTATATCAAGGACTGTGCCGGATAGTTGTTCTCCTGCGACAAGATTAAAGTCAATATGATCAATATCCTCATGTGTAATGGTTATGGCTGTTCCCTGGCTGAAATCACATTGGTTATTGAGACAAGTTGTGTCGGGGTATAGTTGATTTATATAACCGCCCGTGTAGGCTTTGTTAATGTTATACCTTTTATTGAGATATTTGCTGCCGTTTTGAGTGCGTAAATAGTATTTTCCGGGTAACAATCCCCAATGGCTGTAGTAACCATCAACAGACGTCAATGCGCTACTAACTAAATGTTGGTCACTGTCGAGTACTTCCACTCTAATGCCGCTTAAGCCCTGGCCAGTTTGCTTGTCTGTGACTTGACCTTTAATGCCTTGGCCTCGTTTTAAGGCTATATCATCAATAATGGTGTCCTCATCGTCTTTCACTTCTACCAGTGTGCCTTGAGAAAAATCACAGTACCGACCCGCACAGTCCACGTTGGGGTAGAGTGTGCTGGCATAGTAGCGATTTGTAAATCCGAATTTGCCGTGACCGGTTTTTAAATAGTAGTGACCAGCGGGTAAATTATACTGAAAGGGTCCTGAAGTGATATTGGTGGTAATCAGTTCCTTGTTTTCGTTATAGATAGAGAGCCAATTAGACGTATAAAATGAGGGAGAAGCGTTTGGGTTATCTGAAATGACATCACTTATTAAATATCCATCTGGTGTGTGAGGATCATAAGTACGGCCAATTAGCATACCACCGGTGGGTTTGTTGTCATGGGGTCTAAGTTGCGTGGTTTGATGTTTGCGTACCAATATCGGGGTTACATTGTCAAAGTCGCAATGAGGGTGATCACAGTAATCACCACCATATAGGCTTGAATAGGCATAGTAGTTTGGATCATTTAAAGGGTCGCTATAAATATTAGGATAATTTGAAAACTGTAACATGTAATAACCGCTGGCTAAATTCGTTACATTGAGCTCTAAAGGGTAGTCTGAATCCGGATTATCGTTACTTTTTGTATAATAGTCATACGGGTTTCCACTCTTATTGAAATCCATAATCTGAATAAACGACCTCTCGATGTCTTTGATTAAACCTTTAAAGCCACCTGATATCCTTTTAAAGGTTATTTCGGCCAATTTTGGTTGGTCTTTGCTGAGTGAAAGTGTTTGTCCGGCTCCGGACCGAACTTTGAACTCACAATGCCTGCATGATTCAGATTCGCCGTATATAAACCCATGGTATTGTGCTTGTTCGGCATAAATACGGTAATCTCCTTCGGGTAATAAGAATACGGCTTTATTTGTATAGGTTGTTGTTCCAAAAGGATCAAAATTCACTTTAGTGACGGTAAATCTTTTAGGACGTTTAATGCCCAGTTCGTCTAAACTGTATATATATGGATAGCCCGTTAATTCTTCTGAATCCGGTGTATATAAATCGACTTCCAATACGGCGGCCTTATCTAACATGAAATCGGCTTGAGTTTGTGGATTTGATTCAGTTAATGATATGGCTTGTTGTTTTAAAGGCTCACAGTGATCACATGACTCACCACCTGTTGGCGTCCATATTGTGGTTAAAAAAGCCGTTTCATAATTTGGATTTTCAAAATCGGGATATTTCCAGCCTATCACGACAGCATATTCGCCGACTTCTAATCCGGTAAATTCATAATCTTGACCCTGGCCCGAATCCACAGAATCAACGGCATCCCAACTACCAAATCGGGGGTGCTGCTTGTATAAAACAACATAAAATTTGATGTCTTCACTTAATAGATTGCCGCTATCACGATCTACAAGCCGGCCTTTTATAACACCATCGCCTTGTGTGTCTTGTTTTAACTGAGTGAGTGATTTTTGATCAGTTAATGATTCGCCAAAATAGTTGTAGTTAACTTTATACTCAGTTTTGGCATGGACAGCACTGGACAAAAATAAGCTAATAAAGATAAAAGAAAGAAGATAGGTTGTTTGTTTCATAAGCGGTTTTCTGGTGTTAGTTCCGTTTTAATTGGTTAATGCGCTTGGTTTCTTCGAAATCTTTGGGGTTGTTGGCGAGGATGCGTTGCGAGCGGGCGATGTCTTCGAGGCTTTGGTTTAATTGGTGTTGCTGTTTTTGGATGTTTTTAAGCGTTGTTATGAGGGCGTAAAAACCGACGCTGATACTGATAAATATCAGCCCAAGCAAAGTGGATTGAATCAGAGGCAAAGTGTCCATAAGTTGATTATAAGTTAATGTTTGTCGAAGTTCATGTGATTATTTGTATTTCGTTTTGTGATGAGATTCTCGGGTGGCTTACACGACGTAAGTCTGTAACGTTAGCAGGATGCGGTAGTTACCTGGCCCGAGAATGACAGACGAAAGAACAGATTCCCGCATAGTTCTTAATTGATTTTGAGGCTTCTTTACCGCACAATGCCCGACCATGATTAAACTATCCAATATGAGCTTACGGCGTGGTGCTTTGTTGTTGTTCGACGAGGCCGATGTCAGCATTTTTCCCGGTCAAAAGGTGGGTTTAACCGGCGCCAATGGCACCGGTAAATCGTCTTTATTTACTTTATTTCGTGGTCAGTTACAGCCGGACAGTGGTTCTTGTGAATTACCTAAAAATTGGCAGTTGGCCCATGTGAAGCAGGAAACACCGGCTTTGGAATGTTCGGCTTTGGATTATGTGTTGGATGGTGATGCGCACTATCGGGAAATTGAACAATCGATTGCAGAGGCCACCGCGAGTGAACAGCATGAGCAGTTGGGTGAATTGTATGCCCAAATGGAGCATATCGGCGGGTTTTCAGCGCCGGCGCGGGCTTCACAAATGCTGCATGGACTGGGGTTTTCAGCCGATGAGGTGAACAATCCGGTGGAATCATTTTCAGGCGGTTGGCGTATGCGATTAAATCTGGCGCAGGCGTTGATGTGTCGTTCAGATTTATTACTATTGGATGAGCCCACTAACCACTTGGATTTAGAAGCGGTGGTGTGGTTGATTGACTGGTTAAAACAGTACCAAGGGACGCTTTTAGTGATTGCCCATGACCGGGATTTTCTGGATGCGGTGGTGAATCATATTTTGCATATTGAGCACAATCAGCTGACTTTATACAGCGGTAACTATTCTGATTTTGAAGTGATTCGTGCCGAGCGATTGGCGGCACAACAGGCGCAGCATGAAAAACAGCAACAAGTGATGGCGCATATGCATTCTTATGTGGAGCGCTTTCGATATAAAGCCAGTAAGGCGAAACAGGCACAAAGTCGCTTAAAGGCATTAGAGCGCATGGAGAAAGTCGCGGCGGTGCAAAGTGATAATCCCTTTAGTTTTCGGTTTTTTCCATGTCAAAATTTAGCCCATCAGGTGGTTTCACTGAACCGGGCAGATATAGGTTATGGCGATCATCTTATCTTTGAGGGCCTGGACTTTGCCATCGCTGCCGGTGATCGCATCGGTTTACTGGGTCGCAATGGTGCCGGTAAATCCACCTTAATTAAGGCATTGGCCGGTGAAAAGGCTTTGGCCGGCGGCGAACGGATAACAGCCAAAGATTTATCCATTGGTTATTTTGCTCAGCATCAGCTTGAACAGTTAGATAAAGACAGCAGTGCGCTGAATCATTTACAGGCGGTGGATAACAACGCCACCACTCAGGATTTGTTGAATTTTCTCGGTGGTTTTGGTTTTCGCGGTGAGCGGGCTGATTGTGCGATTGCGCCTTTTTCAGGCGGTGAAAAAGCGCGGTTAGCCTTGTCTTTGATTGTCTATCAACGGCCGGATTTGTTGTTATTGGATGAACCCACCAACCATTTGGATTTGAATATGCGCGAAGCCATCTCTCTGGCATTACAGGACTATCAGGGTGCCGTGATTCTGGTCTCCCATGACCAACATTTGATTGACAGTGTGGTGGATGATTTGTGGTATGTGCACGCCGGTGATGTGCACCATTTTGCCGGTGATTTACAAGCCTATCAAAAACACATTAAGGCCGAATTACGGGCGCATGATAACGATAAAACGTCAGCAACAAAAAATACAGCTGAAACCGGCTCCAGTCAGGGTCAAGCCCATCAGGCCAATCGTAAGCAGCTGAAAGCCCAAAGAAATCGACTGCAGAAACTGGACAAGCAGTTACAACTTTTAACGCAAAAGAAGAAACAATTGGCCGATGAATTGAATGACGAAGGTTTATACCAGGCTGATCAGACTGATAAATTACAGCATCTGTTGGCGGCATCGAAGGCCAATCAAAGCCAGCTGGATGAGGTTGAAGCGGAATGGTTAGAATTGGCTGAGCAGTTGGGTGAGTAATTTATTTATTGAAGGGCTTTTTCATAAGCCTTGATGGTTGCTTCAGCACAATTTTGCCAGCTGAATTGTTGGCTGTGGTTTAAGCCATTAACAGCGGCTTGCTGGCGCCATTTTGGGTTGTCGATCGCCCATTGTAACTTGTCTTGTATATCATCAACTTCTAAGGGACAGCATAACAATGCATGACCACCTGCGACTTCTTGCATGGCGCCGACATCGGAGGTCATCACCGGTGTGCCACAAGCCATGGATTCAATAATCGGCAAACCAAAACCCTCATACAAAGATGGCATTAAGGTCATGGTGGCGCCGGTATATAACTGATGCAACTGGGATTGATCAAGGTAACCGGTTAAGCGAATGTGTTGTTGATGTTGTTTGATTAATTGATTAAGTTCATGATTCAGCCAGCCGCGGTCACCCACCAACACCAAAGGGTATTGTTTTTTTATCTGGGCGGGCAGGCCGGCATAGGCCTGAATCAGACGTATCAGATTTTTTCGTGGTTCACGGGTGGCCACAGCCAAAAAATAGTGCCGATGGTTGAGGTCAAAAGTGGTTAAGACTTCTTGGCAATCGACTACCGGTAACGGTTTAAAGCGCCGATCGACGCCTAAATAAGTCACGCTGATTTGATCTTCAGATAAGCCATAGGTGCTTATTAATTCTGATTTTACACTTTCAGATACGGTGATAATGTGGTTTGCCCGGGCCAGCGTTTTCGGAATTTCGCGGTCTAAAAACTGTAATCGATATCTGGGTTGGGTTTGACGGTAATGGACATGACTTAAGTCGTGAATGGTGGCCACTGATGGCCCATCAAAGGGCATTAAAATAAAATTAGGACTGTGCAATACATAGTCATTTAAAGAAGTGGCCAAACGTTGTAAGCCACGACTGCGCTGCGCATGATAAACGCGCAATGCCAAGCTTTTCATGGGTATAAAACGACGGGCTCTGGCCAGCCAGCGATTATTATCAGCCAATGATTCAAAATCAGAGGGCCAGCGGCCACCCGAGTAGAGTTTTAAGTCTTTTATTAGCGGCTGATTTTGCAGTTGCAAACCCAGTTGATGGGTGTAGCGACCAATACCCGTTAACGGATGACTGATGGCATCGACATTATAAATAATATTCAGGGCTTGGGTCATGGCTTGAATCTGGTCATCATACAATTGAAATTATAAACCATGACCCTGAAGAATTAGCGACATCAATGGTTAAATATGATGTCGCACAAGACAATTACCGTTTCATGGAGGTAAAGAATTCTTCGTTGGTTTTGGTGTCTTTCAGTTTTTCCAACAAGAACTCAATGGCCTGTATATCATCCATTGGATTGAGGATTTTGCGTAAGATCCAGGCTTTTTGTAAAAATTCCGGATCCACAATTAATTCCTCACGGCGTGTGCCTGATTTATTAATGTTTAAGGCCGGCCAAAGTCGTTTTTCTGCTGCGCGACGATCCAAGTGGACTTCCATGTTACCGGTGCCTTTAAATTCTTCAAAAATAACTTCGTCCATTTTAGAGCCGGTTTCAACCAAGCCGGTGGCCAAAATGGTCAAGCTACCGCCTTCTTCGACATTTCGTGCTGCGCCAAAGAATTTTTTCGGTCTGTGTAAAGCATTGGCATCGACACCCCCGGTGAGGATTTTGCCGGATGCCGGTGTTACTGTGTTGTAGGCGCGTGCTAAACGGGTGATGGAATCCAGAAGAATAATCACATCTTGTTTATGTTCAACCAGACGTTTGGCCCGTTCAATGACCAAATCTGCGACCATGACGTGACGGGTGGCGGGCTCGTCAAAGGTTGAGGCAATCACCTCACCACGAACGGTGCGTTGCATTTCGGTGACTTCTTCCGGGCGCTCATCTATGAGTAGCACAAATAATTTTGCTTCCGGGTTGTTTTTGGCAATGGATGTGGCGATATTTTGCAATATCATGGTTTTACCGGCTTTTGGCGGTGACACGATGAGTCCGCGCTGGCCTTTGCCGATGGGTGAAATAAGATCAATAATTCGGGTGGTTAAATCTTCTCGAGATCCGTCACCACGCTCAAGCTTAAGCTGCTCCGTAGGGAACAAAGGCGTCAGGTTTTCAAAAACAATTTTACCTTTGGTGTTTTCGGGTGGCTCATAGTTAATGGAGCTGATTTGCAATAAAGCAAAATAACGCTCGCTGTCTTTTGGTGGCCTAATTTTGCCGGCAATGGTATCACCGGTGCGTAACCCAAAGCGTCTAATTTGGCTGGGTGAGACATAAATGTCATCAGGTCCGGCTTGATACGAGCCTTCAGGTGAGCGCAAAAACCCAAATCCGTCGGGTAGTACCTCTAAAACGCCGTCACCAAAAATATCATCACCTTTTTTGGCATGCTTCTTTAGGATGGAAAAGATTAAGTTTTGCTTGTGGACCCGTGAGCGGGTATCGACGCCAACTTGTTCAGCAATTTCAGTTAGCTTGGTCGAGGGTAGTTGTTTTAATTCAGATAGGTTCATAGGTTAGTCGGCAGGGCGCCGTTATAGTCGTATTGTAGAAAAGTGTAAAATCCCTAAACTGCGTTCAGCAGCGTTGTGTATTGTTTTTTATTAATTAGTATTGAATGGTTTTTCGGGAGAATAGGTTTGCCCGACTGGATGTTGCATAAACTACCATTAAAATTTTAGACTGTCCAGTAACAATTAAAAAAATGCCCGAATTAGCGATTAATTCGGGCATTTGAACAGTTTTTAGCTGATGTGTTTCTTTAAAAAGTCCATTAACTGACCTTTTGATACAGCGCCAACATGCTGATCAATGACTTCACCATTTTTGAAAACCATTAAGGTAGGGATACCACGAATCCCCATTTTGACCGGGGTGTCTTTATTGTCTTCGATATTTAATTTTGCCACTTTGACCTGGCCGTCAAGTTCTTCTGCCACCTCTTCCAAAACCGGTGCAATCATGCGGCAAGGACCGCACCATTCTGCCCAGTAATCCATTAATACCGGTGTTTCTGAGTTGGTAACTTCAGCGAAGTTATCGTCTGTGGCGGTAATGATTTTGTCGCTCATAAGCGTGTCTCCTATTAAATTCAGCTGTTTAATTTTGGGGTTAATTATTTTTATTCAATGATTTGTTTAAATTTTGCCATATCCAAAATGGTGATTTGTTGATTGGTTAATGCCATAATTTCTTGTTTTTTTAATTTTGAGAAGGTTCTGCTTAAGGTTTCTTCTGCCAGGCCTAAAAAGTTGGCTAAATCCCGTTGCGAAATCTGGAAAGGGAATTGTTTGGCAGAAAA
Source organism: Marinicella gelatinilytica (assembly GCF_026410405.1). GTDB lineage: Bacteria > Pseudomonadota > Gammaproteobacteria > Xanthomonadales > Marinicellaceae > Marinicella > Marinicella gelatinilytica. Next base: position 20,413 of record NZ_JAPMLN010000016.1, on the reverse strand, counting down.
ACCGCGTGAATAATATAAGTCTGAGACTTCTTGAATAAAATCAACCAATTTTTGTTGTGCTGTGTATTCTGAATGAGTCACCTCAAACTGAAATATTTTAGCGCTCATCATTTTCATCAAACGATTTTGGATGTCGCGGTGTTTCATCGCCAATTCCTGCAGCGGATAAAAGGGAATCACGCAGTAAGAGCCCGAGCTTATGGCGCGGACAGTGGTTTTATACTTGCCGCCGTGAATACCGTCAAAACCCATAATTTGACCGGGAATAAATATATCGACAATCCGTTCTTCGCCTTGTTGGGTGATGTAGACTGATTTAAACATGCCAGAATGAACCGTATATAAATTTTGAAAGGTTTGGTCGTTTTCATAGACGGTTTGACCCTTTTCAACCATAATGTGGGCATCAATAATGGTCTCGATGGCAGCAATTTCATTGGATTGAATTCTGACCCGTCGGTTGTCAACAATGCGGGTACATAACTCACAGTCTCCACAATTGCTGACAGATTGGTTAAAATGGGTGCCACTTGAGGTTTTTTGATTAAACATATCGAAAGTCTTATACTGCAGAGTGTAGGAAACTTGACAAATGTCAATATTAACATTGTTGGAAGGAAATTATAATTCCGCATATAAATTAAATGGGAAATAAACAGCAAACATCATGACTGAATTTAATGAAAAGGTAATTAAGCAGTTTACCATTGCCACCATTTTTTGGGGCATTATTGGTATGCTTGTAGGGGTTTTTATTGCGGCACAGTTGGCTTGGCCGGCGCTCAATTTTGACATTCCATGGTTAACTTACAGCCGTTTACGTCCGTTACACACCAACGCAGTTATTTTCGCTTTTGGTGGTAACGCATTGATTGGTACTTCGCTGTATGTGGCGATGAAAACCTGTCAGGTGAAGTTATTCTCTGAAAAATTAGCAACCCTGACCTTTTGGTTATACCAGCTGGTGATTGTAGGTGCGGTTTTTACGTTACCTTTCGGTTTCACCCAAAGTAAAGAGTATGCGGAGCTGATTTGGCCATTGGATGTGCTGTTGACCATCGTTTGGGTGATGTATGCAGTGGTTTATTTTGGTACCCTGGCAACCCGTAAAGTGAAACATATTTATGTGGCTAACTGGTTCTATGCCGCCTTTATCATTACCATTGCTCTGTTGCACATTGTTAATAACCTGGCGATTCCGGTTAACTGGCATTTGTCTTATCCTGTCTTCTCCGGTGCTGTGGATGCCTTAACCCAGTGGTGGTATGGTCATAATGCGGTGGGCTTTTTCCTAACTGCCGGTTTCTTAGGTATGATGTATTACTTCGTTCCCAAGCAAGCGCAACGTCCGGTGTATTCCTATCGATTATCTATCGTTCACTTTTGGGCGTTGATTTCGACTTATATGTGGGCCGGACCTCACCATTTGCATTACACCTCGTTACCGGATTGGGCACAATCATTGGGCATGGTGTTTTCCTTGATTCTGTTTGCTCCATCATGGGGCGGTATGATTAACGGCATCATGACAATTTCCGGTGCCTGGGAAAAATTACGTTCAGATCCGATTATTAAAATGATGATTGTGGCGTTGTCGTTCTACGGCATGAGTACTTTTGAAGGGCCGATGATGTCCATTAAAACGGTTAATGCCTTATCGCATTACACCGATTGGACCGTAGGTCATGTACATTCAGGTGCATTGGGCTGGGTAGCCATGATGACCATGGGTTCATTGTATACACTGACTCCGCGACTTTGGGGACGAGAACGGATGTACTCTGTGCAATTAATCAATACCCATTTCTGGGTGGCGACTTTAGGAATCGTGCTGTATATCGCGTCCATGTGGATTGCCGGTGTTATGCAAGGTTTAATGTGGCGTGAAGTGGATGCCAGTGGTTCTTTGGTGTATACCCATGTGGAAAGTATTAAAGCCACATACCCCTATTACATTATTCGATTTTTAGGTGGTGTTTTGTTCTTAGTCGGTATTTTTATTCAGGCTTATAACACCTGGAAAACAATCAAAGGTGAAGTCAGAGATGAGGAAAGCATGGTTGAAGTGGTTGGAGAAAAAGCATGATTAAGCATGAGAAAGTAGAAAGAAATGTCGGCCTGTTAGGGGTATTGATTGCAATCGTAATTAGCTTCTCAGCCATCATTGAAATCATTCCCTTGTTTTCACAAGCCAGTGTGGTTGAGCCGGTGGAAGGCATGAAGCCTCGAAATGCTTTACAACTGGCGGGACAAAATATCTACGTGGCTGAAGGTTGTTATAACTGTCATTCACAACAGATTCGACCCTTTGTGGATGAAACTTTGCGTTACGGTCATTATTCATTGGCCGGTGAGTCTGTTTATGACCGGCCCCATCAGTGGGGTTCAAAACGGACCGGGCCAGATTTGGCGCGAGTGGGTGGTCGTTACTCAGATGAATGGCACGAAATCCATTTAATCGATCCACGGGCCTTGGTGCCTGAATCTAATATGCCTGGTTATCCTTGGTTGGCCGAAACACCTGTGGATGTTGAACAAACATACAAAAGCATGAAAGTGTTGCGTATGTTAGGCCATCCTTACAGTGATGAGGATTTGGCCGGTGTGGCTGACGCTTTGGCGGATAAAACAGATCTGGATGCGTTGGTGGCCTATCTACAGAATTTAGGGACAGCGGTGTCGCGGAGATACCAATGATTAGTGGCTTAATGACCGCCTTATTGCTTATTATTTTTATTGGCATTGTGTTGTGGGCTTATAGTAAAAAAAACAAAGATACCTTTAAAGATCTGTCTCAAATGGCTTTAGATGAAGAAGATCGGGTAAAAACTGAGGAGAAAAAAGATGAGTAATTTTTGGCATTGGACCGTCATTATTGTGGTTGCTTTACACATCGTTGCCTATTGCTGGTTACTTTTTGCAACAGCCAAGAAAAAAACCGATAAGCTCGCTGATAATACCACCGGTCACGTCTGGGATGATGATATTACTGAGTTAGATAACCCCATGCCACGATGGTGGTTATGGCTGTTTGTCGGTACCATTATCTTTTCAGTGATTTATTTAATTCTGTATCCGGGTATGGGTAATTACAAAGGCACCAAAGAATGGACGCAATTAGGTGAGTTCCAGGCAGCTTACCAGGAAGTGGTGGAAGCGCGTGAGGAAACCTACGCAGCCTTCATTAATAAACCGGTAGATGAAATCATTAAAGATGATACCGCGATGTTACTCGGGCAGCGTATTTACGCCAATAATTGTGCACAATGTCATGCCTCAGATGCCAAAGGTGGTTACGGCTACCCGAACTTAACTGACAATGATTGGAAGTGGGGTGGTGAGTTTGAAACCATTATACAAAGCATCACCAATGGCCGTACCGGCATTATGACACCCTGGGCAGGTCCTTTGGGTGAAGAAGGTGTGCAACAAGTGGCTGCTTATGTTCGAAGCTTATCAGGTATTGAACATGATGCTGCCTTAGCAGAAGCAGGTGCCCCTAAATTTCAGATGTTTTGTACAGCCTGTCATGGTCCTGAGGGCAAAGGTAATCAGATGCTCGGTGCACCTAATTTAACCGATGACAATTGGCTGTATGGTTCTCATGAAATCATCGAAACCGCGCTTTATGAAGGACTGCAGGGTCATATGCCGCCTCAAAATGAAGTGCTGGATGAGCATCGTATTAAGTTGGTGGCCGCCTATGTTTATTCTTTAAGCAGGAAATAAAACCATGCCAACGCAGCCAATCACAGCCAACAAAGACTTTAATGAGCGTCAAATTAAACGTATTTTTTATCGTCGCTTAGGCATAGCTATTTGGGTTTCCTTTTTGGTGGCGGCGGTGCAATCAGTGGTGTTTTTTGCACAATTTGATCCGGCTTATTTGAATGAAATTGCCAGCATCACCATCAGCATTGGTCGCTGGCAAGGCTATGCCTTAGGTTTTGTGTTCTTTTGGGGTTTTAATTTTATCACCGGCTTATTTTGTGGTGTTATTATGGCCATGCCTCGCACTAAATTAGCGCAAAGAACCGCCCACAAATAAATGCAAGAATAAATACATAAAATATGTCAACAAATGAAACCAAACCGGTTGAGCTAAAACTTTATAAAGCCCACGAGAAAGTCTATCCAAGAGAAACCAAGGGTCGTTTTCAGTTTAAGCGAAAATTAGCGGTTTTTGTTTTGCTGGGATTGTTTTATTTTCTGCCTTGGTTAGATTGGGGTGGTCATCAGGCGGTGTTATTTGATTTGCCGGCTCGACGATTCTATATTTTTGGTATTACCCTGTGGCCGCAAGATTTTATCTTTTTGGCTTTGATGCTCATTATAGCTGCGTTCTCGCTGTTTTTCTTCACCGCTTTGGCCGGTCGTTTGTGGTGTGGCTTTGCTTGCCCACAAACCGTCTGGACCGAAGTCTTTATCTGGATGGAGCAACTCACCGAAGGTAATCGCAATAAACGCATGAAGCTGGATAAAGGGCCATGGAATTTTAATAAAATCTGGCGAAAAACGGCAAAACAGGCAATGTGGATTACCTTTGCATTGTGGACCGGTTTTACTTTTGTTGGGTTTTTTACGCCGATTAAAGAATTGGCGGTGGGTGTTTGGACCTGGAATTTAGGTCCATGGGAAACCTTTTGGATGTTCTTTTATGGCTTTGCCACCTATGGTAATGCCGGTTTTCTGCGTGAGCAAGTCTGCCTTTACATGTGTCCCTATGCCCGTTTTCAAGGCGCCATGTTTGATAAAGAGACCCTCATTATTTCTTATGATGTGGCCCGTGGTGAACCCAGAATGCGTGGTAAAACCCGACGTGAGGCGGAAAATCCCGGTGACTGTATTGATTGCACCATGTGTGTTCAGGTGTGCCCGACAGGGATTGATATACGGGACGGCCTACAATATGAATGCATTGCCTGCGCAGCTTGTATCGATGCCTGTGATGAAGTGATGGAGACGGTTGGATTGCCGAAAGGTTTAATTCGTTACACCACTGAAAATAGTTTGGCAGGCAAGGAGTCAAGGGTTTTTCGACCCCGTATTATTATTTACGGCATTATTTTAACCCTGTTATTAAGTGCATTTGGTTATGCCCTGTTTTCTCGAAGCACCATTGATGCCAATGTGATACCTGATCGCAATAGTTTTTACCGCATTGTTGATGCTAAACGAATTGAAAATGTTTATAACTTAAAAATTATGAATAAGGGTCCGGTTACTGCTCAGTATCAGGTAACAGCCACCGGTTTAGACGGCTTAAAAGTTGATTTTGAAACTGAAGATGGTTTGACGGCAGAACCCGGTGAACTTATCAGTGTGCCTATCCGTATTCGTGCTGATAGAGCTGTGGCCAATAAAAAGATTCACACCATTAAGGTCATTGTGAATGAGGTTGATAACCCCAATAATAGCAGTACCGAAACGGTTAAATATTTTGGATATGACAAATGAGTAAAAATCCCACAGAGTTCAAACCCGCACCTTGGTATAAACATGCCTGGGTTTGGTTTATCATCGCCCTACCGGCGTCCGCTGTTGTTGCCAGTTTGTATACGGTTTACATGGCCTATCAACACCCCCCACAAGTGATTGCCAAGCAAAACAAATTTCAGCTTAAAAACGATTAAATGTCTATCACAACCTCACACTGTTTTCATTGTGGGGAACCGGTGCCCGACAACTGCCGTCTAACCGCCACCATTGATGGTGTTGAACAGCCCATGTGTTGTATCGGTTGTCAGGCGGTGGCCCGTTTTCTGGCGGATGAATCTCACGATGATTTTTATCAATACCGTGATGGCAAAAGACCGGGTGTGCAAGTCGATAGTGATGGCCAATCATGGTCACATTTAGATGAGCCTGCAGTCTTTGACCGTTTAACCCAAGAAACCGGCAATAATCTTCGGCAAGTCACGATAAAAATTGAGGGCATGTATTGCAGTGCTTGTGGCTGGCTGATTCAAAAAGTTTTACTGGATTTGCCCGGTGTTGAGGATTTACACATAAACAGTGTCACCCAAAATATGCGCGTTGAGTTTGATCCGTCCCAGCTGTCGCTTAGTGAACTGTTCTCACAGATAACACGTTTGGGTTATAGACCGATGTACCAACAAGACACCGCCCATCAAGCTGATATTGCCCGTAAAAAGCAGCTCAGACAAATCGCTGTGGCCGGTTTCGGCATGATGTTTATCATGACTTTGGCGGTGCCTTTATATAATCCGGAGTCAATGGCGCAAGATCCTGACATCGGTCAGTTTTTTCGCTTAATTAGCCTGCTAATTGCCACAGTTGTTTACTTTTATGCGGGACAAAGCTTTGTCCGCAATGCTTGGCGCGATATTACAAACCGCCATTTGGGTATGGATGTGCCGGTGGCACTGTCCATCAGCATCGCTTATTTTGTCAGTGTTTATATTAGTTTTACTGATCATGGTCATGTCTATTTTGATTCCATGGCAATGTTTATCTTTTTCTTGTTATTAGGCCGGTTTGTGGAATCAGCGGTGAAGCACAAAGGTATGGATGTGCGATCGGCGCTGAATGCCTTAATTCCGGTCAGCGCTTTGCGAATAGCTAAAGATCGGACAGAGCAGATTCCGGTCGATCAAGTTAAGAAGGGAGATTGGCTACTCATAAAATCACAACAAGTGGTGCCTTGCGATGGTGAGATTAAACAAGGACAGGGTCGTTTTGATGAGTCGTTATTAACCGGAGAATCGACACCGGTTAAAAAAACCAAGGGTGATACTGTGTATGCCGGATCGCGGTTACTTAATGAAGAAGTCATCATTGAGACCACCGTTAATAACCAAAATACATTTTTAGCTAAATTAGCTGACTTGATGGAGCTGGCGCAAAGCAAAAAACCTAAAACCTTACAGACTGTTGATCGCATTGCCGGCTATTTTGTTGCTGTGGTGTTATTGTTGGCGGTGGTCACCGGATTTTGGTATTTGCAACACCAGCCAGAATTGGTGCTGCCGGTGGTTCTTTCAGTATTGATTGCGACCTGTCCTTGTGCTTTGTCACTGGCGACCCCGACGGCGCTAACCGCCGGAGGCATCAAACTGTTACAACAAGGTGTTTTGGTCAACAACACTGAGGCATTACAACAATTACCACGAAGTCAATATTGGTTCTTTGACAAGACCGGTACCCTCACAGAAGATCAATTGGTGGTTGCAGCGATTCATCGCTATGGTCAAAACGACCAACTGGAAGACATTGCTTCCGGTTTACAACGCATCAGTAATCACCCACTGGCCAGTGCATTTCGACAGCACCAATCGGTGGCAGTTGACGATGCCCAAGAATTAACCGGCCGCGGTGTTCAGGGTACGGTTTCAGGTCGCTTGTGGCGCATGGGTAGTTTTGAATGGTTACAATCTGTTGGTGTCAAAAATCTTAAGCCGGCACCGGTAGAATCCGGACAAACCGTGGTTTACATAGCCTGTGAAACAACTGTTGAAGCGGCTTTTGCCTTGGCAGCTAAACCAAGACAAGGTGCGCAGGTATTGATTCAATGGCTGAAAAGCCAGCACCGCGAATTGGCCATCATCAGTGGCGACCAGGCCGATACAGTGTCCGCTTGGGCGGCACAGTTGGGTATCGAGAAGCACCAAGGTAATATGCAAGCCCAAGATAAAATAAAAGCCATTGAACAGGTCCAACAACAAGGGAATCAATGTGTTATGGTGGGTGATGGTGTGAATGATGCACCGGTGTTATCTCAGGCAGATGTCTCCATTAGTTTAAAACAAGGCGCTCATTTAGCCCATTCTGCCTCTGACTTAATTATTTTGGGACGTTCATTGGCACCGATTGAACAGGCCGTCAATACCGCCAAAAAATCACAACGCATCATCAAGCAAAATTTATTCTGGGCCTTGTTATATAATGGTTCGGTGACACCGGTGGCGATGATGGGACTGCTGGCACCTTGGATGGCGGCCATTGGTATGTCGCTTAGCTCATTGTTGGTGGTGCTTAATTCAAGACGGATAATGCGGAATTAACAGATGAATATGATTTTTGTTTTGGTGTTGTTATCACTGCTGTTAGCGGTGGCTGCTGTGTGGGCAATTCATTGGGCGATTAGTAAGAATCAATTTGATGATTTAGACTCGCCGGCTTATTCTATTCTGGAAGATGATACACCGGCTGATCGTTACCAGAGACGCCAACAGCAATCTGCCAACCCACAACATGATACGCAGAAATCAACTGATAATGAACAGGAAGATGCGCAGTAATTAATCGATGTCATTTCTCACCCCACTGATAATTGGATTTTTTTCGGGTTTCCATTGTATTGCCATGTGTGGCGGTTTATGCGCTGCTTTGTGTCACAAGCAAAATAATAATCAGGTACTCATTACTAATTTAGGTCGTGTGGCCACTTACACTATACTGGGTGTCGTATTTGCCGGGTTGGTACAAGGTGCCAGTTTATCGATACCGGTGGTTGCTTGGGGGTTTTGGTTACGCATGATTATGGGTGTCATGCTGGTATTAACAGCGGTGGCTTTATTCTTTAAAAATCACCGTTTACTGACCATTCAAAAACCCTTGCCCGGATGGTCTAAGGTTTCGCTTAAGTTAAAACAATTACAAAACAAACATAACAGCAGTGCTTCTTTTATCAAGGGTATGTTGTGGGGCTTAATTCCATGTGGTTTACTGTATGGCATGCTGATTATTGCCGCCACCACTGCCAATGCATTAAGTGGTATGCAGTTTATGCTGTTTTTTGGTTTAGGTACGATATTACCGTTATTGGCATCCCAGTGGGCGATTCGTAAAATGATGGAGCGGGGGTCGATGGCATTTTGGCGTCGAACTGCGGCAGTCTTTATTTTTATTATTGGCCTATGGGTATTGTTGGCACCTTGGATCTCTCATGGATTAATTCCAGCCGATAATCCCTACTTTTATCAGCTCAGTGCCGTTCTTGATATGTGTATCCCTTAAATAGTCGGGCACTTTTTACATTCATCCCTGTCTATGACAGATAAATTAAAAAAATGTTAAATACCAAGTGCATTTGGTACCTTTGACCTATTAATATTCACAAGTAACACTTTATAATAACCAACAAAATTACCCATTTAAATAAACGCCGATGATAAAACTGGAACAAATATCAAAGATTTATAAAACCCAAGGAGAAACCATCCGCGCTTTAGATGAAGTGGATTTAAGCATAAAAGAAGGTGAGTTTGTCGCCATTATGGGGCGTTCCGGATCCGGTAAATCCACCATGCTGAATATATTAGGATGTATGGATAAGCCGAGTTCAGGTAAGTATTGGTTGGCGGGACAAGATGTCAGTGTTCTTGATGACGATGCCTTATCAAAAATCCGCAATGAATACATTGGTTTTGTGTTTCAAGGATTTCATTTATTACCACGGCTATCGGCATTAGAAAATGTACTGGTGCCTTTGCGTTTTTCGAGCGCGGAAAAACAACAAAACGGTATTGAACGCGCCAAAGAATTACTAACAAAAGTCGGTTTAGGTGATCGTATTCATCACCAGTCCAATGAAATGTCAGGTGGTCAAATTCAGCGAGTGGCCATCGCCCGTTCCCTTATTAACAACCCTGCCGTGTTGTTAGCAGATGAGCCCACCGGTAATTTAGACAGTGCCATTTCACAACAAATCATCGATTTATTAATTGATCTCAACCAGCAAGGTCAAACCATTGTGATGGTTACTCATGAACCTGATATTGCCGAAAATGCTGGGCGTACCATTGAATTTTTAGACGGAAAGATTGTGTCATGAAAATGATTATTATGATGGCTTTATTGATGACCAGTATACCGGCTTCGACGCTGATGCTGACGGGTGAAGTGGAATCCAGCCAAACCCAGCAAGTAACCATGCCGATGGTGCGAAGTTGGCGTGCCGAAATAGCCGACTTGGTCACTGAAGGCAGTCGCGTCGAAGTGGGTGACTTCATTGCGCGCATTGATGGCAGTGATTTGGATGCCACCATTGAAGCACAAAAGGAAGCTTTAGATGTTTATCAAGCCAGCTCAAAGCGCGATATGATTCAGTTAAGAATTGATGTCAATAATGCTAAATTGGCTTATGAAAAAGCCAAAGTAGATCATAAAGTGGCCAGTTTAAAAGCCGGTGTGCCCATAAGCTTTATTGGCGAACTTGAATACAAGCAGCGTCAGTTAACCTTAAAGCAAATCAGTAAAACGCTGGTTGATAATGAAAAAAAACTGGCTTCTTTAAAGCTCCGTGAACAAGAAAAGCGAATAGAAATTGAATTGGGTCTGCAACAAAAAAAACAGCAGCTGGCTTATTGGCAAGAACGTTTAGAAGGTTTAACCATAACAGCCAACCAAGCTGGTTATGTGATTCACGCCACCCAGCCCATGAGTGGTAGTAAATACCAAATCGGTGATCAGGTACGAACCGGTGAAGTGATTGTTAAAGTATCAAAAGTCACTGATATGCAGGTTAAAACTTGGGTGAATGCCATTGACTTGCCAAAGGTTAAAAAAAATCAACCGGTTAGGGTACGTTTTGATGCTTTACCGAGTGTCGAGTTAAACGGTGAAATTATTGCCATATCTGCCGGAGGCCATGATAAAAAAAATTGGGGTAGCGGACTTTACTATGAAATCACGGTCGATTTAGAAAACAGTGATGAGGTGGATTTGTTACCTGGTATGAGTGCCTTAGTTTATACCGAGGAAGCATCATGATGAGGACTTTGTTGCAATACTTAATTTTTATGGCAATGGGTTTTTTTGGGTTGCAATCAGCAGCAGTTCAAGCCCAAACTATCAGCACCTCAGGACAACTGGTTGCGGTTGAAAAGGACAGTTATTCACCACCCAACGTGCGACGAATTTGGCGTTATACCATTGCATTTATGGCAGATGATGGCAGTCAAGTGAATCCCGGGCAACCAATATTGATGTTTAAGACCGATGAGATTCAAGAACAGCTGATGGATAAGCAAGGTGAACTCAGCATAAAACAAAGCGAATTAAAAAATAAAATATCCACAAAAGTAGAAACCCTGGCAGATAAAGCCCTGGCGGTTGAAGAGACCAAAATGAATCTGGATAAAGCCAAACGCAAAGCGGATTTACCACAAAATGTGATTGCCAAGAACGATTATGAAGAGAATCAGCTTAATTATGAATTGGCTAAATTACAATACCAACATGCTCAGGATGATTTGCGTTTAAATGAAGAAAAAATCGACACCGAAATAGATATCCTCAACGCCAACATTACCAAGTTAAAAGCCGATGTGGCAGAGCTTCAAGAGTCCATGTCAAGTATGAGAATTATGGCTAAAAGGCGCGGTATCATCATTCATCAAACTGATCATGGCAATAATAAATATGCCATTGGTGATCAGGTTTGGGGTGGTGCTCGGGTAATTGAAGTGGCTGATATGGATAATATTATTGCGCAATTGGAGGTTAAAGAAAATGACGTGTCACGAGTTAAAGTGGGTCAGAAAGTAACATTTAATATGGATGCTTATCCAGACCTTGAGTTTTCCGGTCGCATTTTCGAATTATCAAAAGTGGTTCGCACCAAATCGCAAAACCAACCCTCTAAAATATTAGATGCTAAAGTCAAAATTAATGACCCGGATAAATCCATTATGCGCCCAAATATGAGCATTAAAGCAAAAATTATAGACGAATCATGAAAAATATAGCGCTCATTTTTATCACTTTACTCATCACTGGGTGTGACACACAGCCCAAAGAAACAAGTCAAATACCTACTTTGGTTTTACAAAAACAACCGGTGGAGTTGATCGTTAGAGCCGCCGGCGAACTGGAAGCCACCCAATCAACGCCTTTGACGGTACCGGCCGGATCTCGACGACCGCAAACCCTGGCTTGGATTTTGCCGCAATTTTCGGAAGTTAAAAAAGGTGATGTGGTGGCGCGTTTTGATGGCACTGATTTTCAGCTTGAGCTGGATGAAACCGCTTATGAACTTGAGAAATTAAGATACGCCATGCTTGATAAAGAACGAGAAATTGATAACACCCAATTCTCTTTTAATACCGAATCTCAGGTGGTGGATTATGAGTATGAATTGGCCAAGCAGTTTAATATCAATGATCCTTTACTTTATACCAAAATCGAGATTATTGAAGCCGGTGATAATGAAGAATTTCTTAAAGCCAAGACTCAGCACATCGAGAAGGTCAGTGAAAACTTTGAAGAGAAATCCGCCACCGAACTGGGCGTTTTAGAAAGTTCAAAAGCAGTCCAAGAAGCCAAAAAAGAAGTTAATCAGGCGAGTTTGAGTGCCCTTGAAGTGGTGGCACCTCATGATGGCTTGTTGGTATTGCAAGCCAGCTGGGATGGCACCATGCCGGAACCGGGTAAGGCAGTTTTCCCGGGTACTAAATTAGGCGCACTGCCGGATTTATCGAAAATGCAGGCCCTGGTTTATGTGCCAGAAATAGAGGCCATTGGCATTAAGCCTGAACAACCGGTTAAACTGAGCTTAGATGCCTATCCTAACGAGACCTTTACTGGTGTCGTAGAGTCGCTTAGTCAAACGGCTCAACCCCGTGAACGTGACAATCCGGTGAAATATTTTACCATCACGGTGGCATTGGATGGTCATGATGAACGCTTTCGTCCGGCGCAACGGTTAGCGGCTGACATTAAAGTTGCCACCGCAGATCACGCCATAGCGGTGCCTATTTTAGCGATTTCACGCGATCAAGATAAATCCTGGGTCCAAGTACAACGGGGCAACAAGTTTGAACGACAACAAATCACCACCCGATTTTGTAGTGCCGCTCTTTGTATTATTGAAAGTGGATTAAATGATGGTGATGTCATCGCTTTGACTGAGCCCACGCAAGAGGTTGCTTTATGAATTCCATATTAATTAATTTGCGTCATGCGCTGGCAGAAATGATGCACCATAAGTTGCGTACCTTGCTGACATTGTTGGGTATGGTTTTTGGGGTTGGTGCGGTTATCGCCATGTTGAGCATTGGTGAAGGTGCACAGGCGGAAGCCACCCGGTTAATTGAAAAAATGGGTCTGCGTAATTTGGTGATTGAAGAAAAACAACTCGACATGGAAACCTTAAAAGAGATGCGTGAAGACTCCCTGGGTTTAAATATGAATGATATTTACGCACTACAAAAAAGCTTACCTTTTATAGAACAAACCTGTGGTGAAAAAACCATTAAAACCTGGAGTTTGTTTTCCAGCAACGGTAATTCCAATGGATCAGTAAAAGCCATTTCACCCAATTGTTTTGCCATGAGTAATTTACAGGTTGATGGTGGACGACTTTTCGGTGATGCGGAGAATCAAAGTTATGAACAGGTGGCTGTGATTGGTTCAGAAGTGGCCGCTGAACTGTTTCCCGATACCGAATCTGTGATTGGTGAGCGAATTAAAGTGAATCACTTATGGCTAACCATTATCGGTGTTTTACAAAAAGATGAATTGAGTAAAAATGAAATCCAAGGAATTAAACTGGGTGCTGAGCATAATCAGGTTTTTATTCCCATCGAAACCGCATTTAAACGACTTAAGTGGGACACTTTGGAGAGTCAGTTAGATACCATTCGCTTGGGATTAGACGACAGCATAAAGCCGCAGGTGGCTTCAGTGGCCATTGATCGTTTGTTAAAGCGTCGCCATGGCAATATTGATGATTATAATATTGTGGTGCCGGCCTCTTTACTGAATCAACAAAACCAAACCCAGCAAATTTTCACCATCGTCATGTCCAGCATCGCCGGTATTTCATTACTGGTTGGTGGCATTGGTATCATGAATATTATGTTGGCGACAGTATTGGAGAGAACCAAGGAAATTGGTCTGTTGCGTGCTTTGGGTGCCCGAAAAGTTGACATCAAAAATCAGTTTTTGATTGAAAGTGCCACCATCGCTGCGGTGGGTGCGGTGATTGGTATTGTCATGGGAATCATTTTGTCCTTTTTAATTCAATCATTTGCCGATTGGCCGGTGGCTTGGAGTTTATTTTCAATTGTGCTGGCTGTGGGCGTGTGTCTATTGACAGGTGTCGTGTTTGGTTACTATCCGGCGAAACAAGCCGCTGAATTAGACCCGATTCGGGCATTGCAGAAAAACTAAACCACTATCTCTCACAAATATTTGAAATATAACTGGAATGTGACCATCATGCAGAGTCTAATCGTATTTTTAGACTAAAATTAAATCATTCTGTTATATTTTTATTCAAAAATTTAAAATCAACAATGAAAAAAATAATTCTTTGTTTACTCTTTATTTCCGGTTGCAATCAAGAACAAACAACCAGCCCTGAAACCTACAATGAAGTTGAGTCTACAGGAAAGTTGGTGCCGGATTTTATTAAATCAGCACATTATTTCTCCTCAGCCTGGCCGATCACATTTTGGCAAGAGTTTGAAAAAGATGATGTTGCCGGAGAATTACAACAAATAAAAAATGATGGGTTTAATACCATTGTTTTGATTGTGCCGTGGCGTGGTTTTGAAATTGGTTTCGATAAAAATCAAACGCAATCGAATCAGATACTCTATGAGCGACTCGGTTTTGTATTAAATGGTATTGTTGAGAATGATTTAAGTTTTATCCTGCGATTAGGTTTTCCTCATTACCATATGCCTGATACCAAAACCTATGCGCTTGAACAGTGTATTGGGATTTATACCGATGGAAAAACTCAAAACCAGTGGGCTGACTATTTAGAAAAGATTAAGCAAACCATCACACCATTCCAGAAATCGTCTGCCGGTATCTTGGTCTCATGGGAAGACTTCTGGTGTCCGCATACTCTATTTCCTTCTTGGGATGAAGAAAAACGCCTTGAATTGGCACAATCCATGGGTTACGGCGACTGGCTGCAACAACAAAATCAAAATATAGTTAAAGTGCTGCTTCAACAAAATCATATTAATTTTAATCAAGTGAGGGTGCCGCAACCCGCCGATTTATCCTATGTTTTATATATGGATTTCATTGATCAAAAATTTGCTAAAGATGTCTTAAAACCAGCACAGTCGGTGTTTCCAAATGCTGCCATGGAGATCAGGGTAGATCAGCTGGGGGTTAAGCAGAATGATCAATATACCTGGATTGCGCATGACTTGCATTTAGAAGAAAAAAATCTAAGAGGCACCTACTGGGCACCCTTTTGGGGTGCGGAAAATAAAGGTGAGCTGATTTCCGCTGAACAAGCTTTAATGAATTTTGATTATCTGTTAAAAATGGTCACAAATAACGGTGAAAACACCCACCATGTGCTTGAACAGTTTAACTTCTATGACAACACAGTGCATTACCCCAACCATGCCAATATCATACCGGATGAAATTGGTGATTTTCTCTTGGCTGCGGGACCATTATTAAAAAAATACAGCAAAGGCTTTGGGGTGTGGGCCTATCGCGATTACCATGATAATGCCATTCTTAATGGTTCATTTGAGATGGGTACTCAAGGCTGGCTTATTGAAGGACAGACTGAAATAAAAACCAATCAGCAGGATCAAAGTTTGTACATGCAAGCAGGTAGTTCAATCACACAATCCTTGTTAGCTGATAAACGCTTTAAGTTACTGGAAAATTACCAAGACATTTCAATTTGTCTGGTGGCCGATGCAGCGACTGTTCTTGAGGTTAAGGTGGATGGCGTGATTCTCAAGGAGTGGCAAGTTCAGCCACAGCAAAGTTGCACTAAAGTTTCCGCTGATCCGTTTAGGCTAAACGCGTCTATTGACTTCAGCCTCACAGCCCAATCCCCTGTTTTAATTGATGAAATTAAATTGTTTGGATTCACCCAGGTTTTGGGTCTCTATGATGCAAATGGTAAACCGAGTAAACACATAGAAGTTTATCGAAAACTCAATGCCTTATAAACCCTAATATCATAATCAAAAACCCCTCCGGATAGTGCCTTGTAAGTATACGTTAAGTACTGCTGGCTTTGTTTTCGGTAGTTCTTAGGTTAATACCGGTGTGGCATGCTTTTGATGGCAGCGCATTTGTGACTGGGTTGATCGGTTAAATAAAAATTTCTTATGTTTACTTTATTCCAAAAAAACGACCAGTAGCAATAACAAAAATCTGACTGAAAATTAATCATATGTTTAAATAATATTGACACTTGTATAAAACGCGCATACGCTAATAAAAACAAAAGAGGAGAATTTTATGAAAAACGTTGTATTTATATTAAGTTGTTTTTTGACGTCAGTGGGTTTTGCAGCATGTCGTGATAACGTGGTATTGGTTCATGGCAATGGTGGAGATTCATCGGATTGGCAGAATACGTATTCTGAGTTACTCAATCGCGGTTATAGCGCAGCAGAAATTTATCGACCTGATTGGGGTAGTGCTTGTGTGGCGTGTAATAATCATTCTGGTCGTGAAGAAGTGCCGGTGGCCAATGCTTTATTGGATGCATTGGAAAATTCTTGTAGTGGAGATATTGATGTCATTGGGCACTCTATGGGTGTGACCTTAGCCATCAAAGAAATTATCGACTTAGGCTTGTCAAATAATGTCAACGAATTTGTAGGTATTGCTGGCGCAGTTCGTGGTTTACATAGTTGTGGATATTACCCTTATAATATGTACACATCCACTTGTGGTTATTGGGGCTTATCGATTGGTAGTCCGTTTTTAAACAGTATAAGAAATAAAACTTTTGCAAAACGCGTATATTCGATTAAAAGCTGGTCAGATCAAATTGTTTGCTACGGTGGTTGTACTGTCGGTGGCATTCATTCCTCTTCTATTTGGGGTGAAGAGGCGAGTTACAACTATTACTTGGGTCATTTTGGTTTACAGTCTGCTACGCAGGTGAAACAAGTTGATTTAATAATACCCTAAAATGCAATGTGTCAAACACCAACATGTTTCCTAAGTTATTGTAATTAAATATAAAAATATATTTTTTCCAGTTTGTTCCAGTTATTCAATGGAGACAATCACGATTGAAATGTATGATTATCTATATAAATATAATCTGGAGAATGACATGAAAAAAATTATTTTACTATTAATGACTTTAGGGTTTTCACCGGTTTATGGCCACGACTTTTTGACTGAAATACTGGTATATAATGATGATTACGAGGCCAATAATTATCACATAGCCGTAACCTTTGAGTTTGATGAGCAGGATTTATTAGATACGCTTGATTTGCAACAAGCTCAATTTGAAATGAAAACCTTAACTAAGCGCTCAGGAGCGAGTAATAAAGCGCAGGAATACAAGCAAGTAGGTAAAACCATTTGTGATTTTGAGTCAGATGCCATTGAAAAAACCTGTGGTGTATTTGACGATTTCTCTAAAGCACGTTCTGCCGCCATTAATAAATGTGATGCTTATGCTTCACTGTATTCATCGCAGTACAAAAATGGCTTAATTCCTCAGTACATTGGTCCAAACACGTTTACTGACGGTGTCAGTGCAACACAAAATCACCACACCGATTACAAATTAGCACATGGGTTACACTTTAACTGTGTCGGAGTGAAAATGAAAAAAGCCACTTATTCACAGGAATTAAAGAAAATAGCGTACTAAACAGTTAAACAGGACTTTATCGATATTAACTTTTAAGCGATAAAGTCCTGACCAACTCCATAATGTCATCCAAGTGCTGCTCTAAGGTTTTCCGGTCTTTTGTCGTCAAGTTTTTTTGACTAAGCACAAAGTGTCCTGTTTGAACCACATTTCGCCATCGCGGGTTTTCGGGGATTTTATCTAATGACAGATATTTATCCAGAGAGCGTGTTCGTAATGTGCCGTTGTCGATGGTTACTGTCCAGACTTTTGATTGTTCTGCTAATTCAATATGACTGGTTTGAGTTGTTTTTTCCCAAATTGTGAGGGTGTCAATAAGTGCTTCCACCAGAGCAATTTTTAGCTCTTCCTTGTGGTTTGTGGGATCGTCATCAGTGTCTTTCTTTTGGTTGGTTTGCAAAACCAGTAATTGCTGTTTATGGTAGCGAATTGATTGCTTTAATAAATCTTGTTCTTTTTTCTTTCTTTGCAGGTAAAAAATAAACAAGGCGGTAACAAAAAATAAAATAAGCCCGACAGCTAATGTCATATTAGTTAACTTTTGAAGCCTTTGTTGTTGTTGGCTGTTGGCTAATTCTTGGTTCAATAACTGTTGTTCTATTTTGTGAGTATCAATTTGATGTTGAATGGTTTTTAAGTCTGAGTCATATTTTTGCTGAAAAAACTGCGCGCGCATTTCATGGTACTGTTTGAAAATTTGTAAGGCTTTTTTTGGTTGACTGTTCTCTAGAATCTCAGCTTTTAATTTAAGTAAATCAGCCAACAGAATTGAGCCCGGTATTCGATCAGTGGCTTTGAGCCCTTGTTCAATGAGGACAAGGGCTTGTTCGAGCTGATTGTCTTGGGCATGCATTTGGGCTTGTAGTAAATGAAGTTGCGCTATAAATTCAGGGTTTGATTCGTTATTGATTAAAGTCTCAGCAGCAGTCGTTAATTGTTTTAGTGCTAAATAATTGTTATTTTGCCAATGCCAACGTGATAGGTTAATCAGTGCCCGTAAGTGTTCTGATTTGTTGGCTTTGGAAGCTAAGGAACTGACTATGTTTTGAGCATAGAACTCAGCTTCTTTGGTGTTACCGGCGGCGCCATGGGCTTTTGCTAAATCTTCGTAAATATGGGTAATGTCATTAAAAACCTGTTGATTAAACTGATCTTTTTTACTGTAGTCCAAATAATGTGCTAACGCTGATTCATAATATTTAACTGCTTGATTGGGTTGTTCTAAATATAAATTGATGAGACCAATGTTATTCAGAGTTTTGGCAATTTGATAGTCATTACCAATTTCCTGTTTTTGTAAGAGGCTGTTTTGAAAGTGTGACAACGCCTGTTTATAGCGCCCTAATTTCATTTCCGCTAAACCTAAATCATTATGGCTTTTACCTAACCAGATATTATTTGATTCTTTTTGTGCGATTTCATAGGCTGAATTTAAATGTTTTTTGGCTTGGGCATAATCGGCCGCAAAGTAAAATTTTTGGCCAACTTTTCGATACCAGTCATATTGGATAGCAATGTTGTTTATAAATTCAGGGTGTTTTTTGGCTTTAGCGATATAGTAGTCTTGTTTCTCAGGTGCTTGTAGGTGTTGTTGGATGGTCATTAAATTGAGAAGTATATTAAGTTCTGACAAGCTACCAGGAGTTACTGATTTGAGATCATTTAAACAGATAATCTCAGCTTTATGAAAATCGCCTAAATCATAACTTTTCTCACAATTGTCCGTGGTGGCGCGTGTTTCTATGGGAAACAAAACTAAGCCAAATAACATCAAAAATAAAAAGCAGCGCATACAATTCACACGTTTATATAGAAGATAAAACAGGGGTTAATAGAGACGCTGATCTATCTTCAATAATCATTATAAATAGCTTTAAAATAAGCCATTGTATCGATTGTTGATTTTTAAAACAGTGATTTGATAAAGAATTTTAATGGCTGGTTATTAATACTGGAGTCAGTTTAATGTGTTGTTTAAAGTCTTCTGCGTAAATAAATCAAGGGTAGAATTACTACCCTTGACCAATCAAGCTAAGTTTTGATGTTTATCTTTTTTCGATAACTCGCTCATATTCTGCGTTACCTTCTGTACCGGGCAATGGCTTAACGATTTTTAATTCGAATATTTCTTTATAGGGTGGTATTGAATAACACTTTTTACATTCGAAATTTAAACCCATATACAACTCATAGTTGTTCGTTGTATTGGTATATGTGAATGGGCCTGTAATTATAGTTGATACACTGCCTGCCCCTGTTACAACAGGGCCAAATGTCGGACCACCACCACCTTTATAAGTGCTGCAATAATTTGCTGCGGCATGTTGCGCTTGGTATCGTTCGGGATCATTATTTCCAGGCGGGACGATGATGTTTCCGGCTATGTTCTCGTTAACTGTGCCTGTCCAGTTTACTGTGGCAACATTAACGATGGTTCCACCATTACACCAGGTTTCTGCTGAGACGCTTCCGGCTATAAATACACTAAGGCCCAACATAAGTTTTAAAGATTTAATTTTCATAATTGTTCTCTCCTATTTATAAGTGACTTAATCATTAATGTCACTTCGGGGTTAAATTAAACATCTATATGATGTGGCTATTAAGATTATTTGCTGAACCACTTATAAGCCAGCCATAGCACAGGAAAGAACAGCTAAATAAGGAAAAAACTGGTTATGTTTTTATATAAGATACCCGTGGTGCATTTAGGCGATCTTGATTTTTAGGTTGTTAATATTCCTGTTTTCCAAATAATTTATCCATTGAATTATGGTCAGTGCAGTGATTTTTGCCATGATTCTGGTGGCGAACCCTTTAAATGTTTTTGCATAG
>NZ_JAPMLN010000015.1 GCF_026410405.1 Marinicella gelatinilytica | reverse complement strand
CTATGCAAAAACATTTAAAGGGTTCGCCACCAGAATCATGGCAAAAATCACTGCACTGACCATAATTCAATGGATAAATTATTTGGAAAACAGGAATATTAACAACCTAAAAATCAAGATCGCCTAAATGCACCACGGGTTAAGCATAACAAAACTTCTGTCATGAAATTGGTATATTGAAAACAATGACTTTTGTCGCATGTGGCTGCCATGTTTTGGGTTTATAATGTTGGGGTTCCCTGCAGGTACCTCATTATGGCCGAACAAGTCAAATCTAAACAAATCGAATCTAAAAATACGTCCAATCATCAGCGCAATGAAGTGATTCATGACACCGTGGTATTGCAGTTAAAACTCATTGTTGATGGTTTCCGGGATTTGGTGCTGCTACCGGTGTGTTTGGGTGCCGGTATTTGGGGCTTGATTCGGCATCAGAAGAATCCGGGACGCTATCTCTATCGGGTACTTAGCTACGGTAGGTTGTCAGAAAAATGGATTGGTCTGTTTGATGAGGCGGACAAAGATATCTACGAGCCGCTTGATTATAAAGACAAGAAGTTAAACGATATCCTGCAAAAAACCCAGGATGTGTTTGAGTCCAAATACGTTGATCCGGCGAAAAAAGAGCAGTTACTGGAGAAATTCAATTTAGCTTTGAACGACATTAACGGCAAGCTCAAACCAAAAAGCACCCGAAAAAACCCTGAACCTACTCAAGAGTGATTAGCGTATATTCAACAGATTATCCCAACGGGTGGTAAACTCTTTGGATTTTCGCTCGGACTTCATGGCCCATTGTTGGGTAAAGCCTTCCCGGGCGCTTCTTAATTTACCTTTACCAAAGCGTTCATTGATGTCATCTAAGGTGCGCATCAGTTGGCTGTTTTTCGGGCTGTTGATATCGGGGCTGAATAAGTCGGTTTGCAGCGCGCCTTTGTCCGATAAGTTGGTGAGCATAATGCCGGCTTTTTTATACAGGTAGCCCGGTTTGTAGATTTTTTTCAAAGCGTGACTGGCAGCGGTTAAAAAATGACCGGTAAAATCACTGGCCTGGGGCAGTTGAATGGTGATGGAGTTTGAATACTGTCGATCATTTGGGCAAAAGCGGTTGGTTTTAATAAATACGGTTAAGCATTGTGCCACGGATTCTTGTTGACGCAGGCTGACGCAGGCACGGGTGACGTGATAAGCAACAGCCTGTTTAATTAACTCAAAATCAGAAGATTTGTTGGCAAAAGAGCGGGTGCAAATCAGCTGCTTTTTCTTGTCAGGATCGGCATCAAAATCAATACAGGAAATGCCGCGCAGTTCTAAAATGGTGCGCTCCATCACCACCGAAAAGCGCTTGCGCATGGTTTTAATGTCGGCATTTCTCAGCTCTAAAGCAGTGTCAATGCCCATTTGACGTAATTGTTCGGACAGGCGGCGACCGACACCCCATAGTTCATTGACCGGCAGGTGTTCCAGGGCTTGCTTGATGTAATACTCGTGAGACAGGTTGAGGACACGGCCATCGATATTGAGTTTTTTGGCATAATGATTGGCCACCTTAGCCAGGGTCTTTGATGGCGCCAGGCCGACGCACACCGGTAAGCCCAGCCATTGGTGAATCTGTTTCACCATTTTTTGGCAATGCCGGGTCAGGTTAAGGTGCTCAAAACCCTGAAATTTAATAAATAATTCATCAATACTGTAAATTTCGGTTTGGTCACTGTATTGCTCGACGATATCAGCGACCCGCTGCGACATATCGCCATACAGTACATAGTTGGAGGAAAATACCGCGATGTTATGCTGTTTAACTAAATCCTGAATTTGATGTAAAGGTGCGCCCATTTTAACGCCCAGGTTTTTCACTTCATTAGATCGTGCCACGGCACAACCGTCGTTGTTCGACAAGACAATAACGGGTTTATTCTCCAGCGCCGGATTAAATACCCGTTCGCAGGAGACATAGAAATTATTAACATCACAGAGTGCAATCATGACTTTATTGTAATCACCGAATTATCAAAATTTGCGAACCACCGCCGTGACCACGCCCCAAATGCGCATATCCACTTCACCGCGTAAAGTAATGGGTTTGTAGTCCGGGTTTTCCGGACGCAATTCGATCTTGTCTTTCAGCCACAAGCGTTTCACGGTAAAGTCATTATCAATCACCGCCACCACAATATTATTATGTTTGGGATCCAGTGATCGATCAATAACAATCAAATCGCCTTCAAAAATACCGGCGCCAATCATCGAATCACCTTCCACCTTAGCAAAAAAAGTGGCGGTGTTATTGGCAATTAGATAATCATTTAAATCCAGGGTATCGCCCAGGTATTCGGTGGCTGGTGAGGCAAAACCTGCCGGAATTTTGGCCTCGTAATAAGGCATTTCCCTATGCGACATGGCCGGTTTAATAATGCTTACTCTACTCATTCGCTTATCTCTTGGTGTTTGGGGTTTGTTCTGAATCAGACCGATAACAATAAAACAAAAAAATGCCGTTGTACAGAAAAAGCTTGTTTCTAAAAAAGTTATTGATGGACTGATGGCGGCATCACTAATAACAGAATAGAGTGCCTATAAAATCCATTAGTTTGTTTCGGTTTTAATAAAAATTTAAAGCTTATATAACAGATGCTTACGTATTTTTAGTTAAAATAATTGTATTTTATTTAATGGAGTCAATATCTTATGTCAAAAAAATATAAAGTTGGTGATCATGTTACCTGGAACTCAGAAGCAGGTCGGGTTGGTGGTACTATATGTCAGGTTCACACCCAAGATTTTGACTACAAAGGCCATACCCACCGTGCCTCAGAAGATGAGCCGCAATATGAAATCAAAAGCGATAAAACGGATCACATCGCCGCCCACAAAGGCAGTGCATTAAGAAAAACGCCGAACCAGTAATACATGCCATATCCGTTTTATACCATTGGTCATTCCACGCGGACAATTAATGAGTTTGTGGCTTTGCTGCAGACGGCTGACGTAGAACGGGTGATTGATATTCGCACCATCCCAAAGTCCCGCACCAATCCACAATACAATGAAGATGTCTTGCCTGATAATTTGGCACCGTTTGGTATTGGTTATAAATTAATACCTGAGTTGGGTGGGTTGCGCCATAAAAGTAAAGAAGTCGCCGATGATGTCAATGGTTTTTGGAACAACCAAAGCTTTCATAATTATGCGGATTACGCGTTATCTGATGATTTTCAAAGCGGCTTGGCCGAATTAATCAAACAAGGCCACAAACAGGTATGCGCGATAATGTGTTCAGAAGCGGTCTGGTGGCGCTGTCATCGGCGGATTGTGGCTGATTATTTGTTGGCCCGAGGAGAGCAGGTATTTCATCTGATGGGGCAAGATAAAGTCAATCCGGCAACCTTAACCAGCGGTGCGAAAATCACGGATAATAAGCGGGTTGTTTACCCTACATGAATAAATTTCAATCTTTATTATTAAGGTGATTATTCTATTGTAATCGAGGGAGATATTAATTTTTTGTGGCTGTCTCGAAAGCACAATGCTAATATTTATGAATGGAACCGACTAAGATTAAAAATAAAGTGCTACATTTATCTGTTGATGAACGGGCTAAACTCGCCTGTTTATTATTAGAAAGTTTGGAAGAAATCAGCGATAAAGAGCATGAGTTGCTTTGGGTTGAAGAAGTTGAGCGTCGAGCCAAGCAAATTGATCAAGGAGCCGTGAAGCTCATCACCGCCGAAGAACTTGAGCATCGAATTCAAAGCCATCTGAAATGAACCACCGGCTCCGTCCGCAAGCGGCATTAGAGCACTTAATGGTGGTATCCAAATACTTTTCGTTGCTCATTATCGCAGACGGCCTAATGACTGGTCTGAAAGGAAGTGATTGTTGTTTTACATAAATCATCCCAGGCCATAATAGCTGAAATTAAATTTAACTTAAAAAATGAATCGTTTTATCGTCTTTTTTATGAGTGTAACCATCCTTTTTATTATTGTGTTTGGTTTGCTCATTGTTTACACAACCCAAAATATCGTTTATTCACCTGGGATTGAATCGGAAATGATGGATCAAATGTCCCATCAAGAACTGAGTGAACTCATGCAATCTCGTGGTAAAACTTTAGGGTTTATGGAAAACCTACAGTTTCAAATGGCTACATTGGAATTTTGGTCTCAGGTTTTACTGTTAACTTTCTGGGGGGTGATGGTTTCGACACTTGCTTATGGCATTGCCATGAAGTGGGGGAAAGACCGTGAATAATAAACCCATGAAGACAACCACGCTACTTCTGCTTTTATCCTTTTCTTTTATCAGTGCTTGTTCACAAGAATCAACAGCTGATGGTGGCGAGATGCCCGGCAGTGATCGTGATGCTCATGGCTGTATTGCTTCAGCCGGTTACAGCTGGTGTCCGCGGACTGAACAGTGCGAACGGCCCTGGGAGTTGGCTGAGCAATATGGTTTTGAGGATACTGAGAAAGCCTATCGGGACTTCTGCAGTCAGAACGATTAAGAAACCACCTAATCAGTCAATCGTTTAGTTTAAAATTAGTTACAATAGGATAATAATAAATTTGAGTTCTTTTTATGACCCATAAAACCACCAATAAAGCTGTTTATATTGCCACCACTGAATCCAACAGCGGTAAATCCATTGTATCGCTGGGGCTGATGCAGGCGCTGTTAGGGAAGGTGGCAAAGGTCGGTTATTTCCGACCCATCATTGATGATCTGGCGCCCGGTAAAACCGATAACCACATTCATACGGTCATCAGTCACTTTAACCTCAATTTAGCGTTTGATGAGGCGTTTGCTTATCATCGCAGTGAGGTGGTTCGGTTACTTAATGATGATAAAAAAGATGAGCTTATCCGGCGCATTATTGAACACTACAAGGTTCTGGAAGAACGCTTTGATTTTATACTGGTGGAAGGTACCAGCTTTTCTGCCACCGCCTCCATTAATGAGTTTGATATTAATGTACTGATTGCCCAAAATCTAGGGGTGCCGGCGATTGTTTTGGCCAATGCCCAAGACCGTTCCTTAAGTCAATTGGCGGGTCATTTACATATGGCTCACGATTCGTTCCGGGAAAAAGGTGTCGAGGTATTGGCGGCCATTGCCAATAAGGTCACCTCCGATAAATTGTCTGAGGTGGTGAGCGCATTAAAACAACAGTTACCCAAATCAGTGATGGTTAGTGCCATTCCTTTAAATCCGGTGCTGGCCAACCCATCGGTTAAGGAAATTGTTGCTGAACTGGACGCTGAGATTCTTTTTGGCGGTGATTATATCAATAACCGAGCCGGGCACTTTAGTGTTGGTGCCATGCAACTGCGTAATTATTTACCGCTGATTCAAGACCATGAACTGGTGATTACGCCCGGCGATCGTTCGGGTGTTATTTTGGGTGTGTTACAAGCCAATGTGTCGGCCAATTATCCGCCGATTTCAGGCATTGTATTAACCGGTGGCTTGGTGCCGGATGATTCCATTATTAAACTGATTGAGGGTCTTTCTGAGATTGTGCCGATTATTTCTGTGCAAACGGGTACATTTTCAACGGCCAATCGCATTGGTGCCATTAAGTCGCAAATCTACGCCGAGAACACCGATAAAATCCTTGCCTCGATTAATGACTTTGAACAGTATGTGCAGATCGATGAGTTACTGCATCGCTTAATTACGTTTAAAAGCAAAGGCATCACGCCGAGAATGTTTCAGTATAACTTGCTGAAGAAGGCTAAATTGGCCAAAAAACACATCGTCTTACCGGAAGGCACCGATGCGCGAATTTTAATGGCCGCTAAGCGGTTGCTTGATTTGGATGTGGTAAAGGTAACTTTATTAGGACATCGAGAAAAAATTAAAGAGCAGTTGAGGCTCAATGAAATCGATTTAAATCTCGATCATCTTACGGTGATAAACCCACAACAATCCGACCGATTTGATGATTATGCTGAGACCTTGTATGAATTGCGAAAGCATAAAAACGTCAACTTGGCGATTGCCCGAGATCTGATGGAAGGGGTGTCTTATTTCGGTACCATGATGGTGTACAAAGGCCATGCCGATGGTATGGTGTCCGGTGCCGCCCATACCACCCAGCACACCATTCTGCCGGCGTTTCAGTTTATTAAAACCAAACCCGATACCAAGCTGGTGTCATCGATATTTTTTATGCTGTTAGAGGACCGCGTTTCGGTTTATGGTGACTGTGCGATTAATCCGAATCCCACGGCGGAAGAATTGGCGGAAATTGCCATATCTTCTGCCGCCACTGCCAAAGCCTTTGATATTGAGCCGAAAGTGGCCATGTTATCGTATTCTTCCGGTGCTTCCGGTGTGGGCGAGGATGTCGAGCGGGTCCGGCAAGCCACCGGTATTGTGAAACAAAAACGTCCGGATTTAAAAGTCATGGGGCCGATTCAGTATGATGCGGCGGTTGATATTAAAGTGGGGAAATTAAAAATGCCGGAATCTGAAATCGCCGGACAGGCCAATGTCTTTATTTTCCCCGATTTAAACACCGGCAACAACACCTATAAAGCGGTACAACGTGAAACCAAAGCCCTGGCCATTGGTCCGATTTTACAAGGTCTAAAAAAACCGGTGAATGATTTAAGCCGCGGTTGTACTGTGGACGATGTCTTTAACACCGTCGTAGTCACCGCCATTCAGGCCCAAGAAGATGGGTCGCAAGTATGAAAATATTGGTGATTAATTCCGGCAGTTCATCCATCAAGTTCCAGTTATTACAGATGCCGGCAGAACAATTACTTTGCAAAGGCATGGCAGATCGTATCGGTGGACAGGATAGCCAACTCAGTTATAAAACAGAGACAGCAAATATCCAAGAAACTCTGGCAATAGAGAATCATAAGCAAGGCTTACAGAAAATCGTTGAATTGTTACTGGATAAAGAGGTCGGGGTTATTGGTGATAAGTCCGAAATAACTGCTGTTGGCCATCGTGTGGTACAAGGCGGGCAGTTGTTTTCCGAAACCACCCTAATTACTGACCGGGTGAAACAGGAAATTCAAGCGTTCGCTGATTTGGCACCGTTACACAACCCGCCTAATTATGAAGGCATTTTGGTCTCTGAGCAGCTGTTTCCGGCGGCCCGGCAAGTGGCGGTGTTTGATACCGCTTTCCATCAAACCATACCGGAGATTGCCAACCAATATGCCATCCCCAAAAAGCTCTATTTAGAATACGGTATTCAAGTCTATGGTTTTCATGGGGTGAGTCATCAGTATGTATCACAACAGGCGATTAAGTATTTGGCGCTTAGAAAATCGAAAATTATTACCCTACATTTAGGCAATGGTTGCAGCATGACAGCGGTTAAAGACGGTCAAAGCATCGATCACAGCATGGGTTTTACGCCATCCAACGGTCTTATTATGGGCTCGCGCAGTGGTGATATTGATCATGGCATTATTTTTCATTTGGTGGATAAACTCGGCTATGATCTGGATAAAGTGAATACGCTTTTAAATAAAGAAAGCGGCTTATTGGGATTGACCGGCTTCCGTGATTTAAGAGACATTGAAGCACAGGCTGAGCAAGGTAATGCAGATTGTCGGCTGGCCTTAGATATGAGTGCTTATCGCATTAAAAAATACATCGGCGCCTATGCAGCTGTTATGAATGGTCTGGATGCCATTGTCTTTACCGCCGGTATTGGCGAAAATTCCCGCTTGATGCGCGCATTGGTGTGTGCAGACATGGATTTCTTGGGTATTGATTTAGATGAAACTAAAAATGCGCATAACGCAGAAGCCATTCAAGAAATAAATACACCGTCATCAAAGGTCAAGGTATTGGTTATTCCCACTAAAGAAGAACTGGAAATTGCCAGGCAAGCCCACAAATTGCTCTCTTAACATTAAGTTTTGTTGATATAGTGTTAGAAAAAGTGTATAATTGTTAATTAAAGTAATTAAACCAAGGAGTATTTATGACCATTCGTATTAATGACACTGCCCCGAACTTTACCACTGATTCCACCGCAGGTGAGTTGACCCTTCACGATTGGGTGGGTGACAATTATGCCATTTTATTTTCTCACCCAAAGGACTTTACACCCGTTTGTACCACTGAATTTGGTGCCGTTGCCAGGCTGGTGCCGGAATTCAAGAAACGCAACACCAAAGTCATGGGTGTTTCAGTAGACAGCGTCGAAGAGCATCATAAATGGATGCGTGATATTGAAGCCTTCGCCGGTGCCCCGGCAGATTTCCCGATTATTGACGACACTTCATTACAGGTGGCCAAATTATATGACATGTTACCCGCTGAATCAGTTTTACCCGATGGTCGCACTGCGGCTGACAGCGCCACGGTGAGAACAGTGTTCATTATTGGGCCGGATAAAAAAATTCGTCTGACCATGTCTTACCCGATGTCTGTGGGGCGCAACTTTGCGGAAATTATTCGGGCTTTGGATGCCATTCAGGCCACTGATGGCAAACCGCTTGCCACACCGGCCGATTGGCGACCCGGTGAAGATGTCATAGTCGGTTTAGACTTGAACGATGAGCAGGCCAAAGATAAATTTGGTGAGATTGATATTAAATTGCCTTATCTGCGATTTACCAAAGCGCCCAAATAATAAATCCAATCTGAGCTGATTTCTTTCGGCTTAAGACGACAGAGGTATTCAAGCCGCAAGGGCTGTCAAAGAATACCTCTGTTTAATGTTCTAATAATCAATGCTTTAGTTGTGAAATGAAAATATCGGATTCAGCACGGTCTGTGCGGGTGATAAGGATTTTGTTTTCTTCAGTGTTCACACTCAATGCCGGCCCAACTGAATAGGGTCGATGGCTGGTGATGTATTCTTGTCGACCCGTCGCCAAGTTATACCGCCAAATCCCGGCCTGCTTACCACCTTGACTGTAATAAACAGATTGATTGACAGCGGTCCATAAATTCAATGCTTTACGATCAAAATCAGGAATAAGCGTGGTCTCGATTGATGATGTGCGGTTATAGTGAAAAAGTCCATCTTGGTTGGATTTTGAATAAACCAGGTCACCGTCAGATAACACCATAAAACGACTGACAGACTCTATGGGCAGTACGTTCTTTACGCCATCGATTGAATGAATAATGCGGTCTTTATTGTCTTCAGATTTTGACAGTGAAAAATAATTTTCGCCAATGAAAGCAGTGCTGATGTGACTTTCGATAAATGGAGATGAGCTGACTTGTTGGGTTGTTAAATCATAGATCACTGTACTGTAGCCTTGATCGTTGTTAATGGTTATGCTGACAAACTTTCCGTCCTTACTCCATATAGGTCGGGTTAATTTAGCACCAGGGATACTCAATAATAACTGCTCACTGGCCGTGTTAAAGTCATATAACCAAATTGAGCCGGTATCTTGTCGGTTACTGGAAAAGACAAACTGATCAGAGGCGGGTGAAAATGAGGGGTTGTTATCGTATTTTGTGGAATGCACAATCCGCTCCAGTTGGTCAGATTGCATATCATATAACCAAATATTGGCTTCGTAATTCACTTCTTGAAAGGCCATTTGACTGCGCGCCAGGTCGAAGGATGGATGTTGAGCACCATATGCACCCAGTAATTGAGTCGATTTATCCAGAATATTAATCAACCATAATTGCCGACTACCATTTAAGTCTGAGTCAAAAACCAGGTGCTCAGAATCATACCAGTCGTGACTCACTGTATAATGTTTATTGTTGGTGAGTGCAGATTCTTCTCCAGTCTTTAAATTTTTCAACCATAAATTTCGAACACTATAATTGCCCCGTGAAAAACTTAACCACTGACCATCGGGGCTTATTTTAGGCGACCAATCTAAGTCGTTTAAGCTATCAGGGGCAGTGATTGTCAGGTTTTTATTTGTGTCTATATCAATGGCTTGAATGCCTACGCTTTTATTGTTTGGAGCCGAATAGTAAATGGCATGGTCATTTCTATGCCAATCGATGGTTCGTGATTCAGCATTGTAATGACAGCTGGCTAAATCTGTAAATTGTTGCTCAATTAAGTGGTACCGCTTAAGCCTACAGCCATCCTCGTTTCGAGCTGTCATAACCACACTTTGCCTGTCTGATATGATAATGGGCGAAGCTAGGTCATATCCTGCTAAACGAATTGTTTGTTTATTGTTTGTGGTCTCAAGTGATTCGATGACTATCTCTCTGTTGTTGGAACCTTGTTTCACGTAAAGAATGTGCTGTCCGTCATCACTGAGAATACTTTGATGTTCCATGCCGGGTTGAAAAGTCACTCTTTTGGCATTCGTTACTGCATTTTGTAATTGGTTTACGGACGTATTTTTATTATTAATTACGATGACCGCAACAAGCAACATTAAGAAAAATAAGGTCACAAACTGCAACCTGCGATTTTGAGTCTTCTTGGTTTTAATGGTCTCAACTTCTGTCACAAACTGATAGCCTTTTTTTGGGCGTGTTTTTATGTATTTGGCTTGACTGGCAGAATCGCCCAATAATTTTCGTAATTCTGCGATGGTTCTTGATAAGGCATCTTCATTCACGATTCGGTCTGACCAGACTGCATCCAGAAACGCTTGTCTGGATATCACTTGAGGCGCAGAAGTTACAAGCATTTTTAGCACTAAATTTGGTTGCGGTGCAAGCCGATGCTCAGTGCGACCCTTTTTCAGTACACCCGTTTCCGGGCAATAAATCCACGAATTAAATGTCAGCATTTCATGGGTTTTATGTTGAGTGTGGTGGCTATTCATGGGTGTTTGTACACAAAAGGAAGTTTTCCGAAGGTTTTTTATGGCTTAAAAGCTTAATTTGCAAATCTTTTTAAACACGAGGAAATTTTTATGAGAACATTTTTTTTAGTATTAATAATGATTATAACTGCACCATCAATTCAAGCACAAGACATTGGGGATCCGAATTGTGATTCCCTGTTGTTGGTGAGCAGTTGGTTTAGTAACAGTGTAAAAATTTATGATGGTTGTAGTGGTGATTATATTCGTAATTTATCTGATACAGGTGTCTTAAAAGGCCCGCAAACGATTTTTCAAGATCAAAATGGTGATGTTATTGTGGTCAGCGAATCCAGCCATAAACTGGTTAAATTTGACAGAGATAGTTTGTCGAATCCAACCACAGTGCTTAATCCTGGTGTTATGGAGAATCCAATTACGGTGGTGAAAAAAACTGACGAAAGTATTTATTTGGGTAGTTATTCAAGTAATGAGGTTATTGAAGTGAACACCGCCACTTGGAAAAAGGTGAAGACAATATTACCGGCCAATAATGGTTTGGTCAAAGGCATTGATATTGGTATGGCGATGGGTCCGGATGGCTTTCTCTATGTTCCCGGTTATGATTCGGACAGTATATTAAGGGTGAATCCAAACACCGGTGTGAGCAGCACTTTTGTACCTTCTGGTGATCATGGTCTGGATCGTCCAAGAAGTATTCTATTTGCTAATAACATGATGCTGGTAACAGCATGGGGAAATCAAGCCATCCTGCAATATAATCTACAAGGCCAATTCCAAAAAACAGTTTCTTATATGGGAGGAGCGGCCGGTATGGTTAAAGATGGTGCGAATCATATGCTGGTGACCAGCGACAGCTTAAATACAGTTCGACGTTATGATCTTTCTGATTTTAGTCATGAAACAATTGTTACGAGTGGAAATAGTGGCCTAAGAGGTGCGACTTTTGTTTTTAGGTTAAAGAAACAATCAATGATACAAGAGGTAGAGAATATGCGTCAAGCCTGGGTAACCGGCGTTGGTGATATCACTGGTAATCAAATTAGAGTCACCGAGTTTACAGCCACTTTAGGTGGTGCATTTGGCGACGATTTTAATCCCGATGATATTGAATTGGTACAGTGGGGTGAACTGATGATTGATTTCAATGACTGTCATGAGGCGGATATGATTTATGCCTCAAATCTATCAACGGGTGGTACGGCGTTTGGTGCCGGTGGATATACCGTTAACCGATTGGCCATGAATCCCGGCGGTTTAGCCTGTGAGGCTGTGGGATTTCAGAATGTTAATGATAATAAATGGATGGCGGGTTCGTTTTATGGTGGTGCCGAACGTAATGGTGAGGGCTTTACCATTGATGTCCTTGAAAATAACCGAGCCATTGTGACCTGGTTTACTTATTTGCCGGTCGAATAATTATGTTGACTTGGTGATGTTGAAATAAAAATATCAGCCAATCAATGAACTGATTTAACGTTTATTGATTGGCTTTGATGTCGCTTAAAACTGATAACCTACACCCAACAGTACACCTTGTTTTCCAAGTAAAAATAAATCAACACCCCATTGGTTTTTTTGGTAGCCGATGCCCGGTACGATAACAGGTGCCACACCTAATTCCTCATTCAACAGTAAATTGTCTTTGTATTCGCCTTTGTAGCCGTGTATCAAACCGGCGGTCAATTGGGCGCGAAGTCCGGGGTAAGTGCTATCGAGGTTAAACATTTTGCCGTAGAACAGGTATTGGGAGAATTGGTCAAACGAGTTATTGAACAAGGCCAGACCGTATAAGTGATTATTGGGTTTAATAACCTCTAAACTGACTAACCATGCACCGCCTGAATAGGTGTCTTTATTGTTAAAGTGGGTATAGGTCCCAGCCCACAAATAAAGACTGTCCTTTTCGACATCATATAACTTCCAAGCACTCGCTTTGTCGGGAATGAGGAAACTGGTTAATAACAGTGAAATGATAAAAAGACGATGCATTTTGTTTTTATTGCAAATAAGGCATTATAATCGTGGAGAGAAATCAATTGTGTGCTTAAAAACACAAAATATTGAATGGTGTTGTCATCTGTATCAGTTGTTTATTTGAAATTTGGCCATTAACTTGAGTGCTGATGATTAAAGTGAAACTACTTATAAGGTTTTAATTTTAATAATGGGAATTACATATATATTCGTTTTTTTACTCACTTTTTGGGCCATCATAAACTACAGCTATTATCAGTCTGTACGGCACCTTTCTAACGCTCAAAAATTATTGGAAGAAGTTGAACTCATTAACGATCAAAATTTTATAAAAGCGCACAAAACATTCTCAGATTGGTGCCTTAGTAATGGTTTTGAACATAATAAATACTTTTTATTTCATGGTGTAATTAATGGGCCTGCTCTTATGTGTTCTGCCTGGTGGTCAGATTCAACTAAAACGTGGGCGCTGTTATACGTTTCAAAAATAAAAAATAATATTGATTTTTGTACTATTTTTGAAAACAACATTGATTTAACAACGGCATCATCTAAAGACGCACTGAGCCTTCCGAAGCCACCTGACTCTTATATTCAATCGTTCACTAAAATCAGTCATGATGACCAATATACGTATCATAAAGATGTCGTTAGTGACATTGGACAAGCGCATCAGGTTTCTGTAAATGCTGAAAAGCAGGATTTATTTATGTTAATTACTGAATCGATTGCTAGACAAAGGGATTATATAAAAACATTACCATTTTGGTATCTACGAGGCACTTACTGGTATTTTGCTTCACGTAACTTAAATGTTAACAATAGAGTGCAACTTTAAATATCCAACTTGAATTTATTTAATGCATATTATTTACTAACGTATAACTCCTACCGCATCCTATGGGGCGTGGGTAAAAGAGAATCACTATGAGCGCATTTTTAATTGTTGATACTAAAATAAAGAATGACAAAGCTTATGAGGACTATAAAAAACAGGCCAAGCCCATCGCCGAAAAGTTCGGTGGGGTTTATCGTGCCCGAGGCGGTAACATGGATGTCAGAGAGACAGATTTGTGGTCACCAACGCGGGTGGTCATTATTGAATTCCCAGATTTTAAAAGTGCCCAAGCGTTTGTAGATTCTGACGAATATGCACCGATTAAATCAATTCGTTTGCAACATGCCGATTGTACATCTTTTATTGTTGATGGCGGTTAGGAACGAATTTTAATGTTATAGATGTGTTCAGCCAGCTCATTGAGTTAATTCGATTATGGTCAATCGTGCGCTTCTTCATTCATGTTAAGATAAGTCGATACAGTGAAGGTATCTTAATAAAGACTGATGCCTCGGGATCATGGATCTACTCTTAATGCTGACAAAAATAATAAAAATGCCTTCTAAACCACCCGAAAAAATCTTTAAACCCGGTCAATTGTTATTGATTATCGGTATTCTCTTTATCGCCATCAATCTGCGTCCGGCTTTAGCTGCTGTCGGTCCGTTGATTGATGATATTCGGATGGCGACGGGGTTGTCTAATTTTATGTTGGGCTTACTCACGACTCTGCCGTTGTTGTGTTTTGGTGTGGTGTCGATTTTATCGCCTTTGTTTACACAGCGGTTTGGTATTGGCGGCACCTTATTGGGTGCCATGCTGGTATTAACAGCTGGTATCGGTATTCGCTCAATTGACTGGATTCCGGCGCTCTATATCGGTACTTTAATGCTGGGTATGGCGATTGCATTGGGTAATGTATTATTGCCGAGTTTAACTAAGCGTAATTTTTCCAAAAAATCAGGGCTTGTGACCAGTTTGTATTCAGCCATGATGGCCGTTGGTGCGGCTTTAGCGGCAGGCCTCAGTGTGCCCTTGGCGCATGATCTTAATCTCGGCTGGCGTGGTTCTTTGGGGGTTTGGGGGCTGGTTTCTTTGTTGGCTTTTTTTGTTTGGCTACCGCAATATTTCAGACTTAAAAAATCGGCCACTAAGCGCCGTTTTATGGCCGCCATGAAGCACATGGGGCAATCGTTAAAAGCCTGGGAAGTGGCCTTGTTTATGGGACTGCAATCACTGACCTTTTATGTCATTCTGGCCTGGTTGCCGGCGATTTTATTGAGCCGTGGTTATGATCCTGAGTTTTCCGGCTGGATGTTGTCTCTGTCACAAGCCATGGGTATTTTCGGTTCTTTGCTGGTGCCTTATTTGGCCGGTAAAACCCAGGATCAGCGACTCATTATTGCCATACTGATTGGCATAGAAAGCATTGGCATTATTGGTTTATTGTTTCCGCAACTGGGCCCGGTGGCGATATGGGTTTCTTTGATTGGCCTGGTTTTGGGTGGTACCTTCGGCTTGGCTTTGTTACTGATTGTGCTGCGTTCTACTGATACAGAAAGCGCCACAGAATTATCCGGCATGGCGCAATCCATTGGTTATACGGTAGCAGCCATTGGGCCGGTTTTGTTCGGCAGCTTATTCGACCTCAGCGGCGGCTGGTCAGTCCCCATTGCCATGTTGCTTGTGGTTGGATTTTTGAAACTCCTGGTGGGCTTAGGTGCCGGTAAGCCCGGTAAAGTTAAACCAATCAATATGTAATAATCAAAAAGACTGATTCACTTCATCATATAAATCGGTAATGTTTTTATTCGGTTTTTGAGTTAATAAACTCACCAGAACAATGGCCAAACAAGCCATCAAAAAGCCGGGTACAATCTCATAAATAATTGAACTCAAGCTTGCGCCCTGAATGGTGAACGGTGCATAAATCCAAAACAGAACTGTACCCGCACCAACCACCATGCCGGCAATGGCACCGGCTAAGTTCATGCGTTTCCAATACAGGCTGAACAGTATTAATGGACCAAACGCAGCACCAAAACCGGCCCAGGCATTACTCACTAAATCCAAAATACTGCTGTCTCGATCATAGGCCAGATAGATGGCGCATAAAGCCACCGCAATAACGCTTAAACGACCCACAAAAACCAATTCCTTATTGCCGGCATCTTGGCGTAGGAATGTTTTATAAAAATCTTCAGTGAGAGAACTTGAGCTCACCAGTAATTGGGATGAAATGGTGCTCATAATCGCCGCTAAAATGGCCGCCAATAAAAAGCCCGCCACCAGCGGATGAAATAAGACCTGAGATAAAATCAGGAAAATGGTTTCCGGATCATCCACCGCAATACCTTTTTCATACGCGTAAGCCGCGCCACACAAGCCGGTGGCCACAGCACCCAGGGCAGCGACAATCATCCAGCTCATGCCAATGCGCCGCGCGATGGGCATGTCTTTCACGTGCCGAATCGACATAAAGCGCACAATAATATGGGGTTGACCAAAATAACCCAAGCCCCAGGCCAGCGCTGAAATAACCCCCAGTACCGAACCGGCACCCAACCAACTGAGCATATCCGGATTAATTTCAGTGAGGGTGGCAGTCATGGGCTGATTCAATAATGAATAGGTCACCAGTGGCACAATTATTAGAGCCAAAAACATAATGCAGCCTTGCACAAAGTCAGTCAGGCTAACCGCCAAAAAACCGCCGAACAGGGTGTATAAAACAACCACTCCGGTGGTGACATACATACCGGTTTCATAGCTTAAACCAAATGAGCTTTCAAATAATTTACCGCCGGCCACCACGCCTGATGAGGTGTAAATGGTGAAAAAGATAATAATTACCACCGCAGAAATAATACGCAAAATGTTGTTGTTATCGGCAAAGCGATTAGCAAAGTAATCGGGGATGGTGATGGAATTGTCGGCTTTTTCCGTGTAAACCCGCAATCTGGGTGCCACCAGGAAGTAGTTTGTCCAGGCCCCTGCAACCAAGCCAACGGCAATCCAGGTACTGCTAAAGCCACTGATAAACATGGCTCCGGGTAGACCCATCATAATCCAGCCACTCATGTCGGAGGCGCCTGCGGATAAAGCCACCACCGCCGGGTGTAAGTTTCTGCCGCCGAGCATGTAACCGGACAGGTCGCTGGTGGATTTTTTAAAGGCGTAAAGTCCAATTCCCAGCATAACAATAAAGTAGCCGGCCAACGAAATCATGGTACCTGTTTCCAAAATAAGCTCCCGTGTTTTTGAAATGTAAAAATTGCCACGTGTAACTATAACATGGATAATTTGCTGGATACCAATCCGTTGTTAAATCAGGTTAAACTATAAGAGTAACCATAATTTACAAACCATGATGTCATCAACCCTACTCATATTAATCAGTTTAATTCTAATCGCTATGGCAATATGGGGGCTTATATTCGGCAAGGTGATGGCAGGTTCTCGCGGTCTTCGCGCGAATTATTACAGCCGAGAAGACAGCCCGGTGTTGTTTTACCTATTTATCGTTGTCTATTTAAGCATCGCAATTTTGATTTTAGCAACAGCCCTTTAGAGAGCTGAGTACAGTCATTCAGCTAAGCGATTTCAGGCTGTTTTCTGTATTAATTGCAATAAACCATGCTGTTGGGAATGGCCGGCGCAAGACTCACGGCTACAGTGCCCAGAAAACGCTGGTTTGTGACAGATTTGGATATAGGCAAGTATGTGTCCATGAAATTAACTTTTGACTTAATTTTTACGGTATTCAAGTTAAAACAGTCGTTATAATTAATGACAAACATTTTCAAAGGTGAATTATGACATCGTTATCAAAACAAAAACAATTTTTCGGCTTAGTCGTTTGGCTGGTGATTAGTTTTGCAGCTTCAGCGATTGGTGCAGTGGCATCAATCCAGGCCCGATCCTTTTACGCTGATTTAAGCCAACCGACGTGGGCGCCACCGGGTTCGGTGTTTGGTCCGGTTTGGACTACATTGTATGCACTGATGGCTATTGCCGCCTGGTTGGTCTGGCGGGAAGGTGGTTTTCGAAAACACAGAACCGCGTTGCTTTTATTTTTAGTTCAACTGGCGGTTAATGCGCTATGGAGCTGGTTGTTTTTTGCCTGGCATTTGGGTGCCTATGCCTTTATTGATATTATTGTACTGTGGTTTTTGATTGTCGCCACAATAGTGACTTTCTGGCGGGTACAACCTTGGGCCGGTGCGTTGCTGATACCGTATGTATTGTGGGTTAGTTTTGCCGCGTTTCTTAATTACACGGTCTGGCAGTTGAATCCGCAGATATTGGGATGATGGCTAAACGCTATTAAGATTTTCGGATTTCTTTAATATCCTCAGCTAACAATGCTTTAATGAGCGACTGGTAGGGCATATCGCGTTTGTTGGCTTCAATCTTAATGCTGTACAATAAACTTTCTGGCAATCGAATCGAAATGGTTTTGGTAGAAGGTTTTAGATTAGGTAATGTGGCATGTTGCGCTTTTGACCAATCCCCATAATCACTGGAATCGTGTTGCTCCCAGAAAGCCCGTTCTTCAGCTTCTGATTCAAATCGAGGTATTTTTTTAAGCTTTTTCATAAATCATTTTCTCCTTACGATGCATATCACGTGCCGAAATAACACGGATTAAACGACTGTTTTCGCGTAATGTAAACGTGATATGTAAATATCTATTCTGGTCGGTTTTACCCAACGCATGATAACGAATTTCGTTTTGACTATGTTTTGTATCCGGCAGAATAAGTAATGGTTGATTAAAAAATATCTGCTCTGATTCATGTTGGCTTACGTCGTGCTTATCAACACTTTTACGTGCATTACCAGTATCCCATTGAAATCCGGTTATCTGTGTCCAATCAGTCATATATGTATATTATCACAATATACAAGACCAGTGTAGTCAGTTGACTGTGTTAAACTAATTTATAGCGTGGTGCTGAGAAGAATCACGGCAACTGTAAAGTATCTTAAGAGACTTCGAAAGTATGCCAAAGTCTTATTCTGAGATTAAACTTATAGTGCCATATGGTTGCCGTGCAAAGACACTGGATGCCGTCCTTCGACGGCAAGGTTGTTGTGGGTTTTATTATTGTTGGTGTTATTATGAGGCTTGACGCTGATTCTCAAAGGTCTTTAAAAGATGGTTTGTATCAAAAAATTTGTTAATGATCTTGCATGTCGTGGTTATCGACCGCAGACCCATAATCCTTATAAAAATCCTGATTTGGCAGCCAATCTTTATCAGTACCTAATAACAGTTAAGCATCACAATAGCCGACCTGTGTTATTGGTGGGTGAGGCTTTGGGCTTTAAGGGCGGCCGCTTGACCGGTATTCCGTTTAGTTGTGGTGATATATATTCGCGCTTTAATCACCCCTTATTGCTGGAATTAAAATCAAAATTGATTTTAACCAGCCAAGAATCAGAAAATACCGCCACCATGGTGTGGGAATACCTGACTGAAAAGCAACAAACACCTTTATTTTGGAATGCCTTTCCGTTTCATCCCTATCAAGTTCGTCGACCCAAAACCAACCGAGCGCCCACCGTAAATGAGATTCAACAGGGCAGTCGATATCTTCAACAATTGGCCGATATTTTTCAGCCGACAACTATTGCCGGTATTGGCCGTAAGGGCCAGTTAGCGGCACAAAAAGCTTTTCCAAACCATGCCATTCAGCGTATCCGCCATCCGTCTTTTGGCGGTAAGCGGGAATTTATTTCAGGTATGGATGGGCTGTTCAGTGATTTAAAATCTATATGATGACAAAACGCACACATTAGTGTTAAAATAAAACCATGAGAATTTTCAATTGGAATAACGATAAAAATAAGCAATTGATTTTAGAAAGAAATGTGTCTTTTGAAGAGGCTGTTTTTTATATAGAACATGGTTTCGTTTTAGACGATATTATTCATCCAAATAGGCAGACATATCCAAATCAAAGAATTTTTATCGTGCAAATTATTGATTACATTTATTTAGTTCCTTATGTAGAAAATGAACAAGAAATCTTTTTAAAAACCATTATTCCAAGCAGGAAGTTCACTAAGATTTATCTCGGAGAGGAAAATGAATCAAGTTAAGCTATCTAAAGATGAACAAAAATTACTGGATGCCGTTGAATCAGGTCAATTTGAATCTGTTTTGACTGACGAACGTCGCGCTGAACTAAAGGCGGTTGCTGGTTTTACCAGTAAAAAAGATAAAAGGATTAATGTGCGTATTTCAAATCGTGATTTTATGGCCATTCAGTCCAAAGCCTTGCAACAAGGTATTCCTTACCAAACATTAGTTTCCAGTATTATTCATAAATATATTTCTGGATCTTTAAATGATTTGACAGTTAATCATTCAAAAGATTCTACTCAAGGTAACCATGATCGCTCATAAACCATGAAGATTATCTTGCTACTGGTGGTTGCTATTTTGGCAGCCTTCAGTGGCTTTGTGGTACATGTGTTTACAGTGGAATGGTTACCGCAATGGATTAGTACGCAAATGCAAGGTCTGGAGGTTAAACCCTCGTGGGATGTGCGTTATGTGGCGGCTATTACATCGATTGAAATGGGTTTAGGGGCGGTGGGTTTATATTATTTTGGTCGTTACAAATTCATCCAAATAGGGCGTTTTAAATCAGCATTGCTGTTTTCTGTTTTATTACTGGCTTTAAATGGTCGCCTAATTCGTCAGCCTTTGATGGATTTTGTCATTGGTAATCCCTGGCATGTGGCTTTGGTACAAAATGCCTTTAACTGGCTGTCCTGGATTTTAATGGCGTTTATTGTTATCTATGGTTATGAATATGTGGTGACTTTAACCGATAAAAAGCCGCTTAAGTAGCAAACGATAACATGCCAATTATTACCAAGATAATTTTAATGATTAGTACAGTTATTGCCTATTTAATCCTGTTTGTGGGTTATTATTATGGGGTGCAATATGTTTGGGGTACAACTGGTCATAAACACCATGATTTACTTGAAGGCGTTGCGACGTCAGTGATGTATGGGTTTTGGCCGGTGGCTTTGAGTGTGGGGTTATTAACTTACTGCAAATGTGAAATGCCGGTTTGGTTAATTCGTGCGTCTATTGTTGCTTTTTTCTTATGGCTGATTTTGTTGTTAGGCTCATTTTTTTAAAATGTAATGAAAATTTCTATGAATAAAATAGTTATCATCGCTTTATGCTTATTGAGTTCGGCAGTTTATGGACAGGTTTTTCAACAGAATTTAGCTGAAGCGGCGATTGATCGTACCAATCATTCGGTGCGTTATGATGGTGCTTATAGGTCAATTGATTACCCGGGTGGTGATGTGCCGGCGGATATCGGGGTGTGTACCGATGTGGTGATTCGCAGTTACCGGGCTTTGGGGGTGGATTTGCAGGTTCTGGTGCATGAGGATATGAAAGCTCATTTTAGCGCCTATCCCTCGAAACGTATTTGGGGTTTAACAGGTACAGATCGCAATATTGACCACCGCCGGGTACCGAATTTGCAGACTTTTTTGACACGGCATGGCGAATCTTTGCCGATTTCTCAAACAGCAGATGATTATCTACCGGGTGATTTGGTTACTTGGATGTTGCCTGGTAACTTGCCGCATATTGGTATCGTAACGGGCCAGCGGTCATCCAGCTCAGGACGGCCCTTGATTGTGCATAATATCGGTGCCGGACCGCAATTAGAAGATATTTTGTTCAGCTATTCAATCACCGGGCATTACCGTTTTGAGCCCGCTGATGAATAACACTATTAAAGAATCTGATGCCAAGACAAAAAATCATGTGAATGACCTAAAAGGCCTGAATCAATTGGC
Organism: Marinicella gelatinilytica; assembly: GCF_026410405.1. Lineage (GTDB taxonomy): Bacteria > Pseudomonadota > Gammaproteobacteria > Xanthomonadales > Marinicellaceae > Marinicella > Marinicella gelatinilytica. Next base: position 65,555 of record NZ_JAPMLN010000015.1, on the reverse strand, counting down.
GCAAGAAGGCATTCTCGGGGTGGTTGATGTGGTTGATTCTGTGCATCAAAGTGTCTTGAATTTAGGCGGTACGTTAAGTCAAAGTAAACAAACAAACGGCCTCACCGGTTTTATCTATCGCAGTATTCGGGCCACCACGCGACTATCTTACCGAAGCATTAATTTCGCCTTAAGCCGATTCACGCCGTTACTGCCTGATGTTCTACTAACAAAACGTCGAGACCACTGGGTTGCTGTGTTAAACGGCATCATTGGCGATCATTTAGCCGCCACTGACAATCCCTTGGCACTTGAGATGACTTTAGTGTATCAAAACCAGGAAATTTCTATCCGGCAGGCGGCAATTCTGTGGTCAAACCCAAATGTTAAGCCGTTATTACTGATCCATGGTTTATGCCTGAATGCCCAGTCATGGCAACAAAAAGATCATAACCATGGACAAGTGCTGGCGGATAGCGGTCACTATTTGCCGATTTATCTGAATTACAACAGTGGCTTGGCAATTGCTGACAATGGCCGTAAATTGGCACTGTTAGTGTCTGAGCTAGATACATTAATGGAGGAACAGCAAAAAATAAATGTCCTGGCTTTTAGTATGGGTGGTTTGATTGTTCGCAGTGCCTTACAAATGGCAGAGAAAGATAATAATTTATGGCCACATCGGATTGAAAAACTGGTGTTTTTAGGCACCCCGCATCAAGGGGCCTTATTAGAAAAAACCGGTCATTTGATGGAATACATCTTGAAAATAAGTCCCTACAGTGCGCCTTTTGTGCAATTAACGCAAATCCGCAGTCAGGGCATAAAAGATTTGCGTAAAGGACGTATTCATGATGATGGTCAGTCGGTTCAGTTACCCAGACACATTAAAAGTTATGCCATTGCCGGTACCGCAAAAGATGATAAAGCGCCCCATAAGGAAATGCTGGGAGATGGTCTGGTGACCGTGAATTCAGCGCTGGGTCGTCACCCCAAGAAATCCCGGCATACGGGCATCCCTAAGAAACACCAGTTTACGGTTTTTCATGTGTCTCACTTAGGGCTGTTGTCCAGTAAAGAAGTGTATGACCATTTAGAAAAAATCTTTATCGATTAACTGCAACTCAATTCAGACTAATGTATAAGGAACCTGCAAGAGCTGCGGTTACAGTCATGTAATTCACTTTATAGGACCTTATTAAACACTTTTCATGGTGCGTGATGTGATCGCCGCCAATAAGCTGATAAAAGCAAAAAACAGCAAAGCCACCGGAATGGCCAGTTGTGATAATAAAGCGCTGATAACACCGACCACCAGCAGCAGAACCCCCATAATGGTGTTGCTGACGGTGACATAGGTGGTGCGTTGGTTGCCTTCGGCTAAATCAACCACATACGTTTTGCGGGCTAAACGTACGCCCTGGTGCGTTACCGACAGGGCAAAAAACAGAAAGCCATAGAGATAGGCATGCGAGGCTTCCGGTAACCAATTAACGCCCGCGGCTGCCAGACAAATTAAGGTGGTTATCACGGCGGTGTAGGTCATCACGCCCCGGCTGTTGTGATCAGATTGGTTACCCCAGAAAACACTGCTCAGGGCACTGGCCAAGCCGGAAATGGCGAGAAAAATGCCTAAACCAAACCAACTTGAGTGACTTTGTTCCGCCAGCATCACGATGTAGGGTGTCGCCAGGGCGGAGCTCAGCATTAAAGCACGGGTTATGACAAAGTGTCTAAAAGGCGCGTCATTTTTCATCAAATCAATGGCCTGTTTAAAGGCATACCGGCCACTGCGGGCGCCATCAGTGGCACCTTTATACTCATTAATCAGGCCATAAAGTAGGGCGGATAGGCTGAATGTGCCTGCGGCCGCCACCAATAACCATAAGATATGAACCGTGTCCATGGTCAAACCCCAGGCCAGGCTCAGACCGACAATGATGCCGGTAATACCTGCAATGGTTGCGGCATAGCCACTAACTTGGCCACGTTTGGTTTTATCCACGGTTTTCCCCAGTACGTCTTTAGAAGCCACCGATGAAAAACTACGTGCCAAGCTGAATAGCGTGATGATACCGATAACTGTCCAGCCGGCGGCAGATCCTTGCATCCACAGCGCCACCGGAATAATACTCAATAAACATAGGGCCTGAGCCAGGGTGCTGGCCACCAAAAACCATTTACGCCGTGGAAATTGGCGTACCCAGGCACCAATATACAATTGCGGCAACATGGAGCCCGATTCGCGGATGGGCACCAATAAACCACTGAAAAAACTTGGGATACCCGCTGTTGAAAATAACCACGGTAAAACCAGTTTGGTGCTGGCCAGTTTGTCACTGATCTGTGAACAACCCACCGCCAGTAAGAACAGTAGATAATTCACGGGTTGTGCACGACAAGCGTTTTCAGGGATTTGCAGACAAGCGCGGGTATCGTCGTCGTTGCTGAGCATCTGGTAAATGGTTTTAAGTCGTTTGTTGCCGGTTTTTGCCATGGTTACTCTGAATTTATATCATTGAATGGGGTTAAACACTAAGATTACCACAAACAGAATTTGATATTAATAATGCTTTTGCTTGTTCCTTAAAACAGGTTTTAAACAGCGACTTCGACGGGCTCAGTCTACGGCAGAATATTTATAGCTGTTCCGTATTGGGAAAACGACAAGGCATGCCTTGTCGCTACCGATGGCTTGTAAAATATTGGTCGTGTGTTAATAATTAGGTCATGAATCACTCAATCCGTTTTTACGATAATTTGATACCGGCTATTTTAGGTGGTGATAAAACCATCACCATTCGCAGTGCATCCGGGTACCGATATAAGCCCGGGTCGCGGCTGGATGTGTTGCGTGATTCGAATGGTGAGCGTGTTGCTGAGATTGAAATTACTGCTGTTGAGGCCATTCATTTTCAGGATTTGAATGAGTCCCATGCCGAGCGAGAGGCGATGTCGTTGACTGCCCTGAAAAAATTGATTGCGGAAATTTATCCCGGGATTGACCATTTAACGGTGATTTCCTTTAAACTAATCCAATGATTATTCCCACAGGTCAAACAATATGGGTTGGTTAAGTATTTTACCGCCGTTGGTGGCGATTATTTATGCCATTTGGCGCCGTGAAGTGACCATTGCACTGTTGTTGGCTATTTTTACGGCGTCATTAATTTTAGTCGCTGGTCATCCGGTTTTGGCATTTACCGATACCGTGGATCGCATTGTCGGCGTTTTTGGCAGTGCTTATAACACCCGTATACTGCTATTTAGTCTGTTAATTGGTGGTTTGATTCAACTGATTAAAATATCCGGTGGGGTGACCGCATTTGTTAATTGGTTGACCCACAAACGCTGGGTCAACAGTCAACGCAAAGCCGGACTGCTACCGGCTATTTTAGGCAGCAGTATTTTTATTGACACCAACATGAGTGTTTTGACCGCCGGTATTTCCTCACAAGCCTTATTTGATCGCTATCACATGAGCCGATTACGGCTGGCGTATATTATTGATGCCACCTGTGCGCCGATTAGTGTGTTGATTTTACTCAATGGCTGGGGTGCGGCTATTTTAGGTTATGTGCAAGACACCGGTGTCGCCGATCCGGTGGCAGTGATGGTGAGCAGCATCGGTTTTAATTTTTATGCCATTATCACCTTAATTATTGTATTTTATACCGTGCTCAGTACCCGTGTTTATGGTCCTTTAAAGTCAATGGAAGCCGCCATGGTTTTGGATGAGAAAACTGAACCACTGCCGACCGCCACTAAAAAGCGATATATGTTATGGCCGTTGATTTTAATGGTCAGCAGTATATTGCTGTTTATGTTCATCACCGGAGACGGTGATTTGCGACAAGGTTCCGGTGCTGAATCGGTTTTGTGGTCGGTTATTTTGGCCACCATGCTGGCTTTTGGTTTATTGCGATTTGATGCGAAAAAACCAACGAAAGATTTGATGCAACAAGTGTTTGCCGGTATGGGAGAACTATTGCCTTTGGTCACCTTGGTGTTATTGGCTTTTGCTTTATCTAGCGCCATGGGTGATTTAAAAACCGGTGAGTTTGTGGCGTCAGCCATTGGTGATTTTATTCCAGTGTGGGCGATTCCGGCGCTGGTATTTGTGTTGTCGGGCTTTATTTCTTTTACCACCGGCACCTCCTGGGGGACATTCGGTATTCTGATTCCGATTGCCATTCCATTGGCGGTGACTTTGGGGATTTCACCGGGTTTGGTGCTGGGTGCGGTGTTGGGTGGTTCGGTGTTTGGCGATCATGCCTCGCCGATTTCCGACACCACGGTGATTGCCTCCTTAGCGGCCGGCTGTGATTTGTTGGATCATGTCAGAACGCAATTACCTTATGCGTTGGTGGGTGGTGGCTTGAGTGTTATTTTGTATGTGCTTTTTGGGTTGTTTTATTCGTCTTGATTAAAAAAAGCGCGGTGCTGAAGACCGCGCTTGAAAAATCTAAGCTAACAATAAATCGGCATGGTAGTCGATGTGATCTTCCATAAATGTGCTGATAAAGTAATAGCTGTGATCATAGCCGTCATGCTTGCGCATGGTTAGTGGATGGTTTTGTTCCTGGCACACTGCTTGCAAACGTTCAGGTTGCAAGTAATCGGTGAGGAACTCATCACTCATGCCTTGATCGACAAACAATGGAATGTTGCTGTTGGTTTGTTTGATGAGTTCGCAAGTGTCATACTGCTTCCAGGTTTCTTCATTCGAACCTAAGTAACCACTAAAGGCTTTTTTGCCCCAGTCATTGTGCATGGGCGCCACAATCGGTGAAAAAGCACTGACTGAACGGTATTTGCCCGGGTTTTTTAGGGCAATTATTAAGGCGCCATGACCACCCATGGAATGACCAAAAATACCCATGCGGTCAGAATCGACCCGAAAATGTTGTTGAATAAAGGCCGGTAATTCATCCACCACATAGTCGTACATCTGATAGTGTTTGGCCCAGGGTTGTTCGGTGGCGTTCACATAAAAACCGGCACCGGATCCGAAATCATAGCTGTCATCTTCACCCGGAAAGCCTAAATCACGCGGACTGGTATCCATACTGACCAAAGCAATGCCGTGTTTGGCGGCATATTGTTGGGCGCCGGCTTTGGCCATAAAATTTTCTTCGGTACACGTCAGTCCTGATAAATAATAAAGAACAGGCACTCTTTTCTTTTTGGCCTGTGGCGGCATATAAACCGCGAAGGTCATGGGGGCATTATTGACCTTTGAGTCGTGTTTATAAAAGCCTAGTTCGCCCTCAAAACAACGGTGTTTTTTTAATGTTTCCATAATCGATACCTCAATCAAATGTAATAACAGAACGAATGCCGTCGCCTTTGTGCATGAAATCAAAGGCCTTGTTAATGTCTTCAAGGGGCATTGTGTGAGAGACGAATTCATCGACTTTAATGTCACCTTTCATATACTGTTCAACCATGCCGGGTAGCTGGCTGCGGCCTTTAACACCGCCAAAGGCGGAACCGCGCCAAACCCGTCCGGTGACCAATTGGAAAGGTCGGGTGGAAATTTCCTGGCCGGCACCGGCAACACCGATAATCACTGATTCGCCCCAGCCTTTATGACAACATTCCAAAGCCGAGCGCATTAAATTGACATTGCCGACACATTCAAAGGAATAATCCACCCCACCGTTGGTGGCATCGACAATGACTTCTTGAATCGGGGCGTCGTGGTCTTTTGGGTTAATAAAGTCGGTGGCACCCATTTGTCTGGCGAATTCAAATTTATCCGGATTAATATCCACCCCAATAATGCGTTTAGCGCCGGCCAGTACCGCGCCCTGAATCACGCCCAGACCGATACCGCCTAAACCAAACACAGCCACGGTTGAGCCGGGTTCTACTTTGGCGGTGTTGGTGACTGCGCCGATACCGGTGGTGATGCCACAACCGAGTAAGCAGACTTTGTCTAATGGGGCTTGTTTGTTGATTTTCGCCAGGGCAATTTCAGGCACCACGGCATACTCAGCAAAAGTCGAGGTGCCCATGTAGTGATGAATCATTTTGCCATCTTTGGATAAGCGGCTGGTGCCATCGGGCATCAGGCCTTTGCCCTGGGTTTCACGAATCGCCTGGCACAGGTTGGTTTTGCCGGATGTGCAGAAATTACATTTGCCACATTCAGGCGTGTAGAGGGGAATCACATGATCGTCTTTCTGCACCGAGGTCACGCCGGCACCGGTTTCCACCACAATGGCACCGCCTTCATGGCCGAGCACCACCGGAAACAGACCCTCCGGGTCGTCACCGGATAAGGTGTAAGCATCGGTATGACAAACCCCGGTAGCAACCATTTTAATCAACACTTCACCGGCTTTGGGTCCGGCTAAATCAATCTCTTCAATGACTAAGGGTTGTCCGGCTTGCCAGGCCACAGCGGCTTTTATTTTCATGGTGAATGTCCTTTAAATTTAAACAAACCATTGTAACATGTTAGCCGTTAAGAGTTAAGGCGGAAAGCGTATCAACAATTGTCGTCAGGGCAGTCCAGATGTTCAATCTGAATGGTGGTGTGAAAAACCGGGAAATTGTGCAGAATAAGTTCTTTGGTTTTTTTCAAGACATCATAATCGTCCACATGCTCAACAACTTTTATGTGCAAAGACATCAGGTGCTTGTCATTGGTTAATGACCAGGTATGCACATGGTGGACGTCGGTGACGGTTTTAATTTCAGTGATGATATTGTTTTTAACGGCATCGATATCAATGGCTTGGGGAGAGCCTTCAAGTAAGATGTGGGTGGCTTTTTTAACCACAAACCAGCCCGAACGCATAATCAATAACGCCACCAAAAGCGACAACAGTGGATCAGCCCAATGCCAGGCAAATAAATAAATAAGAACCGCCGCCAGGATGGCAGCCACTGAACCGAGCAAGTCACCCATGACATGAATCATGGCGCTTTTCAGGTTGAGGTTTTCGTGGTCACCGCCTTGCAGGATTTTAAAAACAACAACATTAACCAGCAATCCCAAAACGGCAATTATAAACATCGGTTTGGCCATCACTTCAACCGGCTGATAAAACCGCCAGATCGCTTCCCAGATAATCCAAACCGCGATGACCAGCAGACTTAAGCCATTCACAAACGCTGCTAAGGTCTGAAAACGGTGCCAGCCAAAGCTGCGTTTAAAATCGGCTTGTTTATCACTGTAGATAAAGGCCAGCCAGGACAGTAACAATGACACCCCATCACTCAACATATGTCCGGCATCTGCCAATAAAGCCAGAGAACCCGACAGCAAACCACCGACCACTTCCGCCAGCATAAAGCCAAAAGTAAGGACCATGGCGATAAACACACGTTTTTTATTGTCTTCGTTGACGCTAACACTGTGATCGTGATGATGGTGTTCGGACATGTTACTCATGATCTGTTAAAAAAGAACAATTGTACTGGTTAAAAACAGGTATGCCAATGATTGAAATTGAGACAGAGTTTGTCACCGCCAGAAGTAAACCTGTTAAGCTATCAATGAAATGTCATAAAAAAACACTCAAAACAGGTTAAAACGAAAATAGTTCATCTCAAATGTCGATTATGTGAACTGGTTCAAGTATTATGTGCAATAAATGGAATGTAAACAGCATTCATGTTGTTTTAAAATACCTTTAACTTTAATTGAATTAAATAGATGGAGTCCCTCAACTCATGAAAAAGTTTTCTGTCATTATTTTTGGTCTGCTGTTGAGCAGTTTTTCTTTTGCTCAGACGCCGACGACAGTTCCCGCTGTTGATGGTGAAGCCTTTCCCGGTACTCAGATTTGTACTGAAGTAGAGTTTCAAAATACCGGTTCACCCGGTTACGGGCCTTATTTACGGTTAACCGTTCCGGCGGGTTTAAGCTATTCAGGCACCGAATTATTTGGTTTGCCCGTGCCCAGTACTTTAGTGGGGACTTTTCCGGTGGCACCGCCACATGAATTAATTGATCCGGTGACCGGTGATGTGGTTACCGGCAATCCAGGTGACAGTTTTTATATTTTAAAACCACAAATTGGATCTGTGGTTGCAGGCGGGCCGCCTTTAACGTTTAATGTTTGCTTAGACATAGACCCGACTGCGACTGTCAATGTACCGTTGCCGGTTTCAGTAACTCCTGCCTATGAATTTGGAGATACGCCGACTGGAGATAACGGGCCGATAGTTGGCACGACGGATGATTTTAATATCACCCCAATACTGGTGACGTTTGAAAAAAGTAGTAATGTCCCTGAAGGCGAGCGGCCACCAGGGCCAAGCTGGCCGGTAAGCTATACGTTAAATGTTGATGTTGCCAACAATAACACCATTGATAACATCGTGATTAATGATGTTTTACCGTCACAATTTGTATTGGATACAGGTTCTATTAATATCTCGGGTGGTGTTAACTGTGTTTCAGGATTGCCGAACATTAGTATAACGTGCGATAGCGTTAACGGTACGGCAGCCGGTAATGATTTGGTCATTACTTACAGTGGTTATTTTGATGATGTGTTGGATGAAACGGCATGTGGCAAGGATACTGCTGTCAATAACGCCACATTTGATGCGGAATTTAATGCCGTTGCTGTTCCTCAATTAACCGACAGCAATAACATCGAGCTGGAGCACATGAGTGTTCAAAAAGGGGCATCCCCCGGTCAAGTAACACCCGGTAATTTGGTGACCTATAATCTGAACATCCAACTCAGTGATTATGCCAACGCTGATCGTGTTATTGTTACTGATATATTACCCGATGGCGTCACTTTTAATTCTGTTTTAAGTGGTGGTGTAACACCAACAATATCAAACGACACACCTGCAGCCGGTCAAACCACTGTGGAGTTTGATATCACATCGGCTTTGGGAACACTGAGTGCCGGAACCGGCTTAACAATTAGTTATGATGCCAGTGTAGATCAAACCTATGCCAATACAGACGCAGTTTTAGCCAGTGACCCCTTAAGCAATACGGTTGATTTGGATTATGATTTAGTTGAAGGCGCGTCGGCTTGTGGTGATGACTCTGCGGCGACCATTCTGGTTGCACCGGTTGCCATTAGTAAAGATGTTGTGAGCACCGGACCCTATATGCCTGGTGATACTGTCACATATCGGCTGAGTTTGGCCGTTCCTTCCGGGGACACCAATGGGGTTGTTTTTGAAGACTTTTTTCCATTACCGGTATTTGATGCCACCACCATTGATACGAGTTTACCTTTACCCAACAGCAGCATTAGCCTGGATCCATCAGATACCTTGGGATTAACGCCAACCAGTATAACGACAGATGCGGGCACCAATAGCCTGACGATTAACTGGCCGAATATTACCACCACAACACCGCAAACCTTATCGGTACTGGTGGATGTGGTTGTCACGGATGATCCGTTTGCAGATAATCTGAGTTTAGCTAATTTATTGCGTGTTAGCACCTCGAATACTGAAGCAGAGGTGTCGACAGGTATCACCCCGGTTTTGATCCAGGTTCGCGCACCAGAATTGCACATGACCAAAGGTGTTGTATCTGCTGACCAAGGTAACATCAACCCATCACCGGCTGTGTTACCGGTGGATGGTAATGTTACAAACGTAGATGCCGGAGACAGCATTAGTTATCAATTAACACTTGAAAATGTTGGTGGAGCGCCGGCTTATGATGTGGTGATTACTGACCCGGCTGTGGCGAGCTTAACGGCTTGTTCAGTCAGTGCAGTGACCGATGGCAATGGCGATGTTTTGGCTTATAGCGGAAGTATTGGGACCGGTATAACGCTCACGAACCCTTTGGCAGCCAACGATGGTACCATTGGAGCGCCTTATGGCACAGACACGGCTTTGGTGACAGTTAATTGTACAGTGGCTTCTGCGGTTGAAATTGGTAGCACCTTGACCAATACCGCCACGGCTGATTATGCATCTCAATCCGGCGCGGTTAATTTCCCGTCAGTTTCAGATAATGCCACAGCCACAATCGGCCAACCAACTATGGATAAAACCATTGTCTCAGTTACGCCCAATGTGGACAGTGATAATGGCACCATCACCATTGGTGAAGTGATTCAATATCAGGTTGAAGTGACCATTCCAGAAGGTGTGTCCAGTAATGCTGTTGTGACGGATCAACTGGATAATGGTTTAACCTTTTTATCGTTTGATTCCATCGTGCCATCAAGTGGAGATATTACAACAGACGTGGCCGGTGGCTTTGCTGCCGTGCTGGCGGGTGCAAGTGGCATCGGAACACGAGATGCCAGTTTTAATTTCGGCACCCTTGGCAACAGTAATACGGATAATAATACTGCAGAAACCCTGACCATAACCTACAGTGTGTTGGTGAATGATGTTGGAGCCAATCAAAATGGCGAAAATAAAATCAATGACGCCAGCTTTAGTTCAGACAACGGTTCTGCCAGCGACAGTGCGCCGAACTTAACGATTCGGGAACCTTCTTTGGGATTAAACAAAACCGTTTCCCCGGCTAATGCCGATGCCGGTGATACCGTGACGTACACCATAGTTATGACTAATAACGGTACCAGTCCGGCCTTTGATGTGGTGATTAGTGATTCGCTGAGTGATCCAGATTTGAATTTGGTGGCAGGTTCTGTTGTGACCTCCTCAGGTACCATTACGACCGGTAATGCGGGTGGTGACACCACGGTTCAGGTAGATGTGTCTTCAGTACCCGTTGGTGGTTCTGTGACAGTGACTTTTGATGTGACTATTGATCCGACCGCAGTGTCCGGCTCAGTGTTAAATAATGTGGCTTCAACCATAGGTGATTCATTACCGGGCAATGATCCCTATGAACGTGATTATGGTCCTGTGACCGATGATGCGGATGTCACGATTGCTCCGGCAGAAGTGGTGAAATCAGTTTTACCCGCCACCAGCACCAATCAAGACGAGGCCAGTGCGCCGTCAGGAGAAAGCGACCCCTCATTGGTGGATTTAACCATTGGTGAAGAAGTGACTTTTAATATTGTTGCTACCTTAGCCGAAGGTGTGTCGCCCTCAGTCATTATTACTGATACCTTACCGGATAATGCCACGGGTCAAATGGTGGTAACCGGCTCTGAATTAATCTCAATTGGAGGAAACCTAACACCGACAAATGCATGGTTAGTAGGTGATCCAGGTGTTGTCAGTGGTGCCAACAATAATGTCGTGACTTTTGATTTTGGATCTGTAGTGAACGTTCCTGACGGTACTGTAGATGGCAACGACCAAATTGTTGTTCAAGTAACAGCATTGGTGACTAATGCATCTGTAAATGAAGGCATTGAAGTTTTAACCAATACCGTATTAATTCAATATGACACGGGCGCTGATGTGTCCGGTTCTGCTGATATTGAGGTGGTTGAGCCGAATATGCTTGTTGATAAAGCCGGTGATGTAAATAGTGCTGATGCCGGTGATACCATCACCTATACTATTGAGGTATCTAATCCTAATGCGACTTCATCGGCCGATGCCTATGATGTCACTATGACCGATATGATTCCTGCCGGATTGACTTATGTGGGTGGAAGTTTGACCCATGACAGTGGTTTAGCGCCGGATGTTGGTCCGACAGAGAGTGGTGGTTCTATTTCTGCCGGCTGGACTCACTTCCCAATCAGCGAAACAGCTACATTCACTTATCAGGTGACGGTGGATCCGGGTGTTTATCCGGAACAAGTCATTACCAATACGGCAGATATAGACTGGTCATCGTTACCGGGTACTGACCCAAATGAGCGAAATAATAGTGATTCAGATCAACATACCGTAACCATTACTGAATCTGGTTTAAGTAAAACTGTATTGTCAACCTCGGAATCAAGTACAGGTACGTCTCAAAGTGGACCGGAAGATGATTTGACCATTGGTGAGGAAGTCACTTATCGCATGGTAGTCACTTTTCCTGAAGGCACGTCTTACAATGCAGTTATGACTGACCAGCTGCCGAATACGACAGCTGTTTTATCTGTGGTGAGTTCAGAAATAATTTCAATTGGCGGACAACTCACTGTTCCGGGTGTTTCGACCGGTGATGCGGGCGTACACAGCAATACCAATGTGGATGCATATGATGATTTAATTACCTGGACCTTAGGAAATGTTGTTAATACACCGGATGGTCTTAATAACACAGATGATCAAGTTGTGTTTGAAGTGGTTGCTGTGGTGGTTAATGAGCCTGTTAACCAAGGTGTTTTAAATGATATTGCGAATGTTGCCACCTTAACAGTGACAGATAGCTCTGGTGCTAATCCGGGTAGTGTGACTGATTCTGCATTGGTCGACATTGTTGAGCCAGTCGTAACGGTGACTAAAAACACTGATCCGGCCACTGTTATAGCGTCTGCGGGTGAAACATTAACGTATCAGTTAACCATCGCACATGATGCAAGTTCAAGTGCAGATGCGTTTAATTTTAGTGTTACCGATAACTTGCCTGTTCCCGGTACTGAATGGATTAATGACGGTACAGTGACATCTACCTGTCCAGCTTGGACTGTTGATTCATCAGCGGAACCCATCATTGAATTTAACTTTGATGAACTGCCTTTGAGTCCAGGCTCTTGTACCATTAGATATAATGTTTTGGTTAACAGTGCTGTGAATCCATCTGAAACGTATGCCAATGTGGCGAACATGGAATACACGTCGACGCCGGGCAGCGAAGCTGAAACGCGAACCTATAGTGATTCCGATGGTACCAGTTTTGTGACGCCGGATCCGAATGTGCTGAAAGAAGCTGGAAACAGTTCATTGAGTGACACCGGTGATAATATTGGTGATCCCATGGCGCCTGATCTGGCAATTGGCGAAACCATTGATTTTGATTTAACGATAGTGGTACCGCATGGCATTACAACCGGTGCTGTGGTCACGGATAATTTACCCGTTGGTATGGAGGTGGTTAATGCCGGAAGTATCACCATGGGACCGGGTATTAGTTATTCAGGCACACCTTTGCCTGCTGCAATTAGTGATAGTAACAGTGACACCTATAATGATCAGGTGGTGTTTGATTTTGGTGATATTACCAATGTCTATGATGGTGACGATACAAACAATTGGATTCGCATGATTGTGACGGCACGCTTATTGGACGTTGCCGGAAATACAGCGGTTGATATGCTAACCAATAATGTCACATTTGAATACGACACAGGTACGCCTTTAACGGATGATGCTGATGTGGAAGTGGTTGAGCCTAACTTAGGTTTAGCTAAGTCCTTTGGTACAGTGAATGACTATGTGGTGCCAATTACCTTAACCATGAACAACACGGGTGGAACGGCAGCGGCTTACGATTTAGTGCTGGAAGATGTGTTCGATACAGCCAATATTTGGGATGAAAACGGTTTTAGTGCTGTGACTGTCCCGACCGGCTTTACCTTGACTGTATCGGTGGATGATCCGGTGGTGGGTTCTACCACAATTCGAATTGAATCTGATCCACTGTCTTCGCCACCAGACAGTTCGCTGGAACCTAATGAGGTGGTTAATTTTGTGTTTAATGCAACTTTACTGGATGATGTCAGTGTTACCAGTATTCCAAATACAGCGACGATTGAAGAATCAAGTTCATTACCCGGTAATGATCCGAATGAGCGGGATTTCCCTCCTGTGGATGGTACGGATACTTTATTGTTACCGGCACTGGATTCATTTAAATCTGTGGTGTTGGATGATGATACCAACAGTTCCGGTGGTGCCAGTCCCGGTGAAACCTTAAATTACACCATCACTGTGGTGAACTCAGGTGATGCGCCGGCAACCTCCGTAGTTGTCACAGATATCCCTGACCCCAATGGTAGTTTGGTTGTGGGTTCTGTGACCACAAATGTCGGTTCTGTAACCACTGGTAATACAGGCGGTGATACCACGGTTGTCGTGAATGTCGGCACATTGGCTGTGGACGCAACCGTAACCATTACTTATCAGGTGGTTATTAATGACCCATTACCTTCAGGTGTTGAGGAGTTGGTTAATCAGGCGCAAATTACTTCGCAAGAAATTCCTGATTTTAATTCTGACGATCCGAATACACCCACCGATCCCGATGATCCAACCATCATCCCGGTCGATGGCGCGCCAGATTTAACGATCGTTAAAGATGATGGCGGTGCTATAACGACGCCGGGTGGCGTTGTGGTTTACACCCTGGGTTATTCAAATAACGGTACCCAGGATGCAACCGGTGTGGAAATTACCGAAACAGTGCCGGCAAACAGTACATTTAATGCCGCTAATTCAGATGCCGGTTGGAGCTGTGTGAATGGCGATCCTGCCGGTACCGTTTGTACCTTAAATATAGCGGGTACTGTCCCAGGTGATGGTTCTGTTAGTACCGTGAACTTTGCAGTTACTGTTGTTAATCCATTACCTTCAGGTGTCACTGAACTCTCCAACAGTACATCGATTACAGATGATGGTAATAATGGGTCAGATCTTGATCCAAGTGATAATAATGACGATGATAATACACCAATTACGGCTTCACCGACGTTAGAGGTTACTAAAGATGATGGTGGTGTAACAGTTGAGCCCGATGATGTGGTGACTTACACCATTAACTATGCCAATACAGGTAATCAGGATGCCACAAACGTGGTTATTACTGAAACTGTGCCGATGAACAGCATTTTTGTTGATGCCAGTTCGTCTGTGGGTTGGAGCTGTGCTGATGGTTCGCCGGGTGGTACGGCCTGTACCCAAACGCTGGCAACACTGGCCGCTGGCGATTCAGGCTCTTTATCGTTTGCCGTTCAGGTCAATGATCCATTGCCTGCCGGGGTTACTGCCATAAACAATTCAGTTGCTATTGCAGATGATGACGGTAATACAGACAATGGCAGCGATGATACGCCGGTTACGGCGACCCCTGATTTAACTTTGGTTAAAGATGATGGCGTGGTTCTGGCAAACCCGGGTGATACATTAATATATGCGATTGCTTATGAAAATGTCGGCAACCAAGAAGCCACCGGTGTGGTCATTACTGAAACTGTTCCTGTCCATACAACGTTCAATGCCGGCAGTAGTACCGGAGGTTGGAGTTGTGGCGGCGTTACGGCCGGAAGTGTCTGTACATATGCTGTAGGCTCGGTAGCCGGTGGTTCGTCAGGTTTAGTCAATTTTGCGGTCAATGTCGATAACCCATTAGCAGCAGGAGCAACATCTGTGGTCAATGTCGCCAGTATTACCGATGACGGAAATAATGGCGCTGACCCAACACCGAGTAACAACAGTGACGGTGATACCGATAGTTTAGATGGAACTGCCCTTGATTTATGGGTTACTAAAGATGATGGTGGCACCACGGTGATAGCCGGTGGCACTGTGATTTATACCATTAGTTACGGTAATAACGGTAACATCGGTTCAACCGGCGTGGAGTTGAGTGAGGTTGTGCCTGCAAATAGTACGTTTGATGCCGGTAATTCTGATCCTGCTTGGAGTTGTGCAGGTGTCACAGCAGGTAGTTCCTGTACCTTGGCTGTGGGTGTCGTTGCAGGTGGTGCGGCCGGATCAGTGGCCTTTGCTGTGACTGTGGACAATCCGCTACCAAGTGGTGTTGATCAAATCGATAACAGTGTGAGTATCGATGATGACGGCAACAATGGTGATGATATTGATGAAAGCAATAACAATGATTCAGATGATACCCCTGTGTCGGCTGCACCTGATTTGACGGTTTCTAAAGTTGACCAGCAAGCCAGTGTTAATGCCGGTGATGTTTTAATCTATGACATCAGTTATGAAAATATCGGTGATCAAGATGCCACGGGTGTGGTTATTACGGAAATCGTACCATTGCACACGACGTTCAGCGTTTCAGGCAGTTCAGCTGGTTGGGTTTGCTCTCCAAATGGTAATGCCGGAAGCAGCTGTACCTTAGCCATTGGACCTGTTAATGCCGGTGATCCGGCACAAACGGTTCAGTTTGCTGTGTTGGTGGATGACACCGTACCGTCCGGAATTGATGCCTTGAACAATACCGTCAGTATTAATGATGATGGAAATAACGGTGATGATACTGATCCGACCAATAACGATGATTCTGAGCCCACCGATGTGGTGGCCGCCCCTGATTTGGTCATTACCAAAACGGATGGTGGTCTTAATTCAGGTCCGGGTCAAACCATTGTTTATACCCTGAATTATGAAAATGTTGGTTCACAAGATACTGTGGGCGTGGTTATTACTGAAACGATACCAGCGAATACCACGTTTAATGCTGGAGCCAGTAATCCTGCCTGGAGCTGTAGTGGTACCACACCGGGTAATTCCTGCACGTACTTTGTGGGTAACCTGAATGTCGGTGATACAGGTTCAGTGGTCTTCGCCGTTGATGTGGATGATCCCCTACCGCAGAGTGTTCAGCAGATTCTGAACAGCGTGAATATTGGTGATGATGGCAGTAACGGTCCGGATGAAGATCTCAGTAACAATGATGATGATGAAACCACCGGATTATTCTTAAATCCACCGGTGGGCGTGAAGACCGTTGAAGTGGACCCATCCGATCCGCGTTTATTACACTGGACGTTCTATTGGTATAACCCCAACAATAATGTCGATCTGCCGGTGTTTATTTATGACGAAATTCCGGCCGGAACCACCTATGTGCCGGCGGCGAGTTGTACGCCTGATGGTACCAGTACATGCACCACTCCGATATATAACAGTGGCTTAAATCGCATTGAATTAAACGCTGTTATCAGCCCGGATCCGGGTGCGCCGGCGAATGAAACCATGGCGAACTTGGCCAATGAAGTGGTGATTCGATTCGATACCCGCATTACAGCGGGTGGTTCGGTCAGCATTGAAAACCAGGCCATGGCACATTGGGATGAAAATAATAACGGCGACCCCAATGATGATGAGCAGGGCGGGCAACAGCCTGTGGTGACCGATGATCCGACCACCACAGATGTTAATGATCCAACCGGTGTTAGAACCGCGTTCCCGATACCTACTTTAAGTACCTGGGCGCTGCTGTTATTAATTGCACTGAGTTTAGGTTTGGCTTTACCTGCGATTCGTCGCAGAAGCTAAACGCTTAACTGAACAGCGGTAAAAACTTAAAAGCCGAAAAGCATTGACTTGCTTTTCGGCTTTTTTGTCCCCAAATAAGAAATGTTCTTGGGACGTAATTCACTTTTGATGACAAATGGTATGAGTGTGAAAAGTGGCCTATAGAATGTAGGTCTATAGGCGTGAGCAGGCAGTTATTGTTGTACTTAATGACAGCCATGTCATCAGCCCTTAGGGTTGCTTCGCATGGCAAAGCGGCTGTTTGCCGTTGCCTTAAGGGCCTACTCTTGGAGGTCAGATAATATCTGCATTCCCTGTATCCATACTAATTGATGCGGAAGTGACTAGAGCGGCCGCTGCGAATACGTCATCGATTGAAACGCAACCTTATAATTTGTTCAGGTGAGCAAATAGGCTGGCGGATTAGTAGATTTTGAAATTTTTTTAAAGGTGGGTTAATTATGAGTGATTTTTATGAATTTAGTGCTGAGACTTTAAATGGTGATATGCGCAGTTTGGCTGATTATAAAGGTCAAGTGGTGTTGGTGGTGAATACTGCCAGTAAATGTGGTTTTACGCCACAATATAAAGGTTTGCAAGAATTGTATGAAAGTTATAAAAACCGTGGTTTTACGGTGTTAGGCTTTCCTTGTAACCAGTTTGGTGGTCAGGAGCCCGGTGATGCCGAGGACATTAATTCATTCTGCGAAGTGAATTATGGCGTTGAATTTCCGATGTTTAATAAAATCGATGTTAATGGCGATGATGCCCATCCTTTATTTACATATCTAAAAGATGAACTGTCTGGTACTTTGGGTGATAAAGTGAAGTGGAATTTCACCAAGTTCTTAATCGGTAAAGATGGTAAACCGCTCAAACGCTATGCGCCGACCACTAAACCTGAAAAACTAACGCGTGATATTGAACAAGCTTTAAATGCTTAAAATATCTCGTACAGTACACCGATAAAAAGTGACAGCCGTTGGTCATCATCGACCAACGGGCTGTTGGTGATTTCATCGTTAAACCACTGATTACGAACACTGCTAACCCAATACCATTGCGGCGTAATATTCTTTAAAATAGTCAAAGACAACTCAGTAACATCGCTTTTTTGGCCGCGGTATGCCGGTAACTCATCGTTGGCAAACTCGGTATCTACACCATAAAAATAATTAACAAATTCGCCACTGTAACGCCGTTGACTGAGTTTTGGGTAAAATTTCCAGTCCTTAAGTTTGAAGTAAGCGGTGTAATTAGCAGAAATTATATGGCCATTATGCTTATTATTAATTTCATGATCATAACGCACATCAAATAAGCCGTAATCGGTTAAAGCGCCAAAAGTGACAAAGGAATAAAGTGGATAATGTAAGTCCGGTAAATGAGTAAATAATGGTGAATCACCACGATCCACATCCCCAGAAAAATCGATACTTAAGCCGACATCTAACTGCCATATTTTTTGATCCAAAATTTTATAGCCGGCGTCACCCGCCTGAAAGTAGAAATTCTTATACTCATAATCGAAAGCCGGGAAAACAACATTTTGTCGCTCACCATTAAGATATATACTGTTACTACTGACCGCAGCGACACCCACCCGCAAACGGTGGTCATCGGGTATATCGTCTTGAGCCAATAGGGCGCTTGTCATTAAAAGCAAAGTTAAAGTTGGAATAAATCGTTTATAGATCATAATGGTGTTTTATATATTTTTGCTTATTGTACCGTGTAAACCTGTGAAAAGAAGGTCAAAGTTAATTTGACAGTTATAATTAAAGAGTGATTCAAATATGATTTGCTCAATTTAAAGCTTAGCCGTCTAATTTGCTAAATTAAACGATAATTCAAAAAAATATCTTAACAACGATGAAAAGATACCCTAAATACGCACTTATTTTTCTGTTTGGTATCATGTTTGGGTTTGTGATTTTCATCGCACGACAAAACCACCAGCAACAACAATTGTATAAATCTATATCGACACAAAGCGAAGTCTCCAGAGATTATCAAAAATTTCATGTGGCCTATGATAGACCGTTAAGGGTGGAGCACTTAGGCTCAGGTGAGAAATATGAATTACTGTTAACCGCACAAAATATGGGGAAAGTTAATTACTTTTGGCATTCACTCACACAGCCTAAAATATGGGTCAAGATGTGCTTTATGAAAAGTATGAAGTTGTTGCAGAAACTTCGAAAGGTCGGCACATCACAAATAATGGTAGCCGTTTAAGCCTGGAGATAAACGACTTAGGAATGGGTTGGTCAGCATCATCACAAACCAGTGGCTGGCTCTATTACAATGCAACAAGCATTTCACTGGCTTATCAGCCATAATAGATTTAATCGAGTGATTTCGTATATGTTTTGATGATTAATGTATGGGGCTGTTATATCTATTATCGGGTAAAAAGCAGTAAAATACCGTTAGTTAGTGTTAAATTATACTCAATTCGTTGCAAACAATAATCATTATCACTAAAATAGCGCATTCTTTTTAATGGTCCATATTATGCATAAATCTCGCTTAGTTTCTCTGCTATTGCTTAGTCTGGTATTGTCGCTTTTGTTGTCCGGTTGTGAGCAACAAAACAGCCATGAAGTGAATGTCTATTCAGCGCGAAAAGAGGCCTTAATTAAACCGGCCTTGGATCGTTTTCAGACTGAAACAGGTATTAAAGTTAATTTAGTTACCGGTAATGCCGATGCCCTAATTGAGCGTTTAAAAGCGGAGGGTGTGGCTTCACCTGCTGATGTCTTGATTACGGTAGATGCCGGGCGTTTACATCGGGCCAAGTCATTACAATTGACTCAGGCAGTTGACAGTGAACAGTTGCAGACTTTAATTCCTGCTGCCTACCGAGACCCTGAAGGACATTGGTTCGGTTTGTCATTGCGAGCCCGACCTATCATGTATGCCAAGGATCGGGTTAATCCGGCTGATTTATCAACCTATGCGGATTTGGCAGATGAGACGTGGCGAGGGCGGGTGTGTATCCGATCTTCCAGTAATATTTATAACCAATCCTTAGTGGCCTCAATGGTGGCTTCTGATGGTGTGGATGCGGTTGAGCAGTGGGCAGCTGGATTGGTTAAGAATTTTGCTCGAAAACCGGTGGGTGGTGATCGAGATCAAATTAAAGCATTGGCGGCCGGTGTTTGTGATGTGGCCGTGGCAAACACCTATTACCTCTTTGGGATGTTGTCCTCCGAAAATGACGCAGAAGTAAAAGCCGCGGAACAAGTTCAGGTATTTTGGCCAAATCAACAAGGCCGAGGCACTCACGTCAATATTTCCGGTATTGCTTTGACCCAATCTGCGAAAAATCCGGATAATGCAGTTCAGCTGATGGAGTTTCTACTGAATGAAGAGTCTCAAAGTTGGTATGCCAATGTCAATGGTGAATACCCCATCAGGGACAACACTGTGGTTCATCCCACCTTGGCCGGTTGGGGACAATTTAAGAAAGATGCCATTAATTTGGCTGAACTGGGAAAATTAGGACCAGAAGCCGTCAAAATTATGGATCGTGTTGAATGGCCCTAGGAACAATAAATCAGCACCGACATGGGGGTTGTTAAATCTAATCCAACGCATGTCGTTGTGTGGCTGATTGCCGCTTTATTCTGTTTACCGTTTTTGGCATTATTGCTGCAACTGCTGACACCGGAGGCTGATCTTTGGCGGCATTTGGTGACCACGGTTTTGCGCAGCTATTTGTTGCATTCAGTGTTGATGGTTATCGGCGTTGGTTTGGGTGCTTTACTGCTGGGTGTTAGTTGTGCTTGGTTGGTGGCAGTGCATGATTTTCCCGGACGTCGTCATTTTACCTGGTTGTTAATATTACCCATGGCTATGCCGGCTTATATTGTGGCTTATGCATACACTTGGTTTTTGGATGTTTCCGGTCCTTTACAAATCGCTTTGAGAGGTGTGACGGGCTGGTCTTACGGTGACTATTTATTTCCCAATATCCGCTCATTGGGTGGTGCCATCATGGTGCTGACGGTGGTTTTATATCCCTACGTATACTTAATGAGCCGCGCGGCTTTTAATCAACAATCCAAGCAATTGCTGGAAGCTCATCAGTTATCAGGCGGCAGTACCTGGTCTTATTTTTCACAAATTGCTTTACCTTTGGCACGGCCTGCTGTGTTTGGTGGTGTGGCGTTGGTTTTGATGGAAACCTTAGCTGATTACGGCACTGTTGATTATTTTGGCGTTAATACCTTAACCACGGGTATTTTAAAAGCGTGGTTCGGTATGGGTTCATTGGGTGGTGCAGCACAAATTGCCGGTATTTTGCTGTTATTTGTGGTTGTTATCATGGTATTGGAAAAGAACCTGCGTGGATCCGCACGCTATGATGTGGTTCACGGCGGTCAAGTCAACACGCGTCCGATTCAGTTATCGGGAATTGCCAAGTGGATGGCCTCCTTTTGGTGTGGTTTAGTGGTGCTGTTAGGTTTTATTCTGCCGGTCTTGTTATTGATTTTTATGGTTAGTCAGTCAAACTTCAGCCAATGGTTGGGTGAGTTTATTGAACTAACTGCTAATGGTATTTTGTTAGCCGCTGCAACCGCCATTTTGATTGTCTTGGTGGCAGTCACTTTAATGTATATAAAAAGAAATGCTAAAAAAGCTGGCATTAAACGTCTGATAACGGCATTGGGACTCGGTTACGCGGTACCTGGGCTCGTGATTGCGGTGGGAGTTACCATTGCGTTTGGCTGGTTAGATGTCGGTTTCCGCTGGCTTTCGTCCGGCTGGTCAAACAGCGTACCTGTGTTAATTTTTAGCGGCGGCTTCATGGCTTTGATGGTTGCTTATTTAATTCGTTTTCTGGCGGTTGGCATGCAACCCATTGATGCCGCTTATCAAGGTATTAAACCTCATCTTGATGAAGCCAGCTTATTAACAGGTAAAAGCAATCTCGTTACTTTTAAACAAATCCATTTGCCGCTGTTAAAAAGCGGACTTTTGACGGCACTGTTGCTGGTGTTTGTGGATTTACTGAAAGAATTACCCGCCACCTTGGTGTTGCGGCCATTTAATTTTAATACCTTGGCCGTGAAAGCCTATGAACTGGCATCGGATGAACGCCTGGCAGATGCTGCCTTACCGGCACTTTGTATTGTAGTGGTCGGATTGTTGCCGGTGTTGTGGTTAAATAAACGCATCAATAATTAATAGTTATGATTAATCAAACACTAAAACTGCAATCCATTGCCTTTTCTTACGATTATCGACAGGTTGTGAGTGATGTGTCGTTAACCGTTAATCAAGGTGAGATTGCGTGTTTGCTGGGACCCAGCGGCTGCGGCAAAAGCACCTTATTGCGTCTTATTGCCGGTTTTGAACAGCCTGATTCAGGATGTATAGAAATTAACAACCATTGTGTGGCCAGTGCTCAGCAGATGACGCCGCCCCAGCAGCGTAATGTGGGCATGCTGTTTCAGGATCTGGCCTTGTTTCCGCACCTAAGCGTGGCTAAAAACATTTCTTTCGGTTTACAGAACCAAAGCCAGCAACAACAAAATCAACGTGTGGATGATGTCTTGGAATTATGTCGTTTGAGTGAATTTAAACACCGCTATCCGCATCAACTATCCGGTGGCCAACGACAGCGGGTGGCCTTGGCTCGGGCGATGGCGCCTAAACCGCAATTAATTTTATTGGATGAGCCTTTTTCAAGCGTTGAAACCGGTTTGCAAAGTGAACTGGTGCATGAAGTGAAACAAATGTTGCGTGCTGATCATTCAACGGCGTTGTGGGTAACTCACAGTTTAGAGGAGGCTTTTGCTGTGGCTGATCAGATGGGTGTGATGTTATCCGGTCAATTATTGCAATGGGACACCCCGACAAATCTGTATCAAAAGCCCGCACATCCCGATGTGGTGCGCTTTTTAAATCACGCCAATTTAGTCAGCGGCCGCATCTCCGCAGATGGTCGCTTAAACACCGCCATTGGATCTTTCGATTTATCCAACAAAAATAAGTTTGCACCTCAGCAACAAGTACAAGTGGCAGTGAATAAAAACCAATTGTTCATCAACCCAAAGCAAACCAGCAACGCAGTGGTGTCTGCCTGTGTTTACCAAGGTGGTTTTTACCTGATTACAGCCTTACTTGAGGATGGCAATCGCATTAAATTTCGCAATGAGTTTGCCATCAAATCACAACAGTCAATATGCATTGAACCATTCAACAATAATCAATACAACGGCTTTTTGATTACAGAGTAATCAATTCTCGTCCGTTGAGATTATGTTTGCGCCATCACGATGAATAAACAGCCATGATAAACATGGCTGTTTATTATCAAAATTCAGATTAAAAGTCCATTTGCATGCCCACCACTGCGGTGCGACCGCGATAGGGTCTTGCACCATAGGGTAAGCGGCCTAAAATGGCGTCTTCTTCATTCAGATTTTCAATTTTGGCGAACACAGACAGCCTATTGGTGGCTTGAAAACGTGTTGATAGATCGACAAAAAAAGCACTGTCAGTGGACTCAAATTCGCCACAAGAGGCCTGAGTGCAAGTTTCATCTATGTAGTTACCTGATAGATAGAATGCCCATTTGTTATTGACTAAGCCGATTTCAGCATAAAGTTGATTCTCAGGGATTTGGGGTAACGGGTCGCCTTTACTGACATCGCCGAAGAAGTCAGTATCCGCAATGTCACTGTCAAAGGTGCCATCAATGTAAGTGTAACTGGCTAATACCGGTACCGACCATCCTGAGGCTAAGTCCCACTGGTGGTTGATATTTGCTTCTAAGCCGGTAATGCTGGCAGCATCGCCATTAAAAGCATCGCCAATTTCACAGTTTGAGCCACTGGACACGGTACAGACACCCAAGAGGTTATCGTAATTGCTGTGGAAACCAATCATTTCCGCGCGAAACAAACCCTTATTGAAACGTAAACCGGCTTCATAATTAATGGCTTTTTCTTCTCTGACACCCGGTGCGTTGGTCGGCGCCGTAAAGCCCTTGTGAATACCGGCAACCAGAGAGAATCCGTTACCAAATTTGTACAAAGCACCAACGCCTGGTAACAGCACTTCAGTACTATTTTCGCGAATGTCACGAATACTGTCTGCGGTTCTGGAAGCTGGATTATCTGTGCGGTCACTGCGGGTTTCATAGCGAATACGTTTTTGATCGATGTTTTCGTAACGCAGTCCCGGTGTAAACACCCATTGACCGATTTCAATGCGGTCATATATGTGTAAAGCCAAGGCTTCGGCTTGTTGGATACGATTACCCGCATTGCCCAATAAACCCAGATCACTTAACAACAACTGGCCGTCAGTTTGACTGTAGGTTGAATTTCTCTGTAAACGGTCTTCTTCATCTTCGTGCCAGCGTAAACCAAACTCAAATTGATGGTTGGCATCACCAATGGTGGTACCCCAGTCCAAATTAAGTTGGATGCCGCGTGAGTGGTATTCGCGGTTGTTGGCACGAATTTGGATGGCGCCATCAGCGGTATCTGCACCATCCAAAATAGCCTGCAAGTCGGCTGCCGTTAAACCGTTGATATCAGTGCCACGGTTTACTGCGTTGATAATTGAACCCCAGCCGGTGCCACTGAAATCTTGGGCATTGGCACTGCCATTTGCGTCAAAACCTTGGGTTTTGAACCAGTTTCTGGCATGTTCATTGTTATAAGCAGTGGCACGTAAAGCCAGATTTTCATTAAACTCAAGAGAATAACGGGCAATCACTTGCTCGTGATCTGTTTTAATGTTATCTAATTCAGTCAATCCGTAACGTCGATAAGGGTTTGCCTTAAAATCATCATCGGTTAAACCCAAGTAAGATTGATTGGATGATTCATCGGCTGATTGGAGTTTTAAATCAAATTGTTGGTAAATGCCACCGGCTTGGGGTGAGTTATTAAAACGCAGTTTAACCATATAATCGTCTTTATCCAAACCGGTATCGGTATCACTGCGATCAATGGTTTGAAAACCGTCAGATTGCCAATTATGCGTCTCAACCAAATAACCAAAGTTTTCAAAAGAATCTCCATAATGGCCATGTAAACGCCATGTGGCGTCTTCGCCGTACTCAAAGCTTAAGCGTCCAGCGGTATCATTGGGGATGGGTGTCGAAATCATGTTTATGGCACCACCAATGGTGTAAGGGCCTTGGGTAATGGCTGCCGGGCCTTTGAGTATTTCAATACCATTCATACGGCCGGTGGTAGGAAAGTAATAAGCTGAGGGTGCGGAGTAGGGTGCTGGTGAGATTAAGACATTGTCTTCTAATAAAGTAATTCGACCACTGCGTTCGGTGACAACGCCACGAATACTGATGTTGGGTCTTAAGCCGTAACCGTCTTCTACTTGAAT
The DNA here is from genome assembly GCF_026410405.1 of Marinicella gelatinilytica. Taxonomy (GTDB): domain Bacteria; phylum Pseudomonadota; class Gammaproteobacteria; order Xanthomonadales; family Marinicellaceae; genus Marinicella; species Marinicella gelatinilytica. Next base: position 40,166 of record NZ_JAPMLN010000015.1, on the reverse strand, counting down.
GGATACGCCGGGTACTTGTCGTAATACTTTCTGGATGTCGGTGTTTTTGAATTTTTCAAAATCAGTCTCATCCAGAACATGTGCCGAACCGGTCACTTCCTGGGCGTCTTCTGATGAACCGATGATAACCACCGGATCCAGTTTGATGCTTTGACTCGCGGTTGTTACGTCTTCTGCAGCTGCTGATCCTGCGACCAAAGCCAACAATACTGACATGTAATGTCTTTGATTCATGGTATTTAATTTATAAATTTTAAGAGGTTGCGAATTATAGTGATAATGAGAACGATTAACAATAATAAAATAATCTTGTTGTTATAAATTAATAAATGATAGATTAACAAACGGTGATGGACTATTATCTATGGCTTTAAGAATCAGGAATAACCATGCGTCTGCTAATTACTTTAATGTGTGTTTTAGGTTTAACAGCTTGTCAAGGTGAGTCAACGACAGATAATTCCAGTCCAAGCGGGGTTGCGCCTGAGCAGGCACATTCAAAAGCCGTCGAAAGTGAGCAACAAGCTCAAAAACCAGATCAGTTATTATTACGATATTACCGGCAAAGCGTACAAAATCTGTTAACAGCCAGATCCACTTATGCCACGGTATTGGGGGTTGATGAAAGCGTGGCCGGTGATGGTTTTCAGTCTAAATTAGGTGATTACAGTCCGGATGCTGACAAGCAACTTCGACAAGGGTTCAGGGCACTGAATAAACAGATTGAAACACAGGAAACCAACACAGGGCAGGCGGCGGAGAATAAAGCGGTGATGATGCATCTTAATCGATATTATGGCGGGGCTGATGATTTTTCGATTGGTTATATTGATCCTTGGATGGGTTTGTCGCCGTTTATAGTGAATCAAATCAATGGGCCGTTAATTGATGTGCCCAATCAAATTGTTACCAATCAGCCGCTTCAATCCGAAGCGGATGTGTTGGCTTATATTGCGCGTTTGGAAGCGTTTGACGGTTTTGTACAGTCGCTGGTGGCGAAACTCGATGCCGATGTCAGTCAGGACTGGATACCGCCGAAAGTGATTGTTGAAAAAGCCATTAAGGCGTTGCAAAGTTTTGTGGCACCCGTGGTCAAGGAACATCCGCTGTATCTGCGTTTAAGCACAGAATTACCGAACATAAATGATGTATCGGCTGAACGTCGTGATGATCTCTTGGCGCAAGCCGAGCAGGCCATTGAACAAAATGTTTATGGCTCGTATGGCCTGATGATTCATTTACAGCAACAATTAGTTATGAAAGCCCGACCGGAGGCCGGAATCTGGGCACAGCCCAATGGTGCCGCCTATTATCGGGAGGCGGTTAAAAACCTGGGAGATACGGATTTAACACCAGATGAAATTCATCAATTGGGATTAGATGAGGTTGCACGTATTAATTCGGAATTGGATGTATTGCTTCAATCTCTAGACTATGACGAAGGCACGGTGGCAGAGCGTCTAATGGCTGTCAATCAGGATCCTGCTTATTTATATGAAGACAGTGATGCCGGTCGATTGAATGTGATTGCTGATTTGAATCGCTATATTGATGAATTTACCCCGAAATTAGCGGCGATGTTTAATTCAACACCGCCTTATGGCATTGAGGTTAGGCCCTTCTCTAAAGCGCGTGAGGCCTCTGCGCCCGGCGGTATGTATTCATCGCCCAGTATTGACGGCAGTCAGCCGGGGATTTATTGGATTAATTTGCGGGACATTACAGCTGTGCCGACTTTTGAGATGAAAACCCTAACCTATCACGAAGCCAATCCCGGGCACCATTGGCAGATTGCCACCAACTTGGCACAAGATGATTTACCGTTATTGCGACGAATCGCTTCTTTTAATGCCTACAGTGAAGGCTGGGCTTTATATGCAGAGTTGTTGGCCAAGGAAATGGGTCAATATGAAGATGATCCGATGAGTGATGTGGGCCGCTTAAAAGCAGAATTATTCCGTGCCGTACGCTTGGTGGTGGATACCGGATTACACCATAAAAAGTGGAGTCGGGAGCAAGCCATCGATTACATGAAAACCGTGGGCGCGGTGGTTGAATCGGATGCTGTGGCTGAAGTGGAACGCTATATGGTGTGGCCGGGACAAGCCTTGGGCTATAAACTTGGCATGATTGAGATATTAAAACTGCGAGAATATGCACAAAAACAACTTGGTGATGATTTCTCTATGAAAGATTTTCACGATTGGATTCTCACCGGTGGTGCGGTGCCGATGGGCCTTTTGAAAAAACGTGTAAATCAGGCCATAAATGAACAAATGGCTGACAAATCGGAATGATAAATGCACATTAGACAGAGACAAGGCATGCCTTGTCTCTACAATGGGTATTAATTGGCGCCTTGTTCGTTTTTAGGTGGTTCTGTTTGTTTTGTTGATTTTGATTCCGGTACTGGATCAACCCCGCCTTCCGTTAGTGGATGACATCGACCGAGGCGTTTAAAGCCGAGCCACATGCCACGAAAAATACCAAATCTCTGTACCGCAATAATCATGTATTCTGAACAGCTGGGATAAAACCGGCAGCGGTTGCCAAGAAACGGGCTAATAAGCAACTGGTAGCCTTTCAAAAGTTGAATGAATAGTGATCTTATCATTAAAAACAGTTGTTCTTTTGGTCAGATTCAGGTATAAAGTTCGGCTTAATTTGTACACGTGATGGATTGTATCCAGCATTGAAAATTAACCATGAATCCATATTTTAGCATGTGCACCAAATTCGGTGGCATATAAAGGAGACAATTATGGCTGAAAGAAGTATTAACGACTTACCTGAAGGTTATACCCCTAAGTTAGAATTACCAGAAGGCTATGTGCCCACTGAAAAAGAAGAATACATGTGTGATAAGCACATTGAATATTTTCGTCGCAGAATCGAACAATGGAAAGAAGAATTGCTGAATGAGTCTAATGAGACCATTGCCAATTTACGTTCTGAAGCCAGAGATATCAGTGATGAAGCTGAAAGGGCCTCCAGAGAAACTGAGAATACCTTTGAATTAAGAACCCGAGATCGGTACCGTAAATTACTGAAAAAAGTCAATAAGGCATTGGACCGGATTCAATCCGGTGATTATGGCTACTGTGAAGAGACTGATGAAGAAATTGGTTTACCACGTCTCATTGCCAGACCCATTGCTACGTTGTGTATTGATGCCCAAGAGCGTTGGGAACTCAAACAAAAAATAACCCGCGAAGGATAATTTATGGAAACTGCCCCGCAAGAGGCTCAAATTGATGACTTCAGACAACGTGTCGATGCGTTGAGGAGGTATCTTTGACTATGATGGTAAGAAAGAACGTTTAGAAGAAGTTGATTTAGAATTAGAGAACCCTGATGTCTGGAATAATCAGGAAAAAGCCGAAAGTCTGTCCAAGGAACGGGCTCTTTTAGACCATGTGGTTTCCACTTTGGATGATTTGCAACTTGCCTTAACTGATACCGAGGAATTCTTGGGTTTGGTGGATGAGGAAGAAGACGCTGATAGTTTCCAGGAAGTGGTGAAAATGCTGGCAGACATTCAACAAAAAGTGGAACGCATGGAATTCCAAAAAATGTTCTCAGGCAAAATGGATGCCAATAATGCCTTTGTGGATATTCAATCCGGCTCCGGAGGTACCGAAGCACAGGATTGGGCCAATATGGTATTGCGTATGTATTTGCGCTGGTTTGAATCTCGTGGCTGGAAAGCCGAATTAATGGAAGTCTCCGCCGGTGATGTGGCAGGTATTAAATCTGCCACCATTAGAGTTGAAGGTGATTATGCTTATGGCTGGTTACGCAGCGAAACCGGGGTTCACCGGCTGGTGCGAAAATCTCCTTTTGATTCTAATAATAAACGTCATACAAGTTTTGTGGCGGTTTTTGTTTCACCTGAAGTGGATGATGACTTTGAAGTGGATATAAACCCCGCTGATTTACGCATTGATGTTTATCGTTCATCCGGTGCCGGTGGTCAGCACGTTAATAAAACTGAATCGGCTGTGCGTATTACTCATTTACCAACCAACACCGTGGTACAGTGTCAAAATGGTCGATCACAACACCAAAATAAAGCCGCTGCCATGAAACAATTAAAATCACGGTTGTACGAATTGGAAATGCAAAAACGAAACGAACAGTCACAATCCGTGGAAGACGACAAATCTGATATTGGTTGGGGTAGTCAAATTCGATCCTATGTACTGGATCAATCACGTATTAAAGACCTCCGTACCGGCGTAGAAAACACCAACACCCAAGCCGTTCTTGATGGTGATTTGGATAAGTTTATTGAAGCCAGTTTAAAACAAGGGGTTTAACCGAGACACGATAATCATGAGTGAAGAAAATAAATTAATTACCGAACGACGTCAAAAGCTTCAACACATTCGTGAGCAGCAAGAAGTGGCTTTTCCGAATCAGTTTAGACGTAGCCATGTGGCAGCGAAGTTACACACTTTGTATGATCAATACGATAAAGACACATTGGCTGAAAAAGATGTGCCTGTTAAGGTCATTGGTCGTATGATGAGTCAACGTTTGTTCGGTAAAGGTGGTTTTGCGGTGTTGCGTGATGTCTCCGGAGATATTCAGTTGTTTGTGCAACTGAGTAGTGTCGGTGAAGACACATTTGAGGCATTCAAAGGGTGGGATGTTGGTGACATCATTGCCGGAGAAGGCGTCCTCTTTAAAACCAAAACCAACGAATTAAGCGTCAAAGTACATTCCTTACATTTGGTGACAAAATCACTGCGCCCCTTGCCGGAAAAATTTCACGGATTATCTGATCAGGAAACCCGCTATAGACGCCGGTATGTGGATTTAATCATGAACGCTGATTCGGCACAGGTATTTAAAACCCGTTCTAAATTAATATCAGAACTGCGTCGATTTATGGAAAAACATGACTTTTTGGAAGTGGAAACACCCATGATGCATGTTATACCGGGTGGTGCAGCGGCAAAACCATTTACCACGCATCATAATGCGCTTGATCTGGAGCTCTATCTACGGGTGGCACCAGAGTTATTTTTGAAGCGTTTGGTGGTGGGTGGTTTTGAGAAAGTTTTTGAGATTAATCGAAATTTTAGAAACGAGGGTGTCTCAACAAAACATAACCCTGAATTCACCATGATGGAGTTTTATTGGGCGTATAGTGACTACCTTGACCTCATGGATTTAACCGAAATCCTGTTCAAGCATTTAGCAGAAACTGTACTTGGTAAGACAGTGGTTCCCTATCAAGGTATAGAGTTGGATTTTTCAAAGCCGTTTGCTCGAGAAACCATGACGGATTTAGTGGTCAAATATAGCCCCGATTTAACACAGGAAAAGTGTAATAATTTGTCACAATTACAAAATTACTTCGAACAACAGGGTATTGGTTACGATAAAAACGCCTCAAAAGGGCATTTGATTGCAGAATTGTTCGATATTTATGTGGAAGATAAACTTATTCAGCCCACTTTTGTGACACAATATCCAATAGAGATATCGCCCTTATCGCGTCGTTCCGATGATAATCCGGAATTTACTGACCGATTTGAGTTGTTTATTAGTGGTCATGAAATAGCCAATGGTTTTTCTGAATTAAATGATCCGGAAGACCAAGCAGAACGGTTCCACCAACAGGTGGCCAATCTGGAAGCCGGTGATGATGAAGCCATGCATTATGATAAAGATTATGTTCGGGCTTTAGAGTATGGCATGCCGCCAACGGCCGGAGAAGGCATCGGCATTGACCGTTTAGTGATGTTGTTCACAGATTCGGCTTCTATACGTGATGTATTGTTATTTCCCTATATGAAGCCAGAGTGATAGAATTTTTTAGAGGTTAGTTATGGACAATCGCCAAGATGTTAGGTACGCCAGAAAGAAGATGGATGCATCTTGTTTATTGCTTTTTAACGGTCATTCTTATGTAACCCGCGTTATCAATATTTCAGCCACTGGAATTTTGGTGGAGCTGATAGAAGATAAATCGGTAAGAGATATCAGCTTAGAGTCCATTTGTATCTTAGAAATTGTGGTCAATGAAACGCTCAACATCCATGTGTCCTCAAAAGTAACCCGTATTGATAACAATCAACTGGGGCTACATTTCATCGCCATTCCTGAAGACAAACAGGTGGCCCTATGGCAATTGTTGGGCGACTATGTCCATGAAGTTGAGCCAATAGACTACTGAATAAGCTTTGTCCTTATACCTGGGTTTTGCTTTAGCTTCCTTGATTCTGGCCTTCACACCGGGTCCCGATATGTTAATGGTGATTACCCTGTCAGCCCGTGAAGGTCTGAAACCCGCCTTATTATTTATCTCCGGACTGGTTACAGGTGTCTGGTTTCATACTTTACTCTTATTGTTAGGCGTTTCAGCCTTAATTATCGCGATGCCCGGTGCCATGCGGTTGATGGCCACATTCGGTATGTTATATCTATTATATTTAGCCTGGATGACTTTTAAAGAGCGGCACGCATCGGTTTCTCAAAATGGTGCGGCGGGTTCAGCGCAGGTATTGGTATCCAATCAAAATCGATCGCGGTTTTGGCGTGGTATTATTATGAACATCAGCAACCCCAAAGTGTTGCTGTTTTTTTTGGCTTTCTTTCCCCAGTTCGCACAATTAGATGTTGCCGGCTATCAGCTTCGCATTGTTTTGTTGGCGGTTATTTTTATTGTATGCAGTTTCGCTGCATTTGCTCTGGTGGCATGGTTGACTGCTCAGCTCGGTCAAAAACAAATGACCAATCCGCGTTATAAAGTCATGATGGATTGGTTTAGCATTTTGGTCTTTGTGTTCTTGGCAGCTTTCATGTTTTTTACCTTGGTGTTATGAACGCATAGCGCCGGTTTGAATCGCCCATAGGTTTTGATAGCGACCATTTTGATTTAAGAGTGTCTGATGATCACCGGATTCGATAATTTGCCCTTGATCCATGACATATATGCAATCTGCGTTGACCACAGTCGACAGTCGATGGGCAATCACAATAACCGTTCGTCCATGACCGATGTTTGTCAGTGACTTTTGAATAGCGGCTTCGGTTTCGTTGTCTACCGCCGATGTGGCTTCATCTAAAACCATTATCGGTGGGTCTTTTAACAGAGCCCGAGCCAAAGCTATGCGTTGAATCTGTCCACCGGATAATTTACTGCCTTGTTCACCGACTTTGGTGTTGTAGCCTTGGGGAAGGGCGCTGATAAATCCATGTGCTTCGGCTTGTTTGGCTGCTTGATAAACTGCTGACTCATCGGCACTTGGGTTACCATAGAGGATATTGGTATAAATACTGTCATTGAATAAAAAGGTGGTTTGCGAAACCAGTCCGATTTGAGCACGTAAATATTTGAGATCAATAGTGTCAATGAGGTGGTTGTCCACACATAGACTGCCTGTATCAGTATGATAGTAGCGCATCAATAACTTAATAAGGGTGCTTTTACCGGAACCGGTTTGACCGACAAAGGCCACGGTTTGACCGGCTTTGATATGAACGTTAATGTCACGTACAGCAGCCGTGTGCTGACCGGGATAGGTGAATTTAATGTCGGCAAAGCAGATATCACCGCTCAGTGAAATCTGTTTAGCCTCTTTGCTTGAACGAATGGTGATTGGTTGATCCAATAAATTAAGAATGCGTCGCGCTGAAGCCATGCCACGCTCGTATAAATCCATGGTGATGGCTAAACTCCTAAAAGGCCATAATAATCGCTGAGTCAAGAACACCAGTACACCATAAGCACCCACAGCCAAATCACCCTTCAAAGTATCCAAACCACCAATTATAAAGGTGGCCAAAAAGCCCATTAAAATAGCCATCCGAATCACCGGAGTAAATGCAGAGCTGACTTTAATGGCGGCTTTGTTGGCATTAACGTAGTCTTCGCTGATGGCACTGATACGTTGTTGTTCGTATTGTTCTTTGGTGAAGCTTTTAATGGTGGCAATGCCGGTAATGTTGGTGTTAATGGCTGCAGCCAATTTGCCTGCGGTGGAACGTACTTTGGTATATAAAGGTTCGGCTTTTCTTTGAAAATAAAAGGCACCGAAAATTATCAGCGGAATTGGAGTAAAAGCCAATAATGCTAATTTTGGGGATAACACAAAAAACACCGCACCCACGGCCAATACCGACGTCAATACCTGCAAAATATCGTTGGCACCCACATTAAGAAAGCGCTCCAATTGATTAACATCATCATTAAGAATCGCTGTTAAGCGACCACTGGGTTGCTCTTCAAAAAACGCCATATCCATATTTTGAATGTGACGATAACTATCCACGCGGAAACGGTGTTGAATTTTCTGTGCCAGTTCGCGCCAATTTTTAAGGTATAAAAACTGAAATAGAGACTCACCAAACCAAATTAGTAAGGTTAAAAAACCCAATAAAAATAACTGATGCTGAGGCTCTACCACGCCCATTCGGGCAACAAAGGAGTCTTCTTTTTGAATCACCACATCAATGGCAATACCAATCAGAATTTCCGGGGCAATATCAAATAATTTATTGACCACCGAGCAGATTGACGCCCAGATGGCCTGACGTTTAAAAGCTTTGGCGTAAGACAGAACTTTAAATAAGGTCATGGTTAAAAATTTTGTAAGCGCAGGGTTTCAATGTCGTTACCGCGGTTGAATTGAACCTCAATAACGATTCCGCCATGGTGCTTAATGTGTCCGCTGTGGCGCTGAGCGTTGACGTCAGAGAATTCAAAATCAAAAACCCGTAACAAAGCCATACGGCCTAAACGTGGCTTTATTCTAATTTTTTGTTGCACCACTGAATCGTCTAAAAACGCATAGCCGCGCTCACGGGTTAACTGTTTACCGTAACGACGCACTTCTTCTATGGCTTTGGTTTGGTTGTACCAATAGGCAATAATAAAACCTAAAAGCATCAATAACGTTAATTCAAACATATTATTTTGTGGTTACAGTTAAGGTTTCAATCTGTTGATTGTAAGTGGTCTAGGAAGCAAATGAAACTGATTGTTCAGAGGTTTTAAATTTTAAAGCAAGTTAATCGTTGTGGTTGTTTGGATTTGATTTTGGCCATGGTTTTTCAGATCCGAAAGCGTTATAATAAGCTATGGAGTACTCCATATCCCATTAGAAAGCCGGCCATCAGTGTCGGCTTTTTAGTCAAAAAAATATCTTTTTTGACCCGCTATTTAACCAGAATTAAATCTAATTAGGTTATAAAGCAGTCTCATATAACTATAAAAAAAGGAAAAAATTATGAATTATAACGATATAAAAACCATTGATAAATGTACCATTGCCGCTCGGGGTGGTATGACTTTATTGTCACAAGAGGAAATTAACCGCATGATGGCCGTTGGTCAGGGCGGTGTTCACGAGTTGTTCCGAAAATGCTGTTTGGCGGTGTTAAACCATGACGCCAGTGATGATGATGCCATGGCGGTACTTCAACGCTACCCGGATTTTAATGTCAAATTGATTCCGCGGGAGCGTGGTATTCATTTGCAATTTACCAATGCCCCGGCGCAAGCTTTTGTCGATGGCAAGATGATTTCCGGTATTCGGGATTCTATTTTTGCGGTATTAAGAGACATCGTGTTTCAAAGTGCCCAAGCAGAAGTTAACAGCTTCGATTTACAACAGCCTTTTGATATCACCAATTACGTGTTTGAAATACTGCGTCGTGCTGAAGTTCATGAGTATGGCTTAGAGCCTAATTTGGTGGTCTGTTGGGGTGGTCATGCCATTAATCGCGTGGAGTATCAGTACACCAAGGATGTGGGCTATCAACTGGGTTTACGGGGCGCACACATCTGTACCGGCTGTGGTACCGGTGCCATGAAAGGGCCAATGAAAGGTGCCAGTGTCGGTCACGCCAAACAACGTATAGACAATGGCCGTTATGTGGGCTTGACTGAACCCAGTATTATTGCCGCTGAAGCGCCCAATCCGATTGTCAATAATTTGGTGATTATGCCGGATATTGAAAAGCGTCTGGAAGCCTTTGTGCGACTGGGTCATGGCATTATTGTGTTTCCCGGCGGTGTGGGAACAGCAGAAGAAATTCTGTATTTAATCGGTATTCTATCCGACAAAAAAAACCAAGGTATTCCCTTCCCATTCATTATGACAGGTCCGAAAGAGTCAGCAGACTATTTTTATCAAATTGATGAGTTTATACGCTTTACTTTGGGTGATGAGGTGGCTGATTTGTATGAAATCATCATTGATGATGCTGAGCAAGTGGCAGTGAAAATGATGGCTGGTATGTCCGCGGTTAAACTGCACCGCAGTCGCAACAGAATCAGTTATTACTTTAACTGGGCTTTACACATCGATGAGAAATTACAATTTCCATTTATTCCTACCCATGAAAATATGGCGTCATTGAAGCTCTATCGTGATCGACCTTTGGGTGAATTGGCCGCCTCGTTACGGGCAGCTTTTTCAGGTATTGTCGCCGGTAATGTAAAAGAGTTTGGTCGCCAGCAGGTGATGGAACATGGCGTCTATCAAATACACGGTGAAACCGAACTGATGGATAAACTCGATACCCTGCTAAAAGCCTTTATCGATCAAAAACGCATGAAATTGCCCGGCAGCGAATATGTGCCGGTATTTGAAGTGGTTAAAGAAAACTAAAAGTGACAAGCCTTTGTGTTGTCATGATCAATGAGCACCCGCCACAGGCCCTCGACTTGTGGCGGTGGTGCTTGGTTTAAAATATTTTCACCTTTAGTCAAAGTTTCTTCATCCATTTGGCGGACCTCGATTTGGTTAGTGGTGATGTCGTTTAACGACAATGTCCTGTGATTGCTATCAATAACGATTGACGCCAGATTCAACTGTTGGGCTTTAACTTGTTGCTTGTTATCACTCGCCATTAAGTCTGGTAATTGCCACATGCCTTGCGTGCTGATGACGCCTTGTTGAAAACAATACGCACTATTAACTGTTAGTTCGCCATGTTGTATTTGCCAAGGACTCAACTCAACAAGCCAAGGGTTCATACGTGATAAATCAAGCTCTGAAGCAACAATTTCTCCCTTTAAACGAACTGGGTTGAGAAAACCACTGGTACTTATATTGACTGGATGTTCAAAGGGTGATGTTAAATGACCAGCCATGGTAAGAATCTGCACACCTTTTTGTTCTGTTAAAGACAGCTCTTGTATTTGTGCTATAACAGGGGGCTTTTGTTCCGCTAAACTGATCTGCCAATCGGTGAGTGATAAATTCTGTAATTGCCATGTCCAGCTGGCATCTGATGATTCTGATTCAGGAAAGTATTCCATTATATTTAGAGGGTCAATATTGGCCATGAGTTGACCTTTGTTACTACTGATTTGGCCAATGTCTGCGTTATAGGTATTGAAATCGACAGTTATGGCTTGGCCTTCAAAAATGGTTTCTACCAGGTTTAATGGTGGCCATTGTAATTGACTCATATGTACAGTGAAATTCGATATTTGCATGATTGGTTGTTGATTTTTCGGCCACCTTAAAACACCTTGTGCGCTGAGCAGACCTGTTATGTTTGTCTCGGAAAATTCTGCCGGTAACCACATGGCTAAACTGGTCAGTGGCCAGTCGGACAGCTGCCAATGAAAATCTTGATTTCCAGCGGGCTTTTTTTGGATTTTTAGTTCGCCATCAGGTTGTGTTTTTAGGCTGACAAACATGGATTCTTCGTTAGTTATATCAGATAAGTTAATATCAACGTCGATATCAGTAACTTTAAATTGTTGTTGTTGTCTTGTTACAGTGACAACACTGTCTATAATGTCAAGTTGACCAAAGTTGATCTGCCAGACACTGGGCTCATTGTTTGATTGCGATAACTTTGGGCTGATAAGTTGGTTTTGCTCATCAAAAACAATGTTTAAGTGCGCATGTTCTAATCGAATCTTTTGTATGTCTACTTGTTCTTGCATTAATGGAATTATATGCCAGTCAATATGAGCTTGTTGTGCCCTCAGTATGTTGGTTTGAGATAAATCTTTTACGGATAAATCATTGATATGAATATTCAAGGTCAGCGGATTAATCCATAATTTTTGGTAATCAATCTGCAAATTTTGTTCCTTCAGCCGATTATTGATGGGGGCTTTGAGCCAGCTTGGCAGTACCCACAAAAGAGCCACAAAATAAACCACCATGCCGATTAAGAAAAAAAGACCAATGATTCGTTGTCGACGTCGCTTGGATTTTGTCATGACGCAGGTTGATTATAGTGAGCTAAGGTATTTCGCAAATCTTGCTGCATGGTTTGACGTAGACTCACCGGCGCTAGAATTTCTGCGGCTTCACCCAATTGGCGAATATCGGCCAACAATTCAGCATCATGTTGATAGGGGATTTCAATGACTAAATGGTGGCCTTTTTGTTCAACAATTTTTTGTCCCGAATGCCAAATTTGATTTTCTACCCAAGGCGCTTGTTGTAAATCGATGCGGATTTTGGCATGTTCGGTGGCCTTACCGGCAAACAAGCCGTAGCTATTGGCATAATGTTGACGTAATTCATCTTTATCATGTTGCTGACTGCGTTCTATATCAACCTGGGCTTGTTCAATAAGTTCAACAGCAAATAACCGCAAACCTTCTTTCTTGTGGCACCAGGCGTCCAGATACCAATTATTTTTATAATATGTCAAATGTTGAGGCGATACCAAGCGTTGTGATGTTAATCCCTGACGTGATCGGTAAGTCATGTTGAGTTTTTTTTGCTGTTGTAACGCCGTCAGAACGGTTAAAAAAATCTGAGGACTGGCTTTTCTCACCAGGGTTGGAATAAATTGAATCAGCTTTTGGTTGGTAATCCCTTGTTCTGCCAGCAAATCAGCAATACCGTTCGTTATGCGCGCAATGGGTGCCGCCAGATTGTCACCGTGTAATTTATTGAGAATATCGGCGGCCATTAATAAGCCCTGGGCTTCTTCAGCCGTAAAACGGATACCGGGTAGGGCAAAGTTGGCTTTTTTATCGTAGTAAAAACGGTGCTCATCATCCTGTAATATGGGTGCTTGGTAATGAGTTTTCAGTTCGTTAATACGGCGGTAAACGGTGGCTTTGGAACAATTAAGCCGATCCATCAGCTGCTCAACTGTTATCGGTGAGCGCCGATCTTGTAGAATCTGATCCAATTGTTCCAAACGCTTCATAGTTAGCTGTTTAATTCCGGTAAGTCTTTGTATAAATCCAAAGCCTCAGGATTGGCCAGCGCATCGGTGTTAGCCACTTCTTTACCATGAATCACATCACGCACCGCCAATTCCACCATTTTCCCACTGATGGTTTTTGGGATATCGGTGACTGCAATAATTTTCGCCGGGACATGGCGTGGAGTGGTGTTTTGGCGGATGGTGGTTTTAATCTGTTTAATCAATTCATCATCCAATTGATAACCTTTTTGCATTACCACAAACAAAATAACCCGGGTATCATCACCCCATTCCTGGCCGACCACAATACTCTCTAAGATTTCAGTATGCTTCTCCACTTGTCGGTATATTTCTGCGGTACCAATGCGTACGCCACCCGGGTTCAAGGTGGTGTCAGAACGACCATAAATAATCATGCCGCCTTGTGGGGTGATTTCGGCTCGATCTGAATGGCACCAAATATCCGGGTATTTATCAAAATAAGCCGCTTTATACTTCTCGTTATTTTCATCGTGCCAAAAATAAACCGGCATCGCAGGAAAGGCTTTGTCGCAAGCCAGTTCACCCGGTTCACCGATAAGGCTTTTTTTATCTTCGTCCAGGACCTTAACAGATAAGCCCAAACCCAAACATTGTAATTGACCGCGATAGACCGGTAAGTCGCTGCAGCCCAAGGCAAAACATGAACATATATCGGTACCACCTGAAATCGAAGACAGACAGACATCTTGTTTAACATCACGGTAAACAAAATCAAAATTTTCCGGTAATAATGGTGAGCCGGTAGAAAAAATGGTTTCAAGGCTCGACAAGTCATGACTTTTTTTGGGTTTTAAACCGGCTTTTTCCACCGCAGAAATCCATTTGGCTGAAGTGCCAAAATGGCTGATTTTTTGTGCATCAATTAAATCAAACAAGCGGTTACCGTCAGGATAAAACGGCGAGCCGTCATATAGCACCACGGTGGCACCGGTGGCCAGTCCTGACACCAACCAGTTCCACATCATCCAGCCACAGGTGGTGAAATAAAACAGTGATTTGTCGCTGGTGATGTTGCTGTGGATTTGCAGTTCTTTTAAATGCTGTAACAAAATACCGCCGGTGCGATGGACGATACATTTGGGTTTGCCGGTGGTGCCGGAAGAATAGAGGATATACAGTGGATGATCAAACGCCACCGGTGTGAATTCAACTTGTGCAGTGTTATCCGTGTTCGCCAACCAATCACTCAGGTAAACCGCATTATCCGGCAGTGTATCATTGGTTTGTTCGACAAAATCAACCACCACAATGTGTTCAATACTGCTTATTTGTTGGTTAATATGTCCGACTTTTTCCAGACAATCATGGGTTTTACCGTTGTAATAATAGGCGTTGGCACAAAACAAAACTTTCGGCTCAATTTGGCCAAAGCGGTCGACCACGCCGTTCATGCCAAAATCAGGCGACGTTGATGACCACACCGCACCCAAGGAAGTGGCCGCCAGCATCGCCATGATGGTTTCGGGAATGTTAGGCATAAAAGCCACCACCCGATCGCCACTGGTGACGCCGCACTGCATTAGTTTTTGTTGAATTTGGGCGACTTTTTGATGTAACTCTCGATAACTATAATTAACAGTTTGGCCTTGTTCATCGGTGAAGTTAATGGCCAAATCATCATCATTTTTGCGTAATAGGTTTTCGGCAAAGTTCAGTGTCATGCCGGCAAACCATTCCGCTTCAATCATGTGACCGTCATCTTGTAAATCTTGGACAGCATCTTGATGATAAATAACACCACAAAAATTAATAATGTCGCGCCAAAACTGACCACGGTTATTAATTGAATAGTCATGTAATTGGGAATAGCCGTTGAGTGTTAAATTATGTTGTTGATTAACAAAGTCCGTGAAACGGCTTAATTGGCTGTCTTTAATATGCTGTGGTTTGGGTTGCCAGATGGGTTGTTCAGTCATTTTTACCTAATCAGTTTCTTGTTAAAAAATTAATTTTAACAAGAAACAGCTTAAGTTTACCTATTATTATCTTAAGCGGCATCAAAAAAACGGCGAAACGATGATAATCACCGTTTCGCCGTTGCGGTCATCCCCCTGGATCACTGGAGGTTTAGTAATTGCTCCAATTGTAAATTGGTGGATTCAATGGTGCCGGGTGCGGCACATTCGAAACCATCTTTATAGAGGAACTGGTACAACAAATCACTGTCCTCTGCCTGGTTATTGGTTGGATTAACATCTGTTTCACCACTTGGCATAACAACTGCAGTAGTGACATCGATGAAGTCATACAGTGAACCATCGACATTGGCATTCATGGTAAACATCATCGATTCGTTCACATCAAGATTAATCAGCTCATCAATCTCACCTTGACCAGTCGTGGGATGGTTGCACACTTGGCCATTTTGTGTGGCACAATCCCATTCTGCTGTGGTGATATTTTCAGGAAGCTGAGTGGTTAGTCGAGCACCTTGAATGGCTTTATTACCTTCGTTACTAACTGTTAAATAGTAAGTAATCGATTGTTGAGGCAAACTGCCATTAATACAATTGGTAATAAAGACGGATAAATCAGGTCGAGCATCATCATCTTCATTCACGGCATTGATTGAATTCACTTGAGCGCCATTATAGTTGTTGTCTTGTGAACTCAAAGGACTGAAATTAATGGTGTAAGACTGATCAAGATCATAGTCATTGTCATCGACACCGGTCACAGTAATGGTTACCGGTTGATTCCAGTTAGCGGTGGTAAAGGTCACTGAAGTTGGTGATACAGTGCCTTCACTGGTATCGCTGCTGCTGATATCAACGGTGACATCGGCGGATGGTGTCAGCGGTAAGACCACAGTGAAGCTGTCGCTACCACCGGCTTCGGTGGTCGTTAACTCAGCAGATGCATTGACTACTAAGGTATAGGCTGCACCTGCGTTAACTGTAAAGCTTACAGTGCCCGGATCTGAATCATTACCGGCGGCATCTCTGGCTATGGCTTGTAATTGCTGTAAGCCGTCGGTTAATGGTGAGATCGGGGTACAAGACCATTGACCTGAGGAATTTACGTCTGCCACACACACAGGGTTACCACTTTGATCGCTCACAGTGAGTGTGCTGCCCGCTTCAGCGGTACCACTGATGACAGGTGATGCATTGTTGATGGTGGTCCCATTCTGTGGTGTGTCAATGGTCGGAACAGCAGGTGCTTGGGTATCTAAGCCACCCGATATTTCGGTTTGGTCAGATTCATTACCCGCCGGATCAGTTTGTGTGGCAATAATGTCATCACCATCAACTAAGTTACCGTTTAAAGCACATGACCATGTGCCATCTGGTTGCACGGTGGTGCTACAAAACGCACCGCCGGGAGTCGTTACATTGACAGTGGCACCGGGTTCACCGGTTCCGGTGACAGACTGGCCATTGCTTGGTGAACTTACGACAGGCGCATCAGGCTTCATGGTATCAACTGTAATGGTGACAGATTCAGGATTAGATGTGTTACCTGCGACATCGCTGGCAGTGACATCAATTTGTACCGAGCCGTCATTAACCGCCGGATGTACATCACAAGACCAATCGCCATTGACATCGGCAGTGGTACTACAAACTTCAACACCACCAATGGTAACACTAATCTCAGCACCGGCTTCAGAGGTGCCTGACACAGTTGGGGTATTATTGTTGGTTAAGTCACTATTAACAGGCGCTGTAATAGTAACAGCAGGTGCTTGGGTATCCAGTCCACCTGCAACGATGGTTGGATCGGAGGTATTGCCGGCGGCATCTTCTTGGCTAACGGTGATGTCATCACCATCGGCAAAGGGACCGGTTAATGTACAAGACCAACTGCCATCGGGTTGTACCACAGTGGTACATTCTCCGCCGCTTTCAGTGGTCACTGTTACCGTGGCACCGGGTTCGCCGGTACCAGTAATGGGTTGACCGTTGGTTGGTGCATCCACGCTGGGTGCTGTAGGAGCTTGCGAATCTATTTCAACGGTTACTGAAGTGGTGGCGGATTGATTACTGCCGCCATCGCTGGCAAAGGCTGAAATAATAACGCTGCCATCAGTTAGTGGCGGTGAAATATCACAAGACCAGTTACCTTGAGGATTGACAGTGGCCTGACAGCTGCCACCTTGATTGGTGAGTACATCAATTTGAGCACCCGGCTGACCGGTGCCACTGATAGTTGGGGTGTTATCGTTGAGCAAATCATTGTCACTTGGTGAAGAAATCACCGGTGCCAATAAAGTTATGACCGTTTGGGTTGTATCAGAGTCCTGGTGGTTGTTATTGGCACCATCAACAGCCGTTAAATCAACAGTGTTATCAATTGTGCCACCGGTGTTCATGTCATTTTGTGTAACCATATAGGTGTAGCTGTCACAGCTCATACTTGTAAAAGCCGCTAAACTATTGCTTGGGCAAGTTACACCCAATGGCGCCATGTCATCGTTTAATACAATGTTTGACATACTCATATTGCCGGTATTCTCAACACTGATATTAAAAGTAATTTCATCGCCGGCATCAGCCGTTCCGGGATTGCCGTTATCAATGGTTAGTTGCGCAGTTTTTGTGATATTAATACCTGCTGATGCAACCACATTAATGATGGCATCATCTTCAGCGGTTAATAATTCATTTGGCGTTGTTTGAGGATTAAAATCAATGGTTGCTATGTTGGTTAAAGAACCGGAGTTTTGATTGTCAACGGTGGCCTGAAATTTTACCACGGCTGATTCGCCGGGTAGAAAATCACCACCTTGATTGGCCCCGGCGTTGTTGCCGACCCAAAAAGTAATGGTGCGATTATTGGCATCGTATTCGGCACTGTCATCACCGGAAGAATCACTCATGGCTCCGGCAGGACCTGCCGATGCAGTGACAATTTCTAAAGAATTATCTACATAAGTCAAACCAACAGGCAATGCATCGGTGACAACTGTATTAATAGCCACATCTTGACCGGTGTTTTCAAAAGCAACGCGATATTCAATGACATCACCGGGTTCAACCTGACCACCGTTCAAATCAGTGGCGGTTTTATCCATGCTGGAATCAAAATCAGGCAGGTATAAATCGGTGACAAATGCCAGTACATGCGGAAAATAAGAATCGCCGTTGGTCACAAAGTCGATGTTGGCTTGGGTTTTGCCGTTTGACAGCAAGCCAGAAACATCAGTCATCACTAAATCCATGGCCAATTGATTGACATAATCCGGATTTTTTGTGGTTACCCGTGAATTAAAAGAAGTGATACTGCTGTTCCAGTAATTATTGGCCGGGTTCAATGAATCACTTAACGTATTGCCTTCAAAAACAAAGGCATCACCGGTAATGGATTGATCTCCTTCCCAAACCAAAGCACCTAAGTAAGTGTTAAAACTGCCGGAATAGGGCGTCACTAAATTGTCTGTGCTGATTGATACAGTATTGGTGCCGGTTATTTTAGCCGCACCATCAAATAATATCAGACGTCTAAAGGGCTGGCTGTTGTCTTGATAAATAACGGCGATGGCCCAACCACCATAAAAACCTAAACCGTCATTACCTGTTTTGGCGGTTAAATCGGCCACCGTATAATTGCCGGAACCGCCGGTGGCGACAATTTGAGTGACATCAGCGGAAGCTTGATAAGGGCGAGATCCCGAAGCGCCTTCTGTTGTGAAGGTATCAATGGTATGTGCTGTTACTTGACTGTATGTGCTGCTACCGGGTGCTTTAATGCGGATTTTATCGCGATTATTGGCTGTGCTGTTATGACGTCCACTCCAGTAAAGTTCAGCGTGGAGAACCGTGGCACCATTGGGAATGGTTAAATTGGCGCTGGAGGAATTGTTGTAACCTGCAGCGGTGTCAACATTAACAAAAACCATCCCTGTACTATTCGAGCCATTATATTCACCATTTTGATAATTATCACACCACCAGTCATTGGCATCACATGTCAACAAGGTATTACCAGCCATGGTAATATTACCATTAACGTTATAACTGACACGGTCTTCAAAACTTCGTGTCACCTGACTCTGGCCACTAAAAGCCGTTAAAACATTTAAAATAAGAAAAGAAAGTATGATTCTCGAGGTCATTTTTACACCCTATTTTTAGATTTTGTGATTTATATCACAAAAACAGCACAAGAAAAGCGAATATTTGCAAATAGTCCTCGATTAAATTTATTTTTTTGTGAATTGGGTCACATAAATATCAATTCGTCATGGGAATGACGTAATTTGTCATGTTTCAACGTAAATCGTTTAATACGCATCAATTTGTGCTTAAAATAACATCAAAAATAGTGAGCTAATCACAACAAAATATTAAAATATTTATAAAACTTTGGATTAATTCAAAATTTCTAAACTATTTCATTCAGGCGAAGTCCAAGGCTGTGATTACACACAGATCACCTCAGTGACACAACATGTTAAAGACCTATAAGAAGCTCAGAGAAAATAAATACAATGCTTTGTTAATGGATGCGGTATTTATTGTTATGGTTTTGGTGGCTTTTTCTTGGTGGCAAAATAAAGGCACCTTAGCGGCCAAGGGTCAGCAAGCGCCGGATTTTAACTTAGCCTCCTTAAATGGCGATACTTATCAGTTATCTGATTATCGTGGTCGTCAGGTGTTGGTATATTTTTTTGCCCCCTGGTGCCATATTTGTCGTGCTTCTGCACCCAATTTAAATGATCTGCGCGCTGCGCGTAGTGAAGAGGATGTCATGATTTTTATGATTGCGCAATCCTATGAATCAATTGTTGCCGTTGAGGAATTTGTTGCTGACCTGGATTTAGCGGTACCGGTATTAATAGGTGGTGAACAACAAATGCTTGATTATAAGATTAAAGGTTTCCCATCCTATTATGTGATTAACGAACAGGGTGAGTTGGCTTCTCGATCAATTGGTTACAGTACTGAATTGGGTATGCGTTTGCGAACCCGCTAAGCAATTAAAGCCTTTTTTTGTCAATCAAGGTCGTGTGCAAAGAAGTCTCATAAAAAAATCCATGAATGTCAGTGCAAGGCACACTATAATTACGGCTTGTATAAACCAGTATTCAGTTAACGCTGACTACTGGTTTTGGTTTTTAGCCTTTAGATAGAGTTTGCTGACTTGACAATGAAACTGTACGACCCACAAAAAGTAGAACAACATGCCCAACAATTATGGGATACACAACAGACCTTCAGGGTATCTCCTGACAACGATAAAGAAAAATATTACTGCTTAAGCATGTTCCCTTACCCCAGTGGAAAATTGCACATGGGGCATGTGAGAAACTACACCTTAAGTGAAGTCATTGCGCGTTTTCAAAAAATGCAGGGCAAAAATGTACTGCATCCCATCGGTTATGACGCGTTTGGTTTGCCTGCTGAAAATGCCGCCATTCAAAACAAAACTGCACCGGCGAAATGGACTTATGCCAATATGGCGGAAATGACCAGTCAATTGAAAAGACTGGGTTTTGCCTATGACTGGACTCGGCAATTAGCCACCTGTGATCCGGATTATTACCGCTGGGAGCAGTGGTTATTTGTGCAATTATTTAAACAAGGCCTGGTTTATCGTAAAGATGCGACTGTAAACTGGGATCCGGTTGACCAAACTGTATTGGCCAATGAACAAGTCATCGATGGCAAAGGTTGGCGCTCAGGCGCAGAAGTGGTGCGTAAGACCATTCCGCAGTGGTTTTTAAAAATAACGGATTATGCTGAGGAGTTATTACAGTCTTTAGACAATATGCCGGGTTGGCCTGATTCAGTTAAAACCATGCAAAAGAATTGGATTGGTAAGTCCAAGGGCCTTGAGCTTGATTTTGAGGTACCTGAATTTGGTCGCATCAGTATTTTTACGACCCGACCGGATACCTTGTTTGGTGTCTCCTATATGGCGGTGGCACCGGAACATCCCTTGGCGTTAAAAGCAGCAACCACCAACCCTGATTTGGCTGAGTTTTTAACCCAGTGCAGTAAAGAACAAAGCAATGAAGCGGCCATGGCCACCATGGAGAAAAAAGGTATGCCCACCGGCTTAATCGCTGTGCACCCGCTCACCGGTGAGGAGATTCCGGTGTGGGTAGCGAATTTTGTGTTAATGTCTTATGGCACCGGTGCAGTGATGGCTGTACCCGGTCATGATGAACGCGATCATGAATTTGCCCTGAAATATAACTTACCAATTAAACGGGTGATTGAAGGTGATGGCGATATTCAAGCCACACCGGAAACGGACTACGGTATCCTGATCAATTCAGGTGAGTATGATGGTCTGAATTTTGATCAGGCCTTTCAGCGTATGCAGCACTATTTTGAAGATAAAGGTACCGGTCGCTTGCAAATAAATTACCGTTTACGTGATTGGGGCGTGTCAAGACAACGTTATTGGGGTTGTCCGATTCCGATTATTTATTGTGATAAATGTGGCGCCCAACCGGTACCAGAAAATGATTTACCGGTGATATTACCGGAAGATGTGGTGTTTGATGATACCGGTGGTTCTCCGATTAAAAAAATGCCTGAATTTTATGAAACTGTGTGTCCAAAATGTCATGAACCGGCAACCCGTGAAACCGATACCTTTGACACTTTTATGGAATCATCCTGGTATTATGCGCGTTATACCTGTCCTGACTATGATCAGGGAATGCTGAGTGATGAAGCCGATTATTGGCTGCCGGTGGATCAATACATTGGCGGTGTTGAGCATGCCATTTTACATTTACTGTACGCCCGTTTTTATCATAAGGTCCTGCGTGATCAAGGTCTGATTAATTCGGATGAACCTTTTAAACGCTTACTGACTCAGGGCATGGTACTGAAAGATGGCGCTAAGATGTCTAAATCCAAAGGCAACACCGTCGATCCACAAGCTTTAATTGACCGATATGGTGCCGATACCGTGCGTTTATTTTCCATGTTTGCCGCGCCACCGGAACAATCACTGGAGTGGTCTGATGAAGGTGTTGAAGGGGCTTCTCGTTACCTGAATCGCTTATGGCACAATGTTCAGGAATTTATTGCACAAAATCACAAAGTGGGTTCTTTGGATAAACAAAATATGACGTCTGAACAGCAACAAATACGTTATAAAATCCATCAAACCATTGGCAAGGTTACCGGTGATATTGATGAACGACAACATTTTAATACTGCCATAGCTGCGATGATGGAATTAACCAATGCACTGACTAAATTCAAAGATGACAGTAGCAACGGTGTGGCGTTGTTACATGAAGGGTGGTTAACGCTGGTTAAAATGCTGAGTCCATTCGCACCACATATAACTCAAGTGCTGTGGGAAGATTTAGAGCAGACAGGACTGTTAGCAGAAGCTGATTGGCCGGTTGTGGATAACAGCGCATTGGTTCAGGATGAGGTTGAGATTGTGGTCCAAGTTAACGGTAAACTACGGGCAAAAGTTAAAGTTGCTGCGGATGCTGACAAAGAGTCTGTTGAAGCCATTGCATTGGCAGAAGAAAATGTTCAGCGATTTGTCGATGGCAAAACCATTCGAAAAATTATTGTGGTGCCAAAAAAATTGGTTAATGTGGTGGTCTCATGATCTATTTTCGTGTTTTGTTTTTAAGTACGGTATTGCTATTTGTTGGTTGTGGCTATCATTTAAAACAGCCTTACCAGTTACATCCGGCATTAAATAATACACATTTAAATCTGGCGTTAACCTCACCCTTATATCAACCGCTGGCTACCGCCTTAACCAATCAAGGCATTAATTTGGTTGATACGGATTCTGCCGATGCATTAATGGTGATTGGCTTTAACCAACTGCGAAAAGAAGTACAATCCATTGGTGTGAATAATCGTGTGCAGGAATACCGATTAGATTATCAACTTGATTTTAAGGTCTATATAGACGGTGAGTTGGCGTTAGCGTCTAGACGCTTACAGATTAGTAAAGATTATGCCTTTGACATTAGTCAAATTACCGGCGCCCAAAGCGAAGAACAGTTGTTAAGAGAGCAACTGTACCAAGATATGGCTGAGATAATTATCCGCTATTTAGCGAATCAAAGCAGTCAGATACTAACAGCTGAATCACAACCCTAATGCGACTTTACGCCAACCAGTTTCAATCTCGTATTAATAACACGTTGGATAAGTGTTACTTGTTGGTGGGTGATGAGCCATTACAGAAACAAGAAGCGTTTGATGCGGTACTAAAAAAAGCCCGAGAGCAGGGCTTTACCGAGCGAGAGCGGCACATCGTTGATACCAAGTTCCAATGGTACGATCTCCAAAATGCATCAGCCAATTTATCCCTGTTTGCAGAAAAGCGCATCATAGATCTGCATATGCCCTCGGGTAAAGCCGGTCAAAAAGGTTCTAAATTCCTGACCGAGTTTGTTAAAAATTTACCTGTGGATATACTGTTAATCATTCGCTGTGATGAATGGACCATGGCCAATGATAAAACCAAATGGGTTAAAACCTTCATAGACGAAGGTGTCTTTATGCGTGTTTATCAACCTGATGTTAAAGAATTACCCAATTGGATGGCCGCCCGTTGTCGACAATTAAAACTCAATATTGATGCGCAAGCCATTGGGCTGTTAGCTTATCGTTTAGAAGGCAATCTATTGGCAGCCGCGCAAGAGCTTGAAAAATTAAAAATGCGCTTCGGCGATCAGCATCTTGATATAAAAGACATTGCAGGTCTGGTGGCGGATAATGCCAGATTCGATGTGTTCCGATTAACGGATGCTCTTATGGATGGTGACAGTGGTCGGGCCATCCGTGTGGCGCGATCATTGCAACAAAATGACACCTCGCCGGTCATTGTGCATTGGGCTTTAGAAAGCCTGACCAGACAATTGGCTGAGTTGGCTTTTTTGCGTGAAAAAAACAGTAATATTTCCAATGCGGATTATCAACGTATGCGGATCTGGCCAAAACAACAAGCCACCTTTCAACGGGTATTAAATCGGTTAAATCGAATTAGAATTGAGCACTTGTTGCAACAATTATGTGACATTGATTTTATGATTAAAGGTCGTCGCCAAGGCAGTCCATGGCAAGCCACTGAACAATGGCTGGCCAATTTTAATCAGCGGCTATAAATTCTAAAGCCCATGAATTTAAACCAAAATGGCTTAAGCTCTGGTCACGATTAATACACGAGCCTGTTTTAGACTTATTTTTCACGGTTTATTTGCTTAAATGACACATTTAGAATCAAAAAAAGTATGCATATTATTTGGTTTCGAGATGATTTACGGTTAACAGATAATCCGGCCTTAACAGCAGCCGTCAATCAGGCCAATCAAGATAACTGCCCGTTAATTGCTTTATTCATACGATGCCCCGAGCAAGATGAGAAGCACCACCGTGCCCCAGCACAAGCTGACTTTATCGATGCCAATATCGCTGATTTGATACCGCGACTTCAGAAAATCAATATTTCATCCATGGTAAAATCCGTACCGCTTTTTGATCATGTACCGGCGGTTTTTGAGTCATTATTGGATATGCACGCGATAAAGAAAGTTTTTTTCAGTCGCAATTATTTGTTGAATGAGCAGAAACGTGATCAAGCTGTGATTGAATTGTTACAGCAACATCAGGTTACTGTACAAGTGAAAGAGCCCGCCTATTTATTATCACCAAAATCCATCGAAAAAAATTCAGGCGGCATGTATCACGTCTTCACCCCTTATAAAAAACAGTTTATCCAACAGATTAAGAACAGCTATGAGTCACCTTTAACAATGCCTGATCAGGTGAAAAATGAATTTTTGGGTGAGTTACCAGGAGATTCGTTATGCGTAGATTGGCAGCACCCATGGTGGCCGATAGGAGAATCCGCAGCCCGACAACGGTTGTGCCAATTTGTAGACAATCAACGCTATCATAAATTAAGAGATTATCCGGCAATATCAGGAACTTCAAAACTGTCTCCTTATCTGGCGTTGGGTATTATCAGTGCCCGCCAGTGTCTTGCACAGGCTTTAAAACAACAGGGTGAGTCGGCCTTTGAATCCACCTGGGTGAGTGAGCTTATTTGGCGTGAGTTTTATCATGATTTGGTGGCTTTTTATCCGCGTTTGGTGAAACATAAAACCTTTAAAACAGATGCCATGGATGACTGGCATTATGATGAGGCCATCGTTAAGGCTTGGAAAACCGGCCATACGGGTTTTCCCATCATTGATGCCGGTATGCGCCAGCTTAAACAAGAACATTGGATGCATAATCGGGTGCGAATGCTGACCGCGTCTTTTTTGACCAAGTTGTGTTTACATGATTGGCGCATTGGTGAGCAGCATTTTATGGCACACCTGATTGATGGTGACTTTGCCTCCAATAATGGCGGTTGGCAATGGTCGTCTGCCACCGGCTGTGATGCGGCGCCATACTTTCGTATTTTCAATCCCACCACCCAATCCCAAAAATTTGACGAACAGGGTGAGTACATCCGTCAGTATGTCCCTGAACTTAAAGAACTATCGAACAAAGAGATTCATAATCCCGGCGAACAACAGCGGCGGGACTGTGACTATCCGGCGCCAATTATTGATTATAAGCAAGCCCGGGCGCAGGCACTGGATTGGTTTAAGTCTGGATAAATTACGCTATTTTTTAAATGATAAAGCTTTTCTTAAAACATTTAATCATGAGCTGACAATTGGTTACAATAATGCTTTTCCTAAGAAAGGCACTGTATGCCATTGTTCACCCAAGAAAATCAGGACGTCGTTGACTTTTTACATCATAAACTTGGCAATAACTGGCACATAGGTACACCTTTGGGTATCGGTAAACCCAATCCATTGGTTAACGCCTTATATCACTATGTGGTCGATAAACCTGACATTGAGATGTCTTTATTCACGGCCTTGTCGCTGGAAGTACCTAAAGGTGACTCTTTATTGGAACAGCGTTTTTTAACGGCATTTACCGGTCGTCATTTTAAGAGTTACCCCGAACTAAGTTATATTGAAGACATCAAAAAAGACCGTGTGCCACAGCATATTCATCTGAAAGAATTTTATTTTCAATCCGGACAGTTTTTAGGTACAGTTTCCGCACAACAAAATTACATCAGCTGTAATTACACCCATGTGGCGCGTGATATGGTCAATCTGGGTATTAATGTGATTGTGCAAATGATTGCCGTTGACCGACGTGGGGAAAAAACACGCTATAGTCTCAGTTGTAATCCGGATTTAACCCTGGATGTGGTTCGCATCGCTGACTATAAAAACCGTCCACGTCCGCTGATTATTGCCATGGTGAATGAAGAATTGCCTTTTTTAGAAGGTGAGGCGGTGGTGGATGCGGATTTTTTCGATGTGATTGTGGATAATCCAAATGATTATTTTCAGCCCTATGCACCACCGGCCCGGCCCATTTCAGCCATTGATCACAGCATTGGATTACATGTCAGTACGTTAATCCGGGATAAGGGCACCTTACAAATTGGTATTGGCTCTCTCGCCGATGCGGTGGTGTACAGCAGTATTTTGCGCGATGATCAACAACAGGCTTACCGGGATGCGTTAACGGCTTTGGATATCCATCAGCGTTATGACGATTTGATTGCCGAGCACGGTAGCACAAAGCCATTCGAACACGGTTTATTTGCCGCCAGTGAGATGTTCGTCGAAGGTTTTATGCATTTGTACAAGTCGGGTATTATTAAACGAAAAGTCTATGAAGATGCGGATATTCAACGGCTTCTTAACGAGGGACAATTGAGCGAACAGGTGTCGGCTTTAACACTCACGACTTTATTGGATCAAGGTATTATCCACCAACAATTAACTGAACGTGATGTTCAGCGTTTACAGAAGGTCGGTATTTTTAAGGATAACCTCACATTCTTAAACAACAATTTATATGATGGTGAAGGCAATAAATTGGGTTACGATTTAAATAAGCCCAAACACTTAAAGCGTATTGCTGAACAAGCGCTCAACAGCCGGCTTGGCCATGGCGCTGTTTTACACGCGGCCTTCTTTTTAGGTTCAAAACGCTTTTATCAATTTCTGCGGGAATTATCTGATGCTGAACGCCAGCTGTTTTTAATGACGCCGGTCAGTCAAATTAACCAACTCTATCGCACCGAAGCCATTGATCGCGCACAACGTATTAACGCCCGTTTTATCAACACCTGTATGAAAGTTGATGTCACCGGTGCCGCCATTTCTGATACCCTGGAAAATCATCAGGTGGTCAGTGGTGTCGGTGGTCAGTATAATTTTGTGGCCATGGCCCATGCCTTGCGCCACAGTCGTTCTATATTAATGCTTAAAAGTACCCACGGCAGTGGTCAAAAAAGAGAATCCAATATTGTCTGGCAATACCCCGAATGTACCATCCCCAGACACTTGCGTGATATTGTGGTGACTGAATACGGCATGGCCGATTTACGCGGCCAGAGTGATGAAGTGTGCATTCAGCGTTTGATTAGTATTGCCGACAGCCAATTTCAGGAAGGTTTACGCCAAACGGCTGTGCAACATGGAAAATTGAAAGCTGACTGGCAGATTCCCGAGCATCATCGTCACAATACCCCGGCAAAAATTAAACAGGCTTTAGGGCCGCTGCAACAGCAAAAATTATTTCCTCAATATCCCTTTGGCCATGATTTTACTGAGCAAGAACAGCGCATTATCAAAGCCTTAACCTGGCTTAAAAAACAACAAACAAGCCGCTGGCAAACCTTAAAACTTTTGGCAGCGGCTTGTTTGGCAAAAGCCGACGATGATATGCACAGTGATTTACAACTGATGCAGTTTAATCAAACCCGGGGCATCGGCGAAAAACTGATGCGCCGGTTATTGATTCATGGGTTACAACAAACCCGTCACTAACCGCGCTTATGCGGCTGACTGAAATCTTGCATCGGCCCCAGTGGCACAATGCCATTGGGGTTTATGGTCGGATGACTGGTGTAATAATGGGCTTTGATATGATCCATGTACACAGTCTTGGCAATACCCGGCATTTGATACAACTCGCGCACGTAACCGCTGGTATTCGGGTAGTCAGTCAGTTGTTTTAGATTACATTTGAAATGGCCGTGATAAACGGCATCAAAGCGTATTAAGGTGGTAAACAAGCGCCAATCGGCTTCCGTGAGACGATCACCGGTTAAATAGCGGTTATCTGTTAACAGTCCTTCAACCCAATCCAAGGCCTCAAAAAGTGTAGATACATGCTTTTCATAAACCGATTGCTTGGTGGCAAAACCAGATTTATAAACGCCGTTATTGATGTCGCTGTAAACCCGTGCATTGATTTCATCAATGTTAGCGTGTAAATCACTCGGGTAATAATCACCCGGTTTGGCACCGATGTCATCAAAGGCTGAATTGAACATGCGAATAATATCCGCCGATTCATTACTGACGATGGTTTCTTGCTTTTTATCCCATAACACGGGAACAGTGACGCGGCCTGAATAGTTATCGTCAGCTTTAATGTACAATTCATACAAATAATCCAGCCCGTATAAATCGTCACTGACAATGTCGTCATGCTCTTGGTCAAAAGTCCAACCGGACTCGCCCATAAAATAATCCACCACCGACACGTCGATCATGTCTTGTAAGCCTTTAAGTGCGCGAAAGATTAAGGTTCGATGCGCCCAGGGGCAGGCCAGACAAACATATAAGTGATAACGACCGGCCTCAGCCATAAATCCGCCTTTGCCCGTTGGTCCGGCGGAGCCGTCGGCGGTAATAAAATTTCGAAATTGTGATTCGCTGCGTTTAAATTCGCCACCGGTGCTGTCGGTGTCGTACCATTTGTCATGCCATTGGCCATCCACTAATAATCCCATTGTCTGCTCCTGTTTGTTAGTGTCGTGTTTTAAACTAATTTATTGTCTCTAAAATCTTGTAAAGCCTGATTGATTTCGTCCATCGTGTTCATCACAAAAGGACCATATCGCGCCACCGGTTCATTTAAGGGCTCACCAGAAATAACTAAAAAGCGTGAATCTTCAAGGCTGTTAACCAATAACGTCTTGGCAGCGGTTAACACCGCTAATTCACCGGCTTTTAAATACGCTTTGTCAATTTCTATCTTACCATCATAGACATAGATAAAGGCATTGTGGTCAACAGGTAAGTGGTCAGTCAATGTGTTACCGGCTGGCATATTAACGTCCCAATAATTGGGGTGAACATAATCATTGTTAATTACGCCTTGGGTGTCTTGGTCGGTTTGACCGGCAATAACTTTGATTTGCACACCATTGTCACGGTGTTCAATGGGAATATCAGCGGCCTTATATTCCTGATATTTTGGCGGCGTCATTTTATCTGACTTGGGTAAATTCACCCATAATTGAAAACCACTCATCTCACCTTCGCTTTGCTCCGGCATCTCTGAATGAATAATGCCCGAACCGGCGGTCATCCATTGAATATCGCCATCACTGATAACCCCTTCATTACCGGCTGAATCCTTATGTCGCATTTTACCTTTCAGCATATAAGTCACGGTTTCAAAACCCCGGTGCGGATGTTCAGGAAATCCACCGATATAATCTGTTGACTCTTCTGAGCCAAAATGATCAAGTAATAAAAATGGATCTAAATCCTGCAATGGCGCACCACCAATCAATCGCGTCAGTTTAACCCCGGCACCATCTGATGTGGGTCGCCCGGTCAAGCGCTTTTGAATGCTGTTATAGTTTGTCATAGTTAATCCTCCAAAACATAATGGCCATTGTACTGTTATAGTTAGCGTTAATAAACCATTTGAATATCAAAACACTGTTTCATTTATCAGAACAATTATTATATGGCCGAACTCGATCATCGGATGTGACAAAAAGTGCAATATGTGAAGTTTTTGAGGGTTATGGTGAATTTTCTCGCTAATAGAAATAACTTAATTTTAAAAGGTGACATATGCGACAATTTTCTTTCATTTTTTTTGGGGTCATGCTGGCTTTCTTAGCACAAGCCGGAGGCAACACTTATTTTCAAGTGAATAGTCTCAGCGACAGTGATGATGGCAGTTGTGATAATACGCACTGTAGTTTGCGAGAAGCTATTAATATAGCCAATTCTGAAATCAATCCGACATTCATTGATTTTCAGTCAGGTTTAACGGGAACCATCGCCTTAACCAGTCAACTTGATATTTCTGGGGATGATATCACCATCATTGGACCGGGTGTGGATGTGATTACTTTGTCCGGTCAAAATAGCAATCGGGTGTTATGGATAAGCTATTTTGCCAATAACATAACTGTATCCGGATTAACGATTGCCAATGGCAACAGTATCAATGCCACAGGGTCATCAAGTGGTGCCGGTATTAGTGCACGAGCCAGTAATCTGTTGTTAGAGGATTTAAGAATAATTGATAACTATAATGAGTTTTTAGGTGCAGGTTTATCTTATACGGATGGAAATAATGCCGTATTGAGAAATATCGAAGTATCCGGTAACGATTCCAGTGCGTATGGCGGCGTAATCATTAATGGCGGTGACGGCACGGTGCTCATCGAAAATATGACTGTTAGCGGTAACAGTTCCAATAATCAAAATGGCACCAGTGGTATGAGTATTATTTCTAATCCGGGCACAACCACCATTGTACGGTATCTAACTGTGGCCGGTAATATTAACGGCAATGGGATTATCGTTAGTGGCAACGATCCAACGCTGATTGAGGCTTCCATATTTGCAGATAATGAAGGGACTGATCTGATTGTGAGCAGCTCGTCTCCAATTATTGTGAATAACAGTGTGATCGAAGCCACCACAAGCACAATAAATGGAGATAATAACATCATTGGCTTGGATCCAAATTTAACCGATTTGATGTTTTTGTCCGGCGGCAAGCAACAAGTACACGCTTTTCTAAATGATACCAGCATCGCCCAAGACCATGTGCTTGATACGGTGGGAGATGCCGAATGTGGCCAAGCGGTATTATATGACCAAATCAATATGCCAAGGCCGCAAGGTGCACGTTGTGATGCGGGTGCTTATGAGCAATATGTTGAAGATAATATATTTGAAAATGGTTTTGAATAATCGCTAAAAGGTTTGGTTTGTGTCCATGCTATACTGCCCTAATTTTACCACCGAGCAATGGACATAAATCAAACTGTTATCATCATTATTGTCACCGGCATTGTTACCTATATGGGCTGGCAAAATCGGGCCTTGCAAGAGCGCTTAATTTTCTGGCCACCGGCGATTAAACAAGGTCAATACGAACGTTTTATCACCCATGGCTTTATCCATGCCGATGGTATGCATTTGCTGTTTAATATGTTCACCTTTTATTTCTTTGGCCGCATTATTGAAGCATTTTATCGCCAGTATTTAGGTGGTGCCGGTTTTGTGGTGTTTTACTTAGCGGCCATTGTGGTGGCGATGATTCCCTCCTATCTACAGAACAAGGACAATAAACAATATGCCAGTTTAGGGGCGTCCGGGGCGGTGACGGCGGTACTATTTGCTTATATCTTATTTGCACCGTGGGAGTTGTTATATATCTTCGGCATCATTCCAATTCCGTCGATTGTGTTTGCGGTGGTATATATTTTCTTTAGTATCCAGGCGCATAAACGTGCCAGTGATAACATCAACCACAGCGCGCATCTCTATGGCGCATTATTTGGCGTAATTATGACCATCGTCTTAGAACCGAGAATGATCCAAATATTCTGGTATCAATTACTGAATCCCGGCTGGTTTTAGTCGCCGAATTAATCGTGAAAATTAATGACTTTACCGTGATTTAATGCCGGCAGCTGAAAATGCCTGGCCAGGGTTTGGCCCATGTCCATAAAGCCATTGCGCAGACCAATATTTTGCCCCGGGATATTGGGTCCGAAAAACAGCACCGGCACATGTTCACGGGTGTGATCGGAACCAGGTTGGGTTGGATCGCAGCCGTGATCGGCGGTGATTAAAGCGATGTCATCGGCTTTGAGTATTGCCAGTAATTTCGGCAGACGTGCATCAAAGTCTTCTAACGCTTTGGCATAACCGGGGACATTACGGCGGTGACCATATAAACTATCAAAATCCACAAAGTTGACAAATACCAGGGTATTGTCTTTGGCCTGTTCCAGTTCTGTTAACATGGCATCAAACAAGGCCATATTACCGCTGGCTTTGACTTTCTTGGTGATACCGCAATCAGCAAAAATATCGGCAATTTTGCCCACCGAAACCACTTCACAGCCATTATCTTTCATCACATCCAATAAAGTCGGTTCGATGGGTTCCGTGGTGAAATCCTTGCGGTTACCGGTACGTTGGTAATTGTCAGGGGCATCGCCGATAAAAGGCCGGGCAATCACCCGCGTAATATTTAAGGGTTCGGTGAGTTCCTTCGCCACTTCACAAACTTGCAGTAAACGCTGTAAGCCAAAATGTTCCTCATGGGCGGCAATCTGAAACACCGAATCAGCCGATGTATAGACAATCGGCTGACCGGTTTTAATATGCTCATCACCCAAGCGGGCAATAATTTCTGTACCCGAGGCATGACATTCACCCAGGACACCCGGCAAATCACAGCGTTGAATTAATTCATCGATTAAATCTTTTGGAAAGCAGGGCACTTCTTTGGGAAAGGTGGCCCATTTAAACGGCACCGGAACCCCCGCCATTTCCCAGTGGCCACTGGGTGTGTCTTTATCACGACTGATTTCCTCGGCATAGCCATAGGCACCTGTGGGTGCTGTAATGCGTTCTAAGCCCGGTGGATTTTTGCCCCAACTGGCGGCCAGTGCTTCCACTAAGCCCAATTGGGTCAAATGCGGAATTTTTAACGGCCCCGAACGTTCAGCATTATCCGCGTCTCCGGCCGCACAAGCCTGTGCTATATGCCCCAAAGTACAGGCCTTTTCATCGCCATACTGATCGGCATCGGCACTGGCACCTAGCCCCAAAGAATCCAACACTAAAATTACCGCTCGTGGCATTTGTTAAACCTAATAACTAAAAGAAACAATTTACCATAAATAAACCGAGTCACAAAGCCAAGCTACAAACATCAACAGATGTTTAACAATCGAAATTGTTATCCCACCCTTACTGAGTCGATTTACATGGATATAAATATTACAGAGAGCAATAATTGCATACTCACTTGTCACATTTGCATCCTGTGCGCGACTCGAAAAAATTTTAAATTTTAGTTGTTCTTAAATCAATCAACCTATCACAAATTGCGACGCCTTCGGACTTGATCCGGAGGTCCATCTTTCAGTTCTTTAATATAGTAAACAAATTTATCATTCTCGGACTCCCTGAAAGACCCTGTTGTTAGTGAATGGAAAATTTCATGACGAATCAATGGTTTTCAGAAATTGAAAACCTTAATGGTCTCAATTTTAAAAATTACTTAGACTTGATGAGACCCTCGGATCTACGTCCGAGGGTGACGGACCTCAACGCCGTCTTTCTCGGGCTTGGTAACTACCGCGTCCTGCTCATGTTACAGACCTACGTCCTGTAGGCCACCCGAGAATCTCCTGATTAACACGCAATGCATAAAAGCTGATACCTTATAATTGCTTGAAATTCTTATTTCATTGCAATATTATAAAATTATGCGCACTTAATGAGATCCTCGGGTCGATGCCCGAGGATGACGGGGTGATTGGGATTAAACCCAGCTTTACGATTATGGCTTTGGTAAACTCCAATCTAAACCCTTTATTAATCCACCCCCGTCAGTTTCCGCTCAAAGAAATCATAAATGGTTTTATAAACGTGGTATTGGGCTTGCTCGCCGCTGATGCCGTGCTTGGCGCCGGGGTAAACCATGCTCTCGAATAAAATACCGTGATCCTGGAATTTACTCATGACCGTGGTGGCGTTGGTGAACAGGACATTGTCATCGGCCATGCCGTGAATCAGTAATAAGCGTCCGTCCTTTAAATTTGCCGTATCACCGTAAATCGCAGTCTTTTCATAACCTTCGGCATTGAGTTGTGGCGTTGACATATAGCGTTCCGTGTAATGGGTGTCGTACAGGCGAAAATCTGACACCGGTGCCACCGACACGCCAATGGCGAACTCATCCGGGGCTTGGGTTAATGCCCGCAGCGCCATATAACCGCCATAGGACCAACCAAAAATGCCGATGCGATCGGCATCCACATAGTCCAGTGATTTTAAGTAGTCAACCCCGACCAACTGATCATCGAGTTCCACCGAACCCATTTGCTTATAGAGTGGTGCTTCAAATTTCACCCCACGTCGCGCCATACCGCGGTTATCCAGCACAAACACAATAAAGCCTTGCTGTGCCATATATTGTTCAAATAAACGCCGTGGCCAGGCTTTGTTTACCAATTGCGCGCCAGGGCCACCATAAGTATAGAAAAACACCGGATATTGCTTATCTTGAGAAAAACCGGCTGGCTTAATCATGCGGTAGTATAAAGTCTGACCATCTTCTGCTTTCAGGGTACCGAATTCATTTGGTCGATGGGCTTGCAGATAAGGGTAATAAGGATGGTTTTTATTGAGGGCGTTTTCATTCAGCCAGGTAATACGCTCGCCATCAGCGCGGTGCAAAGAGGTTTGCGGCGGCTGGTCATTGTCACTCCGGGTGTCGATATAAACCGTGGCCTTATCGTCCATGGTAATCTCATGAAAGCCGGCAGCTTGGGTTATTTTCTTCGGTTTGTCAGGTGTTTGTGTATCAAGGTCTTGCACATACAACTGTTTTTCCAGTGGTGAATCATAAGTACCGGTAAAATAGACTTTACTTTGATCGTAACTGATTCCAACAATCGCATCCACCATCCAATCACCGGCAGTAATGGCTTTTAAAGGCTTTTGCCCGGGTACCACATGGTATAAATGCTTAAAGCCTTTCAGCTCAGAGGCCCAAATAAAACCACCATCATCTAAAAACCGCCAATCATGATGCAAATTAATCCAAGTATCACTCTGTTCAGTGAATAATGAGGTACTTTCTCCGGCTAAGTCGACCTTAATCATTTCCAAATGTTGCTGGTTACGAGATTGTCGTAGATACGCCACTGCCTGACTATCCGGCAGCCACTTGACCCGCGGAATATAAATATCGGTTTCCTTGCCGGTATCAATCCAGTGGATATCGCCGGATTTGAGTTCAATCCGGCCCAGCCGTAGCGTGACATTGGCCTCGCCGGTGTAGGGATAACGCTGCTCAATAACCTCAATATTATTGGCATTAATTTCATAGCGCTTGGTGATACTCACCGGTGACTCGTCCACTCGCAGAAAAGCAATGTGCTGTTCATCCGGTGACCACCAGTATCCGGTGTCACGGTCCATTTCTTCCTGTGCCACGAATTCCGCCATGCCGTTTTTAATCGGACCTTTACCGTCAAAAGTTAATTGCCGTTCGCCACCATCATCCACAGACACCACATAAATATTCTGATTACGAATAAACGAAACATGGTTGCCTTTCGGAGAAAAACGGGCATCGGTATCAAAGGCATCGGAATCAGTCAGTTGTGTCACCGCTTTATCCGCAGCCACACCCAAATGATAGACAAATAAATCACCACCCAAAGGAAACAATAAAGACCGCCCATCATCCGACCAATCATACTCAATAATACCGCTTAAACCCGCTAAACGTTGTCGCTCACGACGGGCTTTTTCCTCATCGGATAATTCAATTTGGACAGGCTGCAATAAGTCAGAATCAACCAGAAGACGTGTTTTATTATCGGTTATATTGTATTCCCACAGATCATAGCGGTCCTTATTCTCCGCTTTACCACGCAGGAAAGTGACCCGCGCACCATCCGGTGATACCTTCGCTTGTCGCAAAGAAGCCCCGGCCAAATCCGGACTTGCAAACAACCGCTCTAAAGTCAACTCATCCGCCATCACAGTACCCGAAAATAATAAAACCAAAACAAAACGCCACATGGGATTCCTTTATTTAAAAGACATTATGTTAGAGAAATCCCGGCTAACGGTCAACTGATTAAATATCAATGTCTGAGGGTTCAACCTTTCTGTGACCAGTGTAGTAAAGGCAAAAGATAACCACAGAGGCACAGAGGTCACAAAGATAAGGTAGGATGGGCTCCGCCCATCACATTTATATATTCACCACAGAGATTCAGAAGTCACAGAGTTTGAATTTGTTAACGTCACAGCAGACATTAAGTTCGTGCTATTAAGTTGAGTGTTTGTAATTTATTATCGTAGCTGCTGGGCTTGCCCCAGCCATGCCCCGCATCAGAATTTAATATGAGCGTAAAACCTAACTTTTATCTTCTGAATTCTTTTAAATGTTAACCTTAAGAAGTGCAGCTACGAAAGAATTAATCCCAAGCAAGTCAAAGTGAAAACCAGAAATTGCCAATTTGTTTCAGACATAAATTTAATGACATCTTTTCTCTGTGTACTCTGTGTCTCTGTGGTTGTCTTTTATTGTATTCACCACAGAGGCACAGAGGTCATAGTCAGGTAGGATAGACTCCGCCCATCACAGTGAAGTCTAACAAAATTCATCAATACCAAATTTTAGTTTTTGGTGGGCAGAGCCCACCCTACGGTTCTAAGGACACTTTTTGGAAATTTTATTAAATAAAGCGAAGCGAATATTTACCAGCGCTTACGGTCTTTAAAGGGCTTATGCTCTTCAGTTTCGTGGGTTTGGTTCCAGACTTTGATGCGGCTGTTTTTGCCGGTGAGAACGCGGATTTGGTACCAGGATTCGCGCAGTAGTGCCATGCCACGACTGCCGGACCAGCTTTTATTATAGAGTTTTTTCACACCGGCGACCGCATCGGGGGCTTGCTGTTTAAATTGTTCGACCATGGCCTCGGCCACCTGTATGGGTTGATTATTTACATGTGTTACCAGACCCAATTTTAGCGCATCTTCACCAGAAATTATTTTTGCGGTCATGGCCAATTCTTTGGCCACGTCCAGTCGACAATGTTCGCGTAACGCTAAGGTCCCACCCATATCCGGAATTAAACCCCAACGTCCTTCCATAATTGATAAAGAGGCATCGGCAGTGGCAATGCGAAAATCAGCGCCGAGGACAATTTGTAAACCACCACCCCAACAGCGACCGTGAATGGTAGCTATCACCGGAACCGGAACCCGTCGCCAACCGGTGGACACCCGTTGCGCTAAATTCGAACGCCAGGGTAACCATTTGAACAATAAACGCAAGGGGTTTTTTGGCGAAGCCATCACCGATTTGACGTCCAAACCGGAGCAAAAGTCTTCACCCCGGCCGGTTATAATTATCGCTCGAAGCGCGCGGTCTTTACGCAAGCGTTTAATGGTGACATCAATCTCCCGAAACATCGCCATATCCAACGCATTGCGTTTATCAGGTCGTGCCAGGCTGACATAAGCCACCTGATCCTTGATCACACACTCAATCCGTTTTATTTCACTCATAAGTAATTGTCTCGGTAATAGTTTTTAATAATTTCAACGTCTTTTTTCATGCCTAGACTACTGTATTTCATATGCCATTGTTGTAAAGTTAACCCGCAGGCTACTGGTTCATTATCACATCTGTACAGCATATGAAAACTGGTGGCTTCACAAGTCTGGCTATTGGGCATATCACATGTCAAAAGTTGCAGGGCCAGATTATGTGCATGAAAAATCCAAATATTGACCTGAGTATGTAATAAATCTTTGAAAAATTCAGTTTTTCCATCCGCGGCAGAAAGGCCTATGCCGCTGTTTAACGCGCTCACACTGATTAGACTTGGGCTTCTTATTTGCAAACTTAATTCAAACAAATTCTCCGTCAATTGATTATAATCGATGTCATTATGTCTACCATATAAGCCCGCCAGAAGGTATTTATACTGCTCTCCCAATAGACTGTTGGCCTTGAAATTTAAAACACTGTCATGTTGACTGCTGGACTCAAACAAAACTGGGTATTTTTTCCCATATAGTTCACATTTTTCTGTCAGTTGATTTTTTAATTGTTGTAAATCAGGGTTACTGCTAATGTTTTTATTGAGTCTATGATACCAAAGTCTGCAGACCTGAAAATCCATACTCAATGAAGCAATTTCTATAACAGGATCATCGCTGTAAATTGGATTTTTAATTTCTGCTAAATAGCGGGATATCGGGATGCCGTTGATTTCTTCTTTGGAAGATAAATCGTATGGTTCTGAGGTTTTTCCTGATTTCGGTACTTTTTCTTTATAGTCGATTTGTTGTTGCGTATTGAGTGGAGGATTAGTCTCAATTTCAGTTGAGGTGTTGTTACTGTTGGTTTTAGAGCGTTCATATTTAAAATAAAAGGCAAAAAATAACAGCGTCAAAAGTAAACATATAAAAACAGATACCCACTTACGGCGCATAGATAATCTCCAGTTGTTCGTGTAAATTAAGGACGTCCTGGAGTTGGTTCGGGCTGAGGTAATCATCCATAAAAAATGTCACCAGATTTTTTTCACAGGCTGTCGGGTATTCGGTATTTAAACAGTAATGATTCATCAGTGTTGAGCCGGGTGAGCAGTCTTGGCCTAAAGTACATAAATACAGCTGGTTAGCATAAGGCGCAATCGCCAAAAAGTTTAATTTACTGATTTGACCGGTCAACTGATTAACTTCTTCTGCCACTTTTATATAGGGGATTTTAAGCTTTTCTAAGTTCTCTCGCTTAAAGCTTCTTCCATGAGCGCTGGCATTAAAGAACCGCAGTTGTCTATCGTCATTGAGCAAGGCCGATGCCTCAAAAAACAAATCAGGGTCTTGTAATCGCATGTATGTTTTAATTTTAGCAGTCAGTTTTTGAACTTGTTGCCAGGCTTGATTTTTTGTTTTGGGGTTTATATCGGTTAATTGTTCTAATTGAGCCTGTAATGTCTTTTTGGTTTCAAAATATGTGTTTCTTTCTGCTTCGGTGAATTCAAATTCAGATCCTTGAAATTGTTGACGCCACATGGCCTCTAATTCATCCAGTTTCTTTTTAATTGCTAGTGCTTCGGGACTTGAAATACCTTTAGATGCATTAAACAGATGTTGCCAAACATCGTCCCAAGGTTGAATTAAACGTCTTAATGTTTGTAGCTGTTTTTCTTTTTCAGTTTTTGTAGGCGCACTCAACAACTGTTGCTCCATATCAATGCCCTTATATTTATCACGCAATTGAATGCAGCGATCTAAATTTGATTCATAATGATTGAGATGAGTAGCTGAAACGGGTTGATTAACTTGCATGCCATAACGTTCAAATGATTTAAGCAACTGTTGTTTTAAATCTTTGATGCTATTAGCTGCCATTAAACTTCTTTTATTAATTGGACATATTTCAAGTCTGTGAAAGTCTCGATAAAGTTGGAGATAGGAATATGTGGATGTTTTTTGTGGTTTAGTTTGAACTTGAGGTGTTGCCATTGAGGTGATTGGCTGTGGGCTTTGATTTTTATTTGTGGTTGGCGAGGTTTTTAAGATAACAGGTGGTTGTTCAACATGACTGATGATATTTGGTGACTTCTGATTTGTGTGGGTTTTATTAGCTGAAGAAAATAACCACATGGCCAAGAACATTACAGCTAATATAACAAACAACTTTTTCTTCATGGCTTTGCTTAAATGTTTTGATTTTATATTAATCTATGCTTCTAACTCAGACTTCTGATGCAGTATATCAAAAGACTATACCTGTTTGTCTGGTTACCATCACCGTAAGCTTTTTTATAACTAATTTTAATGATTAATAAAAACAACCCGTAATTAAAACGCGTAAGACAACAACACATATTCCTTTAAAGGTTTTATGTTAAGTAATTGTTATTAGAGATTTATACTTACAAACGTTAAATAAAAATTTGACTATTTAGGAGCAGACAAAAGTCGGCAACCCAAATACTTTTTGAGATGGATCGTTTACAAGGATGTAAGTATGATGTGATGAACGCCTCCAGGACGGTATCAAAGTACCTGTCTTGTAAAATAACAAGGACTAACAACCGGAGACATTCATCATGAAACATTGTAAATTACTTGGCATTGACTTGGCAAAAACTGTTTTTCAGTTATGTGC
>NZ_JAPMLN010000014.1 GCF_026410405.1 Marinicella gelatinilytica | reverse complement strand
GTTGGAGCAATACAAATCAGCAACTAAATCATGGATAAAACTAAAATCAACGGATTGATCTATCTTTCTGACTAAGTGGTCTTGAGGCACTAAATCCTCAAGGCTGACAAACTCATAGCTTGTTTGGATGGGGGGATGATCTTTTAGCATATTGCTATTATAAAAAATCCCCACGCAAAAGTGGGGACTTTGTCAGCAGTCTGAGCGGCTTAATCAGCCGCTTTTTTTTCCTTTAAAAATGTTACACGTGTTTTTGTGCGCCCGCGTTGGTTTGTTCAACATTAGGTTTAAACCACAGGAACGCACCCAAACCGGCTATCAGCAATTGTGCGCCAACACCTTGTAAGGTTGGATAAATTCCAAACCAATCAAAGGTTGGAATATTAACATAATAAACACCCAAAGCACCGGCTTCTTGTAAGGCCGCCACGCCTTTGCCCATAATAACAAATGCCAAAAATAACAACACCAAAGCTGTGGCTTTAAAAAACAAACCTAAAGGCAAGCGCATGCCAATTCGGAAAAACAGAACCGTTACCGCGGCAAGACAGGCAATGGCCACTGCAATACCATAAAACAAGTAATTGTCGGTACCGATATCTACCTGAGTCCATAAAGCTTGGTAAAACAAGATGGTTTCAAATATTTCTCGGTATACAGAAATAAAAGCCACAAAAGCCAGCATCCATAACGTGCCCTGACCCAAAGCCGTATCGACTTTTGATTTTATGTAATTCATCCATTTTTGACTGTTGGCATTGCTGTGCATCCAAAAGCCCACATAAAACAATATCAGAGCGGCTAAAACTCCTGCAATGCCTTCCGTTAATTCTCGCGAGGCACCACTGATGGCGATTAAATGGGTGGCCACATACCAGGTTAAAACACCCGCCAATAAGGCACCAATCCAGCCATAATGAATGTAGCGACTGGCTTTTTCAGCTTTGGCTTTACGGGTAAATGTCAACAAAGCTGCCAACACCAAAATGGCTTCTAATCCTTCTCGAAACAAAATAAAAAAACTGGCAGAAAAAGTCGCCATGGCACTTAAACCACCGGTATCCAAGACCTCACCAACATCTGAAATTATCGATTGTGCGGCTTCTATGCGCTCGTCCAGAACCGACGGCTCCATATTCCGATCAATGG
Source organism: Marinicella gelatinilytica (assembly GCF_026410405.1). Taxonomy (GTDB): domain Bacteria; phylum Pseudomonadota; class Gammaproteobacteria; order Xanthomonadales; family Marinicellaceae; genus Marinicella; species Marinicella gelatinilytica. The sequence continues at coordinate 170,822 of NZ_JAPMLN010000014.1, read as the reverse complement.
CTTCCCGAACCGCCATAAAACGTTTTTCAGCTTTGAGCATTAATGGTTTATCAACAGCCGCAACTTGTTTCTCCACCATCTCAAAGCCATCTAAATAAGCGGCCAATGCCGCTTGTTTAGCGGCTGCCAGATCACCTTGTGCATAAGCCGTTCCGGCTAAAGTTAGATTATCTTGGCTGATACTGAGAAATTGGTTTTGATTAAATAAAGCCTCAGGGTGTAATCGTAAATAACCCAAAGCAGCGTGTGCCTGCTCGCCATAAGCTTTATAAACATCTTCAGGCGCCATCGAAACCACATTATTTAGACTTAACTGCTTTTTCATGCCGGGAATATTGTGCAAAGCCTTTTGACCTTGGTCAGCCACTGGTTCAGTGACTGCTTTTTGACCCACATAAAAAGCCAAAGCCCAGCGCTCAGTCTCTGACAACGCACCTTCATAAGCCATCATGCCGGTACCATCAACACCCTGGGTAATGGTGGTATAAAGTCCCAACATGGAACGACCATCATAGCGAGCCACCTCACTAAAATCAGTGGGCGCGGGTTCCATGCCTACGGCAGCAGGTCCGTCACCACGACCGGTTATTCCATGGCAGCTGGCACAGGTTGTTTGGTAGAGTTTTGCAGCATGTGCCATGTTGGGAGCGGCTTTGGGTAACACCGGAATACCATAAACAGTCACCAGGCTACCTCGAATGGACTGTGCCAATGATTTAATGGCCGATTCATCCACTTGGTTTTCTACCGCATTTTGTAAAGATTTAGCCTGATTTAATAAATTGCTTTTACCTTTGGCATCGGGTAAAGCAGCAATCCCCTCTGTCAACAATTGAGAAAATTCCTGCATCTCAGTATATTCAGCTTCGCTGACGATTTGGCCTTCATCGACTGCATTAATGTAATCAGCGCCAATGTATTCTACCAACTGTACCAAGGCTGTTTGTTCTGCGGCTTTGGTACTAGCTTGAGACATAGGGGCATAACACAATGACGCCAGTAGCAAGCCAACGAAAGCCGAGATTATTTTATTTTTCATAGGGTATATTGTTATATTTTTAAGGCAAATGGTAATGGTTCATATTCTCATTACCACAGATCAGTCGCATTTTAATAACAATCCACCACAAAAACAATCTCTAAATGTTATAAATACTGGCTTACAGCCTATTTTTCATCACCATAGATGGCCACGTACGTTTCCTCTTTGGTTTTAAATCCACGATACATTCCGGCAGTATTAAAAATCATCACCGGTTTTCCTTGTGCGTCCATACCGATAATGCCACCATCTCCACCAACTGCTTTCAAAGTTTCATTAATGACTTCATCAGCGGCTTGCTGCAGGCTTTTATCTTGGTATAAAACACGGGCGCAAATATCATGCGCCACAGCATAACGAATAAAATATTCGCCATGACCGGTGGCTGAAATTCCACAACTGCGGTCATCAGCATAGGTTCCAGCACCAATCACCGGTGAATCACCGATACGTCCCCAAGCTTTATAAGTCATGCCACCGGTTGAGGTTCCTGCGACAATATGACCGTTTTGATCGATGGCCACCGCACCCACGGTGCCGAATTTAAACTCATGGTCTAACACATCACTGATTGCTGCCTCCTGTCGGCCTTTTTGTTGAGTTATTTCATCTACTTTTCTCCAGGCTTCCAGACGTGCTTCTGTATCAAAATAACTGTTATCAACTTGCTCTAAATTCTGAGTTTTTGAAAAAGCATCTGCACCCCTGCCGGCCAACATCACATGCGGTGAATTCAGCATCACGGCTTTGGCAGCTAATATCGGGTTTTTGGTGTATTTGATACCGGCAACCGCGCCCGCCTGTAAATCGGAACCACGCATAATCGAGGCATCCAATTCATGGCTTTTCTCCCGGGTATAGACCGCCCCCTTACCGGCATTAAAATGAGTGGAATTTTCTAACACCATAATGGCCGCTACCACAGCATCCATGGCATCTTGCCCATCATCTAAAGCAGCATAACCAACTTCTAAAGCTTGCGACAAATCAGCCCGTATAGACGTTTCTTGCTCACCACTTAATTGTGAACGCTCAATGGTACCGGCACCACCATGAATAACAATCGCAATTGGCTTATCCGCCATCACAACAACACTCGCGAACATAGAAAACACAACACATAATAACCGCATGGACACCTCGTTTAATTTTAAATAAATTCATACCATCAATCTTAGCAAATAAACACGCTCTGTCTTTGAATTTATCGAAATTTTAAAGTTCATTGTGTTATTTTTACTGTTCATTTAACAAATAGTAAGACCATGCCAAACCCAAGAATTAAAAACGAAGAACAATACCAAGCGCTTCGAGATAAAGGCTACAGCAAGGAAAAAGCAGCACGCATTGCCAACACCGAAGATGCCGGCGAAAAAGGCGGCAAAGCCAAGCCCTATGAACAATGGACCAAAGATGAACTCTACCAACAAGCCAAAAACATCGGCATTGAAGGTCGCTCAAAAATGAATAAACAGGACTTAATTAAAGCCTTAAGAAATCATTGACTTAACATTTTATGAAGTGAGAAATACGTGGATAATCATCTGGGAAACCACAGAAAATCAGGAAAAAATCGACGACTTTAATAAAAATCTAAGCGTAGCTGTGTTAACCTTTGCCCTTTCACAAAAAATTAAGTAACTATGGAAATCAAAAAAGACTGTGTGGTCGGTATGCATTATAAATTAACCGACGATCAAGGCCAGGTTTTGGACTCTTCAGAAGGTCGCGAGCCGCTGAAATTTATTCAGGGTGCCCATAATATTATTCCGGGTCTTGAAAAAGCCATGGAAGGAAAGAAACAAGGCGATGAATTTGATGTCACCGTTGAACCGGAAGAAGCGTACGGCGTTCGCCATGAACAAATGATCCAAAAAGTACCACGTGATGCTTTTCAGGGTGTTGATGAGCTCAATGTCGGCATGCAATTCCAAGCCGAAACCCAACAAGGTCAGATCCCGGTTAAAATCACCGCCATTGAAGGTGATGAAGTGACTGTTGACGGCAACCATGAATTAGCCGGCCAGCGCTTACACTTTAATGTCAGTGTTGAAGAAGTCCGCGAAGCCAGTAAAGAAGAGCTGGATCACGGTCACGCGCACTAAATTTAAACACCATAAAGAATTTAAAAGCCGACCTGAATGTCGGCTTTTTTTGTGACCATGTATTTTATACCACCAAACCTCATAACATCAGCATCATCACGACATATTTAGTCAGCATTATTGTCAAGCTGAGTTGTGGTTAAAATAGACCAACCCAAATAAGCAAAAACTATGGCAGTTACCGGATTCAATAGATTTAACAAGGCATAAGGTGCATAATCCATCACTGAAATTCCTAAAGTCGCGGCATAAAAAGCACCGGCGGTGGTCCAGGGAATCAGACCTGCCATTAATGTCACACCCTCTTCTACAGTTCGGGACAGAACTGACGAATCTAAGCCGCGTTTTTGATAGATTTTTTTAAATAACTGACTGTTGAGAATAATCGCGATATAAGCCTCTCCTAAGGAAGCGACTAAAATTAAACCGCTGAATAATGTGGTGCTGACCAAGGCTCCTGTGGTTTTAACCTGTTTAATTAAACCATTGAATAAGGCCTGGATAAAACCGGCACTTTGCAAAATGCCACCCATGGCAATGGCCAATAAAGCCAACAACAAAGTCCAGGCCATACTGTACAACCCGCCACGACCCAACAGTTGATTCAAGGAGTTTAATCCGGTGTCGGCAGGTTGGTTTGACCACAAAGCCTGTGCCATATTGAAGACACTTTCCTGTTGTACAAACAGCGCGATAATGGTGCCGGTAATGATGGCTGCAACCATGGTCAATTCGGGTTCAAAGCGTCGATAACTAAAAACCACCAACACCACAATTGGCCACATGGTGAACCAGGGATTCAGATTAAAATGCTGGGACAAAGCCTGTTGCAGACCGGCCACCTGCTGCAAACTACTGTCATGAACAGGCAATTGCATACCCGCCACATAAAAAATAATCAAGACCACGACAAAAGTCGGTCCGGTGGTCATAGCCATGGACTTAATGTGATTGTATAAATCTGTTTCGGTGCTCATGGCAGCCAGGTTGGTGGTATCTGAGACCGGCGACATTTTATCCCCAAAAGTGGCACCTGAAACCACCGCACCGGCGACCCAATACATCGGTAAGCCAACCGCTTCAGCCATGCCCATGAGCACCACACCTAAAGTACCAACGGTACCCCATGAAGTTCCGGTAACCACCGACATTAGGGCACACAAGATAAAGCCTACAGGTAAGATTAATGACGGCTTTAGCCAATCCAAACCATAATAAATCAGCATAGCCACGGTACCACTCTTCATGAGCGCAGCAATCAATAACCCGATAAGCAAGAAAATATAAATCGCCGGTAAAGCGCGTGAAATGGCGCCATTCATAAATTCACGTTGGCTGATATAGCGAAAACCCATGATACGGGCATGCAAACCCACCCACAGTAAAGCAGTAAACAGCGCCACATGCAGGAGATTATCTAAATAAAACATGCCGGCGGCAATAATCAAAAACACACCCAGAAAAACGGTTAAGGCATGGGTAAAACTGACTGACTTTGGTTGCATAGAATCCTCTTTTATGGCAATTCAGTTTACTTCAATCAGCGTTGGAGGCCAATAAAAAAACCACCGCTGTTTTATTCAGCGGTGGTTTTAAATTGATCTTTGAGGATTTAACTAATCGATTAAAAAAACTGGTGATTGACTCCGATATAAAAACCGGCACCCGGTCGGGCATAGCCATAAACCTCCTGATAGTCTTCATCAAACAGGTTATCGGCACGGATATAGCCACGGGTTTTCTCGGTGAATGCCCAGCTGGCATTGAAACTAACTGTGGTATAACCGTCAAGACGAACCTTTTCTGTCAAGTAAGTACTGGGGGAATAAAAATTATCAAGCTGACTACTTTGGTGACGAACGGTACTGTAAAACCGCCCACGTTGGTCAGCAAAATCATAATTTAAGGTCAGCGACGTCACGTGCTTAGGCCGACGAACTTCATGTTGTGATACATCGAAGGCATCTTTTTCAGAAGCGTCCGTATAGGTGTAGTTTAAGCGGCTGGATAGTTGTGCTGTCCATTGTCCCAACCAGCTGACTTCCACGCCACTACGCTGGCTGTCATTGTCTTTATTACGCGCAGTAAAGGCATCGGCATTAACATCATAGACAAAACCATCAATTTCATTGGTTAAATCTTGATTAAAATAAATAAAAGCCAATTGATGGCCGTCATAATCAATCTCATAAGCCAGCTCATAGGATGTGGATTCTTCCGGTTTTAAATCAGGATTACCAATAAATTGAGCAGGAAAGTAACCGAAACGCTCAATAAAAGAGGGTGCTTTACTGCCGCTACCCAAGGTTGCCCTAATCCGCTGCTGTTCGTTGAGCTGATAACGACCGGCTAATTGGTAATTATCGACATCATCGAAGCGATTAAAATCATCATGGCGTGCCGAGGCTTGCCAAGTAAAGCGCTCTCCGACAACACCTTGAAATTCAGCAGCAACACCGGAGACATGGTAAGACTGCGACTGATTGGGATCGCCGAAATTAGAGGCTGTACCTACTTGAGAAAAATCAACCTGCCGATGATCTAGCATGACATTAATGCGCTGATTATCAGCTTGGCCTAACCCCCAGGAATTTAACACTTTAAATTCATGGGTTTCTGCTGCAGTGCTGCTGTCTTGGCCAAACAGTGAAAAATTATCCCCCTGGGTGTCGCTGTAATGATAATCAAAGCGGCTGTGCCAAGAACTTGCTTTGGGTTTAATCCGAAATTGTGCCATGGCCGTCGTCAATGTGCGTTCCGTCCATAAATCAGCATCCATTGGCAAGCCGGTATCCATAAAATCAGTGCCGTCATACTCATTCATGGCATCGCTGTGAGAAAAGCGCACGGTGCTGGTCAATGAATCTGTCCAGTCATTATCTAAACTTAAACGTGCCGATAAATTCTCATAACCATCATTCTCGTCACCAGTTAAAGAAATATTACTACCACCGCTGTCAACACCGGTGATGGCGCCATTGAGTCGCCAGTTTGAGCTGGCATAAGCCCCTGAAACCGCTGTTTTTAAACTGTTAAAACTACCGTACTCAAGGTCAGCTTGTAAGTTCTTATTATCCGCTTGTCGTGAAATAATGTTAATCACTGCACCTAAAGCATCCGTTCCCCACACCGCACTTTGTGGTCCACGGATAATTTCGATGCGCTCAATATTGTCCAACAAGGCATAATTAAATAAGAATTCATCATTACCGGTGGCATCATTCAAGCGTACGCCATCTCTTAACACCAGTACGTGATTGGCTTCAGCGCCCCGTATTCTCACTTGGGTTTGGGTGCCGATACCGCCGGATTGATTAACCGCAAATCCAGGCACAGATCGCAGTAATTCGCTCAGATAAACAGCACCGGAGGCACTAATTTCATCGCCATCAATCACTGTCAGCGTACCACCATAATCGCTGGCGTCTATCGGCGTTAAGCCGGCAGTGACCACCAATGGCGATAAGGTTTTTTGAGAAGTATCTGTTTCTGCAGACACCAAAAAAGACAGGCATACCAATAGTACACCGGATAATAGGGAATAAGGCATTGTATGCACTCCTGTTCCACCCGAACATGGGATTTCATTAATGAGACAGTCATATCTCTGGGTTTCAAACAGGCCGGTCTCCGGACTCAAAAAGTGTCTAATGACTGTTTGCTATGCCTTCCCATGAATAATCACAGTGGCGTTTATAGCAAATGATGGCAATGCAGAAACATTGCGTATCCTTTTTTTACCGTTGCGGGGGCAGTGTTGGGATAGAATAATATTCGCACCAACTTCCCGTTTTGCGCATCAAAATATGGTTGATGGCACACCTGTTTGGCTTGGCGCCATCATAATGAAAAGCATGAATACTGTCAATAAAGTATGCAAGCTAAAGAGTCTGCTCAAAACCAAAAAAAACCGACAAATCATAGACATGATTTGTCGGTTTAGATTGTCAACATTGTTGAGATTATGGTTGTTGAAAAACCGCCAAAGGCGCTCTTCTGCCAACGTTTAAAATAAGTTCCCCGTTGTTCATGGTGTAATTATCTGTTAACTCAAAAACAGCTAAAAATGCCTGCTCGTCAACATCCACATCAGGACAGGCCTTAAGTGTGGACAACATCTGTGAAAAGCGTATTCTCATGCCTTCTTCTAAGGTATAGGTGCCGTTAAAAGTGTTGCAACCGGCAAAGCCCATAACCCGATTGCCTTTTTCTTGAAGTTGAAAATAAATGGCTTGCTCCTTATTTTCAGCGGGCTCAACCGGTTGTCCTTCTAAGGTCACCAATAGCCATTTTTGTCCAATGATGTCATCTGTCTCTTTTTCTGACTTGACTTCATCTTCCGATTTATCTTGAGCCATGGAATCGTTTTCACTCACTGCTGGCGCGTTATCATTTGGGTTTACTTCTGAGTCATCTCCTTTATCAGATGAACAACCCACCATGGCCATCAATGCCACCATCAGTGTCCATAACTTAATATTATTTTGTATTGTATTCATTGCCAATTAACCTATGTTATAAAACACCATCTTAGCACGGTCGGCATGAAGCTGGTTTAACACCTGTTATTTGAGCTGTGATTTCAAGTAGTCGTATTTGGCTTGGTACAGGGTGGTTTTGGATTTGCTGTGAGAATTATCAAGTGCTTGTTCTATGGCTGTGACTGCTTTACTTTGATCACCCAAGAAAAAATAAGCTTTGGCTAAGCCCGCCGAAGGCTCATCTAAATACGGTGCTTGATTATGCGCTTTTTTATAATATTTAACGGCTTGTTGATAACGGCCATCGAATAATGCCTGATCGGCCATATCAATCCATTTAAATGGGTCAGGATCATGATAATCATCAATAACTACCGCCACTTGAGCAGCTTCTTGCTGACGTCCTTTTTCAATTAAATAATGATGGTAATTACTCAATAGCTCTAATTGATTTTTGGCCAAAGATAAACCATGCACAAATACCCGCTCTGCATATTGATCATATCCCATATTACGATACAAAACCGCCAACATGTTCAGTGCGATGGGGTTATCCGGATCGATGCGTAGGGCTTTTTTGAGGTTCCAATACGCAACATTAGAATCTCCTTTGATTAATGATTCAGCGGCCACATTGCTATAATACATGGATTGGAATTCTTCAACACTGACCCGTCGAAGGGTTCTTGAACCGGCTGTGGAATAATAATCTATTTTCAATTCAAGCGGCTTACTGGAATAAAATATTCCGCCCACTTTTTTCTCAAAAATAACGGTCTGTATATGTTGTGAGCTTAACAAATACCCATTTTCTCGTTGAAAAACCGGCGGCGTTCTGGCCAGTTCATAATAGACACCCACATTGGTGGTATTTGCTAAGGCGTTGGTCAATATCGCCAACGTTAAACAGTTTCCGGCATTTTGTGTTATTGCTTGTTCAGCGGTCAATGTTTCTGAATAAAAATTAAAGTGCTGTAACCGCTCTTGCAAATATTGGTAAATAATTTCAATGTCGAGTTTAGTTCGGTTGGAAGGTTTTCTGAGCTCTTTTTTAAACGCATCTTTTTGAATGCCATTTAAATAAAAAACCAAGTCAAGAGGAGCCGTTTCAACCTCAGGCATCATGATGGCATCATTAAATAAATCTGCTGTTTTATGGTGGCTGGTGACTTGGTAAGTTTTAACCGGAGAACAAGCTGTGATCAACAAACAAACCAAAGCCACAAAAAAGCTCATTTTCATTTTGTTTGTTAGCGAAGCCATACCATTATTATAACGCAACGCTGAAAACAACAAAATAAATTTTTTTCGGGCTATGTTAAAGAGGCCTTTGAGCGAATTTTAAATCCAGTTAAATTAAACGTGAGACTCCTTAGATGGCATCTTCTCCGGTTTCGCCGGTGCGAATACGAATGACTTGCTCTAACTCTTGAATAAATATTTTACCGTCACCGACCTTATTGTTACCGGCGGTTTGCAACAAGGTATCAACAATGGTGTCAACTTGATTGGCCGGTGCGGCGATTTCAATCTTTAGTTTAGGTAGAAAATCAATCACATATTCAGCGCCGCGATACAATTCTGTGTGACCTTTTTGACGACCAAAGCCTTTAACCTCTGTGACCGTAATGCCCCGAATACCAACATCTTCAAGGGCATCACGCACGTCATCCAATTTAAAGGGTTTAATAATGGCAGTAATCATTTTCATAAATTGACTCCGGTTATTACCATGGTAGGATTTCTCCTTCGGCATGCCAAAAATGGCCGGTATTATCTAAATTAAGTTGCATCATTCGTTCGATTAAACCGGCAGCAGCTTGATCAGCTTCTACATAACCCTGATGGCCGGTCATATCGGTTTTCACATAACCCGGATGTAAAGCAGCCACAGCAATGCCTTTATCTTTTAAATCCACCGCCAGGCTTTTGGCGGCCATATTGGCAGCGGCTTTACTCATGCGATAACCGTAACTACTACCGGAATCATTGTCACCTATGGACCCCATGCGACTGGTGACGATACCAATTTTAGCGTCATCAGCCAACACCGATAACAGTTTTTCTGTGACCCGTAACGGTCCCATGGCGTTAACCACAAACTGCTGCTGCACTGAATTAAAATCAATATGACCCAATTCATTGCGTTCCAAAATACCGGCATTATTAATCAAATAGTCAATTTCACGTCCTTCGATGTATTTCAATAGGCGTTGCAAATCATTGTCATCGGTGACATCAATGTCTTCAATCACTTCAACATCTAAGGCCAATAATTCTTGACTTGGCGTGCGGCACACAGCCATGACATGATGGCCTTTGGCTTTTAATTGTCGGCACATTTCTAAACCAATACCACGGTTGGTACCGGTAATTAAAGTATTGTACATTCTTCACTCCATTTCTAAAGCAATGATTCTAACAAAGCCCAAGCATCACAGGCAAACAAGCATTCAAAGTTTAACCTTTGTGTTTTGTGCGGTTAACCGGAAACTTCATCGTAAAACAACTGCCCTGATTGCGCTGACTATCAATAATCAGCTCCGCACCATGTTTAATACCAATGTGCTTAACAATCGCCAACCCCAATCCGGTACTGACTTGTTTTTGCTTGGCGGACTTTGCCACTCGGTAAAAACGTTCAGTCACATGTGGTAAATGTTTGGCAGCAATACCCGAACCATTGTCTTTAACCATTAAACAGGCCTGACCCGATTGCAAAAACCAACGCAATTGAATCTGAGTTCCTGGATCTGTATGTAATACCGCATTATGCAACAAGTTTAAACAAATACCGGTAATTTCAGAGCGACTGCCCTTTAACAGTAATTGGGAATCAATTTGTGCGTTAAATATATGCTGTCTTGCATCGGCACTGTGTTTTACATCATTAAATAAACGATTAAGTAACAATGGCATATCAATCATCTCTTCATCAGTTGCCATGACTGAATCATGCTCAATACGTGACAAACTCAGCATATCCGCGATAATTTGTGCCATTCGTTGACTTTGTTCATAAGCTTGCTGAATGGCTCGCGATACCTGCGGCGAATCACTGCTGTTATTTTGTAAAAATTCCAGATAACCAGTAATAACTGTCAGGGGTGTTCTTAATTCATGAGAGGCATTGGCCATAAAGTTTTTACGGGATTTTTGCAGCGCCTCCATGGCACTGACATCATGTGCCAGTAGCAAATAGCGATACCGGTTGACATCTATCAGACGGGTTTTAATCAGTCGATCAGGCGCCGTCGGCTGTGGCATTTTTAACCCATCTTTAGCGGCCTTTTCAGGTGTAAAAATATGATGATCAAACAAACTCATCACCTTTGATTGACCAAACACTTGTTGCAATGACTTACCCACATCTGATTGCGACAAGCCGAACATCTGTTCCGCGCGTTCATTCAAGTATTTGATAGTCAATGCTTTATTGAGTAGCACTGTGGCGTATGGCAATGCTTCAACCATGGTTCTAAACTGTTGAATCAATTCTTTATTGTTATTTTGGATGCGTTCTGCTTGCTGCCTTTCTTTCACTAACCGTTGTAACGGTGAAATCAACAAACCGAAAACTTTGGGTGGTGATAGTCGCAAATCATCTTGTTTAAACCATCGATAAAATCGAACCAACCTGACTACCCACCAGATTATATAAACCGACAATATAAACGTTGCAGTCAGCCAAACCCAAAAACCCAGCCAAAACCCCGCAACCAACAAAACCAGACAAAGTAATGAGACAACCAAGAAAATCCATTTTTCTTGGTTCAGTCCTGAGCGTTTTAATGAAGGCTTCATAAATGGTTATTAAAATTTGATGTGTAAATGGTAGTCGATAATTATGACAAACCAATGATAAATCTGGTAAATTTTAACCTTCTTTCATCAAAACACGGATTAACCATGATTAAGTACCTATATCCGATCCTCATAATATTTTTCTTGGTTGGCGATTCAGCTTTAGCCGAAACCGATACCACCACTGAATTACAACGCTTAAAAGCACAACTCAACGCATTAACCGCCCAAGTTAATCGTTTAGAACAACGTTTACAAGCAGAAAAGAACACCAGCAACGCTGGCACCTCCGAAAATAATTCCGCAGATAACTCCAATGACACTTCACAGGTCGCTGATCTGGCGCAACCAAAGCTGCGTTTTTCCGGTGATATGCGAGGTCGCCATGAATATTCCGACAACCGTCAAAAACCTGACAGGCAACGCACCCGCATTCGATTACGTTTGGCTGCTGAGGCCGACCTCAACGATTCAACAACCCTACACATGCGTTTCGCCACCGGCGGCGACAACCCGACATCAACCAACTTTACCCTGGGTGATGCCTTTACTCGTAAAGAATTTGGCCTGGATCGTGCTTATGCTTCACACCAGTTTAATGAGCAACAACGGCTTTTTCTGGGAAAAATGAAAAATCCTTACAAGCGGGTTGGCGGTCATGGCATCCTGTTTGACAGTGATTTAAATCCCGAAGGCCTGGCCTGGCAGTATTCCGGATCTGCTTTTCGATCCACCCTGGGCGGCTTTTATTTGGATGAACGAAGTGATGACGATAATATCATGTTGTATGCGGCTCAATTGGGTATCCAGCACGCTTTTAGTGACAGTGCTTTACAACTCGGTGTGGGTTATTACGATTACGATAATCTCCAAGGTGCAACGCCGATTTACCAAAATAAACAGCTGGGCAATCGATTTAATAACAACAACCAATTAATCAATGACTTTAACATTGCAGAACTGTATGCCCAGTACGACTTAAATCATTTCCCACGGCCCTTGTCCTTTTTTACCACTTATCTCAATAACACCGCCGCTGATGATGAAAATGAAGCCCTGATGGCCGGTTTTTCGTATGGCTCAGCCAAAAAACCCGGTGATTGGCAGATAGGTTACAGCTACCAGTACCTTGAAGCCGATGCGGTTTACGCCCTCTTTAATGATTCCAGTTTTGCCGGCGGTTTTACCGATTCACGCGGCCATGTTTATGAATTTGTCTATGGTTTAAGCCGACAAACCTCGCTCAAATTTGCCTGGATTGATGCGGTTAATGAAATGCATCTGGGCACTCCCAGAGATTATGATCGACTAACCATGGATCTCAATTATTGGTTTAAATGAGACCTTTGAATCAATCTGGGCCGTAGAAAAAAGACCACAGTAGAGCCTTTGGTTTTAACTCGATTCACGATTAATTCAAAGGCCTCTATAGAAGTTTTCTGTACCGAATGTATGAAATAATCCGGTTAAGTGTTAGAATTTAATCATGCTTCTACCAACCAATAACAATGGATAATAAAGACAATACCCTCATTGAAGACCCTCAGGCGCCGGCCACCGCTGATTCAGCAACTGAGACTGTTGAAGTCAGTGATAATGCACCACCGGAAAAAAGCAAAACCGGCCGCGGTCTGGCGGTATTTAGTTTGTTATTGGCACTACTGGCGTTATTGAGCAGTGGCTGGATTTTTTACCAAACCACACAAGGGAGTAAAGACAAGAACCTTAAGCAATTGACTCACTTGGTGAGTCAACAAGATTTTCAGCAGCTGGTTAAGCGGGTTTCAGATGTTGAGCAAAAACTAACTCAACAAGCCAATAACCTTCAGCAAAATCAACAAAACCTTAGCCGCTTGCAGCAAGATTTACGCAACCTACCTGATCATGAGTTTGATGCCTCCGGTTTAGAACAACAAATCAACACCCTACAGCAACAACTCAAAGGCCTGCAATCACAATACCGTGAACAAGCTTATGAGCCTCAAACCGATGAGCATTTAAAGCTGCTGACTCGCGCTCAAACCATCAGCGCACTTAAAACAGTACAGTTATTAATCACCCAAAAGCAAATTCCTGAAGCCGTGGGTGTGCTAAAACAGTGGCGCAATAATGAATACTTACCTTTAGCCATTCAAACCAGACTGCAACAATTGGTCACCACCCTCAGTAATGTAGATACACCTGATTTGTCGGTTTTGAAAAATCAGTTATCCGCGATTAAAAATGAAATCGCAAGGTTAAGCCTGACCGTTGAAACACAAGAAAGTGAACAGCCGGCCTGGTACGAACGCTTTATAACCGTGAAAAAAATCAAACCCGAACAACAGGATTTAAACAGTGTTGATTTGCAGCAACTCAAAGCCAATGCCAACCATTCTATTCAGCAAGCTGAACTTGCTTTGGTATTGCAACAACCGAGTCTTTGGCATGATGCTTTAAAAGCCGCTGAACAAACCTTATCTCAAACCGTTTTAAACACCGACAGTCTACAACACAATTTACGTCAACTTAGGCAACAAACCATCGTCACCCAAGTGCCGGAAAACTTGGGTATAGATGCACTCATCTTACAACTTGAAGGTATCTCGGAATGAAAAAAATCATCCTGATGATCATTGTTCTCGCACTGTTGTTAGTCGCTGCCTGGCTAACGCCTCTGGTGTTAAAGAATCCCGGATTGTTACAGCTTGAAATTCTCGGCTATCAAGTACAAATGACCGTCATTACTGCCGCTTTACTGGTATTGGCGCTACTGGTTACGATATGGTTTATATGGGGCGTTCTAAAAGCACCCAAAAAACTCGCCAACAAAGTGGCTGATTACCGACAACAAAAAAAGTTTGACCAAGGTTTACTGGCTTTTAGTGAAGGTCAATGGCAAAAAGCTGAAAAATTACTGCTGCAATCGGCAAGTAAAAGCAAAACACCGCAGCTTAGTTACATGGCAGCCGCGCGTGCCGCTTTGGCACAACAAAACTTAGATGGCGCGATGACGCATTTGGATGCCGCTGAAAAAACGGTTAACAACCCCCTGACCATTGATTTAACCCGTTGTGAAATTTGGCTTAAAGCGGGGCACTTACAGCAGGCGCGGGAGTTACTCGAAACCATTTTAAGCAGTTACCCGAATAATCCACGGGCAGTTCGTATGATGTTGCAAGTGAGTGAACAACAAAAAGACTATCAGCGGATTAAAAACTTATTGCCCAAAGCCCATAAATTGGCATTGGTCGACAAAGTACAAACAGAAACCATGCGCGATCAAGCCACCCGGGACGGTTTAATACATGCGGTTGACGAACAACAGTTACTCGCATTATGGGGCGAATTAAGCCGCAAACAACAAAAATTTTACCTGTATGAATATTGTGAGGCAGGTTTACGGCTGGGCGCTTATCAAGCGGTTACAGATGAAATTGAACGGGCCCAGAAATACCATTTTGATGAGCAATTGGTGGCTTACTGGTCGCAACTACCTCATAACCTCAATCATCGCTTGAAAGTTGTTGAAAAGTGGCATATCCAACACCCAAAAAACCGAGCCGTTTTAATGTGTTTAGGCCAGCTTCATATGGCCAAAAAGCAATGGTCTGATGCCAAAGATGCCTTGCAAAAAGCCCTCATTTTACAATCCGATTCTCAGGTAAACCGTTTATTGGCCGAAACCTACCAACAACTTAACGAACCTGAACTGGCACTGGAGCATTATACGCAAGCCAATAATAACAAGGCTTATTTGGTTCACATAGAAACAACTTAAATCAATTTTTATACACAATTTAGCAAGCGTCTCGCATTATACAAGCGCTTAAGCCAGTTTGCTACACATTATCTTTCAAATCATTTCGCATGTTATTGATATTTATGGTTTTTTTAGTATTGGTCAATAATTAACCAAACTAATGACTTGCATTATTTTGCCGCCTATTTTGTTCTATAAAACCACGTTATCAACAACGTTATCCACAGCTTTTGTGGATAACCGAAATATGGTCTGACTGCTCATAAACTCATATACATTCTTATCGCCAGCAATGTAATGAGTACCGCAAAACCGATACGCAAACGTTCTGCCGGCAGTCGATGTGTCATATTCGCTCCTAATCGGGTACTAAACAATCCCACCGCCACAATCACAAAAGTGGCCGGCCAATAAACATAGGTATCGGTTGCATCTATTGTTAACAACAAATATGTGATGGTACCGCTCAAGGCAATAAAAAAACCCAGAGCAGAGGCGGTGCCAATGGCTTTTTGAATCCCTACTCGATGCCAGGTTAAAAATGGCACTGTCAGTGAACCACCACCGATGGCAATCAATGCCGATAACAAGCCAATGATTAAGCCCGACGGCCATAGTAAGACTGCTGTTAATTGTTTGTTTTGTCCAGTTCTTTTGGGTTTAACATCCAGCACCATTTGTGCCGCGATCATCAGCATCAATACCAGAAAAATCAAAGCCACAGTCTGGCCTTTAATCTGAAGGGCTAACCATGAAGCCAAAGCACTGCCAATAACCACAGCCGGTGCCAAATGCCAGAGTAGTGAAGTTAAAACCGCTTTATGCTTGCGATGAGTGGTGATGGCAATCAAACTATTAAACAGAATCACCGATAGGGATGTGGCCAAAGCCATGTGAACCACTTGAGACTCAGGATAACCTTGCCACAAAAAAAATGCGGTCAAAGCAGGCACCATAATGGCACCGCCACCAATACCGAATAATCCCGCAAAAAACCCAACCACCAGTCCTAAAACAAGTAGCAATAACAATGCGGATAACATCGATTAACGGCGCTTACCGAATAAAGTTTTCCATAAACTGTTGACCACTTTGGTGGTTAATTTCCGTGTAAAATCATTGCCAACTTTGGTAACGTAGGAATCTCGACTTCGACCCCGGTATTTTTTAGATGCTTGTTCGGCAGCTTCTAAGCGAGCTTGCTCTTCGGCTTTTTGTTTGGCCTGTTCTATGGCTCGCTTCTGTAATTTCTCATGCGCAGAATCACGATCCAATGACTGTTCATAATAGGATCCAACCGGTGAACGCGACATGATGGCTTGGCGTTCTTGATCAGTAATTGGACCCATGCGACATCGCGGTGGCGCAATTTTAACCCGCTCCACAACTCGCGGTGCACCTTTTTCATCCAAAGTAGACACCAAAGCCTCACCCACACCCAATTGACTGATAACCTCAGCGGTATCAAATTCAGGATTGCTGCGGAAAGAATCAGCCACAGCTTTAATGACTTTAATATCTTTGGGTGTATAGCCTCGTAAAGCATGTTGAATTTTATGGCCCAATTGTCCTAATATGGTTTCTGGAATATCACCAGGGGACTGGGTACAAAAATAAATCCCAACACCTTTAGAACGAATTAAACGTGCCACTTGTTCAATGCGTCTGAGAACCTCTGTGGGACAATCTGAAAAAATCAAATGTGCCTCATCAAAAAATAATATTAGTTTAGGTAAATCTTGGTCACCCACTTCAGGCAAAGTTTCAAATAGCTCAGTCATTAGCCACAATAAAAAAGTGGCATATAACTGTGGCTTCATCATCAAATCACGTGATTCCAAGATACTGACAATACCTGTGCCAGATAAGTCCTGTCGCATTAAGTCACTGAGTTTCAATGCCGGCTCACCCAACAAAAACTCACCACCTTGAGATTCTAAACTCAATAAACGCCGTTGAATGGCGCCGATAGATGCGGATGTAACCCGGCCATATTTTAATGATATCTCTTTTTGTTGTTCACCAACATGCTGTAACAGGCTGTTGAGGTCCTTTAAATCTAAAATGGCCAGACTTTCATCTTCAGCAAACTTAAAAGCCACGGCTAACACACCTTGCTGAACATCACTTAAATCCAATAAGCGACTTAAATATAAGGGCCCAATTTCATGAATTGTGGTGCGTACCGGGTGTCCTGACTGCCGAAAGATATCCCAAAAAATAGTCGGACTTGCTTGATACTGATAATCCGCGATATTCAGTTCTTTGGCACGTTTGTCTAGAAATGGTTTTGGTTCTCCCGCTTGTGATAATCCCGCCACATCGCCTTTAATATCTGTCACAAACACCGGCACGCCGAGTTTTGAAAAATTTTCCGCCAGCACTTGTACTGTAACGGTCTTTCCGGTTCCCGTGGCCCCGGTAATTAAGCCATGGCGGTTAGCAAAATGACCAAGTATGACCGCCGGATTTTTACCGTGGCCAAAGTGTAGTTTTTTATCTTTTTTCATGGTTGGTATGTTATCTTCATCATCCTTGGTACTTGGTTTTCAGCCAATCCATCACCGCCGCTAAACCCAAGGCCTCACCGCCTTCTGTGCCACCTGTGCGATCACCAAAATTCCAACCATAGGTATCAATATGTACCCAATCGATGTCTTCATCAACAAAACTTTGCAAAAACAATCCTGCGGTAATACAACCGGCTTGTGGTAAGCTGGCACTGTTATTAATATCAGCTATGGTTGATTTTATGTATTTTTTATAGCGCACCGGTAATGGCATTGGCCACATCTCATCGCAGGTAGTCATGCCACTTTTCTTAATGGCTTCGGTGAATTCATCTCGATTACTAAACACCGGCGTCACGGTCGGACCCAATGCCACCCGAGCTGCTCCTGTTAAAGTAGCAAAATCAATCAGCAAATCCGGCTTAAACTCGCAAGCATAAGTCAAACTGTCGGCCAGTATAACCCGCCCTTCGGCATCGGTATGACCAATTTCTATGGATTGACCAGAGCGACTGGTGACCACATCACCTTGTCGGAAAGCACTACCGGAGACGGCGTTTTCTACCGCCGGTATCAACACTTTTAGACGCACCGGTAGTTGTTGGGAAATAATCAATTGCGCCAACCCTAAAACATGTGCCCCACCACCCATGTCTTTTTTCATCCAGCGCATAAATTCTGCCGCCTTCATATTATTGCCGCCGGTGTCAAAACAAACACCTTTACCCACCAAAGTCAGTAACGGCAAATCATCATCCTCACCCCAATTTAATTCAATTAAGCGTGGCGCTTTATGACTGGCACGACCCACAATATGTATGGTCGGGAAATTTTCAGTCAGTAAAACATCTCCCACCAACTGATCAAATGACATATCATGCCGTTTGGCAAATTCCTCTGACCATTCAGCCAATTCCGTTGGCCCCATGTCATCTGCCGGCGTGTTAATCAAATCACGTACTGTGTAGGTGGCTTCCACCAAAGCCAAGTCATAACCAAAACGCTCTTTGTCGACCACCAGAACAGCTTTGTCTTTAGCTTTTAAATATCGCTCAAAACGATACTGACCAAAACCCCAACCACGAATCACGGCTGATGCCATGGCATTATCATCGGTTTCTATATGATAATGACCTGCGGGTAGCTGGTTTATTTTTTCGCAAATACTATAAGGATTTAAGTCCTCAGAAACCACCAGGTAAACTTTACTCAACTCACCTGCTTTATTGTAATCTAAGAAAAATTGACCGGCTTTTTCACCAAAACCCTGGTTTTCACAGACATTTTCCAAATATTCACTTTGTAATTTCAGCCATAAATCAAATGCAGATTTATTAATGGGTTCAACGGCCACACTGGCACCTTGATAATCTGTGACAAAACAATCAATCATAATTTATTCGATGAGATGAAGAACTTTTTATTATACGCTGACTGACCGTGAAAATCGAACAACAGGGTAAACAGCCTGACTGAAGCTATGGTTTCGCCGGTAATACCATCTGCATATGGGGAATATTGTCTTCTAAGTAGTAATCACCAGTCTCCACAAATCCCAATGCCCGGTAGAATCTTGCCAAGTAGGATTGGGCTGAAATGATGATATTGCGGTTGGTTGCTGCATCGCGACACACTTTAATCGCTGCTTTCATCAATGCCTGACCCAGGCCTTGTTTACGTTTATCAGCCGATACCACCACTCGACCAATGTGAAAATCACCCGCCTTATCAGTCAGTATTCGGGCATAGGCATCAAGATTTTGCGCGTCCTGATGGCAAATATGCCAGGCATCCAAATCAGCCTCATCAATGTCTGCATAAGGACAATTTTGTTCAATGATAAAAACCTGTTGTCGTAACTGATATATTTGTTTTAGCTCCAAGGCACTTAACGCGGTAAATTCTTTCACTAAAAATGTCACACCATCGACATCTAACGTGGTTATTTTTTCTGCGTTTGTCATTGCTTAGCTATCCGAGGATAGTGCTTGGACTTGATTTCATCGTAGAGTGGTTTTTCATTCATAAAAGACTCTATGAGATCCATGGTCAATTGCACAGCACCCCGATTTTCCTTGACCAATTGTTTTGCGGCTTGTCCCATTTTTAATCGCAAATGTTTGTCTTTGATTAAAGCATCCATATACAAAACGATGTCTGCGCTGTCATGGACGGTATAAGAACCGCCGCACTCTTCTAACAATTGGGTGATTTCATCGAAATTATGGGTGTTAGGTCCAACCAGCACTGGCAATGAAAACACTGCGGCTTCAAGCACGTTATGACCACCAATATTAGCAATACTGCCGCCTACAAATGCAATATCAGATGACGCATAAAACTCCAATAATTCTCCCATGGTATCAACCACAAATACATCACCATGGATATCGCATAAACCAGCTTCACTGCGCAATTGCGTGTTGAAACCTAGTTTGCGAAATGATTGCGTGGTGGTCTCAAAACGCTCAGGATGTCTCGGAACAATCACCAACATTAGATCCGGATGGCGTTGTTTTAACACAGAAAAAGCCGCTAAAATTTGTACTTCATCATCATGATGGGTACTGGCAGCTATCCAAACCATACGTGAGTTTTGATAATGATCACGGATTTCTTTGCCTTTATCAATAATCGACTGATCGATAATGATATCGAATTTTAAACTGCCCACCACATAAATTTTTTCTGGTTGACAACCCAACTGAATCATACGTTTGGCGTCGGTTTTTGTTTGCGCTGCCACAAAAGCTGTGTCATTAAATGCTTTTGCTGCCAAAGACCCCACCCACCGATAACCTTTTAAAGAAACTTCCGACAAGCGGGCATTGGCAACCACAATGGGAATGTGTTTCTTTTTACAAAAACGAAATAGATTGGGCCATATTTCAGTTTCCATAATAACCGCTAAATCCGGCTTGGTTTTCTTTAAAAATCGTTTCACGGCACCCGGCAAATCGTAGGGTAGATAAACATGAAAAACCTGATCGCCAAAAATTTGTTGTACCCGATCTGAACCGGTCGGGGTAATGGTGGTCAATACAAAGCAGTGGTCATGGTAACGCTTCATCAAGGCCTTAATAAGTGGAATGGCGGCATTCACTTCACCCACGGAAACGGCATGTACCCAGATTGATTTTTTTATTTTTTTAGGGGTTTTAAACCAGCCAAAACGTTCATGCCAGCGTTGTAAATAAGCCCGAGTTTTAACACCGCGCATGGCCAGACGAAACAGTACCAAAGGTGTCAGCAAAGTAGTCACCAAGGAATATAATCGACTTCTGATTTCCAAACTCTTCATATCATCGAACCGTATGGCCATCACCGGCAATGCGAATGGTTGATGGTTTTTGAGCGTGTCCTAAGGGCAGGTCTAAAAAATAGTCCACCTCATGTGGCCATTGACTCACAAGCTGTTGCAAAACAGTGGGTGTTGCTTGACCACGTTTATTGGCACTTGTGGATATTAATGCATGATTCAATTGCTGGCAAAGGTCAATAATCACCGGGTGCGCCGAGAGTCTGACAGCAACGGTGTTGTCAGGTCCTCTAACCCCAGCAGGCACTTTATCACTGGCGGGAAAAATCCAGGTATGATGACCCGGCCATGTGGCCAAAGCTGCAGCCAAATCAGAACCTGAAAGCGGTTGAATCAAAGGGAGAATGTGGCCAATATGACCCGCCACTAAAATGAGCCCTTGGCTGATCGGTCTGTGTTTTAAAGCCAGTATGTTAGATACCACTTCGGCTTGCCGATAATCACCGCCTAGTCCATAGACAGCTTCAGTTGGATAAATAATTAAACCGCCTTGTCGAACTGTCTGTACAGCTTTTTCGACGGCTGTACCGACTTTTGTCATTTTTTCTTACGCCGCCTTTTTTTCTTGGCCGGCGCTTTATCTAATATTTCAATACAATCTTCGTGACTGAGCGATTTAGGGTCTGTGTCTTTTGGAATTTTACCGTTTTTCTTGCCGTCGGTGACATAAGGACCATAACGACCGTTAAGCACTTCGATACCGTCGTCAAATTGTTGGATGACTTTGTTGGCATCCGCAATTTTCTTTTCCTTAATTAATTCCAAAGCCTCTTCTAAAGTAATGCTGTAAGGATCACCATCTTTAATACTGACAAATTTATTGGCATAACGGACATAAGGCCCAAAGCGACCGATGTTAGCCGACACCTTTTCGCCTTCCGGCGTTTCACCTAAATCACGTGGCAGCTTAAATAGCTCCATGGCTTCATCATAACTGATGGTATCCAGTGTTTGACCGGGCAATAAACCCGCAAATTGTGGTTTTTCTTCATCATCCTTGGTGCCAATTTGTACAAAGGTTCCATACTTGCCTATCCGCACTGACACAGGTTTGCCGGTTTTAGGATCGGTTCCTAATTCACGTTTATACTGTGCTTCTTCACGACTTACAGATTCTTCCTTGTCCTCGAGGCGTTTTATGAAAGGATCCCAGAAAGATTTCAATAAAGGTTTCCAGTCTTTCTCTCCGCGAGACACTGCATCCAAGGCATCTTCTAATTTAGCGGTGAAGTCATAATCCACATAGGTATCAAAATGAGCCTCCAAAAAGCGCGCCACCACCTTACCCACGTCCGTGGGAATAAACCGTTTTTTATCCAGCTCCACATAATCGCGGTTTAGTAAGGTGGAGATAATGCTGGCGTAGGTAGACGGACGACCAATTCCATACTCCTCTAAGGCCTTCACTAAACTGGCCTCTGAGTAGCGTGGCGGTGGCTCGGTAAAATGTTGATTACCCAATATTTCTTTGACTTTAACCACATCGCCCTTGGCTAATTTTGGTAATCGGTTTTCTTTGTCCTTTTTAACGTCATCCAGACCTTCTTCATAAACCGATAAGAAGCCTTTCACTAAAATGGTTGAGCCGTTAGCACGCAAGTTATGATCGTCGCCAAAAGTAAAATCGGCCGCCACAGTGCCAATGGTGGCATTTATCATCTGGGAAGCCAAGGTTCGTTTCCAGACTAAATCATAGAGTCTGTATTGATCATTATTTAAGGATGATTTGATGTCAGCGGGTATGAGTGTCGCTGAAACCGGACGAATTGCTTCATGCGCTTCTTGGGCATTTTTTGACTTACTTTTATAGACATTGGCATTTTTGGGTACTTGTTTAGTCCCAAACTTATCCGCAATCACCCCTCGAATTTCTGTTACGGCATCGGCAGATAAATTCAATGAATCGGTACGCATATAGGTAATCAACCCCTGAGATTCACCATTCATTTCAATACCTTCATACAATTGCTGGGCAATCTGCATGGTTTTACGGGCAGTAAAACCTAACTTTCTGGCCGCTTCTTGCTGCAAAGTAGAAGTGATAAAGGGTGGTGCCGGTTTGCGTTTACGTTCCTTCTGGGTTAACTCAGTAACCGTTAATTCTTGGCCGGCTTGTTGTCGTAACTGAGTCAAAATATCATTGGCTTTTTTCTCGTTGCCAATATCAAATTTTTTCAGTTTTTTACCCTGATAGCGGTTTAATCCGGCTTCAAATGCCTGTTGACCTTTTTTCAAATTACCTTGAATGGTCCAATATTCACGGCTTTTAAAGGCATTGATTTCATCTTCACGTTGTACAATCATGCGCAATGCCGGTGATTGTACCCGACCCGCTGACAACCCTCGCCGAACTTTTTTCCATAATAACGGGGATAAATTAAATCCCACTAAGTAATCTAAAGCACGTCTTGCTTGTTGTGCATCAACCAATTCATCGGAAATTTCTCTGGGATTTGCCACGGCTTCCTGAATGGCTTTTTTGGTGATTTCTGAGAAAACCACCCGCTTGATTTTTTTATCTTCTAATAAATTGCGGTCTTTTAGAATTTCTACCACATGCCATGAAATGGCTTCACCTTCTCTATCCAAATCCGTTGCCAGATAGATGGTGTCCGCTTTTTTAGCGGCTTTGATGATGGCATCAATGTATTTTTTCTTATCCTCCGGCTCAACATACGTCATTTCAAAGTTGTTATCGGTATCAACCGCTCCGGATTTAGCCAATAAATCTCTGACATGACCATAAGAGGCTAACACTTTATAATCCTTACCTAAATATTTTTCAATGGTTTTAGATTTAGCGGGTGATTCTACTATCAGTAAGTTTTTGGCCATAGGCTTTTAATGTTCACGTAGTTCAGTGGGTTCAAATAACAATCGCTCCAAATCGACGAAGGCTTGTTCCTGATCCGGCTGTGAAAACAAAATAATCAAAGCCAGCCATTGTAAATCATCAACCTCAATGTTGTCAGCCTTTAGATACAGTAAACCGTCAATCAACAATTCGCGGGTTTGATTATTCAATATGTCTTGAGACATCAGGTATTCAATAAATTCAATGCCCTCACTACCTAGCATTTGACGTTCTTTTTGACTGAAGTGACGCATAGCGGTTGCAGATTGTTGCACCATATTTTCCGGCTTACCACTGACTTGTTGTAACCACAGCAAAGCTTCTTCTATCAAGCCGGGGCTAAATCCGATTTTTTGCAAGCCGTTAATAATGCGCTGTCTCTGGCTTGATTCTTTTAAGTTATAGCGCTCTGTCATATAGTTTTCAAAGACATATACCAGAACATCCATCATCTGTTGTTTCATATCATTTTAGGCTAACGTTTAAGGTATTTAGCTCCCGCTTGCTTTTCAATTAAACCATTCAGTTCAAGTATCAGCAAGTCTGCAGAAATATCTGCACTCGGCTGTTCAGTGGCGGCCACCAGAGCATCAAACGAGATGGGATCATAACCCATGTAGGCGAGTAATTGCTGTTGGCTTTCTGACAGTGCTATATCGTGATGTTTCTTGTTTTTTTCAACCACTGCATCATTATCTTTTGCCATTCTCTCACGAATTTGTTCGCTCAACATCGACATTCCGGGTGTTAATTCGTGCACAATATCATCCACTGACTCCACCAAAGCGGCGCCTTGTTTAATAAGCCAATGACAACCTTTAGCCATGGGATTATGAATGGAACCGGGTATCGCCATGACCGGCCTATTGATATCATAGGTAAGTCGTGCCGTAATTAATGTACCACTTTTTTTCCCGGATTCCACCACCAGGGTGCCTAAGGACAAACCGGCTATAATTCGATTCCTGCGTGGAAAATTATTCGCCTGAGGCGGTGTATTAAAATCAAATTCAGAGACAATGGCACCATTGTTCATGATGTCTTTTGCCAGTTGTTGATTGGCTTTTGGGTAAATGGTGTTAATACCGGTGCCCATGACCGCCACCGTTTGACCACCGGCATCTAACGCGGCTTGATGTGAAGCCGCATCAACACCCGCGGCTAAACCACTGGTAATGACCCAATTTTTCTTAGCCAATTCATAACAAAAAGACTGGGCATTATCCAAACCGCCGCGCGTGGCCCGACGACTGCCAACCACTGCCAATTGTGGCAACAACAATGTCTCTATATGACCTTTAATAAACAGTAAAAGCGGAGGATCAGCGGTGGCTTTAAGTTGTGGCGGGTACAAATCATCATCAATAGGCAAAATATGATTCTGAGGCTTTTCCAACCATTTTAAATCCGCAGTTAAATCCTCATCACGGCAATCTTTTAAATAAGCCTGGGCGGTCACAGGGATTTTTAAGTCGGAAGGGAATTTAGTTCTTCCGGGAATAGCAGTTATATCACCATAATAATCAAGCAATCTACTAACACCGGAAAAACCAAGGCCCGGTGCACGGTAAACATGCAGCCAGGCCTGGAGATTTTCTGAGCCCACAATTACGGCAGTTTGACGTAATCGTAAAGCTTAACTTGCCGGTTGCCTTCGGTAATGATTGCGTAGGAAATGTTTTCAAACGTCTTAAACACCATAATATGTCCGGTGTATTCCATAGGCAATGTGACTTTGGCTTTAGACGGTTTAAACAATGTTTTTAAGTCATTTTTTGGATGCATAACTTCGTCTCTAATAACCAGTTCCGGGCTGTAAACTGAATACACATCACCCACCTGTATACCTTGGCCATAGCCTTTACTGATGGCAATCACCTGGCGTCGGCCACTGCCAAATAACGCATTGTTTAAAGCCACCACACGAATATTGTCATCATCAACGGTACCCGCTTTGGGCATAAAGTAAGGGTCGAAATTAAAGGCATCAATAGGCAACACCAAATCACCGGTTTTGACTTCAGTGTTCACATCGATAATTTCTAAGGTGGTAATGTCGCCGGTTCCAACACGAGTGACTTCACCGACACCTGTATCAGCCACTTCATAACCTAAAATCTTAACGCTGTTCCAATAAGTTCGATCAATGTAGTTTTTCCAAAAACGTGACATTACAGCATCAGTGGTGTAAGGGGAAGATTTTTTCCAATCCACAGATTCTGTGCGAAAACGTCCTGAAGATTCCCACGGATAATCAAGCGGAACTTCACGGTAAATAACCGTTGGTCTAACAATCGCCAGATGATCCCCTTGCTTAATATTTTTAAGTCCGCGAACATAAATTAAATTATCTGTGGCAGAGACATTCCGTCCCTCTTCAGCCGCAACCACGTAAGGCGCCAGATCGATGTCTTCTTTATTAAGAATCCTCAACTCCCGCAAGAACGGTTCAATATCTGACAACGGAATGGTTTCTACCGCTTGGTCATGTTCAATGGTGCGCACTTCAGGCCCCAACTTAACAGTCGGATGTGAGCGATTAACAGTGATTTGCGGTTTGCCGTCCACATACACCAGATTTAATTCGTCACCGGGATATATCAAATGCGGGTTTTCAACCTGAGGGTTGGCGTACCAGATTTCCGGCCACAACCAAGGTGATTTTAAAAATACGGCGGAAATATCCCACAACGTATCGCCTTTTTGAACCACATATCGCTCGGGGTGATCGGCATTCAATTCCACATCTTGGGCGGAAGCCAAAAACGTAATTCCAAGAGACAGGGCCATAATTAGAAGTTGTTTTTTAAACATCATCAGCAACTCTTTGATTTCGCTAAAACTTTAGTTTAGCCATTTTAGGGATAAATTTAAACAAAAATTGTGATTCAGCCATCATTTTGATTGAAAAATAGCTGCTTTGCCCTAAATTAGACTTATTGGCTGGTGTAAAATGGCCTCTTTTCACTCACAAAAACACCCATTGAACATTTGTTATGGCTTTACTCAATATATTAACCTTACCCGATAAACGCTTAAAGACGGTTGCCAAACCCATTGAACAAGTCACTGACGACATCAAAAAGTTGGCAGATGATATGCTGGATACCATGTACGCGGCACCCGGAATTGGTTTGGCTGCCACCCAGGTTGATAAACATATTCAACTGGTGGTGATGGACATCTCAGAAGAAAAAAATCAACCACGGGTCTTTATTAACCCCAAAATCACCGCCCGGAATGGCGAACAAGTTCATGAAGAAGGTTGTTTATCAGTACCCGGCATTTATGCCGACGTCACCCGCGCCGAAGAAATCACCGTGCAATTCATGGATTTAAACGGTCAACAACAAGAATTGACCACGGACGGTTTATTGGCAGTTTGTATCCAACATGAAATCGACCACTTAAAAGGCATTGTCTTTTTAGACCATCTGTCCGTTTTAAAACGAAAAATGGCACTTAAAAAATTGGCCAAGGTTGCTGAGACTGTACCCCTTGATGCAAATTAATTGTTAATCACCCATCGGGTGAACTTTAATTACATTTTCATTGCGTTCGGGGCCGGTCGAAACTATGGCCACCGGTGTTTCGGTATACTGCTCGATAACATCAATAAAATGTTTAGCTGCTTTTGGCAAGTCATCGTAGTTGGTAATGCCACGGGTGACGGATTGCCATCCGGCTAACGTTTCATAAACAGGCTGAATGGCTTGCCACTGAGCTTCTGATTGTGGAAAGCCTGATTGCTTGTCATAAGCTGTACACAATTTAATATTTTCAAAGCCATCTAAAACGTCCAATTTAGTAATACACAAACCGGTTACACCATTAACTTGAATGGCTCGTTTTAAAGCCACTAGATCCAACCAGCCACAACGCCTTGGCCGACCGGTGGTGGCACCGAACTCAACACCTTCTTTGGCTAGTTTCGCACCATCTTCATCAAATAATTCAGTGGGAAACGGCCCTGAACCCACCCGCGTTGTGTAAGCTTTGGTGATACCCAACACATAATCAATATCGGTACAACCCAGACCGCTTCCCGTGGCTGCGCTTCCGGCAGTGGTGTTCGATGAAGTCACAAAGGGATAAGTGCCGTGATCAATATCTAACAAAGACCCTTGTGCACCCTCCAGTAACAATCTTTTACCGGCGTCATGTAACTGATGCAAATGTGCGGTTACGTCGGTAATCATAGGCTGTAAAATATCCGCTTGCTTACAAATGGTGTCATAAATACCATCAAAATCAAGGGCTTCATCTTGATGATAATGTTGCAATACAAAATTATGGTACGTCAACACCTCTTGTAACTTTTCGCGCAAACTGTCTTTATCACACAAATCACCCATGCGCAGACCTCGGCGAGCGACTTTATCTTCATAAGCCGGCCCGATACCACGGCCGGTGGTGCCGATGGCATTATCACCTTTGCCTTCTTCACGTAATTGATCGAGACGAATGTGATAAGGCATAATGATGGGAGCGGCTTGGGAAATCAATAATCGGTTACGAACCTTAACGCCGGTTTCTTCCAGCTGCTTGATTTCTTTTATTAACGAGGTCGGCTCAATCACCACACCATTGCCAATAATACATTGAACGCCTTCACGCAAAATACCTGAAGGAATTAAATGTAACACGGTTTTATGATCGTTAATAATCAGGGTGTGACCGGCATTGTGACCACCTTGAAAGCGAATCACTGCATCTGCCTGCTCTGTTAAAAGGTCAACAATTTTACCTTTCCCCTCGTCACCCCACTGAGTGCCCAGTACCACAACTGTTTGATTCATATTTAGATTCACGCCTGTATCATTTTAAATATTAACACGCCGATAACCATCATTGCCGCGCCCATAATACGTAGATTTTTATCTGACATTTGACTGATTTGTGCCAGCATTTGTTTCCATTGACCGGGTGCAACAAAAGGCATAATACCTTCCAATATAAGCACCAAAGCAATGGCCGCTATAAATGGATGTTCAATCAAGGTTGTGCGTTTTTAAAGTATTTAAAGAACTCACTGTCCGGATCCAAAATCATCATGTTCTGACCGGATTGCTGAAAGCTCTTTTTATAGGCCTCCAAACTTCGATAGAAACTATAAAACTGAGGGTCTTTCTCATAACTTTGCGCATAAACGCGGATGGCTTCTGCCTCACCATCACCTTTGATTAAATTTGCCTGCTTATCGGCTTCAGCAACCATAATACGCACCGCTTTATCAGTGGTGGCACGAATGTTAATGGCTTGTTTGGTACCGTTTGAGCGATGTTCGGCCGCCTCAGCCAATCGTTCTGAGCGCATTCGGTTATAAACGGACTCATTAACAGACTGATCTAAGTTGATTTGCTTAATACGCACATCAATGATTTCCATACCGAAATCTTCGGCTTTACTTTCTGTGATGGTCTGTAAATTTTCCATCAATTCAACCCGTTGAGTTGAAATCACCTGATCTAAGGTGCGCACAGAAAACTCTTCCAATAAGGCGTTTTTAAACACCCCCGCGAGGTTGGTGTTGGCACGCGCAATAGAGCCTTCATTAGAGGTATAAAATAACTTAACGTCATTAATTCGCCATTTTACGAAATAATCAACCATCAGGTATTCGTTATCCGTGTTAAACACGCGTTCGGGTTTGTTATCTAAGGTTTGAATGCGTTTATCGAAGGTGCGAATATTATTTATGACCGGCCATTTAAAATGCAGACCGGGCTCATAACCGGCTTGAATGACTTCACCAAATTTAAACTTAATGGCGGTTTCTCGCTCACTGACAGTGAATAAGAAAAAACTCGACAATACCGCTAATATTAAAACACCAATTATGAGAGAAATAATTTTATTCATGCTTATCGACCCCGCGCTGTGCGATTGGTGGAACGCTGACTGCTGGTTCCGCCAGTGTTGTTAGATGATTGTCCGGAAGACTGACTGCCGGTATCCGGTCTGACCACAGTGGTGCCCAAATCCAACACCTCGCTGTTGCCTGATTGATTAATCAATTTATCAAGCGGCAAATACATCAATTGATTACTGTTATCACCGGTAATCATAACTTTTGGCATACCTCCCAAAACCTGCTCCATGGTTTCTAGGTACATGCGTTTACGGGTGATTTCCGGAGATTCTTCATAAGCCATACGTAATCGATCAAACCGTTGCGCTTCACCTTGCGCTTCTGCAATCAAGGATTCTCGGTAGCCTTCAGCATCTTGAATAATCTTTAACACCTGACCTTCCGCTTTAGGTATCTCACCTTTGGCATACTCGTTGGCCTTATTAATAAAGGTTTTTTGATCTTCTCGTGCTTTAACCACATCATCAAAAGCTTCTTTGACATTAATCGGCGGATGGACCTCGGTGATATTCACTTGGCGCACTTCAATACCCGCTTGGTAATTATCAAGCATCTTCTGAAGTTCAGACTGAACTTCAAAATTAACATCAGTTCGGCTTTCATTAATGATGTGATCGAGGGTGCTGGTACCGGCCACTTGCCGCATGGCGCTTTCGGCCGCCTGGCTGACGGTATTTTCCGGATTGGCTAAATTAAATAAATAATCATTAACCCGTGCTTCATCCACCCGGTATTGCACCGAATAATCAATTTCAATGAGGTTTTTATCTTCGGTTAACATTTGTCCGCTGTTGTCTTCTTGACGAATCTTTCGAACATTTTCACGGTACACCTTGGCAATCGGTTGTGGCCAAGTGAAACGCAAGCCGGGTTGCACTGTGTGGGAGTATTCACCAAACACCAAAACCACGCCACGCTCAGATTCATCAATCCGATATGCAGATGCCCAAACCAATAGAGCCACCACAATTAATAACACAACAACCAAAGAACCGCCTTGACCACCACCGGTACTTCCTGTGCCTTTGTTTTTATTGTTGCCACCAAAACCAAACATGTTTTTTATCGAGTTAAGCGCATCCTTAATGATTTGCTCAAAATCAGGTGGCTTTTGATTGTTATTGGGTCGATTATTCCGCGGTCCTTGACCGCCGGAATTATTTTTGCCGGGTTCATTCCAGGGCATAGTTATCTCCAGTATTACCAGTTTTGGTTAGTATCGTCTTGTTCAAGGTCGTGTTGTTTTAACAAATCGGCCACAAAAGCCGCATCAGCGCCTTCACCGGTTTTTGCCATTTGATGCCATTTCGCCAGCGGTAATTCTACCGTAAGACACCAATTTCCACCATCATCAATGTGTTCTTCATTGACGGCATCCAATTCATAAAACTGGGCGCGCAAGCGTGCTTCGGTCATGGGTAAAGTAAACCGTAAGCTAACATGGGTGCTGTGAATGCGTTCTTCAATGACTTTTAGCAACAAATCGACGCCGGCGCCGGATTTTGAAGATAACCACACCTTATCCGGTACCGTTTCACCACCCTCAACCCATTGAGGCTGTTTGCCCGATAAATCGATTTTATTATAAACCTCGATGATGGGCACATTTTCAATCTCTAATTCACGCA
Source organism: Marinicella gelatinilytica (assembly GCF_026410405.1). Classification (GTDB taxonomy): domain Bacteria; phylum Pseudomonadota; class Gammaproteobacteria; order Xanthomonadales; family Marinicellaceae; genus Marinicella; species Marinicella gelatinilytica. The sequence goes on along the minus strand of NZ_JAPMLN010000014.1, from coordinate 139,465 downwards.
ACACTTGATACACTTCTTTCATGTGTTCACGGTGTTCGGGGTTAGCATCATCAATCACATGAATCAAGACATCCGCATCCATGGCCTCTTGCAGAGTGGCTCGGAATGCCGCCACCAACTCATGTGGCAAATCCCGTACAAAGCCCACCGTATCACTAATCACCGCCTGACTACCTGGAATCCCCGTGAACTGCCGTACCGTCGGATCCAAAGTGGCGAACAATTGGTCTTTTGCATAAACTTTAGAATCGGTCAAAATATTAAATAGGGTGGACTTGCCGGCATTGGTGTAGCCCACCAGCGCCATCATCTGAGTTCCGGATTTTTTACGCTGCCGCCGACCTTGTTCACGCTGGCGCATGACTTTTTCCAACTTGGCGTTTAGTGATTTCACCCGGGCATTCAATAAGCGCCGATCCGTTTCTAATTGCGTTTCACCCGGACCACGCATACCAATACCGCCTTTTTGACGCTCTAAGTGAGTCCAACCACGCACCAGACGGGTTGACATATGTTTTAACTGTGCCAGTTCTACTTGCAGTTGGCCTTCATAAGAACGTGCCCGCTGCGAGAAAATATCCAAAATCAATGTGCGTCGATCCAACACCCGCGCTTGCACCAACCGCTCCAGGTTTCGTTCTTGCACCGGCGACAGAGGCGCATCAACCAACACCAAATCCGCTTCATGCTGTTTAACCAAATCCGCCAATTCCTCAGCTTTACCGCTGCCCACATAATATTTGGACTCAACATTCTGTCGGGTACTGACTAACACCTCCAGAACTTCAGCGCCGGCACTCACGGCTAACTCCTTAAATTCAGCCATGTGCTCTTCATGATCCGAGCGACGCTCATATTCCATCGGTGCCGGGCATAAAAGAATGGCGCGATCGCCACGTTTAGATCTCTCAAACATTCGAAATAACCATGACGTCAGGCATTAAAAAAAGCGGGCGAGTGCCCGCTTGACTTGAATTGGGTGACAATTAATCTTCACCTTGTTGGATTTTATAAGTACTGATATTTTTTGACGGAACAATGGTTGAAATCGCGTGCTTGTAAACCAACTGATTGGTGGTGTTATTTAAAACAATAACAAACTGATCAAAAGATTCCACAACACCTTGTAATTTAATACCATTCATCAAAAACACCGACACCGGAATGCGGTCTTTACGCAATGCGTTTAAAAAAGGATCTTGTAATGTTTGTGATTTAGCCATATGGGTTACCTTACTCTTTATAATTATGTCGCCATTTTAACATAGCCTTCTTAATATAATGTTAGATAGCCTGTTATTCAATGTTCATGTCATCAACAACGGTAAAATTTATTATTTTTATTTGCCGCCGCTTAACAAAGACTTCATATTTATTTCAACTGTTGGTTGTTCATAACCATTATTAAAGCCCGCACCTGTTAATTGCGAAACACAAACAAGATCGAACATACAACTAAGACCATGTTCTTTTTTTAAGTGCTCTAAAATACCCATATTTTCACTGTTTTTCGCGCCAAACAAAACAAAGCCTTGCTCAAATTCATCTTTCAGATTCCACAACAACTGATTCGGATTTTTATCGGCTCTTATAACCACAAAATTTTCTGCCGTTCTGATGTCTTCATTAATACCAACATAAAACAACCCTGGCAAACCATAATATTTATCCTGTACAGCAAAGCCGTCACGTTTAAACAGCCTTTTTAAATCTAACCCGTCTAATTTTATCGACTCAATACCCGTTAAGCTTTTTTCAAAACCAATGATTAACTTAGACTCGGCTGTTAAAGCGATGCCATCTGTTGTGCTGAACAATTGAGTATGGCCTTTGATCGCATTCAATGCAGACTTCAAAGTGCATCCGTTCACGGCTTGCGTGCTTATCGATGAAGGCGTATCACAATTGTCATCTTGTACAATTAATTGTCCGTTTTTGTAAAAATGGCTTCGCGCCAACACCATGCGGTCTTTAATTGGATAATTACGGCCTAAAACAAACTGAACATTATGCTCAACCCCAACTAACTTTAATACAGAAGGCGCTAAATCATACAAAGATTCAACGTGCACTGAGGACCGAGGACTTTTGTCAATTATGACACCGTATAGATTCCTATCTTCAACCTGTTTACCAAATAACTCTAATGATAAATCAGACCTAAAAACACCATGATCACCGGTTATATAAACAACGGTATCTTCTAAAATACCGGCCTCATCCAAACGATTTACAAATTGACCAAGCAACTGATCCGTACAATGAATGGCATTAATATAGCGATGACTTGTCTCTGAATAAGGCTCACAAGAAGGCGAAACAAAACCTTTCAAATGGGTTCCAATTGATAGAATTTGAGTATGAAACGGTCGATCTTGTTTATGCAGTTCACTGACCCGGATGAAGGCTCTTTCGAACAAATCATCATCATTTAATCCCCACCAGTTGTGATTTTTAACGTTTTGATATTCCGGTAAATCAACAAAATCTTCCCAGCCAATTACCCGATCAAAGCCATGTGACAATAAGAATGCGGCTTTACCGGCAAATTGCTTTTTAGCACCACCAAAAAACTCCTGGGTAAAACCGGCTTTATGCAATACATCTGGATAACATGGCAAAGCTGAATAAGTACCTTGTTGTGAAGCCATTGTGTTATTACCCATGCGCATGTCGGGAATGAATCCACACATAGAAGTAATTAAACCGTCCATAGTAAACGATGCAGATGATATGTAGGGATAGAGCTCCTGATAACGTTGTTTAAATTGATTTAGATTAGGCGTTAAGTTTGGGTAACGGCTCGACTCAGTAAAGACACGACTAAAAGATTCCAAATAAACAACAATCAGGTTTTTGTGATGGCTGGACAATACCTGAATGTTATTTTTATCCGTGGTAATTGGCTGAATACCTAAAAAATCGAATTTTTGTAACTCTTCAGCAGACATGCTTTTAACTTGGCTTTGCGAATAATAATCCATGCCAGCTTTATAGAGTCTGCCTACGACCGTAAAGTGTCCCCACAAAACAAAGCCCAACAAACTAAACGCAAAGGTTATCCACTGTAGTCGATGTCCCATCAGTCGTGTTGCCGTCATCATAAACCATGTCAACAAACCCACAACAACCAATACAGTAAGAAGAGTATACTTATATTCTTTTAAACCCAAGATAACAGCATCTAAACTGGTGTGATACATGACCTCTTGCCCAAAGGCCATCCCGGCAAAGTCAACAATCGCCAATTCAATAAAAATCAACAAAAACACCGAGAGGATGACAACAACTTTTAACGTCATCGATATGATTTGACTGAGCCTATTGCGTGAAACCACCGGCCAAGTGAGCAATAACAACAACAAACACAAAGAAGCCATTATTATTAGATAAAAATCCGGTTTATCCAATAAGATACCTTTGTTATAGAGAACATTTGTTTCAGCACTGACAACAAGCAACAGTGCAATTAAACCCACAAAATAAACTATTCTTAAAACCATCACTAAAAACAAGTTGTCAGAGAAGCTGAGTCATCGAGATTTAAGGCATGATGACTCTTTAATGAATTTCCAATGTATTGTAATACCTGAATATCCATATCTTCATAATCAAGATTTATCGCTAATTTCTTTAAGATTTCTTTATTGCTTGTTTTTACCACAACCAACAAGTGATTGGGATTGCTATGCCGCCATTTTAAAAATTGCTGTGTACCAAGTAAGGTGTCTTTATAGTAACGGTGCTCCATAATTTTCATATCTGCATTAAGTTCAAAAACAAAAAAACCACTGCCTAAATTGAAATAATTAAGTGAATAGCCCTCATAGTAAAAGTGTTTAAAATGATTTATATCATCAATCAAAAGCTGGTTACTATTATCTGAGGATTGACTTTTAGACTTGAGTTCAATGTCTACTTCACAGCCAAGCACCTCTTCTGGCGCTTTGTCAGAATAAAATTCAAGCAATTTGTTTGTTTGTGCTAATAAGCTTTTTTTATCACAAGAATTTAATGGCCAGGATAGTTGTTTGGCTGCCACTGTACATTCACCGGCTTTGTTAGCAATCATGGTCTTTTTTTCAATGTCCCAATCCGAATAACGCGTGGCATATTTTTGATTGGCTTTGGCATCTGAGAACAAGCTTTGTCCATATAAAAAACCGGCATTGTGGCGGACATCCAGCATATCAAGAATTGTGGGCGCTAAATCATAGCTGGATAATACTTCATCAGGAAGTGATTCCGTAAAATTTGTTAAGCCAATCAATGCACGATCCTCAACCATATCGCCAAATAGTGATTTCATTTCAGGTGTCGGAAAAACGCCATGGTCCGCCACGATAACCACCAAGGTATTTTCCAATAAGTTTTTATCATTGAGTTTTTCAAAAAACTGCCCCAACAACTGGTCAGTACAGTGTATGGCATGAATAAAATCATCGTTGGATTCCTTATAGGGCAAACATTCCGCATAAGGATAACCCGGTAGATGTGTGCCCAGTGTTAACAATGTTAAATTATAGGGCTTAGCTTTGTCCGCCGTCTCAATCACTTTAATTGCTTGTTCGAACAACTCGGTATCGCTTAAGCCCCAAACACCCGCCCGTTGTTTCATGCCCTGTTCCCGCCAATACTCCCAACCCCAGACATGATCATAACCATGATCTTCAAAAAACTGCCCTTTACCGGCAAACTCCATGGCGGCACCGCCTAAATAATATTGGTTATATCCGGCTTTTTTTAACACGTCTCCCAAACAAGGCATTCTTGATAAAAGCTGACCACTTCTTAAAAAGGTATTATTGCCTGCGGTCATCGGCAATAGAGTGCCACATTGACTGGAAATAATGCCTTCAATGGTTACATAAGAAGAGCTCAAATGTTTAAATGACTGAAACTGCTCACTTAGTTGATTTAGGTTTGGTGTTAAATCAGGAAATTTTGGATGGTGAGTGAGCCCCTCGTTAAAGGACTCTAAATAAATCAAAATTAGATTTTTTGAGCCAACTTGTGTTTCTGCATGTAAATTCATTCTTGATGTAATCCGGTCATTTTTCATGACACCTAATTCCACATACTGCTTAATACGTTGTTCATCCAGGTTCGATGCATCGATACGTAAAAAATCAAGGGTAGAATTGTACAGCCGAGCATAGCCGGTCAAAGGTAAAATTAACAGAGTCAACCCAATAGTTAAAACTGTGATAATCAATCGTTGATTTAATGTTGGGAGTTTTTTATAGATTTTTCTTATTAAATATACATAAAAAAATAAAAGCACAAAAAAACCCAACAGAAGCCAAAAGTAATCATTCAGACCAATCCTCACCGATTCCCACTCCATATGGAAAAAAACCTCATCGGTAAAACCTCGACCTGAAAAGTCAATCAACACCATTTCAAACAAAAATACAAAAAGGGTTAAAAAATAAATAACTAATAAAACCCCTCTTAGAAGTACATTTAACAGTTGCTTTTTTTCCTCAGCACAAAGCCAAAACCCTAGTCCGATTAATAAAACAAGAAAACTGGCAGGCCACAAAATAGACCATTGCGTTGAAAAGTACAGACTGACAAAACCGAATGGCAGTAATAACAAAAGAATTAAGGTTAAGAATTTATTCATTTACCGGAATAGAAAAAGATTAATGACCAGTTTATCAACGATGTATTTAATAAACCAACAACCAATAGATAAACTCACAATTTTCATTTATTGACGCAAACAAAACTCAGGCGTTAGTTTTGGATGTCGCAACCGGATATTTTCATTCGGTTTTAATTGCATGGCGGCCATCAGTTGCGTGGGCTGGATGGTACCTGCCAACATCAGTTCTTCATCCAGCTGATGAATACGGTCGATAAAAGCAAGGTCTTCCGGATTATTAACATCAAAGTTAGGGCCTAAACCCCGATCAATGAAAATCAAAATCAGGTTAGCAAAAGGTATAAAGGTTTCGAAGTGAAAGTTTTTGATTAACAAAGGCAGAATATCTTGCGCTCGGATACCCTCAAAACTGTCTGAAGAACAATCATGATTAACATACTTCTTTTGCTCCTTATTTAGCTGATGGTTGTAGCGATAACGAGGCGGCATTTGTTGCCAAATTTTCTTTAAAACCTTAACCGCTTCGGGCCAGCGCTGGTGTCCGTTGCGACCGATAATATCAGAGGTAATAAAAAAGCCTTCAGCAGGTAAGGATTTTTTTATTTCAGCAAATAAGTGCTCCAATTCGACCACATGATGAAGACTTTGATGGGCAATAATCAAATCGTAAAAATCATCACTTTCCCAACTGTTGAAATCAGCTTGCAAAAATGTCAGATGATTAGCAACACCTTCTTTTTCTGCCGATTCCAAACCGCGTTTAAACATGGCTTGATTAATATCCATACAAACAATCGTCAATGATTGAATGCCGTCACCAAGAAGGTTTTTTGCTAACTTGATTTCAGTATCACAATTACCGGCACCGATGCTAAGAATACGCAACGGGTTTTGATGTTTTTTCTGTTGCTGTGCTTTGCAGGCGTAATACTTAAAAAACTCATCAGGATGACTAAAACCAAAATCTTCTAATTGTGGTCGTAAATAACGATTCGACCAATAATGAAAAATTTCCGGTAAAGAATTAACCTCTTCCAGTTCACTGAAAACATCCGCTTCGTTACCGGTTCGTAATGCATATTGATTAGGATCAAAACGATACCGCAATGCACGTAATATACGATAAGGTCTGATTAAAACCTTTTTCAACCACGAAGGCATATACTTTTTTACGGTTTGTAAATTCATCAAAATCCAAATACACTGATTACACTAAACTTCCATTTTAAGCTTTAAAACAGTAATTTAAAACACTGTTATCACTGACATCACTTGTTATGGCTTTTATTAACCATGTTAAAAAATCAATAACACCACTATAATCTAAGCCCCATTGTGCAACAAAACTTCATGCAAATATTCAAAACCAACTCACAAGAACAATACCGCCAACTGATTACAGATCATGCTGAGCAACTGACGCAACTCAAAAAATATGAGCAAGCACTTGTTGACATTTTGAAAAACCAAGATGAATTATATGTAGAAGGTTTTAGTTGGCCGGTAAAAAGTGACAGCCGGTTTTTAGTGGATAATCTGTATCAGCACCAAGGTCAGCCTAATTTACGAGAACGTTTGGTTTGTCAGAAAACCCAGTTCAATAACAGAATTCGAGGCGCCATTCATGTTTTTGAGCAGTTCTGTCAGCCCAATAAAAAAGACCGTGTTTATCTCACTGAACAACTCAGTCCACTATATAAATGGCTGATGAAAAACTATCCTAATTCAGTTGGCAGCGAGTTCGTGTCTGCCAGTACTTGGCGAAATATTATTCGCTTTAAGCTCAAATTATTTCCTCGTCGGCTCAATCATCAAGACTTAACCCACTTAGAATACGCCAATGAACAATTTGATTATGCGTTGTCCTTTGATTGTTTTGAGCACATTCCTGATTTCAAGCAAGGCTTAACAGAAATTCTTCGTGTTCTAAAACCCACAGGTAAATTACTGTTCTCTGTACCTTTTGATGTCAATGCAGATGAAACTTTGGTGCGGGCATCCATTAATGACAACAATGAAACGGTGTTTCATGTTGAGCCGGAATACCACGGCAACCCGATGTCAAAAGAAGGCAGCTTAAGTTATTACACGTTTGGCTGGGATTTATTAAATACCCTTAAATCCTTGGGATTTAGTGATGCTTATGGGCTCGTCTATTGGTCAAAGAAGTATGCTTATTTGGGTGGGCCGCAACTATTACTGTGCGCTGAAAAATAAACTTATTTATCAAAACCAGGTGGTTGATAGTCATCCACAAGATATAAGGGGCGCTGTTTGGTTTCGTTAAACATACGGCCGAGGTATTCGCCGATAATGCCCAAAGCTGTCAGCTGGATGCCGCCGAGGAACAGAATGACCACCATTAAGGACGGATAACCGGGGACATCGGCACCCAAAATCAAGGTTTTGACAATAATTACCAAACCATAAATAAACGCAAAGGTCGCCACCATCATGCCAATCCAGGTGGCAAAGCGCAGTGGTAAATAACTGAAGGAAGTGATACCGTCGATGGCAAAGCGCCAGAGTTTATTATAATTCCATTTAGTCTCACCGGCGGCACGGGGTTCACGTTCAAAGAAAATTTGCTTTTGTTTGTAGCCTACCCAAGCGAATAAGCCTTTCATAAAGCGGTTACGTTCGCGCAGCTGGCCCACCGCACGGTAGGCTTTTTTGGACATCAGTCGAAAATCACCGGTATCTTTGGGAATTCTGGTGTCGCTCATGGTGTTTAATATGCGGTAAAACCAATTAGCGGTGGTTTTTTTGGCCCAGGTTTCGCCTTGTCGCTGCTTACGCGTGGCATACACCACGTCATAACCCTCGTGCCAGGCGGCAATCAGATCCGGTATCAATTCCGGCGGGTCTTGTAAATCCACATCAATAACAATGACCGCATCGCCATCGGCATGATCCAAACCGGCAGTCAGGGCATGTTCTTTACCAAAATTTCGGGACAGAGACAGATATCCAAAACGGCCATCGATTGCCTGTAGTTCTTGCATCTGCTGTAAACTGTCATCACGTGAACCATCATCCACAAACAAAACCCGCCAGTCTATGTCCAATTGTGACATCACCTCAGTGATGCGCTGTTGAAACACTGACAAAACATCTTGTTCGTTATAAACCGGTACAATAATATCTACGGATGGCATACAAAACCCAGCGACAAAAATGTATTGTATTCAAATTATTGCTTCAGGTCATTAGTGGTTGATTATTATCTTGAACAAAGTATTTTGATGTGTACTTTCAAACCACCAAAAACAAACCACGCTACCACCACCCCCAGACCATTAGCCAATATATCAGCCCATTCAAAAAAACGAAATGTGGTTAATCCTTGTAGCACTTCAATCATTACTCCCATCACAATAAAAGCCCAAATCACCAGCCATGTTTTTGGGTACAAGTGCAAAAACCAATAAGTCATCACTGCATAAGCCACAAAGTGCCCGATTTTATCGCCACCTTCTACCGCTGTTGTTGGCACGGATAATGGTAGCAGAGATAACAACCAAATAAGTATCACCAGCAACCAACCGATACCGTGTGCAATTTTGTTTTTTACAGCCATGCGTTAATCCATTGTCGATAATCTTCTGCCATATCACGCCAACCAAATATCGGCTGTACATGTTTTAGTAAGGATGGATCTTGTAACTTCACTAAAATGGCCTCGGCTTCTACTTTTGGCGAACCTGGGGTCGAGGTGTACAAGTTATCCGCAGGATATAAATCCGGATAAACCAAACGATCTGGCGCCACCGGCAAGCATCCACAAGCCACCGCCTCTAATAAGGAAACACCTTGGAAATCATGGTACGCTGTGGATAACACAACATCACCGGTTTGTAGTATTTTCAGGTAATCCTGTCGATTATCCACGTAGCCCAAAGTAAGGCATTGATCAGCATGGTCGTTGATGATGCTTTGCATGGCCTTAGGTATTTTTTTAAAAACTCGCCCCAAAACATGAAATCGAATGGCTTGATCTTGACATAGTTTCATTAAAGCTAACAGGGTTTCCGGGGCCTTGTCATGTTCCCAACGGTGATTCCATATCACGGTCAAAACACCCAACTCACTATGCGCCACGGTTGATTTTGAAGGCACACAGTCATCTAAAATGGGTACCGGTAAAACTGATGATTTGCGCTCAATTGAACTAAGTAAATTATCAGGAATACCATCGGGCATGGTGTTAACAAAAGCTTCCGCACCAACCATAAAACTGCGGAGGTTATAGCCACTGTTAAAAACCACCGTATCCGCCACATCAGCAGCCATTAAACTGCGTAATTGCATGGTCAATAAACCTTGCTGACGCGGGTTATCCGGATAAGCAAATTGATTTTCATGGAAATACAATATGTTAGGAATATTAGCTAAATGCGGGTAGTAGCCACGAATAGTTGCTAAATCAGCCATAGAAGTTGCAATTAGCAAGTCATAGTTCTGACTTAATAGCTGATGATGGTGATGTTTGAAGTTTAAGGCGTTGGACGCCAAACGCCAGCTAAAAAAACGGTCTTTTAAAGTCAAAATATGCCAATCAAATTCACTCAGCTGATAACTGAGGTTTTGGTACCAATAGCGATGTGATTCCGCATCATAGGCGGATAGCAACAAAACCTGTGGTTTCATACACCCGAATATTTTACGTTACCGGTATTAAATAGATTTATTTTCATTGTATTTGAAAGATTGTTTTTAAAGTTACAGTTAGCACTCGAATTTTTTTTAGTATTCGGATTAACGTTGTTTTAAATCATCCTTCAGTCGATCCACAAAACCCATCACCGCCTCTTGTGCCACCTGAGTGGCATTTAGACTGGTATATTTTAAATCACTGCCATAACCGCTTCCTAAAGAATCGCCACTGGCTAAATCATAACTATCGACATCCAACTGTGCATTTACTAACACTGATTGGCGACCATAGTATTCCAACATTTGCTCACCCACAAAATTAACATTGGCAACCACCAATTGTTGCCCGCCATAGCCGTCTAAGCGTTGACGAACATCGGCCATATCAAAGCCTTGCGCCATAGCGCCACTTAACCCGGGCACAAATTGTTCGTTCATGACTTTAATACCAGCTGATTTAAGTTCAGATTCGATGATTTTTTTGATGGGATTGGCCACTGCGGGATCACCGAATACCAACACCGCCACACCTTTATCGCGTTTTATAACCGGCTTAGATCGACTCTTTTGTTGCGCTTGTTGTGCAATGGTTTTGTTCGGCACCTCGACTTTTGCGATTAAGTTATCGGTGTTTTCAATCGGCTGATCGACCGCCGGCTCTTTAGTTTTCAGCTGTGTGTCTTTCGTTTGATGATCGACAGAGGCTGATTGACTGTCAGAATCCACTAATTGAATATCAAAACTGGCATCGTTTGGCTGTGGTTCAACAGCCGCAATCTGGTTATTATCTTCAACATGCTGAGTGCTGTCTTTATTTGCACTGGTTTTTTTATCATCTGAATCGGATAATAATTGTGCACCCCAGGTCAATAAACCTCCGTTAGTGGTGGATGCAGTGCTGCTTTTAACGACCTCTGGCTCGGCCTCATGTTGCTGGTTCATTTCATCACTCATGGCCTGCAGCTCAGACTCTGATTTAAGCGGCACATCTGCCAGCGACATGGTTTCTTGGTTATCAGACATCAGTGCATTAATTGGGGTGTTTTGTTTCTCCAGTGGGTTGGGCAAATAGCCTTGTTGTACCGCTAAAACACCCCCGCCGGCTAACACCAAAACAACAGCAGCCACTTTCCAAAACCACGCTGATTTTTTATTCTCTGAACGCTGATTATTAGGGGTTGTGGCTGTTGCATTGGCCAAAGTTTTCGCAGCTTGTTGGGTGACTTGCTGCGACACTTTTTTAGGTTTGACAATCGCTTCAATGGCGTGGGCTTTGATGGTTTTTAAATCAGATAATTCACTGCCGGGTCCTAATTGTTGAATAATTTCAGCACAATCCTGAAAACGTTCCTCAGGGTTTTTAGCAATCATCTTTTCCAGAATATAGTGGGTTTTCTTGTCCACTTTTTTATTGATGCCACGGATATCGGGAATTTCAGATTGCACCACTTCTAACATTAACCCCAAAGGGCTGTCATTTTCAAACGGCACCTTGCCGGCCAGCATTTCGTAAAACACAATGCCCAAGGCAAAAATGTCCGAGCGTTTATCCACTTCTTGCCCGGTACAAACTTCCGGCGACAAATACCCGGGTGTTCCCACAAATTCACCGGTATTGGTCAACTTATCACCATACTCTCGGGTCTGCGCAATACCAAAATCGACCACCTTCACGGAGCCATCCACACAAACCATCAAATTAGCGGGCTTAATATCGCGATGTACCAAATCATGTTTATGGGCTTCACTTAAACCGGCACAGGCCTGGCGCAAAATATTTTTTGCATCACCGACTTGAAGAATTCGTTGACCGGTCAGCAGTTCATCCAATGAAATGCCTTCCAAAAATTCCATGGCGAAATAAGGCTGCTTGCCTTCTTTGCCAATGTAATAGACCTGAATAACATTCGGGTGATTAATGGCAGCCATACTTTTGGCTTCGCGGGTAAAGCGTTCAATCAAATCATCATCATTCAGCAAATGTTCGCCCAATGCCTTAATGGCCACATAGCGATTCAAAGTGGGCTCAAAAGCTTTATAAACCACACCCATACCGCCTCTGCCTAACTCAGAGATGACCTCATAATGACCAAATTTCTTTTTCATGCTTATTCCCCGCAAAGGTTTATTTATCAGGCTTACCATTATAGATTATAGCCTTGAATGTTAGCTTAACCCAAAAATATTCGATTTGTGAAGTCGGTCACCCTTTTTTAATGCCTGAAACAGGTAAATGAAGTGATTACATGGCTTTGATAAGGTAAAATTGGTCGTTTTTATTTAATCAGTCCAACATGCGCAGTCAATATTGTAATCAGGTAACGGAACAATTTCTTAATCAACCGGTAGAGGTGTGTGGTTGGGTCGATAAACGCCGCGATCACGGTGGCGTGATTTTTATCGATTTACGCGACCACACCGGCTTATTACAGGTGGTGGTAGAACCTGATAATCAAGCAGCCTTTCAAATCGCTGAAGATGCCCGTTATGAATATTGCTTACGGGTCACCGGCACCGTCCGCAAACGCCCCGAAGGTCAAGCCAATGAACGACTGGCCAGCGGTCAGATCGAAGTGGTGGTGGATCAATATGAAGTCCTCAATCCGGCCAAAGCATTACCTTTCATGATGGATGAACACGCTGGTGAACAGGTGCGTTTAAAGTATCGCTACCTCGATTTACGTCGTGCCAAAATGCAGCACAATATACGTTTACGTTCTCGATTAAACCATGCCTTGCGACAACATTTGCACGGACAAGATTTTCTCGATATTGAAACACCCATTCTAACCAAAGCCACACCTGAAGGAGCGCGTGACTTTCTGGTGCCGGCACGTATGCACCCGGGGCAATTTTACGCCTTGCCACAATCACCACAGTTGTTTAAGCAATTATTGATGATGTCCGGCATGGATAGATATTACCAAATCGCCCGTTGCTTTCGAGACGAAGATTTGCGTGCTGATAGACAGCCGGAGTTCACCCAGTTAGATGTGGAAATGGCATTTGTTGAACAGGAAGACGTATTAAATTTAGCCGAAAACTTAATTCGCAATACCTTCAAAGAAGTACTTGATGTTGATTTACCCAAGCCTTTCCCGCGTATGACCTACCATGAAGCCATGCGCCGTTATGGTTCAGACAAACCTGATTTACGCAATGATTTGGAGTTGGTGGATATTGCCGACGCTGTTAAAGACACAGAATTTAAAGTATTCTCGGCACCGGCCAATGATGCCAATGGTCGAGTCGCGGTTCTGAAAGTACCCCAGGGTGGTGAAAACTTCACGCGCAAACAAATTGACGATTATGACCCGTTTGTCAGACGTTACGGCGCCCGAGGATTGGCATGGATTAAAGTCAACGACAAGGCTGCCGGTCGTGATGGTTTACAATCTCCTATTGTTAAGTTTTTAGACGATCAAGCGTTGACCAAAATCATCGAATTAACAGCTGCCGATAATGGTGACCTATTATTTTTTGGTGCCGGCAATTATCAAGATGTCTCCCAATATATGGGTGCCTTGCGCTTAAAAATTGGTGAAGACACTGATCGCATATCAAAAGACTGGCAACCATTATGGGTGGTGGACTTCCCCATGTTTGAATGGAATGATGATGAGAAACGTTGGGACGCTTTACACCATCCATTCACTGCACCGGCCTGTGATTTAGCAAGCCTCCAAGCAGCACCCGGTGAAGCCCTGTCAAAAGCGTATGACATGGTTCTCAATGGTGTTGAGTTAGGTGGCGGTTCCATCCGTATTCACCGGTCAGACATGCAATCGGCTGTTTTCGAACTGCTGGCAATTACCGATGATCAAGCCCAAGAAAAATTTGGATTTCTGTTAGATGCGCTGGATTACGGCTGTCCGCCAATGGGCGGTATCGCCTTCGGCATCGATCGGATGGCAGCTCTCATGTGTGGCGAGGAATCCATTCGTGAAGTAATTGCTTTTCCGAAAACGGCCAGTGGTGCTTGTCCATTAACAACAGCACCTTCGGATATTGATAACAGTCAATTGGCAGATGTTCATATCCAAACCATATTGCCTGAGGTTGATGAATAAACCAACCTCACAAGCAGTTGTTCTGGTCCATGGTTTATGGATGAAACCATGGACTTGGATTGGTTATCGACATTTCTTAGAAGATCATGGGTTTAAGGTTTACCTTTTCGGTTACAAGACCACCGTTCACCCTTTTAAATTTAATGTTCGAAGATTGGCCGCCTTTATTAATTCCCGAGAAGAAGACATCATTCACTTAGTGGTGCACTCCATGGGCGGTATTTTAGCCATGGAGGCGCTATCTAAAATCACCAAACCGGGCAAATTACTGTTCATCGGCTCACCCATTAACGGCTCTCAAGTGGCACAAAGATTACATGAATTGGGCTGGGATAAGGCGCTGCTTAAACACGCTGCTAAGCCATTATCAAAAGGCATCAAACTACCCATCAAAAAACGCCAAACCATGATGATTGCCGGTGACTCTCCCTATGGTCTGGGGCGCTTTATTGCCAACTGGAAAAGCCGGCACGACGGCACCGTGGCTTTGAGTGAAACCCAGGCAGACTGGCTGGATGAGCATCGAATTGTTCACACATCTCACATGGGCTTATTAAATAACAAAGAAGCCAAAGATCTGACTTTGGCATTTCTACAAGACTAAAAGCCGCATCAAAAAAGCATAACATTCAGTTTCATCATATTTTAACGCTTGGTTTTGTTAGAATATTCATTTTTAATGTTGGAGATGATTGATGCAAGAGTCACAAACACCCAAAAATACTGATTTTTTGGTTGAGATGAAAACCTATTTAATTGACCTGGTTAATAACCCACAAGTGGTTTTATCGGTTGTTAAAGCCCTCATTTTTGCCCTGCTTATTTATTGGATAGGCAAAAAAATCGCCCGATGGGTGGCCACGTTTAGCTCCAAAGCCATCACCCGCACCCAACATGACCAAATTCTATCCAGTTTTGTCAGCAAATTAGTTTATTACTCGCTGCTGACTTTCGTTATTATTATGGCCCTGACTCAATTGGGATTCCAGACCACCTCTTTAATCGCCTTAGTGGGTGCCGCCGGTTTAGCCATCGGTTTGGCTTTGAAGGATTCTTTAGCCAATTTTGCCGCCGGCATTATGTTGGTGATGTTCAGGCCCTTTAAAATTGGTGATTTTGTGGAACTCAGCGATGTCAGTGGAACAGTTAAGGAAATTAAATTATTCAGTACCTATTTGCGCACCACTGATAATAAAAACCTGATTATTCCCAACAGCCAGGTGACCAATGATGTCATCACCAATTATTCTGCCCAACCGACACGTCGCATCGATTTAGTTATTGGCGTTAGTTACGATGATGACATAAAAACCGCGAAAAAAATCATCACTGATACCGTAGCTGCTCACGAAAAAGTCCTCACAGATCCTGAGCCTAAAGTGATGCTCAATGAATTGGGCGCATCCAGCGTTAACTTTACCGTCAGACCTTGGGTGAACAGTGCCGATTATTGGCCGGTACGGGCGGATTTATTGGAACAATTAAAATATAACATTGAAGCCGGCGGCTGTAGCTTTCCTTACCCGCAAACTGAGGTGCATCTTTATAAGCGATTAGATGAAACAAAGTAACTGTATTAGCAAACCAACAAAAAGCCGGTTTCATAAATCGGCTTTTTTATTTACGCGCAACCAAAACCAGCCGCGTTGATTCCATATCATAATCATCACCGCACATGGATCCATAGATATGGATATCATCAAAGCCGGCTTTTTCAAGCCTGCCTTGTAACTCTTGGGCCGAATAAATAAAATGTTGGTATTGCCAGCGATAAGCCTGCCCCTCGCGCACCAGAATCCACTCATTGGCATAAACGTTCATATTATCTATCAGCAAGGGTCGTTCAAAACGCACATCACCATTGTCATATTCAGTACAATGTACAGGTTCAATGTGCATGGCCGCCTGCTCCTTAGAGAATACATCAAGCACAAACTGACCGCCGGGCTTAAGCCAGCGATAGGCGTTATTGAGAACCTGTTGATTATCCTTCGGGTTTTCATAATAACCAAAAGATGAGAACAAGTTAGTGATTAAATCGAAGGTTTTTTGCGGCTCGTAACGCAACAAATCAGCATGAACCAAGGTCGCGTCCAAACCTTCTTTGTCAATGTGTTGCGCCGCTTGATTTAGTAAAAAACCACTGAGATCGACACCGGTCACCGCTAACCCCCGACGCGCAAAGCCTGCCACATGCCGGCCGGGACCACAGGCTAAGTCCAACACATTATGGCCCGGAAAATCGCATAATTTCAGCAGATTTTCACAATCCTGATCAGCTGATTGAAAGCTGTCTGCATCAAACATGCAATCATAGAAAATCCGCCACATGTCATCGTTATCAAACCATTGGGTCATGTTATTACCTGTAATCCATGAAAAAAGGCATTTTGGCGAACCAAAATGCCTTAATTAAACTTTTAACGTTAGTAATTAAACGCTATCACGTTCATCAGAAATACTTGCACCACCGGCATTTTTTGCCACTGAAGCAATACCATTCATACAGCCACTTTCTGATTTATACATCTGTGAGCGCCCGATTTCCTGACCGTTGCTGGCTTTAAGAATAAAGTATTTACGTCCATCCTTCGCTTCACGACATTCAAAATTACTCTCATCAGCGGCATGCTTTCTCACTGACTCTATACCGTTTTCACAACCGCTCGCCGATTTGTAACCTTGCGACTGAAAAATAACTTCACCATTACCGGCTTTTAACACAAAGTAATCTTTTCCATCTTTACCTTTTGAAATACAGAATTTTCCTGCCATAATTATCATCCTCATAAAACATTTTCGACTTGTTACGGACAAGTCTACATAAAAAATTAAACATCCGGTGCGGACATTTACCACCATCCATATTAAAATAGCCCGCTGCTATTGTAAATAAAAAGAGGTATATTTATAACTATAGACGAATATGTGAAATAAAGATTTCAATAGTTAAAAGTAAAAATAGTCTATCCGGACCGTAAACCATTGTCCTTAGTTAAACGAGACCTCTACAATCTCAATTTTTAAACTGGAATTAATTTGCCAAACAAAAACCTCATTTTCTTTGTCTTACTCATATTACTTATTCCAAGCTTTGGGCATGCCCAAATCAATGACTGTCCGGTGATTGATATGGCCTTAAACCCGGAACATCAGGCGTGTTTTGAGCAACCCATCTTTGATGAAAAAGTGCGTTTAGCAGCCCGAGAAACCAAGCGCTTAGATGACAATCGCTTATTAATCCACGGCGATGTCTGCATTAAACAAAATGATGTCAGTTTATTAACACCCTCTTTAATTTATGACCGAAGTGATTTGACATTCCATTCACAGGGCATTGTCCAATTACAGAACAAATCACAACGCATATCGGCTATGTCAGTTATTATGGACACCGAACATGAAGAAACACAATTACGTGAGGTTAATTATTTTTTAATCGATTCTGACATGAACGGTCAAGCGGACTACATGAAAATAGCCGACAATCAATCGCACTTACAAACCGTTACCTTTTCCACTTGCGCACCGGCCCAACGTGACTGGGAAGTGCGGGCAGAATCTGCAGATTTAGACCACACTGAAGGTGTTGGCACTTTTAGAAATCTCACCTTGCGCATTAAAAATGTACCGGTGTTGTATTTGCCTTACGCCAAATTACCCATTAATGATGACCGAAGAAGCGGCTTTTTAGTGCCGGGTGTTTCCTACTCCAACACCACCGGTCTGGACTTATCTGTGCCATATTATATTAACATCAAACCGAATATGGATATGACATTAACGCCACGCTTTATTGCTGATCATGGTGTGATGTTGGGCGCACAATACCGCTACTTAACAGCGCAAAGTCAGGGCGTCTTTGAAGGCAGCTTTTTACCGAATGATGATAAACGATTACGTGATCGCAGTTTAGTTGATTATCGTCACACCACTCGCATAAGTGACGGCTGGCGGTTTGACAGCCATATTCAATCGGTTTCAGATAGTCGTTATTATGAAGACTTTGCATCCAGCGCTTATATCACGTCAACACCTTATTTAAAAAGTAAAATAGGCATACGCGGCTCTGCACCCAGCTGGCAGTTTTTTGCCGGTATCAACGAGTATGATGTCTTAAGTGAACAAATTACACCAGCCAGAGAACCATACCGAACCTTACCTGAAGTCAGTTTTGACTGGTTTCAAAACAACTATGCGCAACAATACAGCTATGGCGTTCAATCGGAATTGATTAACTTTTATAAAGAAGATGCCATTGGCGCTTGGCGAACCGATATTACGCCTTGGATTGAAAAACAATGGACTTCTGCCTGGGGTTATATTAAACCTAAATTACAATACCGAAGCACTCACTATAATTTTGATGACAATCGACCGGATATTAATCGTAATTTACCAATTATATCCGCTGATTTAGGATTAACTTTTCAAAAGAATGACAACGATGGTGGCTATAAAACCATCGAACCACGACTTTTTTATACTTATGCGCCTTACCGGGACCAATCTGACATTCCTATATTTGACAGTCGCGAACTGAGCTTTGGTAGTTCTTTATTGTTTCAAACCAATCGATTTTCCGGTGCAGATCGTCAATCAGACATGAATCAGGCCGCATTGGCTTTCACACAACGCAATTTTGGTGATGACGGCCAAGAACGCTGGAACTGGACCATTGGTCAAATTAATTATTTTGAAGATCAACAAGTTCAAATTAATGATAATCCGCAAACCATTACTCAGTCACCCATTATATTTGATTATAATCTATTTTTATCACAATACTGGTCAGCAGGCTTAAGTCTGCATTACAATGAAGACGACACTGAATTAGAGCGCGGTGCGCTGCGTATTCAACATATAACCGATAACAACACCCTTTATAATTTTGCCTATCGCTATAGAAGATCTAAAATTGAACAGTTTGATGCATCGGTTGTCTTACCCATTAACAATCGACATCGTATAATCGCTCGCTGGAATTATTCAACCCGCAGCAGTAAAACCATTGAAGCTTTATTTGGTTATGAACATAAAAGCTGTTGTTGGGCATTTAGATTAGTGGCCAGACACTATTTGGTGGATGAATCCGGTTTGAGTAACAATGGCATCTACGCTGAAATACAATTAAACGGATTGGGTTCATTAGGCCGGGACCCACGGCAATTACTACAACAATCCATATTAGGATACCAAGAGACATTTTAATTATGAAAAAATTTATTTACTTGCTTCTATTTATATCTCCACTGGCAACGGCTGAACAATTATTGGATGAAATTGTCGCCGTGGTTGACGATTCAGTCATTATGCGCTCAGAATTAGAACGCTCTGCTAACTCCATAAAAAAACAAATTGAAGCCAGTGGTAATCCGGCGCCACCTGATAGTATTTTAAATAAACAGGTTTTGGAAAAACTAATTGTCCAGAAAGTTCAGCTACAAAAAGCTGAACAAGTGGGCATCCGCATTTCCGATGCTGAGGTTGATGCCGCTTTAACCAATATTGCGCGTCAGAATGGTATTTCTCTGGTGCAAATGAGAGAAACCATTGAGGCAGATGGTTTTAACTTTGCTGATTTTCGTGATGATATGCGGAAAGACATGATTACTGAACGCGTTCGTTATGCTTATGCCAATTCAACGGTGAAGATTAGTGATAATGAAATCGATTTATTCTTGGCGGATAATGAATTAGACCAAGGTGAAGTCGACATTCAACATATACTCATCGCAATTCCCGAAGGTGCTGATGAAGCCACTGTTGAGGCTAAACGTGCCGTTATCAACGACTTAAGAGAACAATTGATTGCCGGAGCTGACTTTGCGGTAATTGCCACCCAGTATTCAGACGGCCAAAAAGCATTGGAAGGCGGTCATTTAGGCTGGCGACCAATAAATCAATTACCACCGATATTTGCTGAACAGGCTAAATCCTTGTCAGTGGGTGAAATTACACGACCATTGCGCTCAGCCAGTGGTTTTCATTTAGTTAAACTGATCGATCAACGAGACCAGACCACTAAAATGGTTGACCAGTACAAAGTTCAACATTTAATGGTTGCCTCTGATGAAATCACATCGCCCAAAGATGGCATGAAAATCATTAACGATTTATACCAACAACTACAAGATGGCGCGGAGTTTGCAGCCATCGCAGAAGAACACTCTGATGATTATGACTCGGCACCATTAGGTGGTGATATGGGTTGGCGTGTGCCCGAAGAATTGGGTGATCGCATGGGTGGTATCATTAAAAATCTTGATATAAATGAAATGTCCAGTCCATTTCAGACTGAAGCCGGTTGGCACGTGGTCAAGCTATTGGACAAAAAGCAAGCTGATGTGACAGAAGCATACAAACGTCAGCAAGCTGAACAAGCCATCCGTCAACGTAAGGTTCAACAAACCATAGATACCTGGGTTCGTGAAATACGCGGTGAAGCGTTCGTTGATATCCGCATTTAATTCTATATTTTATGACACTGGCCATCACCTTAGGCGAACCGGCGGGCATCGGAACGGAGTTATTGTCTCAGTTAGAAAACCACTTAAATGATTGTGTTCTGATTGGCGACCCTGATCTCATTGCTCGTCAATTATCAAGCTTTCCCAAACAGCGCATCGTACCGGTAATCTTGGCTCAGCCCAGCCAATTTGGACAGCTCAATAAAGCCAACGCCCAATATGTTTTAGATACCATCAGGGTTGCGGCTTTGGGCTGCTTAGAAGGACGTTTTGATGCCATGGTAACCAATCCTATTCATAAAGGCATCATCAACGATGCCGGCATTCCTTTCTCCGGTCATACCGAATATTTAGCCGAATTAACCGACACAGATGAAGTGGTGATGATGTTACTCAACAAGGTCATGAAAGTGGCCTTGGTCACCACTCATCTACCGCTTAAAGAAGTGGCGCAAGCCATTACCGGCCAAAAAATCCAAACTGTTATCAAGATAATGGCCAAAGACCTGAAACTTAAATTTGCGATTGACAACCCCCATATTGCGGTCTGTAGTTTAAATCCACATGCGGGCGAAGGTGGGCATTTGGGTCACGAAGAAATTGACGTCATTATTCCGGCACTTGATGAATTACGACAATCGGGCTATCACATATCAGGACCGATACCCGCAGACACTTTATTTACACCCAACCGTGTGAAGCAGTATGACGCGATTCTCGCCATGTACCATGATCAAGGTTTGGCACCACTTAAATATGCCGGATTTGGAGAATCAGTGAATATCACATTGGGACTGCCCATTATCAGAACCAGCGTTGATCATGGCACAGCATTGGATATTGCCGGACAGGGACTTGCTGATGCCGGCAGCTTAAAAGCCGCCATTGAGCTGGCACGTCAATGTGTTAATCACCAAAAAAATTATGCGTGCTAAAAAACGATTAGGACAAAATTTTCTGCAAGATGCAGCCATCATTGCACAAATAATTCAACTTATCAGGCCTGAACAGTCACAACAAATCATTGAAATTGGACCGGGAACCGGCGCTTTAACAGACCATTTGGCTGAAGTAGGTGTGCCTCTTTCTCTCATTGAGTTTGATCAAGATTTAATCGCACCTTTACAACAAAGATTCCGACAGCATAAACATGTGACCATTTATCACCAGGATGCGTTGCAATTAAAATTAAACCAGGGTTCTTATCTCGTTGTCGGCAACCTTCCCTACAACATATCATCACCGTTGCTGATTAACCTGTTAAAACAATCAAACCACATTCAACGGGGTGTTTTTATGTTGCAAAAAGAGCTGGTTCAACGGATATGTGCCCCACCAGGTGTTAAAGCATTTGGTCGTTTATCGGTGATGTTACAACACCGGTTTGATTGTTATGCGGCACTCACAGTTCCTCCAGAGGCATTTAAACCGGTACCCAAGGTTGATTCTCAGATTATTGAACTGATTCCAAAAATCAATCCCACAGAAGTCGATATTACCAGTTTAGAATTTATCGTCAAACAAGCTTTCGCACAACGCCGTAAAACCATTCGCAACAATTTAAAAAAATGGTTTAGCGATGATGAATTGCAGTCTTTTCATATTGATCCGCAACAGCGCCCCGAAACCCTTCTGGTGACACAATACGAACAACTGGCACAACAGTACCATGCGCATCACTGATTACACATCGTTACCATCTTGTTTTATCACCGCCACCGACACCGACGCCGGTAAAACACATGTTGCCTGTCAAATTCTTAACGCATGGAAACAACAAGGTTTTTCAGTGGCTGCATTTAAACCTATGGCCACCGGTGCCAGTTATTATGATGGCAAACGTGTCAGTGAAGATGCCCAGCATTTAGCGGCTGTTACCGGACAACCAGTGACTGAGGTGAACCCCTATTTATATGATAAACCAGCTTCCCCACACATTGCAGATAGCAATCAAACATTTAGCTTAATGGACTGTCTTGATCAATTTAAGCAGTTACAACAAAAAGTTGATCGGATTTTGGTGGAAGGCGTCGGCGGCTGGTGCGTGCCTTTATCCAATACACTGATGCTCAAGGATTTGGCAACAGCCATGGCCTTGCCGGTGGTCTTGGTGTCCCGAATAGGACTTGGCTGCATTAATCACACTTTACTGAGTTATCATCAAATCCAGCGAGATTGTGATTTATGGCATGGCTGGATTGCTAACGTCATAAATCCTGATTTTACCGATATTGATAGCAACATCACTGCCATAGAACAGCGCATGACTTCAGGCACTGTCTAAATTCCCCGGAAATAGGCTACAATAATTATTTTTGGGGAATACAATCATGTATAAATTTTTAATTCTTTTGGCTTTAAGCAGTGGCCCAGTCTGTGCTGAAAAGCTATCTTTTCAACAAAATCTCAACCTATCAACTGATCGCATCAGTGCACTGGAAGTCATTAGCGGTGCCGGCGATATCGATATCAGCACCCACAGCGGTAACGAGATTCAAGTCAATGCCACCATCACATCCAAAAAATACCGCACGATGGAACGCTTTAAAGAGGTTTTCGAACGCGACATAGTTTTTGCTATCGAACGTGAAAGTGAATTTGCCGTTTTACGCGGCCACAGCAAACCTGATCTGCGTAAAAATCCCGAAATTCAGATTCATCTGGATATTCAAATCCCTACCAAACTGGATGTTGATATTGAAGATGGCAGTGGTGATATTCGGGTTGTCGACCTCAATGGCCTTTTACAGATTGAAGATGGCTCGGGGGATATTGAAATCAGCCGGGTAAGTAGTCACATTGATATTGAAGATGGTTCCGGGGCAATCACAATCAGCCAAGCCACAGCCACAATTGAGATTGAAGACAGCTCGGGTGCAATCAACATCACGAACAGTCAGGGTGGCGTTGACATTGATGATGGTTCGGGTGATATAACACTGACCCAGGTTAACGGCCATAAAAATATTGAGGATGGCTCAGGCAATATCACGGTTAAAAACAGTACAGGTGATGTCAATATCGATGATGGCTCAGGTGACATTACGCTTAGTGATATCAACGACTCTGCAGTCATCCATGATGGCTCAGGCAATATTTATATAGATGCCTTAAGCGGTTCATTGGAAATTAAAAGCGCCGGCTCCGGCAAAGTAATTATTGATGGCGAAGACCGCACAAAAGATTTTCAATAGTTTTTAAAAAGGTGTCGCAAAATCAAATTTTCGGCACCTTTTATATTTATTTGCTTATTTATCACGCCAATAGTTATTGGCTTCAGCGATGGTTTTAAACTCAAAAGCCACCAGTTCTGCCGCCCGCATCAGTAAAGCAGCATCATCCTGATACTCTGCACGCACCGCTTTTTTAATATCACCATCTTGTTGAATGGCGCCAATGGTTTTTCGAACCATGGTAATGGCCAGCTTGCGGCCTTCTAAGGGCGTATCGGTGATTAAACTGGGCATGTAATCTGAATTTTCGGTTGTTTGCATGGCTGTTGGCTCCTCTTGGGCTTGTAGGTTTACAGTTAACAGCAGTAAGCCAATAACACCCACTAATGTGATTAATTTTTGCATTTTACTTCTCCGTTCACATATTAGAGACAGTCGAATTAATCGTGAGCCGAGTTAAACCAAAAGTAGAGCCCTGAGGGCAAGCCTAAAAATCGACCGACCCAGATTAATTCAAAAATCTCTATTAACTATTCCCCGGTCGATACATTTTTTAAATTTGGAAATCGATCCAAGGCGTGATTTTGATGACAGGCTATACATGCATTTTGCATGTCTTGATACAGCTTAATTTGTTTTGCCTGATCTTCATTGCGTGCCGCCTCCGCGAGTTCTGCACTTAAATGATGAAAAGCCTGATCGCGTTTAATGAATGCTTCGGGCAAGGTCTCTTCGAGGATTTTTCTATCGGCTTCTGTCATTTTTTGCGCCATAATAAAGCTGTCATGGATGGCCTGTGCCTGAGGCACGACCTGGTCATGTTCACCGGCAATTATTGCCCGAAAAATCACATCCATGGACGTGGTTATGGCTTGCATCTCCTCAATCAGTAAGCTCCTGATATGATTCGGTAATTGACTGCCTATTGCGTTGACTTGATCGTTTTCAGATTCAGCCTGTAATACGCCTGTCATTAACACAATACACAGCATGACCATTTTTTTAATCATTTTCATTCTCCAACAATTTAAAAAATCATCGTTTAACCGATAAACTTATACTCAACATACAGATAATATGACCATCACAACGTTGATAAGTATTGTGATTAATCATAAACATCTGTATTTAAACGTATTATATTAGCACGGCAGAAAAACTATTTGTTTGATTTGAATCAAAGTTATCTGTGATGAATATATCTTAGGTACAAAAAAACCGCCCGAAGGCGGTTTTTTAATTCAAGGATAATAATTTAATTAAGCAGCCATTTGTGTCTTCAGTTTTTTCAAAGCAACTGCCTCTAATTGACGCACACGTTCTGCTGAAATTCCATATTTATCAGCCAGCTCCTGCAAGGTGGCCTTATCATCAACCAACCATCGACTGGTTATAATATCCAAAGAACGCTCATCCAATTTGTCCAAGCCCTGAAATAAGGCATTGTGATTTTTTTCATATTCACGGTCTTTAATCATGGTCGCTTCAGGCGTCGGACTATTATGGGTTAACCAGGCCTGTGGCGAATAAGTGTTATCTTCATCGTCATCCCCGGGCAACTCAAACGAAACGTCTTGGCCGTGTAATCGGGATTCCATTTCCACAACCACATCTGGTTTAACATCCAAGTCTTTAGCAACACGATTCACTTCATCCAAAGTAAACCAACCCAAGCGCTTTTTATTTTTTCGTAAATTAAAGAATAATTTTCGGTGCGCCTTGGTGGTGGCCACTTTGAGAATTCGCCAGTTCTTCAAAATATATTCATGTATTTCAGCACGAATCCAGTGAACCGCAAAGGATACTAAACGAACTTTGTGCACGGAGTCGAATCGCTTAATGGCTTTCATCAAACCGATATTACCTTCTTGTATTAAATCACCCACCGGCAAGCCATAACCGGCATAACCTTTGGCCACATAAACCACAAATCGTAAGTGCGACATCACCAATGAATGAGCTGCATCCAAATCATTTTCATCACGTACACGGTCAGCTAAACTGCGTTCTTCTTCAACCGTTAATACCGGGATTTGATTAACAGTACTGATGTATGCATCCAATGATCCGGTCAAAGAAGGGATGGGTAAATTTTTAAGTGTTTTAGTTGTCATTAATTTTGCTCCAAAATCTATCATGGCTTTCATAAGCCCATGTGATCGAGAATTGATGTTCGGTATTTATAGACAATAGACACATCGAACACCACGAAAGTTCCGTCCTCCAATGAGCAACGGACGCTGAATTATAGCATAAAATGGCTTTTTTTAAAAGACGCTTAAGCGTTTGCTAACTTCTACAAACTACAATTGCGGTGCCTGACAAAGACAATGCGCCAGCTCCACCACCTCACCGGGGCGCCGATTCATAAACAACTGCATATCTGCCATCATTGGCGCCAGAAGTTGCTGCAATTGCATTTGACCACTGACTTGTCGAGGCTCCATTAAGCTCGCCATTTTCACCATGCTATCGGCCAACATTTGTTCAGTAAAGGACAATTCCTTCTCCAGCCAGCTGACTTGATAATCTTCGCTTAAACCGGCTCTGTCGGCAGCATCTTTGATGGCTTGCTGTAGATTACCTAATTGATCAATTAAGCCTAGATCCTTGGCTTGTTTAGCGGTCCATACGCGACCACGTGCCACTTGATCAACCATCGACACTTCCAAGCCACGGGCCATAGCAACCGCGGTAATAAACTGTTGGTAACCATATTCGATGTTAGATTGGATCAGTTTTGCAAATTCAGGATCAAGCGGCCGATCGGGATTAAAAGCGCCCACCCATTGGGTGGTGCCAACACCGTCAGAATGTATACCTAATTTATCAAATAACTTAGGAATGGTCATAAACATACCGTAGATTCCAATGGATCCGGTGATGGTGCCTTCATTGGCCCAAATGCTGTCAGCGGTCATAGATATCCAGTAGCCACCGGAAGCCGCCACATTGGCCATCGACACCACCACCGGCTTACCGGCGACTTGTAGGGCTTCTACCTGGCGTCTGATTTGTTCTGAAGGATAAACGCCGCCACCGGGACTGTTAACCCGTAACACCACGGCTTTAATTTTTTTATTTAAAAGAGCTTTTTCCAATAAGGCTGATGTAGAATCGCCGCCAATGGTGCCGGCCGGCTGTTGACCGGGCATAATGACACCTTCTGCGACCACTACGGCAACCTGATTTTTGGCTTTTAATTGAGGCAAATCAAGCGTTAGATAATCTTTGAAATTAATGCCACGAAAATGATTGCCTTCATCATCAAAAGAACTGACCTCAGCAATACGTTTATGCATAAATGGTTGTTTTAAAATACGATCAACAAGACCGGCTTCCAATGCCATATCTGCCACCGAACCATTTTTGGCTTGCAAGCGTGAGGCTTGATCATCGATTATCGACGTTAATTCAGCCACTGATAAATTGCGACGCTCTCCAATATCTTGTAAGAAAGTTTGCCATAAATCATTCATAAAATGTAAGTTAGCTTCTTTGGCTTCTTCGGACATGCTGTTACGCACATAAGGCTCTGCTGCTGATTTATACTCGCCGACTCGGAATAAATGCACATCAACGCCCAGTTTATCTAAACCTTCCTTGAAGTAGCTGCGGTAACCGCCAAAACCTTGAATAAACAAAAAGCCTTGCGGATCCATTAAAATTTCATCCGCCAAACTGGCCAAATAGTATTGTGACTGGGATAAAGATGTGGCCATGGCGATGACCGGTTTACCACTATCGTCTTTAAAACGTTTGACCGCGTCACCAATTTCTCGCAAATGCGCTAAACCGACACCCATTAACTCATCGGGGTTAATCACCAAAGCACTGATGCTGTCATCAGCCGCTGCCATTTCTAAACTCCGTACAATGTCACGCATGCGGGTTTCAGGCACCCGTGTACCTTGAATGGTTTGTAGGGCTTGCATGGCCGGATTACCTGAATATTGATCCACAATAAAGCCGGTCGGCGCCAACACCAAAGCGGTTTTATCACTGACATGGATTTTTTGGCCACCGAAGATAAGCCACAAAATCAGAATGAATATCAGCAATAAAATAATATGACGGGTAAAATTAGCAATCAGCACAAAAGGCTTGGTGAAAAAGCCGAAAAAGGTGCGCACAGGGGATGATTTTTGGGTTTTAGTATTCATGAGCGATATTCTAACCCCATTAAGGCAGTGGCTCATGTTACTAAAGTCACTATTTTTCACTTTTTAGCATGTGTAAAAATATAAGCCCGTTATAATCACTTTAAATACCGAAATATAACCACATAATGACTTCATGAGACCTTCTTTTTGGCGCTATTTTCCTGCTTGGTTTGTGTACGTTCTTTTGTGGCTGATATCACAACTGCCCTACCGTGTGTTACGTACTTTAGGTGGTTTTTTTGGCTGGCTAATCGGGCCGGTTTTTCACATCAGAAAAAATGTTATCAGCCGCAATATGGCTGCCTGTTTCCCGCAGCTATCTGACGAACAACAACAACAACTTATCAAAGACAATTACCGAGAAACCGGTTACATGGTCACGCAAACCCTGTATGCTTTTTTTCATCGCTCAAACCGATTGTTTGATCGATTAACCATTACCGGCGAACAGCATTTACAAGAATGTATCGACAAACAACAAGGCGTATTACTGGTCAGTGGTCACTTTACGGCTTTGGATGTCGGTGGACGGGCTTTGTGTCAACGGTTCCCTGTGGCCGGCGTTTATCGCCCCCATAAAAACCCGGTGATGGAATATGTGGTCACCGAAGCACGCACCGCTTATGCACAAGATATGTTTAGCCGTGATCGTTTAAAAAGCATTGTCAGACACATAAAAAAGGGCGGTATCGTCTGGTACGCACCTGATCAGGATTATCGCCGTGGCCATTCGCTGTTTTCAAATTTTTTTGGGGTTGCGGCCAACACCATAACCGCCACCCACCAACTGGCCCGCATGGGTGACGCTAAGGTCTTGTTTTACAGTGTTAAACGAATTGATAAAGCACCTTATTACCAACTGCAGATTTCACCGGTGTTAAGTGAATTTCCCAGTAAAGATGTTCACGTTGACACGGATCGCATTAATCAGGGCATAGAAGCCATGGTCAAACAAGCGCCTGAGCAATATCTATGGCTCCACAAACGCTTCAAAACCAGACCTCCGAATTCACCTGACTTTTACAATGACGAAAAAGCTGTCGCGGACACCAAGGATACGATATGAAAATCCCTCATTTAGATCCTGATTTTGCCCGCGCCCGTTGGCATCAGTGGCCAAAAGCTTTTCGCATTGCCTTACAATTATTAGCGGTGGTTTGGCTGATTTTTTTATTATCACCCCTGTTCCACCTAACTTACTTTGGCAACAAGCCAAGAACCATTGAAGGTTTATTGGGCTTAGTCACCATGCCATTTCTACATGCCAACTGGTCACATTTAATCAATAATACCCTACCCCTATTTTTAACAACGGTGGCCTTATTCGGTAATTATCCGAAAGTCGCCACCCGTATAATGATTTACGCCACCATCATGACGGGAACTTTGGTTTGGGTATTTGCCCGCGGGGTTAATCACATTGGCGCCAGCGGCTTATTTTACGCTTTATTAAGCTATTTATTCGTCAGCGGCTTTTTAAAGAAAGACCTGCAAAGTATGGGTATTTCATTGATTATTGCCTTTTTATACGGCTATATGATTTGGGGTATTTTTCCAGGACAAGCCGGTGTTTCATGGGAATCCCATATGTTTGGTCTGCTAACCGGCATTTTTCTGGCATGGAATACCAAAGACATCGATCGGCCACAATTAAAAGAATGGCATTTGGATGAGAATTTAGAAGATTATTTTCCTGAAGATGACGACTAAATAATCGCTTTTTATGGATTAACGCAAGTACGACAAAACGCTGAATGCGGATAGGCTTTAAGCCGTTGATGATCTATGTCGACACCACAGACCACACAGGTTCCATATGTCCCGTTATCTATGCGAGCCAACGCCTTATTTATTTGAGACCATTCTAATTGTGCTTGTTGATCGATGGATTTTATGGTTTTATTGTCAACGGATACCGACATGGGTCGAATTAGATTGGCTAATTTCTTTTGACGCGCCAGCAACCGCCGTTTTAATTCATTGATTTCTTGTTCTACTACCACCACAGAGAACGACCTTAATTATCTAACCAGCCGTTAGTGTAACAATATCCTGTTAATCATGGGTTGACTAAAATCAAGTTTTGTTAACTCCCTGTTCAAAAAATTAGCCACAAAAAAGCCTGCAAACATGGGGTATATTTGCAGGCCAGTCATGGTTACATCAATTACGGTTGCAGCTGTTGCTCCAGCTTTTTGATGCGATGTAGCAGCCGCTGCTGAGTTTTTACGTCTAACATTGGGGTGGCTTCAAGCTTGTGCTGACCCATGGTTAAATTTGTAAGCGTGCGTTCAGGTAAATAACGGGCAATTCCTGAAGATGATTTAGCCTGCAGGCGCTTATCAATACCACCATTTTCGTCTGCCGCTGAAGGCCCGACACCATTGTCCACAAACGTTTTGCTGGCTGTTCTAAAACCGCGTACCGTAAAACCGTCAAGGGACAAGTCCGGTTCACTGCCAACCCGATAAGAATAGGCCATGCCATCAAACTGATCGGTGCCTGTTTTTAAATAATAGGCCAGATAATAATCCGCATCATCACGCATTACTGCCACCAATTCGTCATAATCATAATCATAGATGGCAGCCAAGTCGTTATTTTGAAGTGCCCGCGTGGTACAGTAATGGTAATAAACAGTACTTTCCGAGCGACAACCGGTGACTAAATCATCACCTTTAAATTTTTCCACTTGCTCAAATATCATTACGTCAGAAAAATACGGGAACTGATTAACATCTGTGTATTGCGAAGCATCAATAACCATCTGCCATTCACCCCGCATTTTTTGCAGCTCATCGCCTAAATACATATTAAAACGTTCCACCGTTTTAGTGACACCAAGAATGGTGAGCTCAGCGGTGGTTTCGGTGATAAATTCAATGTTAACATTGCCATAGCCGGCATCTTCACCACTGTTTTGTTGCCAGTAACACCCTAAACACTGACCACCGGTAAAATACATTAAATTCCCTTCAAAGCTGGAATTACCATCTAAGAAACCCTCTGAAGTAAACCACACCGGATAACCATCTTCATACACATAAAATGTGCTGAAAAAATAATTATCTTGAATTTCAAAGGTGTAGCCGCTACCGGGCTCTTCAGGATCCCAATAATGCCCTGATTCAGGGGTGAATGCTGAGATTTGAAAAGACATCAGCAAAAAAATCAGAAAAGACGTTGTTGTTTTCATGGCTTACTCATATATATTACTAAGTGAGTCCTATATACTACAGATTTTGACTGAATTAAGCATGAACCATGATTGATATTGGCGCCAATTTAACCCATGACAGCTTTGATGAGGATCGTGATACGGTGATTGCAGAGGCCATAGAGGCCGGCGTAAACACTTTTATTATCACCGGTTCCGACCTTGAATGTTCTCAAAAAGCCATTAATTTAGCACATCAATATACAAACTGTTGTTATGCCACGGTCGGTATTCACCCACACCACGCCAAAGATTTTAATCAAGTGGTTATGACTGAATTGCGTGAACTGCTTAATGATGACAAAGTGGTGGCTGTGGGGGAAACCGGCTTGGATTATTTTCGAGATTTTTCACCGCGACCACAACAAATCGAATCTTTTGAGGCACATATAGAATTGGCTGTAGAAACGGGTTTACCCATGTTTTTACATCAGCGAGAAGCGCATAAAGATTTTTTGCCGATTTTAAAACAACACCGTGATGCGCTCAGTGATGTGGTGGTACATTGTTTTACAGACAACCAACAAGCCTTATACGACTATTTGGACTTAGACTGTTATATCGGCATCACCGGTTGGGTTTGTGATGAGCGCCGTGGTCAACATTTATTACCTCTGATTCACGACATACCCTTAAATCGATTCCTGATAGAAACCGATTCACCCTATTTAATGCCGCGCAATTTAAAACCTAAACCCAAAAGCCGTCGCAATGAGCCCAAATATTTACCGCATATTGCTGACTTTATTGCCCAAGAATTAAATTTAGACTCCGATAACTTTATCACTCACACCGTCACCAATAGCCGCCGACTTTTCCGTTTAGCGGCCTAAAACAGGAGACCCTTATGACCGACTACAAACAACACTTAGCTAACCTACAAACCGCCACAGAAGCAGCCCTTAAAGCCAACGATTATGATGGCTTATGGATTTATTCAGGCCATCCTGAAAATTATTTTTTAGACGACCATGCGCCACCGCATCAAGTCAATCCTCATTTTAACTGGTGGATACCGGAAACTGATATCAGTCACAGCCTTTTACACATCGTGCCCGGCCAAAAACCAACTTTATATTTATCTCAACCGGCAGATTTCTGGCACAAGATAGAAGACCGCAGTAACGCAGACTGGGCGCGTCATTTTGATGTGCGGGTTATTCACCATCAATCTGAAATGCCCACTGTTAACGACCAACTGAATCATGCCTGGATAGGCGATCGCAGCTGGCAGCCGATGGCAGCGGAATACACCAATCCCGATAAACTTTTGGCCCATTTGCATTTTTCACGGGTACAGAAAACAAGCTACGAAATTGACTGTATTCAACAAGCCAACCAACTGGCTTTAAAAGGTCATGCTGCTGCAGCAGAGGCTTTTTATGCGGGTGCCAGTGAATATGACATCAATGCGGCTTATTTACAGGCTTGCCAACAATCTCAAAGTCAAATGCCTTATGGCAATATCGTGGCACTGAATGAAAACGCGGCGGTGTTGCATTACCAATATCAGGCCACTGACAAACCCGCTAACCACCGTACTTTTTTAATCGATGCCGGGGCTAATTATAAAGGTTATGCAGCTGATATTACGCGCACCTATGCTTTTGATAAAAATGGTGAGTTTAATAACATGATTGCGGCCATGGATCGTTTGCAAGTGGAATTATGTGATGCCTGTGTGGCCGGCCAAGATTACGTCGACTTACATCAGCAAGCCCATATCAAAATCGCCGAAGTACTTAAGCAGTTTAATGTGATTAATTGCAGTCCTGAAGTCGCACTTGAATCGGGCTTAAGTGCCACCTTTTTTCCGCATGGCTTAGGTCACTATTTGGGGTTACAGGTGCACGATGTCGCAGGTCACCAAAGTAATGCTGATGGCACGGTTAAAAAACCACCTGAAAATCATCCGTTCTTGCGTTTAACTGATGTGTTACGCGAAAACGCAGTTATTACCGTAGAACCGGGATTGTACTTTATACCTATGCTATTACAGCAACAACGGGATAATAAGCACATCAACTGGGACAAAGTAGAACAATTCTTACCCTATGGCGGTATTCGCATTGAAGACAATGTCGTGGTAGGACAGAATCAAAGCCGTAACTTAACCCGCAGCAGCTGACATAAAAAAGCCCCACTTCAAAAGGTGGGGCTTTGTTCATTGTTAGCAATCACTTATCAATTTTCTTCATCATTGTTTTTATCGTGTTTAGCCACTAACCGGCGCTGATTAAAGTCAATTAAATCACTCAAAATACGTGCACTTTCGTGTAATCTAAAATCCACATATAACTCATCCTCATCTTCCTCATCGGTCTCTTCCTGAAGTGTTTCGACTTCTTCTTTATCATTCGGTGAGTCGATCAGTTGCGCATCTTTTTCAGCTATTTTTTGAGTCGCTTTATCACTGCTTTCTTTTTCAGCATCAACAATGAGGTCTTCTGCGGAGTCCACAAGCACCGTAATCTCTCCCAATAAAGGATTGGGCTCAGTGGCTTCTAACATGGCTTTTCGTTTGACTTTGCGTGCTTCTTTACGCTGCTCGCGCTCTTTCACTTTTTGTTGCCGAGTTTCAGCAGATAATGACACGGTCAAATCATCTTTCTCTGCTTGATATAACTGATTTTCTTTTTCCAAAAAGTCAAATTCGAAATTAACTTTTGAACGCTCATTAAAACGCTGTTTCAAGTAAACAATTTCATCGGACAAGTCCGCATACAAATTGTAATCACTGGGCGCGATGCTGCTCCATGGTAACGCATTTTCATACTCTGACTCACCATATTTATCGGAGCCGGGAGACGCCGGAAACTCAATATCGGGAATAACACCACGATTCTGCGTACTACCGCCGTTGATGCGGAAAAACTGACCCATGGTCATTTTTAATTGGCCCAATTCTTCTTCGTTGTCCTCAATATAATCCGCTAATTTCATGACATTTTGGATGGTGCCTTTACCGTAAGTCTGATTACCAACCACCACAGCTCTGCCGTAATCCTGCATGGCGGCGGCAAAAATTTCAGAGGCAGACGCCGAAAAGCGATTGACCATCACCATCATGGGGCCTTCCCACTCAATTCTTGGATCGACATCTTTTTTAACATCTTTTTTACCGCTGTAGGTTTTGGTTTGCACCACCGGGCCGCGTTCAATAAACAGACCCGATAAATTAATGGCCTCATAGAGTGAACCACCTCCATTGTTGCGTAAATCCACAACCACACCTTGAACCTCTTCTTTTTTGAAGGTTTCTAATATTTTTTTCACATCTTTGGTGGTGCTTCGATAATCACTGTCACCGGCTCTCAAAGCAGCAAAATCCAAATAGAAAGTCGGTAAATCAATCACTCCGATTTTATGTTGCGCACCACCTTCCTTAATTTCTAAGATTTTATACTGGGCCGCTTGTTGTTCCAGCTTGACCTTATCCCGAACAATTCTGATGATTGTCGGCGGCGTATCAGGACCATCATCTTCACCGATGACACGCATGCGAACAGTGCTGCCTTTTTCACCACGTATCAGTTGTACCACATCTTCAATGCCCCAACCCACCACATCTTCAAAGGTACCTTCACTGCCTTGGCCGACAGCTAAAATTTTATCACCTTTTTTTAATGTGCCTTCCAAATCAGCCGGACCACCTTTAACAATGGTGTTTATTTGCGTGTACTCACCATCATTCATCAACACCGCGCCAATACCTTCTAAAGACAAGCTCATATTCATGTCAAAATTTTCAGAAGTAATCGGTGACATATAGCCGGTATGCGGCTCCACTAAACTTAAATAGGCATTAATGAAATATTGAAACACATCGTCACTTTTTAGATCATTAACGCGTTTAGCCATGACCTTATAGCGCTTTGTCAAAGTTTTCTTAATATCATCTGTCTCTTTGTCTAACAACTGTAAAGACAGGTAGTCGTTTTTAACTTTTTTACGCCAGATTTCATCCAGTTCTTTTTCCGTCATGGCCCATTCAGCCTTTTTACGGTCCCATTGATATGATTCATCTTCACTGAAATCAAACGTGCTTTCCAACAGCGACAAAGAATGATTCTTGCGGGTTTCCACACGTTTTTTGAATAAATTAAAGATTTCAAAAGCAGGTTTTAAGTCGCCGGCTTTGATAAAATCATCCATTTGATTTCGCCAACGGTCAAAATTGACAATATCCGTACTTAAGAAATACATTTTATTGGGGTCTAAAACCGCAATATACTCATCTAATATTTTGCCTGATAATTCATCATTCAGCTCCTTACTCTGATAATGCAGCTCATCAACCAAAGTAACCAGTAAACGACTTTCTTGTTCGTGTTTAATTTCCGGATTGAGTGGCTTATCAGCTACCAAAGCTGAAGCTGAAACCAGCCAGGTCGTTAACAAAAGAGTTAACAGCAATCGTGTATATGTTGGTTTAATCATTATAATCTCTCTTCAAAAAGCGAAGTTTTGTCGGTGGTCAAAAGGACAGTTGAACTTTTTAGATCAAATACTGCCTGATAGAACATGTAAATCATATAGACCAATTAATGGCAATACAAGTTTCACGTTATTTTGATTCTGTTCGTTAGAATACCAAAAACAATGGCTTGTCACTGTGAATGGTTTTATATTTTTGTATAATGCTTGATTAAAATTACACTGAGCTCAATATGGCTCACTTCTTTTAATCATAACCAAATTTAAAAATCGGAGAAACGAATGAAAAAAATCGCCCTCACTTTTGCTTTAACTTCAGGTCTGGTTGGTAGTTTAATCAGCACCACCGGTTTGGCACAGTTAGACAATGAAAACAGCCAAATTAATTACAAAATCGGTTCTGACGTCGGACAATACATGAATAAGTCTGAAATGGAATTCGACAAACAAGCTTTTATTACCGGTTTAGAAGACGGTTTAGCGGGACGTGATTTGCGATTAAGTGACGAAGAGCTGGCTAAAGTTCAAACCGTCATCCGTGAAAAACAACAAAAGCTGGCGCAAGAACGCCAACAAGAAATGATGGCTGAAATGGAAGCGCAAAAAGTTGCCAATAAAAAAGAAGGCGATGAGTTTCGTGCAAAAAAAGCCAATGAAAAAGGGGTTAAAACCACTGATTCAGGTTTAATGTATGAAGTCATTGAAGCCGGCAACGGTGATAAGCCTGAGAGTGAAAATGCCACTGTGGTGGTTCATTACACCGGTACTTTATTGGATGGCACTAAATTCGATAGTTCCGTTGATCGTGGTCAACCGGCCACTTTTGCATTAAATCAAGTTATTGCCGGTTGGACTGAAGGCCTGCAATTAATGAAAAAAGGTGCTAAATACCGTTTTTATATCCCACCTGAATTGGCCTATGGTTCTGACGCCCGCCCAGGCAGTCCGATTGGCCCCAATAGTACGCTGATTTTTGATGTTGAGCTCATTGATATCAATCCACAAGCGGACAAACCAAAAGCAGAATAAATCTTATTTATTCGATAAAAAGCCCTGATAAGATGCAGGGCTTTTTTATGCCTGATCATTTTATGGTGACAGCTTTGTCAACATATGGGACTTTTGGCACTGGTAAACACCCTGTTCAGTCCCCACACTATACATCATCAAAAACTTATTATTAATTATGCATACATTACACAACATAAAGAAATGGTCCGGCCTTTTGGCTTTGGGCTTAACACTCAGTTTTGGTTTACAAGCCAAAGATTCACCACAATCTAAAACAACCACTGAAAACAATACCTTATTGGCGGAATGGAGCGGCCCTTATGGCGGTGTTCCGGCTTTTGATAAAATGAAGTTAGAAGACGTCATACCGGCTTTTGAAGTGGCCATGACAGAAAATTTAGCCGATTACGACAAAATTGCCAATAACAATGAGCCGGCAACCTTTGAAAACACCATCGTGGCGATGGAAAAAGCCGGTGAAAAACTCAACCGTGCCGGGGTTTACTTCGGTATCTGGGGCGCAAACCTGTCTAGTCCCGAAGTTCGCAAATTACAAATGGAATTGGCACCGAAATTTTCCGAGATGCGTTCTAAAATTTCTCAAAACAAAAAATTATTCGCCCGCATTAAGAACGTTTACGAAGACAGTCTTAAAACGCCACTTGAGTCTGATCAGCAGCGCTTAGTTAAAACCACCTATGAATCCTTTGCCATGAACGGTGCTGATTTATCGCCGGAAAAACAAAAGCGCTATGCTGAAATCAACAAAGAACTGTCAAGCATGTACACGCAGTTTGCCAATAACGTACTACATGACGAAGAAGGTTACATTACCTATCTAAACAAAGATCAGTTGGGCGGCTTGCCGGATTCTTTTATTAAGTCGGCAGCGAAAGTCGCAGAAAATAACGGCAAAGAAGGTCAGTATGCTGTTACCAATACCCGTTCTTCCATGGATCCTTTTTTAACTTACTCTACCGAACGCGAGCTGCGCAAACAAGTTTGGAACAACTACTATTCTCGCGGTGATAATGGCGATGAATATGATAACAATGATTTAATCAAACAAATCCTTAAACTGCGTCGTGAACGGGTTGAACTTCTGGGTCATGAAAATTATGCCGAGTGGCGTTTACAAAACCGCATGGCAAAAACTCCTGAAAATGCCATGAATTTAATGGAGGCTGTTTGGCCGGCTGCCATTGCCCGTGTTAAAGAGGAAGTGGCCGACATGCAAGCCGTGGCTGATAGCTTAGGCGACGAGATTACCATTAAGCCGTGGGACTATCGTTATTATGCAGAAAAAGTACGCATGGATAAATATGCGCTTGACTCCAATGAGGTGAAACAATACCTGCAATTAGACAATTTACGAGAAGCCATGTTTTATGTGGCCGGCAAGTTGTTTAATTTTGATTTCAAACCGGTTAAAGAAGGTACCGTTCCGGTATTTCATGAAGATGTCAAGGTTTGGGAAGTCAACGATAAAACCACCGGTGAGTTGGTTGGTTTATGGTATTTAGACCCTTTCGCGCGCCCCGGCAAACGCTCAGGCGCTTGGGCAACCTCCTACCGTTCACATTCCACCTTTGACGGACCAAAAAATGTATTGTCATCGAATAATTCTAACTTTATCAAACCGGCACCCGGTGAATCGGTATTGGTTTCATGGGATGATGCCACCACGTTTTTCCATGAATTTGGTCATGCCTTACATTTCTTATCCTCCAATGTGCGGTACCCAAGCTTAAACGGTGGTGTCCGCGATTACACCGAATTTCAGTCACAACTATTGGAACGCTGGTTATCTACCGATGAAGTTATTAATAAATACTTAAAACACCACGAAACCGGTGAGGTGATTCCGGATGAATTGATTGCTAAAATCAAAAAAGCCAGCACTTTTAATCAGGGTTTTGCCACCACCGAATACCTGGCCTCAGCCTTAATGGACATGAAGTTACATTTAGCTGACCCTGACACCTTAGATGTCGATAAGTTTGAACGAGAAACCTTAAGTGCTTTGGGTATGCCCGATGAATTGGTGATGCGCCATCGTACACCGCACTTTGGTCACGTTTTCTCAGGCGAGGGTTATGCCACCGCTTATTATGGTTATATGTGGGCCGATGTGCTTACCGCCGATGCCGCTGAAGCATTTCAAGAAGCACCCGGTGGTTTTTATGATGAAGAAATGGCCGCTAAATTGGTTAACTATCTGTTCGCACCGCGTAATGCCATGGATCCGGCTGAAGCCTACCGCAAGTTCCGTGGCCGTGATGCTAAGATTGATGCTTTAATGCGTGATCGTGGATTTGCTGAACCCAAAGAAAGCACCGAAAAAGATAAAAAAGCCGATTAACCAAAATTTGTTTTTAAGATCCTTAAAAGCCCCAATTTTTTGGGGCTTTTTTGATTAATTATGACGCACCATGACAATTGTCAAAATCAAGTGTATTATTATTTTTTAAAATACGTTTTTAACCAAGAGAAACGTAATGAGAAAATTATTCACTGTTTTATTAGTAATGGCCGCGGCGCAAGCCATGGCAGTAGAAAAAGGCGATTGGCTGCTTCATATGCGTGCCATCAATATTAATCCTAACGATGACAGCAGTGCCATCCGTGTCGATGGTGTCGCAGTTCCCGGTACCGGTGTCACTGTGGATGACAACTACTCCTTAGATATCTCCATCGGCTACATGATGACAGATAACTGGGC
The DNA here is from genome assembly GCF_026410405.1 of Marinicella gelatinilytica. Lineage (GTDB taxonomy): Bacteria > Pseudomonadota > Gammaproteobacteria > Xanthomonadales > Marinicellaceae > Marinicella > Marinicella gelatinilytica. The sequence goes on along the minus strand of NZ_JAPMLN010000014.1, from coordinate 99,935 downwards.
CATTGAATTATTGGCAGACTTAAGCTCGAAACACACGGTTTCTGCTAATGGCTTAGGCGCTTTAGGGGTTCCAGACGGTACTGATGTGGTTGATACCAATGTCTTACCACCCACCGTATTTTTACAGTACCAATTCCGCCCGACTGCTAAAGTCAGACCATATATGGGTGTCGGCATTAACTATACACACTTTTTTAATGATGATTTAAGTGCGGCTGCGCAACAAGTATTGGGTGCTGATAACCTGGATTTGGATAATTCCTTCGGCTGGGGCGCTCAATTCGGTATCGACTGGGAATTGAGTAACAATTGGTCTTTTAATGTCGATGTCAAGTACATTGATATTGATACCGAAGCCACCTTTGACACCGCTTTAGGCAAAGCCTCTGTCGATGTCGATATTAACCCCACTGTTATTGGTATTGGTTTTGGTAAAACCTTTTAAAAACCAATATCTTTGTGCCCCAAAAAGCCGGTTTTATACCGGCTTTTTTTGTGTCCTAAACGATTCCCATCTCATCAATCAGGTATGGTGTAATTTCCTCGATTCATTAAATCAATACCACACTCTAAATCACTCACCCAATCTAAAAACGTTTCGACATGCTCGCCTTTAAAGGCTTTACCATGCTGTGGCACAATCATATCAACATCCAAATCACGCACCATTCTCGCCCATAAGCCGGTGACTTTCCCGGAAACCATATAGCGCTTATGGAAACCGGCCATTTTTGGAATATGGCTATCAAAGTCCTCAACAAAAGCACTGCCAACATGATCATCAATGGAAGCACCCATATCACCTGAAAATAAAATTTTACTGGTGGGGTCATAAATCTGGAAATTACCAACAGAATGTAAAAAATGGGCCGGTAAAATAATCAATTCAGCCTCTCCCAATAAAACGCGTTTACCGGCATCCGGAATGGCATCTATCTGATTGGCAAAGCTACCCATCTGTTTATCCACATTTGCTGCCACTAAATGCGGTAAAAAGCGACTCCATAATTGCGACACCAATACCCGGCATCCGGTGTTAACAATCCATCGATCAATGGCCGCGATAATATCAGGGTCTTGGTGTGAAGCAAAAATATAATCCAGCTCTCGCAAGCGAATATGTCGAGACAAGGCGATGGTCAGCGGTATATAGGTTAAATCACCACCCGGATCCAGGAGCATTGAATGTTGCCCGCTGCGAATTAAAAATTGGTTTGATTGAACACCGTGACCTTCCACCAAGTCATTAAACATCAAACATTCATGTGTACCACTACGAAACAATACCTCTGCCTTACCGGACATAGTCAATCTCTATTAAACAAAACCGGCATTGTAAAACCGGCTGAGATTAGAAGTTTTGACTTTTATCAACTATCCGTTTGTCATCGGTGTCTTCTTCAATAATTAAACTCATGACTTTCCAATCGCTTTTCAGTTTCTCATAATCACGCTCACCGGTAAAAACTTTCAGCTCAATACCATCCGGCGCGATACCAAACAAAGGAATGGCATTATCACCATGCTTCGCCAAATAGGCTTCAATATCAAACTCATCGGTTAACAACGTAGTTTTAATTTGTGCACCACGAGAAATATAGCTGGCTAAGTTTGCAAAGGTTACTTGACGCGAAAACAAGGTTTGCGCTTTTCCACCTTTTGAGGTGGTGTGTTTGCGTTCATCTTTTTGCTTTTCTTCATTGGTGATAACGTAGATATTAGCCGCACCAAATTCCGATTTATATCGGGTGGCGGCCAATAAATTCAATTCTCGGTTCATTGATATGGCCAGCATTCGGCCGACGCCAATCAAATCTAATTGTTGATCAGCATGCTCGGAGACCACATTGCCCCAATAAGACTTAATGTCCCGCATCCGGGCTTCTTTAATATAGCGCCAGTGGGAATCCGTAATCATACAATCAAAACCTTGTTTATTCAGCGCTTCAGCAATCGCTAAAGCCACCGGATTACCACCAACAATTAAAATTCCTTTACTTTCAGGACTGGCCACGCCCAAACGTTTTGATAACCAGCCGGCGGTTGCTGACTGAAACACAACCGTACCAATAATAACCATAAAAGTCAGTGACACCAACAATGGTGCTTCTGCATAACCTTCTTGTTCAAGTCGCAAAGCAAATAAAGCCGAAACTGCAGCAGCCACAATACCGCGCGGTGCAATCCACGACAACATCACCCGTTCTTTCCAGTTTAAATCAGATCCCCAAGTACAGACAGCAATTTTTAAAGGTCGCACCACAAACTGAATAATCAAAAACAACACCAACGACAACCAACCGATTTCAATTAACGGTTCAATGTCCATGCGTGCCGCCAAAATAATGAACAAGCCGGCAATCAGTAACAAAGTTAAACTTTCTTTAAAGTTTAAAATATCCTCAATCGCAACATTCTTACTGTTGGCTAGCCACATACCCATCACCGTCACGGTTAATAAGCCCGATTCGTGTGCCAGAACATCAGAAACAGCAAAAACACCAAATACCAAGGTTAATGTAAACACATTATGCAGATAATCAGGCACCCAATGTCGGCGCAAAATTTGTGCCATGAGCTCACCGGCTAAACCACCAAGAATGACACCAACCATGATGATCCAGCCAAAATCAAACAACACACCCAGCAAACCTTCGGCACCTTTTTGAGAGGAAATAATAAAGTTAAACACCAACACCGCCAGTAAAGCGCCCAACGGATCAATGACGATGCCTTCCCAGCGCAGTACATTGGCAATGCGTTTATCTAAATTTAAAATCCGCAGCATCGGCACAATCACTGTCGGCCCGGTCACCACCACCAAGGAACCAAACAGCAAAGATAACAACCAGTCTAAATCAAGCAATAAGTGCGTTGCCACTGCAATGACCAACCAAGTGACAATCATACCGATGGTCACCATGCGCCTAACCACTGTTTCAAGCCCACGAATCTGACTAAAATTTAAGGTTAAAGCACCCTCAAATAGAATCACCGCCACCGACAGTGACACAATGGTAAATAACAGATCACCAAATATCAGATCCGGCTTGAGCCAACCGGTCACCGGCGCACCTAAAACAATACCAATCAGCAACAGAAACAATATCGAAGGCAGCTTTAACCACCAGGATAGCCAATGCGCTAAAGAACCTAAAACACCAATGGCGGCAATTGCAATCAATAAATAGTTATCCATCAGCTAACATCCTTTTGAGCGGCTTTTTTCATGGCATTTAATTTTTTCGAATAACGTGATTGCACAATATCAGTCAATACCAACACCACAATCACAAAATAGAAGGTGGCTTTATTCATCTGCACAATCTCATGATCAAAGAATTTCAAATGGGCAATGTGGCCACCTTCGGTCAATAACATCACCCCGACAATTAACAAAATAAATAAACCCAGAACCTCAAACATTCGGTTACGCTGTAAGAAGTCAGCAATGGTATCCGCCAACCACACCATCAGCAAAGCGCCGATTAAAATCGCAGTGGCCATCACAATATAATTATCGGTGAGGGCCATGGCGCTTAAAATCGAGTCAAAGGAAAACACCACATTCATGGTGACAATCAGAATCAGGGCTTTGGCAAAAGAGGATTGTGGCTTGTCTTTTTCCTGCATGTGTTCTTCCATATAAAGCATGTGCAAAATTTCTTTGGTGGCCGTATAAATAATAAAAATTCCACCCAAAAGCACCACCACTGCCCTGAGATTAAAAGTCCCCTCAACCACCCCTTGCCAGCCGATTGAAAACAAAGGCTCAGTAAAATAACTGAGAATTTTGAGCAATAAAAACAACAACACCAAACGGAAAACCACTGCAAGCCAAATACCGGTCTTACGCAGTTTGGATTGTCGTGTCACTTCAACCCGTTTGGACTCAATAATAATATAAAGTAAATTATCAAACCCCAAAACTGCTTGCAACATGATTAACATGCCCAAGGTCAATAAATTATCAATGGTCAATAAGCCTTCCATATCCTGTCCTCTTAATCTTGTTAAAAACGAAATTCATTTCAAGACCAATATTGTATAGAACCTCTGAGTCATAAGCAGACATTTTTTTATTTTTATCAAAACACAAAAAAAAGCCGCACCCAATATGAGTAACGGCTTTGAAATTAATTGTTAATTACTTAGTAACTATACGACCAATTTAAAGCAAATGTTCGTCCTCGGCCTTGGAAGTCAAATAAATAGGGTGGTCCGTAGGATGCATAAAACATACCCGCACGCTGGCCCCAAATGGTTGAGTAGCTGTTATCCAATAGGTTTTCAATACCCAATGTAAAACGACCAAACCCTGTGTTTTTTGACGCCACTAAATCAAACGTTGTCTGACCATTTATGTCGCGACCGGCTGAATCTTTTAAATCAAAAGCGCGATTTCCTTGTATTCGTACTTCATGACTATTGTCCGACCATCCGGCAAAAGCCGTTAATGATGACACTGAAGCATATCGGGCATCTTGTCGTTTCCACTCATCATTGGCATTCTTTTGATCTGAACGCACCCAATGCATGGTACCACCATATTCAAAACCATGATCAGCATAGTAGTTAAAAGCCCCTTCTAATCCAAAATCACGCTTATCCTCATCCACCACTATCACTGCTAAATCATCGGTATTTTCAACCGCTTTATCGGACCAAGCATAATACAAAGCCCATTGGGTTGAGATGCGATCATTCATATAGCGCCAGCCTAATTCAGCCTGATCGGTTTTAATCGCGGTTAAGGGATTATCATTGACATTAATGTCCGGTGATTTACCATAATATTTGGCCGGATCGGGTAATTCAAAACCTTGTGAAAAACGCAGCCAGGTTTGATGACGTCCAAAATCATATAAACCACTGAGGTTTATTAAAGTGGAATCATAATCATTACTGCCACCGGGCACCAACTCACCGATTCGAGTTTCGTCAAAACCGGAATAACCATATTTAATAAAATCATTCACTGAGACATCAGTGTGCTGATAACGCAAACCTCCGGTCAATTTAAAGGCATCGGTGATTTGCCAATCACTTTGCACATAGCCTGCCAGACCATCGACATCATAGGTCGGGTAACGATCTTCTATGTTGTTTTGACGTTGCACTAAACCACCGCTGGCATCACTTTGTCGAAAATCAAAAAACATCTGGTTGGCATTAAATTGCTCCCGTTCAAAATCCAGCCCATAACTGATTCTAAACCGGTCATTGATGCGTTTATCAAACAATGCTTTGAGACCTGTTTGACGTGTATTTTGCTCAGATGCGGCGAATTGAATGGCAAAACGTTGTTCCGCTGCCAATAAAAAGGGATATGGAAAAGCATGAAAGGCCGATGATTCATTGCGATAAAAAGCCTGCAGGTAAAAATCCTGATTCCATAGATTACTGTTATGGTATTGGATATTAAATAATTCACGGTCTGTCGCCGGCTCCCGATCTGAATCAAAACCATCACGAATTTCAGCACCATTCAAATTAGCCACAGGGTTATCGGCAATGCCGGGAAAGAAAACATCACGATCTCCTTTAAATCCTGAGCGATAAAATTGGCCGCCAAAATCCAAGGTCTGAGTCTCTGTCAGATTAACACGTAAACGACCCAACACATCAACCATGCGATTGTCCTGTAAATCTGTTTGCGTAATATCAGGGAATATTTCGTTACCACTGCCGTCATAAAAACGGTCGTTGTCGGTGACCGAAATACCCAGCCTTGCTTGGGCATTTTCATTACCACCACTGATTGATTGCGCCAATTGTTTTTGTAAATCATCGCTGCTGTTAAAGCCGGATTTTAATTGTGCTTGTGTTTCAAAACTTAAATCCCCGCCATCACCTGACTTAGTAATAATATTAATAATGCCACCGGTGGCGCTGCCGCCATATAAACTACTGGCACCGGATAACACTTCAATGCGGGCGATATTAAATAAGTCGATGGCATCAAATTGTCGCGATAAACCGCGAGAGCCATTCATGGAAACACCATCAATCAATACTTGCACACTTCTGCCGCGTAAATTTTGACCAAAATTGGTGCGGCCTTGAGGCGCTAAATCCAAACCCGGTACCAGACGGCCCAAAGCGGTTTTTAAATCAGCGCCAGAATCCGCTTGCTGTTGGATTTCAGCGGTATCAATAACCCAAACAGTACCCGGAATTTGGCTGATTTCTGTGGGTGTTCTGGAGCCGATAACCACCATTTCATCCATGGCCATGTTTTCGGACGTGTTGTTTTCAGTTTGTGCTTTTACATCTGCCATAAAAAGACAGGTCGTTGCTAACAAAATATGGACACTAAAATATTTTATATTCATCATTATAATTTCTTTTTTTGAGTCATGTGAGAACTGTTCGTTGAGAAACCCCGTTAGATAATGGGTGGACATTCACTCAAACAGAAGATAGATGCGAATTATAACGATAATGATTCCTATTTCAATGGTATTTTTATTTTATTAGCGCATTAAAATCACCCTAAAAGTCTTCTTAAATGATTGATAATGATTATCATTTGTCCTAATATACCGATTCTTCTTAGCCTTTATACAATCCATCTTTATGCCTGCTATCTTAACGACCATAGCCTTTTTACTACTGGCCGCGACACCGGGTATTGGTTATTTCAGCCAAAAGACAAGCCGAAAATGGCCCTTACGTTTACTCATTGTACTGTTATTCGCCACTTCTTTTTATCTCTTTAATTGGGCTAACGGATTTGAATATGCACTTTTTTTCAGCTTATTTTTAATCACGCTCCCTGCTTATCTATGGATATATGTAAACAGCACCCGTAAACCAGAAAAGTCCCCAAAACGCACACATCCTTACCAATCCACCGCTTCTGTTTGGTATAAACTTTTTATGGTTATTATGGCGGGTCCTTTGGCATTGGCGATGGCCATTATTCTGTCCGCTGCAATCACATACCTATTGCCGCTGTTAGCTTTGAATCGATTGGTTGTGATGATTATGTTGGTGCCTTTGTTGTGGGGCCTGATTGCCGTCTGGTTAACGGCCACTTCCCATTTGAGTCGAACCAGTGTTATTTTAATTAGTATCAGCTGTTTAAGTATTTGGGGGCTACAATGAACTTAAAGAAATCACTCACAACTTCAAAACATGTGGTTAAAAAATCACTGCGCAGTCATGCCTGGCTGGGTTTGTTTTTTTCGGTATTCCTCTATCTGGTTTGCTTAAGCGGCGCCCTGGTGGTGTTTTTTCAAGAAACAGAACGTTGGGAGCAGCCAACGGTTACCGAATCCGCCCAAGTTGATATTCAACAGTTAGAAACCGCCATCAATAATGCAATTAATCGCGCAATCAACAACCAGGAGACACTGCCTAAAACACTCTACTTTGCACCACCCTCGGACGTCATCCCGCGGGCACATGTCAGCAACCGCAGTGGCGGCTATTACCTGAATAAAGACGGCAGCCGTGGTGTTGATATGCACACACCTTGGACCGACATGCTCAGTGATTTGCATATTTATCTGCACCTGCCCAGCACCATCGGTATTATATTGGTGGGCTTGTTGGGGGCGATGATGCTGGGCCTGATGATCTCAGGTATTTTAGCCCACCCGGGCTTATTCAAAGATGCTTTTAAGTTGCGCTGGGGCGGTAGTCGTCAACTGGAACAAACCGATATTCACAACCGTTTAAGTGTCTGGAGCCTGCCTTTCTTTTTTATTGTCTGTTTAACCGGTGCTTACATCGGTTTATTTAGTATCACTGTTTTTGGTTATGATTTACTGGATAAAGACACCAGTTCTGGTGAGATTGTTGATACCATATTTCCGGCACAGCTTGATATAGAAAGACCAACCGAGCCTGTACAATTACAACCGATGATAAATCAGCTCAAAAATCAATATCCCGAAGCTGACTTAATGTTCGTAACCCTTAAAAACGGTGGCAGCACCGGACAATATATTGAAGTCAATTTACACATGCCGGAACGTTTAGTTTACTCAGAAGTATTTCGTTTCCACAACAACGGCGACTACATCGACTCCAAACACATGTCAGACGGCGACTGGGGTCGGCAAGTGGCTTATTCCAGTTATCGGCTGCATTTCGGACAATTCGGACCCTTTGCCATCAAAGTTCTTTACTTTTTCTTAGGCATTGCCATGACAATTATGGTGGCCACCGGTGTCAATCTCTGGTTTATTAAGCGACATCGTTTGAACCGCTGGTACGCACTATGGCAGGGCATTATCTGGGGCGCGCCCTTAAGCTTCAGTCTGGCTTTATTAACGTCAATCCTTTTCGGCACAACCGTGACCTTGAGCTTCTGGGTAAGCTACCTATTGATTGCCGCTTGGTTTTTTGTCGCTAACCCAAGCCACCCGCAACAGCAACAGCGCTTAATAAAATGGGTTAAATACCTGAGATTCGCCACGTTAGCCGTCATCATTGTCAGCGTCCTTAGCCATTTAATACACTACGATTATGCTTTACTGAGTTGGTTTAACGGTTTTAACCTGATTTTAATAGTGACCGCTGTTTTATTCGCCTTTCTCAAAAAACCGGTTAAAACAACCTTTAAGTCTTAATGTCTGTCCCGGAGTTTTATTTAACTTGGATTCAAGTAATAAGTGCAATTTAATTATGCAGCAAGTAAATCGACTTGCTGCCCCATAAATAATTCATTTGGTGATTTCCCACCTCTGGTTTTTCGTGGCCTGTTATTCAGGCGATCCATCACGTGTTCTATTTGTTTATCTGTGACTTGATTGAAGTCGGTTCCCTTTGGAAAATATTGCCTGATTAATCCATTGATGTTTTCATTGATACCACGTTCCCAGGAACTATACGGGTGGGCAAAATAAATATCAGCCTTTAGTCCCTCAGCTATCAATTCATGTGCTGCAAATTCCAAGCCGTTATCCAATGTGATTGTCAGTATTTGGTCAACCAAATGCACCATACCTTCAATGGCCACCTCTGCCAATAATGAGGCTTGTTTTCCGGTTAACCGGAAAATCATGGTGTACAAGGTCTTTCTTTCAACCAAGGTGAGTAAAGCGCTTTGACGACCTTTGCCAATGATTGTATCACCTTCCCAATCACCAACTCTGGTTTTCTTATCAACCACAGCTGGTCTATCGTCAATACTGACCCTGTTCTTGATTTTACCGCGTTTATCATAACTGCCGTAACGCCTGCGGTATTTTTTACTGGCAACCCTTAATTGCTTATATAAAGCACCTCCTGCTTTCTTGTCAGCATAAATAAGCTGGTATATCGTTTCATGATGCAATGAGACACCGTTGTTCTTTTTAAGATAAATGGTGATTTGTTCCGGGCTCAAGTCATGATACAGAAGTGTGATAATCCAATGTTTAACTTACTCTGTTATTTTAATGGCTTTATGGGCGTTCTTACGACGGTTTTCAGTCATTCGTTGGGCTTGCTTCGGCCGGTAATTCTTTTTGCCAGTATTGCGGGATATCTCACGAGAAATAGTCGAAGGTGATCGGCCAAGCTCTTTGGCTATAATCTTTTGCTTAAAACCCATTTTCTTTAGTCTGTAAACCTGATATCGTTCTAATTCGGTTAACTGTTTATAGCTCATATTGCATTTTCCTTTTGGTGAGAAAAATCAGTAACTATATTAGTTAACCGACCTTCTCAGGAAATTGCACTTATTATCCGAATTCAGGTAACTTTAAAGTTGACAAAGATAGCTTATGTAATACATACTTTGCATATGTAATATATTTATTGCATTTTTATTGAAAAGAGGTAAGCAATGAAAAAAGAAAGGGATATATTGAATAATATTTACATCCTTAGAGCTGAAAAACGTTGGACACAAAAATATATTGCGGAGCAAATTAACGTCACCAGACAAACGGTTCATTCACTTGAATCAAATAAATACAATCCATCTTTAAAACTGGCTTTTGAAATTGCTTTATTATTTAACAAAAAAATTGAAGAAATTTTTACTTATGAGAATAAAGGAGACAGCTAATGTTAAATCTATTTATTGTAATTTCCGTCATTTTATCTGCTTGGGGAGCAGGTAAGTACATTATCTTTTCTAAAGAGGAAGGCGTCGATGAAAGAGGGAAAGCCATTCTATCCCAAGCTTCACATACCACGATGAGTTTTTTATTCTTGGCTTATTCAATATTATGCTTAATCGTGGGGTTTTTAGATGTATCTGCTGAAGTTTTGAAAGTGATCATTGTGGTAACATTTTCCTTATTAATTTTAATTAACGCATTTTCAATAACTTATTTGAAAAAACATGCTTAACCCGTGGTGCATTTAGGAAATTTTTACCGGAATTTAATCAAATTTATGTAAGTTTTTGGCCAGAAAAGCTGATCTTTTAGATTAAAACACGCAAGATGACCATAAAAGTTGTTCATTTTTACGGCTTTTAACTGCTATCCGATGCCAAAAATAGCACAATTTACTCCAAATGCACCACGGGTATGCTTAAGTTAAAGCTACCTACCGTCCGGATGTGATCTAATATTTAATTAGCTTACTCAAAGGACGGGGTATCAACCTATTCTTAACAGTTTTAATGACTATAAATTTAAATTTACTAGACCCGCAATAATTTCAAACGCCTGTTTATTGACTATTGCCAGTCAAAAAAGCATACTGCTTTATTCTTAATACACCTGCACATTATGAACCAAGCCTCACCAATCCGTCATGATTGGACCCAAGAAGAAGTGGACACGTTGTTTTCGACGCCTTTCAATGACTTGATGTATCAAGCGCAACAAATCCACCGCCATTATTTCGACGCCAACGAGGTACAAATCAGCACCTTACTCAGTATTAAAACCGGTGCTTGTCCTGAAGATTGTAGTTATTGTCCACAGTCAGTACGGTATGACACGGGTGTCGAAAAAGAACCGCTTATGGCAGTTGATAGCGTTGTCGAACAAGCCGCGGCGGCGAAGCAACAAGGTGCCACCCGTTTTTGTATGGGCGCCGCCTGGCGTTCACCCAAGGACCGCGATTTAGATCAGGTGATTGATATGGTGAAAGGCGTGAAAGCCCTGGGCATGGAAACCTGTCTGACTTTGGGTATGTTGAATGAACAACAGTCCCAAAAACTGGCCAATGCCGGATTGGATTATTACAACCATAACATCGACAGCTCTGAATCTTTTTATGAAAAAATCATCACCACCCGAAAGTTTGAGATGCGCATGGATACCCTGAAGAACGTGCAGCAGTCGGGTATTAATGTCTGCTCCGGTGGCATTGTCGGTATGGGAGAAACACAACAGGACCGAGCCGGTATGCTGATGGCTTTGGCTAATTTGGACCAGCACCCGGGTAGCGTGCCGATTAATGCGTTGGTGCAAGTTAAAGGCACACCGCTGCATGGCATTGAAAAAATTGATGACTTGGATTTTGTGCGCACCATTGCGGTGGCGCGGATTATGATGCCAAAATCCATGGTGCGTTTGTCTGCCGGGCGGAATGAGATGTCTGAAGCCGTACAAGCGATGTGCTTCCTGGCCGGTGCCAATTCGATATTCTATGGCGAAAAATTACTCACTACTCAGAACCCGGAAGAAAACAAAGACATGGCTCTGTTCCAAAAACTCGGTATTAAACCCATGCCGAAACGTCACTAAGCGCTATGTCTCGACAATCTGAATTAAATCGCTTAAAAAAACAGAATTTGTTCCGTCGGCGGTCACTGAGAACCAGCCAAGCAGGTCGTTATGTCAGTATTAATGGTGAACAGTTACTTAACTTTAACAGCAATGATTATCTGGGATTGGCCAATCACCCGGAAGTGATTTTAGCGGCCCATGAAGCCGCCGTCAGGTTTGGCTTTGGCGCCACCGGCTCACCGCTGTTATCCGGTTACACATCGGTTCATCAGGAACTGGAATTTGCCCTGGCTGAATTTTTAGGATATCCACGCTGCTTGCTGTTCTCATCGGGTTATCTGGCCAATTTAGGCATTGCCGGTGCGTTACTAAATCGTCATGATTTATTTATCCAGGACAAACTTAACCACGCTTCTTTGCTTGATGCCGCTCAATTGGCCGGCGCTCAATTAAAGCGCTATCCACACTTAGCCCATGAAAAAGTCGAAAAGCATGGCCAAAGATTCCATGAAGAACACCCAAAAAATACCATTTTATGGGCCACTGAGGGTGTATTTAGTATGGATGGTGACAGTCCGGACTTATCCGCCACAGCCTTAAGTGCTGATATGTTTAATGCCTTATTATGGGTGGATGATGCTCATGGTATCGGCGTACTGGGTGACAAAGGTGGCGGGATAGTAGAACATCAAGGCTTAGGCCAGAGCCAGATACCACTTCTATCCGGCACCTTTGGCAAAGCCTTCGGTAGTGCCGGGGCTTTTGTGGTGGGTGATGATGAATTAATCGAAACCATTCTGCAAAAAGCCAGAAGCTATCGCTTTAATACCGCCATGCCGACACCGGTGTCCGCCGCCAGTTTAAAAGCCTTAGAACTGATTCAATCCGAACCCTGGCGACGTGAAAAATTACTGGAGTTAATCGAACGTTTACAGCAACAATGCCAGGAATACGGTATTGCCGATAGTCTCAGCGACAGTGAAACACCCATCCAACCGTTTATTCTCAACACGGAATCCGCCGCCTTAGAAACGGCTAATTATCTGAAGTCCCGAGGTATTTTCGCCGCCGCCATTCGACCACCCACGGTACCCAAAAACCAATCAAGATTGCGATTTACGCTCCATCACGCCTTAGAAATCGAAGACATCGATTTATTGGTGCAATGTTTAATTCGAAATTATTGACAAATTTAAAAATTATAATAATCTGAATCAATTTCTTTTATTGTAATGATATCCTTAGTACTAACCCCTAAATCAAACTTAATCATAAAATTTGCAAGCTTTGCACCATTGATTAAAATTATTTTGCGATCAATGGTTGCAACAAATTCATGTGCAGATTTAGGATAATCACTTGTTGTAATAAAAACACCTTTATTGGATCGTTTTGATAGAAGCGCACCTGCAAAATCTCTTATTTCTTTAATTGGAACTATCCCCTGCCATCGTTTAGCCTGAATATAAATCGTATCTAAGCCAAGGACGTCTTCTTTAATAAGTCCATCTATTCCTCCATCATTAGATTGGCCAACAGATTTACCAGCATCCTCAACGGTTCCTCCATACCCCATGGCCAACAATAAATCGACAACTAATTGCTCAAACTGATTAGGATCAATTTGAATAACTTGATCGATAATTTCTTTTGCTAATGCTTCATTAATTTCTTTATGCTGAAGACCAATAATTTCTTCTGGTGTTTTTTCTGCCAGATCTTTGTTAGAGACCTGATCACTCCCATCTCTTTCAGTATCTACTAAAGGAAAAAGCTTCTTTAATTTCTTATGACTTAATTTTTTATGATTATCAGACAATATAAATAAACCTTCTTGACTGATAACATTTTGACCTCGATTAGGAGATGTAATAAGACCGAACTTACGTAAATACGTGCATGCCCAGCCCACACGATTATCAATTAATTTAGCGCGACCACTTGGTATCAACTCTTTGCTTTCTTCTTCGGTAATATTAAATTTTAAAATTATATGATTGATAATATCTCTGGTTCTTTTTACATTCTTGTCTTCCAGAAAGCTTAAAATTGGTAACATTAGTGTTTCATAGTCAGGTATAGCCATTTGATTACCGTGCTTTAGATTTGTTTATTCTAAACAAATTCATTACATGAAGCTATCTTAAATATAAGCGACTCACACTGGATCTTATTAGGGCTTAACAGATATTTAAAAGTAATCCGCAGTTAACTCAAGACTTCACTTAATTAAGTTGATGAACCCTTTACAAATCTTCCGGTAATTGCCACTCATTACGCACAAAGTGACAGGTGTAGCCATCGGGATAGCGCTCTAAATAATCCTGGTGCTCGGGTTCCGCTTCCCAGAAGTCACCGGCAGGTACTAATTCTGTGACCACTTCATTGTTCCAGAAACCTGAATCATTGGCCTTTTCAATAACCTTTTCGGCAATCTCTTTTTGGTCATCCGAGGTATAGAAAATTGCCGAACGATAGCTTGCGCCGATGTCGTTACCTTGGCGATTTTCTGTGGTGGGGTCATGAATTTGAAAGAAAAACCGCAACATGTCTTTAAAGCTGGTCTTATCTCTATCAATAATAATTTCGATGGCTTCAGCGTGATTACCATGATTTCGATAGGTGGCGTTGGCCACTTCGCCACCACTGTAACCTACCCGTGTTGATACCACACCGGGTTGTTTTCTAAATAAATCCTGCATACCCCAAAAGCAGCCACCGGCTAAAATAATGCGTTCTTGTGTCATGGTCATATTCTCAAAAGTCCAAGACTTAATTTTGGGTGTTAATAATGAAATAATCAAGAGACAAATTTCAGTCTAAAGTGGTTTCCGATACAATGCTGGCCATTGAATACAACAGCGCCAGTTTATGAAAATAATTAAAACCCTTGGCCAGGGCCCGGTCATTAATATGCTGCATGGCTGGGGCATGCATGCCGGTATTTTTAGCACCTGGGCGACTCATTTATCAAATGACTTCACATTGAATCTCATTGATTTGCCGGGCCATGGTCAAAATCAAAATCAACACCTGCCTGACCAATCAAGTGATTTAGTGGCTGATTTTAAAGAATTACCTGCAGGCATTTGGCTCGGTTGGTCGATGGGCGGTTTAATTGCCCTCAATCAAGCCCTTCAGCAACCACAACAAGTCCATGCATTGGTGATGGTTTGCGCCACACCGTGTTTCCAGGCAAGCTCACACTGGCCACATGGTATGCCGGAAAAAACTGTGCAAGCCTTTCAAGCCGGTTTACAACAAGATGTTGAGGCCACCATTGACCGCTTTTTGACGTTGGAAGTCATGGGAGTACGCAATCAACAGCAACATTTAAAGCAATTAAAAGAAATTGTTTTTCAACAACCCCTACCGCAAAAAGCCTCGCTGATTAACGGCCTGAAATTATTACAGAACATGGACTTAAGTCAGGCATTGAAAAACCTTGAAATGCCCTCACTTTGGCTCAGTGGACGGCGCGACCGCATAGTTCACCCTGACGCCATGCGTCATGCCGCACAGTTGGCAAACGGTCAATTTCACTTATTCCGGGGCGGTCATGCGCCTTTTTTACAACACGCCGATGACATGTCGACAGTCATTCGAGAATTTTTATGAGTTTAGAGCACCACCAAATTAAAGCGGCTTTTAGTAAAGCAGCCAAACACTATGAAAAACACGCTGTTTTACAAAAAGAAGCCTTGGCGCGTCTTTTAGATCGTGTGGATTTTGATGCCTTTGAATCTCATCAAGCTTTTCTTCCTGAAACCATTCTTGATTTGGGTTGTGGCACCGGTTGGGCGATTGAACCTTTACTCAAACGCTTTCCCGACAGCACAATTATTGCCGCTGATTTCAGTGCTGATATGCTGCGACAAATTAAACCGCATAAACAAGTCGAAACCCGTCAAACCGATGCCCATGCCATTGATGTCCATGCCGGCAGTATCGATTTATTGTTTTCTAATCTGATGCTGCAGTGGTGCGATGAACAAACCGTCTTACGTGAAATTAAACGTGCCTTAAAACCCGGCGGTCTGGTACATCTCACCACCATGGGGCAACACACTTTGCATGAACTGCGCTATGCTTGGTCGCAGATTGATGACAAGCCGCATGTTAATCATTTTTTACCCGCCAATGAATTGGCTGATTTAGCCCTGCGTCAATCTTATGATGATGTTATTGCCGATTCAGAATTAATTACCATGACCTACGCTTCGGTAATTGATGTCATGAAGGACCTGAAAAATATTGGCGCTCATAATACCGATGACAAACGCAGTAAAGGCCTGACCTCACCACGCACATTAAAGGAATTGGCGAAACACTATGAACAGTTCCGCACCGATGACGGTCTTTATCCCGCCACCTTTGAACTGGTGTATTTACGGGCAAAAAAATCCGGTGAAGACAAAGGTCTGCCGCTACGCATTAAGGACTAATCCACATATTTTATGTAACCAGTATAAAATATTCGGGCTAATCTCTAAATTTTTCGTGGTAAGCTAAACCGGCGACACTGCTGTTTTTTGCCGCCTGTCGAACGGTTTGTTCTGTTTCACTGAGTTTTATCTGTCGCCGTTGTTGCAACACCACATTCATACGGGTGCGATGACTTTCTACATAACCGCGCTGTTTAATCACTTCTAACAAGGGCTGTTGCCACTGATTGGCATTGTGCTCAATAATCACACAGCCGGGCAACAAATGATTCGGTGCATCGGTAAAAAACGGTACCAAGGCCCGATCTTCACTGCCTTCAATATCGCACTTCAGGACATGGATTCGGGATAACTTTAAGTCTTTAATCAGATCCAGTAAGGGCCGACTTTCCACGTCAATCCTGTCGCCCTGTCGCGTATCGGTCAGAGATGACGCACCTAAATTTTTACGGTTGATGTAAAAAGGCATCGAACCATTGTCATCACTGATTGCGATTGGTTGGATTTCTAGCCGTGGTTTGTTGACACAATCGGCCAGCGTCGCTTCGAGATTAAACCGTAAACGTGTCACCATCGCCGGATTCGGTTCAACCGCCACCACCACCCCCGATTGACCTAATTTCTTTGCCGCTAAACAGCTATAAATGCCGGCATTGGCACCGATATCCACCATCACCCCATCCTTTGGTAATAGTTTTAACATTAAATCCCGCTCTATGGCATCAAACCGCCACGGCATAAACACAAAACTGCGCTCTGAGACATTATCCACTAAGAATACCCGTAACTTAATGCCATCCAGTCTTAAATCAAGCGGCCCGTCCAAATCCCTGATCACTCGCTTTCGTTGCCACTGAGCCAATTGCTTACCCAACCAATTGGTCGGTAATTTACGGCACCAGGCAATGCGCCCGGCGGTCACCTCATCCGGTGCAAAGTGCCCAAAATGATGGCTCATTATCTGATCTACATCAACCATCTAATCACCACATAAGGACCTAAAAACAAGGCCCAGATAAGCACCTTATAAAAGGCCAAAAAATACCAATAAGACAATAATAAACGCTCTCGCGGCAGATCAAACATTTTTTGATGAATGCGTATGACCCAATCCGTGGCACCGGCCACCATTAAGGTTGCCAACATTAATAAACCAAAATGGACAATCACATTCCAACCCAAAAAAGCCTGCCAATCAAACATCATCATCTCGTTTAGAAATCAATCATTATTATAACCGATTGTTGTTTAGTATGAATCAGCAATCCTACTTGTCGATAAATATTGGTATAATCACAAGATGCGTAAAGTTTTCACCGATAATCGATTATTTGTTTTAATTCAGCTTAAACAACAATTGCTGGATGCCGGTATTTCCTGTTTTGTTAAAAACGAGATGCTGTCCGGTGGTACCGGTGAATTACCTTTTACTGAAACTTGGCCGGAATTGTGGATTCACAGCAACGCCGATTACGAATCTGCCATGAAAATGGTCAACACTTTCAAAGCCACTTTAACAGATGATGCACCCCAGCAACCCTGGACGTGTCCCAAATGTGGTGAAGCCAATGACGGCCATTATTTTTTATGCTGGTCCTGTGGTTTTGAGTTGCCCTTGGAATCCGCTTAATCCACAGTCTTACGGATTATAGGCGATGATCGGTTGTAGTTGATCATCCGCCTGAAAAGATATCAGTTGCGCGGTATTAAAACGTAACCGACGAATCTGACCGGATTTATCAGCCGCCATAACAGTCAACCACTCGACCCCTTTTTCGCTCGCAATGTCCACCGGTAACACATGCGCATAATGCTGAGTATGACCGTTGTTCTTAACATAAACCACATCCAAGCGCCGCCGTTGAACAATCGCCGACTCTAATAAATCATGGGCGCCACATGGCAGTTGCGCAGTCATGGAAACATTTTACCACTAAAAGCCACTAAGCCGCCTCGTTAACAGGCTATAATAAAATCAGTACTTTATAGAGACTGAGCATGCCAAAACACGAATCAATCAATTATTTAGAATTTGCCAGTCGGGACTTAAGCGAAACAAAATCTTTTTTTAAGACCGTTTTTGACTGGTCGTTTACCGATTACGGTCCTGATTATACGGCCTTTAGTTTAGCCAATATCGATGGTGGATTTTATGCTGCCAAACACGTGAAAACTGCCCATGAAGGCGGTCAATTAACGGTTTTTTATTCCGCCCATTTAGAAGAAACCTTAAACAAAATACGCCACGCCGGTGGTCGAGTTACCCGTGATATTTTTGACTTTCCCGGCGGCCGACGGTTTCATTTTAAAGAACCCGGCGGCAATGAAATGGCCGTGTGGTCTGAATAAGGTGGAGTCACTGTTATGCTTATTGTCACCAACCGCAATATCAATCAAGACCGCTTTGAAAACGGTGTGGCCGATGAATTCGCTTTTGGCGAACAGGTCAATACCAAAGGTCCCAATGAAATCCGCCTGGCACACGCCAAAAAAGTTAAAACCGGTGCCAATTCAGGAGATTGGCGCATCAAACTAGTCAAAGAGCCCAGAAACCTGACCGCCGAAAACCTGCCGTCAAAACATGAGTTTGCGGCATTGCGTAAACGCCTGCAAAAAGCCAATAAGAATTGTGTGTTTTTTATCCACGGTTATAACCAGTCGTTTCAGAAGAACCTGGAACAAAGCCTACTGATTGAAGAACTGTACGATGTCGAAGTGGTGGCTTTTTCCTGGCCATCCAATACCGGTGGCTTCACCACCAGAGAATACCGTGACGCAAAACGCACCGCCCAGGCCTCGGTGGCCGCTTTGGATGCCACTTTAATGAAACTTGGCGCTTACCATTGCGGCCCCTTTGACCGAGAAGCCCAAGAAAGTTGTGACGTTAAACTGTCTTTAATGGCTTACAGCCTGGGTAATTTCCTGCTGCAAAACTATGTCCGCGATGCCCTTTATGAAAACGATGCCAATATTTTCGCTAATATAGTTCTCTGTCAAGCCGATGTCGATCACCCCGGTCATCAATACTGGGTCGATGCCATCGAAACCGGCAAACGCATCTACATCACCATCAACGAAAACGACTGGGTCCTGAAATGGTCTGACAGCAATTTCCAAAAAGACCGCCTCGGCCGCACCGCCCGCGGCCTAATCGCGCAAAAACCTAACTACTACGATTTCACCGACGGCCCCGGCGTGGAACGCACCCATGGCCTGTTCTATGCCGACACCAACGCCACCATCAAAACCTTCTTCAAAACCGTCCTCAACGGAAAACGTCCCGATGATTCACTGGATTTATTCTACGATGATATCAATAATAGTTGGCGGTTTTAGAAGATTTTTGATTTCTTGCTTGTCATTCCGACTAAGCGGACCGCATGGAGGAATCTTGTAGATTTTAAGTTTTTGATATTATGGCTATTTTCAATCACTAATCAAAGTTATTTTTTAATCTCTTTTTATTAAAAATATATGACTTAAATTCAAGGTTAGACAGTTTTACTCAATCTATTACAGCACCAATACATTGCTTATTAGTTATAATTTTATTACATTAGCACAAACCTCCTTTATTTAAATTTTTGCAGAATCTTATAAAAATATAATTATGAACAACGTAATAGTCAGCCAAATAGATTTGCCAACACTTTTTAATAACAATTATTTTTATATACCAGATTATCAACGCGGATATAGCTGGGAAAACGAACATCGCCAAGCTCTTTTGGATGATATTTTATCTACACAAAAACATTTAACTGATTCCCAATATAAACATTTTATGGGAACTATCGTTGCTGTAAATAAACAAGATGAAAAGAACTATGATATCGTTGATGGTCAACAGAGGTTAACTACAATTATTTTATTAATTCATTCATTCGTAACAGTGTTTGAAAATATATTAAAGCCCGATGAGATAGATCGACTTAATAATTTATATCTATACCGTAATAATAAACAAGTTTTTCAATCCGGTTTACAGGAAGAAATTCTTGCAGATGTTTTAAGTCGTTCACTTTACAGTCAACAAGCCAAAATCAAACAAGACCAAAATATTATTGACGCCATAAATCAATTTATTATTTTCTTCAATAGTAAGCGATTTAATTCAGAAAATGGAGAAAACATCCTCAAACCTCATGAATTTTTAAATATTTTGGAAAACAAATTAGGGTTTATATTTTTTGTTCCAAAAACTTCAAAAACAGCAGGTCGAATGTTCGAGGTAATTAATAACCGCGGAAAAAACCTGAGCGAGTTAGATAAAATTAAAAATTATTTTGTCTATATTGCGGAAGATGAAAATTACGATAAGTTTTTAAAAAAAATTAACAATAAATGGGGTACTATTTTAAGGAATATTCAAGAAGCTGGTTTTGAGACAATTCAGGAAGAAAATGAATTTTTAAGATCTGCTTGGATTGTTTTTGGTTCACCGATAAAGAAAAATAGCTACAAAGTTTATCAATCTTTAAAAGATAAAACTCATAACAAAAAAATCAGATCGAGATATTGTTCTGACTTCTTTGATTTCTTAGTTTTTTCTAGTCAATCCCTATCTAATTTATTTCAAGCTAAACTCGATAAAAATAAACCTTACTCAAAATTGGATAGCCTTTATGAAAAATTATCTGTAAATTTAAACATAAACAAATCAAGTATGTTGCCTTTAGTGCTTTCTGTATTCGCAATAACAGATAGTAAAGATAATTTTCATGTTGAATTACTTGAATTAATAGAAATTTTTAATTTTCGATACTATATTTTACAAATAGCCAATAGAAACGACAGTAATCAAGCTGATTTGTTGAAGTGGGCTCACTGGTTATATACCAAGAAGGATGAAAATGGAAATTCATTTTCCGAACCTGACCTTAAAGCATTGTTAATTGCTTTTTTAAGCACTAAAACTAAAGACAAACAATTTATAGAAAAATTAGCAACTCATCCAGAAGAAGAGACAGATTTTTATAGAAATTGGAATAGAGGTCTTTTATTCTTATTATCAAGGTATGAACTTGACCTAAGGATTACAAAAGATAAAAGAAAAACTTACTCTCTAAAAGAGATTATTCCAAAAAGACAAAAAATAAAAACAAACAATCATAGTGAGCGAGAACATATTTGGTCAAAAGAATTTAATCCTGCGAATATGAATATATCCGTTCCTAAAACTAACTTAACATACTTAATTGAATTTAATAAAAAACGATTAGGAAATTTTACGTTACTATCTAGATCTGAAAATTCAGTTAATTACCATCTACCAATATTAAACAAAATGGAAATCTATAGAAATTCAGATTATATGCTTAATAAAAAACTAGTCGAAATTGCTGAGGAATATTTTTCGTACGTTAAGCATGAAGAAAACTTCAGTTACAAGGGGGTTAATTTTAAAGGAGCACAAGGTCAAGACGTCTTAAATTATTCTGTTTTTTTAGATATATGGGAATCCAAACTTATCAACTTTGCATTAAAAGAGTGGGCAGTGCCAAATTTAAATTCAAATAATGCCAGAAACAGCCAGGTAGAAATTAATAGTTTCAAATATAAAGAATTAAAACCTTGTGGTGAAAAAATTTATAAACTCATAGATTAAAATCAATTTTATTGTTGGGGTTAATAAAATATAGCTCAATGCAAACAGCATTTTTTGTATTTCTTTCCACTCCCGCATGGACAAGGGTCATTGCGGCCAATTTTTTGACGTGTAGTGGGTTGCTGGGCCGGTTGATAAACCAGATAGTCGTAGATGCGCTGCGGATTAATTTTCACCAATTCTTTAAAATGTTCAAAAACATCTTCATCACCCGCTTCTTTACGTTTATGCGCTTCATAATCCGTGTATTCGGTAAACGCAGCCATCGGCACCAGCATTTTCTGCAACGCTTCATCGTTTAGCTCAGTTTTCGTCAGTGTTAAATAAATACCCCTTATATAACCGTGACACCACTCATCAAGTATATCCACATACTCACCATCTACGGTCTCTCGCTGTCCAATATACGGTGAATACGGCGCTTGGTCACTGCGCAGCATCTCATTGACCTCATTATAAAAACGCATGAGTAAGCCCATGATTTCAGTGGCTGACTCCTGGGATTCATATTGTGGCTCAAGATCGCCCCAAACCATCGGAATCCAGCGTGATGGCGGTACCATGGTTGGACAACTACAGATGGCCGCTAAAAAACCGTCTAATCCATTGATTTCAAAAATACCCTCATCGCCGATCGTGCCCTTTTCCTCCATCTTGAGTAACTCTTCTTCGCTGTAGCCACGATAGATCAGAAATTCATGCAGTGTTTCGAGTTCTTCCTGAGTTAACTGTTTATCTATTAACATTAATTAATTCCGCACTGTAAACTTTATTATCGTCAAAAAATAACCCGCCAGTTTGAGGATAATCCGAAGATCCTAGTGCAGTGCATTGAACTAACCTGGGCGGGTTTTGTTTTATTTTAATTTATACCATCAATACCACTTATGTCAAATTGGCATTAATGAGTATCTTACTTCTTCTTCGGCAAATACATATCTGTAATTGTACCTTCGAAGGCTTCGGCGCTCATGGCGACGGATTCGGCCAGGGTTGGGTGCGGATGGATTGTGAGGCTGATATCGGCGGCTTCGCAGCCCATTTCGATGGCCAGACACAGCTCACTAATCAGTTCACCGGCATTGGTGCCGACGATACCGGCGCCGAGGATTTGTTCGGTTTCGGGATCAAATAAGAGCTTGGTAAAACCTTCGGTGCGGTCGTTGCCGATGGCACGGCCACTGGCGGCCCAGGGGAATTTACCGATTTCGTAATCAATGTCTTGTTCTTTGGCTTCATGTTCAGTCAGACCGACCCAGGCAACCTCCGGATCGGTGTAGGCCACCGATGGAATGACGCGGGCATCAAAATAGACTTTTTCACCGGCGGCGGCTTCGGCGGCAATTTTGGCTTCGTGGCTGGCTTTGTGTGCCAACATCGGTTGACCGACCACATCACCGATGGCAAAGATGTGATTTACGTTGGTGCGCATTTGTTTATCGACGGCGATAAAACCGCGGTCATCGACTTTGACACCGGCTTTATCAGCGGCAATTAAATCGCCATTCGGTCGGCGACCGACGGCCACCAGCACTCGGTCAAAGGTGGCGCTGTCATCACCGTCAAAGGTGACTTTAAGTCCGGATTTCTGGGCAGTACATTCGGTGACTTTGGTTTTGAGTTTAATCTCGGCGCCCATGGTTTTTTTCATATACTGATGCAGGGGATTAACCAGGTCTTTATCGGCACCGGGAATCAATTGGTCCATCATTTCTACCACGGTGATTTTGCTGCCCAGTGCTGAATATACCGCGGCCATTTCCAAACCGATAATGCCACCGCCGATAATCAGTAAAGATTTCGGGATTTCTTTCATATCCAGGGCATCGGTGGAATCCATCAGACGCTCATCATCCCAGGGCATATCCGGGAGTTTAAAGACCCGTGAGCCGACTGCGATAATCGCCTGATTAAAGGTTAGTTTCTCATCACCCACCTGTAAGGTATGGTCATCGATAAATTGCGCTTCACCGGTGATGCCTGTGACTTTGCGTTGTTTCGCCATTTGTGCCAATCCACCGGTGAGTTTACTGACCACGCCGTTTTTAAAGTCGAGCAGTTTCTCACGGTCAATGTCCGGCTTTTTAAAGACCACGCCATGTTGGCTCAGGCTTTCGGTTTCGCGAATGATGGCAGCGGTGTGCAACAGGGCTTTTGAAGGAATACAGCCGACATTTAAACAGACACCGCCCAAGGTGTCATAGCGTTCAACCAGCGTCACTTTTAACCCCAAATCGGCGGCTCGGAAAGCGGCGGTATAACCACCGGGACCGGCGCCAATCACCACCAGATCCGTGTCGTAGTCATGGTCTTGTGAAACAGTCCGGTCTGTTTCTTTCTGAGGTTCTTGTTGCTTTTCTGTTGCAGGCTTATCCTGTTTGGCCTCCGGTTTGTTTTCCCGGCTTGATTCTTTTTTACTGTCTTCTCTGACTTCTTCGCCAGTGGTTTCGCTGACTTCCATTTGCCCAATCACCGCACCCTTGGCAACATTATCTCCTTCACTGACCGTTAAGCTGACAATGGTACCGGCTTCAGGACTGGGAATTTCCATGGTGGCTTTTTCTGATTCCAGTGTGAGTAATGACTGGTCTTTTTCTACCTGATCACCTTGAGCGACCAAAACTTCAATCACCGGTACATTATCAAAATCACCGATATCCGGTATCTTTATGTCTATTGTTTTACTCATAATAAATCTCGTCAAGTGTTATCCCATAAGGGTACATGTAAAGCTTGGGCCAATTGTTCTGCATCCAGTAGCATCTGTCCATAATTGCCGTGATCGATAACCGCAACTCGGCTGCCATCATCTAAAATTAAATTCAGTTCGTAACTGTTATAGCGGTTATTTTTGCTTTTTACGCGCTCTGTGATCAGTTGTAAGGCTTTAACCCGGTTTAAATCTGTGAGATTGTCTTGCTGCTGTCTGCCGGGTTTCTTAAAACCGACATAATAATCTCGATTAACCAGATCAAAAACCCGTGGTTTAGTGAGCCAACGCACCAGAAAAAAACCGGCCACGGTAAACGGCAGACCAATGAATAAACCCAGCCAAAACAGTTCAAAGCCCTGCCCGGTCACAATCTGCCAAGCCACAAAGCCTACCATGGCCACACCAATGATTAAAAACAACAGGCCAAAAGCCATACCACCTTTGGTGGCTTTAAAAATCAATGTTCGACCGCCGGATTCCGGGGCCACTAAATAGTGGGTGCCAAAATTACTTCCACCGGGTTTTAGCGGTGACCAGTCTACCCGGCGACTAAATTCATCATTAAAACGGCTGTGTGCCACATCAACCGATTCAGCCGCCATGGCTTGTTCAGCTTGGGCTTTTATTTTTTCCAGCCACTTTTTCATTGCTATTAAATTTACAACAGCATTTTCTTCATATCAGATAAGATATCGGATAAATACACGATAAATCGGGCGGCCTCGGCACCGTCAATCACCCGATGATCATAACTTAAAGACAATGGTAACATCAGTCTCGGTTCAAAATCCTGGCCGTTCCATAGCGGTTTCATTTGTGATCTTGAAATACCCAATATCGCCACTTCGGGTGCGTTGATAATCGGCGTAAAGGCGGTGCCGCCTATGCCACCTAAGGAAGAAATCGACATACTGCCACCCTGCATATCTGAGGGTGATAGTTTGCCGTCCCGGGCACGCTCTGATATTTCAGCCATTTCTTTGGCGATTTCGAACACTTCTTTTTTATCACAATCACGAATCACCGGCACCACCAAACCATCGGGGGTATCCACGGCAATACCAATGTGGAAATATTTTTTGTAAATAATATTTTCGCCGTTGATATCCAGTGAACTGTTGAATCTCGGGAATTTTTTCAGGGCTTTGGCCAGCGCTTTGACCATAAACGCCAGCGGCGTTAAATTAAAGCCCATGTCTTTGGCATCTTGTTTATTTTCCTGACGAAATTCTTCCAGTTCAGTGATATCGGCTTCATCATACTGGGTGACATGGGGAATACGCACCCAATTGCGGTGCAGGTATTTACCGGATATTTTCTGAATTCGGGTTAAGGGTTGGGTTTCTATTTCACCAAATTCAGTGAAATCAACCGCCGGGAATGGTGGTACATCAAAGCCGCTTTTCACCACGGTATCACCGGATTGCATCGCGGTTTTAACGTGTTTTTCCACATCTTCCCTGGTAATCCGACCTTTACGTCCGGTGCCTTTGACTTGCGCCACATCAACACCCAAGGTACGCGCAAATTTGCGCACGGCAGGTGAGGCATGGGCTAATTTTCCTTTGCGTTCTGTAGCCACTTCTTCGGGCACCGGCGGTGGTTTAGGACCACCTTCATCGTCACTGTTGCCTGGTTCCGGTTTGCTCTTGGTTTGTTTCGGCTCATCTTCTGTGGCTTTATCTTCTTTTGACTTGTCTTGTTTGGCTTCAGTTTTACTATCAGCAGATTTTTTAGCTTCTGGTTTATCATCGTCAGACTCATCATCTGAAGCACTGATTTCCAGTTCCATCATCGGCGTACCTTGCGAAACCGTGTCACCTTCTTTCACCAACATGTTGACCACTTTCCCACCTTCGGGGCTGGGGACTTCAATGGTGGCTTTTTCAGATTCAAGCGTAATAATGGCATCTTCGGCGGCCACTTCGTCACCGACACTAACCAATACCTCAATCACCTCAACATCGGAAAAATCA
This sequence comes from Marinicella gelatinilytica, assembly GCF_026410405.1. Taxonomy (GTDB): domain Bacteria; phylum Pseudomonadota; class Gammaproteobacteria; order Xanthomonadales; family Marinicellaceae; genus Marinicella; species Marinicella gelatinilytica. The sequence goes on along the minus strand of NZ_JAPMLN010000014.1, from coordinate 73,566 downwards.
CCGATATCAGGTACTTTAATTTGTTTTGTTTCACTCACAATACTGTCCTCGATTGGCTTAGCTGATTCTTGGATCGTCTAAATCCGTCTGAATGTTATAGGCTTTGATGGCTTTTTTAAGCGCGGTTTTCGGCAAATCACCGGTTTTTACCAATTCCACCACCGTGGTGTACGCAATGTGATGACGCGATACCTCAAAAAATTCTCTGAGTTTTTCACGGGTATCCGAGCGGCCATAGCCATCAGTACCTAAAGTGGCATAAGGCGCCTTAATCCAGGGTCTGATTTGTTCGGCAAAATCATGCACATAATCAGTCGCGGCAATCACCGGTCCCGGTTGTTTATCGAGACATTCTTCGACATAGCTGAGTTTGGCTTTTTTATCGGCATGTAAGCGGTTATAACGCTGCACCGTTTGGCCCTCACGTTTGAGCTCGGTAAACGAGGTGGTACTCCAGACATCACAAGCCACCTCAAAATCTTTATGCAGCATCTCAGCGGCGGCCTCTACTTCACGTAAAATACTGCCACTGCCAAGTAATTGTGCCTGCGCTTTACCTTTTTTCGGACGTTCTTTCAATTTGTACATACCCTTAATAATGCCTGCTTCACAATCTTTGGGCATTTCAGGGTGTGGGTAATTTTCATTCAACAGGGTAATGTAGTAGTACACTTCCTCATTGTCCACATACATGCGTTTAAGCCCGGATTGTAAAATCACCACAACCTCATAACCATAGGTCGGGTCATAACTAATACAATTTGGAACAGTGGAGGCAATCAAATGAGAATGGCCATCCTGATGCTGTAAACCTTCGCCGTTTAAGGTGGTTCGACCGGAAGTACCACCCAGCAGGAACCCTTTGGCGCGCATATCACCGGCAGCCCAACACAAATCACCAATGCGCTGATGACCGAACATGGAATAATAAATGTAGAATGGTATCATCGGCGTGTTGTAGTTGGCATAGGACGTCGCGGCGGCAATCCATGAGCACATGGCGCCGGCTTCGGTGATACCTTCTTGCAGCACCTGGCCGTCTTCAGATTCTTTGTAAAACATCAATTGATCTGAGTCTTCCGGTTCATATTTTTGACCCTGATGGGAATAAATACCGAGCTGTCGGAATAAACCTTCCATACCAAATGTTCGGGCTTCATCACAGATAATCGGTACGATTTTTTCTTTGATGTCTTTATTACGCAACATCACCGCCAAAGATCGAACAAAGGCCATGGTGGTCGAAATTTCCCGATCACCGGAACCTTTGGTAATACTTTCAAAGGCCCCCAGTTCCGGGATCTCTAAAGGTTGGTCGTCATAGCTGCGCTGTGGTAAAAACCCACCCAGTTCTTGCCGCCGTGCCAGCATGTATTTTATTTCTTCAGAATCTTCATCAGGCTTATAGTAAGGCACGTCTTCAAGCTGCTCGTCTTTAATTGGCACATTAAATTTATCCCGAAATTCCCGAATCGCTTCCGTGTCCATTTTCTTCTGTTGATGGGTGGTATTGGCGGCCTGACCCGTGGCACCCATACCGTAACCTTTGACGGTTTTTGCCAGAATCACAGTCGGCTGACCTTCGTGAGATGTGGCCGCGCTGTAAGCGGCGAACATTTTATGCGGATCATGTCCGCCACGATTTAAGCGCCAGATATCTTCATCAGTCATGTGTGAAACCATGGCTTTCAGTTCAGGGTATTTACCAAAAAAGTGTTCACGCACATAAGCACCGTCTTTGGATTTATACATTTGGTAGTCACCATCCACGGCTTCTTCCATACGCTTACGCAATAAACCGTCAGTGTCTTTGGCAAATAATTTATCCCAATAAGAGCCCCAAATCACTTTAATCACATTCCAGCCGGCTCCGCGGAACACGCCTTCGAGTTCTTGAATAATCTTACCGTTACCGCGCACCGGTCCATCCAGACGCTGCAAATTACAGTTAACCACAAACACCAAATTGTCTAAGTTTTCACGGCCTGCCAACGAAATGGCGCCTAAAGATTCCGGCTCATCGGTTTCACCGTCACCTAAGAAACAGTAGACTTTACGGTCGGTTTTTTCGATGATACCGCGACTTTGCAGGTACTTCATGAAACGGGCCTGGTAAATCGCTTGAATCGGTCCTAAGCCCATGGATACGGTGGCAAACTGCCAGAAGTCCGGCATCAACCATGAATGCGGATAGGAAGGCAAACCTTCACCACCGACTTCTTCACGGAATTTATCCAGTTGTTGTTCATTGATGCGACCTTCTAAAAAGGCACGGGCATAAAATCCCGGCGAACTGTGACCTTGCACATACAACAAATCACCACCGGAATCATGGTCTTTACCACGGAAAAAATGGTTAAAACCAACATCATAAATGGTGGCGGCTGACGCGAATGAAGCAATGTGACCACCCAATGAACCGGGGCGGCGATTAGCGCGTACCACCATGGCCATGGCATTCCAACGAATCATGGCGCGGATTTTCCATTCCAAATCACTGTCACCGGGTGACTGTTTTTGTTCCGTCACCGGAATGGTGTTTAAGTATGCGGTGGTGGCTTGATAGGGTAAGTGACCACCGGATCGGCGGTTTAAATCAATTAATTGCTCAATCAAATAGTGAGCCCGCTCCGGGCCTTCTTCGGCAATCACGGCCCTTAAAGAATCCAACCATTCCTGGGTTTCTAATTCATCAATATCATGTTGGGTTTTAATGTTTGTCATAATATCACTTCACTTGGGTGTTTTGGGCGTCAACAGCTGCGATGGCGACCATGTTTAAAATTCTGCGAACAGAGGAGGATGGGGTAAGCACATGAGCCGGCAATTTCGTACCCATGAGCATGGGACCTACAGTCACGCCTTCAGAGAAATATCTTATCATATTCAAAGCGGTGGTGGCAGTGTCCAAATTAGGCATAATTAATAAGTTCGCCTTTTGATCATATTGGCCATTGGGAAAAACTTGTGAACGGATTTTAGGCACTAAGGCATATTCGGCATCCATTTCACCTTCTACCTGCAATTCAGGTGCTTGTTGTTTAATCAGTTTTAGGGCTTTGCGCATTTTTTCCGGACTGTTACCTTCACGGGTACCGAAATTTGAATACGACAAAAGCGCCAAACGGGGTGTTTTACCAAAGGCTTTCACCCGTTCGGCCGCGCTGATGGCCATACTGGCTAATTCTTCCGCGGTTGGATTAGGATTGACATTGGTATCAGTAATAAAATAACTGCCTCGATCCGTGGCCACGGCACTTAAACTCGATGGCGTTTGGTCTTTTAAACCTATCACATCAATAATATGCTGTAATACTTTGTGGTAGCGGCCATTGAGACCGGCCAGCATGGCATCGGCTTCACCGCGTTTCACCATGAGTGCTGCAATCACGGTGGTTCGGGTTCTGACCACAGCTTTGGCGATCTCCGGACTGACACCACGGCGTTCCATAAGACTGTGATAGAGCATCCAATAATCTTTAAAGCGCGGATCTTCCTGGGGGTTAACCAACTCAAAATCTTCACCAATGGTGAGCTTAATGCCAATGCGTTTAATGCGTGATTCAACCACTTCAGGACGTCCAATAAGAATGGGTTTGGCCAGCTTATCGTTGTTGATGGTTAGTACCGCACGTAAAACCCGCTCATCTTCACCTTCAGCCAACACCACCCTTTTTAAATCTTTTCGAGCTTGGTCAAACACCGGACGCATCAAAAGCCCGCTTTGATAGACAAACTCACTGAGCTGATGCTCATACTGACGCAAATCTTCTATCGGCCGATTAGCAACACCACTATCCATGGCTGCTTTCGCCACTGCTGGTGCCACATGTAACAAAATACGCGGATCAAAAGGTTGTGGTATCAAATAATCACGGCCAAAATTCAAATCTTTACCACCATAAGCTTCACGACTGACATCACTGATTTCTAAACGTGCCAGTTTTGCTAAAGCATTGACACAGGCAATTTTCATGTCTTCATTAATGGCCGTGGCACCCACATCCAAAGCGCCACGAAACATATAAGGGAAACACAACACATTGTTGACCTGATTAGGATAATCAGAACGCCCGGTGGCAATAATGGCATCCGGTCTCACCTCTAACGCCAATTCCGGCATGATTTCGGGCGTTGGGTTGGCTAAAGCCAAAATAAGCGGATCTTTGGCCATTTTTTTAATCATGTCCGGTTTTAATACCCCAGCCACAGAAACACCCAAAAAGATATCCGCACCATCTAAGGCCTCTGTAAGGGTTTGCGGCTTAATACCGATTGAATAACTAATCCGTCTGGGACCCTCTAAATCTTCACGGCCTTCATAAAGTACACCGTTAGAGTCAGAAACAATAATATGGTCCTTATTCATACCCATGGCAACCAACAAATCCAAACACGCCATACCGGCCGCACCGGCTCCTGATGTCACCAATTTAACATCTTCGATTTTTTTATTGGTAATCTTTAAGGCATTGATCACAGCCGCTGCCGTAATGATGGCGGTGCCATGCTGGTCATCATGGAACACCGGGATTTTCATGCGTTTTTTTAATGCCGCTTCAACTTCAAAACACTCCGGTGATTTAATATCCTCTAAATTAATGCCGCCAAAAGTGGGCTCTAAAGAAGCAATGATTTCAATCAGTTTCTTCGGATCCTTTTCATCGATTTCGATATCAAACACATCAATACCGGCAAATTTCTTAAACAAGACCCCCTTACCTTCCATCACCGGTTTTGAGGCCAAGGCACCAATATCACCTAATCCCAACACAGCGGTACCATTGGAAATAACGGCGACTAAATTAGCACGCGCCGTGTAGTCAGCGGCCTTATCTGGGTCAGTGGCAATGGCTTCAGAGGCCGCAGCGACACCGGGCGAATAAGCCAAAGCCAATTCTTTCTGGGTGGTTAGCGGTTTGGTTGCGGTGATTTTAATTTTTCCGGGCGTTGGGTACTGATGGTACTCAAGCGCCGCTTGCTTCATGTCTTCTGTCAGACTCATGGTGTCACCCCGGTTAGATGTTGGCGAAACGGCATGACCATCCGGGTCACGCCGTCAACTATGCAAATTTAATTATTTTCTGATTGTTCGTCGTATTGCCCTAAAGTTGCCAGAGAATTCATACGTGCACGGTGTAGTAATTCTTCCTGAGCCGCTTTGACATTGGCTTTTGGGTTATCACCCCAGACTTTAAGTGCAGACGCCTGTAAGGCACGACCATAGGAAAAACTCAACGGCCAAGGCAGTTGACCCATTTGGTTCATGGCATTCAAATGCTCAGTGGCCTCAACTTCTGATTGTCCGCCGGATAAAAACACAATACCAGCCAGAGATGCAGGAACAGTATTAAAAAAACAGCTTAACGTCGCTTCCGCCACTTCTTCAGCATCTGCTTGTTCCGCACAGTCACTGCCGGGAACCACCATCGATGATTTCAAAATACACGCTTCCAAAATCACATTCTGCTGAAACAACTGATCAAACAATGTTTTTAATGTCAATTCAGTCACTTCATAAGCTGTGGCAATATCGTGGCTGCCATCCATTAATACTTCGGGCTCCACAATCGGCACCAGACCCACTTCCTGGCACAAAGCTGCATAACGTGCCAAAGCATGGCTGTTGGCATCCACACATGCCTGCGTTGGGGTGCCTTCAGAAATGGTTATGACGGCTCGCCATTTGGCAAAACGTGCACCCAAATCATAATATTCCTGTAATCGTTCACGTAAGCCATCTAAACCTTCGGTGATTTTTTCACCTTCAAATCCAGCCATTTCCTTAGCGCCTTTATCCACTTTAATACCCGGAATAATGTCTGCATCCTGCATAATTTTTACCAAAGACGTTCCGTCGGGGGCTTGTTGACGCAAGGTTTCATCAAACAAGATGGCTCCGGAAATATATTCACCCAGCCCATCGGCACTTAATAAGGTGTGGCGGTAATCACGGCGGTTATCGGCAGTACATTCCACGCCAATGGTGTCAAAACGCTTTTGACAGGTGCCGGTACTTTCGTCAATTGCCAAAACGCCCCGTCCTGAAGCCACCATAGCAGCCGCTGTTTCAATCATTTCTTCAATTCTGTCAGTCATAATCATTCCTAATAGTTTTTAAATTTGTTGTGCTGTCGATGGTTATCGATCAGCCACTTGTTCAAGGATGGTAACGGCCGGCAAAGGCTTGCCTTCCAGCACCTGTAAAAAAGCCCCGCCACCGGTCGATATATAGGATATATTATCCTCTATACCAAATTGCGCCAGTGCTGCCAAGGTATCACCACCTCCGGCCATAGAAAAGCCCCCACCTTCGGCAATGCCTTCTGCCAGTAGTTGAGTGCCTTTGCTAAATTGGGGGAACTCAAAGACCCCCACCGGCCCATTCCAAACCACGGTTTTAGCCTGTTTGGCAATGTAGGCATAGAAGGCCGCAGTTTTAGGACCTATATCTAAAATCATCTCATTGTCAGCCACTTCATCCACTGCTTTAACCTCCGCTAAAGCATCCGCACTAAATTCTGTGGCCACCACAACATCCTCAGGTATGGGTATTTCATTACCTGCTTGTTTGGCTTTATCGATCAGTTGTTTAGCCTCTTCCACCAAATCCGGCTCATGCAAAGATTGTCCAACTCTAAAACCTGCCGCTTTGATGAAAGTGTTGGCAATGCCGCCACCAACAATCAATTTGTCAACCTGATTAACCAAACTATGTAAAACCTGTAATTTTCCAGATACTTTGGAACCACCAATAATAGCTAACATCGGTTTTTCAGGATTCTTTAACCCTTTTTGTAACGCATCCAGTTCCTGGATCAGCAATGGCCCGGCACAAGCCATGGGAGCAAATTGAGCCACACCATAGGTTGAGGCGTGGGCTCGGTGAGAAGTGCCAAAAGCATCCATCACAAACACATCACACAATGCCGCTAACTTTTTAGCCAATTCATCGTCATTGGATTTTTCACCCGCTTCAAAACGAATGTTTTCCAGCAAAACCATTTCACCGGGTTGAACATCCACACCTTGATGCCAATCTTTAATCAGCTGTACATCTTGATTGAGCAACTGGCCAAGACGATTGGCCACAGGCAATAAGGAGTATTTTGATTCATATTTACCGGCAGTCGGACGGCCTAAATGAGAGACCAGTATAACAGCTGCTTGTTGTGACAAGGCCTGTTTGATGGTGGGTACAGCCGCCAATAGCCGCGTTTCATTACTGATGGTGCCCTTGTCCATGGGCACATTCAAATCTTCACGTATGAGTACACGCTTGTTGGTCAAATCGATATCACTCATGTGTTTCATCATTTACATCTCCTCACGCGTCCATTAAGGCCTCAGCCACATCCAGCATTCGACATGAAAAACCCCACTCATTATCATACCAGGCCAACACCTTCACCAATCGTCCATTGGTGACTTTGGTGACACCGGCATCAAAAATCGAAGAATATGGATTATGGTTATAATCAACTGATACTAAGTCTTCTTCACTGTAAGCCAAAACGGCTGATTGTGCGGCTGCGGATTTTACCACTTCATTGACAGCTTCTACAGAAGTTTCACGGCTTGCCATAAAAGTTAAATCCACTGCTGAAACATTTATCGTAGGAATCCGCATGGCATAACCATCTAAGCGGCCATTTAATTCCGGTAAAACCAAGCCAATGGCTGCAGCTGCACCGGTTTTTGTGGGAATTTGACTCATGGTCGCTGATCGTGCCCGGCGCAAATCACTGTGATAGGTATCACTGAGCACCTGGTCGTTGGTATAGGCGTGAATTGACGTCATCAACCCTGAATCTATACCAATGGATTGATGCAAAGCCTGGGCCAGAGGCGACAGGCAATTGGTGGTACAAGAGGCGTTAGAAATCACTTGATCGCTACTTTTCAAGGTGTCATGGTTAACACCAAAAACAACCGTATTATCAATCTCTCCATGAGCCGGTGCGGAGATAATGACTTTCTTAGCGCCTGCATCAATATGCTTCGCCGCCAAACTACGCTTTCTAAAAAGCCCAGTACACTCCATGACAACATCAACATCCAAAGATTTCCATGGCAATTGAGCGGGATCCTTTTCATGATATATGTTTATGTCATCTCCGTTTACAGTCATGACATTGTCTTGCTGCGAGACGTCTGCATTAAATCGGCCGTGTGCTGTATCATATCGGGTTAAATGAGCCATGGTTTTGGCATCACCAAGATCATTGATGGCAACGACTTTTATATCGTGTTTATCAAGCTCATACAAAGCCCGTAAAATACAACGACCAATACGGCCGTATCCGTTGATTGCTATTCTTATTGTCATTATTGCGTTCCTTTTAGGGTAGTTATCTTATCTAATGCTAAAAGCTGATATTTCAACATAAATAAGCATGGTTGGCTCGGAAATTGGATTGTTTACTCTAATATTTTAATTAAAATGGTCAATAACCACAAATTTTTGTGAGGAGAGTCACCATGAGAAATAATTCTATAATAACGAAACGCGGTTTCTGTGCAAGAATTTCCGACAAAAAAGCCATCAGAGAAAGTTTAGCGCCGTTTGCGCCTTTTCCTGAAGCTTTGAATCAAGACACAGAACATCAAACCACGTCCAAAAAATCAAAAAAAAGAATTAACTAACATTACATTCTTTACCCACAAAAAAAACCCGGCAAGTTAACACCAGCCGGGTTTTTTTATGTTAACAGCAATCGATTTAACCCGATTCACTATTAATTCATAAGTCTGTCACGCAACACTTAATCGACCGTGGGCAAGTCATCATTGCGCAACTTCTTAAAATACTGTTTTAACTCACGTTTAACCACCGGCGCTAAGAAATATAAACCAATGATATTAGGAAAAGACATGGCAAATATCATGGCATCAGAAAACAGAATGACCCCCGACAGATTCATGGAAGCACCGAGCACCACAAACACCAGAAACATGACATTGTAAACCGTTTCTTGCTTTTTACCCGGACCGAACAAGAAAGTAAACGCACGTAAACCATAATAAGACCAGGCCAACATGGTGGAAAACGCAAACAACACAACAGCCAAGGTCAATACATATGGAAACCAAGAAACATTACTGGCAAAAGCCGCAGAAGTGAGTTCAATGCCTTGAATGGTTTCATCGGAGGCTGCCGGAATAAAGCCGGTAATACCAATAACCAAAGCAGTTACGGTACAAACAATGACGGTATCAATAAAAGGTTCATACAAAGCCACCAAGCCTTCTGTGATGGGCTCATTGGTGGTCACCGCTGAATGGGCAATGGCTGCAGAACCAATACCGGCTTCGTTAGAAAATGCCGCACGTTGGAAACCGACAATCAAAACCCCAATCACACCACCAAAAGCCGCTTTGGCATCCATGGCACCATAATAAATGTCACTAAACGCTTCCGGCACATGTTGGTAATTCATACCAATAATCACCAAACCGGTCAGCACATAAATAATGCCCATAAAAGGCACTAATTTAGAGGTCACTCTGGCAATACCTTTAATGCCGCCAATGATGGTGATACCCACAAAAGCCGCCACAATCACGCCGAATAACCAACCGTAACCAATTAAGAAACTGTCTTCGCCGCCGGTGATGCTCACCACCTGCTGAAACGACTGGTTGGCTTGGAACATATTGCCGCCGCCAAAAGAGCCGCCAATACACATAATGGCAAAAAAGATGGCTAAAAACTTACCAATTTTAGGAAACCCTCGCTCGCTAAATCCTTTGGTTAAATATTGCATTGGCCCACCGTGAATGGTGCCATCGGCCAATACCGTTCGGTATTTAACGCCCAAGGTACATTCAACGAATTTGGTTGACATGCCTAAAAATCCGGCCACAATCATCCAAAAAGTGGCACCGGCACCGCCTAAACTCACAGCCACCGCCACCCCGGCAATATTACCTAAGCCAACAGTACCTGATAAAGCCGTCGATAGCGCCTGAAAGTGAGTCACCTCACCATCGGCATCATGATGATCATATTTACCACGAATTAAATCAAAACCATGACGAAAAGATCGCATGTTGACGAACTTGTAATAAAACGTGAAGAAAATAGCCGCCACGATTAACCAGATCAGCACCAAAGGCACAGAACGTCCACCGAAAAATGGCACCTCAACAAACACCACACCGGCAATGGCATCGGCCACCGGCTGTACAATTTCGTTAATTTTGTCGTCAGCTTTAATCGCCCACGCAGGTGTTCCCACCATCAATAATAAGTAAGGTAAAAGTTTTTTAAAAATCATTAATACTGTTCCCGTTTTTTTAGTTTTAGTGATGTCTCTACCCGCCGCATTTAAGACATCGGGCAATAAATCGATGGCTCATCTTAACTGTTTTTTTTAACGGTATGTAGCGGTAAACCTATTTTTTTAAATTAATCAACAACTCATCACCCAGTTTAAAATCATACCTATTGGCTAAGCCGGCATTAATCTCTAGCACATATTGTGCCGCATACTTACTTGGATAATTTGGACAACGCGTTGTGGTGCTTCGACAAGGTGGCACATCGGCTTGAATACTCACCAGTTTTTTGTGTTGATTGAAATATAAAATATCCAGAGGAATCAAGGTATTTTTCATCCAAAAAGCCCGCGGTTGGCTATCAGGAAAAATAAATAACATGCCGACATCCTCAGGCATAGATTCCCGATACATCAGGCCCATGGCGCGACTGTTATCATCATCAGCAACAGTGACCTGAAAGGCAACACCATTAATACTGACCCGATCAGGCAAGGACTGGCAAGCACTTAGTAACAGAATGAGTGTCATTAAAAGGCTGGTTTTATACATTTTTTCATTGTTTTTTTATACAGCATACTGGAATTTATCACTTAACAAGGCTAAACTCAATAAACTGTTTACTGTTGAGAAAATTGAGTGGATATTGCAGAACTATTGGCTTTTACAGTCAAAAATAAAGCCTCAGATTTACACTTGTCGGCGGGATTACCACCGATGATACGGGTTGATGGTGACGTACGGCGGATTAATTTACCGCCACTTGAGCACAAAGAATTGCACGACATGATTTACGATATCATGAATGATTACCAACGCAAGGAGTACGAAGAAAACTATGAAATTGACTTTTCTTTCGAGATTCCCGGTATGGCTCGATTCCGTGTTAATGCCTTTAATCAAAACCGTGGTTGCGGCGGCGTATTCAGAACCATTCCCACCGAAATTTTAACCTTTGAAGATCTTAATTGTCCGGCTATTTTTAAAGACATCATTGACGTTCCACGCGGTTTAATATTGGTCACCGGCCCCACCGGTTCCGGTAAATCAACCACCTTAGCGGCCATGATTGACTACCTCAACAAAAAAGAACACGGACATATTTTAACCATTGAAGATCCGATTGAATTTGTTCACACCAGCAATAAGTGTCTGATCAACCAACGTGAAGTTCACAGGGACACCAAGAGTTTTGAGAACGCATTACGCTCCGCACTTCGTGAAGACCCGGATATTATTCTGGTGGGTGAGTTACGTGACTTAGAAACCATTCGTTTGGCATTAACAGCAGCTGAAACCGGTCACTTGGTATTCGGCACCTTGCACACCACCTCAGCGGCTAAAACCATTGACCGTATCATTGACGTTTTCCCCGCAGGAGAAAAACCCATGGTGCGTTCTATGTTATCAGAATCATTGCGAGCGGTGGTGGCACAAACCTTGATTAAACGCGTGGGCGGCGGTCGAATTGCAGCCCATGAAATCATGATCGGAATTCCGGCCATTCGTAACTTAATTCGAGAAGACAAAGTGGCACAAATGTATTCATCCATTCAAACCGGCCAAGCCATTGGTATGCAGACTTTGGACCAATGTTTAAAAGATTTGGTTAATCGCGGTCTGATTGGCAAAGCACAAGCGCGTTCGCGAGCTGTGTCAAAAGCTGATTTTGATTAATGTGACACCAATTCCAGGAGACAACCATGGACTTTAATTCGTATTTAAAATTAATGGTGCACAAAAAAGCATCTGATTTATTTATCACCGCCGGTTTGGCACCCAGTATAAAAATTCATGGCCGTGTTATTCCCATTACCCAACAACCGTTAACCAAAGCCCAAGCACGGGACATGGTCACCGGCATTATGTCTCCCTATCAAAAAGAAGAGTTTGAACGAACCCACGAATGTAACTTCGCCATTGGAGTCTCCAGTGTCGGCCGCTTCCGGGTGAGCGCATTTTATCAACGCAACGCTGTGGGCATGGTTATTCGTCGGGTGGAATCGAAAATACCCACTTTTGAAAAATTAAAACTACCCGAAGTACTGAAAGAACTGACCTTAACTAAACGTGGCATTATCATTTTTGTCGGTGGTACCGGAACCGGTAAATCGACCTCTTTGGCAGCCATGATTGGCTACCGCAATGTCAACACCACCGGCCACATTATTACCATTGAAGACCCCATTGAATACGTCCATGAACATCAAGGCTGCGTCATTACCCAGCGCGAAGTTGGTATCGACACAGAATCTTTTGAGGTGGCTTTAAGAAACTCTCTGCGACAAGCACCGGATGTGATTATGATTGGCGAGATTAGAACAAAAGAAACCATGCAACAAGCGGTCACGTTTGCTGAAACCGGCCACCTGTGTTTAGCCACACTGCATGCCAATAACGCCAACCAGGCCTTAGACCGAATCTTGCATTTCTTTCCAAAAGACGGTCGTGATCAACTGCTGATGGACTTGTCTCTTAACCTACGTGCCATGGTGGCACAACAACTGATTCCAACTCCTGACGGTACCGGCAGACGGGCGGCGGTGGAAATTCTCATTAATTCGCCCCTGGCACAAGAATATATCCGTAAAGGCAAAATCGAAAAGCTCAAAGATCTGATGAAAAAATCCACCAACATGGGTATGCAAACTTTCGATCAAGCCATGTTCGAGCTGTACCAAGCCGGCGAAATCACCTACGAAGACGCCTTGCGTCATGCTGACTCCGCCAACGAAGTCCGCCTCGCCATTAAACTGTCCCAAGGCGGCGACGCCGACACCCTCTCCATGGGCATGGACGGTGTGGGTTTGGAAGAGGACAAGTAAGGGGAATTTGCGATTCGCTTCTTACAGCAAAGCTGCCATCGATAATTAACTTGGCGCAAACCACAATAATTTGATGAGTCAGCGGCTGATGCGCTGTCGCGCACCAATGGCTGGCTTAATTCAAATTTAGAATACTTGTGCTCATTTAACACCTGTTCTATTGCATGATGCTAAGGCGTAATTGCTATAATAACCACTGATTTTTTTAAGTTAATATTCTTATGGGTTGTTGCGAGCATGAATCGGCCTTATCGGCACGAGATCACCGCCAAAAACGCACTTTAATCTATGTATTGATTATCAATGCGTTGATGTTTGGAGTGATTATTGTGGCCTCCTGGCTGGCCGGGTCCTCGGCTTTATTTGCCGATGCGTTCGATAATTTAGGTGATGCCATCACTTACGCGGTGAGTTTATATGCCGTCAGTCGTTCCAATACGGTGAAAGCCAAAGTGGCTGTTTTTAAAGGCTGTTTGATTTTATTGGGTGGTTTGTTGGTCTTGAGCCAGGTGGTCTATAAACTATTCAATCCGGCTGTGCCTATCTTTGAACTCATGGGCTTGTTTAGTCTGATTGCTTTAGCTGCCAACGCATTGTGCTTATTGCTTCTCAGTAAACACCGCCATGAAGATGTGAATATGTCTTCAGTATGGGCCTGCTCACGCAATGACATAGTTGCTAATCTATCGGTGTTTGTGGCTGCCGCCTTAGTCTGGTTTACGCAATCTGGCTGGCCTGATTTACTGGTCGCGACCTTACTGGCTTTGTATCTGTTACGTTCAGGATTTCAGGTCATTCACAGTGCCCGTGAAAATCTGACACCAAGTTGCCGTATTTAGCTGAGCATTTGTGTAAATCATGTATATTCCGTCTGACTACATAATTAAGGATACCGCTGTTATCAGCGCGTTTGTACAACAGCAGCCTTTTGCGCAAGTGGTGTGTGCCGGCGATAATTTCCCGATTATTAATCACATGCCGTTGTTATATGATGCCGGACAGCGCTGTCTGTGGGGGCATCTGGCTAAAAACAATTCTGATTTAAAGTACCTGAGTAATTCTCGCGTTACCGTGGTTTTCTCAGGTGCACATGGATACATTTCACCGAATTGGTATGATAAACCCGGGGTACCGACATGGAATTACCAAACCGTTCACGCCCGGGGGATTTGTCAGACAGATACATCTGAAAAAATCACCCAGGGGATTGTCGATGAACTCTCAGCGTTACACCAAAAGTCGCTCGGTTTAAGCTGGCGCAATGATTACAATCCGGCCATGTTATCGGCCATTGTTGCCCTTAAAATTGATATTATTGACATGTCTTGTCAGTTTAAACTCAGTCAAGACCGTTCTGCAACTGACCGACAAAACGTCATTAATGCACTACAAGAAAATGGTCAACCCGAACTTGCTGAAGCCATGAAACAAGCCCTCAAGCTTTAACCCGAATATTTCATGTAAATGGTACAAATAACTATATTTATTATCAGTATCAATAATTTAGGTAAATTCCTATAAAATACAGTTTGTACCTGAATGGCTTGAGAAAGAAAATGTCTGCATATCTTGCATAAAATCGCTTAAAACTATGAACAACTAAGCTTGATGCGATATTTATACAATCTATTTTGCCATTTTTCCCTCGATTCCATTTTTACATGAAATATTCGGGTTAAGCATTTGAAGTTATTTTTACAAATTGAGATAACACTTTTTTCGCGTCAGGACAATCCTTTAGTTCTGCCAACAAATGATCAGGGCGCAAACCTTCCGCCTTTAAATCCTCACTGCGTTGTTTGATATATCCCGCCGTAATATCCGCATTCCATTCCGGGTGATACTGCACACCCCAGATAAAATCATGGTAGCGAAATAAATGATTGGCGTCGGCTTCGGTGTGGCCAAAAACCATACTCATCGGCGGTGGACTAATGACGGTTTGTGAATGCGATACCAGCACATCAAACTCAGGTTGCGGCAAAATTTGAAACAATGGGTCCGTGGCGGCTTCGGCGCTGAGGGTACAACGGCTCAAACCCATGCGACGACCTTTGGGGTTATAGCCCACCTCACCACCAAGCATATCAGCCAATAGTTGATGCCCGAAACAAATGCCTAACATGGGAATTTTATGGGACATGGTCTGACGCAACCAGGCTTGGGTTTTTAACACCCAATCATCGCCTTCAGTGACCATGGCTTTAGAGCCGGTAATTAGTAGGCCGGGGTAGTTTTCAAAAGCGTGGTCAATGTTGGGCAAGGTTTCGCCTTTGTGAACGTTCACCACATCGACAACATCACGACTAACCTGCATACCGTCGATAAACCAGTCGGCAAAAGTTTCACCATTGGGGGCGGACAAAGGTACCGGGTCACCGGTTTGAATGATCAAGAATTTGTTTTTCATGCGGTATAGTTATGGGCTGTTGAGCGTTAAATCAATCCATATTCGGCGGCGCCAAACGAATGGCTTCTTCTAAAGAGGTTTGTCCGGCTTTTAATAATTCTGCAATGGCCACCCGCAAAGGTAACATACCTTGGCCATAAGCGATTTTGGTAATGACTTCTGAAGGTGTGTCCTTTTTAATATTTTTTCTGATTTCCGCATCAATGGGCATCATCTCAAAAACCCCGGTACGACCATGATAGCCGGTATTTCGGCATTCGTCACAGCCCACAGCTTCAAAAAGTTCAGCAGGTGGTGATAAATCATAAGGATGAACCATCGACACCCATTTTTCCGCATCCACTTTATGAGGTTTTTTACAATGTGGGCACAACAAACGAATCAACCGTTGCGCAATAATACCTGCCAAGGTACTGCGTAGTAAATAATCCGGCACACCCAAATCCAGCAAACGATTGAGGGCCGACGGCGCATCATTGGTGTGTAGCGTTGATAGCACCAAATGTCCGGTTAAGGAGGCTTGAACTGCCATTTTTGCGGTTTCTAAGTCTCGAATCTCACCAACCATAATGATGTCCGGGTCTTGTCGGAGTAATGTCCGAACACCATCGGCAAAATGCAAACCAATTTTTGGATTCACTTGCATTTGATTCAGTACCGCATCGACCATTTCTATTGGGTCCTCCACCGTGGACACATTAACCTCAGGTGTTGCCAATTGCTTAAGGGTTGAGTATAAGGTGGTGGTTTTACCAGATCCGGTGGGTCCGGTAACCAGGACAATACCATGTGGTCGATTAATCATCCGCTCCCATATTTGGGTCTCGGATTCACTAAAACCCAGATCTCGGTAATTAACCACCACCGCTTCAGGGTCAAAAATCCGCATTACACATTTTTCACCGAAGGTGGTGGGCATGGTAGACACCCGCAATTCAATTTCACGGCCATTTTCCGACAGGGTTTTAATGCGACCATCTTGCGGTCGGCGCTTTTCAGCCACATCAATGCGCGATAAAATTTTAATGCGACTGATTACCGCCGACATCACCGAAGGTGGCAAATCATACACCTTCATTAATTTACCATCCACCCGAAAGCGCACCAAAGCATCATCCCGTTTTGGCTCTAAATGAATGTCACTGGCGCGTTGTTCAAACGCATACTGTAACAACCAATCAACCAGTCCAATGACATGCTGGTCATCGGCATTTATATCTTTATTACCACCAAGCTTGACCAGTTGCTCTAAGTTTAGAATGGGATCGTTGGTTTTACCCAGATGTCTTCGTTTCGCTGATTGTACCTGCCGGTTCACACCATAAAATTCAAACAATAAACGTTGCAAATCAATCGGATTAACATGCACCCGTTCGATTTTTTGATGGTGGATTTTTTGGATATCACTCAGCCAATCAGACTGCGTTGGATTGGCCACGGCAATGCGAATGGTTTTACTGTCGATCGCAATGGGCAATATTTGGTGCTGTCTGGCATATGCCTGAGAAATGACCTGGGTCACCTGATTGACATTGATTTTGGTTGGGTCTATTTTTAAATACGGTATTTTATTGGCCTTCGCCACCCATTGCGTTACAAATTCTAAAGTGATGGGTTTACCATTTTTTTGGTTGGTGATTTTATTGTCAACAATAGCCACATATGGATGAACAGTTCTTGATTTAACCTGTGATTTTTCCAACAAACGTTCAAAAGCCGCCGCTTCGATAATGCCGGCTTTTAACCATTGGCGCGCAATTGTCGCCATAAATTGTACATCAGTGGGGTTCATCAAATAATTTATCCAAATTGGTTGGTTTTAACATTGTAGCTGAATCACCACTGAGATAACAATCATCGCTTAACAACATCAAAACATGACTACAATATTGCGCCACAACATCCAAATCATGACACACCATAATGACTGTCTTTTCTCGGCTTAATGTTTTTAATTTTTTGACCAAAAACCGCTGATAGACCACATCTAAATGATTAAAAGGTTCATCCAACAATAAATAATCACTGTGTTGAGCCAAACAGGTGGCCAATTCAACCTTTCTTCGTTCACCACCGGAAAGCTTTAAAATGGAACGATCTTGTAAATCCTTAATGCGACAATCGATTAACGCTTGCTGCGTTAATCGGTATCGATTTTCAGGGTCATCTGGCCACGGATAACGACCCATTTCCACCGCTTGTGCCACGCTAAAAGCCAAGGACGGTTCTTGTTCCTGCATTAGATATGCCATTTTTTGCGCCCGAGACAACGGATCTAACTGATGTATGTCTACACCATCGACCATAACCTGACCCTGTTCAGGACGCAGAAGCCCGGCCAAACATTGTAAAAAAGTGGATTTGCCGGCACCATTTTGACCAATAATACCCCAAAACTCACCCGCAGCAAATTGGCAGCTTAAGCCGTTAATGACTCGTCTATCCTGCAAAGACACAGTTATGTTATCGACTAACAACATTATATTTTCCGAGACAGAAACAAAAACACCGGCACCCCAACCAATGCGGTAAAAATACCCACCGGCAATTGAATCGGACTTAAAACGGTGCGCGCTAAAGTATCGGCAATCAGTAGAAACAAAGCTCCGGCCAATACCGTCACCGATAATAAATGACGGTGCTGATAACCCACCATAAGACGCACGATATGGGGAATAATCAAGCCTACAAAACCGATGGTGCCGGCTTGCGCCACCGCCATGGATGTTAACAAAGCAACCATGATAAAAATCATTAAGTTTAACCGCTCTGCATGAACGCCGGACTTACGCGCAAACAACTCACCGCGCGCCAGTAAATCTAAAGCTGAGTGTTGTCGTCGCAACAAACCATAACACAAAGCCAAAACCACCAGCATTAACCAACTGGGTTGAGCAAATGACAAATCACCCATTAACCAGAACATCATGGATCGGATTTGCTGACCATCTGCCAACGACAACATAAAAGAGATAATCGCAGCGAAACCAAAAGCCATCACCACGCCGTTTAAGGTCACTTTGTTGGGTCTAATGTGACCATGATAACTCAGTTTTAACACCAACAAAGTGGCCACCAGGGAACCGGCAAAGCCCACTAAAAACAAGGCCTCAGCGGTTAAACTCAGCCCCAGCATAATCACCAATAATTGACAACTGGCGGCACCGCCTGAAACCCCCAATAAATAGGGATCGGCTAACGGGTTTTTAACCAGGTTTTGAATGAGAAGACCCGCTAAAGCTAAACAACCACCAACCAACATGGCATTAAAAGCGCGCGGCAAACGTAATTGCCAGACAATACTGTAAGTGATACTGTCAGCGTTAAACAGCTGTGACAAAGGCACTGAAACTGATCCCACAGCCATTGAAATCAGCAACATCAAAAACAACAAAAGTATCCAAACCCAGGGTTTCATCAACCATTGCTTTGTGTGCATGAGTGCCTGTTTTTAACGCGCTATACTGATGGATAGCACATCTTTACGCGAAATGTTAATGGTGGCATCACCGCTTTTAAAGCGGGTTGAGACCGTCACCTGATTGTCGTTAATGGCTTTTAATGTGCCGAATATCGGGCGTCCGCGTTTGGTTTTGATTTTAACCGATTGACCAATCGCATCTGACCAGTTGGTAAGGGTATATTCTCGTTTTTGCTGGCCACCCACATGGGTTTTTATTTGCCTGATTAGTTCTTTGGGTTTGTTGGCTTGCGCTTCGCGCTCTTCACGTATTTTTTGACGTTGCTCCATATCAACACGCAAGGTCTCAATATCTAAATCCAAATGATCTATTTTAGACAGCTTGATGTCTTGATATTCTTGTTCTCCCAAGGCGGCTTCAATGTCACTGTTTTTGAATAATTCACTCTGTGACCAATCAGCAACTTCAAAAATATACTTGGGCTGCTTTAATTTCAAAATGGCATTGTATTCAACTTGAGGCTGCAAAGAACGTTGGTATTGATTGGCCAATTTTGGAGACATTTCACCACCGGCGTAAACACGTAAAATCTGCTGCAGCGCTTCGCTGCTGTTTAAGCGATAAGCGGCAAAAGTTGACTGCTGATCTTTTCCGCAAAACTGGTTACGTTTCTCATTAAAACCTTGATCAGCATAATAATAATATAAGGTATCTATAATGGTGTCATGGAAGGCCAGACGCTCATCATCATTGGGTCGAATAAGTCCGCCTGACCAGGTGGTGTACCAATTATCGGGACTGTTTATGTTAATGTTAAAGTCAATACTATAGTCATCCTCTAACAAAGCATAGGTGAGCTTAACATCAAAAACCGGCTCTGAACCGTTCATTGCTTGCCATTGCTCACTGGTGAAACTTGGCTCAGTTCCATCGCCACAACCAAAAGCCCCTAAATACCCAAGAACCATCGGGAAATAGTTACTTTTTAGTATGTTATTTTGTAACTCACTTTGTGGATTGACCACCTTCACCTGATTAAAGTTTACGGTCAATTCCGGCGGCAATTTAACCAATAAATCGGTTGATTTTGTGAACAACAAATCACGGGCATCGGTGGTCACAGTGATGGACTCCACGCGAATAATATCCTGATAGCCGCGTGGCTTAAATTGCACACCCTCAATAGAAATATCACCACTAATGGAAGTGCTGTGATCTTGGTAGGTCCAATCACCCAAATGACTCAAATGAGACATTAAGCCTTCAACAAAAAACTCACTGTTCTGGTTAATTCGCCACCAAGGTAAGGCCACTAAAGCGATGACAATAACGATGATAATGATATTTTTTTTATTCATAAGCACATAATACACTACATAATTGGTTCAGCAAAACCACCAAAGGCGGATATTATTATCGTTTGAATTTGCTTCACGGGCAAATCAATATCCGGAAAATTACCCACCTCCTCGTAATGTTCAAAAAAATCAGGATGATCGCGAGGCACTGGCTCTTTTCCCGGTAATAACTCATAGCTTGTGGAATAACGAAATGGCCAGATATCAAAAATCGGCAATTTTCTCGAAATGGTGGCAAAAAACCCACTGACATGACTAAAAAAGGGAATCTGCTCTTTGGCCGCCACCAGCCAACTATTTTCAGGTAACATATCTTGCTCAATACTGGCTGTTAATTTGGCGGCAAATTCTCGGTCATAAATGATAAAACCCGATTCAGTGTTGAGCACATCTGAACGCGGATCAAAGTTATGACTGCCAATCATGGAAATTTTATCATCAATCACAAACGACTTACTGTGCATACCATAACGGGTATGCTCATTACTCTGCTCGGTGGCAAAAAACTGCTCAAGCATCCCGGGTCGCTGTTTAAATTCATAAATTTCCATGCCCAATTTTTTTAAGTAAAAACGTTTATATTTTAAGCTGATGGCATAGACATAAAAAGCATCGGTTGAGGACAGTGAATTAGTCGAAACCTGCAAAATCAAATCGGGATGTTCCTTGCGCAATGTTTTAAACATTTTGCGTGCCTTGCGAGAAAATACCAAATAAGGCGTTTGAATCACTAAATGGTGTTCTGTTTTGGAAAATAAATCATGAAATTTATCAGTCAACTGCTTATTAACGATCCGGGCTTCCTTATTGAATGGTTTATCATGGGTGTCACTAAAGTATTCAACCTCGTCAACCGCCACAAAATCAGCAAAAAATGTTTTCTCGATGTAGCCGTTATCGTTGGCTTGAGCACTCAACGTTTTTGCTAATTTTGGCAACGGCCGATTCCAGTCAGTTTGTGCCTCTTCATTATTAATAATGCGCCTGGCAACATCATTTAAATGGGTTAAAGGTAAAACATGTGGTGACGTCCAAAAACTGTCAAAAGAAACCACAATCTCATTCACCACTGAACCAATTGCCATGACTTCACGGTCTTTATAATTAAACGTACCGTCCCAATCAAAATAACGGCTGCTGTAATTGCGACCGCCAACAATGGCATAACGATCGTCCACCACAAAGGCTTTATTGTGCATGCGTCGGTTTAGATTCGCTAAACAACAGGCGATGGCGGTGGCAAATTCAAAAGTCGAGGTGTGGGCATCACTAAAAACCGGGTTATAAAGTCGAAAATCAAAATTCTCATGTAATGTAGCTAATTCCGCCATTAACCATGAATTGCCCATGGTATACAACTGATCGCCGATAATACTGACCTGAACACCGCGTCTGGCGGCTTTGACCAATTCACTGAGCACCCAATTTCCGGCTTCGTCGTTGTTCCAAATAAAAGTCTGTATATCAATACTTTTTTGCGCCGCACGAATTAAATTTATTCGTGCCAACAATGATTTTTCACCATGATCCAAAATCAACATTTGATTTTTATCGGTCATTTGACTCTTGGCGTATAACTTATTAAAAGCGGTATCTGCAGCACAGGTATCGACTTGTTTAATGGGACAAGTCAGTGCCGTGTCTTTTTTCAATTCTGTGACAGTTTCCGCCTGGCGCAATGTTTGGCGATCGATCTGGCATCCAATCACCAGCAAAAAAGGCATGAAGAACAAACATCGCATTAGATTACTTGAGGACATTAACGTGGTACTTATCAATCGGGAAAAAAGTGGCGACAGCAGCAGCAAAACCTTTGATTTCAGTGAGGTCGATGAAATGGACTGACTTATGATTATGTATGTGCACTTGATCGGCCAATACTGAACGCTCTAAATAATACCACAAAACCCCGCCTGATAATTTACACCACGCCTCTTTACGGGACCATAACCGATAAAAAAATTCATTTTGTTGTGGTTTATCCATTTCTCTCATTAACGCTGTCTCGTCAGGATGAAAGTAGCGTTCTGCCAAGGCCATAAAATGTCTCTTCTTTCCGGAATGTTCAATATCAACCCCAATCACCCCCACATCTGATATTCCGTATAGATAAACCCGTCGACTGTGGCTATAAGAAAAATGGATTGGCGCATCACTGTAAGGCTTTCCATTTTTTGTCCGTTTAATATCAAAACATGTTGATTCCGGGCAAGCATCTTTTAACAACTCATGTAAAATGGCATCACTGTATATCTTGGCTTTTTTGTTTTCCGACTGCGGGTTATGATTTAACCACAACTTTAACTCTTTGTTTGTTTTCACGTTATGTCCGATTCATTACAACAGGTTCAACAATCCCTCTGGCAACACATCACAAATGCCATTCAACATCATGACGGCCTGCCTTTCTCTGATTTTATGCGTATGGCCTTATACCAACCGGGCTTAGGATACTACAGTGCCGGATTAAAAAAATTCGGCGAAGCGGGTGATTTTATCACAGCTGTAGAATTGGGCTCACTGTTTGCACAATCATTGGCTCGACAGTTTGCCGAAGTTATTAAGCAACTTGAGCAAACGGTTATATTGGAATTAGGTGCGGGTAGTGGTCGGTTTTGCTGTGATGTTTTAACCGCTTTAGATGCGATGGACCAGGCCGGCAATCTTCTGCCTGAGCAATACTATATTCTGGAAGTCAGTGCCGATTTAAAACACCAGCAGCAACAACGCGTTAATCAATTGCCCACACATCTTAAGGATCGGGTCAACTGGATTAATGAACCACCAAGCAAAGATTTTAACGGTATAATTTTTGCCAATGAAGTACTTGATGCATTACCGGTTGAGGTTTTTCAGTATCAAGACAACAACTATTATCGCTTAATACTCAATTTAGATAACGATCAACTGGTGGAGCACTGGCACGATTTTCCAAGCGATTTATTGTCTCAAATAAAAGCCAAAAACTTATCTTTAAGCGATGGTTATCGATCTGAATTTATTCCGCACCTCACTGATTGGCTAAAAGCTTTAACCACTCATTTAAATCAAGGTTTGGTGCTATTTATTGACTACGGTTATGGCCGTGATGTCTATTATCACCCCGAACGACACACCGGCACCTTGGTTTGTCACCAGCGACATCAAGCTAATTTTAATCCCTATCATGATGTTGGCGCCCAGGATATCACCGCTTTTGTTGACTTCACCGCGGTCGCAGAAAGTTTAAAGGCGGCTAATTGTGAAGTGGTGGGTTTTAATAACCAAATGGATTTATTAATGGGTCTGGGTGTCGAGAATTTGCTGGCAACCGAAATCGCATACAGCGATTATTATGCGCTTGCCACAGAACTTAAAAAATTAATGATGCCTAACGAGATGGGAGAACGATTTAAGTGCATCGCTGCCTTAAAAAATCTTGACATGGATTTAAGCGGTTTTGCCACCAATCGCCTATACAACCTTTAATGCCTTCTGATAACACCAATTTCATGGCGCTAAGACTTGTTTTTTTAACCAACTAACCGCATGATAAGGGTTTTATTGAACGATAAACACCGTGTTAGATTCTACCCACCAAACGGCCACACTGCCTGATATTGCCCAAGAAGAAAAAGCCCACATCGGTGGTCAATTGCAATGGGTTGGTATGAGTGACATAGAAATGCCCTTGCAGCTCAATGCTGACGTCGATACCATAGCCGGAATTGGTCGTGTTCGCGCTGAAGTTTCTCTGGATGACGCTGCCTCCAAAGGCATTCACATGTCACGCTTATATTTAGCTTGTGACCGTTTGTTCAGCAACCAAAAAATTGATTTTAATCGTCTTTCTGATTTAACCGATGAATTTTTAGACAGCCACCAAGACCTCAGTGAAAACGCATTGGTAGAAGTGGAATCGGATATTTTGTTACGACGTAAAGCTTTGGTCACTGATAATGCCGGGTGGCGCGCCTATCCGATAAAATTATCTGTGGTGCAATGCGCAAAACAAGGCATCTCACGGTATTTAAGCTTTCAGGTGGTTTATTCCAGCACATGCCCATGTTCTGCCGCTTTAGCCAGACAACTAATACAAGATAATTTTGACCAACACTTTGACACCGATAAAGTCGACAAAGCCGAGATTCTCAAATGGCTCGGTAGCACAGATGGTATTAATGCCACACCCCACAGCCAACGCAGCACTGCTGTGATTAAAATCAAACTCAACAATGATCAAAGCCAAGTGCCCATCGAACACTTTATAGAGACTGTAGAAAACACCTTACAAACAGCGGTTCAAACTGCGGTAAAACGAGCCGACGAACAGGCATTTGCGCTGAGAAATGGCCAAAATCTGATGTTCTGTGAAGATGCCGCAAGGCGCATTAAGCAAGCCTTAGAAAAATCCGATTATGTAAAACAATTTCACTTACGGGTGACACATCATGAGTCGCTACATCCACACGACGCCACAGCCGAAGCCTATAGCGAATAACACCTTCGTAAAATCATTAAATTATTGCTATTTTTGCTTGACACCGGCTTTACAGGCTTACGATTAGTGTCGACTTATACACAAGCTGGTTTTTTAAAGATTGATTCAATCAGTTAGCCACCCTGCTTCTCTTTTATGTTCAGGTTACAATTGTAAGTTATTGATTTTACTATTTTATATTGCTTTGGGAACTTTTTAACCATTTTGTCTCAAACCATGACACGACTTTCTTTAAGTCATGATTTTCAGACTTATACACAAAGTTATCCACAGAAAATGTGGATAACTTATAATTTTTTACGCACACACAAGTTTTGGCTTACTGTGAAGCGCTCATTAAATATTTTGATGTTAATAAAAACAGTTATTCATTCCACAAGACAACATAATTTTTAGTATTTATAAATGTCAATGATAAGATATCTGCCATGAGCGATTTCTCCCATTGTATTGTCCAAGTGGCCTTAAAAATTCCTTTCGCCAACACTTTGGACTATCAACTATCCGGTGAAATTCCGACTGACTTAATCGGTCGTCGGGTACGCGTGCCGTTGGGCAAAAACAAATTATTGGTCGGTGTCATTATCGACACCAAAAATAATAGCGACTATAAGCAACTCAAAACAGTCGATACCATTCTCGATGAGCAACCGCTGTTAAACAAAAACAATCTCTTGTTGATTAACAAATCCGCCAAATATTACAAGGTCAGTTTGGGTGAAATGCTGATGACCGCTTTGCCTGCTTGGTTTAAAAAAGTTGATAACCCGGCTATTCCCCAAGAAGTTTGGTTCAAAACCAACGTTGATAGCGAACAAGCCCGACAACAACTTAAAAAAGCCCCAAAACAATGGCAGGTGTTTGATTACATCCAACAAAACGGCCCACAAATGCCGGCGGCACTCAGTCATTTGAGCGCCAGCGCTTCAGCACTGTGCAAACAACTCACCGAAAAAGGCCTATTGCAGCAGTCTGATCGCTCCTTTATCGACAACAAACACATCGAACAGCCGGATTTTATCCTGACAGCGGATCAACAGCAGGTTTTAAACCACATCAAAAACCACAACCATCATTTTAATGTCAGCCTGCTTGATGGCATCACTGGCTCCGGTAAAACCGAAGTCTATATTCGCAGCCTCTTACCGCTACTCGAACGCGGTCAACAAGCCCTGGTTCTGGTGCCTGAAATCGGTCTCACACCACAATTATTCCAGACTTTTTCAAAACGCATCCAAGGCCGGCTGGCGGTGTTTCATTCAGGTTTGTCTGACGGCGCGCGTGCCCGTGTCTGGCAGCAAGCCGGTAACGGCCATGTGGACGTGGTGGTTGCCACCCGTTCAGGTATCTTTACACCGTTTAAAAAGCTTGGCATCATTCTGGTGGACGAAGAACATGATTTGAGCTACAAACAACAAGACGGCGTACGCTACTCAGCCCGTGATTTAGCGGTATTACGGGGCCAAATCGAAGGCATTCCGGTGGTGTTAGGCTCCGCCACACCGGCTTTTGAAAGCCTGCGTCATGCTTTGAATAACCACTATTACTGGCTCACTTTACGCAGTCGCACCAATCAAAAAGCCTTGCCCAAAATCCAACTACAAAACCTCGACAGTCGTAAAACCCATGGTGGCTTGACTCGGCAAACACTTGATGCCATTGAGCAGCAACTCGACAATGGCCATCAAGTTCTGGTGTTCTTAAACCGCCGCGGCTGGTCGCCTAAACTGTTGTGCCATGATTGTGGCTGGATTGCTGAATGCGATGATTGTGATGCTTATTTAACCTATCACAAACATAACGACCGCCTGCTCTGCCACCATTGTCGCAGAAATTACCGCTTGCCGGAATTTTGTCCTGATTGCGGCTCCCAGGAAATGGACACCCTGGGTGTCGGCACTGAACAAGTGGAAACAGCCATACAACAACTTATACCCGACTTCCCTGTGATTCGCTTTGACCGCGATTCGGTGGCGACACCTCGTCAATGGCAACAACAATTAGACCGCGTAAGGACCGGAAATCCCTGTGTCATTGTCGGCACCCAAATGCTGGCCAAAGGTCACGATTTTCCAACATTATCATTGGTGGTGGTGGTCAATGTTGATAACAGTTTCTATTCCACCGATTTTCGCGCCGAAGAATACCTGGCACAATTACTGATACAGGTCGCCGGTCGCGCCGGACGCGCCGAAACCACTGGTCAGGTCATTATCCAAACCCACCAACCGAAACACGATTTTTTCCATACACTGTTACAACAAGGCTATGAACAACTGGCGCGCAACGGATTAAAACAACGCAGGGACATGCAATTTCCGCCCTTCAGCCACATGGCCATCATCCGTGCTCAACACCGCTTTGAAGATAAACTCGAAGCTTTTTTACTGGAACTGATCGACGCCATTGGTCAGGATCCGGCCGTCAGTGTTATGGGTCCCTTACCTGCACCCATGCAAAAAAAACAAAAACTGCACCGCATGCAGCTGATTTTAAATGCCAATAACCGTCGCGGCTTACATCAACTGCTGAAGCAATTGCTGAAAAAACACAATCCCACCCAGGGCCCGGTCCGCTGGTTTATCGACATCGACCCGGTCAGCTTTGATTGAAATGTCATCCCGAGTGAGCAAAGCGAGTCGAGGGACCTCCCAACGCTAACGAAATCTATGGGCATCCCTCCTAGCCATTGCAAACACACACCTTAACCCTTAAAATAAACGAATCGAACGATTTGAACGAACCATGGAAAAACTAACCGCCAACACGGCTAAAACACGCTTTGGAGAATTACTGCTCAAAGCCCAAAAATCACCTGTGCAAATTGACAAAAACGGCCGGCCTGTGGCTGTTGTTATGTCCATTGAAGACTATCAAATAACCGAGCAGATTAAACAGGAATTACTCCAAAAAAGACTCAAAGCAGCCCACCGGGAAGTTAAAGCCGGCCTTTATGAACCTGCTGATGACGTTTTTGAATCACTTTCGGTTAACGAACCGAATCCATGAGAGCACTATACATAACTCGGCAAGCTAAAGCCGAGTTAGCCGCCATCCAATCCTACACGATTCACAACTACGGCCATCAACAAGCTAGAAAGTACCTCGCCTCAATCCGAAAAACCTGTCAACTTATTCAAGCCAATCCGCGTATCGGTCATCATAAAGTTGACTTCAAAGAACCAACTTACGCCTTTACCGTCGAAAATCATGTGCTTTACTACAGCTTCGATGACAAACAAATTTTTCTCCTGACGGTACTACATCAAAGCATGCTCCCCAATAATTACCTCAAATAAATTAGGTGTCTCCAGTGAACTTCAACCAATCTTAAAATTTTGGCCCCCCACTAATCATTGCAAACAACCCACCACTCTTCTAAAATAAATCATTATCAGTCTTTTACTGCGACGTCCTCGGGCAACGACCCGGGGACTTAGTGTAGTGTATTGAACTAATATGCCCTATGAGTGAATCATAAAATAGTCAGCTACAAGGCTTGTTTTCGCAGTAATAGTTAGTCTTATTGCCAGAAAACATAACGCCGTAGATGGCTGTTTTAGGGTTCACCCTTCGGGAGACCGCCACAAGCCTCATTACGGCGTTATCGTTCTTGATAAGGACTATGGCCATTATCTGCAAACGATGCCTTGTTATGAGACTTGTGACGGTCTCTCATAGAGCATATTAGTTCAATACACTACACGAGTTTGCGAAGCAAACAAGCGAAGCTTCTTGAAAATAAAAATAACACAATGACCACACTCTCTGAAATGGACACGTTTCACCGTACGGTGATTAATAAATTCCAAATTTATAACAGCTTGTTTTTAAACCTGCCCTTTGACCAGGTGCATCAGGTGGGTGTGCTTTTGCCGCTTCTAAACCAGCATTGCCAAACAGGCTACCAAAACCAACAAAGCCCCAAGCAAATCATTGAAACATTCTTTAATCACCATGTCCCGGGACAGAGCGAAGATGAACGTATTGTGGTGCTGTTTAAGATGATTCAATACATCGAGCGTCAGATTGTACTGTTTGATGCCATCGAAGAAGCCGCCTTTACCGATAACAATGCCCTTGACGGGCCCGGCAGTGTGCCGATGTTGTCCCAGCGCAGTGCATTTTTACACAAAACCACCGAGCTCAAAGAAAAACTCAAACATTACCATGCCCGCATTGTGCTCACTGCCCACCCCACCCAGTTTTATCCCGGGCCGGTACTTGGTATCATCACAGAATTGTCACAAGCGATTAAAGACAACAACTTGGGCGAGATTGAAATGCTGTTGCAGCAACTGGGCAAAACACCGCTTTACAGCAAACAAAAACCGACACCTTTCGAGGAAGCCGTGAGTCTCACCTGGTACTTAGAAAATGTTTTATACAAAGCCATACAAGACATCAACAAACGCCTGGAAAACAACCTCTATAACGATGGCGAGTTACCGACAAACGCCTTTATCGAAGTGGGTTTCTGGCCAGGCGGTGATCGCGACGGCAACCCCTATGTGACCGCCGACACCACCCGTAAAGTGGCACGACGTTTGCGCAGCAGTATTTTAAAATGTTATTACCGACATGTCCGTGATTTAAAACGCCGCCTGACCTTTAAAAATATTGAAGATCAAGTCAGCCGCATTGAACAAAGACTGTACATCGGCGGCTTCACCAACCCCGAACATGATGACTACAGTGCCGAGCAATTATTGACTGACCTTAAGCGCATTAAAAGCGACTTAATTACCGACCACCAAGGTCTGTTTGTCGATCAGGTTGAAGCCCTGATTCGTCAGGTGCAGAGTTTCGGTTTCCATTTTGCTGCGCTCGATATCCGCCAGGATTCCAGGGTGCTAACTGCAGTCCACGAGGTGCTCAATAACAGCCGCGAAAACAGCGATGACTTACCGGTTGAAGACACCCTTGCCAGTATGCAAGCCATGCACCAGATCCAACAAAGCAACGGCAAACCCGCTTGTCAGCGTTACATCATCAGTAACTGCCAGTCAGTGGCGCATGTGAAAACGGTCATGGACTTAATGCACAAAGCCGATATGCCCAAGCCCTTGCCGGTGGACATTGTGCCCCTATTTGAGACCATTGAAGACTTGCGTGTTGCCCCCGAAGTGATGGCGACTTTATACACAGACCGTGAATATGGCGCACACCTTAATAAAAGAAATAAGCAGCAAACCATTATGCTGGGCTTTTCCGACGGCACCAAAGACGGTGGTTATATCGCTGCCAATTGGGCCATTTTAAAAGCCAAAGAAGCCCTGTCGAAAGTCGCTAAAGAACATGGCATCACAGTCATATTTTTCGATGGCCGCGGTGGCCCTCCGGCCCGTGGCGGTGGTGAAACCCATCAATTTTATGCCTCTTTAAGTCCGCATATCCAGAACCATGCCACCCAATTAACCATTCAGGGCCAAACCATTTCCTCGAATTTTGGTAACCCCGACACCGCCCAATACAACCTCGAACAACTGTTGAGCGCCGGTGTCTTTAATGCCATCAATCCGCCCACAGAAGCCTGGCACGATGACGCCTATTCGCTGTTACAGCAACTCGCTGACATCAGCTTTGATCATTACCAAGCCTTTAAAAACCATCCGGATTTTGTGCCTTATCTGGAACAAATCAGCACCCTCAAATACTATGGTCAAACCAACATCTCCAGTCGCCCCACCAAACGTGGCGATGATAAGGCCGGCCTGGTATTTGAAGATTTACGCGCCATCCCCTTTGTCGGCGCCTGGAGCCAACTGAAGCAAAACGTGCTGGGTTATTACGGCGTTGGTACCGCTTTGCAGCAGCTGATTGACGGGCATCGATTAGCCGATTTACAACAGCTTTATACTAATTCCGGCTTTTTCAAAACCCTGATGGACAACTGCATGATGTCACTGGCTAAATCCTACATGCCACTGACCGCCTATCTCGAACAAGACCCGCGCTTCGGTGATTTCTGGCGTCTCATCAAAGACGAATTCGAACGCAGTCGCGAATGCTTACTGGCCGTGTCCCAACAAACAGAACTGCTGGCCGACCAAAAACGCCGCAACGCCTCCATCCAAATCCGTGAACGCATCGTACTGCCACTCCTCACCATCCAGCAATACGCCCTACAAACCATTGAAGAACTCAAAAAACAAAACGCCGATCCCAAGCTCATCCAAACCTATGAAAACATGGTCACCCGCTCCCTATACGGCAACATCAACGCCAGCCGCAACGCGGTATAAAGCGACGAAAGTCGTCCCGAGCGCAGCCGAGGGATCTCATGAAGTAATCCACAATCCAAATTCACCGCGTCATCCTCGGACTTGATCCGGGGATCCAGTGAGTGCAACGAACAAAAGCGCAGCTTTTCAATATTTTTTGAGAGCCATTCCGAGTTCAACCATTAATTATGTATAATTAGTAAAAACACCATGAAAATATATATTACATTAATTTCGCTATTACTATCGCTAAAATGTTTTAGCGGAAACAATGAGTTTCCTCCGGTTATAACGATTGGACCAGCTGTTATTAACACTAATACTGAAATATTAGCAGGGGTTGATGCAAATCAAACCTGTTTATTACTTGGTCCTAATAATGATGGTGTTGATCATCATGTTGAAATTAATGGTAACCACATTCAATTAACATTTATTGGAGCATATTATAGTCCCTGCACTGTAATTCCAGTAGCAGACTACTATTACTATAATCTTGGTACTCTAGCAGAGGGGGAATACACAATTACATTTTATAGAACACCTGGAGGAACGTTACCAGTTGACCCTAATGATCCTAATATATTTTTTGAGCAGTTTGGTGAACCCATCATTTTTGGCGTAGGTAACATAACAGCAGTTCCAACTCATTCCATCTGGGGACTAATATTAATGTTCTCAGCTTTTATTGTCGTTACTTTGTATATAGTGAAAAGGGAATTTTCCTAAAAATGAATTAGAACACGGTTGTGCTCGTTTTCCGCCGGTACCCAAAAATTACCAACCCTGACTTCCGGCACTTCACTATACCGCCCTCTTTTGCTATTTTAAATAAGTGGCTTAATAAATCATTAAGCCCTTTTGTCAATGGTGAATAGTATGATTGAAGTAATGGTTGGACTGATGATAATACTGGCGGCGCTGGTGATGCTGAAGGTCTTGTTTTGGGTTTTTGTGGTGGTGCTACTGAGTCCGATTCTATTCGTGGGCGCGGTTTTGTTATCAATCGCGGTGTTGATGCTGACCGTTATCGGTATGGTCTTTTTCGGATTAATAAAGCTGTTGCTATTGCCCTTTTTATTACTGCTAATGATTCCCTTTGCCTTATTTTCATAGCTTTTTCATAGTATGTTTTTGAAAGCACTTACCAGCACTGATGTCCATTCACAGTGCAGGTATGAAATAGCCTTGAAAACAGATTATTGACATTTAATCACTCTTCTTAAACTGACGTTTTATTTTTTTAAATTTTTTGTGGTTGATATTGCTGCTGATAAACATCACATTTTTCTCTTCCGATGTTAATTTTAAAAACCGTTCATAATGCTTCAGGACATCAATAATAAGTTCATTTTTGGTGAAATAATTGATGTTATAACCTTCCCGGGTGTCACCAAAATAAGACAACGGAAAAAATGATTCATCACTGTCAACATCGGGAAGATTATCTTCATTTAAAAAATACTCAGGTAAATTAATGGATTCATTTCTGACCCCGTAAATAAAGTTATTAACCATGTCGTGCTTGATTTCTATTTCGATGCGATTGGGGTTTTTATGGGTATTGATTTTTGATTTGATTTCATAATTTGATAACACTGTTTGGAGTTCTTCAAACGCCTCTTTTACTGTTGTGTTGAGAAATAAATCAATGGCGCTTTTATTTTTAAATGTGACGATTTGTCTTAACTTATCTTTCCATGAGTCGGCGGTCCATAAATTGGTCGGTACCGAAAAATCTCTCTGATAATATTTATAATCCACACGTAAAGCCTTCATTAAACTCACGATAAATAAAATCATGATGATCGAAAATGGCAGCGCTGTAATCAGCGTCATGGTTTGCAACGCTTTTAACCCACCCGCATTTAATAACACCAATGAAATCAGAGCCAGGATTGCGCCCCAAAGAACAATTTGAAGTTTTGAAGTTTTTGACGAGTTTCTTGTGGCGATACTGTCCATCACCACAATACCGGAATCAGCTGAAGTGACAAAGAAAATAACAATAATCAGAATGACCAATAAACTGGTTACGCTTGAAAGTGGCAGATACGCTAAAAAACTGAACATCAACACATCCGGGTTCGCCGCAATCTCGCTTAATGCACCACCGGCTTTAAATTTGTCTATCCACATGGCACTGTTTCCAAACACCGTCATCCAAATAAAATTGAACAAGGTTGGAATAATTAGAACGGCGGCAACGAAGTCTCTGATGGTTCGACCCTTTGATATTTTTGCAATGAATATACCCACATAAGGCGCCCAGGATATCCACCACGCCCAGTACAAAATGGTCCAGTCATAAAACCAGGGTAATTCATCTGTTTTATAGGAATGCGTATTAAAAGTCAGTTCCACAAACTGGCTGATGTAATACCCCAGCCCTTGCGTAAAACTGCCTAAGATATGTGAAGTTGGGCCCACCACAATGACAAATAACAATAAAAAAATGACCGCAACAATATTAATTCGACTCAATGTTTTAATGCCTTTGCTGACACCGGTTACGGCAGACAATACCGCTATGGCAATCAACACACAAACAATAATCATCTGATAAGTAAAACCGGTATCCGGAAACACATTCATGTTGACCAGACCGGAATTGATTTGTACCACGCCGAAGCCTAAGGTTGTGGTAATACCAAATACCGTACTGCAGAGTGCAAAAATGTCAATCAAATTGCCCCATCTACCCTGAATACGATCTTTTAACAGAGGATAAAAACAACTGCGTAAAGACAGCGGCAACTTATAACGATAGGTAAAATAAGATAAAGATAAACCGACAATGCCATAAATGGCCCAGGCATGGATACCCCAATGAAAAAAAGTATAAAGTTGCGCATTCTTGGTGCGTGTTATGACATCCTCATCCGCAAAAACGGGTGAACTGAAATGTTGCATGGGTTCAGCCACACTAAAATACATCAAACCAATGCCCATGCCGGCGGCAAACAACATCGCAATCCAGGAAAAAAACGAATGCTGTGGCTTACTGTCATTGTTACCAAGTTTTATATTGCCGTATTTGCTGAGCATTAAATAAAACAGGAAGAACACAAACAGGGTCACTGCCCACACATAGACCCAGTTGAGATTAACAAAAATAAAGTTTTTTATGACATTTAAAAAAGCACCGGACTGTTCCGGAAACAGAGCCGCAAAAAAACAGGTAATGATGATAAAAATGGTGCTGGGAATAGTGATTCCCATGTTGAGCGTGATTTTATTGGTAATCGGATTCGACATGAAACATGTGTTTTCTTTTTATCTTAGCCCAAGTCAAAATCCATTGAAAGCGAAGCAAGCGATAATGATAAATGGATTATGTTGCCTTTAATAAGCAGCCAGACCATTGACAACCAACGTTGACGCCTTTATTGAATGTCCAATGCGGTCAATAAACCGACCGGTTATTTCGCAAACACCTTACCGCCAATCATTTTAAACGCCGGGGTACCGCGTATCATCATTTCCCGGGCAAATTCCTGACCACATTCGGGGCAGATACATGGAATTTTTGTGAAGTTCTCACTGATGCGTTCCTGAAAACATTTCACCAGCGAACCTTTACCGCCTTTGCGGTATTTATACAGTTGGGTTTTGCAGTGACTGCAAAACACATCCACTGTTCTGGTCGGGCCTTTTTTATTGGGTTTTGCCATAGAATAAAAACTAACATCATTAATTGTCAAACTCAACAATTAGAATAAGACCTTGACATTAATCTGCGCTGAGTTAAACCATTAATATCTTCTCAATGATAAAATAATCTCAATCACTATTTCAAAAAACAGCCAAAATATGAAATAAGGCTGGTCGTTATTTCACAAAATAGGAAAATTTGAAATAAGGATTAAAATAATTTTAGCCTTTTTACATTTATACCATTAAGTGAGTACTTAACTGTTCTTTGATGACCATTCAACATTAATCTGACGTTGCTGTGCAATACAGTCTCTGAGATATAGGTTAATTAAACTTTGATACGGTATGCCCTTTTCTTCAGCCATGTCTTTAAAGTACGCAATGACATCTTCACTAATCCGCATGGTAACGGGTTTTTTAAGTTTTGATGCGTATGGGTTTATACGGCTTTTCATTTTTCTTAAATCATATTCATTTTTCATGACAATCACCTTTATAAAATTGTGCCTCTTTTTTGGTCGCTTTACGTGCGGATATTATTCGAATTACCCCGCCATCATTTTTTTCACAGTGACAGACTATAAGCATTCTGGATTTATTGCTAAAGCCCAACAAAAGAAACCTATCTTCATCTAACTGTGAATGACTTTCATCATAGAATTGAATGGCGTTAACTTCATAAAATACAGTCTAACCCGAATACTTCATGTAAGAATGGAATTTAGGGATAAAATGGTAAAATAGATTGTATAAATATTGCTTCAAGCATAGTTATTCATATGTTGTA
Organism: Marinicella gelatinilytica; assembly: GCF_026410405.1. Taxonomy (GTDB): domain Bacteria; phylum Pseudomonadota; class Gammaproteobacteria; order Xanthomonadales; family Marinicellaceae; genus Marinicella; species Marinicella gelatinilytica. Next base: position 38,122 of record NZ_JAPMLN010000014.1, on the reverse strand, counting down.
AGCGATTTTATGCAAGATTTGCAGCCATTTTTTTCATAAAACCATTCAGGTACAAACAGGAATTATTTAGAATTTCTTTAAGCCTCTGATATGTCATCTTAATAAGGCTATTTTGTACCGTTTACATGAAATATTCGGGTCAAGCTTCTTCGAAAGAAATGCCATGCTTTTGTTGATTCGTTACAGCTTTTGAGGCACTCCATTCAAACTTTATCATATGTACATTGTATTTACATTTATATAAATGTCAAGTTTTTTGTGCTCGCACACCCTTATCCATTGAGTGTAAACAATACATTTGGTGAGCCGAAAATTATCATTGATACCTTTCTTTTTAACCCGTTTTTAGGTACCCTTTAAGCCTTTTCTAATGGTCTGTTTGTTATGAAATATTTTTTAGCATTTGTACTGGTCTTTTCGGGTTTATCGGCTTCGGCGGATGTCTTAACCCCTGAGAAGTTATGGCAGGTTGAGCGTGTCTCAGCGTTGGGTTTATCGCAGGATAAATCGCAGGTGTTTTTTAAAGTCACGATCCCGAATGTTGCGGACAATGATTTTGATTCAAAAGTTTATACATTATCTTTGGATGGCGGGCCGGCGCTGTTAAGCGAGGCCTATGAAGGTCTGTTAAACGATAAGAACTTATCACCGGATGGCACCAAGAAACTCTTTCACAAAGAAGTTTTGGTGAATGAAGTGGCGGGCAAAGACCGTTATGAAGGCATGGATAAAGCTGAAGTGAATGTCTATGATTCTCTGGATTATCGCCATTGGTCAAGTTATAACGACGGTAAATTTAATCATGTGTTTTACCGTGATTTAGCCACCGAAGAAGAAACCGATATTATGCCGGATGAGCCTTATTACACACCGCAAATGCCGTTCGGAGGTGATGAGGATTATGTTTGGGGACCGAAGGGTGAGAACATTTACTATGTCAGTAAAAAACTGGCAGGTACTGAATATGCCACCAGCACCAATACAGATATTTATAAATACAATTTAAAATCGAAAAAAACCGAGAACATCACATCGGACAATCCCGGTTATGACACCAGTCCGGCGTTTTCTTCAAAAGGCACACTGGCCTGGTTACAAATGAAAACCCCCGGATATGAGGCCGATAAGAATGACATTATCGTGCAGCATAAAGGCTTTAGCAATAACCTCACCGCCCATTGGGACGGTACAGTGCGCAGCTTCAAATGGGCCGAAAACGGTGAAAAAATTTATTTTACGGCACCGGTCAAAGGTACCGTGCAATTATTCAGCGTTGATGATCCGGGTAAAACCAAACGCATGCCGGATTTACAACAACTCAGCGAAGGTCAATTCGATGTCACCGGTATTGTTGGAGAAGTCGATGGTGCCTTGATTGTCACCCGCACCGATATGAACCATGCGCCGGAAATTTATCGTTTTGATTTAAAGAAAAAATCATTCAAACAACTTAGTCACGTCAATGATGATCTCTATGATGCGTTGGATTTACCCACGGTGAAAAAACGCATGGTGAAAACCCAAGACGGCCACGACATGCTGACTTGGGTTATTTATCCGCCTAATTTTGATGAAAACAAAAAATACCCAACCTTGCTGTACGCCCAAGGCGGACCACAATCCGCCTTATCGCAATTCTATTCCTACCGCTGGAACTTCCAGGTGATGGCCTCACAAGGCTATATCATTGTGGCGCCGAATCGCCGCGGCATGCCCGGTCATGGTGTGGCATGGAATAAAGCCATCAGTAAAGATTGGGGTGGTGGCGCGATGCAGGACTATCTTGATGCCATTGATGATGTGGCCAAGGAATCCTATGTGGATAAAGACCGTTTAGGTGCCATTGGTGCCAGCTTCGGCGGTTATTCGGTGTTTTATCTCGCCGGCCACCATGCCAAACGCTTTAAAACCTTTATTGCCCATGCCGGCGTGTTTGATCTGCGCAGTATGTACGGCACCACTGAAGAGCTGTTTTTTGTTGATTACGACATGGGCGGACCGTATTGGGACAAGGACAATGAAGATGCCCAAAAAGCCCTGAAAGAGTTTAATCCAGTCAACTTCGTCAGCAACTGGGACACGCCAATTCTGGTGATGCACGGTAACACCGATTACCGCGTACCGATCGGCCAAGGCTTAGCCGCTTTCCAAGCCGCACAATTACAAGGCATCAAAAGCCGCTTGGTGTTTTTCCCAGATGAAAACCATTGGATTGCCAGTCCACAAAATGGCTTAATCTGGCAAAAGGAATTCTTTAAATGGTTAGAAGAAACCCTTTAAAAATTAAAGTAAGCCTAATAAAAACGCCGCTAAATTCTGCGGCGTTTTTTTGTCTGAAAGTCAAATACCAATTAATCGGTGGCAAACAAACGGCTCAGGTCTTTAAAAGCTTTAAATTCCAGGGCATTGCCTGAGGGGTCTTTAAAAAACATGGTGGCCTGCTCACCGGCCCGGCCTTTAAAGCGCACATAAGGTTCAATCATAAACTGTATGCCATAATCCTTTAAGCGTGCGGCTAATTGATTCCAATCCGTCATCCTTAACACCACGCCAAAATGTGGAATCGGCACCGCATGGGCATCGACATCACTGTGCACCAGCGTGACTTGGCCAGTGTGACCTAAACTCGGGTCTAAATGACACACCAGTTGATGTCCGAACAGGTTTAAATCAATCCAGTCATCACTGGAACGTCCCAAAGAACAACCCAGGACATCACGATAAAAAGCGGTGGCTTCCGCGACATCACGGCATGGTATGGCTAAATGAAAAGGTGTTATTGTGTTCATGGTTTTGTCGCTAATAATTGCACCACATCGGCAGCACCGGTGTGACCGCGGCCTTCGATAACATCGCGCTTTAATTCAGCCAGATGGACAATATCCAACGCCTTAAAATCAGCTTTGAGCATGGCTGCATCCATCATCAATTCAGCACTCGGTGGTCCGCCGGTATTGTTATTTAACTGAGCCGGTGTGTAAGCCTCTAACACCAGCGCGCCACCTAACACCAATCCGTCCGCAACCGCCCGGTGAACCCGTTGTCGTAATTTTGGTGGTAAATGGCAAAAGATGGAAACAATGCCATGCCAAGATGAGGCTTCAATCTGATATTCAGCCAAATCAGCTTGCACGGTGGTAATCTCTACACCACGGTCCCGGGCCAGTTTTTTGGCTTTTTCCAAACCCACTTTTGAGGCATCCACAGCCGTGACTTGATAGCCCTGTTCCGCTAAGAACACCGCATTGCGGCCTTCACCTTCAGCCAGGCACAGTACCCGACCCAACGGAATGGCCTGGTATTCTGCCGCCAAAAAATCATTGGGTGCCACCCCATAGAAATAACCCTCATCATTGTAACGATCGTCCCAACTCATGACTTGACTCCTAACATATCCTCAATCATTCACCACCCAAGACAGCTCAGTCAACGATGTGGTGACACTCACCTTAAATGCTACGCATACCGGACTCACGGGTCAAGCCCGAGAGCGACGCGGATAAGCGAAAAATTGAATGCAAAGGTCTCTAACGCTTACTTTATTTTAGCATGTGAATCGGCAGCGTGGCATAACCACTGCCAGGATAATGCGCGGCTGTGGTTTCACCGGCGCTTTCAATGTCGCTGCTGACATCAAGTAAAGCCGTGATAACTGCTTTGAGCTCCATGCGCGCCAAACCGGCACCGGGGCAATAGTGAATACCGGCACCATACAATAAATTTTGACTGTGATCTCGACCCCAACGAAACTGTTCGGCATCTTCAAAAACACTGTCATCACGGTTGGCTGACACCCAATTTAAACTTAATATAGAATCTACCGGAATATCACGACCGCCCAATTTAACCGGGCACGTGGTTTTACGGCGGTTGGTGACCAAGGGTCCCTGCAAACGCAAGATTTCTTCGATGGCCTCGGGAATTTTTGCGCCATCCGCTCGCAGTTGCTGCTGGATATTTGGGCTTTCGGTTAAAAATTGTAGCAAAATCCCCATGGCCGCCGCCATGGTACCAATTTCACCCACCGCCCAATTGCGTAAAATGCTGATGAGCTGGCTGCGGGTTAGCGGCTCGTCATGAACACGTTCTTGTAACAGGCGTGCGGTAACATCGTCTTTATTCTGATGACGCTCAATAACACCCGAAACAATGACCTCAAACTCTGCAGCACAATCTGCCAGTTCAGCCCGGTCTTGTGCCAGGGTGGCTTTTTGGTTTCTTTTGACCCATACCGTTAAGGGTTCGATGTGTTGATCTGACCAACCCAAAAAAGCACACTGCATGGCCACCGCCACCGGCCAGGCAAATTCTGCCATAAAATCAAGTTCCTGAGCCTGATTGATTAAATGTGCGTAGCGTCCGGCAATCTCCTGACAAGTTGGTTCAAATTCATGCACCGCTTGATCACTGAAATATGGATTAATCAAATCACGATACACTGTGTGCGTCGGCGGATCCATGCCATTGGGCACTGAGATGTGTCGTGAGACCTGATTGCTGAAGGTTTTGTGGTCATTAACAATGGTGGTCACATCGGCATGCCGAAAAACAGACCATTTCAAATAGTCGCTGTAAGCCACCGGACATTCCGCCCGCATACGATCAAAGGTCGTAATGGCCTGATTTAAACTCTCATCTGAACGCGGATTCCAATCTTCATGGTGAGACATAAGAGTCGCCTGTCATATACAAAACCTTCATTGTCCCGATTCAAGTCTTAGGTGCAAGCGCAGACAACGTTATGACATGACTTTTACCTTGATATTTGATTTGCATCAAACCACAATACCCGACCCGCAAATCTGCGCGCATTTTGCGGTTATCTAAAGACACAGCGTAAAACACCATATTTTCATTAAGAATAACCATTACTTGTGTCCTATAAATCATTGATTACGCATATAAATACTGACTTCTGGCCCATGTAATAACGCACTTAATTTGTTTAAATACAATCTCGGCTCATTGTTGTTACAAAATTTAAAAAAACCACAAGCACACAGAACTAGGGAAACACCATGAATAAATTAACCAAAATTATGTTGCCCATCGGGGTACTGGTTGTTAGCTATGTCGGCTTAAAACTGATGGTCGCTGGCAAACCGGAGCCTGAGAAAAAGGAAAGTACTGAACGTACAGTTTCTTTATACGTCACACAGGCACAACAAATTAAACGCACCATCGATGTCGAAACCCAGGGTGAAGTGCGGCCAAAAAATGAAATTCCATTAACTTCTCGGGTCAGTGGTCATGTGATTAGCATCAGTGAAGATTTCGATGAAGGTGCGGCCATTGATGCCGATACCGTATTGGTTAAAATTGATGACACCGACTATAAAGTCGCGGTTATTCGTGCTGAAGCCCGGGTCGCCGAAGCCCAGGTCGCCTTAGAGCGTGAATTGGCCAATGAAAAAATGAAAAAAGACACCTGGGACCAGAAAAAAGGTGATTCTAAACCTTCACCCTTTGCCCTCAACAAACCACAAGTCCTTGAAGCAGAGGCCAAATTACGCGCCGCTAAAGCTGACTTACAAGAAGCCCAATTAAATGTGCAACGCACCGAAATAAAAGTGCCATTCAAAGGCCGTGTGGTTTCCCGTGATATCGGCTTAGGTCAGTACGTTGCTGCCGGCACCTTACTGGGTCGGGTTTTTTCGGTTGATACCGCACAAGTGCGTTTACCGCTGACAGATTTACAATTGGCCACCCTTAAAATACCACTGGGGTTTGAAGCCGATGCAGAATCTGCACCAAAAGTTACTTTTACCACCGAAATAGGTCGAACCACACATCAATGGCAAGGCCGTATTGTCCGGACCAATGCTGCGGTTGATCAAAACACCCGCTTAACTTACGCCATTGCCGAAGTACAAGATCCTTATGGCGAAGCCGCTGATAATGGTGCACCTTTTGCGGTCGGCATGTTCGTCATAGCACACATAACCGGTAGCGAAGAAACCGAAGCTTGGGTACTGCCGCGTGATGCCCTGCGACAGGATGACTCCATCTATGTGGTTGATGGCGATAATAATCTACGAATTCGTCAGGTCGAAGTTTATGCCACCACCGCAGATGAAGTGATGCTGAAAAAGGGCATTCATGGCGATGAGCAAGTGGTGACCTCGACTGTCAATAATGTTTATGACGGCATGAAAGTTATTCCATTATCCAAAGAAAAAGCCACCGCTGCTGTTGATAACGAACAAGCGCAACCTGCTCTAAATAATTAAAGGGGAACGATTATGAACCGTCTCATTGCCTGGTGGGCCAATAACCACGTCGCCGCAAACCTGATGATGATTGGCATTTTCTTGGCCGGTATCATTGGTTTTAATTCTTTAGAGCGAGAAATGGAACCACAAGTACGCTTTCCCGGTTTATATATTGGGGTGGCCTGGCCCGGTGCATCACCACAGGAAGTGGAAGAGCAGTTAGTGGCACGCATTGAAGAATCGGTGAGTGACATGGACGCCATTGAGTGGGTTCGTTCCAGCTCCCGGGAAGGCAGCGGTGCTGTTTATATTCTGGCTGAACAACAAGTGGATTTCACCCAATTCCTTAATGACGTCAAAATCCGGATTGACTCCATCTCCACCTTCCCTTCAGACATGGAACCGCCGATTGTGCAGCAATGGGTTAACCGCAATGAATTTATTCGTATCGCCTTACATGGTGATATGGAAGAACGCGAATTAAAACGGCTGGCTGAACAACTGCGCCGTGAAGTGGCACAACTACCGGCCATTACCGTGGTGGAATTATTCGGCACCCGCAATGAAGAAGTCTCCATTGAAGTCGGTGAATTGGCCTTAAAACGTTACGGCCTTACATTTTCAGATGTTGCCAATGCCATTCGCAGTGCTTCTTTAAACCAATCTGCCGGAACGGTTCGCACCCAAACCGGTAGCTATCAACTGAAAGTTCGTAATCAAGCCGACACCGAAACTGACTTTGAGAATATTATTATTCGCGAAGACCAGGACGGCGGCGTGGTGCGGGTTGGTGATGTCGCCACTGTGATTGATGGTTTTGAGGATGAGCCCATTTTAGCCACTTTAAATGGCGAGCCTGCGGTACTGATTCAGGTCATGACCACCGAGATCATGGATATTGTCACCGCCTCCGAAGCCGCCAATGAGTGGATTGCCAAACGCCAGGAAACCTTACCTGACAATGCCAAACTGACACTTTGGACCGACAGCGCCGAAGACTTTAAAAGTCGCATGAGCACCATCGGCTCGTCGGCTTTTATGGGTTTGATTTTAGTGTTATTTGTATTGATGATGACCTTACGACCCAAAGTGGCACTGTGGGTGGCGATTGGTATTGCCACTGCTTATGCCGGTGCCTTTGTATTTTTACCGACTGTGGGCGTGTCTTTAAATATGCTGTCCACTTTTGCCTTTTTACTGGTGTTGGGTATTGTGGTCGATGACGCCATTGTGGTGGGCGAAGGTATTCACAGCAAATCCATGGAGATGGGCGGCGGCGTTAATGCCGCCATTGCCGGCACCCAAATGGTGGCCAAACCGGTTATTTTCGGTGTCTTAACCACCATTATGGCCTTTTTACCCTGGTTATTTTTGGGCGGTTCTACCAGTGAATTTACCCGCCACATTACCTGGGTGGTGATTCTGGCTTTGACATTCTCACTCATTGAATCTTTGTTTATATTACCGGCACATTTATCGAAAATGAAACCGCGGGTGGTTCACAACCGCTTTGGTCGTTTACAGAAAAAAATCGCCCATGGCATTATTAACTTCGCTGATAAACATTATCGCCGCATGATTAATTGGGCCTTAACCCATCAGTATCTAACCGCCAGCATTTTTATCGGCTTACTTGTTATTGGCTTTGGCATGTTTGGCAATGGTTTGGTGAAAAAAGGCTTTATGCCGGACATCGAATCCGATGAAATTAGGGTCAATGTGGTGTTGCCCGAAGGCGCACCTTACAGCCGCGCTTTAGAAATTCTGGCGCAATTGCAACAAGCAGAACAAGCACTGGTAGACGAGGTCAGTGAACGCACCGAAGGTGAAGGTGAGCTCATTGAAAACTGGTACACCCGTTCTCGACGCGACAGCGTCATGGCGATTGTCAAATTGTCACCACCTGAAGTGCGTGATATGACCGCTAAAGACGCGTCCATCCGCTTACGCGAACTGATGGGAGAGATCCCCGACGCCAAAGAAGTGTCAGTCGAATATACCGACGGCGATAACGATCCCGCCTTTGAGGTCTCTGTGCGGCACCCGGATCTCAATACCTTACGGGCTGCCACTGCTGATTTAGAGAAACAATTAAGAACCTACGAGACTCTCTATGATGTACGCAACAATCTCGATGGCGCCTCTGAGGAAATTCGCATTACGCTAAAACCCGGTGCCACCAAATTGGGGCTGACCTTAGGATCCGTCAACCGCCAAGTGAGACAAGCCTACTTTGGCGAAGAAGTACAACGACTGCCGCGCAACGGTCAAGATGTTCGGGTCAAGGTGCGTTATCCGAAATCTGAGCGCTATTCCATAGAAAGTTTAAATAATTTCCACGTGCGCACACCCGATGGCCATGCGGTGCCCTTATTATCAGTGGCTGATTTAGAATTTGCCCCCGGTATTAATAGCATTCAACGCTGGAACGGTAACCGCGCTGCTCGGGTCAGTGCCGATATGAAAGACAACGTTCGGCAGGATATTGTTGATGATATGGAAGCCAATTTTTATCCAGCATGGGAAAAACGCTATCCCGGCATTATTCGCGGTGAAATCGGCCAGGCCGAAGGCGAAGCCCGCTTTTTCAAAGAACTGTTAGGTCTTTATCTGATTGCCTTTTTCTCGATGTATACCCTGTTGGCGGTGGCATTCAAGAGTTATACCCAGCCTATACTGATTATGATTGCCATGCCGTTTGCTTTTATTGGAGCAGTCATTGGCCACGCCGCCTTAGGCATGACCATGGCAATTTTCAGTTACTTCGGTATTGCCGCGGCCGCCGGCGTGGTTATTAATGATAATTTGGTGTTGATGGATTACTGCAATCAACTCAAAGACAAAGGCATGGAAGCCAAAGAAGCCATTATCGAAGCCGGTGTGGCGCGATTCCGGCCCATTTTACTCACTTCAGTCACCACCATAGTCGGTCTGATGCCAATGATGTTGGAACGCTCCATCCAAGCGGCATTTCTGCAACCGGTGGTGGTGTCTCTGGCCTTTGGTGTTTTTATGGCTTTCTTTGTCACCTTATTTATGGTGCCGGCATTGTACGCCATCGGTATCGACGTTCATGAAGGTAAGGAAAAATTAAAACAACGAATGTTTGGTCATCGTTCTGATACCAAGCCTATCCAACATAAAACCAAAGAAGCCACTGATCACTCCTAAGTTTTTATAGCTGACAAGGAAGTCAGCTTGACATGGTTTATAATAAAAACCATGAATAACCATAATCAAAACCGAAATACCCTAATCGGCGGCTTAGTCGCCGATGCCGCTTCACTGGGACTGCATTGGCTATACGATGTTAATCGCATCAAAGAAGTCACTCAACAGCACAACAACCGGGTGGCTTTTCTACCGGTCGATAAATACAATTACCGCGACGAAGTCGGTTACTTTGCCCACGGCCATAAACACAGCGGCATGCTAACGCATTACGGCGAATCTTTACGTTTAATGATTAACAGCATGAATGACTACCAGGGCGAATTCAACTTGGCATCAGTGCAACAACATTTTAAAGACAGCTTTGGCGCCGGCGGCTCATTTCAGGGATATATCGACAAACCCACCGCAGGCACATTGAAGAACCTGGCATCGGGACAAACCGAACCATCGGGAATAGAAGATGATCAATTACCCGCCCTGGCCAGATTGTCGCCGGTTATATTGGCTTATCATGCGCATGATGACTTCCAAGCAATCTTAAAACAAGCCACCGAAATCACCAACACCCACTCAGATGCCCTTGATTATGGACAGGTTTATGCGGATTTATTGACATTAATTTTAAGCGGCGCAGAATTGAACACAGCCCTGCAACAAGTCGCTGAACAAGCTCCGGAAAGCGTTCGAAAAGGACTTAAAGATGCCCTAAACAGCACCCAAACCGATGCCGTCCAATACGGCGAAACCACCGGCCGCGCCTGCCCCTTATCCCAGGCCATGCCCCTGTGTTTCCATATCCTCAATAACACCGAATCCTACCAACAAGCCGTAGAAACCAACATCCTCGCAGGTGGCGACAACGCCGGCCGCGCCATCGTCATCGGCACCCTACTCGGCGCCTATTACGGCATCGATGAAAACAAAGGCATTCCGATTGTGTGGCTGTTGAGATTGGAGGATGGTTTAGTACTTTGGCAGGTTTGTGATGAGTTGACTCAACAGCTGTGCTAACTTTCCAAAAATTCATCAATCAAGGCCAAAATGGTATTAATGTTTTCCATCAGCGGCTGGTAATGATTTTCTTCAGTGGCTTCGCTGGTAAGAATAAACATCAGTAGATTGTTTTCAAATGCCGGTGACTGTAACAGGTGCAGGTTACTTTTTACTGGCGAATGAATGCTTTCATCGGCACCGGTAGGCAGTGCGCCGGCCTGTTGTAAAACTGTTTTAAAACGGGTGTCAGAATCACGGAAGAAGTCGATTAAATATTCTCTTTGCAGCTTGAGGTCTTGTTCTTGTTTGGCAATGTCTTCTAAATTGGCCAGCCAATTGGTTAACAAATGCCGCAATCGGGCCGGTTCAATATCCTTTAGACTACCTGAGTTCATCATTTCCGTGAGTAATGAATTATTCGGGTTATAGGCCACATCGTTATTAAGCGCTTGCATCAGTAACCGGGAAAAGTGCACCTCATCGACTTGATCCAAAGGCTGATTGATTAATTCTGTAAGGGCACGGGCACTGGCCAGATTGCTGTTATTCACGTCAATCAGGACGGCCAGCTTTTGTTTATTATCAAGAAACTCGGATTTTAATCCGGCTAAATAAACCTGCGCTTTGGCTTGCGTGGCTTTGGCTTGATAATGGTTGTTGATGGCGACAGCAATTAAGATGCCGACCACCACCAGCACAATTTCGCCAAGGGCATACAAAAGATAATTACTGAAGCGCCGTTCTCCCAAAAGTTGCCGCCTAATCTTTCTTAATTGCGTTAACATGGGTCTTTTTCATAATAAAAGCACAATAATTATACGCGATTATCTATTACTTTCAGACATTTAAATGCCTCCACATTAACCATTATGACTATACAGTTTGTTGTGACAAGTCTTGTTCTTCATCCGGCTCACCCATAATTTCCTGGTAACAGTGAGACAACAAGGTGACGCAATAAATAACAATCACGGCGTACATGGCCAGGACTAAAACGCCCAACAACCATTCAGGGAACGGCAGTAAGAACACCGCGGCCGGTACCAGTTGGGCCAGGATGGGAAAGAGAATGACCAGCCAAAATACGGTCAGGGTATGGGGTTTGGTTTTGTGCCAAATTTCAGGAAGTGTAAAAGATTGGCCGATGGCGATGCTTGGGAAGACCAGAGCAACCCGAGCACCATAATAAGCCGCCAATATAAATATTCCTATATAAAAGACAATCGATAGAGCAGTCAGTCCACCACTGTCTAAACTAGTCGGTGATATTAACAAAAACAGATAAGTGACTAAGCCAACGCCAATCATAACAACGATTAATATCGCTACAATGCCCAGCATATAAATAATTTCCGGCCAGCCCCATTTAAAGGCGTACATAATGCCCTTTTCATTTAATAAAACCGTTCGGTGCACCAAAACGGCTAATTTCGCATAGATTAAATAACCAATCGTATTAGCCAATAAACCATCGGCTCCCGGCCCAAATATTAGCTCTATCAACAAAGACAGCGCCATAAAAAGCCCAGCAAAATATAAAAACGGCTTCAGGTTTTCAATAAAAGTTCGTTCAGCTAATTTATGAATTGCCAGGGAATTAATTTTTTTAACCATAATTCTGAGACAAATCATTGATTGTAATTGAAAACACCCTGTACATATTATCTAATTTAAGTGGTTTTTATTTATGGGATGCAAATTCAGTTTAGATCTAAATCTATCCACAAAACCAACTATCGCAATGAAAAGAGGTCTTCAACCAGGCTGTTCTACTGAAATAATTATCTTAAACCAACATACCTGCGAAGGCCGGTATCCAGCGTCTTTTAGGAATGAGCTTGGTCGTGGCAATTAACTTATCTACGAATACAATTTATGAATTTGATGCCTGTCCCAGGTTTTGTTTCCAGCTTTTGTTTTTCAAAAGACACGAGATACCGGCCTTCGCAGGTAAGTTTGCAGTTGCGTTCAGCCATAATTGAAAGTTTGTTGAATGTGACTTAGAACCTAACGATTCCCACCGGCAACATGAATCTTTTCAATACCGGCACTTTTAAAAATATCCATGGTTACTACCATATCACCGGTATCAGCATCTTTGTCGACAATTAATAAAACCAACCAATGCTTCTCAGCCAGTTTCTCGTTTTGAATATAATCTCTGAGATCTTTGATAGGAACATCGGTATTGCGCTGTGTTGATTTATCGGTAAACCGAATACCATCCTTCATAAGCCGAACCAAAAGCCCATTGTTATTTGTACTGCTTGATGGGCGGGTAGTTTCAACACCGGTTTCAGTCACCGGGATGGCCTCGTCAAATCGTTTTTGAAAACCTTGATCCATTTGCCTAACAATGCAGGCACCGAATTCACCGATTGTCTGCATTTGCTGCATGTCGTTCAGTTCTTCAAATACAACGCCATCAATGATATTTTTTTGGCACGATTTTCCTAAATGGTCAATGTCCTGATGACAACTTTTCTCATCCTCACAAAGTGCTTTTAACATGGCTTTTTGCGTGGATATCATGCCTTCAGCCGTGACGTATTGTTCACTGCAGCCCAATAGAAACAAAATAAGAAGCATTAGGGGAATTGCTTTGATCATAATCAACCCTATAAAAAACTTTTATAATGCTGATTCTAACTTATCTCGGTTAAGAGAGAGTTCAATTTACAAAGCATTTTTTCTAATTTCTTAACCAAGTCGCCGGATCAACCTTGTAGTAATCCACCAACAATTCATAAAGGTCGGGGTGTTTTTCCCGGAAGGTTTTCGGTTGTTCGTAGAAGTGCTCGGAAATAACGGCGAAGAATTCGGCGGGGTTGGTGGCGCCATAATAGTCAAAAAAGGCATGGTTTCTGAGTTTGGCTTTGACGCGGAGGCTTTTGAATTCTTTGCTCATGACTTTGCTCCAGGTTTTTAGATGGGCATGATTGATTAAAGGCCTGCCGTCAGCGGCGCCATCGAGTTGGTCTAATTGGTGGGCAAATTCATGAATCACCACATTCCTGCCATCTTCGGCATCCTGACCACCTTCAATAGCGTCGTTCCAGGATAAAACCACCGGCCCTCGAAGCCAGGATTCACCGAGATGATGGCCTAATTTGTCTTCGTGTTTTGGGTTTTTAAAACCGCCGGGATAGACGCGTATGGTTTTTAAATGCGGGAAATAATTGGTGTTACGATTTAACAGCAATAAACAAGCCTGCGCCGCTATGGTGACGCGGATTTCGTCGGTAATTTCTAAACCGGCATGGCCGGTAAAGTATTTTTCGGCGACAAAGACATGAACGTGACCTAATAATTCTCGCTGCAGATCCTTTGGTAAAAAGTGATAAATGGCGACATTTTTTTCGATGTAATTCAGCCATTCTTTGGGCGTATCCAGAGTAAAAAGTAACTGCCGTTTCTTGGCTTTTCGAGATTTATGATAGCGGTATATCCCGAATACGGTCACTAATATCAGGGCCACATATAAATAAAATGTACTCATGGTTTAGGGGTAAATCCTATGAAATATCGAATAATAAGGGTGGTGTTATATATTTTTTGATAGCGCATCATAGCACTTTAAGTTATGTGATTAGGTATGAGTTAAGCAACTTTTATTGCAAATTCACGACTGTTGGTGAAGAATAGACCCTTTTGTTTAAAAGCCACCAGCGATGAATTCAAAAACTGAGTCAAACACAAGCGTCAAAACCAGCCATAAAAAATTACCGAACAAGCCACCCAAGCCACCGGAAAAATCCGGCGGTTTATTTGCTAAGTTTCTGGCTTTTGTTGAGTGGTTGGGTAACTTATTACCGCATCCGGTGACTTTGTTTGCCCTATTTTGTGTGTTTATTATTCTGTTTAGCGGTGTCGCTGAATGGCTTGGTATCAGCGCCGTCGATCCACGTCCTGAAGGTAGCAGGGTTGAAGGTGGTGTCATCGAAGTGGTGTCTTTGTTTTCTGCCGAAGGTTTGCGGCGGATTGTTGCCGGCTTAGTGACAAACTTCACCGGCTTTGCACCCTTGGGTACGGTTTTAGTGGCCTTGCTCGGGGTTTCAGTGGCAGAACATTCGGGGCTGTTATCCGCCGGTATGCGCTCCATGGTGATGGGTGCTTCAAAACGCATGGTCACGCTGACTATTGTGTTTGCCGGGGTGGTTTCCAATACCGCTTCAGAGCTGGGTTATGTGGTGCTGATACCTTTAGCCGCCATGATTTTTCATTCTTTAGGCCGACATCCTTTGGCCGGTTTGGCGGCGGCTTTTGCCGGTGTGTCTGCCGGTTACAGTGCCAATTTGTTTTTAGGCACGGTGGATCCATTATTGTCCGGAATTACTGAAGAAGCCGCCCGCTTGATTGACCCGACTTATTCTGTTGGCGCAGAAGTTAATTATTACTTTATGGTGGTCAGCACCTTTTTAATTGCCATTTTGGGGACCTTTGTTACGGAGAAAATTGTTGAGCCACGCTTGGGCAAGTATGACGAAAGTGAAGCCAGTATTGATTTGGGTGAACAAAAAATTGAAGGCGTCACTAAACAAGAAAAAAAGGGCTTAAAAATGGCCGGTTTGAGCTTTTTAATCTTGTGTGGTTTATTGGCCTTAACCATCGTTCCTGAGTGGGGAATCTTGCGCCACCAAGAAACCGGCGAAGTGGCCGGCTCACCGTTCTTAAAAGGCATCGTGGTGTTTATTTTTATCACCTTTGCCATTCCCGGTTTTGTTTACGGCAAAGTAGTCGGCACCATGAAAAATGACCGTGATGTCATCGATGCCATGAGTAAAAGTATGGGCACCATGGGTTTGTATATTGTCCTGGTATTTTTCGCGGCACAATTTGTGGCGTTTTTTAAATGGTCAAATTTAGGCACGGTCATGGCCATCAAAGGGTCGATTTTAATTCAAAGTCTGGGCTTAGACGGACCGATTATTTTTCTGTTTTTTATTATCCTCTGCGGCATGGTGAACCTGTCCCTGGGCAGCGCTTCGGCGCAATGGGCGGTGACTGCACCGATTTTTGTGCCGATGTTGATGCTGGTCGGTTATGCCCCGGAAACCATTCAGGCCGCCTACCGCATCGGTGACTCTGTGACCAATGTCATTACCCCAATGATGAGTTATTTCGGTTTGATTCTGGCCATGGCCTGTCGCTATAAAAAGGATTTGGGTATTGGCACACTGATTGCCACCATGTTGCCATATAACATCGTGTTCTTTGTCGGTTGGACCTTGCTGTTTTATTTGTGGGTATTTGTTATTGGCTTTCCGGTGGGACCGGGAGCGGCCACTTATTACACGCCTTAAATAAAATGGTGGGCTGATCTTCGGGTAAAGATCGCAATTCAGCTTTATCAGCTGATCGCTTTTGCGCGGCAATTATCGTATGATTTATAGCCACCAGAAGAATGGATTAATCACAATCCGATGAGTAAGGCAAACGTACTATCATGACTGCACAATTGTTACATATATCGGGTTTAATATTGGGTGGCCTGGGCTTATTCCTACTGGCTGTCGGCATGATGACCGATGGCTTGCGACTGGCCGCGGGTGCCTCGTTGCGCCATATATTAGCCACCTGGACCAATTCCACCTGGCGCGGTCTGTCTGCAGGTATTTTAATGACCGCCATTGTGCAATCATCCAGTGCCGTGATTGTTGCCACCATCGGTTTTGTGAATGCCGGTTTATTGTCTATGCGCCAAACCCTGGGAATCATATATGGTGCCAATATCGGTACCTCGATGACCGGCTGGCTGGTGGCCGTGGTTGGTTTTAAATTTAATATCCAGGCGGTGGCGTTACCGATGATTGGCATTGGTATGCTGATTCGTTTGTTTAGAAAATCAGAAGGCAGATTGTCATCTTTGGCACTGGCTCTGGTGGGCTTTGGGTTATTCTTTGTCGGTATCGATACCTTGAAAAGTGCCTTTGAGGGCATCGTCAGTGGTTTTGATGTCAGCTCAATTGAAGTGGAAGGTCTGACCGCCATGGCCGTGTTCTTTTTAGTGGGCGTTGTCATGACTTTATTAACCCAGTCATCCAGTGCCGCCATTGCTTTAACCATTACCGCCGCTGCTTCCGGAATGCTGACACTGTATGCGGCCACCGCCATGGTTATCGGCGCTATCGTTGGTACTTCTTCGACCTCATTGCTGACAACCATCGGTGCCACCGCCAATGCCAAACGGGTGGCCTGGGCTCAGGTGATTTTAAACACCACCACCGCCTGCGTGGCTTTTATTATTTTACCACTGCTGGTCTTTCTCTTAAAAAAACTAAGCCTCCATTTTAATTTAGATTTATCCGTGGGCATTCAACTGGCCTTATTTCACACCACTTTTAATATTATTGGGGTGCTGTGCTTTTTACCTTTTAACAATAAGCTGGCAGGTTTTCTGGAAAATCGTTTTAAATCGCTTGAAGCCCATCCCACACAATCCAAATACCTTGATAGCGCCATTGCGCTGTCGCCCACACTGGCCATTGATGCGTTAATTCTGGAACTCAAAGACAATGTTGATCGTATTCGGACATTACCACAGGTTGAATTTACTGAAACTTCTCAATCACTTACGGTTATGGCCGAAGAACTCCGGATTATCACGGACTTATCTAAACAGATTTCTGAATTTATCGTGGTTGTTGAGCAACACGCCTTATCAGAAAACACCTCAAAACAGCTGGTGCTGTTATTGCGCATTGATGAGTATTTACTGACTTGCGCACAAGCCATTAATACCATTTATCACCAATATCAACGCTTAGATGACACTGAATTAGGCAATTTTAAGCTGGCTATAAACTTATACAAAGACAGTGTTTTATTGAACACGGACTTATTATCGGATTTTGACCTCGATCAACTCCAAATTCAGGTCAAAGCTGAGCATGACGAGGCTAAAAGCAAACTCCTTAATCTCGGCTCTCGCGGACAAATATCATTTAACACCATGACGGCGGTTTTAGATATTATGCGTGAACAACTTTACATGATTCAACAGTGGCTGAAAGCCATTCACCTGTTAAATCACGTCGATTCCCATAACCAACAAGCTAAATTGCTGGATCATTCTGATAACGGCGATAATACCTAATCATCACGTTTTAAGATACTATGTATATTAGCGCGACAGTGCAATGATGCAAAATGTGACTCCTGCCTCATTTAGATTCGCTTTATCATTTTATTCTTAAGCCATAATAAGTTTTAGGACAAATAATGACATATAAAATTTTAGCTCTTTGCCTGATCCTGGTTGTTGGTTTTAACAGTCATTCAGCCGTTGTTGATTATGATATTGTGTATGTAAAACAACCACGTTTCGGTGATACGGTTAATACCATTTGGCCGGAAATCGCGCATCCCGGCAGGATTGATTATGGCGCTGATTTAATGCTGCTACACCCCGATGGCAGTGAGGAGACTTTGATTGACTGTGAGGTCTGCAGTGTCACCGACCCGGTTATTTCCTTCGATGCGCAATGGGTTTATTACAGTTTATTTCATGATGTTAGCCCGGATAACCTCAATACTCAGCGGGGTCGTTTACCCTATCAGGGTGCCGATATTTTCCGCATGCATTTACAGACCCGACAAATTCAGCAGTTAACCCATGGTGAATTTACCCCCAATACCGGTGCCGGCAACTGGGATGAAAGCAATCCCTTAAACCCGGATAGCAGCTATAACCGTTTAGGTTACGGTATTTTAAATTTAGGTCCGATGCCGTTACCGGGCAATAAGCTGGCTTTTACCAGTAACCGTAATGGTTTTGTGCCACCCCGAGGTTACACCAATCCCAATATGCAGCTGTATGGGATGGATGTGGATGGTTCCAATGTCGAAGCCATCGCACCGATGACCATTGGCAGTGCTTTACACCCAACCATATTAAATGATGGACGCTTGATGTTCTCAACCCTGGAAACCCAAGGCATTCGTGATCTGCGCTTATGGGCTATCTGGACCATTTTACCCGATGGTCGACATTGGCAGCCTTTGGTCAGTGCCATGACGTCACCCAATGCCTTTCACTTTATGACGCAAATCTCATCCGGGGAGATTGTGGTGGAACAGTACTACAATTTGAATAACAATGGCTTTGGGGCTTTGTATAAATTTCCGGTGGACCGACCCACAAATCAGCCCCAATTTGGTAGTCCTTTTCCGGAGTTAAATCCAGCCATTGAACAAACCGTTAGCCAGCAAACCGGGCCCTATCCTTTTCGCTTTTCCTTTACACCTTATGGTTATTCAGCCGTAACACCCATGACCCATCCCGGCGACAGCGCCGCACCCATCGGCAATAATGGCGTCGATCGCGTCGGTAAATTTACCCAGCCATCCGCGGCACCGAATAATGATTTACTGGTGGTTTGGACACCCGGCCCGGCCAACGACCTCAATCGCCCCACAACTGTTCCCTATTATGACGGCGGTTTATATGTGATAGAAAACTCAGCGCAAGTATGGCAGCCCGAAGACTTGGTGCTGATTAAAAATGACCCCAATTATAACGAAGTCTGGCCCAGAGCGGTGGTGCCCTGGCAAGCCATCCATGGCACTCCGGAACCGGCCAGCCGCGAATGGTTGCCCAATGATGGCCAGCTTAATACGCAACTACCGGCCGGCACACCCTATGGTTTAGTCGGTTCAAGCAGCCTCTACAAGCGCGACACCTCTCCCGGTCGCGGTTCTGATCATTTTGATGGTTTAGACCCATTTAATACCTCACAAAACCGCATCAGCAGTAATTGGTTGTGGCAAGGTGCCGAAGCCGGTAAATACGACAACAGCGATATCTGGGCGATTCGGTTACTGGCCATGGAACCCAATACCCACCGTCGATATGGACCCAATCACGCCCCCAGCGGTTCCACTGATTTTTATAACCATGCCAATGAACGGCTGCGCATTATGGGTGAAATCCCGGTGCGTAAAGAAAACCCTGACGGCACTCCGATTCTGGATGCAGAAGGCAATCCGGATACCAGCTTTCTGGTGAAAATTCCCGCTGACACGCCATTCACTTTCCAAACCATTGATCGCAACGGTATGGTGCTGAATATGTCGCAAACCTGGCATCAGGTGAGGCCCGGCGAGGTGCGCACCGATTGCGGTGGCTGCCATGCGCACAGCCAACAACCCTTGGATTTTGCCGGTACCGCCGCCAGTTTGCCTGATTATCCGGTCTGGGACTTATCGAAAACCACACCCTTTATCAAGGTTAACAATCAAGGCGAAAATGAACTTGAAAATAAACCCGAAAAAGTAGTCAATGTGGAATTCTATCAGGACATCAGACCCATTTTAGAAAACCACTGTGTCAGTTGCCATAACGGCAATCAAAACGCCGGCAATCTAAATTTAACTGATCACAGCCTGGAGGATTATTTACCCGGTGATTACCGTCGATTAGCGAAAGATGAATCTGCTGATTACGGTTATCCACCGGTCATACATAACGGTGTCTGGCGGCAAACCAATGCCAGCCGCTATATCCGTAAATTCCAAAGTCGGCGTAGTTTGCTGACCTGGAAAGTTTTTGGCGAGCGCTTAGATGGTTGGCTCAATAGCGATCATCCCACAGCCGCCATTCCCGGCGATGCCACTTCGTTACCAACTGGTGCCAATCCAAATTTGGCTGATTTAGATTTTATCCCAAGTAGTGCCCACCCGGCCGGCGGCATGAGTGATTTAAGCCGAGAGCAAAAAATGACCATCGCCCGCTGGATTGATTTGGGTGCACCGATAGATACCGCTGAGATTCGCGGTAATCCCGGTTTCGGTTGGTTTTTAGATGACTTAAAACCCACCCTGTCAATCAGTTTACCGCGACCCAATTACAACCCAACGCCGGTTAATATGATTCGTTTAGGTCTGGCTGACGCCAACTCCGGTATCGACTTGTCAACACTGTCTATTAAAGCCAATTTTATGGTCAACGGCCAGCCTGCTGAAAGTGAATTAAGTGGTTTGGCAGTGAACAGCGGTGATGGCATTTATCATATTCCTATAACAACCGCCTTGCCTGTCGATACAACAGAGCGACATATACGCGCCGAAGTGGCGGATCATCAAGGTAATATTAAACGGGTGGATGTGCGCTTTTACACCGGCAATCCGGATATAATTTTTATTGATGGTTTTGAACCCATTGAATAGATGGGACAGGACTAAAGATACTACCGATTATTATTGCATGGAAAGTACGGCTATTAAACGACTTGTGCGTTTTTTAGCCGCTCTTTTTGTCTTCTTTTTTAACGCGCCAGGGCGGAAATCGTCGATTGTCACCGGCCCAGTAGAGTTTAACCTTATTGCCGGAGGGATCAAGAGTAACAGCTTCTCGCCATAAATAAGTTTGATCGGTTGGCTCTTGATCAAAGACAATGCCCTTTTTCTTAAGTTCAGCAACCCATTGATCTAATTTTTCATGTTCAAAATAGATAACAGCGCCATTGTGAAAGGGCGCTGTTTCAAGTGACAGTGAAAATGTGGCATGACCCTCAGGGCATTCAAAGCGGGCATATTGCGATGAGTCGACAATTAGAATGAAACCAAGCTGCTGATAGAAATGAATGGCTTTTTTTAAATCACTGACCGGAATGGTGACCTGGTTTAAATTCATATGAAAATCGATATAGACACCGATAAATTCTATCGGTGCATTTCACCTTCTCGCTCAGGTTGATAGAGCACTTCTTCAATTTTCACTTTAAGCAATCCGCCGCCAGGTTTTGACCATTCAATGGTGTCGCCTTCTTTTAGACCCAGTAAGGCACTGCCCACAGGCGCTAAAATAGAAATGGTTTCGCCACTGTCTTTCATGTCTTTTGGATAAACCAAAGTTAAACAAAAAGTTTCATTATTGGATAACACCTTAAACTTAACTTTTGAATTCATGGTCACCACGTCCGCCGGCATATCCTTGGACTCGACAATATCGGCACGGCTGATTTCGGCATCCAAAGCATCGGCAATCGGCGTGTTGTCGCCGCTCACGGCGTCTAATAAATCTTCCAAGCGTTTGGCATCGGTCTTGGAAATTATAATGTTTGGTAAATTACTCACGATAATCCTCGTTTATTGGTTAGAGACCTTTTCATAAATGGTGAATCGAGTTAAAAAGTCTTAAATTGCACCACTCTGCGTTATGAAACTGACTAATAACGGCGTATTAGACTGCGTTTCATGCCTTGATTGGTGCAATTTTAGCTCTTTTTCCACTGACCCAGATTTATACAAAGGTCTCTATTAATGGCTACAAATAAAGCAACCGCTAGCTAACCCCTTATAAGTTGTGGCTGTTAGCCCATGTATCAATGGTGTCTATTGTAATACCATTGAGGTCATATTTGGCAACAATTAGGGTGCTGCTTATTGATCGTTTGGAAAATATTTGTCGATATAGGTCATTAAGTCTTGTTGGTGACCTTGTTCCGGCCAGCCGATTAATTTATCGAGCACTTGACCGTCTTTTAAAAAATATATGGCTGGGGTGCCCCATTCATCTAATTGGTTAAAATCCTGTTTTAAATAGGCAATGTCTAATCTCGCCATTGGGTATTTGTTGTTCCATTCGGCAATGGCATCGATGTGGTCTAAGTAATTTTCACTGGCAATCCATCTGGAATGTTTTTTGAAAAACTTTGACAGCTTTTCATCAGCCACGATGTCTTTTATTAATAACTGACAAAACTGGCAGTATGGATGGGCGATGACAATAACTTCTGTTTCAGTTTTAAGAGTGAAATCTTGTTGTATTAAGCCGGATTCATCCGCAGCAATGCGATAAACGGAAGGTCCTTTAATTTCTTGGCTTTGAATACTCGGCAAGTCACCGACAATCATTTCAGGATACTGCCGGTGTAACTGTTGAGCGGCTGTCAGTTGACGACTACTGAGCAGCGATTTATAGACATCCGTGGCCACAGCAGGAATGTATTTGGACTTGGGGAATTGACTCACATAATCATTAAAGCAGGCTAAATGATAATCAGCAATGTCCGAATCATTGCGGTAAAAATTAATGGTGTAGAGCATCTGAAGTACCGCAAGGGTTTCATGATGTCCACGTTGCAAGCAGTTTTTTTCTGCAAGCGAAGGCGTCAGTATGTTGTCATAAAAACCCCTAAAATCAGCCATTCTGTCTAAATCTGACACATCTGAATCATCTCGGTTATCGATGGCACGTAATTGGGCCAATAACGGGTATTCGGCATTACTCAGATAGGGTTTTTTCGGCGGGCTTTTATCATCATTGTCCGCTGAAACAATATGCTCGGCTAAAAAAGATTGCCCAAACAATGCCAAGACTTTATAGGCATCTTCATAGTCGAGTGTTTCTATGATATGGGTATTAAACCGAATCAAACCCTTATCAGAAAACCGTAAACCCTGGATAAAATCCTGACGAATATGTTCATTGCTAAAGGCATTGAGTGGAAATTCAGGATAGGTGATGCTTTCATAGTAGATTAAATCTGCTTTATTTTTTATGAGGGCATGGCGTGATTGTAAATCTTGCACCTTATCCAGCTGTTTTTTTAAGGCATCCGTTTCGGACAGGGCTTCAACGGTGTGGGCTGTGGTTGCGAACAAAATACTGCACGCTAAGATAACTAAGGTGATCAGGTTTTTCATATGTTTTCGAAGTTTGCTGTGGTTTTTATTTGGCTTGAAGCAGCGCCAAAAGTTCAAGCGGACTGTTAAATATGTGATGAGCTTGCCACTGTTCGGGCTGGTCATGGTCGTGAAGATAGCCCCACAAGGCAATGGCTGATGCGGTGCCGGCGGCATGGGCAGCTAAAATATCACTTTCAGCATCACCCAAATAAAGCGTTTCATCGGCTTTAATTTGCATACTTTCCAGAGCCCGGGTAATGGGTTTTGGGTGTGGTTTTGAATGCCCGATTTCATCGGCACATATCAACACCTGTCCGGCGGTTAATTCAGGCAGGTGTTCGACAATGGGTCGCGCCAGCCAGGCCGGTTTATTGGTGACAATGCCCCACGGTATATTGACCTGATTAAGGTGATTCAATAACTCGGCGACACCTGCAAACAATTGGGTGTTTTTATTCAAATTCTGCTGGTACAAATCCAGGTATCGTTTTTGTAAGCGATCGCGTTCTGCTTGTGGCGGCCGGCCAAAGATAGATTCAATCAGGGCCGCAGAACCATGGGTTATAAAACCCCGATAATCGGCAATATTAATGTTATGTGGCTGCTGGTGCTCATCAGCCAACTGACTCAAAGTCAGCAACATATCGGTGGCGGTATCAATTAAGGTGCCGTCTAAATCAAACAGGACTGCGCGGTAAGGCATATTTTTTATTGGCTATCCGATGTGGTGTCGATTTTTTGGATTGCCATCAGATAATTAATGTTTAAGTCACTGCCATCAATGACTGCCGATTTTGTCATGGGGTTATAGCGCATACCGCTGATGTCTCTGATTTCAGTGTCCGTGTCTTTCAGCATCTGTACCAACTCTGAAGGCTTTATAAATTGCTCAAAATGATGGGTGCCTTTGGGAATCAGTTTCAGCACATGCTCTGCGGCAAAAATCCCCAGCATCATGGCTTTCGGGGTGCGATTTAAGGTTGATAAAAATAACCAACCACCGGGTTTTAAGGCTTTTAAGCAGGATGTAATAATACCTTTTGGATCAGGTACATGCTCCAGCATCTCTAAACAGCACACCACATCAAATTGGCCTTGATTGGCTTCACTAAAAGTTGCCACGTCCTGGTTTTGATAATCCACGTCTAAACCTGATTCCAATAAATGCAGTTTTGCGGTTTGCAATGAACTTTCCGCCAAATCCAAGCCGGTTACCTGCGCACCCAATGCCGCCAACGCTTCGCTCAATACACCACCGCCACAACCCACATCCAGAACTTTTTTATCCTTAAATTCCACCATGCCTTGCATATAACCAACCCGAACCGGGTTAATGTGGTGTAAGGTTTTAAAAGGGCCATCGGCATCCCACCAAAAGGCGGCTTGTTGGTCAAATTGTTCTATTTCATGGGGGAAATGGTTGGCTTCCATGGTCATCACGCTATTTCAATCTGGAGAAACACCTTATTTTACACACTTGTGTGAAGAATTGGGAATCTCAAGGTGGAGTTTCAGCGCAAATACAGGTTTTCTTGGTGACTTGATTAACGACAGATGACGCCCATATCTGGTATCATGACGCGCTGAGATTACATTCTTTAACAATGACAGAAACCAACATCAAACCAACCGCTGACAAACTCGGGATTTTAATCTCCGGATTGTGTGCCGTGCATTGTGCTTTATTTCCGATTTTACTGAGCATTTCGGTGGTTTTGCCTGATTGGGCACACATTGGTCATGGTTGGTTTTGGTTTACCGTGATTGCCGCTTTGGCGGTTTGGTCGATTGCCCACGGCTGGAAACAGCATCATGATGGCCGGGTGTTGATTTACTCATCGGCCGGCCTGGGTTTTTTGATTTTAGCCATTGTCACAGAACCATGGACCAGTGTCTGGCTGGAATCTGCCTTGTATGTAGTAGGTGGTTGTTTAATGGTGGCAGCTCACTGGCGGAATTACCGGCGTTGTGGCTGCGTTAAACACGAACACACAGCCAGTTGTGAGCATTAAGCTTAAAGAAGTTCGAAATCTTCTTTGGTGACACCGCAATCGGGACACATCCAAGTGTCGGGAATGTCTTCCATGCGGGTGCCGGGCTCTAAACCGTCTTCCGGCCAACCTTCGGCTTCATCATAGATAAAGCCACAAACGACACAAATGTATTTTTTGTACTCGGGTTCCATAATCATCAGTTAAATTCAGCTGACATCAGTATGTGGATGAATGGGTACTTTTTCAACCGAGATAAACAGTTTTATGAGTTACGCAATCGAAGTTAACAATTTAGTCAAAACCTACGATGACGGCACCCAAGCCCTCAAAGGCATTGATCTCAAGGTAGACGCCGGTCAAATTTTTGCACTTTTGGGACCCAATGGTGCCGGTAAATCCACTTTAATTGGCATTGTGTCCTCTTTAGTCAATAAAACTTCGGGCACAGTCACTGTCTTTGGTAAAGATTTGGACAAAGATCGACAAGCGGTGAAATCAATGATTGGTCTGGTGCCGCAAGAGTTTAACTTTAATACCTTTGAGACACCCTTTAACATTGTCTGTAATCAGGCCGGTTTTTATGGCATACCCAAAAAAATAGCCGAACAAAGAACCGAAAAATATCTCAAGCAATTACAATTATGGGATAAGAAAGACACGGTTTCACGGGGTTTATCAGGTGGCATGAAACGCCGTTTGATGATTGCACGGGCGATGGTTAATGAGCCTAAGCTATTAATACTGGATGAACCCACTGCCGGTGTCGATATTGAAATTCGTCGTTCCATGTGGTTGTTTTTGGAAGACATCGCCAACACCGGCACCACCATTATTCTAACCACCCATTATCTGGAAGAGGCGGAACAATTGTGTAAGAATATCGCCATTATTGACCATGGCGAAATTGTCCGAAACACCACCATTAAAGAGCTCATCAAAACCCTCGATATTGAGACCTTTATATTTGATTTGGATAAAACACCGGCTGATTCTTTATTAAAAGAACTTGGCGCCACTTTAAAAGACGATGCTTCGATTGAACTATCAATTGCCAGAAGTGAATGTTTAAATTCAGTGATAAAAATCTTAGATGAATCCGGCTACCGAGTCACATCAATGCGCAATAAGGCCAACCGTTTAGAGGAACTATTCGTCGCCATGACCGGCGACAAAGGAGCATTATCATGAGTCATTCAACCTATGTCGGCATCAAAACCCTGATGCGCAGAGAAATCAATCGAATTATCAGAATCTGGACACAGACTTTACTGCCTCCGGCCATTACCATGACCTTGTATTTCATTATATTTGGTAATTTAATCGGTTCGCGGATTGGTGAGATGGATGGCTTTGATTACATGTCTTTTATTGTGCCAGGCTTGGTGATGATGGCGGTTATTACCAGTTCATACGGTAATATGGTGTCTTCTTTTTTCGGTGCTAAATTCGCTAAACACATTGAAGAATTACTGATTTCACCGATGCCAAATTGGGCCATTCTGGTCGGTTATGTGGGTGGTTGTTTATTTAGGGGTATCTCGGTCGGCATCATTGTCATCGCGATATCTTGGTTTTTTACGGAAATTCAGATTCATAATATTTGGATTGTGATATCAACTGTGGTGCTCACTTCCATTGTATTTTCTTTGGCGGGCTTTATTAATGCCGCCTTTGCTAAAAAGTTTGATGACATTGCCATTATTCCGACCTTTATTTTAACGCCACTCACCTATTTAGGCGGGGTGTTTTATTCCATCTCCTTGCTGCCTGAATTCTGGCAAGGTGTTTCAAAAATTAATCCGGTTTTGTATATGGTCAACACCTTTCGGTACGGTTTTTTAGGTGTTTCAGATATCAATATCTATGCGGCCTATGGTCTAATTTTGACTTTTGTGGCGATACTGGGTGGTTTTTCACTGCTGATTTTGCATAAAGGTTGGGGCTTACGAAGTTAATTTTTTTCGTTTGCCACTTGAATTAAAAAGCCGGCAACCCAATATGTCAACCAACTAAGCACCAAGGCCTCCGCTGCGGTGTGCAAACAAAAAATAAATCTATTTTTAATTTTGAGGAGTTCAATCAATGAATATACGTCCTTTACATGATCGCGTGATTGTAAAACGCTTAGAAGAGGAAACCACCTCGCCAGGCGGTATTGTACTGCCAAGTTCTGCCACTGAAAAACCTGTCATTGGCGAAGTGTTGGCAGTTGGTAACGGCAGACTTTTAGATAATGGCGAAGTCAAAGCCTTAGAAGTCAAAGTTGGCGACAAAGTTTTATTTGAAGACAAGTTTAATGTCAATGAAGTGAAGATTGATGGCGAAAAATTTGTCGTTATGAAAGAACAAGACATTATTGGAATCATTGGTTAACAGGAGAACTAAATTATGAGTGCAAAAGAAATCAAATTTTCGGAAGATGCCCGTGCCAAGATGGCTCGCGGTGTAAACCTTTTAGCCAACGCCGTTAAAGTGACTTTAGGACCTAAAGGTCGTAACGTGGTTTTAGAAAAAAGCTTCGGCGCACCACTGGTGACTAAAGACGGTGTTTCAGTGGCCAAAGAAATCGAATTAGAAGATAAATTCGAAAACATGGGTGCGCAAATGGTCAAAGAAGTGGCCTCGCAAACCAACGATGTCGCCGGTGACGGCACCACCACAGCAACCATTTTAGCCCAGGCGTTTGTTCGCGAAGGCTTAAAAGCCGTGGCCGCCGGTCGCAATCCGATGGATTTAAAACGTGGTATCGATAAAGCCGTTGAAAAAGCCGTTGCAGCCATTAAGAAACAAGCCACCCCTTGCTCTGACTCAAAAGCCATTGCTCAAGTGGGCACCATTTCTGCCAACTCCGATGCATCAGTCGGTAAAATCATTGCTGATGCCATGGACAAAGTTGGTAAAGAAGGGGTAATCACTGTTGAAGAAGGTTCTGGCTTGAAGAACGAGTTGGATGTGGTTGAAGGTATGCAGTTTGACCGTGGTTACTTGTCACCTTATTTTGTGACGAACCAAGAAACCATGACAGCGGAATTAGATGATGCGTTTGTGTTATTACACGACAAAAAAATCTCCAACATCCGTGAATTGTTACCGGTATTAGAAGCCGTTGCCAAAACCGGTAAAAAACTGTTTATCATCGCTGAAGACATTGAAGGCGAAGCGCTGGCCACTCTAGTGGTTAACAACATGCGCGGCACCGTTAAAGTCTGTGCGGTTAAAGCGCCAGGTTTCGGTGATCGTCGTAAAGCCATGTTAGAAGACATCGCTGTGTTAACCGGTGGTACCGTAATTTCTGAAGAAGTTGGCTTACAATTGGATAAAGTTGAGCTTGAGGATTTGGGTTCTGCTAAGAAAATCCAAGTCAATAAAGACAACACCACCATCATCGATGGTGCCGGTGATGCCAAAGAAATTGATGCCCGCGTTAACCAAGTGCGTAAACAAATCGAAGACGCCACCAGCGATTACGACAAAGAGAAACTACAAGAGCGTGTCGCTAAATTGGCCGGCGGTGTTGCGGTAATCAAAGTTGGTGCTGCCACTGAAGTTGAGATGAAAGAGAAAAAAGCCCGCGTCGAAGATGCCTTACATTCAACCCGAGCAGCGGTTGAAGAAGGTGTGGTTCCCGGCGGTGGTGTGGCACTGATTCGCGCCCAACAGTCGATTAAAGACTTGAAAGGTGACAACGAAGATCAAAACATCGGTATCGCCATTACCTTAACCAGCATGGAAGAGCCCTTACGTCAAATCGTTAAAAACTGTGCTGAAGAAGATTCAGTGGTTCTTAACGAAGTGAAAAAAGGCAAAGGCAATTACGGCTACAACGCCGCAACCGGCAAATACGTTGACATGATTGAAGACGGCGTCTTAGATCCTGCCAAAGTAACCCGCAGCGCCTTACAACACGCTGCATCTGTGGCGGCCCTAATGATTACCACCGAGTGCATGATTGCGGACCTTCCGCAAGATGATGCCGGCCCTGATATGGGTGGCATGGGTGGTATGGGCGGCATGGGCGGTATGGGCGGCATGATGTAAATCAGTCACCATACAACCACGATGTTGTTAAAACCCCGAACTGCAAAGTTCGGGGTTTTTTATTATTTAAATCAATCTTTTCAGAGCTGATTTTAATTATGTGATAGTCATCACGTTTTTATTTGCACGCATGGGTAAACTAACACCTAAGTCGAGAGATTGAGTTTACACACACCCTTTTCCCCTTTCTCAATCTCTTGAATACTAAAAGACCACGCCCCCCCCTGTGGTCTTTTTTTTTGTCTCATGATAAATTATCAGCATGACCAAAATACCCCACATAGACATTGATGCCACAGGACTTTTATGTCCACAGCCCTTACTGCGATTAAAAACTGTGGTCAATGAAAAATCAGTCGGTGAGCAAGTCTGCATTGCCGTGACTGATGAGCATGCTGAATTAGATTTTCAGGTGTGGTGTGAACGTTTCGGACACAAATTAATTGGCCCAATTCAACAATTGAACCAACAACTTTTTGTGATTACAAAAGGCGTTAAAAATTAACTGTTTTTTAAAACCTAAATACTGCCTGGATACGGTCATGCACTTCTTCGATGCTACCGGTACCGTGGATTTCTGACACAATATCTTGCTTTCGATAAAAATCAGCCACCGGTTCGGTTTGCTCGCGGTACACTTCTAAGCGATTTCTGACCACTTCTTCGGTGTCATCGGTCCGGCCTTCCTCTTGCGCACGTTTCGCAATTCTTGCCACCACTTCATCGGGGTTAACTTGAATTAATAAGGCATGATCCAACTGAATGTCCAGTTCTGACAACAACTCTTCCAGCATTTCGGCCTGCCGCACATTGCGTGGAAAACCATCCAGCACAAATCCTTTAGCGGCATCAGGCTGATTAAGTCGGTCTTTAAGCATGCCCAGGACAATCTCATCAGATACCAACTCACCGGCGTCCATGACTTTTTTGGCTGCCAAGCCCAATTCGGTCTGATCGGCTATCGCTCCTCGCAATAAATCACCGGTTGATATATGTGGAATTTGACGTTCTTTCACAATCAGTTTAGCTTGGGTTCCTTTGCCACTGCCGGGCGCGCCGAGTAAAACTATTCTCATAAAAAGCTCTCTTGTTTTGTCGTTATGGTTGCCATTATAAAGGTATCTTGCAGTCAGCGGTGCAAGTGACTTCATTTTCAGTTAAAATCTTTGCCTGAAGAAATCACGTCTTGTAATGGGCTGAGGTGTTGTTTAGAAAGGCGCTAACAGTACACCGCAAAGCTAATATAGTCAATATGTGAGCCAAAAAAAATAATATTCAGGAATATATCATGTCTAAGAAAAATGCCCTTTATTGTCAGTCAGGCGGGGTCACAGCCGTCATTAATGCCACCGCTTGTGGCGTGATTCAAACCGCCCGTTCTTTACCCGAGGTGGGTACCGTATTCGGCGCCAAAAACGGCATTATCGGTGCCTTACGCGAAGAACTCATCGACACCGCGCAACACACGGATGACGAGATTGCCACTTTAATGCATACCCCCGGCGGCGCCTTTGGTTCGTGTCGTTTTAAACTGAAAGACCCAGACGCGCAAAAACGCGAATATGACCGTTTAGTGGATGTCTTCAAAGCCCATAATATTGGTTATTTTCTGTATAACGGCGGCGGCGATTCCTCCGACACCGCTCACAAAGTTTCTCAAATGGCTCACGCCAGAGGTCTGGATGTGATGTGTATTGGCGTACCCAAAACCATCGACAATGATTTGCCGGTCACCGACACCTGCCCCGGATTCGGTACCACCGCTAAATATATTGCCACTTCAATCATGGAAGCCAGTCTCGATGTGGAATCGATGTCTGAAAGCTCAACCAAAGTGTTTATTTTAGAAGTCATGGGCCGCCATGCCGGCTGGATTGCCGCCGCCGGAGGCCTGGCCGGAAAAAACCACGATGAACCGCCGCAAATTATCTTGTTTCCTGAAATCCCATTCGACAAAGCCGCATTTTTAGAGCGCGTCAAATGGTCAGTCGATAACCATGGTTATTGTTCCATTGTGGTGTCCGAAGGTGTGCAAGACAAAGACGGTCAATTTCTGGCTGATGCCGGTACCACGGATGCCTTTGGTCATGCCCAACTGGGCGGTGTTGCCACCGTTATTGCGCAAATGGTGCGCGATGAACTGGGCTTTAAGTACCATTACGCCATCAGCGATTACTTACAACGCTCAGCCCGGCATCTGGCCTCAAAAACCGATTTGGAACAAGCCTATGCGGTTGGTAAACGCGCCATGGAATTGGCCGTCGAGGGTCGCAACGCGGTGATGCCGGTCATCAGACGCTTAACGGAAAATCCCTATACCTGGGATATCACCACCGCAGAATTAAAAGATTTGGCCAATGTTGAAAAAATGCTGCCGCGAGAATTCATCACCGAGGATGGTTTTGGTATAACCGAGGCCTGTCGCCGCTATTTACAGCCGCTGATTGCAGGCGAAGCCTTTCCTCCATTTAATGAAGACGGCCTGCCGCATTATGTGCGACTCAGTAAGAAGTTGACGCCCCAAAAATTACCGGCTTTTGATATCTGATGCCGGCATCAACACACATTGCGGTTGTTGGTTTAGGTTATGTTGGCTTACCTTTGGCTTTGGCCTTGTCTGAACATTTCCCCACCATGGGTTATGACTTGAATGCAAGTCGCATTAAAGCACTGAAACAACACCACGACCACACTCGGGAAGTCTGTACGCAGCAGCTGGCGACCAGTGATGTTCAGCTGACTGACAACAGCCATGATTTGGCCGATGCCAATGTATTTATTATTACAGTCCCAACACCCGTGGACAGTAACCACACCCCTGATTTATCACCGCTGCTGGCGGCCAGCGAAACCATTGGCGGCCTGTTAAAAAAAGGTGATGTGGTGATTTATGAATCCACCGTTTATCCCGGCGCCACCGAAGGTATTTGTGCCGACACCTTACAAAACGCCAGTGGATTACGCTTAAATAAAGATTTTTTCCTGGGCTATTCCCCGGAACGCATTAACCCCGGCGACAAGGTCAACACCTTGCAAACCATCGTTAAAGTGGTGGCCGGCTCCACCCCGGAAACCGCTGAACGAATTAATCAAATCTACCAAAAAATCATCCCCGCCGGCACCCATATGGCACCGACCATCCAAGTCGCCGAAGCCGCCAAAGCCATCGAAAACACCCAGCGTGATATCAACATTGCCTTTATGAACGAATTATCGATGATGTTCCATGAAATGGATATCGATGTCCTCGATGTGATTGCCGCCGCCAGCACCAAATGGAATTTCCTGCCCTTTAAACCCGGCTTAGTGGGCGGGCATTGTATCGGCGTTGATCCTTATTACCTGATTCATCAGTCCCAGCAAAGCGGTTACTTCCCACAACTGATTACCACCGCACGACGCTTAAATGAAAACATGAGCGGCTACGTGTCTGAACGTATTTTAAAACTGATGGCATTGCACTCCAAACACATCGTTAAAGCACGCATTTTAATCATGGGCGTGACCTTTAAAGAAAACTGCCCGGATCTGCGCAACACCCGGGTGGTTGAAATTAAAGACCAGCTGGAACGCTACCATGCCCAGGTTGATGTCTGCGATCCCTGGGCTGATGCGGCTAATTTAGAACAGGAGTACGGCATTGCACTCACCCAAAAGCCACAAGCCGATCGCTATGATCTGGTGTTGCTGGCGGTGGCCCATGATTGTTTTAAAGAAAAAAACTTTTCACCCCGACATTTTTGCGCCGAAGACGGCCTGGTTTTTGATTTAAAAGGTCTGCTACCCAAATCCGAGGTTGACGCCCGCCTGTAAGGCCATGGAAACTGTCCGTAAAATTATCCACATCGACATGGATTGCTTCTATGCCGCCATTGAGGTCCGCGATTTTCCTGAACTGACCGGTAAAGCCATTGCTGTCGGTGGTCAACCGCATAAACGCGGCGTGGTCGCCACCTGCTCCTATGAAGCACGGGAATATGGTATCCATTCGGCCATGCCGATGGCCAAAGCCCTGAAACTCTGCCCGGATCTGATTATTCAGCCGGTGCGCTCAGACGTCTATCGCCAGGTCTCCGCTGAAATCTTTGATATCTTTAAAAACTACACCGAGATTATTCAGCCCTTATCACTGGATGAAGCCTTTTTAGATGTCACCGATTCAGACCATTGCCGCGGCAGTGCCACCTTAATGGCGCAGGCTATACGCTGGGACATTGAACAACAACACAATCTCACCGCCTCTGCCGGCATCGCGCCCAATAAATTCCTAGCCAAAATTGCCAGTGATTGGAACAAACCCAACGGCCAGAAACTCATCACACCCGATGCCATTGATGACTTTATGACAGACTTAGCGGTCAAAAAAATCCCCGGCGTCGGTACCGTCACCAACCAGAAAATGCAGAAGCTCGGCCTGCACACCTGTGCCGATTTGCAACAACTCACTGAAAGCGAACTGCAACAATACTTCGGCCGCTTTGGCTTATCCTTATTTAACTACTGCCGCGGCATCGACAACCGACCGGTGCAAACAAAACGGATTCGTAAATCCACCAGCATCGAAGACACCTTTATGAACGACCTGCCCAATCTCACTGCTTGTCAGGCTGTTATCCCTCGCTTATACGAATTATTATTAGAACGCCACCAACGCGCCCTGAAAAAAAGTCATGTCCCGCTCCTCATCAAAGCCCTCTACGTCAAAGTCCGCTTCAGCGATTTCCAAACCACCACCGCCCAGGCCATCGGCCACCAACCCGACCTCACAACCTTCCAGGAACTGATCAAAACCGCCTGGCACCGACAAGGAAAGCCGGTGCGCTTATTGGGCCTTGGCTTTCAATACCAAAACCCCTTAACGACCCATCAGGGAGATTTGTTTGATATTAATTGAATGACTTGATCTCTTTGCTCTGATACTGGTGTTGACGATCATCTATATGCATTATCACCCTTTTCAAGGCTTCGCCGGCTTATGGAATCTATTCTATATAGGTGGACTGAATCTGTTTTTCTTCGTGATGATATTCTTTCAAATCAAGGGCAAAAAAACAGACCCGCATCAGTCAAGCCTTGACCACTCAGCCCAAATTCGTTTGATATGCCAGGTATTGGTAATTGGTTGGATTGCTGCTAATTTATTTATGACCACAAATATGTGGATGTTCTGGGCAAATCTGCATGGACTGAAAGATGTGGTGCAATCTGTTTATTTCACCCTGGTGGTCTTATTAATGAGCCGGACCAGTACATTCCAACCCCGGGATTATTCGGTGTATCAAAATGAAACGGCTTAATTTTGATTTTAAGCATCATGATCCGCCGGATGATAAACACCGTCATAGGTGGGTACATTGTCTATCTTAAGCGGGTTAATACCTTCTAAACACGCCACATTAAAGCCGTACTGATCCGGATTTGACCGGCGCTGATGGTGGGTATAGATGCCACAGATAGAACAAAAATAATGCTTAGCGGTTTTTGTATTGAATTGGTACAACCTGAGATTTTTTTCACCTTTGAGTATTTTTAGTTCAGAGAGTGGTACAGAGGCGACAATGGCGCCCTTTCTTCTGCACAAGGAACAATCACAACATCTGATATCGACTAATCCATCAGGCAAACTCAATTCAAGTTCGACCGCACCACAATGACAACTGGCTTTATGTTTAATGAGAATCTGTACACTATCAACTTCTGTCAAATTTAAAGCCATGAATTTAGACTCCTAACCGGTTAATTGCTGCCCGATCA
The DNA here is from genome assembly GCF_026410405.1 of Marinicella gelatinilytica. Classification (GTDB taxonomy): domain Bacteria; phylum Pseudomonadota; class Gammaproteobacteria; order Xanthomonadales; family Marinicellaceae; genus Marinicella; species Marinicella gelatinilytica. The sequence goes on along the minus strand of NZ_JAPMLN010000014.1, from coordinate 3,327 downwards.
GACCCAGTAAAAAGCCCAGTAAAGCGAAGATTGGTGGTGACCAATGGGATTCGAGCTTGGCTTGCGGTGCGATGTCTTGAAAGATGATGTAGGTAATGCCCCCGGCGGCAAACAGCATAATGGCGGCGACGATTTCCTGGAAATCGCTCAACAGCCAATAACCGGATAAACCGGCGATTGGACCCAAAAAGGCAATCAAGATAAAGACAACAATAATTTTTCTGGCGCTGTATTGTGTTGAGGCTTTAATCTCTCGAAAAGCGTTAAAGCCTTCGGGTAGGTTTTGCAAAGCCATAATCCCGGCCAATAAGGGTGCAACTTTTTTATCAATCACAAAGGTGGCCCCTAAAGCCAGGGCTTCGGGAATAAAATCTGCCAACATCGCCACCAGTTGACTGGCGGAGGTTTGGTTTTTGGCCAGGACAATATCCAAAGCCATAAACACCAAACCACCCAAGATGAAGCTCAAAGCCGTGGCCCAAATCGGCAAGTCCTTACTACCCTCCGGCACCAACACCAACGCCACCGCCGCCAATAAAGCCCCGCCACCAAAGGCCATCACGCCATGTCGAAGTTCATTTTTCAGCCAATCACGACGAATGTTTTCAAACGCCGCCAACGTCCCGCCAATAGGAATCGCGACACCGGCTAATAAAGTCAGTAAAAGTATCACTATCCATTCATTCATTGATTCAGTTTAGCGCAGTTATTAAACGGACACAAATTGTCTCTTTACATCATAATAAACTGTAACTTCAATCGCAGCGTATGACCTATAACTACAACCAAGCACCGTAGGATGGGCTCCGCCCATCAATAACAAATGTAAGTTTATGGTTTCGTTTGGTGATTGTAACAGGGACATTATAATTGATTGGGTGAACCCATCTACGGGACATATTTCATCCTCATTGAATCTATCATTTTTGTGCTATACTACATCAAAAGTATGATTATTGAGACACATCATGGCCACAATTCGAAAAACCATTACATTAACCAACCAACAGGGTGACTGGATTAAGTCTCGCGTTGAGGATGGACAATTTACCAATGAAAGTGAGTACGTTCGTGATTTAATTCGACGTGACCAACAGCGTAACAGTGAACTTGAAGCCTTGCGAGCAGAATTGATTAAAGGTGAGCAAAGTGGCATTAGCTCACGCACACCCGATGACATCATTAAAGCCGTTATTGCCAAAAAAAAATGATATGTCAGTCTACAGATTAAGCGAAGCCGCCGATGCGGACTTCGAACGTTTGTTTGAGTACGGGATTGAAACGTTTGGTATCAATCAAGCGCTTAATTATGTCAAAGGAATGCAAAAACACTTTGAAAATATTGCTGAAAATCCAAAACATTATCAATCCGTTGATTACATTCGATCTGGATACCGACGAAGTGTCTATGGCAAACATTCAATCTACTACCTCTCAGAAACTGGCAAGATTACAATTGTCCGTATTCTGAATATGGAAAATCCTGATAAAGCGTTATTCTATCGCCCTTAATTACTGCCAGATTGTAATTACCGTAGGATAGGCCTTGCCAATCAAAAAAATGTAATCCGTAAGTTATTGATTTCGATTGGTGATAGTTACAGCTCCATAATAAGTGATTGATGGGCCGAGCCCATCCTACTCAAGCAACCGCTCTATTTTTTCGGCTTATTTCAACCATCATTCTTATCAGTCTATTTTAGTTGTTTTAGGCCTTTAGCTCAGATTTTTCCCGATAACAACCTGATTTCGACCTTGTCTTTTTGCTTTGTATAAAGCTTCATCGGCTTGGGTCAGTCCCTGTTCAATTTTTTCGTGCTGACCTAGCTGATAGACACCGATACTGATGGTGAACTGAATCGTTTTTTGGTTTGATAGTAACACCTTACTTTGCTCGACTTGCCGGCGAATATCTTCAGCCAATGCCAAGGCCTCGGCTTCGGATGAATCATATAAGGTGACCAAAAATTCTTCGCCACCCATGCGTGCTATCAGCCGATTGTCGTTGTCAAAAGACTTTAATAATGCTGCAAATCGTTTGAGGACTAAATCGCCTGCCGCATGACCTTCAAGGTCATTAATTTTCTTAAAATGATCAATGTCGATGGCCAACAGACTGATGGCGCTGCTGTCTTTATTCGCCTGATTGCCGGATTCAATTTGATTAAAAAAGCCACGCCGATTAAGTAAACCCGTCAGCCAGTCGCGCATCGCCAAATCAGAATTGCGTGCTGCCAAGGATGCGAATTTCAGTACCAGGCAGCCAACAGCCAGGGTCAGCATAAACAATAACGAAGCGATGGTAAATATCGACCGGTGATAATCTAAGGACTGGCGTGCGGTGGTAGGTAAAATCTCAATAAGGCTGGCATACGACCAAATAAAGATAACGAGGTAAATAATAACCGCATAACGTAAGCGCCGGAATATTCGTGCAAGTTCGGTCCGTAATGGCGCAGCAAGGGCTTGCTGTAAGGCTATCAGATACACCACCTGGCCTAAGACCGTACAAAGTACGCGGTAGCGGGCGTTGGGCCATAAAATCTCCCAGGCAATAATGCTGGTGAGCGGAAAAACCATCAAAAGTATCAACAACCAGGGTTTTATCGGCTGATTACTAAATTGCCAAAAGCCCATCAAGAAAAAGATTGATGCTGCACCAATAGATAAGTGGTTTAAGGTGTTTCGAAATAACTCCCAGGCTTCCGGGACATCAATTGAAAAAGCAAATAATGAGACACCGTTCAGTAAAAAACCCAGCGCCCACCATATCGCTGCCCGATCATTTAGCCGGCCACTCCCCAAATAAAGTAACAAGCCGCCCAGCATCATTTGCATAATGCCACGGGTAAACGCCATGGTGACAATATCAACCGTTAGAATGCTTATACCATTCATAAAAAACTTACTTGCTGAGAAGAATAATCAGGGGCAACGCAATAATCAAACCTGCTATTAACCCGTAACTTAATTGGCATTATAGCTAATTTAGTATATATCCGCATAATTTGTCATGATTTACCCTATTCACATGTAGATCGCGGATTTTTTGTTTTAGCATTCGACCTACTTCCGGTTTCAAATATTAAAGCTTACTTCTAGGAATTAATAACAATTACTCTAATTAATACCCGTGGTGCATTTGGAAGAAACCAAAACAAATGTTGTCATATCGACCGAGCGAAGCGAGTGGAGATATCTCCCAAAGTTTAAAATTCTGACTAAATTGAGAAGATTCCTCGATCTCCGATCCGGTCTCGATTCTAACACCGCCATCCTTGGCGGCGTCCATGCGCTTCGCTTAGTCGCCTACAGGACGTAGGTGTG
>NZ_JAPMLN010000013.1 GCF_026410405.1 Marinicella gelatinilytica | reverse complement strand
GAACATCTCTTAAGCGACCAGTTTTCTGGTGAAAATAGAGCTATGGTACCACCTGATCCCATCCCGAACTCAGAAGTGAAACGTAGCATCGCCGATGGTAGTGTGGGAGTTCCCATGTGAGAGTAGGACATCGCCAGGATCTTATTTAAAGAAAAGCCTCAACACAAGTTGGGGCTTTTTTTTTGTGATTAATAAATCATCTTTTTTCAATTATTCCTGAATGGACAACTTGAATGAGAATGGTGGCAAATAAAAGACATGTCAGTCATTACCTCTAAGCGCTATAAATACAATTCTCTTTAAGGCTTGAAAATTGTTATTCTATTAATGTCGGTTACTATTTTAACCACTAAAATTTTAAAGTATCTAATCAGGATGCTTTGGTTTTAATCATCGCTTAAATATTATCAAGTTAGGCGGTGGTGGCAATTTAATTATTTGTTATAACTCGTTAAAAATTCGATTCTAATTTGTAGCACAAGAAGTGAGAGGCTTAAGCTTAATCATTTATCAGGATTGTTATTTATAGGTTTATCTCTTTGTGTTTAGGGTAATTGGAGCTGAATGTTCAGTGTATAGATTACAAATAGCTGATACTGCTATAATTTTGATTAAACGCATGGTCAATTATATGTCATTTATTTAGTAAGAAATGTATGTGGCAAGTCGACCTGTGGTAGAATACACCTTTTTATTGCACCACACCGCTTTAACACTGTGGTTATTGTGCCCTAAAATTAATTTCTTCTGTTTCGATCATGGTGATAGTCTTAGCAGAATTTTATTTTTCACCCAATTATTTAAGAGTACAGTATGAGTAAAGGCACAGTAAAGTGGTTTAATGCAGATAAAGGCTTCGGATTTATTACACCTGAAGATGGCGGCAAAGATTTGTTTGTTCATCATTCAGAAATTCAATCAGGTGGCGGTTACGCAACTTTGAATGAAGGTCAACAGGTTGAATTTGAAGTAGGACAAGGCCAAAAAGGTCCTTGTGCCAATCAAGTAAAACCATTATAAGTAGTAAGTAGTACAAAGTAACTAATCCAACCAAGCTGCTATTTTTAGCAGACGGGTCAAATTATTTTGACCCGTGTTGGTGAAGTTATACCCCTTCTTTTTCTATCTCAAGATATTTCACTTTAGTTTTTACAATCACGATTCTTACAAGCCCATTGGTTGATAAAAATGAGTGGTTCTAAAAAATCATAAATTGTCATTTACTCAGTTTAAAGAAATTGCTGATTGCCCTATATGGTGAAATTGGTGATGAACGAAATTTAATATAATGCGTTAATGATTGCGCACCAGTACATAATCCGTCAGAGATAATAGCGCACGGTTATTTGCGTTCGCTTGATTGAGGAAATCCTTGGCAGCGTTGATGTGGAGGAGGGCCTTTTGTTGGGCTTGCTTAATCCCTAACAAACTGGGATAGGTGGATTTGTGAAGACTTTCATCAGATCCTGCTGGTTTACCAAGTTGTTCCGTGTTGCTGGTGACATCCAAAATATCGTCGGTAATCTGAAATGCAATACCAAAGTGTTCGGCGAACTTTTGATAAGCCAACTTTTGAGCCTCATTTAAATGATCACACATTGAAGTAACCATGGTGACACATGCCACCAACAAAGCACCCGTTTTAGCACTGTGAATGGCTTGTAACTGATCTAAGTTAATAGCCGTATTTTCGGCCTGTAAATCTAAACTCTGGCCTCCTGCCATACCGTTCATTCCACAGGCAGTCGCTAAGTTATGGATTAATTTCACTACTTTATGCGCTTCTGCAGGTGTTTGACTGAGTACATCAAAAGCCATGGCTTGTAATGAATCGCCTGCTAAAATTGCAGTGGCTTCGTCAAACTTGATATGGCAAGTGGGTTGACCACGTCGCAAATCATCGTTATCCATTGCCGGTAAATCATCATGTATCAATGAATAGGCGTGAATCATTTCAATGGCAGCTGCAAGATAATCAGCATTATCAAGATTAACTTGTAAACTATCCGCGGTGGCATACACCAACAAAGGTCGAATACGCTTACCTCCGGCCAACAACGTGTAGCGAACGGCATTTTCTAAGCGTTGACAGGCCGCTGATTGTTGGCGGTATTGCTTGAGGAAATGGCTTAAAAAAGCATCAATCCTTGCTTGTAATTGGCTGTATTGGATCAACTGGACTCTTCCAATAGTTTGGAAATCTTTTGCTCTGCTTGGTCGATGATTTTCTGGCATTCACGGGTTAAGGCGATACCTTTTTCATATAGTTTAAGGGATTCTTCAAGTCCCACTTCCGGCTGTTCCATTTTTTCAACGATACTGTTCAGCTCGGCTAATTTCTTTTCGAAGGATTGGCTTTGACTCATAGGTGTTATTTTACAAAAGAAAGTTAGTAGAATGCCAATCATATTCAGCATCATATGACATTAACCAATCTTGCCAATGTGTTGAAATTATCGGCCCCACTGCCATTAATTTGTTGTGACTATACAGAAATGGTAAGCGGCTGCGTTGCCAGGGTGGTATGTTTGCTTCTCTGAGTACTTCTTTGACTCGACTGTGATGGTCGCGTCCCGGTAAATGTATTTTCTCACCTTGCTGATTAAAAACAATATTTACATTGATATCAATAGCTTGCTTGGCATAAATCGACATGTTGCCAAATTCATGTTGCCAATTAAATGGTGTATTACTTATATGTAAACTATGGTGCTGGTTGGTATTAATGGTCAATAAATGAGGCCGCAGTGCATAAATGGCATGCTGCCAGGAAATCAGTGTATAAGCCTCAGTTTTTAATGAAGGCATTTTATCTCTATCGGCTTGCAAGCAAGCCTTGGAAAAACTAAGCATCTGGTTACGGCTGGCTGGATTTAAACGCTTGTTGGCTAGCCAGTGGTATAAGTAGGTGGCTAAGTTCTCATGTGATAATGTGTCATTAATGGGGATTGGGTTGTCATTGCCAATAAAATGTTCAAGTAATGCTAAGCTGGCGGTGAGGTTATCGCGGCTGTCTTTTATTCGGTGTAATGCGTCAGGTCGGAAATGTGCAAATAAAGGCATGATTTGTTGACGGATGTAATTGCGATCATAATCAGTATCTAAGTTACTGCTGTCTTCAACCCAAGTTAAATCCTGCTCAGTTAAATATTGATTAATGTATGATTTAGAAGTATTAATGAAAGGTCTATAAATATTTAAACCGTGAAAATAGCCGGTATCGTTCATACCGGTTAGACCATTTAAACCGGTTCCACGTAATAATCTAAAAACCATGGTTTCTACATCATCATTTAAATGGTGTGCAGTGAGCAGTACGACTGAGCCGGTCAACTTATCAACGTGTTGTGAAAAAGCCTTATAACGAGCTGTTCGCAAGCTGTTTTCATCGGATTTTTCGCTGCTAATTACTGTGACGGTAGAGGGAATGCCATAATTTTGGCAGATATTTTGACAATGCCTGGCCCATTGATCTGCGTTTTGATGAATTTGGTGATTAATATGAATTGCTGATAGCTTTTTTTTAATATTCGTTTGATGTACCAGACAATGGAGCAAAGCAGTAGAATCGCTGCCACCGCTAAAAGCCAGTAGGTAATGATCCGCCTCAGGTAATGGCGGTAGCTCAATAATAGGCCGGTTATTCGGAGAATGCCCCATAGGACATGAGACGTTGATAACGGTCTTTAACCAATTGTTCACTGTCTTTGACAGAGAGTTTATTGAGCTGTTCAATTAAGGTTGATTTTATGGATTTTGCGACAAAAGCAGTGTCGCGATAGGCGCTGCCTAAGGGTTCTTTAATGACGTGATCAATTAAACCTTGTTGCTTAAGTTTCTTTGAAGTAATACTTAAAGCTTCAGCGGCATCTTGGGTTTTGTCAGCACTGCGCCATAAAATAGAGGCACAACCTTCCGGAGAAATGACTGAGTAAATACTGTATTCCAGAATATTGGTTATGTCACCAACACCAATGGCTAATGCGCCACCGGAGCCGCCTTCGCCGATAATGGTGCAGATGATAGGTACTTTCAGGTGAGACATTTCTTCCAGGTTTTTGGCAATGGCTTCAGATTGACCACGCTCTTCAGCACCGATTCCGGGATAAGCCCCGGGGGTGTCAATAAAAGTTAAAATTGGCATATTAAATCGTTCAGCCATGTGCATTAAACGCAGGGCTTTGCGGTAACCTTCGGGCCGCGGCATGCCAAAATTCCGATAAATCTTTTTCTTGGTACCACGCCCTTTTTCATGACCAATAACCATCACCGGTTGACCATCAAGATAAGCGGGACCACCCACAATGGCTGGATCGTCGGCAAAGGCACGATCACCATGTAATTCAATAAAATCATCAAATACCAGATTGATGTAATCCATTGTATAGGGCCGCAGTGGATGACGGGCCAATTGAGAAATTTGCCAATCACTTAGATGGCTAAATATTTGCTCGGTTTTGGTGGTTAACTTACTTTTAAGTTTATCCAGCTCTTCATCAATGTCGATGGCGTTGTCATCGCTGACATTTTGCAATTCATTGATTTTGGCTTCTAATTCCGCCAAGGGCTGTTCAAAGTCTAAATAATCTGTATTCATAAGTTAATAAAATTAAACGCGACTGGTTATTTTACGATTAAGTGCGTCGTGATGCCAGCCGAAAGCCATGATAAAATGCTAAGATGTGGCTTTTTTGGAAAAAGCCCATGTCTGATTACATTCGCCAACTGCCTAAGATTGAGTTACATATGCACCTTGAAGGCTCGATGCAGCCGGCAAGGTTATTGCAATTAGCTGAAAAAAATCAGGTTAAACTTCCTTATCAGACTATTGAAGAGGTTGAAAAGGCTTATGCCTTTGAAAACTTGACGGAGTTTGTTGAACTGTTTATAAAAACCACCGAAGTGGTGCAATCCGCAGAAGACTTTCAGGTGGTTACTCAAGATTATTTAGATTTGTGTCGTGACGAGAATATTATTCACACAGAAATATTCTGCGACATCAGAACTTATGTGGATCGAGGGCATCCACCTGAGATGGTGTTAGAGGGTATTAATGCGGCATTCAAATCACAACCAAAAAATGGCATATCAGGTGGCATTATTCCTTGTTTCATACGCCATTTGGGGGCAGAAAAAGCTTTGCAAGATTGGCATATGTTAAAAAATCATCAAGATAAATATCTTGCCATTGGATTGGCGGCCGTTGAACAAGGCTACCCGCCCAAATTGTTTAAAGAGGTGTTTGCACAGGTTCGTGCAGCGGGTGTGCCGGTGGTTGCACATGCCGGTGAAGAGGCCGGCCCGAAATATATTTGGTCAGCTCTGAAAGACATTGGTGCTGTTAGAATTGACCATGGAATTACTTGCCTGGAAGATGATGCATTGGTGGACTATTTAGTAAAGCACAATATTCCACTCACTGTCTGTCCACAGTCTAATGTTAAACTCAACGTCTGTGGGCACATGAGCCAACACCCACTGCAGGATTTATTAAAACGGGGTTTAAATGTCAGTATTCACTCTGATGATCCGGCTCATTTCGGCGCTTTCCTCACGGATAATTTATTGTCAATTCAAACCCATTGTGGGGTCACAGATGCACAAATCTATGCCATGACAGTGAATGCCGCGAAAGCATCTTTCGCAACATCACAAAGAAAAGACCAGATGTTGCAACAATTGGCAAATTTTGCACGATAAAGTCGAAAAAGATGGCGGCAGTATAGGTTTTGGTTTATAAAACAGCTTTACTTTGCGGTTAATGAAGTGCAATCTTTAATAATACCCACTGATCCTGCTCAGGATTATTTCCCAACCATTGTTGAGTCCATAGTCAAGCAAGGTTATGTTGTTTTAAATCAGGTTTTCGATGTCGACTATTTGACACGGTTGCTGAAACAACTTAAGGCTTTAGATTCCCGCGAATTTAATCGTGCCGGTATTGGTCGAGAAGATACTTTTCAAAAAAATGTGTTTGTGCGAAGTGATGAAATTCATTGGTTGAGTGGTGAAGAGAACTTTCTAACCCGTTATAATCAATGGGTGGAAGCGCTTCGTCTATATGTTAACCGGCATTTGTTTTTGGGATTGTATGAATACGAAAGTATGTTTGCTCATTATCCCGTCGGCGCTTTTTACAAAAAACATTTAGATGCTTTTAAAGCTGGTATAAACCGTCGATTAAGTACCGTACTCTATTTAAACCCACAGTGGGGACCACAGGATGGGGGTCAGTTGGTGATGTATGATAAAGAGTCTGATCAGGTTTTGTGTGAAGTCTTACCTGTCTTTGGTCGAATGATTTTATTCTTGAGTGAAGAATTCCCGCATGAAGTACTTCCCGCAAGCCGTTCTCGTTACAGTTTAACCGGTTGGTATCGAGTGAATGAGGGGTTTAATCCGGCACGGTAAAAAGTTTGTGGATATTGAATTTCGACAATACCATATTAATGAACCTTGTTATCTCACGGCTTGGGTTTTACGTGAACAGGTACTTAGAGCGCCTCTGGGACTGTCGTTGACCGCTAAAGATCGTCACATTGATCAAAATTGCTGGCATTTTGGTTTATTTAAGAATAATCAAATCATTGCCACGGTAACAATAGAACCACAGGACGTTGCAAACGATAAACCACAACACGTTAAACTGCGCCAAATGGTGGTGTCACCGGATTTTCAAAACCAGGGATTGGGACAAAAACTTATTAAAAACACAGAACAAGCCCTGCATGAAAAATCAGTTACATCCATTATCTTAGCCGCACGTTTACCCGCGGTTAAGTTTTATCAAAAACTCGGTTATAAACCCCAAGGCTCCGTTTACCACCATCTACGCATAGATCATCGAGATATGTTGAAAAATCTGGATTGACTCAATTGGGCTTATTGATATCTGGTTTTGTTGTATAATTAATTAAAAAGAGTGAATTACATGAACCAGTCAAGCAACAGTGAACAGGTCAATCAACTGTTAAAAACAGTTTTACCCATGAACACCGAGTCTGCTTTTCAGTATTTAGCACAGGCTGATGCAGATGCCGAAGTTATTAATCGGGTGGCGGCTTTGTTAAAGCCTTCTGCAACGCGAACCAACTTTTTAGAGCAACGGGGTGGAGCGGATTGGCTGTTTGCCTCCGTGGCGGCGGATGAAGATTTATCGGGTCGAACCTTTGCAAATATTAAGTTGAAGAAGAAATTAGGCCAGGGAGGCATGGGTGCGGTTTATGAAGGCCGGGATTTAATTTTACAACGCCGGGTAGCGGTGAAAGCCTTGTTGCTAAAACACCCGGTTAATGAAGCGGCCGCAGAACGCTTTCGAAGGGAAGCGTTATTGCTTTCAAAGTTAGACCATGAAAATATCTGCCGTATTCACAGCCTGATTGAAGCACAAGAGTCGGACTTTTTAGTGCTTGAATATATTGAAGGTGAACCCTTAAGTCCAAATCAGTTTAAGACTTACTCACAATCAAAACAGTTGGATATCGTGGCCCAAATATTACGTGGGCTACAAGCAGCGCATCGAAAAAATATAATCCACCGGGATATTAAGCCCGACAACATCATGATTAACCACAAAGGTGTGGTTAAATTATTGGATTTTGGGATTTCGCGTTTAACTGAAGCGAGCCATATTTCAGATGACAATCAAACAACCGAAGATGATAATTACAGTACCCGGGTAGGCGCTTTAATTGGCACCTTAAATTTTATGTCACCCGAACAAGCTGCCGGTGAAGAATTAAGCACCGCCACGGACATGTATTCATTCGGGATGTTGCTGCAAACCTTATTATCAGACGTACCCCCTTATCCCCAAAATTCGACCTCAGAGCAATTAATAAAATTATCCAATCAAGGCAAGACTTTAACCCCCAATGACATTCCCCGCCATTGGCAAAAGCTGATTCAATCGTTAAAAGCCTACGCCCCGGCTGATCGGCCCACAGCAAAAGCGGCTTTGGCACAGGTTAAATCGATTCAAGCAAAGCCGAAAAAACGTTTACGCATGGTGGCTTTCGGCGTATTAATCCTGGTGGCGGCTTTGGCCACCGGCAAATACATCAGCGACCTTAAATACGAGCGTACCCAGGCACAGTTGGCACAACAAAAAGCCGAACAAGTCGTTGCGTTTTTATCCGGTATGTTTCAGCAGGCTAACCCCTATGGCGCAGATGGAGAAGAACTGACTGCCATTGATTTATTGGATTCAGGTGCTGAAAAAATTGATTCAGAATTAAACAATCAACTTGATGCTCGAATTTATCTGAAAACAATTATTGCCGACTCATACCGTTTATTAAATAAAATGGAACAGGCAAAAGTACTCATAGAAGAAGCCAAATTATTAGCAGATAATCCGCAGGTCAGTTTAGCCACAAAAAATAAACTGATGGAATCAGATATTGAATACGATATGGAGTCTGATAATTATAAAGACGCTGAATTGAACTTGAAGAAATTAATGAATTCAGAAGGTATCAGTGAACTTAAATGGATTCAACTCAACAATATGCTGGCTTTGTTAAACTCACATTTAAATAAATGTCTGCCTGCCATTCAATTGGTCGACGAAAGTTTAGCGGCCATTCAGCATATAAATGATGATTTGACGGCAGAAACCATTTGGGCCTTAAATGTGAAAGGGATATGCAATTTTAAACAGGGAGATTATCAACAGGCACTTGATACCTTTAACTTGGCCGTGAAAGCCATTGATAATTCAGATGAAGATCATCGCTCAATGAAAATGTCATTTATTAATAACATGGCGGTGACTTATTCAGCCATGGGCGAACATCAAAAAGCCTTAGATACGGCCATTGCACACAATAAACTCATGGAAGATTATTTGCCTGAAAACCATTTAGACTTATCCAACTCATACCGGAATATTGCAACCGCTTCGGCCAATTTGGAAGACCTTGAATCGGCATTAAAATGGAATCAAAAAGCGATTGATTTACTTGAATTTCATTATCAAAAAGGCAGCTTAAGTCAAACTCAAAGTATGTATGTTTATGCCATGACTGTTCTGCAAAAAGCCATTTTTCTGAACAAACAAGAACACTATCAGGAAGCCAACGACTGGTATCTCGATGCGTTGGAAAAGTTTTCAGAGGTTTTCACCGATCAACACGAAATGATTGCCGATACATACACCGAATTTGCTCAAAACTTATGGTTTCAGGGTGTCGATAAAGTACAGGCTAAAGATCGCCTCGACCAGGCTTTTCTCGCATATGAAGAGTTGAAACAGCCTTTGGTTAGAAAACACCTACAGGCGCATGAGCTGAAAATTACCATGTTGAAAGACACAGATAAAACTGCGGCACATGATTATCTTAAAACCATTTTGTCAGAACTCAAAGAAGAAGGAAATCGAGAAAAAGACATTAAGCGCATTGAAGAGAAATTTAAGGATATTCTTTGATTACGACAGCTTTCTCTGCAAAATATTTTTAGCTGTCGTCCAATAACGTCGGACCGTGCGGGGACTGACATTCAGCGCTTCGGCTGTTTGCTCAGTGTCATAACCGGCAAAATACCGACACTCCACGGTATCTGTGAGTTTCGCATCAATATTACGCAGTTCTTGTAATGATTCATTAATCATTATAATTTCTTGTACATTGTCCTCTACCTGCGCTTTATTATCACCCAAGGTGGTGGCGAATAAATGACCGCCTCGTTTTTGACTGCTTTTGGCCTTAATGCGGTCTAAAATAACCTGACGCATGGCGGTGGCGGATAGGGCCAGAAAATGACTGCGGTTATTGGCTGAAAAATTATCTGATTTTTTTAGTTTTAAATAGACTTCATGGACTAAGTCATGACTATTTAAGGTGGCGTTGTGATTAGCCTTATTAAGTTGGATTTGAGCTGACTGGCATAATTGTTGGTACAACGCACCGATGAGTGAATCCAGCGCACTGTTTTCACCGTCCGCATACGCATTCAGTAACACAGTGATTTGTTTAATATCGGTATCAACAGTCATGACGGTGATTCTATCATGATTTAGAGTTGTTGTTACTTCTTTGCGTTGTGCGAACCGAGCCATGATTGCATTGAACGCTCGAATAGATTGTCTAAAGCTCAGCATGGTATTCTCTGAAACGGCGGTTATAAAAAGGCGGGCTTTATAAAAACAACCCGCCTCCGGAGGACACTTTTTTCATTGACTGCTAATTAATTATCAAAACCATCTTTAAAGATAAGATCGCCTGGTCCCTGGTTATCCACCTCCACTGAACCAATGTCACAGGCGAGGCCTTTGGGTCTGGATTCACCACGTTGGTCTTCGCCCGGGCAATGGTTATTGTCTCCGGCATCGATGGCAGGGCTGTTAGGCGCAGGCAGCATGGTTTTGCTGTGGCCTCCATTGTCCGCTAAAGGACCCAGCAGAGGGTCTTGATCAATAATGTTGGTACAATTTGTATTGCCGTAACCCGTATGAGGACAACCATATTCAAGGATACTGTCATCGATGGTGCTTTCAGCCCGGTCGTGGTAAATGGTGTCACCTTCGGTGGAGGCTGTGTTATCCCACATAATGATGTGTCGCATGGTGGGGCTTGAGACACCATTTAGTCCGCCGGAACTATACATGGCGCCACCATAATTGGCCTGATTGCCGCTAAACGTGGTATTGGTGATTGACGCGCTACTGGCGCCATCTTCACCGTAGTTGTAAATGGCGCCACCATCATCTAATGCGGTATTAGCATAAAAAGTGGTGTTTGTAATATTAGGATGTGCATAGCCATTTTCACCATCATTATAGATGGCGCCCCCCTTGACTGCATCGTTGTTATCAAAAGTAACTCGATTAATTTCGGCTGTTCCGTTACCGGCCAGGTCTGACAGATAAAGTGCACCGCCTAAAATAGCTGAATTGTTGTGAAATCTGCTGTCTTCAACGATAGGTTTACTTTGTCCAAAATCCCAACCTAAACTGTACATAGCACCACCATTGTAATTTGCGGTATTGCTTGTAAATTGGCTTTTCATTAACACCGGGTTACTGGTTCCCTGCGTCTGACCTTGGTTAAAGATTGCGCCACCCAAATCAGCAAAGTTATTGCTAAAGTTACAGTTGATAAATTGAGGAGACGCATTACCATATTCAGCAAAGTTGTAGACTGCACCACCTTTGCTTTTTATACCTGAGCTTTGGGACACGGCGTTGTTACCGATAAAAGTGCACTGGTTAAAAATGGGATTACTATTGCCTTGTTGTGAGCTGTTATTAACAATAGCGCCACCTATTTGAGCGCTGTTATCTGCAAAGGTCACATAAACAAATTGAGGGCTGCTTTCTCCATTTTGTGCGGCATTGTTATACATGGCACCACCAGCCATAGCATGATTATTAAGCATTTTTACGAATAAAAATGTTGGATTACACTGATTGCCGACACCGGTACCGTCGCAATAAACGCCACCACCCAAATTATCAGGATAATCAAAGATAGATGTACTGGCGTAACCGTCACTAATTGTTAAATTTGAGAATACTGGGTTAGCGGAAGAACCGCCGACAGTAATGACATGATAGCTGTTGTCGGTATCGATATTAGGGTTGCCTATATTGCCTGAAAGTATAACAGGGTTGTTTTCTACATCTCTATCGCTTAAATCATTTTCTGTGCCCGAAAAACCACCGATAACAGAAACATCTGAATCCACATGAAAACTGATGGTACGATCAGATCCCGATGTCGGCGTGTAGGTGCCGGTTTTTAGCCAAATGTTTTGACAATAGTTGGTGTTTAAAGCCGCTTGTAAAGTCATGGCGTCTTGATTCCAGTTAAAGCCAGTTCCATTTGGATTGCCATCTACTTTAACCATGCATTTTGTTGTCAGTTCAACTGAACCAATGTCACATTGCCCATTTTGTGGCCTGGAAACTCCGCGTTGGTCTTGCAAAGAACAGTAGGACATATGACCGTTGTTTATAGCCGAGCTTCCTGTTTCTGGAAGTAGGGTCTTTGTGAAACCGCCATTTTGAGTTAACGCTCCCAGTTTGGGATCCTGGAGAATTATGTTTTGACAGACTTTTGAAATAGATCCAAGTTCATGAATATTTTGGCATCCATTTTGAATGACATTGTATTTGGCAATAAGTCCAATATCATGAAGTGTAATTTGATTACCTTCAGTGGCAGAATTCGACCATAAAATACTTGAATTTAAATTCAGTTGTTTGGCAAGTCCATAAATGGCTCCACCAGATGACGCTGTATTGTTGGAGAATGTTGCGTTATAAATCCACGTGCTTAAGGAATAAGCGTATAAAGCACCGCCTTGGTTCATTGCTGCGTTTGAATAAAATGTAACATTTCTGAGTGTCGTTACGCTTTCTGATCCTGACATAGACACGGCGCCACCCGTGTCTGCTATATTTGCGTTGAATGTTGCTTTATTAATTTTTAAATGGTTGTTGCCAGAGCCATTTAAACGGGTATAAATGGCACCACCTTCATTTTCTGCAAGGTTGTTTTCGAAACTTATATTATTTAATTCGATGCTTGTATCAGAACTTGGGCTAAATATATGTACTCCACCTCCATGATTGTTAAAGGTGCTTGAGTTGGTAGCAATATTATTCAAAAATTTAGAATGTTCGATTTTTAAATCTATGGTGCCGTCATTTTGTGAATATACAAACAGTCCGCCACCTGAGTCTGCTTTATTATTAATGAATTCTAAGTTTTTCAATGTTGGACTGCACTTTGACGTAGAACCATTGGCTATACAATGAATGCCTCCACCATTTGAATGTTTAAAAAGAGTTCCATCGGCATTTCCATCCCGGATGATAAAGCCATCAATGATGGTGTCTTGGCTATAACCGTTTTGTAATGAGCCATCCATATAAATGACGTTATAACTGTTATCTGTGTTTGATTGGCTGTTGTTTAAATTGCCTGATAAAACAGCTTTATTATTGACTGGATCTCTCTGAGAGCGTGTTGTTTCGGTGCCGTAAAAACCGCCGTAGAGTTTAACGTTCGGAGCGATAAAAAAGCTGATGCTGCGATCAGTACCCGCAGTTGGGTAGTAGGTGCCCGATTTAACCCAGATTTCGTGACATTGGGAGGGGTTGTTTAAAGCGGATACCAAGTCTTTAGTTTGTTGCCACGATACCCCACTGGCTCCGCTGGTTCCATTCACCGAAACCCGGCAAGTTTGTGCATTTGTTGTACCTATCCATGATATGCCCAGGAAAGCAATTAATAGACAGGTTTTTTCTAATGTTTTTTGTATCATAAATCCTCCGAAAAACTAATTGTGCTGTTATGGTTAATCTAACGAAAAATTAGTTGTTCAAAGGACAAAAAAACGGGAATAATTTAAATATTATTCCCGTTTAAACAGAGGTTGTTGTTAACTCTTTGTATTAGCTGCCCTGTTCTGCGTTAGCTGGGGGCTGAGGCTTATTTTTAATGATCAAAACCATCTTGAAAGATAATGTCACTGGGACCCTGATGGTCGGTTTCCACTGAACCAATATCACAAGCACTACCTTGTGGCCGACTTTCGCCACGTTGGTCTTCGCCTGGACAAAGATTATCATCACCGGCGTCTGTAGCGGAGCTGTTGTTGCCTGGCAACATGGTATCTGTATGTCCGCCATTATCTGTTAATGAACCCAGATGTGGATTACTGTTTATAACATTGTTGCAGTTTGTGTTACCAGCATTGGGACAGCCGCCTTCAATAATGCTTGAGTTAATGGTGCTGGTGGCGTTGTTGTTATAAATTGAGTCTCCGTCGGTTGCGGCTGAATTTGCCCATATAATGACATTGTTCAGTACCGGGTTTGATACACCGTTTAAACCATGGCTATACATACCGGCACCATAACTGGCGTTATTTTGGCTCATTGTTACATTGGTGATTATTGGGCTGCTTTGGCCGTTTTCGCCGTCATTAAAGATGGCGCCACCACCACTGATTGCGGCATTGTTATGAAAGGTCACATTGGTTAATACTGGGTTGCTTTGCCCGTTTTTACCATCATTATAAAGGGCACCGCCATTGGTACCTAAGTTGTTTTCAAAGGTGACTCGTTCAAATTCAGCAGTTCCGTTTGCGGCCATGTCGTTCAGGTAAACAGCACCGCCTTTGACTGCTGAATTACTGGAAAAAGTAACATCAGTATATTTGGGATTACATTGACCATTATTCCATCCTACACAATACACTGCACCACCAAATTGAGAGGCATTGTTGCTATTGAATTCGGATTGACTCACACTTGCTGAGGCAATACCAGCGTGTTGCGCATTGCTATAAATAGCGCCACCAAAGTCGGCTTCATTTGCTGTAAAACTGCTGTTTAGGAACGAAGGTCTGGTCATACCGGCATTTGCATTATTATAAACAGCCCCACCACCGCCATTGCTGCTTGTGACTTGATTGTAGTTAAATGTGGCTGTGACAAAAATTGGGCTTGAAGTTCCTCCATTAGAGCCGTTGTTATAAACCGCAGCACCACCACTAAAACTTTGATTGTCATTGAATCGAACATTGATCAACTGCGGACTACTTTCACCATTATTATCGGCATGATTATAAAGAGCACCACCTAATTGCGCATAGTTATCATTGAAGCTAACATTGATTATTGTCGGATTACATTTATTATTGGCACCTGAACCATCACAAAATAATCCGCCACCGGCATTTAATGGAAAATCAAATGAACCACCGTTGGCATGACCATCTTCGATGATTAAATCAGCAATCATCGTATTGGGTTGAATGGGGTTTGCAGCTGAGCCAATTAATTCAACCACATGATAACTGTTATCGCTACTGTTATTTAAAGCGCCAATATCTCCGGATAAAATAACAGGGTTGGCAGCGATATTACGTTCACCGGTTACATTTTCAGTGCCGGCAAAGCCGCCTAAAATAACTTTTCCGGCAGCTACATTAAAACTGACTTGACGGTTGTTCGTTGTTGTTGGTTTATAAATGCCGGTCTTAATCCAAATTTCATCACAATTATTAGCATTTAAAGCGGTTTGTAAGTCCATTGCATGACTATTCCAATCACTGCCGGTGCCAGCAGGAGAGCCCTGTGTGGTGACTCGACATATGGAGACAATTTCAACTGCTCCAATATCGCAAACGCCATTTTGTGGACGGTTAACTCCGCGTTGATCAATGCTTAAACATGCTGAGTTATCACCGGAATCAACAGCACTTCCCGCTAAAGCAGGTAACATTGTTTGGGTAAAACCTTGGTTCATTGAAAGTGTTCCGAGCATGGGATCGCTTATTTGATTTGCGCTACAGGTTGTCGAACCAGATCCATTATCACCAAATCCTGAACAGCCGCCTTCAATAACGTTATAAGTTGCCATAACGGATGTGTTGGCGTTATATAGCTGTTCACCATTGGCTGCATTATTGTCCCAAATGATACTGTTGGTAATGGTCAAATCAGCATCTGTACTGTGAATTGCACCACCAAAATTGATGGCAGAGTTTCCTGATACAGTAACATTGTTTAATGTTGGCGTTGAACCTTCGTTATAAATAGCACCTCCAGCTATACTGGCGTGATTACCATAAAAAGTCGTGTTCTGATATGTAGTTCTGTCAAAGTGATGAATTTTACTGTAAACAGCGCCTCCTAATTTGGCAGAGTTATTGCTGAACGTGACACTGTTCACACTTCCCTCTGACCAGCCACTATTAATATCGTAGTGTAGGGCACCACCACATTCATCGGCCGTATTATTATCAAACTCGACATTATAGAATATGGGTTGCACTCTGGCTTGTACTCCAAATGCAGAAATTGCACCGCCACAATTGTTGGGCATTAAGTTAAAATGAATGGCAGCATTATGAGTGAATCTTGTGTTAATAATTTTGGGTATGCTACTGGCACCTATTCCAGCCGAAAAATAAACAGCACCACCATTGGCTGCCTGGTTATAAGTAAATAATAGGTTTTCTAATCTAACTTGACATTCATCACCGGGATTTGGCGCCTTACAAATTAAACCACCACCTGCTGGGTCGGTGTTTAAGAAAGCGTCGAGTGCAAAGCCATCTCGAATAATAAACCCATCCAAAATGGTTTCATAATCATTCACAGCTGAAGTTTCAAGAACTGTGACCACATGAAAGCTGTTGTCGCCTGAAACTGAAACATTGTTTATGTTCCCTGATAAAGTGGCTTTATGATTAATGGGATCTCTTTGGGCGCGGTTAAACTCGTTACCTATAAAACCGCCATATACTTCAGTCCCCGGCTGGATTGTGAACGTATCATATCTATCTGTGCCGGGATAATATGTGCCTTCTTTAACCCAAATTTCGGGGCAGAAGACAGAATTCGACAATGCCACTGTTAAAGGAATGGTTTCTTGCCAATTGTTACCTGTGTTGGATGCAAGTCCTGATGTGGAAACATGGCAAATACTTGTTTGACTGTGCGCTGAGTATACAAACACACATAGCAAGGTCATGAAAAAAAGTGTTTTAACTAGATTAAACATTCTGTTCTCCTAAGTGAAGCCTGTAATAGGCTTAAAAAAATTGCTCAGTGGAGGTAACGACACAAAACCAACCTAGCGGACAAAAATATTAAAAGATTTCAGTAAATGTTCTTTTACATCACTTTACTGAGACAAGAGTTGCAATGCGTTCGCCTCACAGCTAATGGTGGCCGGGGTATGGCCGATAAATTCGCCGTCGGGCATTAACGACATCGGTTCGGTTGTGGTCAGGGTGATGGTTTTACCACGACGGGTTTCGATTTCGGGGTGTTCGATGTGGCGGCCTGAGTAGATGGTGGGGAATAAATTTAAGATGCGCCAGCGGGCAATGGGTTTGAGTAGAATTACGTCCAGTAAACCATCATCAATTTGTGCATCGGGCGCAATCTTAAAGGAGGTGCCGGTGTAGCGGCTGTTAGCGATTTCAACAAACACCAGATTGTCCTCAATCAGGTCGCCATCGATGGAGATTTTGACTGGATTCGGTTTAATGCGCATGGTTTCCCATAAAGCAGCCAAAGAATAGGACATGGGGCCGAGTTTTTTAATTTTTTGCGTGGTTTGGCCGATATTAACCACCAGGCCGATGCCGACTATATTGATAAAATAATATTGTTGATCGCTGGTCTGTACTTTACCGACATCCACCGGCCTGAGCTTGTTGCGGTGAATAATATCGATGGCTTTTTCCCAGTCTGCCGGTTTAAGACCCAATTCCCGTGAAAAGGCATTGCCTGTACCCACAGGTAAAATACCCAGCGGCAGCCGCTGTTCGGGACGAACCCGCATCAGGGCGTTAACCACTTCAAATAAGGTGCCGTCACCACCGGCAGCGATCACAGCAGAATAATGGTTTAACTCAGATTGTGTCACCAGGGCATGAACGTCCTTTGGCCGACCGGTTTTTTTTAATTTATAGGCCATGCCGGTTTTCGTTAAATACGCTTCGATGTCAGGGAGCAATTTTTCGGCATAACCGCTACCGGCATGGGCATTAAAAATTATCAGCAGTGGTTTCATTTGATCATGCTCAGTCATTTTAGTTATTAATCTGATGATTATATAACGTTTGTGTTTGGCTTTTGCAGGCTGAATGCTAAACAGCCACCTAGGGTGTTAATTTTACTTGTACTATGACGACTATTACTAAGAAAACCAGTCTCACCTCAGGGTGCCAACTGTTATTGTAGCTGACTGTTTATAATTCACTCATCGCACACATGTCATTGCACTATACCATCTTAAAATTGCTAAAATGGACGTTTTTTTAGAATCTTAAGAATGACTTTTCAGATTGGACAACGTTATTTTAATGAAGCGGATGTGGCTTTGGGTTTGGGTCAAGTGGTGGCGCGACAGGCCCGTATGGTTAAGTTGCATTTCGGTGCCGTGAATGAAATGCGAATTTATGCCATGGAAAATGCGCCTTTGATTCGATATCGGCCTCAGGTTGGTGATGAGATTAAATGTCATGATGGTCAAAGGCTAACGGTGACCGAAATTTCTGAAGTCGATGGTTTAATCAATTATCAAGGCGTTAATGACGCCGGTGATGAAATTGATGTCAGCGAGACTGATATTGCAGATAACATCGCTTTATCACAACCCAAGGATCGTTTGTTAAATGCACAATTAGATTCGCCTAAATGGTTTCGGTTGCGACAAGATGCAGCTAATCACAGACGAGATTTATGGCAATCTGAGCTATATGGCTTAATGGGTTGTCGCACGGCTTTATTGTCACATCAACTTTATATCGCAAAACAAGTTAGTCGACGTTTTGCACCTCGGGTTTTGCTGGCCGATGAGGTGGGTTTAGGTAAAACCATTGAAGCCGGTTTAATCGTTCATGCGCAATTACTCAACGGCTTGGCAGATCGGGTTTTATTTGTGGTGCCAGACAGTTTGGTACATCAGTGGATGATTGAACTGATGCGACGTTTTAATATTCACGTGAGTGTATTTGATGAAGCCCAGTGCGAGGCTTTAATTGACAGTGGCTATGACAACCCTTTTGAGTCAGCCCAACAGGTACTGGTGCCTTTGTCATTAATTTCAGATTCAGCTCAACGCTTTAGTGAAGTTTATGCTGCTGATTGGGATCTTATGGTGGTGGACGAAGCGCATCATTTACGACAACCTGAGGATGATCGTTATCAGGATTTAACGGTTTTATTTGACGGCAAGACATTGAGCCGAGAGCAGCGGGCTTATGGTGTCATTGAAAAACTCAGCGAAACCGTCGCAGGTGTGTTGTTGTTGACAGCGACGCCGGAACAGTTGGGTCAACGCAGTCATTTTGCACGTTTGCGGTTATTGGATAAAGATCGGTTTAATAATTATGATGAATTTGTGAAAGAGCAAAATCGTTTTGAGCCGATTGCAGAAGGTATTGGTCTGTTAATCGACGCACAGCAGCAAGATAATCCATTGCCGATTAAACACGTCAATGAAATTTTGCAAGGTCGAGTGGCGCCGTCAGTTATCAGTGAGTTACAAGAGCTGGCGCAACAACCTGATAAAACCTCCGCTTTTATACATCGCTTACTGGATCAATACGGTACCGGACGAATTATGTTTCGTAATACCCGACAATCGGTGAGCGGCTTTCCTGAGCGGCTTTTGGCATTGACATTATTATCTGAGCCTGACAGTTATCAGACAGCAAATGATGTAACAACTTATTTATCGCCGGAACTTAGCTTTCGAGCGGATGATGAAAATACTCAATGGACCAAGGTGGACCCAAGAATTCCCTGGTTGGTTAATACGTTACAAAGTTTGAACAATGAAAAAGTGGTGTTGATTGCGCATCGGGCTGATAGTGTTCTGGCTTTAGCCGATTATCTACGAGAAAAGTATGGTATTCATGCCGCTTTATTTCATGAAGGCATGAGTTTAGTTGAGCGTGATCAGGCTGCTGCTTGGTTTGCTGATTTTGAGCAGGGCGCTTCACTTCTATTGTGTTCTGAAATCGGAAGTGAAGGCCGTAATTTTCAATTTGCGCGACATTTAATCTTGTTTGATTTGCCACCGCATCCGGACTTATTAGAGCAGCGAATCGGACGTTTAGATCGCATTGGTCAAGGCCGTGAAATTATGCTACATGTACCCATTTTTGCAGATTCACAGCAACATACCTGGTTTCGTTGGTATGACGAAGGGTTAGGGATTTTCAATGCCCCTAATCCGGCTGCCGCAATACTTTTTAAACAGTTTAAGGCAGCCTTAATCGGTGATTTAGAGACTCAGGAAATTGAGCAATTGATTAAACAAACCCAAACACAAAGTGAAGATTTATTGACTAAAATGGCACGTGGCCGAGACCGACTACTTGAGTTTCAATCCCATCCTCCGGGTGCGGATAGGTTGGTTGAACAGGCAGAATCAGAAGAGCGTGTAAATCTGCTGATTGATTTTATGCATCGGGTCTATGATTTATATGGTGTTGATTTTGAGGTGAACAGTAACGGCAGTGAAATTTTGCATCCCACTGAACAAATGCAAGGTTATTTTCCGCGCTTGCCCGATGATGGCATGACCGTGACTTACCATCGCCATTATGCGTTGGCCAATGAAACCTGGCATTATCTCACCTGGGAACATCCCATGGTCACTGAAGTTATGGACATGATTTTAGATCAGGAAAAAGGCAACAGTACCTTGGTTGTAATCCAGCAGCAGGGTTTGAAGGCGGGCCAATTGTTTTTGGAGTGCCATTTTCAGTTTGCGCTAAGTGGGCGACAAAATCGATACTTAGCCGGACTACTGCCGCCGCAGGTGGTGCGTTTATTATTGACTGAGCAAGGTAAAGATTTGTCACAACAATTGGATGCAAATACATTACAGGCGATGGCGCAATCAGTGCCACAAAAAACCGCTGTTGCGGTGCTCAAAGCTAAATTACCGGTGATTAAACAGTTATTAAAGTTGGCTGATTTTAAAATTAAACAGCAGCAGCCTGACTTGCTTATGCAATGGCAGCAACGTGTCAAAACACATTTAAATGGAGAAATTGAACGTCTACAGCAATTGGCAGAACAAAATCATTTGGTTCGGGAAGACGAGGTGGTATATGCGCAACAGCAGTTAACAAAGGCGGTTGAGCGCATTCAATCATTACAACCGCAGTTGGATTCTTTGCGTGTTTTAGTTACTATGTGATGATGGACTTTGGCAAAATAATTGACCACATCTACCAACAACTGTTGTTGGAAAAAAATTTGGGCCAAGTGGCGGGCTATATTCCTGAACTGGCCACGGTTGACAGTGAGAAGTTTGGTGTTTGTTTAATTAACACCGATAACCAATGTTTTTCAGCAGGTGATTGGCAGGAACAGTTTTCCATTCAAAGTATTGTCAAAGTGGTGACTTTGAGTTTGGCCTATCAAAAACTCGATGCCCAACTGTGGCAAAGGGTTGGGGTAGAGCCCTCCGGTACACCGTTTAATAACCTCAGTCGCTTAGAGAGTGATTACGGTATTCCACGAAATCCATTTTCCAATGCCGGTGCCATTGTTGTTTGTGATGTATTGATGGAATTATTCAGCGATCCGCGTGAAGTCGTTATTAGTATGCTCCGAACCCTGGCTGCGGATGATGATATTAATTTTACCCAGGCCATTGCAGCGTCGGAAAAATCTGAAGGCTACCGCAATATGGCGCTGGCTTATTTTATGAAGTCCATGGGTAACATTAAGCACGAAGTGGAAGATGTATTGGACTTTTATTTTGATGTGTGTTCCATTGCTGTGAGCTGTGAGCAGCTGGCGAGAATTTTTATGTATTTGGCTAAACATGGACGTAGTGCTGATGGTAAATATAGTTATCTCAGTGAAGGTCAGGCAAAACGTATCAACGCCATCATGCTGACTTGCGGTTTTTATGATGAAGCAGGGGATTTTGCTTTTCGTGTGGGTCTGCCCGGTAAAAGTGGTGTTGGTGGCGGTATTGTGGCAGTGATGCCGGGAGAATTTAGCCTGGCTGTATGGTCACCTCGATTAAATGAAAAAGGTAACTCTTATCGAGGTTTACGGTTTCTGGAGCATTTTACCGATGCCACGGAACGAACCATATTTTAATCGTTAATCAGTTTTTATTAACGATCCTTTAGCGTCAATTATACGTATGGACTTTAACCGCTGTGATTTTCACGGTAAAATCATTACTTTCCCATTCCTTAAAACCATTATGTTTATTCGTATTATATTACTAACCTTAATATGCGGTGGGGTCATCGCCAAAGAGCCAACAACAGAACTTGATCCATTTATTTGGTTAGAAGACATTGATTCTGAACGTGCCATGGAATGGGTAAAAAATGAAAATAAGTCAACCGCTGATGACTATAAGTCTAAACCCATCTATAAGGAACTATATCAGCAAGCCTTATCAACCTTAAACAATAAATCACGTATTCCTGCAGTGAGCCGCCAAGGAGATTGGCTTTATAACTATTGGAAAGATGCTGAAAATCCACGGGGCATTTATCGCCGAGCTAAGGTTGATAGCTTCATCAGTAATGACACGGCTGAATGGCAGACAGTGTTAGATATGGACGCTTACAATGAAGACAATGAAGGCACTTGGGTCTTTAAAGGCATGAATTGTCTAAAACCTGAGTATCAACGTTGTTTAACCTACTTATCGCCCGGTGGTGGTGATGCGGTTATTATGAAAGAATTCGATGTCGACAGTAAACAGTTCATCGAAGACGGTTTCCAGTTGCCCAAGGCCAAGATGCGGGTTTCATGGCGCGATAAGGACCATTTGTATGTGGCCACAGATTTTGGTGCCGGCAGTATGACCGAATCGGGTTATCCGGCCGTGGTCAAACTCTGGACCCGGGGTGAAGATTTAAAAGCGGCCAAAACCCTCCTAACAGTCCCCAATAAATCTGTATCTACCGGCGCCTTTCGTTTGGGTGAGGGGGATGAGGCCATTGATTTTGTACTTGATAGTACATCGTTTTGGACAAATGACTTTTACATTTTAAAGAATAACACACCGAAGAAGCTTAATCTTCCTGACAGCGCCGAAATTAATGGTGTTTTTCAAGGACAGTTATTGGTGTCGCTGAAAGATGACTGGACTTTCCAGGAACAGGCTTTAAAACAAGGTATGGTGTTATTGATTAAACCCGACTTATTGTTAAATCAAGAGGCGAAAGCTGAAACAGATGATTGGCAGGTGTTTTTAGACCCGAATCAATTCACCACCATCGAATCCATTGCCACCACCGACGACAGTATTATCGTTAATTCATTGGTGGATGTGGTGGCTCAGGTGGATGTTTATCAACCCAATACGGATGATGCCAATCGGGTTTGGCAAAAAAACCGGGTTGAATTTCCGGCCAACGGGGCTGTGAGTTTGACTTCTGTGGATGATAAATCCGGTGATTTTTTTGCGGTGTATGAGTCCTTTATTAAGCCACCGACTTTGTACCATGTATCAGGTAAAAATCTTAAAGCCACCGCTGTGCGGTCCCAAAAGCCAAGTTTTGATGCCGAGCCCTATGTGGTGAAACAGTTCTTTGCCCGTTCCAAAGACGGCACTTTTGTGCCTTACTTTATTGTCATGAATAAAGATTTACAATATAACGGCAAAAACCCGACCCATATTTTTTCCTACGGTGGCTTCAGAAATTCTCTGACACCGTCCTATTCCGGTAGCTATGAAGCCTTAGAAGGGGCTTACGGCAAACTCTGGCTCGATCGTGGTGGAGTGTTTGTTTCAGCCAATATTCGTGGCGGTGGCGAGTATGGCCCGCAATGGCATCAGGCCGCATTACTCGATAATAAAACCAAATCCTATGAAGATTTCGAAGCAGTGGCTAAAGACTTGGTGGAACGCAACATCACATCACCTGAGCATCTGGGTATTGAAGGCCGCTCCAATGGTGGTTTATTGGTGGGTGCCACCATGACCCGTCATCCGGAATTGTATGGTGCCGCCATTATTGGTGTGCCGTTACTGGATATGAAACGGTATCATAAGCTACTCGCCGGTGCCAGCTGGATGGGCGAATTCGGTAATCCCGATAACCCTGAGCATTGGGCATTTATGAAAGAATACAGTCCTTACCAAAATCTTCGCAAAGATACTGATTATCCGGCGACCTTCTTTTTCACCTCAACCCGAGATGATCGGGTGCATCCCGGTCATGCCCGCAAAATGGCCGCCAAAATGGAATCCTATGGTTATCCTGTGTGGTATTACGAAAATATCGAAGGCGGCCACGGCGGCTCCAGCACCAACGAGCAGTTAGCAGAACGCCTGGCTTTGGTCTATACCCATCTGTGGACGCATTTAAGGTAAATTAAACGACCATCCTTACTACTGACACAAAGTGGCGCGTTATGTGTCGCTTTGTGTCAACTTCACACTTTTCCATGCAATTTATTCTTAAAAATGGCTTATATCAACTTAAATACCATATTATGTCGCACATAATGTGAACCCTGTCAGAAAAATATTTACATTAAATAATCACTTATGTATCCTAATAACAGGATTCCTTAATTAGGGATATTTTTTTAGTTTTTTAAATAAGAGGATGTTTATGAATAGTTTTTCTAAACCCAAGTGGGTCTTGTGTTGCTTGTTTTTTGGTTGTTCGCTGGCTTTGCACGCGGCGGATGAAGTTGATGTAACTCGTGCCGGATTAACTTATGATGGGCCTTATGATGAAGCCATATTAAATGGGGGTATCCACCTTGTGGTTGATCAGTGCGATGATGGCGGATGGGCTTGGGATGATCATGATGTATGTCCCGCGACTTCTCCGACAAATACTGTTGCGCCCATTGTCGATGGTCTTTTGGTTGTGAATGAAAAGTTTGGCTTAAACATGATCAAAAATGCGGCTTTAGAAGGCACAGCCCATGGTTTAACTTCTGTATTCACGAATGGCAATGAAGCTGGCGAAGTTCGTTTGTGGTCACAATCGGCATTGCATTTATGGCGGGTTTGGGCGTTAACCGGGGATGATGCTTATCGCAACTTTGTTGTTGATAATTATTACGAGAAGTTTTTGGCTGGAAATTATCGTTTTGACCAGGATATTGATGATTTTATTGCGGCTTCTCGAAGAACAACAACCGCATATGTCAATTTAAGATCGTGGGAGTTTGCGCCGCAGGTATTAGCGGCTGAGCGATTTTGTTATCAGGGGATATCAGATAAATTTAAAGAGGGTATTTTAACGGCCTTGAATGATTTGACTAATACAACAACCTATACTTATCAAGGAGACATTGTCTATAAAGCGTATGATGTTTTAGGCATCGCAGGTGCTGTTTTAGGTTTGGCGCGGGTTAATTATGTGAATGATTTTCCTGCACCCATAAACGCCCCTAACCACAGTGATGTGAATGGTATGATTAATTTAGAAGAACTAACTGATCATTTAGTTGGTTTGCAAAATCCAGATGGTTCTTTTTATGATAAATCCGGTCTCGCATTAACTGCAGATGGTTCAAATCCACTCGCAGACACGCAAACGACAGCTTATGCGGTTTTGGCTTTAGTCAAAGCTCAAGAACGTTTCCCTAACAAAAATTATCTGCCGGCTATTGAGTCAGCTAAAATTTGGTTGGCATCTATGCAAGATGTTGACGGTGGTTTTCTGAGTTATCCCGGTGGAGATAAGAATTCTGAGATCGAAGCGGAAGCCATTCAAGCCTTAGGCACTGAAGGCGTATATGATCGTATCTTCCAGGGCCAGATGGAATGTTATGTGAATTAATTTCGCATTGCTTGATTTAATAAAAAGCATCGCTTTTCGGTGCTTTTTTTTTAGACTTTAAAAACTCAAAAGCTCAGTACATGATTACAAAATAACCCGTGGTGCATTTAGGACAGAACACAACAAGTTTTGTCATATCGACCGAGCGAAGCGAGTGGAGATATCTCCTGACGATGGAGATTTGCGATAAAATTGGCGAGATTCCTCCATGCGCTTCGCTTAGTCGGAATGACATGACACTTTTAGGTGCTGAAAGCAATCTTGAGAACCAATTATCATTCCAAATGCACCACGGGTAAAATAGTAAATTGTAAGCTGAATAACTAATACCCGACTTAAACCATTTAAAAATTAAAAATATTATTATTTGATTATCTCTTATAAAAATTGTTCTATGACGTAGTACGTCATTTATTTAGGACGTGTGGTGCATTACAAAATGTTTCTGAGTTATTTTAACGAATTTAGCTTATTTTGATTGTTTTTAATAACAATGTTCTATCATATTCTATACACTTAAAATATGTTTTAGGTCTGTGAATCAATTTTAAAGGGGATTTTTTATGAAAAGTAAATTTCAAGGCAACAAGGTTTTGGTTGGATTTATGACAATTTTTGCATTTTGTGCAATGGCAGAGCAGGAAAACTATGAACTCAATGGTTTCAGCTATGAAGGACCCTATGATGAAGCTATTATCAATGGTGCAATTCATATCATGGCACAACAGTGTAGTGATGGAGGCTGGGCTTCTCCACACAATGCTTGTCAATCTTCAGCTTCCATTTACAGTATTACTTCACCAATTAATGATGCAGTAATG
Organism: Marinicella gelatinilytica; assembly: GCF_026410405.1. Lineage (GTDB taxonomy): Bacteria > Pseudomonadota > Gammaproteobacteria > Xanthomonadales > Marinicellaceae > Marinicella > Marinicella gelatinilytica. Next base: position 69,083 of record NZ_JAPMLN010000013.1, on the reverse strand, counting down.
ATTACCTATGAAAATACCGAACTGAGTGTTTTTAAACATTCAGCGGTCGCAGCCGGCGATTTTAACTTGGGATCAACGTATACTTCAAATGGCAGTACAGCTGTTGCTACCCAAACCCCCTTAAATTTATGGCGATTAACCGCTTTAACGGGAGATTCTGTTTATAGAGATTGGGTAAAAAATGGTTTTTATGAAGCTTTACTTGCTGGAACGTATGGTAGTTCGGGAAATTTTGATACGGCTGATTATATTGCTGATGCCCGTGCCAATATTTATAAAAACATATTCACGAAGGAATTTTCCAGTCAGGTTTTAGCGGCTGAGCGTTACTGTTATCCAGGCATTGCTGATCAATTTAAGCAGGCTATTTTAGATGAACTGGCATTATTAGACGATACAGCAATTTATGATATTGCGGGTTTGGCAGGTGGTGTGTTGGGTTTGGCGCGTGTTAACCAATTGGTATTTCCTGAAATTGTTGCAGCAAATCAACTGGGTGTTAATGGTGAAAGCACATTAGAAGGTTTAGCGGAATACTTAGTCAGCTTACAACAAAGTAATGGTTCATTCCATTATACCTCTCAACCAGGTGGGTTTGAACATACCCAAACCACAGCTATTGCGATATTGGCTCTTATCAGCGCCCAAGAACGTTTACCTCATAAAAACTATTTACCGGCTATCGGAGCCGCTAAAGATTGGTTAGCAGGCTTCCAAGATGAGGATGGTGGCTTTAGATCTTATCCTGGCGGTCCTTATGGAACAGTTACAGAAGCTGAGGCGGTCTATGCTTTGGCAGCAGAAGGCGTGTACGACCGTATTTTCCAGGGCCAGATGGAATGTTATGTGAATTAATTTCGCATTGCTTGATTTAATAAAAATCACCGCTTATCGGTGCTTTTTTTATGACTGACTAAAGATTGTTGTTTTTTTAAGTTACCACTACAATAAACATAACTTAACTGGGCTGACTGGATGAATTGGATTGTTGTTTTACAAGCCGTGTATTTTGTGGTGATGTTGCTGGCGATTGTGCAAGTCATCTATGACTCTCGTAACACCACCAAAGCCTTGTCCTATATTTTAGCCATTGTTTTCTTACCCGTTATTGGCATTGTTTTTTATTTATCCTTTGGCATTAATTACCGTAAGCGTAAATTTTACAGCCATAAATTATTGCGTGATGAGCAGTTACGCAAAGATGTTAAAACCCAAAGCCATGAGGCTTCAGACGCCGCTTGGAACAGTTCACATTTTCCGGTCAAATATCGCAATCTGGCACGTTTTATTGTCAATGCCAATATCAGCCCGTTGACAGCCGGCAATAAAGTAACCTTATTACGGAATGGTGAGCAAAAATTTCCCGAATTATTACAAGCCATTAGCCATGCCCAGCACCATATTCATATTGAGTATTATATTTATGAAAATGACCAAATTGGTAACCAACTTGCCGATGCCTTGATTGAGCGTGCAAAAGCAGGCGTCGAGGTGCGTTTTATTTATGATGATTTTGGTAGTTACTTAATTGGTCGTGAGCTGATAGCCAGACTGCAACAGGCCGGCGTTAAGACATCACCTTTTTACCGCATTCGGTTGCATGCCTTGGCGCATCGCTTAAATTTTCGCAATCACCGGAAGATAGTGGTGATTGATGCCAATCTGGGCTTCACCGGCGGCATAAATGTCGGTGACAATTATTGTAATGACACCGTTGAAAAAGGCCCTAAGCTGTATTGGCGAGACATGCATTTGCGAATTGAAGGTCCGGCGGTGGCTTTTTTGCAGTATATTTTTATCAGCGACTGGAATTTTTGTACCGATGACTCGTTGGCACTTTCCGCTGAGTATTTTCCTGAAAAATTGTATGGTGATGACCTACAGCCACAAATGGTGCAGATGGTGTCCTCAGGACCGGATTCTGATTTACCGAACATACTTTTTTCATTGCTAAAAGCCATCCATACTGCGCGCCAGCGGATTTATATTACCACGCCTTACTTTATTCCCGGAGATGCCCTGAAAGATGCCTTAATGATGGCCGCTAAAAGTGGTGTCGATGTTCAGCTTTTGGTGCCTTTAGACTCAGATTCAAAAGTCGTCAACACCGCCGCTAAATCTTATTACAGTGATTTATTGGCCGTTGGTATCCGTATTTTTCAGTATGAAAAAGGTTTTATTCACACTAAAAGCATCATCATTGATGATGACCTGGTTATTATGGGCACCGCCAACATGGATATCCGCAGTTTTGATATCAATTTTGAGGTGAATGTCTTAATTTACGGTCATACATTAACCAATGAATTGGCTGATGTTTTTGCTGAAGATACCGCTGATGCGCTGGAAATAGATCCCGAAGCCTGGTTAAACCGATCTACCTTATTAAACTTCTGGGAACGGGTGGTGCGTTTGTTTTCACCGATGATGTGATTGTAAAAAATGCTGTGATAAAACTTAACCTTGTTAAAGCACACCGATTGATATGGTTTTAAAAAATGCTTTGCATGTTAAAAATATGATGTTACTTTAATAAATTTGATTACAATACTGGCTTCTTAATGGTGTTGGTTTCGATGCGCTTTATTGTTGTGATATTGAATTGTGTCGATTATTGATGACAAATCCGACCGCATAAAAATGTGTCGGTTTTATGAGGTTATGGCTTCATGTTAAGCGAAATTCCCACAGCAGTGCCGTCTGCAATTAGTTTAATTCCGCCTGTGGCTGTGTTGGTGTTGGCAATATGGTTAAAAAGGCCCATTCTGGCATTAACTTTAGGTGCTTTGGTCGGCTTAGTGTTGCATGCGCCGAGTGACTTATTATCTAACTTTGCCGATACATCTTTAAACGTCATGCAGGATGAGACCATTGCTTGGCTTATTTTGGTGTGTGGTGGGTTTGGCATGCTGATTGGTTTATTGGTTCATACCGGTGGTGCCATGGCGTTTGGCCAGCGGGCACAACGTTTGGCCAAAGGTCGAAAATCATCACTATTTATGACGTTTATTTTAGGTCTGGTTATCTTTGTCGATGATTACCTGAATGCCTTAAGTGTCGGTGAAAGCATGAAACGTGTCACCGATAAATACAAAGTATCCCGTGAAATGCTGGCTTATGTGGTGGATTCAACGGCCGCGCCTGTTTGTGTCTTGGTGCCGTTATCAACGTGGGCTATATTTTTTGGCGGCTTGCTTGAAAACAATCAAGTGGCTGCGGTGGGTGAAGGTATCAGTGTTTATATACAGGCCATTCCTTATATGCTATATGCCTGGTTAACCTTACTTGTTGTGTTGTTGGTGGTGTTGGGTATTATGCCTGTGTTTGGCCCCATGAAAAAAGCTGAAATGGCCGCTCAATTTGGTAAACATGATCCTGCTCAATCTCACGCGGCCATTGATAATGTGGCCATCGATGAAGATGTTATCGAAGCTGCGACACCCAGTGATGAAAATTTAGCCGTCGGCGAATATTTGGTTAAAGGCATTGAAGAAGAATTTGATGAGGCTCAATCCAAAGGTAAACTCATGAATTTTCTGGTACCTATGGTAATGTTGGTGGTGTTAACCATTTATTTTGATGTGGATGTCTGGAAAGGTTTGATTGCAACATTGATGTTAACTTTGCCATTTTACGCTGTGCAGCGTTTGATGTCTTTGGCTGAAATGATGGAAACCATGATGGATGGATTTAAAACCATGTTACCGGCGATTGGCACTGTGGTGGCAGCCTTTATTTTTAAAGATGTCTGCGATAAGTTAATGTTGCCTCAGTATGTGATTGATAATTTATCGCCTTATATGACCGCGCAAATGTTACCGGCCTTGGTGTTTGTTTCTATGGCTGTGTTGGCCTTTGCCACCGGTTCCAGCTGGGGGATTTTTGCGGTGACCATTCCTATAGTTATGCCTTTAGCGTATGCCGTGGATGCCAATATTCCTTTGGTGATTGGTGCCTTACTATCTGCCAGTGCCTTTGGTTCGCAAGCCTGCTTTTACAGTGATTCAACCATTCTCGCGGCTCAAGGTGCCGGCTGCAATATGGTCTCCCATGCCATCACCCAATTACCCTATGCCCTGATTGCAGCGACGGTGAGCTTTATCGGCTTTTTGTTGTTGGCTTAACCCGCAAACCATAAAGACCCGAGATCTGCTCGGGCCTTTAAGTTTAATTTGGTCGTTAACAAGTTGGGTTTATCTGCTATATTAGATGGCATGAGCATTAATTGGATATTACTTTTCGTCGGCGGACTTTTTGAGACCGGTTTTGCCATCTCGGTCAGTATCAGCATGTACTTGCTGTATAAAGCCATGGGCGGTCCCAAAGCCATTCCCGTCGGCACGGCGTACGCCGTCTGGGGTGCCATCGGAGCCATCGGAACCGTTATCGCCGGTATTATTATCTTCAAAGAACCCGTGACCTTCTGGCGCATGTTTTTTCTGTCCACCTTAATTATTTCTGTTATTGGGTTACAAGTAGTGAGTAGTCATAGTTAACTCATAACATACAAAACATTTGATTGCTGATACCTCTTGGGTTCTAGGATTTTGGCTTATAAGTGAAACAGAATGCAAATATAAATAGACCGCTGACAATCAACATCACGCCTAAGGTGGTGATTAATTCATTTTTTAAAGAACTTAATTTCACAACCCCAGAAAGTTTATAAAGCCGTTGACCATTATTAACTTCAGTGATGAAGGAACTACCTTTTGAATTTGGAAGAGAGATTTGTTTTATAGCAATTCTGGAAATGTTATTTTGTATACGCGTCCTCGCATCCTCTGTTGATTCATCAATTTGATGAATTATATCAGGATTAAATTGATAGGGTGTCTCCCCTTGTTTGATAACGCCTAGTGACTCGTATATATATTCCTTTTCATTAAAAACCACGCCTTTGGATCCTAAATACACCAAACCCACACCAAAAACCACCACCAAAGAAGCCAAAATAAAACGCCGTTTGAATTGTTTTTCACGCCGATTTCGAACCGAGGCATACTCAGCAGCAACTTCGGGTATATGCGATAAGTTTTTTTCAATATAGGATTGGCTTAGGCTATTGATTAACTCCATACCGGTCATGCCAAACGCTTGTGCAATTTTATAGATAACATCATAAGATGGGGAGCCTTTGTCATTTTCTAATTTCGATAAATAGGACTGCTCAATGCCGGCTTTGCTGGCGAGAGCGGGTTGCGTCATATTTTCATTTGTTCTGAGTAATTTTATTTTTTCGCTGAGCTTCATGTTATTTTTACTTTTTGAGAGAGCTTATATTCTTTGCTTTCATATCAGGAATAAACAGATGAATATAATCAGATATCAAAGAATATTTTATGGATGCAACAGTTTCGTCAGGTAAATGTATTATCCAGCCATTATAACAGTTACCAATACAAGCAATATTCAGCCGGTAGATGGGCTCCGCTCATTAAAATGCTGAAAATAAAAGAATATCACTAAGTGTTGATGGGCGAAGCCCATCCTACAGTATCTAAATTGAAGCAGGTAACCACGCCGAAGCGTGGTTATCAGGAATCGGGTTTAGCTGACAAAGCCGGCTTCTTTAGCCTGTAAATCGGCGTGGTAGGAGCTGCGGACTAAGGGGCCGGAGGCGACGTGGGTGAAGCCTAAGGTGTAGCCGTATTCTTCGATGGCTTTGAATTCATCGGGTGACCAGTATTTTAATACCGGGTGATGGCCCTTTGTGGGTTGTAGGTACTGACCGACGGTGATCATTTCGACATCATGGTCGGCCAGATCGCGTAAGGTGCCTTTGATTTGTTCAAAGGTTTCGCCAAGACCGGTCATAATCCCGGATTTTGTGGCGACGTCAGGATGTTGGGCTTTAAATCGTTTCAGTAAGTCTAAAGACCATTGGTAATCTGCACCGGGGCGGACGTTTTTGTACAAATCCGGTACGGTTTCCAGGTTATGGTTGAAGACGTCCGGCGGCGAGTCTTTAAAAATTTCCAGGGCTTTTTCAATTTTATTTTTACCGCGGAAATCCGGGGTCAGGATTTCAATTTTTATGTTTGGTGTGCTGGCGCGAATGGCTTCGATACAATCAGCGAAGTGTTGTGCGCCACCGTCTTTTAAATCATCACGATCCACTGAGGTAATGACCACATATTTAAGGCCCATATCGGCGATGGTGAGGGCTAAGTTAGCCGGTTCACTGGCATCGACGGGTAAGGGTCGGCCGTGGGCAACATCACAAAAGGAGCAGCGTCTGGTGCAGATTTCACCTAAAATCATAAAGGTGGCGGTGCCGTGACCGAAACATTCATGAATATTCGGGCATGAGGCTTCTTCACAAACCGTCACCAGGGAATTCGTGCGTAGCTTACTTTTTAGTTTTTGCACCGCGTTACCGGTGGGAATGCGTACCCGAATCCAATCAGGTTTACGTAACCGAGGCGCATCGGTATCAAATTTCGCGCGGTTACGATCGGTTTTAGCGGCGCCAAGTTCTTTGTTACCGGCGGTTTGTATGTTTAGAGGTATTTTTTGATCCATAACGTCAACGATTGGTTCACACCGCAAGAGGTGTTTGGTGAGAAGAAAAATTCAAGTTTTGACAAAAGCTGTCAGCCAGTTGTTTTTGCACCGTATGTATATCACATTCTGGGTTTAAATCACACAGTTGTATGACTTTTAGCCCGCTAAAGCCACAAGGGTTAATGCGCGCAAAAGGGCTTAAATCCATGTTAATGTTAAAGGCCAGACCATGGTAGGAACAACCTTTGCGTATTTTCAGACCCAGAGCGGCAATTTTATCACCGTTGACATAAACACCAGGGGCTTTTAGTTTACGTTCAGCAACAATGTCATAATGGGCCAACACATCAATCACGGCCTGTTCAATACCATGTACCAGGGATTTAACACCGATGCCATGGCGGCGTAAATCAAGAAGTGGGTAGGCCACGATTTGTCCCGGTCCATGATAAGTCACCTGGCCGCCACGGTCCACTTGAACCACCGGTATGTTGCCGGCAGCCAACACATGTTCTGCTTTACCGGCTAAGCCCTGGGTAAAGACCGGGGGATGTTCCACCAGCCATAATTCGTCGGTGGTGGTTTTGTCGCGTTGGTCGGTAAAGTCCTGCATGGCCGACCACACCGACTGATAATCGCATCGACCTAAGTTTTTTATGATCAGCGGTGCTGTTACAGGGTCCATACCACGCTGTCTAATTCTCGCAAGTCTTGGTAAATATTAATCAAGTGTTCTCGTGATTGGGCATAGACCAGTACGGTGACAGATAAATATTTATCGTTTTTACTGGTTTTAATTTGCACCCCTTCTTTAGATACTTCCGGGGCATGTTGTTTAATGCACTGATAGACATCTTCCTGAAAATTATCTTCATTGGCGCCCATGGCTTTGATTGGATATTCGCAGGGAAATGTCAGGCCCTCTGCCTGGTTCATGTCGGGTGTTTGATCAGTCATTAATCATCACCTCCAAAAGATTTAAACCATAAGCCCATACCATCAACGGTGCGGGTCCACCAGCCACCTTGTTCAACCGCATTTAACGCCACCATCGGTCGTTCGATGATGACATTATCATCGAGCCGGATGGTTAACTGGCCCAGAACCTGACCTTGGGCAATCGGCGCTTCTAATTGTCCAGGGATATCAACGCCGGCTTGTAGGCGATCGTAACTACCTTTGGGGATGGTAATAAATAAATCATTGGCTAAGCCCAAAGCCACTTCCTCTTCTTGACCTTTCCAGACTTCCGCAACAGCCTGTTGTTGTCCGGCGGGATAGAGTTTATGGGTTTCGAAAAAACGAAAACCATAGTTCAGCATTTTTTGGGTCTCGTCAGCACGGGCTTTTTCTGATTCGGTGCCCATAACCACGTTAATTAAGCGCATACCATTACGAGATGAGGTGGTGGCAAGACAATAACCGGCAGATTCGGTGTGGCCGGTTTTAAAGCCGTCAACGGTTGGGTCGCGCCACAGTAAAGTGTTGCGATTATGTTGTTTAATGCCGTTGTAGGTAAATTCTTTTTCTGAATAAATGTGGTATAAGTCCGGAAACTCTCGGACCAGTGCTTGACCTAATAAAGCCACGTCGTAGGCGGACATATAATGACCTTCTTCAGGTAAGCCGGTGGCATTGGTAAAGTGTGAATTCTTCATGCCTAATTTACTGGCAGCTTTATTCATCATGGAAGCGAAGACTTCTTCACTACCGGCGATATGCTCTGCCAAAGCAATGCTGGCATCATTGCCTGATTGTACAATCATACCCCGAACCAAGTCTTCAATGTTGACTTGCTTGTCCACTTCGATAAACATTTTTGAGCCGCCGGTACGCCAGGCTTTTTCGCTGATGGTGGCTGTGCCTTCTAATGACAATTGGCCGTTTTTAATTTCTTGAAAAACCACATAAGCCGTCATCATTTTTGTGATACTGGCAGGATCTACTTCCGCATGTGGGTTTTTTTGCATGAGAATGCGGTTGCTATGGTAGTCCATAAGAACATAGCTTTCAGCGTTAATCGCCGGAGCAGCCGGTTGTATTTGGTTTTGCGCTAAGGCAGCTACACTCAATAGCATAAATAAAAATGAAGTCAGGGTCTTGTTTGGACGGATTGTAATCATAGTTATGGACGTTTTTAGTTAATCGGTAATTATCTGGGCGTTGGCTATACCGGCATTTGAAACCCGATTGAGCAACTGGTTAATCTTAAATTCTGAATTTATTGGACCAATTCGAACCCGGTGTAAAAGACCGGCTGGTGTGGTCAGTATGGTGACAAAAGTCTCAATTCCAAGTAACTGGCTGGACTTTTTTGCTAAGTTATATGCTGCTTGTTGATCGCTAAAAGCACCTAATTGAAGGTAGGTCAAACCTTGGGCGATGGGTTTTTGTTGCAAGTCATGGGGCGAATTAACCACCTTGATATCAACCGGGGTTACGCCATCATTAACGAAATCGAGCATTTTGGCCGCTGCATAAGATAAATCAATAATGCGATCACCGACAAAAGGACCGCGATCATTGACCCTGACCACCACCTTTTTGTTGTTTTTTAAATTGGTCACTTCCACATAGCTCGGCAATGGCAGGGTTTTGTGGGCTGCGGTTAATTTATACATATCAAAGGTTTCTTGATTCGAAGTTTTGCGGCCGTGAAACTGTTTACCGTACCAAGAAGCTTTTCCTGATTGTTTAAAGCCCGTGGGGTGGTTATTGACTCGATATATTTTGCCATGGACCCGGTAGGGGCTGTGATTGCCATATTTGCTTAAGGGTTCACTTTTGGGTTGCCAGGGTTTAATGTCCTGTGGGTCAATGTCACGGTAACTGTCTTTTTTACCGCAACCGGCCAAAGTCAGCAGAACCATGATGATCCAAATCGCCGATTTCATAATTTAGCCTCTGGTTGCGGCTGTTTTGATAAGGCTGCGTCATGAGCTGCTTTTATTTTTTCGGCCAATTGATACACCGCCATAACATACATATGTGAATGGTTGTAACGTGAAATAACGTAGAAATTGTGGAAACCTCGCCAATATTCATTGGTATCTTCATCAGTTTTCATGCCAATCAGGGTGTAAGATTGGCCATTATCATCAATCAGATGAGGTTTTAATTGATTAAGTTTAATGGTTTTATCAGGTTGACTGGTTTTTTCGACCACCGGTTGGTCTTTCTGCCAGCCGTGTTTAGCAATATAATTGGCGACGCTGGCGATGGCGTCATGGGGATTGTTTAATAAATCAATGACACCGTCATTCTCATAATCAACCGCATAGCTGCGATAGCTTGATGGCATGAATTGTCCATAACCCATGGCGCCGGCATAAGAGCCTTTCGCTTCTAAGGCAGACACATGACCATCGGCGGATAGCTTCATAAAATGCCCCAGCTCCTTGGTGAAGAAAGTGCTGCGTTTGGGGTAGTCAAATGCCAAAGTATATAGGGCGTCAAGTACTTTGTGGTTGCCCTTAATGCGGCCGTAAAAGGTTTCGACACCGATAATGGCGACGATGATATGTGCAGGCACTTCGGTTTTCTCACTGACCTGTTGTAAAACATCAGCATGTTCTTGCCAAAAGTCCACCCCTTCATTAATGCGTTTATCGGTGATAAAAATGGGTCGGTATTGATACCATTCCAATACTTTTTCTGCAGGCTTATTCATGGCATCAATAATACTTTGCTGATGCTGGGCTTGATCTATAATGGATCGAATGGCTTCCGGTTTGAGGTCATATTCTTGGGCAGTTTTGCTAATAAAAGCATCAATATCAGCAGGCTTTACGTCAGCTGTAACAGTCAAGGGTAAAAGTAAGATAAAAATCAGCAAGTTCGTTTTCATTGTTGTATTAGTTTTTTATGTTTGTGGACTGCGGTTATGATACCAAAAGACAGCAGTAAAGTAAGTATTGAGGTGCCGCCATAACTCACCAAAGGTAAGGGCACGCCAACCACCGGTAGTAAGCCAGATATCATGCCGGCATTGATGACAACATAGACAAAGAAAATTAAACTTAGTGCCCCGCATAATAGCCGATTGTAGGTGTTTTTTGCATTGTAGGCGATATATAGACAGCGCATAATGATGCAAAAATAGAGTGTAAATAATAACAAGACGCCTAAAAACCCAAATTCTTCAGACAAAACCGACAGAATAAAATCGGTGGAATGTTCCGGTAAAAAATCAAGTTGGGTTTGGGTGCCTTCCGTCCAGCCTTTTCCTGAAAAACCACCTGAGCCGATTGCAATTTTAGACTGAATAATGTTCCAGCCGCGATTAAGCGGATCTGATTCGGGATTGAGGAAAGTGAGTACCCGGTGTTTTTGGTAATCATGTAAAAAATACCATAATAACGGTAAAGACAACAAAGCCAGACCACTCATGCCAATAATTAATCGCCAAGATAAGCCCGCTAAATAAATGACGAACAAACCACTAACAGCAATCAAAATGGCGGTTCCCAAGTCAGGCTGCTGATAAATGAGTCCGGCCACTAGGGCGATGACGGTCATGGCAGCCAATAATGAAGGCCAACGGGGCGGAATCGGTGAATGTCTAAACAACCAAGCAACCATCATGGGCAAGGTTATTTTCCCTAATTCTGAAGGTTGAATACTGATGCCGACATCAAGCCAACGCTGGGCGCCTTTAACTGTAACCCCGACCAAAAGTACCGCCACTAACATCAGTAAAGTGATGACGAACAAATAAGGTGTGAATTGTTCGAATCGCTCCGGTCTGATTTGAGTAATAACAAAAAAACCGGTTAAACCCAAAATAATACGTATAAGCTGTCTTTCTACCAATACCCAGCCACCGGCGCTGTAAAGAACCACCAAACCGCCGGCCAACAGCAGTACCAGTAAGCTGCTTAATATGGGGTCAGGGAATGCCAGGCGTGTTTGTTTCATAACGAAGGGTTTTCCTGTGGTTTTTTCAAGTGGGCATCTATTATTTTTCTGGCAATGGGTGCCGCGGCTTTGGAACCGCTGGAACCATGTTCAGCCACCACCACCACAGCAATTTGGGGTTGTTCTGCCGGTGCAAAGGCTATAAATAACGCATGATTTCGCAGTTCTTTGGGTAAATCTTCAGATTTTTTATAAATATCCTCTTCTGATTTTCCATATACTTGAGAGGTGCCACTTTTACCGGCAATCAGGTAATCATCGGAGCGAATGCTGCGTCCGGTGCCGTTTGCGGCGTTAACCACAGCAATCATGCCATCATGTGCGATTTGCCAGTCTTTGGCGCTGATTTCCATGGGCAAATGCTCAGTTTTCACTGGTTTTTGTACCAGATGTAATGGATTGATCTCACCTTTGGCGCTAAAAATGGCCAAAGCTTGTGCCATTTGAATGGGCGTAATGACGAAGTAGCCTTGACCGATACCTGCAATCACTGTTTCGCCGGGAAACCAGATCATATTTCGAAAGGCACGTTTCCAACCGCGAGAAGGTAAAATACCTTGTTTTTCACCACTGACATCAATACCGGTTAATTGCCCAAAGCCAAAAGGTTGTAAAAAATCATGAATGCGGTCAATACCTAAGCGGTTTGCTAAATCATAATAAAAAACATTCACAGATTCTGCCAATGAATTAACTATGTCCACCTGACCGTGTCCGCCACGTTTCCAATCATGGTATTTTCTGGCTTGGCCGGGTAGCTGGAAAAAGCCCCGGGAAAAGTAGGTGTAATCTTCATCAATTAACTGATAAAAAAGTCCCGCTAAAGCCATATAGGGTTTTATCGTTGATCCTGGTTCATAACCACCTTTGATACTGCGATTAAACAAAGGCTTTTCAGGTGAGGTGGTTAATTGTTGATAGTCAGCATGAGAAATGCCGTTAATAAACAGGTTGCTGTTAAATCCCGGTTTTGAAACCATAGCCAGTATTTCCCCGGTGTTGGGGTCGACGGCAATGGCTGAACCGGTATTTTCATCAAACGCTTCATAAGTAGCTTGTTGTAAAGCCAAATCTATGGTCAATGTTAATGGTTTGCCGTTTTTGGGTGGTTGGTTTATTTCTTCAGATAAAATTTTACCTTTGGCATTAATGACCGTACTCAGAATTCCGGGGTGGCCATGTAATTGTTGCTCGTAATAGCTCTCGATACCGGTTTTCCCAACATAATCATCCGCCGCATAACGAACCTTGTCTTCCAATAAATACTCTTGTTCCGTGATTTTGCCCACATAACCTATGACATGAGACATCACCACCGGATATAGATATTGCCGAATCAGGTAAGGTTGAGTGCTAAATCCCGGAAATTGATGTTGACGAACAGCAAAGGCCGCAACTTGTTGGTCGCTCAGTTTGTCTTTTATGATAAGTGGTTTAAAAATGGGGTTGTATTGTAATTGTAGATTAATTTCACTGAGTTCATCAGCAGTCAGGGGTATTAATTTACGCAGTTCAGTGAGTTGTTGTTCAATATTACCGGCTTTTTCAGGGGTTAATAATAAGCGGTAAGTGGTGACGTTATCGGCTAAAAGTATGCCGTTACGATCATAAATCAAGCCTCTTGAAGCTTTAATACGGTTGGTTTTTATGCGGTTTTTTTCAGCTTGTTCGGCATAATAACTGTGTTTTATGACTTGTAAGTAAAAATAGCGACCAATCAAAGCAGCAAAGATAACTACCACGACCATCACCGCCACCCATAGGCGTTGCTGAAAAATACGGCGTTCTAAGTGGGGTTGTTTTAATGGTGTACCCATGTCGTTAATGTTGTTTGAGATGGGTGTTTATTCTGTTTAATAAATAATGAAGCCACGGCCAAATTAAAATCACCGTTAGTAACGGTAAAAAATCTTGCCAAACAGGTAAATAGCCAAAACTAACCCAGTCAATAAATAATCGAATGATGACGTCATTAAATAATAACACCAATACCATTAACATCAGTTGCCAAAAAGAGGTCATGCGCAGTTGCTTGGCTGATTTCAGGACTAAAAATGATAAGGCCACTAAAGACATACCGTGTTTGCCCAACAAACTGCCCATCAAAATATCCAATAATAAACCATAAAAAAATGCCAAAAACATGACCGACCGGTTTTGGTCATGTAAAGACCAATAGGCTATCACCATAGCTGCCCATTGTGGCATAAAAAGCTGAACGGTAGATGGCCAGGGTAAAATGGTTAATAATAAAGAAACCAGTAAGCTGAGGTGTACAAGCGCTTGTTGACTTCGGTTATGGTTCATGGCAAAACTTCATCCGGCCAAACCAGAAATACCTCAGTCAGTTGACTCAAGGCGGCTTCAGGCGTGGCATTCGCCACCTGGAAGTCGCGTTGTGCGCTGATGTTGACATCGCTTAATGTGGCTATGGTTAAACCACGTGGAAAGCGGCCGCCAAACCCTGAAGTAATCAAGACATCGCCGGCTTGAATATCGGCACTGATGGGTACTTCTTTTAACTGTAGGTCTTGGCCATGGCCATAGGCCAGGGTTCGTAATCCGGTTCGTAGAATTTCTGCAGGGATAATGTGGGCCGGATCGGTGATAACGATGACATGGGCAAAATGATCAGACAACACATCAACCTGGCCAACCACGCCACCTAAACTGAGCACCGGCTGACCTAAGAATAAGCCATCCGTTTGTCCTTGGTTAATGACGATATGTTGCCTTTTCTGAGTTTGTGCAATGTCAGTGACAAAAGCCACCGAGGTTTTGATGGGCAAATCTTGAGCGGTGTTAAGCATGTCACGTAAGCGTTGGTTTTCAGCCGATAAGGCGGTGTTTCTTTGTGCCTGCAGACGTAATTCCAATAAGTTCTGTTTAAGTTCGTTGTTCTCATCTATGAGCTTAGCTTGACGGGCAACCGCAGTTTCTACTGTTTGGTATATGTGTTGCGGCCATTCCACCACTTTAATGATGGGTAAAGCCAACCAAGACAACCCTTGCCTGATGGGTTGTGTGATTTGGCTGTTTTTGTCAGCCACCATCAGTGCCAGGCAAATAAACTGTAACAAAATAAATCGAAACAGGGGTGATTGCGTTAATTTTTGCTGTTGGCTAAGCGCATCCATGGAATCAAGCACCTACCAATGCTGTTACCGAAAAGGGGCAAAGAAATCAGAACCTTTTTCGTCAATAATATCTAAGGCTTTACCACCGCCTCGTGCCACACATGTCAACGGATCTTCAGCCACAAAAACCGGTAAGCCGGTTTCTTCCATTAATAATTTATCCAGGTTTTTCAATAAAGCGCCACCACCGGTGAGAACAATACCTTGTTCAGCGACATCGGCACACAATTCAGGCGGTGTTTGTTCCAAAGCGGTTTTTACCGCCGCCACCATGCCCGATAAAGGCTCATGTAAAGCTTCAAGTGCTTCATTATTGGTCATGGAGAATTTTCTGGGAACCCCTTCTGCTAAGTTGCGTCCGGATATTTCCATGGATATCTCTTCGTTATCAGGGTAAGCGCAACCAATGCCTTGTTTAATACGTTCAGCCGTTGACTCGCCAATCAAGGTGCCGTAGCTGCGACGCACATAGGCAATAATGGATTCGTCGAACTTATCACCGCCAATTTTCACGGAAGCTGAATAAACAATGCCGTTTAAAGATAAAACAGCCACTTCTGAGGTGCCGCCACCAATGTCGAGCACCATGGAGCCACGGGCTTCATGGATAGGAATGCCAGCGCCAATAGCTGCAGCCATGGGTTCTTCAATTAAAAACACTTCAGAAGCGCCGGCACCTGACGCAGACTCTTCAATGGCGCGACGTTCCACTTGTGTGGAACCGCAGGGTACGCAAATCAGAACCCGTGATGATGGTTTAAGCCATCTGTTGGCATGCACCTTGCGAATAAAGTGCTGCAGCATGGCTGCCGTCATATCAAAATCTGCGATCACACCATCTTTTAATGGGCGAATGGTTTCAATGTTACCCGGTGTACGGCCTAACATCATTTTTGCATCCAGTCCCACCGAAGCGATGTTGACCGGACCGCCACGACCTTGATCCATTCGCACCGCCACCACTGATGGCTCATTCAAAACAATACCGTGATCACGCATATAAATCAAAGTGTTGGCGGTGCCTAAATCGATGGCTAAATCATTAGAAAACAGGCTTCGGATTTTTTTAAACATATTATTTTCGTTTTACATGTGGTTTGCGGAAGTGGCATAATAGCCGGCTGAATGCGACTTGGTCGCCCAAGCACCGAATTATATATGAAACCAACCTTTTAAATGTCAATAAATCGTAAAGAATTAACAGAAATAACCAACTTGGCGAAACTGGATTTAAATACGCAGCAAACCGAGGAAGTTTGTCAGTCATTGAACCAAATCACGGCATTGGTAGAACGCATCAAAAAAGCCGACACGGCACAAGTGGAGCCGATGTTTCACCCTTGTGACTTTTGGATGCCGTTACGGTTAGATGAAGTCACTGAAGATTCTCACAAAGCACAATTGTTGGCATTGGCGGCGCATGCCGATGGGGATTTTTATCTGGTGCCGAAGGTGATTGAATGATTAACCTGAGTTTACGGGAGTTACAGCAGTGTCTGCACAAAAAACAAATCAGTGTGGCTGAATTAGCGAGTGTCTATCTGGATCGATGTCATCAATACAATCCTATTCTCAATGCTTTAGTGCATATTGA
The DNA here is from genome assembly GCF_026410405.1 of Marinicella gelatinilytica. Lineage (GTDB taxonomy): Bacteria > Pseudomonadota > Gammaproteobacteria > Xanthomonadales > Marinicellaceae > Marinicella > Marinicella gelatinilytica. Next base: position 52,928 of record NZ_JAPMLN010000013.1, on the reverse strand, counting down.
CGCTGACATAAAACCTGACTATTTACTGGCAGCACAAGTGTCACAAGGACCTCTGGCCGGCATTCCGATTATTCACAAAGACTTATTTTCGACCCAAGGCGTAACAACGACGGCCGGCTCAAAAATGCTGGCTAATTATGTGCCGCCTTTTAATGCCACAGTGGTGTCACAATTGAATCAAGCCGGCATGGTGCAGCTGGCGAAAGCCAACATGGATGAGTTTGCCATGGGCTCATCCAATGAATACTCTGCCTTTGGAGCGGTTAAAAACCCTTGGGATTTACAGCGGGTACCCGGCGGTTCGTCAGGTGGTTCTGCAGCTGCAGTTGCAGCACGATTAGCACCGGTGGCCACCGCTTCTGATACCGGCGGTTCAATCCGACAACCGGCCGCTTTATGTGGTGTGACCGGCATAAAACCCAGTTATGGCAGGGTTTCTCGTTACGGTATGGTGGCTTTTGCGTCCAGTTTAGATCAAGGCGGTGTGATGGCCGTTTCTGCTGATGATTGTGCTTTGGTTTTAACGGCTATGATGGGTCATGATGCAAAAGATTCCACCAGCATAGCGGCAGATAAATGGACATGGCAAGCACCTGAAGATGCCTCAATGAAGGGACTCAAGGTGGGTGTCATTCCTGACTGGCTTGAGCAGTTAGAAGACCAAGACATTAAACAAAGCACCTTGGCGGCATTGGATACATTGGTGGCACAAGGCGCAGAATTGGTTGACGTTGATTTGCCCCATGCCGATTTGGCGGTGGCGGCTTATTATATTTTGGCACCGGCTGAAGCTTCGGCTAATTTAGCACGTTTTGACGGCATTCGCTTTGGTCAGCAAAGTGACGGGAAAAGTGACGATGTTAATGACATGTACCGTAAAAACCGAAGCGCAGGCTTTGGTGCTGAGGTTCAGCGACGCATTATGCTCGGTACTTGGGCGCTCTCTTCAGGTTATTACGATGATTACTATTGCCGGGCACAGCGTATTCGCCGTTTAATTAGTGAAGATTTTAAACAAGCATTTTCTCAGGTGGATGTGATGGCGGTTCCGGTGTCACCGGAAGTGGCTTTTAAGCACGGTACAAAAAGTGATGGGGTCAGTATGTATCAGGCTGATCAATTTACCATTCCTGCGTCATTAGCCGGTTTGCCTTGTCTGAGTATGCCGATTCAACCGGCACGTAATCTGCCGGTTGGGCTACAATTAATTGGTCCTTACTTTAATGAACAAGTCATTTTAACGACTGCCGCAAAGTATCAGTTGGTGACTGATTATCACCAGCACATGCCGGAGGCCTTTTTATGAGTCAACAGCAATGGGATGTGGTGATTGGCCTTGAAATCCATGTGCGCCTGGCATTGAAAAGTAAGCTGTTTTCCGGTGCGTCAGCACAATATGGCGCAACACCGAATAGTCAAGTGAGCTTTTTGGATGCGGCTTTACCGGGCACCTTGCCGGTGGTTAACAGTAAAGCCATTGAATATGCCTTGCGTTTTGGTTTGTCCATTGATGCGGAGATTCCCGAGGTTACCCGCTTTGCCCGTAAGAATTATTTTTACCCCGATTTACCCAAAGGCTATCAAATCAGTCAGATGGATGACCCGATTGTTGGCCGTGGCCGGATTGAAATTGACACTGGTAAAGGGCGCAAATCGGTCAATATTACCCGCGCTCATCTTGAGGAAGACGCCGGTAAATCCATTCATGACCAATATGATGATTGGACTGCCATCGATTTGAATCGGGCCGGTACAGCATTAATCGAAGTGGTCTCAGAACCTGAATTATATAGTGCCAAAGAAGCGGTGGCTTATATGCGCGCCATCTATAATCGCGTCACCTTTTTAGGCATTTGTGACGGTAATCTACAAGAAGGCTCGTTCCGTTGTGATGCCAATGTGTCACTGAAGCCCAAAGGTGGTGAAACCTTAGGTACCCGTGCTGAAGTAAAAAATCTCAATTCATTTAGATTTATTGAAAAAGCCATCAATTTTGAAATAAAACGCCAGGCTAAATTATTAGAAAGTGGTGAAAAAGTGGTCCAAGAGACACGGCTATATGATGCGGAACAAGATGTCACCCGCTCTATGCGCGGTAAAGAAGATGCCAATGATTACCGATATTTTCCGGACCCCGATTTGCCGGCCTTAAAGATTACCGCCGACATGCTTGATAAGCAACGGGCGTCGATGCCGGAGTTGCCGGAAGCTAAATTACAGCGTTATATCCAGGAATGGAACTTGCCTGAAGATAATGCCGCTCAATTGGCTTATGACGTGGCCATGTCGGGTTTTTTTGAACATAGCCAAGCGTTGACCAAAGCCACTGCAGCTGATAATGCCAAGTTTTTAATCACCGATTTTAATGCGTTGCTTAATGAGCAAAGTAGTGACATGATTGGAAGTCAAATTTCTGCCGAAAACTATGCCGGTTTATTGGATGCCATGGCGTCAGCGCAGATATCGCGTAAAATAGCGAAACAGGTGTTAACCGACATGTGGCATACGGGCAAATCGGCACAAACCATTATTGAGGCTCAAGGTTTGGCACAAATTTCTGACAGCAACGCCTTAAAAACCATCATTCAACAAGTGGTGGACAACAACCCAAAGCAAGTAGAGCAGTACCGCTCAGGTAATGAGAAAATGTTCAACTTTTTTATCGGGCAGGTCATGAAGCAGACCAAAGGACAAGCTAACCCGGTACAAACCAAACAAATTTTAGAGGAATTATTAAGCAATGAGTAGAGCATTAATCTGTGGCTCCATGGCCTTTGATAACATCATGGTTTTTGAGGATGAATTTGCCAACCATATTTTGCCCGATCAAATTCATAAGTTAAATATTTCTTTTATGGTGCCGAGCCTGAGTCGGGTGTTTGGTGGTGTTGCCGGTAACATTGCCTATAATTTAAAAATGATTGGTGGCAAGCCGGTGCCCATGGGCACAGTGGGCAGTGATTTTGAAACCTATGAGCAACGCTTAAAAGAGCTGGATATAAGCTTAGAGGCCATTAAGGTTAAAGAGGATCAATTTACCCCACAAGCCTACATCACCACCGATTTGAAAAATAACCAAATCACCGCCTTTCATCCCGGCGCCATGAATTTTTCCCATGAAAATAATGTAAAAAACTATCAAGACATTTGCATCGGTCTGGTGGGCCCGGACGGCCGTGATGGCATGATTCAACATGCCCAAGAATTTTATGATGCCGGTATTCCGTTTATATTTGACCCGGGTCAGGCGATGCCCCTGTTTGATGGTGATGATTTGCGCCAGTTTATCGAGCAAGCCACCTGGATGGCGACCAATGATTATGAATATGAAATGGTTCATAACCGCACCGGCATGGACGCCAAAGAAATTGCTCAGCACATGGAAGCCTTGTTTGTGACCCGCGGCGGTAATGGTTCTGAGATTTACACCGATAACACCATGTACCATATTCCGGTGGTAGAAGCTGAAAAGGTGGTGGATCCCACAGGTTGTGGCGATGCCTATCGAGCCGGTTTATTATTTGGTTTGATGAATAAATTAGATTATCAAACCATTGGTCGTATTGCTTCATTACTGGGAAGCATAAAAATTGCCAGTGCCGGAACGCAGAATCATTACATATCCGAAAAAGACTTTCATGCGAGATTTGTAGAAGAGTTTGGTTATAGTTTCGACTGAGAAAATAAGATGTAAATGCGAAGCATTGCAGTACCGACGTAGGCTGGTAACCAGTGTCTTTAGGGATAATCTTCGCGTTGCAGGTGAATTTTGAGACGCTCACGCCTTAGAATTTCACCTGCGCCTTTGTACTCCATCTACAAATTTTCCCTCAGCTCCGGGGTTTGAATTTGCCCTTACCCGTCGTTTTGAAGCTGTAACGCATAGATTATGGGCGCCTGCCTCAAAAATTCAGTTGTAATTGGTGTTTAAGTAAAACTTTTCTCAAAACCTGAAAAAACACAAAGTTATTAATGGTTTAATGTTGTCTTCCGAGAGTCTGTGAATTATTACTTGTGTAAGCGGGGATTTTTTGAAACAATAATAGCAGTTTAAATTTATTTTATCATCATGTTAGATCGAGATGGTTTTCGCCCCAATGTGGGTATCATCTTGCTTGATGATGACGGACAGGTTTTTTGGGCCAAACGTACCCGTGGGTCCGGTTGGCAATTTCCTCAAGGCGGTATAAATAATGATGAAACCGCAGAGGAAGCCATGTTTAGGGAATTATATGAAGAAATTGGTTTAAAGCCAAAACATGTGGATGTTTTAGGGTGCACGCCCGGATGGTTGCATTACCAATTGCCTAAAAAATTTCAGAAAAAGGGTTCTGACCCTTTATTCGTCGGACAGAAGCAAGTGTATTATTTGCTCAGGCTACTTGAGCATGAGTCAAAGGTGGATTTTAATTGCACCACCTCGCCGGAATTCCAGTGTTACCGTTGGGTCGATTTTTGGTACCCGGCTCATAATGTTATTCATTTTAAACGCAAGGTCTATAAGCGGGCTTTACGGCATTTGGCACCGTTGGTGAAATCATGAGTATCGCCTTAGTTATCACCGACCGGCCCAGTGATGAGTTGGCGCATTTGCTGCGACAAATGTTACCCGATGTCACCATTCAGCAATGGCCTGATATCACTGAACCTGAGACGGTAACTTTGGCTGTTTTGTGGCAGCACCCACCCGGCATTACGAATAATTACCCAAACCTCAAAGCGGTGACGTCTTTGGGTGCCGGTATGGATCACATCATTGCCGATAAGGCCATTGGTGATCGCTATCAACAATGGCGTATCATGACCCCTTCTTTACAGCAACGTATGGCACAATATGTGCTTGCTTATGTATTGCGAGATTGGCGTAATTTGACAGCCTATGAACAACAGCAGCAAGATCAAAAGTGGCAAGTATTAGAAACCGACGCCACCCCAACGGTGGGTTTTTTGGGTTTAGGTGCTTTGGGTGAGTTTGTCGCCGATCGATGCCTTGATTTGGGTTTTAAAACCGTTGCTTGGACACGTCAGCAAAAACATCCAAAACATCCGTGTTTTCATGGTCAATCAGGCTTGAAAAAGGTTTGCCAAAGCAGTGATTATCTGGTGGTTTTGGTGCCGTTAAATAGAGACACGCAAGCAATTATTAATAACAAAACCTTATCTTGGTGTCAGCCGCATACGATGCTGATTAATGTCGGTCGCGGTGGCCATGTGAATGAAGATGACTTAATTAAGTCGTTAGACAAGGGTGTTATTCGGCAGGCGGTTTTAGATGTGTTTGTAACAGAACCATTACCTGATGACCATGCTTTTTGGCGACATCCTAAAGTAATCTTGTCACCGCATATTTCGGCCCGTTCTGACGACAATCAAACAGCCGCCGTAATTGTTGATTATTACCGTGGTTTAACCCAGATGTTAGATTGAACATCTATTTCCCAAATGCTGCCCTGCATGGCATAACCCAATGCCTCTGTTAATAAGCGGCTATTTACGGTTTTACCGGGATTCGAATTGTGTTGACTAATCGTCGGTGGTTTCAAGCCGATTGATTTCGCCATTTTCGGATAATATTCACCTTTCGTTGGGTGTTCATGATGGCAGGCGTTGATTGTCATGTTACCTATGTTTTGCTCGATAATAAACCAATATACACCCACCGCATCCACCAAGGGTAATAAATTTACCGGCGCGTGTGGTGAGGGTATGGGCTTATCTCTAAAAAACCGACCCGGATGGCGGCCTGGTCCAATTAGCCCACCGCAGCGTATCACCGTTGTTTCGGGATGTTGTTGCAGGCATTGTTCAATGAGATACAGCGGATGGTCTGTAATAACTTGTTTACTGTCTTCAGCATGGGTTTTACTGTCGTTGGGATAAACAGATGTTGAAGAGGTGAACAGTATTTTTAAATCAGGGAATTGTTCGAGATGTTTTATCAGCGATTGGTGGGCGTTCAGCTGTTTGCTGGTGGTGGCGATAATTAAGGTATCGATACTGGCTAAAAAAGGCAGCTCATCACCCAACTCATAAATGACACAATTAAATCCTTGGTCAATGAGTTGTTGCTGTTTTTCAGAATCTCTGGTGGTTAAGGTGATTTGACCCTTGGCACGCCATGCGCGTGCCATGGCTTGCGCCAGCCAGCCACTGCCGATGATACCGATGTTCATTATTTAGGCTTTTGGTAAGGTCACACCGCGCTGTCCTTGATATTTTCCGGCACGATCTTTGTAAGACACATCACAGACTTCATCCGATTGGAAAAATAAAAACTGTGCAACGCCTTCACCGGCGTAGATTTTGGCGGGTAAAGAGGTGGTATTGGAAAACTCCAAAGTGACATGGCCTTCCCATTCGGGTTCTAAGGGGGTGACATTAACGATGATACCACAGCGGGCATAGGTGGATTTACCTAAACATATGGTCAAAATATCCCGTGGTATTTTCAAATACTCAACGGTTCGCGCTAAACAAAAAGAATTCGGCGGAATAATGCAGACATCGGATTTAACATCTACGAAACTCTTAGAATCGAAGTTTTTCGGATCAACTACGGCTGAGTTAATGTTGTGGAAAATTTTAAATTCATCGGCACAGCGGACATCATAGCCATAGCTGGAAGTGCCATAGGAAATTAATCGTTCATTGTTGGCGTTGGTTTTAACTTGGTTGGGCTCAAAGGGACTGATTAAATCGTGATCTTTGGCCATTCGGCGTATCCAGTGGTCTGATTTGATGCTCATGGTGTTTATATTGTGTTCAATTTAAGGCTGAAACCTGATTTGAGTAACAGCGGTTGTTTGGCTAAATTTTGAGCTGTTCGCAGTGCGATCATCTGACCCAATTCGGTGTGGCTTTTCTTTTTTCCCCAAACATTCTTGGGTTGGCCTGAATCCATATGTTCCCGGATAGATATGTTAAGAGGTACTTGGCCGAGTAGATCGATGTTGAATTCTTTCGCCATTTTAGTGCCGCCATGTTGGCCGAACAAAGGTGTTTCATGACCGCAATTTTCACAAATGAATGTACTCATGTTTTCGATAACACCCAATACCGGAATATCGACTTTATTAAACATAGCCAAGGCTTTTTGTGCGTCTATCAGAGAGATGTCTTGGGGTGTTGTTACAATAACCGCGGCGGTCACCGGTATTTTTTGAATCATGGTTAACTGAATGTCACCGGTTCCGGGCGGTAAATCCATGATTAAGTAATCTAAATCATGCCACCGGGTATCGCCAATTAATTGCATCAACGCCTTAGTGACCATGGCGCCACGCCAAATAGCCGGGTCTTTTTCATCCAAAATATAACCTAAGGACATACTTTGAATGCCATCGGCATCAACCGGTAAGAATGAGTTATTGTCAGGTGTTTGCGGTTTTTCATGGCGGCCCAACATTTTTGGAATACTCGGGCCATATATATCGGCATCTAAAATACCTACTGAAGCGCCTAAATTCTGTAAACTTTTGGCTAACATAACACTCATGGTGGATTTGCCGACGCCACCTTTTCCGGAAGCCACTGCAATGATGTTTTTGACGCCTTTAAGTGGTTCAATGTTTTTTTTGACTTGATGGCTGCGGATGCTGGTTTTGGCTTTAACCTTTTTTAAATCCAATAATCCTGCTAACTCTTTTTGGTACTGCTTTTGGTACGGTTTAATTGGAAACCTGAATTCAACGTCCTTGTCATGGTCGGTTTTGACCACGGATGAACCAAAGGCTTGGCCGCTGATAGGGTCTATGAGTTGTGAAATGTCAGTCATGATTTGACTCCTTAATTTTTGGGCTTACTTGATTAATCAATGACAGTGTAGATGGGTCCAAATGAAGCTGATTTAAAGAGCCGGTGGTGACATATTCTTGAATTTGCTTGGCCAATGTTTTACCAAGCTCAACACCCGGCTGGTCAAAGCAGTTAATGTCCCAAATTACTGATTGGGTATAAACCATGTGTTCATACATCGCCAGTAGTTCGCCTAAGGCCACGGCATCCATGCGTTTCATTAATAGGGTGGTGCTGGGCTTATTACCGGGACAGCCGGCCATGCTGCTGTCTTCTTCGCGACCCTGCATTAAGGCGGCACCTTGTGCCAACATATTGTAAAGTAAAAACTGTTGGTTGGGACTGTCGTCGATAACACCAATAAAATCTAAAGGCAGGGCGTCCAAGCCTTGATGAAACGCTTGAAAAAAAGCATGTTGAGACAATTGGCCATGATCACCGAACACCCAGGGCGCGGTGGCGTAATCTATTATTTGACCGGCATTGTTATGCATTTTTCCGGTACTTTCCATCATAAGCTGTTGTAACCATTGGGGTAAGCAGCGTAAACGCGCATCATAAGGCAAGCATCCATAAGCGGATAATTGCATATAATTCCGATACCAGACAGCCAGCAAAGCCATGGTGACTGGTAAATTTCCAGGTAATGGTGCTTGTCGGAAATGGCAGTCCATTTTATAAGCACCGACTAACAGGTTTTTAAAAGCCTTTTTACCGGCTGCCATAACAATGGGAAAACCAATCGCGGACCACAGCGAAAACCGACCGCCGATGTTGTCATCAAAAGCTAATATCATGTCATCGGGGATGCCGTGTTGGCGGGCTTTTTCAGGTTTTGCGGTAATCGCCATAAGTGATGATTGGCCTGCTTGTGGCTGATAACCGCTACACGCTCTTAATTTGCTTTCAATGGCGCGAGCATTCATTAAAGTTTCAACGGTGCCAAAGCTTTTAGAGCTGATACAAAATAAGCAATGCTCTATGTCAATGGTTCGGAATAATTGGTTGATTAACGAATCATCAACACTGGCGGCAAAATACACCGGAATTCGGCTTTCGCTTTGTAGTTCAGTTAACGCCTCAATCACCAGGCGCGGGCCTAAGTATGAGCCGCCTATACCAATATTGACCCACTGTTTAACGGGTTTGCCAAAAGCGGTTTTAATGTGTTGGCTATCAATGCGGTCGGCTAAATTAAACATGGCAGTTAAATTGGCTTGATAATCACTGTGGTGCGGATCGCGCAGAGCGGTGTGTCCGGCAGTTGACTGCTCAGTGTGATTGACTTGTTTGCCGTTAAAAAGTTTTTCGATGGCCTCCTGAAGTTGGCAGCTTTCTGCTAACTGATGAAGTAAATCAAGAGAGTTGTTGTCAAGCCAGTTTTTGGATAAATCCAAGTATAATGATTCGGTTTCTAAATGAAATTGCTGGTGACGCTGGGGATTGTTCGCCCACAATTGTTGTAGATTTTTGATGTGCGGTGAAGCGGCTGCCTGGTTTAGCAGCTTGTGTAAGGATGGGTTTTGCATGGTCCTGTGCGTGGGCAAATATTGGCCAACTATTTTAGCAGATATGCAAAAAAAAACCCATCCAAATTGGATGGGTTAAATACGATATTTTACTTTTGTGCCCTGGTTTGGTCTTGGAGTTTGAAATGATTTACTCTAAAACTGAATCCAATCTTACGCTAAAATTGGCAGTAATGCAACAGTCTTTTTGCTTTTTGTTTAAAAAATGCAACAAATAGAACGGAGTGTTGCAAAAAAACAACGCTTTTATCTGTTGGTTCGGATTATTTGTTGTATTTTTTTGCTTTCTAAGATGTTTCTCTGGTGTTGCAAATTGTGGCAGCATGATTTGTTTAGCATCATGGCACGTTTTGCTGCTAACGGTAATCGCTGAGGTTTGATGTCCAGTAAAGGCCGCATCACAAAGCACCTTTCCGCCAAAAATAGATGCGGTAATTGTAGTTGCTGGCGCACAAATGGCCGGTTCTCATAATAAAGAATATCAATATCTATGCAACGACTGTGCCACCGCTGATTGATTTGGCGGGTCATTAGCTGATACTCAATGCGTTTAATTTGCTTTAAAAGTGCCAAAGGGCTTAAACCAGTCTTTATGGCAATGACGGTGTTGATAAAGTCAGCTTGGTCGGTGACACCCCAGGGTTTGGTTTTATACCAGGGTGCGACTTTTATAATGCGGGTGTTAGCTATACGGGCAATGTGCTTAGTGGCAGTGGTTATTTGTTTGGGTGGTTGACCTTGATTGCTACCAAGACCTAAATAGACCCGGTAATCATTCGCCATGAATCGTGAGTTGATAGTTGATGGTGCGTTTTTTACGCTTACCATAAATCAGACTTTTAATGGCTTCAGGCGGCATGTTTTGGATTTGTGTCCAGAAATCGGCTTCTTTGTTTAAATGGTTGTCTACTTGATGACGCAACAGTAAAAAATCGTAGCCGGCTCGGAATCTGGGGTGATGCAAGGTGGAATAGATGCCTTTACCGAACATTTTTTTGAAACGCAATTGTAATATCCACATTTGTCGAACACCGTTTTGAATGGCGCGCGGAATCATCAGATGTTTTTGTTGTTGACTTAATACTTGTCCGGCCGCTTGATGAAGCGCATCATGAGGTGATCTGCCCTGACCTCGGTATAATTCGTATAAATGCACACATGATGGCCATAAAATACAGGCAGTGAGGAATACCGGGGTAACTGATAAACCATTTTTTAAGCGTTCGTCGGTGTTGTTAAAAGCATGAACCAGTAAATCATGCCAAGATTGATGGCTGAGGTGTTTAACAGCATCCGGAAACAGTATCTCGAACAAATCCAACGCACATAATTTGTGATAGGCGGCTGCCATATTGCCACAATGAAACATTTTAACGGTTTCATCAAACAGCCTGGCAATTGGGACCTGATGTAATAAGTGACGATGAGCGGTTATTTGGTGAGCCATTTCCGGCGGTAATGTCAGCCCTAGTTTGGTTTCAAAACGCACGGCTCGAAGCATCCGCACAGGATCTTCGATAAAGCGTTGATCTGCTTGACCGATGAGTTTTAACTCGCCGCGCTCCAAATCATCAATACCACCAACAAAATCCAATACTGCACGATTTTCGATGTCGTAATATAAGGCGTTGCAGGTAAAATCACGGCGTATGGCGTCTTGTTCTATGGTGCCATAGACATTGTCTCGAATGATTTGGCCTTTTTTAAGTACCCGGTCACCACTGTCTGAGCCGCGAAAAGTGGCAATTTCATAAACCTGGCTGCCCATGTAAATATGCGCTAAACGAAAACGGCGACCAATTAATCGACACTGGCCTTTAAAGACCTGCTTGACATTTTCAGGGGTGGCATCGGTGGCAATATCAAAGTCTTTGGGGTGAAGGCCCAGTAATAAATCACGCACAGCACCGCCCACCAAGTAGGCTTCATAACCGGCATCGGTTAATTTACGTATAATTTTTTTTACGGCATTGTTAATTTCGTCATGAGGCAGATGATGCTGACCTTGACGGTATGTAATGGGGTTCTTATTTAGCAAGTTAGGTGGTTTCGTTATATTGGCTTATAGTATAATTGGGAATTATATCAAATCAAGGAGCCATTGAATGACTTTTGTCGTCACCGAAGCCTGTATTAAGTGTAAATACACCGACTGTGTTGAGGTTTGCCCGGTCGATTGTTTTCACGAAGGCCCTAATTTTTTAGTGATTGATCCCGAAGAATGTATTGATTGCACTTTATGTGAGCCTGAATGTCCGGTGGATGCCATTTTCCCGGAAGATGATTTGCCGGCCGGCCAAGAAAAATTTCTCGCCATTAATGCTGAATTGTCGCCTAAGTGGCCGGTTATAACCGCCATGATAGATGCCCCTGAAGATGCTGATGAATGGGCGCAAGTTGAAGATAAAATCCATTTGTTAGATCGCGGCGAAGATGATTGAGTTGACGTTAGTCTAGCCGGCACCCGGTCAGCGGGTGCCGGTGGCCACCTCTAAGAGTTATCGTCGATTGCCGCATTAAACAAATGACTGAACAAGTCATCGACCACAAAGGCAGAAGGCGCTTTGAAGTCTAAGGTCTGAACCCAGATTTGTTGTTTTTGAGGTAGTTTTAAGCAGGTCAGAACATATTGGCCGGAACGGTCAATATATCGGCTTTTAAATGTAAACAGCTTTTTAAAGAAGCCTTGATCATCAACCATTTTGTTAATCGGATCGTCATAATGCAGGGTCACTTGACAGTCCGCTTCATTGGCATCAATAATAAACCAATGCTCACCAAAATCACCATTCATTAATTGCCAGGCATCTTTGTTGTTAAATAATTCCATGGTGGGAACGCCATCGGCATCAATAATAACCACATTTTCATCGCTGCTTCGGCGTTTGGCAAAAGCCATTTCCGGTGGCGGGACAGCAATGCCAGTCAGTGCCTGGTTATCGGTTTTAATGTCAGGGATGGCTAATTGACCGGTGTCCTGTGGTAAATCAAGTCCTTCAACTTCTTGCAGTGGCTTGACTTGCTGGGCTTCTAAATAAGGTTCTTCCTTAACCATGCGCCCACAAGCACTCAATAAAATGAATAAGCTCAATAGAATAAGACTTTTGCCGAATTTGATGTTTAATTTCATGTTTGTGTAAACTCCTGTTCAATGGCGCCCAAATGTTGCTTTAACTGTGCTTGGTTTAGTGGCATAAGTTGTAATGGACGGCGGATGCCGGATGATAGCATTTTTGCAGCCGCCATAACAGCTTTTATGGGGCCGGGATTAGGCTCATGGCCAAGTAATTGATAGAGGGCTTCTAAAGATTGGTTGATGTCTTGGGCTTTAGCCATGTCACCTAATACCATGGCATGGCAGATTTGCTGGATGGCCAAAGGACGCACATTGGCGGCCACGCTAATCACGCCTTGGGCACCTTCACGCATGGCTTGGAAGAAGCTGTTGTCATCGCCCGATAGTACCGCAAAATTATCTATTTTGGCCAATTGCGCTATGCGCTCCATATCCGCTTTGGCTTCTTTTATGCCAATAATGTTTGGGTGTTTGGCCAACTCTTTTGTGGTTTTAGTTTGTAAGTCATTGCCGGTTCTTGTTGGCACGTTATATAGTAAAATAGGTATTGGGCTGGCATCAGCAATGGCTAAAAAATGGTCTTTTAAGGCCTGTTGTGTTAACCGTAAATAATAAGGCGTAACCACCAAAGCAACTTGCACACCACAGTCTGCTGCTTGCTGATTATTAACCATAACCTGATCAGGAGAAATGGCTCCGGTACCGGCGACCACCAACGTGTTGCTGTCGCCGCAGTATTTTATGGCACGGGCCCATAGTTGTTGTGTTTCTTGGGTGTTTAATAACGCAGACTCTCCGGTGGTGCCGGAAATAATGAGTGCAGGTGTTTTGATTTTAATGTGCCAATCAAGTAAGGTTTGATATTGGTCCCAATTAATCTCACCATTCTCGTGCATGGGTGTGACCAAAGCCACCATAGCGCCGGATAACTCGTGGGCATGAAGGGGAGATTGACGATTTTGACCCATAAAAACTTGTACTTAGTGTTTAAAGAGCCATAATTATAGGGTTTTTTGGAAATAATATGAAAGAAACCATGCTAAAAATTGAAGACAATATAATGCAAACGCCTGTTTTGCTCACCAACGGAGCCACCTCCTCATTGGCACAGATGGTTGAAAACTATGTATGTATATTTTTCTATCCACGAGCCAATACCCCCGGATGTAGTCAGGAAAGCCAGGACTTTAGTGCGGCTTATTCGGCATTTACCGAATTGGGCTGTGAAATAATCGGAGTTTCTGCAGATAGTCTAAAAAAACAGCAAAACTTTAAAGAAAAGTTCAATATGCCATTTCAATTGGTGGCTGATACCGAAGAGGTGCTTTGTCGTGCTTTCGATGTAATCAAAGAAAAAAACATGTATGGAAAAAAATTCATGGGTATTGAGCGCAGTACTTTTGTGCTTAATGCACAAGGTGACGTGGTATTGTCCTGGCGAAAAGTTAAAGTAAAAGGTCACGTAGAAGACGTGTTGCAGCAAGTCAAACAGCTAATCAATGAAAATTGAAGATTTCTTAAATTCAGATGGCTGCTGTTGCTGTCATAATGGACATCGATTAGGTATAATTGACCGCAACAATAAAGGAGATCTTGGCATGGATTATGTATCGTGTTAAATCAGTAGAAAACTTCACGAGAATGGTTCGATGTTTTGCCAATCAGCGTCAGACGGCTTATCAATAAAGTGACTATCCATTGCAATTCATCAGTGAATGAGTGAAATTTCAGCACTTTTTCAATGGATCAAGTATTACGCCAAGGTCTCAAAACCACATTAGAATAAAATAGGAATAAAAATGACTCAGAAAATCGTTGTAATTAAAGGAGACGGCATCGGGCCGGAAATTATGGATGCCACTTTGGCCGTATTAGATGGTTTGGATCTTGATTTTGAATACGAATTTAAAGAAGCCGGCTTAGCGGCATTGGAAAGCCAAAATGATTTATTGCCACAAGATACGCTGGATGCCATTTCTACACATGGTGTCTGCTTAAAAGGCCCATTGACAACACCGGTCGGTAAAGGTTTTAGTTCCATTAATGTGGCCATGCGTCGTTACTTTAAGTTATATGCCAATGTGCGACCTGTCATTACATTTCCCGGTACCATGGCGCGCTATGAAAACATTGATATTTTAACGGTACGTGAAAATACCGAAGGGGCTTATTTAAGTGAAGGTCAAACCATCAATGCCGAACGCACCATTGCGGAATCAAAAATTATTGTAACCCGCGAAGCTTCTGAAAATATTGTTCGCTATGCGTTTGACCTGGCTCAAAAAGCAGGTCGTAAAAAAGTCACGGCAGTTCACAAGGCCAATATTATGAAAACCACTTCCGGTTTGTTTTTGGAAGTGGCTCAAGAAGTGGCCAAGGAATATCCTGACATTAAGTTCAATACCTTGATTGTTGATAATGCCTGTATGCAACTGGTTATGAACCCCGAACAGTTCGATGTTATTGTGACCACAAATTTATTCGGCGATATTATTTCTGATATTTGTGCCGGTTTGGTTGGTGGTCTCGGTTTGGCGCCGGGTGCGAATATTGGTAAAGATGTGGCTATGTTCGAAGCCGTACATGGCTCAGCACCTGATATTGCCGGTAAAAAAATTGCTAATCCGACCTCATTGATTTTAGCCTCGGCCATGATGGTTGAACATTTGGGCCATGTGGATAAAGCAAACCAAATTAGACAAGCCATCACAGACACCATCGGAGCGAAAGACTGTCTGACCGGTGATATGGGTGGCCAGGCGAAAACAGCAGAATTTACCCAGGCTGTTATCAGTCGTTTGTAAGTAATAGAGGCCTCAAATTGATTAACACTAAAGCCCGAAAGTCATATCGGGCTTTGGTCAAAAAATTGTAATTCTGGTTAATATGTTGCGCTATTACAACATTATGGGCTTAAACGTGAATTATTTGAGTTATATGTACACATTAAATTGACTTTATGTTGTTTTTTTGCAAAAATCACATCCATTAATATATTAAATTACCGTTAAACGTCAAATTGATGAAATTGTTCCTATCCTTATTTGTTGTGTTGCTATCTGTGAACCAGGCGTCACAAGCCACACCATTGACAAGTCCGTCAGCAGTGCCCATCATGGATTTGGGTCACTGGCGCGGTGATATTGCGGCTCGAATTTACCCGAATTTTTATCGTCAGTTGAATATTTCCCCCACGGCAGAATTCCCTCAGGCTGTCAGTTTTGCCGGTGCTAAATATTACTTTTCACAGGAACGACTGAATCACCTGGGTGATTTGATGGATGGTAAAAATTACTTCTTTACCTTTGATTACGAGAAATCATTTATCAAACCGGCCAGCTTCTCTGACAATCTCTTTGAAATTGATCAATTGTTATTTACTGACCGTGAGCAGTATAGTCGGCGTATATTTGCACCCGGGGTGGCTTTTCAGTTATCTGAACAGTCACAATTTAATTTTGCGGTGTTGTTTGCGCAACAAAATTATTCCGATATTAATTTCTTAGCGTCACCTATTTTGACCTATGGTCAGTTGGATATGTATCCAGTTAGCTACACGGAAACCAGCAATGGTCTAGGTGTTAACTTAGGACTTGAGCATAGTCTCAATCGTTGGCTGTCTTTTGAAACCAGTTATCAGTCAAAAATTGATATGGACGGGTTTAGTCAGCTATTAGGTGTGCAAGCGGACCCGGCTGATTTTGACATTCCGGCAAGTATAGACGTCGCCTTTAATCTTCAAATAACCGCTCAAGATAGTTTTCAGTTTATTGCCCGGCATAACTATTACAGTGATGTTAACGCATTCGTGTCGCGTTCATACCCTGATATTTTCTTAAGTTTCTTGAATGACATGGAAAGCCCTGAGTTTAAGTGGGCGGACCAAACCGTCTTTGCAGTGGGTTATAACCACACCTTTAAGCAAGGTACACAGTTCAACATAGAATATTCAGGACGACAGCAGCCACCGGCCACTGATGCTGATTTGACCACGATTTTAAAAGCCATTTCGGCAGACTACAGCGTACGCATAGGGATGACCACCCATATTTTAGGTGGACAGTTAGATTTATACGCCAGTTATGCGCCACAACCATTGAATTTTGGCCGCACTGATTTTGGTAGGGTCAGCAGTGCTTTTGAGGGCCGTCATACAGAAGCGGTACTCTCTTGGCTTAAAACTTTCTAAGTTTTTTTCTCTGAGTAATTCTTTTCAGGATATCTTTTTAGACGTGGGTTCTGTCGCGTTCTGACATATAATTGCCATTATGAACGTATTCACTAGTTGGTTTAAAAGAAATTTCTCTGATCCGCAAATCGTCATCTTGACCATGGCTTTGCTGGTCAGTTTCGTTTTTATTATATATTTTGGTCGTGCTTTGGCGCCGTTCTTAGCCAGCATTGTGGTGGCCTATTTGTTAGAAAGTGTGATTGCGCGCTTGGAGCGACTTAAGGTGCCTCGGGTGGTGGCCGTTGGTGTTGTGTTCTTGGTGTTTGTGGCTGTGATGTTCATTTTATTGGTTTGGTTGGTACCAAAACTAATTACGCAGGTAACTCAATTAGTGCAAGCCTTGCCCAATTATTTTTCAACCGGTATGGACTTTATGCGTGCTTTACCGGAAAAATATCCGCATCTAATCCAACCAGAACAAGTTCAAGGGCTCATTAACAAGGTCACCGGTGAGGTAACCATAATTGGCCAGCAAATTTTAGGCAAAACAGTGTCATCTGTATTTAGTGCCTTCTCGATTGCCGTATTTTTAGTGGTGATGCCGATTTTAGTTTTTTTTCTGTTAAAAGATAAACAGCAGATATTAGCTTGGTTACGACAATTCATTCCGCGCGACTCTAAATTGACGCTGTCGGTTTGGCATGAAGTGGATGTTCAGATTGGTAATTATGTTCGGGGCAAAGCTTTTGAGATATTGCTGGTTGGTTTAATTACTTACATTGTGTTTGTGTTTTTGGATTTGGACTATGCCATCTTGTTGGCAACACTGACAGGGTTTTCTGTGTTGGTACCTTTTATTGGTGCTGTGGCAGTGACATTTCCAATTGCTTTGGTAGCCTTTGTACAATTTGGCTGGTCACCTTCATTTGCTTATGTCATGATATCTTATGGTGTGATTCAGATTTTGGACGGCAATGCTTTGGTGCCATGGCTTTTTTCTGAAGTTAACAATCTGCATCCGGTGGCGATTATTGTGGCGGTGTTGTTCTTTGGTGGTGTTTGGGGCTTTTGGGGGGTGTTTTTTGCCATCCCGCTGGCAACTTTAGTCAACGCCATTATTCAATCTTGGCCCAGAACACTATTGGCCACCGATATAGACCGTTCTTAAATTATCGCAACAAAGAGTTGAGTTCGTTGTTACGAACTTTTGCATTTAAGTCATCAAAACCACCCACATGGGTGCCATTAATAAAAATTTGAGGGACCGACGTGCGGCCGCTTTTTTCCATCATTATGGCTCTTTGTTCTGGGTCTTTGTCGACCATAATTTCTTGGTAATCCAAGTTTTGGCTTGTCAATAAGTTTTTAGCAGCCACGCAGAAAGGGCATATTCGGGTGCTGTAAACGATGATTTCATTTTTCATTTTTTTTACATACAATGTTTAGGCTTGGGTAAACCGGCATATTTACTGGCATAGCGTACCGGTCCGTCTGGAAATAATCGGTATAAATAACGTGAGTCAATGTCATCATGAAGTCGTAATCTCAGTACCTTAATTAACAACCGCATAGGTGGTGTATCTCCGGTCTCTTGGTAAATATCGCGAACCGCCATAATAATTTCCAAGTGTTTTTCAGTCAATATTAAACCATCTTTTTGCGCAAAAATGTCAGCCACTTCTGGACTCCAGTCAGCGGCGTTTTGCAAATGGCCATGTTGGTCAATTCTGAGCTCAGTTATTTCCATGTGTGTGTTTTATCGTGTTCAGCGATCAAGGTCAACCATTGTTGATAATTGACATGTGCGATGTCGTCGTCACGTGAAGGTTTGTTTGTCAGCCAGAAACACCGGGCACTCAGAATGTCGTGTTGAGCCATTAATTGTTGTTGCGCACTGCGATTGAATGTACCGTAAATAAGCAACGCATCATCAGCGGCTAAATAATGCAAACGCCGTTGGCAGTGCGTAAGGTTTTGCCATTTGTATTGGTGAAGTGTGCTCATGAGATAAAGTCGGCTTGTTGGATGAGTTTGTGAAAATGTTGCTGACTGATGTTGTCCTGACGGCTGTTCAGGAACTTAAAATCGCGGGCACCATATAAAGGTAAAGCTTGCCATTGTTGATACAAGTTCTGGTGGTCCTCTATCAGCAGGTCGCTGTTGTTATGAAATACAATGTCCACGGTATGGTCAAAATTGAGTAATGCCAGTATCAGGAGATGTGTTTGTTGTAGCCTTTGTATATCCTGGTCAGGTGTAATATTGAATAAAGTCCGCATTAAATAATCTCCACAATACGATCAGCTTGTTCCATTAACACGACCCAAGGTGCCATGCCGATAACCGTAAAGGGTGGTTCAAGTAATTCATCGCAGAGATTATGTTGTTCCACCATGGTGCGACAAATATATAAAGGGATGTTGCTGAAAGACAACCATTGAGCTTGTTGTTTCGGATCGGCAATGATCTTGGCGGCAGATCCGTAGAAAAACAGACCAATCACTTCATGCTTTTCTGCTGAGGCCGTTACCAATTTGCGGGCATGCGCAACAGCTTGTTGCCAGTTGTCGGTGGGGTTGATTAATAAACAAAGACGCATATTTCTATAGATAGCTAACCGGTTAACGTAAAATAAGTAATCGTTATTGAATTTAAGCGTAAATTAACAGTCTAAATTATACAATATGGGCATGAAATTTGTTTTAATCATCTATTTGTTTGTCAGTCTCTGGCAACCGGTGGCGTACGCGCAAATAAAGTTACCGGATTTGGGTAACCCTTCTGATGCTGTGATGTCGGAAGATGATGAGGCGCGTTATCGTAAAGAAATCAGACAGCAAATGTATGCCTACCAAATGGTGATGACTGACGCAGTGGTGGCTTCTTATATTTATCATCTGGGTTACCGATTAGCGGCTCATTCCGACAAGCCCACGCAAGCGTATGACTTTTTTGTGGTACCGGCAGATGTTATTAATGCATCTGCTTATCCGGGTGGATTAATTGTGGTTTATTCAGGACTTATTCTGGAAACTGCCAACGAAAGTGAATTGGCAGGGGTTTTGGCGCATGAAATTGCCCATGTGAGTCAACGCCATATTTCGCGTATGATTGCGAAACAACAAAAAGCCACCATCCCTATACTTTTAGGAATGCTCGCGGCTGCGGCTGCCGCCAGTTCGAGCAGCAGTGGTGATGCGCCCATTGCCATTGCATCAACCATGTCTGGGCTGCAACAACAATTGGCAATTAACTTTACCCGTTATCACGAATACGAAGCTGATCGTGTCGGTATTAATACCTTGTATAAAGCCGATCTGAATCCTGAAGGCATGGCTGGTTTTTTTGCTAAATTAATGACAAAAAATCGAGTTGATCCTCGTTACCAATTGCCAGAGTATTTAAGAACTCATCCACTATCAGTCAATCGTGTTACTGAAGCAAAAAACCGCAGTAAAAATTTTGCGCCTAAGGTGTATAAAGAATCGAGTATGTATGATTTTGTCAAGGAGCGGTTACGGGTATTAACGGCCAATGAGTTTGACGGTTTGGAAGCCTACTATAATAACCAAAGCGAATCTAAAGTCAACTCAGCTGCATTTTTATATGGTCGTGCTTTGCATCAATATCAGCACAATAAATTTGCAGCCTCACTTAACACCATCGAAAAAATTAATACGGATGCAGAAACCATGGTGGTGGTGAAGTTATTAAAAGCTCAGAACTTAAGTCGAATGGATGGCAAGCAAGGTCAGACATTTATCAAACAATTGCTTACTCAGTATCCGGAAAATAATCTGGTGCTGGAAGAGACGGCTCAAATCATGATGCAATCCGATGATTTAGAGGTGATAGATCAGGCCATTCGTAATATACGTAAACTCAGCTATCAGTACCCTGAAAATCCACATTATCAAGATATGTTGGCAATTGCCTATTACAAAGCCATGAAGCCGATTGATGCCGCTCAAGCGATGGCCAGACGGGCGCATTTATTGGGTCAAAATTACCAAGCGGTCCGAATTTTGAAAAATTTGCGTAAAAATGAAAATCTGGATTTTTACCAAACAGCAAAAATAGACGCTCAAGTCGTTGAATATGAACCTCTTATCACCGATGATGAGCATAATCGAGAGCGAGATAGAAATCGTCCCGGTCGCTGATGGTGTGCGGCAAAAGTGGTAAAATTCGACAAACCATTGATACTAATTGGCTTCAAACACAATAAACTTTGAAAATAGTTGCTGATTTGATTAAAATGCGCGATTGCGCAAAAAATAACACAGGAAATAAAAATGGCACGAGTGACCGTAGAAGATTGTTTAGAAGTCGTACCGAATCGTTTTGATTTGGTTATCATGGCGTCAAAACGCGCCCGCTTAATTGCCAACGGCCAAGAGCCAATGGTAGAAGAAGAAAATGATAAGCCCACAGTTTTGGCTTTGCGAGAAATTGCAGATGGCAAAATTAATAATGAAATACTGGCTGAGTTAGAACTGGAAGCTAAGCGTGCGAAAGAGCTGGAAGCTTGGAATGCAGCCGCTGAGACCCAAGATAATGAAGACAGCGAGTAACGATTATCAAGACTTTTTAAATTTTAAATGGTGTTGGATGTGATGACGACAGGTTTGTCATACACTTCTGACACCATGAGTCATAAAGCGGTACAAGCTGCTTTTAAAAAACTCAAAGAAAACACCAATTCTTATCTCAATGCTGACGAGAAATCAGCATTGCGCAAAGCCGTTCATTACGGTGCTTACGCCCATGAAAAACAAATCCGAAAATCCGGTGAACCGTATATAACCCATCCGATTACAGTGGCGGCCATTTTGGCTGAGATGCGGGTGGATATTGATACATTAATTGCCGGTGTTCTACATGACACCATTGAAGATACCGACGTTAGATTTGACGATATTGTTAAAGAGTTTAATAAAGATATCGCCAACTTGGTAGAAGCAGTCACCAAATTAGACAAGCTGAAATTCCGAAACTTTAAAGAAGCTCAGGCAGAAACGTTTGTGAAAATGTTGTTTGCCATGTCCGATGATATCCGTGTAATTATCATTAAATTGGCTGACCGTTTACATAATATGCGCACCATTGAAGCCATGAGCCGGCCGGGTCAAAAGCGTATATCTCAAGAAACCATTGATGTGTATGCCCCCATTGCCGAACGTATCGGCTTAAAGCAAATCCAAAAAGAATTGGAAGAGCATGCTTTTAAAGCCCTACATCCCAATCGCTATCAACAAATTGTTTCCGGTGCCAAAGAAATTGCCGGAAATCGTAAAAAAGCCATTGAAAAGATTTGTAAGAACATCGAAAAAGCATTGCTCGATGCGTCTATGGTTGCTGAGGTAAGCGGTCGACAGAAATCGCCTTATAGTATTTACAAAAAAATTAAGTCAAAACAATTAACGTTGGATGAAGTTCATGATTTATTTGGTGTTCGCATCATTGTGCAGGAGTTACATCAATGTTATCTGGCTTTGGGGGTTATCCACAATCTATATCCGCCCAGTGAAAATGGTTTCAAAGATTACATTGCGGTACCGAAACAAAACGGTTACCAGTCAATTCATAGCATTGTTACAGGTCCTTATGGTCTTAAACTAGAGATTCAAATCCGCACAGAGAACATGGATCAAATGAGTGAGGCAGGGGTGGCGGCACACTGGTTGTATAAACAAAAGGCTGCACAATCAACTGCTTCGATGAATAAAGTGCGCAGTTGGCTTGGGTCGCTGTTAAGGTTACAAGAAGATTCAGGTAGTTCATTGGAATTTTATGAAAATTTCAAATCTGATTTAGGCCTGGATGAAATTTATGTCTTTACCCCCAAAGGTGATATTGTCCAGTTGCCGATAAAATCAACAGCTATGGACTTTGCCTATGCCATTCATACATCTGTTGGCTCTCATGCTGTGAGTGCAGTGGTCAATGATGAACCGGCGACCTTATCAAAGGTTTTGGAAACCGGTGACACCGTTACCATTAAAACCACCAAAGGTCTAACGGTCAATGCCGATTGGTTAAGCGTGGTGGTCTCCAGTAAAGCACGAACTGCCATCAGAAAAGAACTGAAAGACATTAAAGATGAAGATGCCTTATTACTGGGTCATCGAATGTTAGACCGTGCTTTGGACACCTTTGGTCATTCTTTTGAGGCTTTGGATGCCAGAACCATTAACCGTGTTTTAAAACACTATCAGTTAGAATCCATGGATGATTTGTTAAAGTCCTTCGCCTATGGGCAGTTATTGCCATCGATTGTGGCTCGAAAATTACTGCCGTTGATGAAAAAACGCAAGCTCGATAAAGACTATCAGCCTAAAGAAGCGCTTGTTATTGATGGCACCGAAGGTTCGATTGTTAACTATCCACATTGCTGTTTTCCCTTACCGGGTGATGAAATCACCGGTTATTTAAGTCCTGCTAAAGGCGTTGTTATTCACCGCAGTCAGTGTGTTAATCTAATGGAAACATTAAAAGACAGTCCTGAGCGTTCAGTTAAATGCCAATGGAATGTCGATCCTTCGGGGGTGTTTAAAACAAAATTGATGGTGGATGTTATTAATCGTACCGGGGTATTGGCGAATCTGGCTTCCTTGATAGCTGCGGAAGATGTTAATATTGTTACCATTGATCAAGTGGACAAAGAAGGCGGTTTTTCACAATTAAATTTTGTGGTTGAGGTTGAGAGCAGAGGTCATGCCACTCAATTAATGAACCGATTACAGCGCCACACTGAAGTTCTTAACGTTAAACGGGTCTACCATGAAAAAAATAATTAATACAGATAAAGCACCGGCTGCCATCGGCACTTATTCACAAGCAGTTGTTTATGATGGGGTGTTATATACCTCGGGACAAATTCCCATAGACCCGAAAACCGGTGACATGTTACCCGCAGACTTTTCCCGGCAAGCGCATCAGGTGTTTAAAAATTTACAGGCAGTGGCGGAAGCCGCCGGTAGTGGCTTACAAAATGCCATTAAGCTCAATGTGTACTTGCAAGACTTGAATGATTTTGCCGGTTTGAATGAAATTATGAGTGGTTATTTAAGTGAACCCTATCCGGCACGTGCAGCAGTTCAAGTGGCACGCTTACCCAAGGATTCTCTTATTGAAATTGATGCCATCATAGCCATGCCCTAAAGGGCACAGGTGGTGCAATTAACAGATCTTAAAGGTATCGGTCCTGCGGCGGTTGATAAACTTAAGCAGCTTAACATCGAATCGGTTTTGGACTTACTGTTTCATTTGCCGATGCGCTATGAGGATAAAACCAAACTGACTCCGATAAGCCATGCCCAAAGTTTGCAGCCGGTTCTTATTCAAGGCGAAATCACTAAAAGCTATGTGATTCAAGGTAAGCGTACAATTTTGGTCTGTGAAGTGGCCGACGACAGTGGTTTTATTCAGTTAAAGTTTTTTAACTTCTATTATTCTCAAAAAATTAAAATGCAAACCGGCAAACGGATTCTTGCATTTGGGGAAGTTAACCATGGCATGCATGGCTTGGAAATGATTCATCCTGAGTTTTGGTTAGCAGAAGACATTCCGCCATTAACTGATCGACTGACGGCCATCTACCCAAAAACCGAAGGTTTACCTCAAAAACGCATTCAAAATGCAGTGGCGCAAGTCCTGGGACACTTACAAACAGGCCTGATTAATTTACCTGAACTGTTACCGAAAGACTGGCTTGAACAAGCCACCCTGCCTGATTTGCAAACGGCCTTACATGATGTTCACCAACCATCGCCTGATGTTGATATGGCGCGTCTATTAAGTGGCCGTCATGCCAGTCAGAAGCGCTTAAAAATAGAGGAAATGGTTAGCCATTTCCTGGCTTTGCAAGCCCTCAGACAAAAACGCCAACAACACCAAGCACCAGTATTAACTCTGAGCGCAGCACAAAAACAGAATTTTTTAGATTTACTGCCTTTCACGTTAACAGAT
Source organism: Marinicella gelatinilytica (assembly GCF_026410405.1). Lineage (GTDB taxonomy): Bacteria > Pseudomonadota > Gammaproteobacteria > Xanthomonadales > Marinicellaceae > Marinicella > Marinicella gelatinilytica. Next base: position 28,387 of record NZ_JAPMLN010000013.1, on the reverse strand, counting down.
GCGCAACTACGGGTATTACACGACATCTCAACGGATTTATGCCAAGCAGTACCGATGCAACGGCTTATTCAGGGTGATGTCGGTAGCGGCAAAACCGCGGTGGCTGCCGGTGCCATTTTTCATGCGCTTATAAACGGCAAACAGGCGGTGTTAATGGCACCGACATCGATATTGGCGGAACAGCACCGTTTAACTCTGGCTGAATTTTTCCCAGATAATGAAATGGCGTTTTTATCAGGTCGTTTAAAATCAGCTGAACGACGTGAACAACTAGCACGCATTGCTGATCAGGCGCAAGTCATCATTGGTACCCATGCATTGTTTCAGGAAGACGTGGTGTATCGCAATTTGGCTCTGGTGATTATTGACGAACAGCACCGGTTTGGCGTGCATCAACGCTTATCCATGAAAAACAAAGGCGCAGATAAGGATTTGTTGCCTCATACCTTAATTATGACTGCCACACCGATTCCGCGAACTTTAGCGCAGGTGGCGTATGCTAATTTGGATGTTTCAGTGATTGATGAGCTGCCACCTAATCGGCAAATGGTGAATACGGTGTTGTTGGACAATAAAAAAATGCCGCAATTAGCGGATCGCATACAGGCCGCCTGCAAGCGCGGTGAACAGGCTTATTGGGTATGCACCCTGGTGGAAGAGTCTGAGCACTTACGGGCCAAGGCCGCGGAAGATACCTATGAAGAATTACAGGATTGGTTTCCAAATTTAAAAATCGGTTTAGTCCATGGTCGATTAAAAGACGACGAAAAAACCGCAGTGATGGCTGATTTTAAAGCGGCCAAAATCCAGCTGTTGGTGGCCACCACTGTTATTGAGGTGGGGGTCGATGTTCCAAATGCCACTTTGATGGTGATTGAAAATGCCGAACGTCTGGGCTTATCGCAATTACATCAGTTGCGTGGTCGCGTTGGTCGAGGTGAACGCCAATCGCATTGTGTGCTCATGTATCAAGCACCTTTGAGTCAAAATGCACAAATACGACTCTCCACCATGCGCGACACCAATGACGGTTTTAAAATTGCCAAAACCGATTTAAAACTGCGCGGTCCCGGAGAGATATTAGGCACCCGTCAAAAAGGTGCCATGCAATTTCGACTGGTTAATTTGGAAACCGATAAAGATCTATTAGATCAAGCACAAAAACTGGCACAATTGATGCAAAAGACCCACCCGGAAAACTGCCAAGCCATTATTCACCGCTGGCAACGCCAAGCCGCCACTTTGGCGAAGGTTTAACATCAAAGACTAATAAACGTATACCTATGCAATTTCTATAAATGCTGGACATAGTCCATCTCATTACCCAATACACGAACAACATGAGTAGTTAAATCATGAATCGTGTAAAAAATCAGATGTTCTTTGATTGGGTGTTTGTAATAGCCAGCTCTTATATAATCAATTTTGACGCTTATCTCAGGGTTTGTCGTAATATTCTGGAGCGCTTCGTCCTATATATCTAAATAAGTATCCGCTTGTTTAACGCCCCAGTTTCAACAAGAATACATCCAAATTTCGATTAAATCCTGTTCGGCTTGGTGTTGCTTATGAATTCTGTGCATCATTCATTTGTTTTCTGGCCTTTTCTTTGAGGGTTTGCATATTTAATTCACCGGCATCACCATTGAATTCCCCTTCAATAAGAACAGCGCGAAGGTTCTGGCGCTTCATGGCCGAGTATTCTGTTTCTGACATGATAACCACAACAGGTCTGCCATTTTTTGTTACGCTGATTGGGGTAATTTGAGAACGCATAATGACGTCACCAAATTCTTGTTTTGCTTGGGTAGATGTTATTGTATTTTTCATTTTTTAAATGCTTGTTTTTTGTCCATTATAATCATAATGAACAAAATGAACAAAATGGACAATATGTGAAATGTTTTAATAATTTATGCAGATGTCTATTACTAAAGGTTTCGTCGTTTAACCGGTTCTGTGCTAAGGTTTAAAACTTTTAAGGAGCTCTCATGATTACCTTACACCATCTCAATAACTCCCGTTCGCAACGTATTTTATGGTTGTTGGAAGAACTGCAATTAGATTATGAAATTAAGCGTTATCAACGGGATAGCAAAACTCAATTGGCGCCACCGGAATTAAAAGAGGTGCATCCTTTGGGTAAGTCACCGGTGATTGAAGACAAGGGGCGGGTGATCGCAGAATCAGGTGCGATTATCGATTATCTGTGTCGTCAATACGGTAAGGATTGGTTGCCACGCCGTAACAGCAGTGCTTATACTGATTGTCAGTTCTGGTTGCATTATGCCGAAGGCAGTGTCATGCCACCGCTGCTGATGCAGTTGGTGTTTGATAAAGTCAAAACCGCACCGATGCCATTTTTTATCAGGCCCATAGCCAAAGGCATTGCCGATAAAGTGTTAAGCAGTTTTGTCCATCCAAACATAAAAACCCACTTTGATTTTATCGAGCAGCATTTAGCCGATAAACAATGGTTCTTGGGTGATAACATCAGTGCCGCGGATATCCAGATGTCATTTCCGCTATCAGCGGCTTTATCGCAGCAACAGAAACTGGCAAAAAATTATCCGAATATCTCGGCTTGGGTAAAACGTTTTCAGGCTCGGCCGGCTTATCAAAAAGCCCTTGAGCAGGGTGGTGAATACGACTATGAGCTATCGGAATAATTGACTGCAACTAATTTACTTGTAAACTAACCCTTTTTAAGTATTTCACATTTATGCTATCAGCCCAGCAATTTAACGATTATGCGCAAGCCGGTTATAACCGCATTCCACTGTATCGCTGTGTTTCAGCCGACTTAGACACGCCCCTAAGCGCTTGGCTCAAATTAGCCAATGGTCCGCACACTTTTTTATTGGAGTCGGTGGAAGGCGGTGCCCGCTGGGGACGCTATTCAATTATCGGTTTATCGGCGGATATGCGTTTTCATATCTCGGGCAATGAGGTTCAAGAGTTTAATTACAATGAACAGGTGGACAGCTATCAAACCGAGGACATGCTAACCACTGTAGCAGCCATAAAAAGTAGATATAAAGTCCCTGAAATCGATGATTTACCGAATTTCTCAGGTGGCTTGGTCGGTTATATGGGTTATGAAACCATTGAACACATTGAGCCCAAGCTGGCCGGTTTAGCGCCGCCGGATACCTTAGATATTCCGGATATACATATGATGCTGGCTGAGACAGTGGCGGTATTTGACAATCTGGCCGGTAAAGTGTGGTTGGTGGTTCATGTGGACCCCAGAGAAGCACATGCCTATGCGCGCGGTCAAAAGCGTCTGGAAGAATTGGTGCATCGCTTACGTTCGGGGAGTACCGGTTATGCTGAAATGATTAACCCCGACAGCATCAATACCACCGATTTTAAGACCGGTTTTGAGCAAGCTGAATTCAGTGAGGCGGTGCAAACCTGTAAAGATTACATTGCAGCCGGTGACATTATGCAAGTGGTGTTATCGCAAAGAATTACCACTGAATTTAAGGCCAGACCTTTAGATGTCTATCGTGCGTTACGCGCTTCAAACCCAAGCCCTTATATGTACTTTATGGATTTTGGTGATTACCAAGTGGTGGGATCATCCCCGGAAGTGTTGGTGCGCAGAATCGATAACGAAGTCACTTTACGACCAATTGCCGGCACTCGGCCGCGTGGTAAAGATGAAGCAGAAGACAAAGCCTTAGAAGCTGAATTGTTGAATGATCCGAAAGAATTGGCTGAACATCTGATGCTGATTGATTTGGGTCGCAATGACCTGGGTCGGATTGCTGAAATCGGCAGTGTCGAACTGAAAGACAAAATGGTGATTGAACATTATTCTCATGTCATGCACATTGTATCTGAAGTCAGAGCACAACTTAAAAAAGGTTTAAGTAATGCCGATATCATCAAAGCCGTGTTCCCGGCGGGGACTTTATCCGGTGCCGCTAAAGTTCGTGCCATGGAGGTTATTGCGGAGTTGGAAAAGGTTAAACGCAATGTCTATGCCGGTGCCGTTGGCTATTGGGGCTGGCATGATGATATGGACATGGCGATTGCCATCCGTACCGCCGTGATTAAAGACCAACAACTGCATATTCAAGCCGGTGCCGGCATTGTTGCCGACAGTATTGCCGAGAATGAATGGCAAGAAATTATGAACAAAGCGCGCGCTGTGATTAAAGCGGTGGCGCAAGCCTCTGATGGCTTTTAAGGGATGTGATGGGTGATTAGGTTTAACATCTTTATAAGATGTTGAACTCTGTCACAATTTGTTATATAAAACTACCTCACACTTTTAAATGAGTTGTCAGCTGTTGTCTAATAGATTCCTAAGCGGATAATAATGAAAATGCAGATTGGACTTGTCCCATTCAATTTGCAATAAAAGATAGTTGGGATACTAAAGCTAAAATAATAATCGTTATAGAGGAAAATTATGAAATCTAAAAGCAACCGTAACAAGTTGTATCAGGCCCTGTGTCTGACTGCCGCTTTTACATTCACAGCACCCATTGTCAATGCACAAGACGAATCCGTTGAAGAGTTAGGTAAAGTTCAAGTGACGGGATCGCGCATCAGACAGTCACAAATCGAGGGTATTGAGCCGATTCAAACCCTGACACGAGAAGACATTGACCGCTCCGGTCTGACTTCAGTGGGTGATATCTTACAACAACTGACCCAGTCAGGTTCGGCGTTAAACACACGCTTTAATTCAAGTGGAAACTTTGGATTTCCCGCCAATGGCGGGGGTGTGGGTGCCGGTGCCACACAGATTGATATGCGCCATTTGGATCCGGGTCGGGTTTTGGTGCTGGTCGATGGTTTGCGTTGGGTGGCCGGTAGTTCAGCCTCCGGTGTGAGTAATGCCGTTGATTTGAATACCATTCCGGTGGGAATTATTGAGCGTATCGATATCTCTAAGGATGGGGCTTCTTCCATCTACGGATCGGATGCCATTGCCGGTGTGGTTAACATCATCACAAAAAGCCAGACACAAGGTGTTGAGATGCGTGCTTATGCCGGTGCGTTTGATGAAGGTGATGGTGAAACAGGTAGTTTAGATGTCACTTTTGGAAATAAAACAGATAAGATCGACATGATTTTTAATGTCGGTTACACAGAACAACGGGAAGTATCTGCGGCAGATCGGTTTTTATCTCAATACCCGGTACCGTTCACAGGTGTCTCACAAGGCAGTTCGGGAACGCCACAAGGTCGTTTTGTGGTGAGAGATGCGAATGGTAATCTCATTGACTGTACCTTAAATGATGGTGTGACCGGGCCGGTAAACTATGATCCAAATAGTCCGTGTGACGGAGATGATTTTCATGCTTTCAGTGGTAGTGATCGATTTAATTTTGCGCCTTATAACTACTACGTAACACCTTCTAAGCGGGCCAATATCTTTGGTCAGGTCAATGTGCAATTAACAGATAATGTTTCGTGGTTTGTCAAAGGTGTTTATAACAACCGAAAATCAAGCAACCAAGCTGCGCCAGAGCCCATTTTTATTGGCCCTGAAGCTGGCGCCGGAGCCATCGCGGATAATATCGTGATTTCGGCCAGTAACCCTTATAACCCTTTTGGTGTAGATTTGTTCAATCCAAATAGTCCTTACTATAATGGCGAAGGCTTTATCGGTAGAAGACCTTTAGAAGCCGGACCACGGTTATTTAAACAAGATGTTGATACCACATATTTTGCCACCGGTTTGGAAGGTACATTCAATGCCGCTGACCGAAATTGGTATTGGGATATCAGTGGGGTATATGGTAAAAACCAAGCTTCTCAGCGTAAAACCGGTGCTTTAAATATTGCCCGAATTGAAACGGCATTGGGTCCGGTTGATGTATGTAATAACACACCGGGTTGCGTGCCGTTAAATATCTTTGGTGGCCAAGGTGATGGTTCAGGGACCATTACACCGGAGATGCTCAATTACATTAGTTTTATACAATCCGATAATTCTGAACAAGAATTAAATGATTTTACTGCCAACATCAGTGGTGATTTATTTGAATTGCCGGCAGGTCCATTATCAGTGGCGGTTGGCTATGAATACCGCAAAAAATCAGGTTTCTTTCAACCTGATGCCATTGTGGTTGCCGGTGAAAGCAATGGTGTCCCGGCCAGTCCAACTTCCGGTGAGTTCAGTGTTGATGAGTTTTATGCTGAATTTTTAGTGCCCATTTTAGCAGATAGACCAGGTGCTGAATTGCTTGATTTTTCTTTGGCATTTAGAAGTTCTGATTACAGCACGTCTGGTTCTGACACCACCGGAAAAATCGGCTTTAAGTATATGCCAACATCCAGTTTGCTGTTTCGCGGTAGTTTTGCTGAAGGTTTAAGAGCACCATCCGTGGGTGAGTTGTTTGGTACCCAAGCGCGTTTTGATGCGCAACTGACAGACCCATGTAATTTTGGTGGTGGTGGATTACCGGGCTGTGCCGGCGTTCCCGATACCTATGAACAAATTAATCCACAAATATCAACCATTACCGGTGGCAATCCGGATTTAGCACCGGAAGAAGCAGAAACCTTAATTTTAGGTGCGGTGTATTCACCGCAATGGGCTGATGATACCCGCTGGTCTTCCAGCTTGGATTTTGAGTTAACTTATTATGATATTGAAGTAGACGGTGCCATTCAGTCAGTCGATGCGCAATTTATTCTGAATTCTTGTGCTGCTAATGCGGCCAGTATTTTGTGTGATTCATTTACGCGAGATGCCAATGGTAATGTTCAAAACTTCAGCACCCAATTAACCAATATTGGTTCGATTAGAACCTCGGGTGTGGATTTTAATGTTAACTGGACTTCGCCACAGTTTGATTGGGGGTATGTTCAGACCTCCTGGAATAATTCTTTTGTGAATCGGTTTGACGAATACAACCCTACAGAAGATTTGGCTAATTACCCCTCAGGTTTTGCGCCCAGAGATTTAGATGGTATAGAAGTGGCTGACTCAGGTATTCCTAACTGGAATTCGAATTTATACACCACGTTGAACTTAAATGACTGGAAAATCATCTGGGGAGCACGCCACATTGGCGGTTTAACCGAATCATGTGATTCAGTGGCTGGTTTGGGGTTGTGTTCTGATGAGGCTGCAGGAACAAATAGTTTGGGTGGTACCACTTACCATGATTTACAACTTCTGTTCCCGCTATGGCATGATGTGCAATTTGAAGTCGGTGTTAATAACGTGACTGATAAAATGCCACCCACTTGTTTTAGTTGTTCATTAAACGGCTACGACCCGTCAACTTATGATGGTGAAGGCATGTTTGGTTATGTCCGAGCGACCATTAAGTTTTAAGACATTCATGATTGTTGACCTTAATATGTAATTCATTAATTGCTTAAAGGTCTTAAATGTCAAAACGGCCTCCTTGAGGCCGTTTTTGTTTTCCACCATTGAAATTATTCTGTACAATGCTTGTTTTTTCATCGGAAGTGACAGATGTTATTGATGATCGATAACTACGATTCTTTTACCTATAATCTGGTGCAGTACTTTGGTGAGTTGGGTTGTGAGGTGAAAGTATATCGTAATGATGAAATAACGGTCAATGATGCTTTGGCCTTACAGCCAGATCATGTGGTGATTTCGCCAGGACCTTGTGATCCGGATAAAGCCGGTATTTCTATGGATATGATTCGCGCTTGTCAGGGCAATGTGCCATTATTGGGTGTTTGTTTGGGGCACCAGAGTATCGGTCAGGTTTTTGGCGGCGAAGTGGTTCGCGCCAAAAACATTATGCATGGCAAGATATCCAAGGTTTATCATAAAAACAGTGATGTTTTTAGCGGATTGGCTAATCCTTTTAATGCCACCCGCTACCATTCTTTGGTGGTGGCACAAGACAGTTTACCTGATTGCTTAGAAGTCACTGCATGGACTGAAGATGAGAATGGCCAGTTTGATGAAATCATGGGCTTTCGCCATCGTGACTATGCGATCAGCGGGGTACAATTTCATCCTGAAAGCATTTTAACCGAGCATGGTCATCAAATGCTCAAAAACTTTATCAATCAAAATTAACAAACCTTTTATGTCAAAAAACGCAATACAACAATCATTGGATTTACTGGGTGACGGTCAGGTTTTACCGGACGGCATGGTGTCGGCTGTAATGAATGAGATTATGGATGGTGACGCCACTTCGGCACAAATTGGTGGTTGGCTTATGGCCATGAAAATTCGTGGCGAGACTGCACCGCAAATCACCGAGGCGGTCAATGTTATGCGGCAACGCGCCACACGGGTCAATTGCGATTGTACCGATATCATTGACACCTGTGGCACCGGCGGTGACGGTAAAGGGGTGTTTAATGTCTCAACCGGAACTGCTTTTATCGCTGCGGCTGCTGGTTGTCCGGTGGCCAAGCATGGCAATCGTTCGGTGTCATCAACAACCGGTTCGGCTGATGTGTTGGAAGCGGCGGGTATGTACTTAGATTTATCGCCACAACAGGTGGCCACTTGTATCGACACCTTAAATATCGGTTTTTTATTTGCCCCGGCACATCATGGTGCCACCAAACATGCGGTGTTACCGCGTAAGGAATTGGGGGTACGGACATTGTTTAATTTATTGGGGCCATTAACCAACCCTGCAGGCACCAAGCGCCAGGTGATTGGTATCTTTTCCAAGGATTGGATGCGTATTGCGGCTGAAGTCATGCATAATGTCGGCTCTGAACATGTTATGTTTGTGCATTCCCACGATGGCATGGATGAAATATCATTATCAGCCCCGACTTACATCTGTGAATTGAAAAATGGCGTGGTCAGTGAGTACAGTGTGAAGCCGGAGGATTTTGGTGTGTCTCAACAATCCATGGATAATTTGGTGGTTAATAGCGCGCAAGAAAGTTTGCAGCTCATTAGCGCAGCCTTACAGGGTAAAGCCGGTCCGGCAGCAGACATATTAGCGTTAAATTCAGGTGCGGCGATTTATGTGGCCGGTCAAGCTGCCAGCGTCGCTGATGGCGTGAAACAGGCCCAAACCATTTTGCAATCAGGTAAAGCGTGGATGGTGTGGCAGCAATTGGTTGAATTAACGCAACAAATGGAGACCGACAATGACTAATATGCTGACTGACATCATGCACAGCAAATCATCGGAAGTAACGGCTTTAAAAGCCACATTGAGCATTAAGGATTTAGAAGATCGTATCAAGGCATTAAACGAAGACGAATCTCTGCCCGCAAGGCGGCATTTTATCCGGGCCTTGCAGGATAAAATTTCTCAAGAAAAGCCGGCAGTTATTGCTGAGATTAAAAAAGCATCGCCTTCAAAAGGTGTTATAAGTGAAGATTTTAACCCGGAAAGTATTGCTCAAAGTTACCAACAAGGCGGTGCCGCCTGTTTGTCAGTGCTTACTGATGAGCCTTATTTTCAAGGCCATGATGATTACTTGATGCTGGCTAAAAAGGTCACTGATTTACCGGTACTGCGCAAGGATTTCATCATCGATCCGTGGCAAATTTATCAATCCAAAGCCTTGGGCGCAGATTGTATTTTGCTGATTGCAGCCTGTCTTAATGATGACGATTTAATGCACATGACGCTGCTGGCACAGGATTTGGACATGGATGTGCTGATGGAAGTGCATGATGAGGAAGAACTTACCAGGGCATTAAAAACCCCGGCAAAGTTGATTGGTATTAATAACCGCAACCTAAAAACCTTTGACACCGATATTGCCACCAGTGAGCGGTTATTGGAACTGATGGATGGTGATCGATTGGTGGTGAGTGAAAGCGGAATCCGCAATCATGATGACATTGTACGTTTACAAGCTTCAGGTATTCATTGTTTTTTAATCGGCGAATCCTTGATGCGAGAGTCCAATCCGGGATTAGCTCTAGAGCGCTTAACGACCGGCGGTTAAATTGACCAATTCATACAATTCCCGGTAACGTTCTAAACGATAGATTTTGACCAATATTTCGGTACCGATGGTTCGTCTTTGACAATAACCATCGGCACTACAACGCCAGCGCTCGGTACCGTCCTTTGTGCTTACATCCAATAAATACTGAAACTCTGCTGCGACATCATTGGCTTCATAACGGTCATAAAAGAGCTGACTGATTGTTTTTAACTGATTTTTGTCATCACTTTCGTAAACAGTTTGGAAGCGTTCATTGATGGCTGCAAAATGGGTTAGTTTTGGTTGGTTTTTGCCACATCCTGACACCATAATACACAGTGTTAAAATCAATAGGTTGGCTTTTAGGTGTGTATATTTCATAATTGTCCCCTGTTTACCCCGACAAATTGCTGACATACGACATCAGATTAAATAAATATACCATAAAACCGCAGCAGACGCCATGTATGACATCACGGGTGTCTTTAATGATTTATATGATAAGATTATCTTAAAAAAATTCTATATGATGGCTGACTATCAACGATTACGCGATAATTCAAAATATTTTTTACAAGAATTATACAAGCGCTACATAAAAGACGAAACTTCACTGGCAGCCAGTTCTTTGGCTTACACGTCGTTGCTGGCATTGGTGCCTTTGATGGCGGTATTGGTCACGGTTTTTTCTGCCATGCCGATTTTCGAAGATGCCTCAGCCACGTTGCAAAATTTTATTTTTCAGAACTTTGTACCCACCAGTGGCGAAGTGATTCAAACTTATATTTTGGGTTTTGTGGATAAAGTCAGAAGTTTAACAGCCACCATGTTTTTAGCGGTATTTGTGACCTCATTGCTGATGATGCAAACCATGGAAAAAGCCCTTAACCGGATATTTGCTTCTAAACCATCCGGACGCTTTATGAAAAAAGTCCTGATGTACTGGGCGGTTTTGACCATGGGTCCGTTGCTGGTCGGTGGTGGAATTGCCATGTCTTCCATGGTGTTACAAAATTCGGCTTTTGCCGGGGTACAAACGTTTTTATTGAAAGCCTTACCCCTGTTAGCCTCAACAGTGGGTTTCTTTTTAATCTACTTAATTGTGCCTAACACCAAAGTTAAATGGCGACATGCATTGGCGGGCGCCATATTTGCTGCGGTTTTGTTTGAGCTGGCGAAAATTGGTTTTACTTTTTATGTCTCTAAGATTCCTACTTATGAAAAGGTTTATGGTGCTTTGGCGACAATTCCTTTGTTTTTGATTTGGTTGTATTTGTCTTGGAATATTGTGTTATTAGGCGGTACCATGACCGCCACCTTATCGAGTTCAAAATGGCGAGTTCGCACCAGAAGCTATCGAAAAGAACAGCGGTTTGTTTTGCTATTGGCATTATTAAAAAAGCTGCGGGCAGCACAAAAGCAAGGCCAGACTTTAAGTTATCAGCAATTGGCAGATGATTTCTCGTTTGTGCCTGATAATGAATTAACCACTCAATTATCATGGTTGTTAGATGAGCATATTGCCAGTTTGGATAATGACGGTGATTATCTTTTGCAAAGGGATTTAGTGCATTTATCCTGGCGTGAGTTTTATAAAAGAGGGGATTTTAAGATACCTTTGGAGGCCGATGCTTACTTTTCAGAATTCCAACCTTTACTTGATGAATTTTGGCAACCAAAGGATAATCTGCTGACTAAGTCCCTGGACACTATTTTGGAGCAAACTAAACAATGAAATACCTACCTTGGATCGCGATAGTCGTGTTTTTAAGTGCTTGTCAGTCACAAGATGAGGGCAATAACGTTGATTCGGAAACGGATAAAACCACCACAGAAACCAATCTGTCAAAATCTGACCAGGCCAGCGACGGTCAATCCGCGCCTTTAGAATTCAGCCTCAAAAATCTCGCCGGTGAAGAGGTTCAAGCCAGTGATTATCGAGGTCAATGGTTGGTGTTGAACTATTGGGCAACCTGGTGTGCACCTTGTCGTGATGAGATACCTGAGTTGGTGCGTTTTCAAAATAACCATGAAAATGTCCAAATTTTAGGCATTGCCTATGAAGATGCCACCATAGAGAAACTCTCAAATTTTGCCGCTGACTTTAATGTGAATTACCCCTTATTGACCATGGATATTTATAATCCGCCGGCATTTGCTGCTGAAGGCGGTTTGGGCTTGCCGACCACCATCGTTTATAACCCCGAAGGCATGCGTCATAAAAAACATATGGGGCCGATTGATTACAAAGGCTTGCAGGAATTAATTGACTGAAATCACTGATTGAACGTGTTGAAAAGCTACGCTGTTTGAAACACCGCCACCGACGGAGCTCAGGCTGCTTTTGTTTATTTTTTCTGTAAAGATACAAGCCGGCTGAGCCCCGTCGAAGCCTTCTTGAAAGTTAAAAATTGTGCAATTTAAATTTTTATAGGCTACTCGTGGTGCATTTGGGACAGAACCCAACAAATATTGTCATATCGACCGAGCGTAGCGAGTGGAGATATCTCCTGACGATGGAAATTTGCGATAAAATTAGGGAGATTCCTCCATGCGCTTCGCTTAGTCGGAATGACATGACACTTTTTAGGTTATGAAAGCAATCTTAAGAACCGATTATTACTCCAAATACACCACGGGTATAGGCTGTATGCGTATAAACCAAGGTCCGACAATGTCGCGGTATTACTGTTTTTCATTGTGTTGTTGCAGGGCCCATTCGATGTGTTCTTTGACCATGTCTGAAACACCATCCAGTTTATTGGTCAAGGCTTCAACTATGGCCGGTTCAGTTTTGGCATTACCTAAGGCCACCGCTAAGTTGCGTTGCCAGGATTGATAACCGATGCGCCTGATGGGTGAACCTTCGGTTTTGGCTAAAAATTCCTCTTCAGACCAATTAAATAATTCCAGTAGCTCAATGTCATCCAGATTTTGTCGCGGTGAGAAATCCGGTTCTTTACTTTTTTCTGTAAATTTATTCCAGGGGCAGACCATCTGACAATCATCACAGCCATAAATGCGGTTACCGATGGGTTTTCTTAAAGGTTCGGGAATGGCGCCATGGTTTTCAATGGTGAGATAAGAAATACAGCGACGGGCATCGACTTGAAACGGTGCCACAATGGCACCGGTGGGGCAGGCGGGGATACAAGCGGTGCAGCTACCGCAATGAAAACTCTGCGGGGCATCCGCCGGTAACGGTAAATCGGTGTAAATTTCCCCCAGGAAAAAATAAGAACCGGCTTTGGGGTTGATGACATTGCTGTGTTTGCCAATCCAACCCAGACCGGCCTTTTCGGCAATGGCTTTTTCCATCACCGGTGCCGAGTCGGAAAACACCCGGTAGCCCAATTCACCCACGGTGTGCTCAATTCTTTGTGCCAGCTTTTTGAGCTTATTGCGCATTAGTTTATGGTAATCTCGACCCAGGGCATAGCGCGATACGGCGGCTTTTTGGGTTTCCTGAAGGGCTTTTTGGTAAGGCTTTACATCCGTATCCATATAATTCAATCGCGCAGAAATAATACTCAGTGTGCCCGGCACCAACTGGTCCGGATGGTAGCGTTTTTCGCCATGCTTATGCATATAATCCATATCCGCATTGAAATTTTTCTGAAGCCATTGGTTTAAGTAGTCGCCGGCTTCACTTAAATCAATGTCGCTAACCCCCACTTGGGAAAAACCCAGTTCTTTCGCCCACAGACTGATATCCGCCTTCAGCTTATCAAAGTCAATTTGTTGTTGGGACGTGTTCACTGTTAAAATATTATTTTGCCATTAAATGATTAGACCTAATGCAGGCATTGTACCGCAGTCAACAAACCAAACCAATTGATGAAGCCGCTGCTAACTTTTTGCAGATTGATTCATACACGCTGATGCAGCGCGCCGCTTTGGCTGTTTATCGTCATATTGCACATTACGAATCGGTATTGGTGGTCACCGGCCCGGGGAACAATGGGGGTGATGGCTGGGTGATGGCAGAACTGGCGCGGCAAGACCATAAAAAGGTGTTGGTTTGGGCCTTGCTAAAACCCGATGCTTTACGCGGTGATGCCGCCAAAGCCGCTGCAGATTATCAAGGTGAAGTGGTTTTTTCGGTTGATGCCATTGGTGCTGATTTTGAGGTAGTTGTTGATGCCATTTTCGGTACCGGTTTATCCCGTGCACCGAGTGGCGGGTATGCCGAAGCCATTGTCTATATCAATAACCATCCTGCCAAAGTACTGGCTGTGGACATTCCCAGTGGCTTAGCCGGTGACACCGGTGTGGCCTATAAACCGACCGTTCAAGCCGATAAAACCGTGGCGGTAATAAATCTTATGCCGGGACATTTCACCGGAGATGGTCAAGATTGCTGCGGTGAGTTAGTGCTGGAATGCCTGGATGTGTCGACGCGCGCTTATGCCGGGATTAAACCAAGCGCTTATTTACTGGATAATGCCAGGTTAGCTGATTTAAGGTGTGTCAGAAAGCACAACAGTCACAAAGGCAGTTACGGCCGGGTATTGGTCGCCGGAGGCCAACACGGTATGCTCGGTGCTGTTTTATTGAGCGGCACTGCGGCTCTGGTGTCCGGTGCCGGTTTGGTGCAAGTGATCACCACCGAAGATCAGGCGCCAACCGTGCCTTTATACCGACCTGAGTTAATGGCTTTGGGTTTTCAAGGTAGTGAAAACCAAATCAATATCCCGGCAGCCGATGTGTTGGTGTTGGGTATGGGGTTAGGCACCTCGCAATGGTCAAAAGCGTTGTGGCAACAATTGATACAAGCCAATATGCCCACGGTTCTGGATGCCGATGGTTTAAATTTACTGGCCGAAAGTAATCGGACACCTGATTCAATTGCGGTGATGACACCACACCCGAAAGAAGCTGCGCGTTTACTCCATTGTGAGGTTAAAGACATTCAGGCCGACCGAATAAAAGCCTGTCAAACTTTGGCCAAAAGATTTCAATGCGTGGTGGTACTCAAAGGATCCGGTAGCATTATTAGTGATGGCTCAGACAATTTTATCTGCCCCTATGGCTCGGCTGATTTAGCCACTGCCGGCACCGGTGATGTGTTGGCCGGAATGGTGGGGAGCCTACTGGCACAAGGTTTTTTAGCGTTACAATCCGCGCAAATGGCGGTTGTATGGCACGCGGTGACAGCCGATAAGCTGGGGTTAGGCCGCTGCCTGACCGCAACCGATTTGATTCAGTATTTGCCAGAAGCGCTAAAATAGATTGTATTGTAGCCGCGCCTCTGCAGGCGCCTTAATTAGTCATGTTGATGTTTTAAAATCAATTTGAAGTTCAGTTTTCTTAACTATTTATCAATGATGCGGGGCATGGCAGGGTCAAGCCCTGCGGCTACGATTAAAGCATCCAATCAATGAGATGTTGTGAAATAAGAATGTAATAATTTGATGTTAGAATCATTATTCGCACTCTGTGACCTCTGTGCCTTTGTGGTGAATTAATAAATGATAACCACAGAGACGCAGAGGTCACAAAGAGATATTTAACTCTATTTTGAATCAATCAGTTTGCTTAATCAAATTGGTAATTCTCAATTTGTTTTTGCTTTCTCTGGGCTTTTGAAATAACGATTTGATTAGTGAAATCATAGGGTAATTCAGGATTGTCTTCTATGGCAGCACAGTCTGTTTAGCCCAATGCTCAATTTGCTGTACCGTGCTCCTGTTCATGGCTTGACCCGCCACTTTTGCCATTTTAATGAGATGTGTGCTTATCGATATTGTGCACTTTGACATGTGCGATACAATTTATAAAATAAAATTATTATCATTATACCGACAGTAGAATTTAATTTTATTGAGATATTTACGACAAGCTGATACGTTAACACCATGAAACAAACAACACTCACCATTGAAACGCCAGGGCGGGGCTATTATTTAATCACCGATGAAATTAATTCGGCGCTACAATCAACTTTGGCAAATGTTGACGTGGGTTTATTGCATGTATTTTTACAGCATTCCTCCGCCGGTTTAACCATTAATGAAAATGCCGATTCCACCGTGCGAGAAGACTTTAAGGCCTTTGAGGAACATTTGGTGCCGCGGGATTTTCCTTATCGACATAATTATGAAGGTGATGACGATATATCTAGATACAGTATATAAAAAATAATAAATACCAATAATTAATTTTTTTAATCACTATTTCACAATATATCTGTTTTATTACTATCTTATAAAGTATTATTCTCAATACCTTATTTTATGATTTAGTGATGGGATTGAAGTACTTACAAAAAACAGTACAAATTAACCGTGATGGCAGAAAAGTAAAAACAGCTGTTATTGCTAATCGTTCAACTGCCGCATTACATTTACCAGCAACAGCTTATTTAATAAACAAGTCCATGAAAGGTTTGAAGATTAAATCTGTGGAGAAATATGCTTCAATTATTTTATCCTTAATTGAAGAAGTTGAATTTGATCCAGAAATTGATAGCTTAGATGATCTTAATGATTCAACGATGTCTGCTTATCTTCAAAAGGTTCTATATGAAGAAAGAGGAATATCAGGAAATAGTTTAAACCAACATAAACAGACATTATCTAACTTTTTTTCCTTAGCATTTGATATGGGATACTTAAAGAAACCTAATCGGTTTACTTATCGTATAAGTGATGCAGCTGAATTAGCTCAAGCCAAAAGCCAAGGCAGAGAAAGATCATTAGATCCATACCGGCTATCTGAAAAATACATACCTGCAAAACAGTTCAATTTATTATTATCATTTGAAGCGTCTAAAAATCCATATGTAAGAGCAAGAAATGAAATTATTCTCCGTTTGGGGTATGAAGTTGGTCTCAGAGCTTCTGAGGTTACTTCATTCGAAAACCTTTCAATTGCAGCTATTAAGAAATCTATAAATGATTCAGAGGAAAAAAAGCTTAACGAATTGGAACTGGGTATTTTAGGTAAAGGTGGGAATGGAGGCAAACAAAGAACAGTAGTAATCCCCCCAGCTTTAAAACGTAAAATTCAAAGGTTTATAAAGGCGAATAAAAAACATCTGAAAACTCATTTAATTTGTGACGTAGATGGGAAAGAATTAGGTTCCTGTTATTCATCCACAATATTCAATCGTGCTAAAAAAAACTTAATTAGAAAGCTTGATTTAGAAAAAGATATAAACCACCACTCCAAAGGAAACGTGGAAAGGTGGATAGCTAATACAGGCTGGACATTCCATGCATTGAGACACAGTTTTGCTACTAATTTAGCTATGGAGGTTATTAGCGGAAATAAAAAGCTAGCAAAAGTCTATGTGCAAGAACGATTGGGACATGAGTACGCCAGAACAACATTAATTTATTGTCATTTCGCAGCAGTATTGACTGAAAATATAATTGTTCAGGACCAACTGTCTGAGGAAATAGAAAACACATTAAATAGACCAATAGATCGAGAATTAGTAAATGTGTGACAACAAAAAAAATAAGATTTCGATCACTGAGCACTCAAAAAATTATAATACTAAAGACGTGATTACATTACCTAAACCCGATGACAAAATTTTATGGAGTTGGGGAAATAATATCACTCAAATTCCAGAAGCAAGGCTCAATGACCCTTTTATAACTGCACATGTTAAATATTTTAATTCACAATTCTTTTCTGAAGCTTGCACAGATCAATCTCGCTACATCAAAGCATTCAATATAATACTTACTGTTTTAGATGATAATGATTGGGAGTTTACTCCTCCTCAAATTTTTGGAGCAGTTGTTTCATATTTAAAATCTCAAGATCTTTCTGAAAAATCGATATACTTATATTACACATCTGCAAGGACAGTTTGTCGTCGCGAAAACATAGGATCAGGAAGAGGAATTCAATCATACTCACATCTTTTATCTTTGGTTGAATATTCTAATGAAGAAGTAAAAATTTTAAGGGAAGCGGACTCGTTCGCCCCAATTTTAAATACCCCCATATATACACCTTTTCCTGATTTAATTACTAAATTTGGTTTAGATTGTGATGGAGACGCGCTAATTAAAAGCATCAGATCTTTTTGTATTTACTATTTGTGTGAATGGAGCAAAGTAAGGTGTCAAATTTATGAAAAATATCCTGATGAAGTATGTGAGATATTAAAACACCCAAACAAAGGAAAGCGTTTGTTCTCAAGTGGTAGTAAGAAACATGAACTTACTGAATCTGGCCAACACATACCTACGTTAATTTTTAATATCATAAAAGGTATCAATAACCCAATTTTAAATGAATATTTCACTTCAGCCTACCTGAATGTATTTCCGGATAAAAAAAAATTCGAACCTTCACAAATCATCAAGCAAAGTTACAGTTTTGATAGCTTTACTTCTAACGCTAATGAAACAGACTGGCTTCATGAAATCAATGAGCAATTTATAAGTAAAAGAACTGGCCGTTTAGTTTCGTTGCATTGGGCATACGAAAGACTTAATAGGGTAGGTTATTTGAATGATTCGAAAAGTTATTCTGTTACTTCTGAGTGGTCTGGGTCACTTGCGTCAATTCCATCAATCAAGGATTTTTTTGGAGTAACCACCAGTGAAGAAATCTGTATGGCTTGGCTATTAGCCACAGACCGTCATCAACCTACAAATCTTGCCAACTTGCTTTTAGACGACTTAAAAGTTACCGATAATTCAATATCTACAATTATTGACGTGTACAGCTATAAAGCCCGCAGCGGTAACTCTGCAGGAACTTCATATTCTGAAATGGCAGGAGGTATTTACAAAAAAAACAGTAATATATTCAAAGCCATATCTGGCTATGTTACATGCCTTGAAAAGGCATATGATATGAATGTTTTCAGCAAAACAAATAAAGATGGTGGGAGGCATTTATTTCCCACACTAAGAATTGACTATCATGATGGTTCTGCACCATCAATTCGTTCTACGTTCTTTAATTTCAACAAAACTTCGATGTTAAATTGTGGCATTAAGCTATGTTCAATGTCTGGCAGTGTATCCAACGAATACACACTTAAAGAAGAGCCAAATTCGAAACTATTTTTAGATTTAATAGCAAAGTCTTATATTCTTGGAAGGGAAAACAGTGATTTCAACAATTCAATTGCTGTAAATACCGTTGCACGTCAGGCTGTAAATAATTCAAATGTATTTAATTATTCTTCTGAAGCGATTCCATTATCAGGGAACAGCAAAGCGGAAGTATCATCTGATGAATACGATGAAAAAATAGAGATAGATGCTGCCAAACATAACCATTCTGTTGAAACCAAGTTAAATGTATATGCAGACAGGTTACCAAGCCACCTTGCAAAGTTAGTAAATTTTTCAGCTAGAGTTGGTGATGAAATAGTTAAACTAACATCAGTGCTTAAAGATTCATCTGAGATTTTAACTACCAGTCAATTGAGGGAGAGACTTGGAATCACAACAGTACTTGAAAATGAAATTTCTCAAATGAATGATGAAGTTAACTCTATTATGGAACAAGCTTTCCTTCAAGGTAGCACCCTTGATGATACTGGTTTAATTTATAACGAAGATGGTAAAACTATAATACTTCGTCATCCTTTAACTATAGCAATGATTAAAGGGAAAATAGATGCTATTGACCAACAAATTGAACTACTTGAATACAGCAATGATAATTTACTTCATGAGATGATATCTAAAAGAATGTTTTTAGCATTGGTTTTAGATGAAGCATTTAGCCCTACAGAAATCAGAGAGTCCAATAAGAAATATAAAGGCGTGACTTTCCCATTCAGCGATATATTAGTGTAAAAAATACAATGAAAAATTCAAAATCAAATAAAGTAGTCGCAACACGCATTCAAAATTACCCTGAGGAAAAGGAATTTACTTCATTTCTTATAGATGATCAATGGTTAGTCGTTGACCCAACTAATCCTGACAATTCCACAACATTTAGTTTAAAAAAATTGTTCGAAGGCATGTCCATAGAATATGAAATAACTATGAAGTTGATTATATTAGCTCAACTTAAAACTAACGAAAACAAAATTTATTCCAAAGTTGGATCATTAAAAACTCTGGCTACCCAAATTTCTATATGTACTCGTATCCTCAAAGCAATGGGCTTTGATTCACTTAAAGATATCAATGCAAAAAACGTCAACGATTTTTTTAACCAATTAATAAAAAAAATCGATGGCGATTTGTATGCTATGTGTACAATTAGAGTCGCAGTTATGAAATTTTTAACAGAATCAAGCCGAGCAAACAACAACTATCCGGATGGACCGACTGTTCAGATAACATGGGATGGTTTTTTAGATTCAGTAAAGCCAACAGTAACAAAAGTTTTGTCTTGGCCTGAATGGCAAGCAGGAGGAACCTTGGGTGGATTTCCAATTGAATATGCATTGGTCATTCTTGATGAGTCGTTGAAGATTATTAATGACAAAGAGTCAACGAAAATTGCAAAAGCTCATCTCTATGGAATGAAAAACGCTCAAGTCCAAGACTCCTCAATAAAAATGAAGGACTTTTTTCAAATATTTAATGGACTTTATTTGAGAAAATGCGGGTATGACAAAACTGGTTTTTTCATCGAAAATAATAGAAAGAATGCTTCGAATTTAAAGATTTATCAGTCAGACTCTCTTGCAAAAAAACAGTGGAAGACTTTTACAATTGCAAAATGTATTTATGATAAATATTTAGAGCTGGGAGGTAGATCAGAGGTCTTTAAAAATTTCCTAACCATAGTTAAACTTAACAAACTAATTCAAAATATTTTATATGCTTGTACAGCTAATATACAAATATTATCAGGCATTCGTAAAAGTGAATTAGACTCATTAAAACGTTCATCTTTTAAAAAAGAACTGAATGGAGATTTATTTTTCACTTCATCAATTAAAAAAACAAATCACAGTATTGACACTGTTCGAATGATTTCAAATGTTGCATGGGATGCAGTTGAGCTTGCCAAAAGTCTGCATGTAACTGGGAATCACCAAAATAATGATTCTTCGTTAGATCGGTTATTTAAAATAAACGTTCCATATAGGACAACCCATATATCTGGCAATTCTTGGTGGGGTGATAAAAATAAAACTGGGCTAACATGTTGGATGAATGCAATATTAGTCAAACGAGTAGAAAACATAGATTTGAATTCATTCCCAAATGCGACCTCACATCGATTTAGGCACACCTGGGTAGAAATTGCATTACGAAGGTTTGACGGCAACGTTCCTGAAGCAATCAGGCAATACTTTAGGCACTCGTATGGCTCAAAAAATACCATGGCATATGTGAATGGAAAAGTTAAACAAGAGTTACCTCAACTTGAAAGAGATTATATCAGAGAGTTAATTGGTCGAGCTGCATCTGGGAAAGAGGAATTTTATGGGCCAATTGGTACTTACTTACTTCAAAGAGTCAAAGAGCTAGACGTATTAACTGATGAGAATATTGAAGAACTGGCAAATGAATTTGATGTTTTAGAACCTCATGAATATGGCTATTGTATGATTCGTAAAGAACAAAAAACTCAAGCCAAATGTTATGATAAAAAAACAAATTCACCCAATTATAATGCAGCAAGGTTTAAACACTGTGGTGCTTGTGTAGGCAATTTAAGAATGGCCAACCATAAAGACTCTATTCTGAGGATTGGAATGAGAGAGCAAGAAGTTATTGAATCTAGAAAGTCTAAAGGATTAATGTTTCTAGCTGACCAATCACAAAAAATATTAATGCTATGTGAGTCGGCTATTAAACAAATGGATAACAAAATTCCAGTTAGTATTATTGATGAGGAGCTAAACAATGAACATGTTTGATCTTCCAAATAAAAAAATAGAAATAAGCAGCACTCCTGAATGGGTAAATAACGACAATGAACAACGGGTGTATAAAGCTATTTCTCATCGAATTGAAGAAATAGAAAATCTTATCTCAAAAAGCGAATATCCACTAAAACCTTCTGAGTACAAAATTGCCAAGTCAGTTATCTGTAAAAATATTAAGTTAAGTGGTTCATATATAGCTAAACATAAAGAACTTAATAATTGGGTGAATGGCCATCAACGACGATTAAAACGTTTGGCCTCTGAAATAGAAGTAAATGTTAAAAAGAGAACTTACACAGCCAAAAAACCTGAACAAATGCGTAAGGAAGAGTTGGTTAAGGAGATAAAAAAACTACGCAATGATTTAAAGCAGCGTGACCAGGAGCTTTATGTCGAACAACTGAAGGAATTAATGAATTCTGGTTTAACTGAATCTCAAGTTATTACTCAAGAGAGAATAAAGAGGCTCGAGTTTAAAATCAATCAACTTCAAGAAACTAATGCCGAATTAGAAATCAATAATCAGATGCTATCTGATAACCTTATTGAAGCTATCCGACAATCAAATAAAAATTCTGCAAATCTGAAATCTGTAAAATAAAATTGTTAGACATCATCAAAAAACTATTATGTTAGCTTATAATCAATTATGATTTTTCGCTTTTGGGGACAGTTAGAAAAGCGAAAATTACTTTTATATATAGCTATATTTATTTAAATTGGAATATAAAACCCATGGACAAAGAAAACCAAACACCACTCCAACAAATTCTCAATACCTACCGTTCATCAAGCAAAACAGAGCGAGAAAAAGGAACGTATTTTGAAAAACTCATAATCACCTTCTTTAAATACGAAGCCCGGTATAAAGCGCTTTATAGTGATGTTTGGACATATTCTGATTGGGCCACGGAACAAGGAATTTCAGGTAAGGACACCGGTATTGATTTGGTCGCTAAAACCAAAGGGACTGATGAGTATCATGCCATTCAATGTAAATTGTATGATGAAGGTGCCACGATTTATAAAAAGCATATAGACAGCTTTTTTACCGCCTCCGGCAAGAAGCCATTTTCAAATCGTCTTATTGTTACTACCACAAATAATTGGTCAGATAATGCGTTAGATGCGCTGGAAGATCAACGTCCACCGGTTTCTAAGATTGATCTCAAAGCGCTTGAGGAAAGCCAAATTGATTGGTCAAAATATATACCAGGCCAAGCCCCGGTGCTTCTTACCGAACGAAGTGAGCGAAGTCTTAGAAAGCACCAAGAGCGTGCGTTTAATGATGTTGTACGAGGGTTTAAAGAAGCTGATCGCGGTAAGATGATTATGGCTTGTGGTACTGGTAAAACCTATACCAGCTTGAAACTTGCTGAGCATTTAGCAGGCCCGGGTAAAAATGTATTGTTTTTGGTGCCAAGCCTTAATTTGCTATCTCAAACGCTGACTGAATGGACTCAATTCAGTGAAACGCCCATCACCAGCTTTGCAGTTTGTTCCGACAGTGATGTCGGTAAGAAACAAAAAGGCGATGATCGAAACATGCTCATTCATGAGCTTGAATACCCATCGACCACAGAAGCCAGCAAGCTGGGTGAAGCCGTAAGACAAACCAAATCTAACGCGGCGACCAAAGATACCATGACGGTTATCTTTTCTACTTATCACTCAATTGATGTTATCAGTAAAGCGCAAAAAGAATATGGGCTTGACGATTTTTCTTTAATTATTTGCGATGAAGCTCACCGAACAACAGGTGCAACATTTGAATCTGAGAGTGAAAGTAAGTTCGTAAAGGTTCATAACAATGATTTTATTCGTAGTGATAAGCGGTTGTACATGACTGCTACGCCTCGGATTTATGCAGATATCGCCAAAGCGACAGCTGAAACTGAAAACACTGAATTGTGCTCGATGGATGATGAGGTCTTATACGGTCGTAACTTTCATGTTATTAATTTCTCTGAGGCAGTTAGACTTAATCTTTTAACCGATTATAAAGTAGTCGTTTTAACCATTGATGAAGCCCATGTTAGCCGTCGAATACAAGGCTTACTTTCAGATGAAAACAACAGCCTAAAAGTAGATGATGCTGCCAAAATTATTGGTTGCTGGAAAGCCTTAAGTAAACAAAGTGCCGGTGATGATTTCGCTCATAATGAAGATCCAATGAAAAGAGCGGTTGCTTTTTGCCAGGTTATTGAACCGAACCAGAACGCTAAAACACATAAAGTCAGCTCAAAACAAATCGCCGGCATGTTCCAAGAAGTCATTGATGCCTACCAGGAACAAGATGATAACGACATTGATCTTGCTTGTGAAACAGAACATGTCGATGGCAGCATGAATGCCAGCATAAAAGAAAGTAAATTAAACTGGCTTAAAGCCGAACCACCTGAAAACACCTGTCGTATTTTAAGCAATGTTCGCTGTTTGTCTGAAGGGGTTGATGTGCCTGCTTTGGATGCTGTTTTATTTTTAACACCGCGTAATTCTCAAGTCGATGTTGTGCAATCAGTTGGACGTGTCATGCGCAATGCACCCGGCAAAAATATGGGATATGTCATCTTGCCTGTGGTCATACCGGCCGGTATGAGCCCGTCAGAGGCTTTAAACGACAATAAGGTGTACAAGGTCGTCTGGGACGTTTTACAGGCTCTACGGTCACATGACGACCAATTTGACGCCATGATTAATAAAATGGACTTAATGGAACAGCGACCATCTAAAATGGAAGTCGTGGCCATTACCGATAAAGTCACAAAGCCTAGCAAATCACCTTCCAAACCTAAGTCCAAAGGCCAATACAATATAGGCAGTGAGGAAGATAGAAAACACTTCACCAAAGACGATCAACAAAAATTGGAGTTTAGCGTTGGGGAAATTGAACGCGCGCTCTATGCGAAAGTGGTTAAAAAGTGTGGGAACCGGATGCACTGGGAAGACTGGGCTAACGACATTGCTAAAATCGCAAAGACTCACATCACCCGCATAGAAACAATCGTCAAGGACGCTGAACGAAACCCTCAAGATGCAAAAGCCTTTAATAATTTTGCCGATGAACTGCGAGATGATTTAAACGACAGTATCACCGATGATGAAATTATAGAAATGTTGGCGCAGCATTTAATCACCAAACCGGTATTCGACGCTTTATTTGAAGACTACAGCTTTGCCAGTAATAATCCAGTTTCAAAAGCCATGCAAAATGTGCTTGATCGACTTAACGAGCATCATCTTGATAAAGAAGCCGATACGCTTAATAAGTTCTACTACAGCGTCCAAATGCGAGCCGAAGGTATCGACAACGCTGCCGGCAAACAAAAGATTGTGGTTGAGCTTTATGACAAGTTCTTCAGAAACGCATTCCCGCATATGACTGAGCGATTGGGGATTGTTTACACTCCAGTTGAGGTTGTAGATTTCATCATTCAAAGTATTAACGATCTGCTTAAACAGGAGTTTGATTTATCTCTTGGTGATAAGGATGTTCATATCATTGACCCATTTACCGGAACCGGCACGTTCATTACCAGGCTATTACAAAGCGGTTTAATTACCAAAGATCAACTTGAGCATAAATATAAAAATGAAATCCACGCCAATGAAATTGTATTGCTTGCCTATTACATAGCCGCCATTAACATCGAAGCTGTTTATCACGGCATTATGGGTGGTGATTACAAGCCATTTGAAGGTATCTGTTTAACTGACACCTTTCAGATGTATGAGCAGGATGACATGATCAGTGACCTACTCACTGATAACAGCGACCGTAGAAAGCGGCAAAAGAAATTAGATATACGGGTTATTATAGGGAACCCTCCATATTCTGCGGGTCAAACTTCTGGAAATGATAATAATGCAAATGTAAGTTACAAACAGCTAGATGAGAGCATTAGTAATAGTTATGCACTTAAGTCTTCCGCAACAAATAAAAATGCCCTATATGATTCTTATATTCGTGCGATACGTTGGGCATCAAATCAACTGAATAAAACAGGTGCAGGAATAATCGGTTTTGTAACAAATGCGGGATTTTTAGAAGCCAATACTGGTGATGGAATAAGAAAATGTCTAGCTGAGGAGTTCAGTTCAATATATGTGTTTCATTTAAGAGGCAATGCGAGAACGTCAGGCGTACAAAGGCAGAAAGAAAAGGACAATGTTTTTGGTCAAGGAACCAGAACCCCTGTTGCTATAACAATTATGGTTAAAAATCCAAATGCCAAACAACATAGCCAGATATTTTGGCATGACATTGGGGACTACTTAAGTCAGGCTGAAAAACTTGCAATTGTCCAAGAATTTGCAAGTATTGGTGGAATTACAAAAGCTAATAAATGGCAACCAATAACGCCTGATAAATACGGTGATTGGGTTAATCAAAGAGATGACAGTTTTAGTAAATTCATTGTAATTGGTGAAAAGAAAAATAATGAACTAATACTTTTTAAAAATTACTCTAGAGGGCTTGCAACAAGTCGAGACGCATGGGCCTACAATTCATCCAAAAACTCATTAAAAAAATCTATTTGCAAAACATTTAATCACTACAATGGTGAACTAAACCGATATTTAAAAAGTGAGGAGATTAAAAACCAGCCGTCTTCATTAAAAGAGAAAGAAAGGTATATAGCTGATTATTTTGACAATCCTGATAGCTCTAAAATAGCCTGGTCTCGAGACTTTAGATATGATGTTGCTAGAGAAGATGTTAAAAAATTTGATAGCTGCCATCTTGCACACTCTTGCTATCGTCCATTTACAAAACAGTGGCTTTACTTTCATGGCTCCTTAGTAATGGAGCTATATCAAATGCCTAAGTTTTTTCCATCTGCAAAAAGCAATAATTTAGTTATTTGTGTAACTGGAAAGGGTGCATCAAAAGCATTTTCAGCATTAATAGTAAATGTTATACCTGATCTCCAGCTTATATTTAACGGACAAGGCTTTCCACTTTATCACTATGAGAAGACAAAAAACATTTCCGATGAGGAAATTCTGATTGGGAAATCTGATAAGATTGATGAAAGTGAAATAAGCTACCAAAGAAAAAATGCCATAACAGATGATGGTCATAGACACTTCCTCAAAGCCTACCCAGACGAAAATATCAGTAAAGAGGACATTTTCTATTACGTATATGGCTTATTACATTCATCCGATTATCGTAGCCGCTTTGAGATGAACCTATCCAAAGAGCTTCCACGAATCCCACGGGTTAAAAAAGCCAAAGACTTTTGGGCCTTTAGCCAAGCAGGACGAGACCTAGCTAAATGGCATTTAGATTTTGAGGAAGCGCCTATTTATAAATGTGATATAGAACTCAAGAAAGGCAAAAAGATTACTGACCTTACCGCAAAAGATTATTACGTCAAAAAAATGAAATTTGCGCGAACTAGAAACTCTGAGGGCAAATCTGTGCCGGATAAAAGCACCATTGTTTACAACCCTCACATCACCCTTAAAAATATCCCATTAGAAGCTTATGACTATGTGGTTAACGGCAAATCAGCCATCGAATGGGTAATGGAAAGGCAAGGTGTTAAAACGGATAAAAAATCAGGAATAACCAACGATGCCAATGATTGGGCCATAGAAACAATGGACAACCCCAAATACCCACTTGAACTACTCCAGAGAATCATAACAGTCAGCTTGGAAACCAATAAGATTGTTAATTCACTACCAAAACTCGATATATGATTGGTAAATTAACTAATCTGGGTTTTTTGAAACTATCAAACTGGGAACTTCTTGATGGGGACTTGCATTGTGATTTTTGTGAATACGCCAATGAAAAGAATCTTTTGTATGCTTATGTGATTGATAGACAGATTAAATATATTGGCCAAACAGTGATGGAATTAAAACAAAGACTGTATGGATATAAAAAGCCGGGTCCAACACAAAGCACAAACATCCGGTTAAACGAATTAATTAAAAACGTAATCATAGATGGTATGACTAGCCCCCCATAAACGCTACCAAAGCTAAAGAGAGTATAATAACTTTAACTTTGGAGCAAACCAATGAAACGAAAAAGATATACAGAAGAACAAATTGTTAGGATTTTGAAAGAAGCAGAAACGCAAGGCAATGCAGCCGAGATTATTCGGCGTGAGAACATAGCCCAGTCCACATTTTACAAATGGAAACAAAAGTATTCAGGTATGGCTGTTTCAGATGTCCGCAAAATGAAACAACTTAGCGATGAAAACCGCCGGCTTAAAACTATCATCGCCAATCAAGCCTTAGATATTGAGATGCTCAAGGAGGTTAACTCAAAAAAGTGGTAGGCTCTCGCCAAAAGAGGATGGCTGCTGAGCATTTAGAAAATAAATTCATTGCCCAGAAAGCTAAAATTAACTAAAAACCATTGAAATAAATGGGGCGTTCATATATGTCCCAGATTATTTCCTTTAATTATTGAGACGTGTATATGAGACTGTGCAATTCAAGCTCATGGTCATCACATTTTGCTGAGTGGTCATGTATCAGAAAACGAACGTTTTATGAAACATATAATAGTCACCGACTAGTGCATTAGATAAACGTAAGCGCCAAGCGAACCCCATTCTACTATTTTTCTGATGTCTGATGCACACTGTGTGTTTTTAACACAGTGAATTACATGAGCAAAACTTACCGAAGCAAAGAACAATGGATTGAGCTTATTCAAGCCCATAA
>NZ_JAPMLN010000012.1 GCF_026410405.1 Marinicella gelatinilytica | reverse complement strand
TCTTTATGGGCTTGAATAAGCTCAATCCATTGTTCTTTGCTTCGGTAAGTTTTGCTCATGTAATTCACTGTGTTAAAAACACACAGTGTGCATCAGACATCAGAAAAATAGTAGAATGGGGTTCGCTTGGCGCTTACGTTCTTAATAAAGAAACCGACCCAAAAAGAAAAGTTATATTATTTACAGAATATACAGATACTGTAAGACACCTTAAAAAATATTTTGAAAATGAATTATTGGGTCGTGCAATGTTCTGTGATGGCGGAATTAGCAAAAAATTCGCAAAAGAATTGGATGCTAATTTTAACGCAATACACAATGAACAAGTCGATGATTTCGATGTATTGATAACAAGTGATAAACTTTCAGAAGGTTTTAACTTGAATAGAGCTGGGTTAATTATTAATTATGATATTCCTTGGAATCCAACTCGTGTTATACAGCGTGTTGGTCGTATCAATAGAATGAGTGCAAAAGTTTTTGATGAATTATATATTTATAACTTCTTTCCTACTGATCAAGGTTCTGACATTGTAAAAAGTAGAGAAATTGCTCAACAAAAAATGTTTTTAATACATAGTGCGTTAGGAGAAGATTCCAAAATTTTCAATGCTAATGAAGAACCAACACCCAGTGGATTATTCAGCAAAATAAGTGCAAACCCAGAAGAAAATGATGAATTAAGTACTTCAACAATTATACGAAATGATTACAATAAAATTGTTGAATCTCATCCAGAGGTTATAAAGAAAATAAGTGATTTGCCGAACAGAGTTAAAACAGCCAAGCAATTTGAGGAAAACAATGTTGTTGTTTTGCGGAAAAAAGGAATGGCCTTATTTTCAATAGTTCATCAATACGATAATGAAAAACCAAATGATAAGCCAACCGAAAAGACATTTGAGGAATTAATTGAATTTGTAAAATGTGGTCCTGACGAAGAACGTTTAACGTTAAATAGTGATTTTTGGAATTCGTACGAAGAAATAAAAACATATAAACCAAAATATAAATCAGGTAGAAGTGAGTTGGCTCTAGAGAATCAAGCAAATATTGCATTGAAAACATTACTTAAAGAAAAGAGAGACGATTTAGATCAGGAATTAGTATCCTTTATTGATACACTTTTAAAAGACATTAAAAAGTATAAAACACTACCAAAATATACGTTGAGACAATTAAAACTCTCAACAAAAAACAACAGCATTGATGAATTAATATTTAATATAAAGGATTTAAGGAGGCGATTAGGAGATGACTATTTGAATGTGATTTTAAGCAGAATAAATGACATTCAAAATGATGTAATTATAGCGGTCGGGAATAAGAAAGGTTTGGAATAACAATCAAATAACATGGTATAAATAATAAATAACATGGGACAGGCACTCTTTAAGACTATTCAATCCTAATGAAATTTTTATATTTTGCACTTAATTAAGAAAAAAATGATCCCCAAACTATCCAAATATTCCTCCCCGAAGGCTCACCGACTTCAGTTAAAGAAGCCGAGCTCACGAATCGGCTGATTAAAACCATTTGGTTTCCGCGGACGGCGATGGCTAATCCCGTTAAACATTAAATCAATCAAATATATTGTCCTCACTAATAAAAATAGATAGAGAAATTTAAATGACGAATTGGAAAGAATCAAAACAAAAGTTTTTAGAAAGATGGCCACTTGAAAAAGTTAAAAGTTTAACCTTAGAAGAATATACTAATACTGAAAGAAATGATTCTTTTACCTATTGGATGGAAACCAGAACTGAAGATGTTATAAGCATGTGGGGTGGTTCGGCTTATAAATTCGGTGTTTTTAAAAGAAATCCCGAAGCTGAACAAAAGCAATTACAAAGCAACCAAAAGAGTGATGGCGTATATGGTTGGTATTCAAAATATGGCGATTCACCTGAAGTAGCTTTTTCAGAAGTAAAGAACCAACTAATTAAGACTATTAAATCGGCACAAAATGAAGATTTTCATGAAATTGATGGCATTGACTTAGGACACTCATTCAAATGGAAGATAGCATACATGTATGCGCCTGAGAACACTTTGTTAAGGTTTGTAAAGGACGGCGCACTTAAATATTTAAGCCAGGAAATTTTAGGTAAAAAACTAAAAAAAGCATCTGAAATTCATCGGCAACTAATTGAAGCCAAGCCTGAAGATGAACCCTTTGACGATTATTCATCAAGATTGTGGGATATGTTCGATAAGAAAGATAAATTAAGTAAGGCCACTGAATCAGATAAGCAAAGTGACGGTTACAAACGCACTCAATCAGAAATAAACACGCCATTAAACCAAATCTTATTCGGACCGCCGGGAACCGGTAAAACCTATTCGACCGTTATTAAAGCTTTAGCAATTATTGAAGAGAATTCAGAAGCTGAAATAGAAACCGAAGACTATCCGAGGTTGAAAAAAAGATATGATGAGTATGTAAAAGAAGGCCAAATTGTCTTTACCACTTTTCATCAAAGTCTGGCGTATGAAGATTTTGTTGAGGGTATTAAACCCATTGAGCCTGAAAAAGAAGGTGATTCAATTAGTTATAAAGTTGAAGAGGGTATTTTTAAAAGATTATGTATTGAGGCAGGTTTTTCACTGGCGAAAGAAAGTAATTCTGTCTTGATTGATCATGTGGTTGACTTTTCACTGGCGTTTGATGAATTTTCACAACGTATTGAAGAAAAATTATCATCCAGTGAAACGGTTGAACTGAAAACTAAGAATGGTGGAAAGGTTATTGTTGACGGTATATCCTCTCAAGGTAACATTATAGTAAAGCATGTCGGGGGATCCAGAGCATATACAGTTTCAAAATCTCGATTAGCGAAGCTTCAAGAGGGCATAGACGATTTAGAAGAGGTCAATAACATTAATGATGAATTTAGGGCAATAATTGGTGGTAGTAATTCTTCTGCTTATTGGTCAGTTTTAAACTCAATTCAAGAACAATCCATACACTCAAACTTGAATAGAACGCCTAAAAAATATTCATGGAGCGATAAAGTTCAAGTTGTAAAATCTTTAAAATTGTCAGAATTATCAGGTAAAACGAGTAAGCCGTATATTCTTATCATCGACGAAATAAATCGGGGGGATGTGTCGGCTATTTTCGGCGAGTTAATAACATTAATTGAACTAAGTAAACGTGCCGGGAATGAAGAAGGGTTAGAAATTATTTTGCCGTATAGCAAGGAACCATTTTTTGTGCCCAATAACCTGTATATTATCGGCACTATGAACACCGCTGACAGAAGCGTTGAAGCGTTGGATTCGGCTTTAAGGCGGCGTTTTAGTTTTACTGAAATGCCACCGCAACCGGATTTAATAGAACAAGTGGGTGTGCGTTTTATTGACGCAATTGATGAGCCCATTGATTTAGTCAATTTACTGACGGTCATTAATGAGCGGATTGAAGTCTTGTTGGACAGAGACCATTTGATTGGTCACAGTTATTTTATGAAAATCACTGATATCGCCGGATTAAGGCATGCTTTTTATAATGAAATTATCCCACTGTTGCAGGAATACTTTTTCGGCGATTACGGTAAAATTTCGATGGTGTTAGGCGAGGGCTTTTGTCAGGCTGAGAGCGCTTCTGAAGTTAAGTTTGCCACGGTATCTACACATTATGATGATTATGATTACAGCGAAAAGCTAATATACTCTTTTCCCAATCATGAAACCGATGCTGAATTTATCGACGCCATCAACAAACTACTGAATAAGTCGGGTGATGAGAGCCAATAAAACCATCACTGTTTATGAACACGACCGTTTAAAGGTCGGTATGGTTTTTGATACGGGTAATCGAAAAGTTGAGTTTAAACAAAGTCATTTGCAAGCCTTAGAAAAGCACTATGGCAATGGTGGTTTAAATTACTACCAGCTCATTAACAAAGGTATAAAATTTAATCAATTCGTCGGTGTTTTACAGGTCGGTGAGTTAACCATTGAAGTGCTACCTAAAGTTGATAAAACGCATGATGAAAATCGTTGGCGGACTTTATTAATCGGCATGTTAAAAACGGTGGGGACTTTTAATATTCAAGCGCCGAGTTCAGCTGCTTTAAATACAAAAAACAACTTTATACTGGATTTATACTTTGCGCTTTTTCTGAAAGAAGTGGCGTACTTAGTCAACTTAGGCCTGGTTAAGAAATACACGAAAACCGAAGGCCAGTCACTGGCTTTAAAAGGGGCTTTACAGTTCGGGCAACACATCAGCAAAAATCTGGTGCATCAAGAACGTTTTTTTGTGCGTTATAGTAAGTATTCGTACCAACAGCCGCTCAATCAAATTTTATTTAAAACCTTAAAACTGCTTAAACGCATTAACTCCAACGCCGCTTTGCACAGCCGTATCGGTTCGTTGTTACTGCACTTTCCTGAGTTACC
Organism: Marinicella gelatinilytica; assembly: GCF_026410405.1. GTDB lineage: Bacteria > Pseudomonadota > Gammaproteobacteria > Xanthomonadales > Marinicellaceae > Marinicella > Marinicella gelatinilytica. Next base: position 95,521 of record NZ_JAPMLN010000012.1, on the reverse strand, counting down.
TGACATCACAGTCAGAGAAGCCGATTTTGAGAAAATTATTTATAACCGAAAAACCACGGTTTATAAAGATGCCATCGAAATCAGTCGTTTGTTGCTACTTAATTACCATCCTGATGTCAGTGCCGGTAAAAATCATATTTTGGCCATTATGTTCGATATGAATGCCTTGTGGGAACGTTTCGTCTATATCAGCCTGAGAAAAAACAGAGCTCAGTATCAAAATATAACAGCCCAAGCGCATAAATATTTCTGGCGACCTAAAAAAGGCAATCGCTCAAGTATTCGACCTGATATTGTGATTAAAAACAAAGTTAGCTCAGTCGGTGAAAAGCCTAAAGCGATTGTATTTGATACTAAATGGAAGAACATTCAATCAAGCAATCCCTCATCGCATGATTTAAGACAAATGTATGTTTACCACGATTATTTTAATGCAGAAAAAGTGGCTTTGGTTTATCCTGGAGAGATTAATCAACAAATATCAGGGCAGTACCTCAATAAGATTAACGGCCAAGAATCTAATAAAACCTGTGGCATCATTACGATCGGTATCCATGAGAATGTTAAGGTATGGCAAGATGAAATTTATAAGCAACTAAATGGTTGGATAGTTAACGCATGAGACAACCAACTCAGTTAAATAACTTAGTCGCCCCTGAACGATTTCGATGCCTGTCCTTAGTTAGAGTTAAACGGCTGGCCAGAATGGAAAGACAAAAAAGGCAACAGTTGTTGCAATTTTTGCAACATGTTGGATTTGTTGACATTTGGGTTGATTGAAAAAGCCAGTAAAAGCCATGACAGGCATGTCATTAAAATATAAATAGCTTACAAATTGATATTTTAATTTTGAATTATCAACAACCGCTATTTCTCAAAACAGCCAAATGTGAAATAAGCTGGTCGCTATCCTAGATAACAGATGAAATCCATATTAACGGTTTAAATATACTCCTATATGCGGCGAATAACGCCGCAAAAGCACTATCTAAGTAAACTTTTTTAGCTTTTTTAGTTTATAATTGTGCTTTAATGCGGCGATTAGTGCCGCATCAACTGATACTTTTAAACCTAATTATGCGTGAACAGAATAAATTAGAACGGATCTTACCTTTGGGTTTAGTCGCTACCCGGGCCTATATATTGGCACAAGGTATCGAGCGGCATAGGTTCGATAATGCGGTCAAGTCTGGGAAATTAAAGGCGGTCAGTAGAGGTGTCTATATACGCGAGGGATTACCTATAACCTGGCAAGGCGTGATGTCTTCTTTGGCCAGGCTAAATCCTGAAAATCCAGCTTATGTTGGTGGCGTTTCGGCCATCCAATTAAGTGGCTTTGGGCATTATGTTCAAGATTTGACAGTGGTTCATGTTTATTCCAATTCGCCTAAGCCAAGTTGGATAGATGGACTTGATTTGTCAGTTAAATTTAAATGGCATGGTTGCAAAAGGCTTTGGCGTGATTTGGATGTGGATGTTTTACAAGTTCAACAGTGGCGCGATGATGTATCTGTTTATTTTCAGGCTTCAGTTGAACAGGCTTGTTTGGAGCTTTTGTCTGGCGTTCCTCACAGTGTGAGTTTTGAATATGCGGATATGTTGTTCCAAGGATTAACATCGATGTCTCCGAAAAGATTAGATGGCATGCTAAAGCGTTGTAACAGTATCAAGGCCAAACGATTGTTTTTCTGGTTTGCGCAACGTCACAATTTTCAATGGTCGAAAAAGCTTAAATCATCTGATTATGATTTGGGTAGTGGTAAACGGGTTATCGCTGAACAGGGGCGCCTGGATAATGAGTTAATGATAACGGTGCCCAGTTCATGGTGAAGGTTTATCAACAACAAGTTAAGTTGGTGATTCAGCTTCTGGGCTTGGTGGATACAGAAACCTGTTTCGCTTTAAAAGGTGGCACAGCAATTAATTTATTTGTTGAGGATTTACCACGTTTGTCGGTCGATATTGATTTGGTTTACTTGCCAGATGAAGCGCGGAATGAGGCATTGGATCGCATTCGTGAAGCGTTGGATCGTTTGGCCGAAAAAATATCAGAGCAGTGGCAAATGGCTCAAGTCATTAAAGCATATGATGACAAGAATGATGCTTTGCGCTTAGTCGTTCAGCATGATGGTGTGGTGGTAAAGGTTGAATTATCACCTGTGTTACGTGGCACTGTTTATGAGCCTAAAAGGTTGTCTGTGATGCCTTCGGTTGAAGACCGGTTTGGTTATGCGGAGATGAACGTGGTGTCGAAAGCTGATTTATATGCCGGTAAAATGTGTGCCGCGCTCGACAGACAACACCCACGGGATTTGTTCGATGTGATGTTGTACTTCAGACACAATGAATGGGATACAGCATTGCGCAAAGCATTTCTGCTTTACCTCATAAGTCACCCACGTCCTATCAGTGAATTATTAAATCCACATTTGAAGCCATTAAATGCCGTGTTTGATGCTGAATTTAATGGCATGGCATTTGTAGAGGTGAGTTTAGATGAATTAATCAAAACGAGACAACAACTTATTGATACCATAATGAGCTCACTAACAGGTGATGAAAGAAAGTTTTTGTTGTCGTTTCAAAACAGTCAGGCAGATTGGTCATTATTGGGATTAGATGCCGTAGATCGCTTGCCGGCCATACAATGGAAAATGTTAAATATCAAAAAAATGACAAGCAAAAAGTTAACACAAGAATTAGAAACGCTAAAAAATATTTTAGGGATTGATTAATCATAACCACCCATTCAATCAATAATAAGGGACTGGCATTCTTTAGATAATTTTAAGCCGTTTATTTGATTGATAGACCATTAACTACCTGGTTGTTTACAGATAATTTTGAAAGGATTTTGACTGAGGTGTAGTCACACTATAGACTTGGTTGGTTATTAATGTTGAATCTGGTGTATGTCCTTAGTTAGATCATGACGACAATTCTGTTTGGCACTTCAGGAAAAATAAGGCTCAGACTCTTTCCAGGTCTGAGCCATTAGGGTTTAATTGATAACCTTTTCCATAAAAACAGCGTCCATTGAACTGCCATTACTTAACAGTTGTTTGGCTTCCTCAATTTTTTTGTAACCCATACTTTTATAGAATGAAATTGAGTTGATTGAAGCTTTGAGGTGTAGTTTGTCGACCGCTTTTTTGTTAGCGAATCGCTCAATTCTATTTAACAATCGCGTTCCTATGCCGATACCTGCGTGTTTGGGGTCAACGTACAATGATCTGATGCATTGCTCAGCGATCAAGTATATGGCTACACCCAATACTTTACTTTTTTTATTGGTGGCCACAAAACAACGAACGTTGTCATTTTTAATAAAAGCAGCCAACCATTGAATTCTTTCACTGTTTGGTTTAGGTGACCAGGCAGATAAGATCTGTTTGGTATAATCATCTTTAGGTATGGATTGAACCGCTTTAAATTGAACGGTTATCATGTCTTTGGCATCTTTAGACCTCGCGGCCCGGTATTCTATTTTATTTGTCATATCTATTTATACTAGCACATTGGCAAGCCGGTTTGGGATATTAATTAAAATAGTTCGTTTAGTCCTGATCAATCTATTGAGTCGAATACAGCTTTCAAACACACCTAAAATAAAAAAATATGTGAAATAACATGGGAATAACATGCGACAGGCACTTGATTACTTCATTAAATCCTTAGTTAGACCCCATTAATTCACACAAGTAAATAAGCCACGACGATGGCCAGACTAACGACAGTTATCCAGCCATACATTATGATTTTCCAGAGCAGTGACACGCCTTTTAATTCCATATAATCACGAATAATCATGACGCCTTTGGTAAGCGCAACAACCATTAAAATCAGCATAATGACCGTGTCATTAGCGTCTATGTAACTTAAGCCATAGGTCAATAAGGTCAGCAGGACCAGCATCAGCCAGACGGTATGTATATTGTAAATTTTATTCATTTTGTCACCTGATCACATAGATTAATGGAAACATGATGATCCAGACTAAATCGACCATATGCCAATAAGAACCTGCGGTTTCCATGGCATGGGTTTGGTTCGCGTTGTAATGTCCTTTCTGGGTTTTTAAGGCCACCACAAATAAAATCATCAGCCCTAAAATGACATGAAAATAATGAAACAGGGTCAATAAAAAATAAAACATATAAAACGTATTGGTGCCGATGTCGATGCCGGCAGACATTTTGTCATGAAATTCTAAGGTTTTAATCAGGATGAAGAGTGAACCGGAAGCGATTGCTGCATATAAATAACGGCTGCTTTTTTTGGTTGTGTTGTTTTTCAAAGCATGGATTGCCATGACAACGAAGTAACTGGCCGTAATCAGTAAAATCGTATTGATGGCACCCGTCTCACGGTTTAAAGTGAGCTGAGAGTCGTTGAACATGTCAACGTTATTAATTCGAACGACTGCGTAAGCAATGAAAAATATGCCAAACACCAACAGTTCAGCAAAGATGATAATCCACATGGCTAAGTCGCCGGGTATTGGTTTGGGGTATTTTTTCATGAGGAAATTAACTCAAAATAAGGCCAGGTTGGGGTATTCAAAACTTTAATAATTGATGTATTGTAATTGATTTAAAGCAACAAACATCAGCAAGTCATTAATCTCATAGGATATAGCTGACGTCAATAATGGTAAATAATATCGAACAGGCGTTATATAATAAATATTTTTTATCAGCTGGGCTGTATTTAGATTGGGTCTAAAGTGATTGTTTACAGTGTTATCTCTGTCGGCTTACTATATAATCCGCGAACTTTTCTAACCACTGCTCAAAACACTAAGCGAGCAGGTATCAATTAAATATCATGCCGAAATCTAATATGTCGCAAACCAACTCCCCACAACGCTTTGATGATTTGGGTTTATCCGCAGAGGTTCTTCAAGCCGTTAAAGAAAGTGGCTATGAGCAGCCTTCACCGATTCAGGCGGCCAGTATTCCGCCGATATTGGCGGGGGAAGATGTGCTGGGACAGGCGCAGACAGGGACCGGTAAAACCGCGGCCTTTGCTTTGCCGATTTTGTCGAATTTGGATGCAAACGCAAAAGGTGTGCAGGTGCTGGTGTTAACGCCGACGCGGGAGTTGGCAATTCAGGTGGCAGAAGCATTTCAGACCTATGCGCGTCATATTAAAGGTTTTCATGTGCTGCCGATTTACGGTGGCCAGAGTTACGACATTCAATTAAAGCAGCTAAAACGCGGTGTTCAGGTTGTGGTGGGTACACCGGGCCGGGTGATGGATCATATGCGGCGGAAAACCTTGAAGCTGGATCATCTGCGGACTTTGGTGTTGGATGAGGCGGATGAAATGTTGCGCATGGGTTTTATTGATGATGTCGATTGGATTTTAAGCCACACACCAAAAGATCGCCAAATTGCCTTGTTTTCAGCGACCATGCCGAAGCAGGTTAAAAAAGTCGCGGTGAACCATTTGCATCAGCCGGTTGATATTAAAATTGAAACCAAAACCACCACCGCCAAGAACATCAATCAACGCTATTGGATGGTCAGTGGCTTGAAAAAACTGGATGCCTTGACGCGGGTGTTAGAGGTCGAGGATTTTGACGGGGTGCTGATTTTCGTCAGAACTAAAATGGCCACTGAAGAACTGGCTGAAAAACTGCAGGCGCGCGGGTTTTCTGCGGAAGCCTTAAATGGCGACATGGTGCAGAAGCAACGTGAACGTTTGGTGTCGAAATTAAAAAGTGGGGCCATCGATATCCTGATTGGTACTGATGTGGTGGCGCGTGGACTGGATGTTGAACGGATCAGCCATGTCATCAATTACGACATTCCCTATGACATTGAGTCGTATGTACATCGGATTGGTCGCACCGGACGCGCCGGTCGTTCCGGTGAAGCGATTTTGTTTATCACCAAACGTGAACAGCGGATGTTGCGGATGATTGAAAAAGCCACCAAACAACCCATTCAGACCATGAATATGCCATCGGTGGATGACATCAATGTCAATCGCATGCGACGCTTTAAGAATCAAATCAGCGAGACGCTGGCGGCCAAAGATTTATCAATTTATCAACAGCTGGTGGATGAATTTGAGTCGGAAACTGACTATGACCCAAACCAAATTGCCGCGGCCTTGGCCTATATGATTCACGGTGACAAAGGTCTGTTATTGACCGAGAGTAAAAGTGAAGGGCATGAGCGCAACAAAGGTGTTAAAACCGGCTTTAATCATGACGCGGATCGCGTTAAATCACCCCGCCGCAGCCGCGGCAACACCGGCCATGATGACATTGACCCAACACCGGTACCATTACTTGAGCATCCTGAGATTGAAATGGAGCGCTTTCAGGTTTCAGTCGGCCGCGAGCAGGGTGTTAAACCCAGTAATATCGTAGGCATGATTTGTAATGAAGCGGAATTGGATCGTGAATACATCGGCCAGATTGATATCTATGATCAAATCACCACCGTCGATCTCCCGGCAGATATGCCCAAAGAAATCATGAACATCCTGTGGAATGCCCGTTTATGCGGACGCAAAAGCGAAATCAAGAAACTCGGTGCTTCATCAGGACGACCCAAAGGTCCTAAAGGCCCTAAAGGAGAACACGATAACGATAAGCCGAGCAAACGCAAATCCAAAGACCGTAAAAGCGAAAAAGATAAATCAGCCAACCGCAAGCCTCGCAGCAAAGCCAAACGAAAAGATGGTAAAAAGCCGGGCAGGAAGCCGAAGAAGTAAAAAAAGAAACACACCCCTCAATCCCCTCTCGAGAGGGGAGGTTTTGTAATAATTTATTCTCCCCTCTTGAGAGGGGGGTTAGGGGGTGTGTAAAATCGTTAAAAAAACCGCAGTTAACATGCGAAAGATTATTCCCTATAACCCAAAATTAAAAGAATTAGCCAGGCAGTTGAGGAATCAATCGACGAAATCTGAAATCAAATTATGGCAGTTTTTGAAAGGTAAACAGCTTAAGGGTTATCGATTCATCAGGCAAAAACCGTTACTTAATTACATCGTTGATTTTTATTGCTATGAATTGAAGTTGGTTATTGAGCTTGATGGTTATACGCATGATTTTGAAGAGGGTCAAAATAGGGATATTCAGAAACAGAAGGCATTAGAGGATGTTGGTTTAATGGTTGTTCGTTTTACAGATAAAGACGTGATGGATAATAGTGAGGGCGTCGTGACTCATCTAAAACGTGTTATTGATGGGATAGAGGAAAACCGGTTCTAAAAACATACACCTAAAGGGCATATATTGTTGTACTTTATGACATCCATGCCAACAGCCCTTCGGGTTGCTTCGCATGGTAAAACGGCAGTCCTGCCGTTGCCTTAATGGCCTACTGTTGGTGATCAGACAATCTATGCATTCCTTGCGTCCTTGTAAATCAATTTAGGTGTACAGCGATAGCAGGATGCGGTAACACCCGTCGTTCCCCTCTCGAGAGAGGAGGTTTTATTGGATCGATATTCAGGTTATATTTTCGAATTTTACGTGGTGTTTTGAAACTAATCAGGAGTAGTCACGCCAAATTCGTTTAGCTAAAAAATGGTCGGAATTTTGATTGTCTGAATATCTGGATAATTTTTGTAAACCCACTCAGGTTTTTACAAAATAGGGCTAGCCTGACATAGCGTCAGTCCTTAGTCGATAAAAGCCCTTTAAGTCGTCTGTGGGTGTAGAAGTAAGCTAACACAGCGCTGGAAAGCACAATCACGACAATGGACCAGAAAATGGCCTGTAAGCCATAATCCATAACTTCAATAAGCAGGTAAAATGCGATGATTGGTAGGATCATCTGCCGTAAGATTCCGATAACCAGTGGGAACATCGGTTGTTTAATGGCCTGTAAACTTGCGTTTGAGCAAAATAGCATGGTGTAGCCGTAAAAGGCAAAGGCATCGACGCGCAAATAATAGACGCCCACGGCAATTATTTCCGGGTTGTCGGTAAATTGATCCATCATCAAGGGTGATAAGAAGATCATGATGGGGATAAAGATGACAGAGACCAATAAAGCTAATTTTAGAGATTTTCTGTATATCTCATTGACCCGGTTGTATTTGCCTGCGCCGTAGTTTTGTCCGATTAATGCCATGACCGAGGCATTTAAACCCAATGCCGGCATTAATAGTAATTGCTCAAGCCGAATTCCGACCGAATAACCGGCGACCGGATTGTCACCAAATTGTGAGATAAAATAAATCGTAATATAGCCACCGATAATAATGGTCAGCATGTTCATGCTGGCGGGCATGATTTGCGCCAGTAATTGTTTCCAGTGACTGAAATCGTAGCCAGGTTTTGCATAGTGACCGGTTTCTGATTTAAGTTCTTTCCAGAGGTAGGCCGCTGATCCTAATTTGATGAATACCGTGGACCAGGCCAAACCGGCAACGCCAAAATCAAAGACAAAGATAAATAAGGGATTTAACAGCCAGTTAGCAACAAAACCGATCACCAGTACATTGCGGTAACTGGTGGTATTACCGTGGGCAATTAAAGCACCTGCAAAGGCGCTGGTGAGGTTAAAAAAGACATTGCCAAACAGTATTACTGAAGTGTAATCCCAGGCTTTATCAATAATCGCCTGGTCTTGGCTTAAGAATTTAAGTAAGTCTTTAGCGAACCATAAGCCAAGGACTAAAATCAGTAATGATAAAAACCAGGTTATGCCATGGGAATAATTAATCCAGTGCCGGACTTTTTCAGGTTTCTTGGTGCCTAAATCAGCCGCCACCATCGCAGATGTGCCACTTTGTAAACCCATGCCCAACGCTAAAAATGCCGCGAACACGATGCTGGCAATGGCCAGGCCCGATAAGGCATCATCCGAAATTCGCCCGGCGAACCAATTATCCGTGAGGTTATATAAGGTATTGAACAACATGCCCAAAGCCGCCGGAATACCGATACGGATCATGTGTTTATAAATCGAACCTCGGGTTAAATCACGTTGTTCAGCAGATTCAGATAACATCGCTTCTGATAAAAAGACAATTCGAGATTGTAGCAGACTATCGGCTGGGGATTGGGTGAATTATGTGGGCTTGAAAATAGATTGTTCTTTTGACTATTCGTCGGCTTTGACTAAGTCAGTTAATTAGTAAGAATGATAATTCCATGTGTGATTGTTAATATCACATATATTTACATTGTTGGTATTCGTTAATCCATTTCATTGGACCTTTTACCGGACATTTATATGAAACGTGATGTGGCCAATATTATCTTTATAGGAACACAGGCTTCAATAAAAATGGCAAAAATTATTTTAGTGGTTTTATTGATCAGAGATATCGGTATACAATGCAGCTCAAAAAAAGAGGTAAAATAAATGAAAATCAAACAGCAAATTCTTAAACCCACACTGTTAATGTCAGCTTTGGGTCTTGCCATGTCGCATTCTGTGATGGCATCTGAGTTAAAAGACCAACTGATTATTAAGTATAAAGATTCTGATATCTCATACATTCAACAAAGTGACAATAACATTAATCACCTCAGTGTCTTAACAGGTGTGTCCTTGATGCATCATCGTTATATGTACAATGATGCACAGGTGGTTAAATTGGATAAAGATTACTCTGACAAAGAGTTACAAGATATTTTAGCAAAAATAAAACAAGACAGTTCCGTTGAATATGTAGAAGAAGACAAGCGTTTATATCGATTTGCAACGGCCGATGATAGTTATTATGAAGATCAATGGCATTATTATGAAGCTGTTGGCGGTATTAATTTAGAAGCCGGATGGGATGTATCAACCGGTTTAGGTGTCACCGTTGCTGTGATTGATACCGGATATCGTCCTCATGTTGATTTGAATGCGAATATCGTTGGCGGCTATGACATGATGAGTGATGTATTCATGGCGAACGATGGAGATGGTCGAGATGCCGATGCCAGTGATCCCGGTGATTGGATGAGCGCCGGTGAATGTGGAAACGGTTATCCGCCTCAGAATCAAAACTCATCATGGCATGGAACCCATGTGGCCGGTACCATTTCAGCAGTTACCAATAACAATCAAGGTGTGGCCGGTATTGCCTATGATGCCAAAGTAGTACCAGTTCGTGTACTGGGTAAATGTGGTGGTCTTATGTCAGATATCGCTGATGCCATGGTCTGGGCTTCCGGTGGTACTGTGACCGGTGTACCGAATAATGCTAACCCGGCACAAGTTTTAAACTTAAGTCTTGGTGGTCAAGGTAGTTGTTCTAGCACTTCACAAAACGCCATTGATGCTGCTGTGGCCAATGGTTCCGTGGTGGTGGTTGCTTCTGGTAATTCCAATGCCAACGTATCCGGTTATAATCCGGGCAATTGTGATAATGTGATTTCCGTGGCTGCGACCGATCGCAATGCCAATCGTGCTTCTTATTCTAATTATGGCGCATTAATTGATATTGCTGCACCGGGTGGCGGTGGTGGTAATGGTGTGCTTTCGACACTCAATTCAGGCACCTCCGCTCCGGGAAATGATAACTATGCTTTCTATCAAGGAACTTCTATGGCGGCGCCACACGTGGCCGGTGTAGCGGGTTTAATGTACAGTGTTAATCCGGCTTTGACACCGGCTGAGGTTGAGGCGGCCATAAAAGTTTCTGCACGCAGCTTTCCCAGTGGGTCTTCCTGTAGCACCTCAAATTGTGGCGATGGATTATTGGATGCGGCAGCGGCTTTGGCTGTAATCAATGTGGGACCACAATTAACTGCCAATAGCACCAATCTAGAAGTCTGTAGCAATCAATCGTCGATTGATTATGTACTGAACCTGACCGATTTTACCGGTTCCACCAATATGTCAGTCAGTGGTTGTCCAAGTGCTGCGGCGTGTAACTTTTCAGTGAATCCGGTGGTCAGTCCGGCCAATACAACCAATCTAACAGTTGGCAATATTCAAAGTGTGACTGCAGGTCAATATAACCTGACCGCCACGGGTACAGACAGTGTTAATAGCAGTGAAACTGATGATGAGGCCTTAACGCTTTCAGTTCTCAATTTTCCGGCGATGCCAGGATTGAATAGTCCGGCTGATGACAGTTATGCAGGTAGTTTTAGCCCGACTTTAAGTTGGAGTTCAAATTTCGGTACTGACTTTTTGATTGAAGTGGACGATGATCCCGGGTTTGGCAGTGTTGATTTTTCAGGTAACACCTCAAATGGTGTCACAGAGGTTACCACCAGTCAATTAAACCCGGAATCCTGTTATTACTGGCGCGTCACGCCGAGTAATGTTTGTGGTAATGGCAGTACTTCTTTATCACGTCGTTTTTATACCGGAACTGGTCAGAACACCGGCGAAATTCCGAGTACAGATGTGCCTAAAGCTATTATCGATAACTCTTCTAATATTTCTACATTAAATATCAGCGGTGTTGGTGTTTTAAGTGACGTTAATGTGCTTAATCTGAGTGGAACTCATCCATGGATGGCAGATGTAGAAATTGAGTTAACCTCTCCTGAAGGCACTACGGTGAAAATCATGACATCCAGTTGTGGTAGTTCAGATAATTTTGATTTGAATTTTGATGATGAGGCAACACCGGGTAATTGGCCATGTCCGCCCACTGATGGTGGTACCTATCAACCCAGTAATCTACTGAGTGCCTTTGATGGTGAAAATGCCGATGGTACATGGATCTTGACAGTTTATGATATTGAGGACTTATTAGGGGGTAATTTAATCAGTTGGGGACTTGAGTTTGAATCTTTTGCCGATACCGGTAACCATTGTGCTGTTGCCAATGTGGATCCAACGGCCGTGAATGACACCGTCACCTTGACGGAAGATGATCCGGCGACCATGCTGAATGTTCTGGCAAATGACACTGATCCTGATGGTGGTCAGATGGATATTATGGGTGTGACGCAAGGTTCACATGGTACGGTGGTGAACCAAACCAGCTCAGTAACCTATGCACCGAATGCAGATTTCTGTGGCTCTGATTCCTTTACATATACCTTAAATGGTGGTTCCACAGCCACAGTCAATGTAACGGTTAATTGTGTTAATGATCAGCCCAGCATGACCGCCAATAAAGCCGTCTATATGCCTTTAGATTTAGTGGCTAATCCAGCTTCACAGACAGTTGTTTGTCAAATGGATATGGGCAATGTTCCAGAAAATAATAGCCAGCAAGTGAATGATATGCTGGTGAACATCGATGCAGATCCCAATGGTGTCTTAACATCTGTTGATGTGGATAATTCGGGGCAGATGAGCTATGTCTTTACCGGGCAATCCGGTCAAGCGCTGGTTTCTGTTTCAATGCAGGATAATGGAGGTACGGCCAATGGTGGTAACGATACCACCGAGCCTCACAGCATAACAATCCATGTGCATGACTATCTGTTTTTAGATGGTTTTGATAAACAGGCTTGCGAGTAAATCGTAATGATAAACCTGACAACGGTTGGGTTTATCTGGTAACAAAAAAAGCCCGGGTCGTGACCCGGGCTTTTAGTTTTACTTAAACCTAAATTCGTTTAGGCGATTTGTTTTTTATCGTCTTTGACGGCTTCAGGTTTTTGCTCAATGGTTTGACGACCACGGCCATTGCTGATTTCAATGGTGCGTGGCTTCATTGCTTCCGGAATTTCGCGTTCCAGTTCAATGTGCAATAAGCCATTGTCCATGCTGGCGCCTTTGACGCGTACATGATCAGCTAACTGAAAGCGGCGTTCAAAAGTCCGTGTGGCGATACCACGGTGGATGAATTTTTTATCCTTATCTTCACGTTCAGACTCAATTTTACCGCTGACAGTCAGGGTGTTTTGTTCTGATGTAATGTCTAAATCCTGCTCGCTAAAACCGGCTAAGGCCAAAGTGATGCGATAGTTGTTTTCATCCAAATGCTCGATGTTGTAGGGCGGATAACTGGGGGTTTGATCAATGCGATTAGCCTGATCTAACAGTTGTGCCATACGGTCAAAACCAATTGAAGTACGAAATAATGGGGTTAAATCAAAATTCATAATGTATTCTCCTATTAAGCAATACGTTAAGTTTAAAATGACTTGCCAAATGGCCAAGTCGGGTTCAACGGTTTGATGCCGAGATCGGCCACCAAACTCATAAGCTATATAGGTTTGATTTGGTTTATTTCAAGAGGAAATCAGCAAAAATTCCGGCAAATAAGGTCATACCAACCCAATTATTATGCAAAAAGGCCTTAAAGCAGCGTTCTTCATTACGTCCGGCGATTAATAATTGTTGATAAGCGAATAACCAGACGATAATAATCACCGCCAGATAGTACAGTCCACCCATGTCGGTCTGTTGCCCAAATAGGTAAAATGCCATAATGGTCAGTAGTTGAATAATACCAATAATGACTTTGTCCAGGTCCCCAAATAATATAGCCGTGGATTTGATGCCTATTTTTAGGTCATCCTTGCGGTCGACCATGGCATAAATGGTGTCATAGGCGATGGTCCATAAAATATTTGCCACAAACAACAACCAAGCCTCTTTGGGCACGGTGCCTGTTATTTGGGCGTAGACCATGGGAATTGGAAAAGAAAAGGCGACACCTAAATAAGCCTGTGGTAAATAGGTATAGCGTTTCATGAGCGGATAGGTCATGGCGATAGCTGCCGCTGCTAACGCCAAATAAAAAGTCAGTAGATTGAGGAACAGCAATAAAGAGGCGGATAGAGCGAGTAAAACAAAAAATAGTATCCAGGCTTGTTTTACAGATACTTCTTTAATGGCCAAAGGCCGCTGACGGGTGCGGCTGACATGGCCATCATACTTGCGGTCGGCAATGTCATTAATAACACAACCGGCCGAGCGCATCAAAAACACACCCAAAGTAAAAATCAACCACAAAGAAAACGGTGGCATACCCTCAGCGGCACTCCACAAGGCCCACCAGGCCGGCCATAATAACAGCAAAGTCCCAATCGGCCGATCCGCCCGCATCAGACGCAGATAAGGAACGGCCTGAGGCCAGTGTTTTTCAATCAGTTTAAGCATGGCGGTATTGTAAACCAATGCCTTAATTAGTTCATTTGATTTAAATATTTAAAAGCACCTATTTTATTTAACCGCAGAGGTCACAGCGGTTTTTACAAAAGGCATAAACTATTCATTTAATTGATTTTTATATTTACACTCAAAGACGCTGGTGCCAAACCCCCGGCTTTCTGCTGTTGTGCATAACAGCAACAATAAAAACAGATTTATTGTGGCTTGATAGATAACCGAATACGGGAATTTTGATAAAATGTATCTTTGAAAGTCCTTTTGAAAAAAGGGCCATGTTTGTGGCATGTCGGAAATAACTGCGTAGGCTGATTCTAATTCTCGAATAAAATCATCACCAAGACCAAGTGCTTGTTTTTGATACCATTGATAAGAGACCTTTGCATAATTCTGGGTTATTGTAAAAATGATTGAAATTCTGAAGATCAAGGAAGGAAACGCAAGTAATAGCAAGGCTATTGCTAAGTTTTCTGACGCAGAGATTCAGGGTTTCAGACATTTTTACTTAATTCACGATTTATGCAAAGGTCTCGATAGAAAGCTTGTATATCTTCAGAAACCTGAGGATGGAATTTCAATTCTAACAAGTGCTAGCCCTTAACTTGTTGTTTAATTTCTTGCCGTGTCATAGCTGTAACAGCACCTGAACGTAGTTCTTTTATGCGCTTTTCTGCTAATTGAAACCAGGCATTATCCACACCGTCATCTTGCTCAGTTTCCAGAGATGAAATCAGACAATGGGCCAGTAAGGCGCGTTCACTGCTATTTAGTTTTTTTGTATCTTCTAAAGCTTTTTGGATACTCATAATGTCAGCTCAATACGTCTTGTTCTATTATTTTGCCACAAAGATCACAAAGATTTTCACACAGGCATTAAGCCTAATATTTATCTTTTTATCTTTGAGAACTTTGTGATTCCTTAGTGTTCTCTGTGGTTAATAGTTACTTTAAAAGCTGCTTTCCAAAGCCCATCAAGTGGATTGTATTGATGCCTGGGATAATCAAGAAGGTCAGTGTTCTTTGCTTGGAACCACAGTGGTTAATATGACTTCAGTGAAACCAACTGAATTCAGGTTCTTTGAAAATTATAAATTTAAATTTATGATATAAAATTATTGGACTATTGACCTTAAATATTCAGGGTTTGTGTTTAATAGATACTTATTGCGTAGGTATCCTAATTCATCACAAATGCCATTAAGTAATAATTAATCGATGTTTAAAATTAAAGATAAGATAATTTATAAAGAACCTCAATTTATTATGAAGCGCTACGGTGTTGATCGATTGAGGGTCGTGGAGAGAGATTTAGTTAATCGAATTGGATTTGCATTTATAATTTTAATTAACTTATTTATGATGTTTTTATCTATGTCTCATTCGGGCATAGCAAATGTTTTTAGTCATTGGGTTTTTGTAACAGCTTGTGTTATGGGAGCTATCCTGCTTTTTTATGCTTTACGTTTAGGTTATATTGAATTTAATAACACCACACAAAGCGTCATTAAAAAAAGGTATCAGTATAAGTTTTTGTCGGCCAGAAAAATCCCCTATGCTGAAATTAGTCATTTTAATTTAAACTTCAATGAATCTGCGACTGATTCTGGCGAGCTGTTTACCAAGTATTTCTTTAAGCTAAGGCTGAAAGATGGTAGTCTCGTGCCATTATTAAATGTTACTAATGATAGGAAATGAAAAAAAATACAGGCTTGGATTAAAGGCCATTTAGAGTTTGAAACTGAGATCACAGAAAAGAAACTTAAGCTCCGGAAAAAACTATTTAATTTTGGCCAAAGAAAATGAAAAGAGGCCAAATGACTGATTTTAATTACAGTATTTTGTCACGGCTTGTTGTGCCCGTTGAATGATTTGCTCTCTTTTAAAGTCATCTAAATAGATGGTTTCACCGGTTTCTCGATCAATGCGGCTCATGCGGACTTGTTGTTGATATTTGGTGACGGCATGTTTGGCATCTAAACAGCGTTCTCTGTTTTTATTGGCCTGTTGCTGTGCTTTTTGTTTTTTCTCGCGTCGTTGTTCCAGATAACTTTTTTCTTCCGTCTCTTGCGAATTTTCTGGTTCCGCTTTTTCTGAGGTTTCACTTAACACCGGTTGCCTTGTGCTGATGTCCAATTCATCTGTCTGATTATTTTCGGGTTTTTCTGTGGAATAATGAATGCTGCCGTTTTCATCAGTCCATTTATAATATTTTTGCTTGGCAAAAGCCATATTTGAAATCAGTAGTGCGATTAAAAGGGTGGCTGCTTTAGTCATTTAAGATTCCTTTTTAGAAAAGAGAATTCCATTTGCTTGCGCAAAGGATTACTTGCAAGTAATACTTTAAACTGAGTTTGAAAATAAATAAACAAGTAAGTTATTTAAATATACTTTTTTTTGCTCTGCTTAACAGTATTGAGCAAGTATGTAAATATGATACGATATTGATGGATGGTTAAAAATATCTGCTGGAGAGATTAAATGAATAAGATTGGGTATTTGATGGCTTTATGCCTCTTATCAAGCTGCAGCTCTCAAGCGGTGTATAACAATATTCAGATAAACAATCGAACTGACTGCAGCCAAGGACCGCCTTCTGAATTTGAAGAGTGTTTTAAACGAACTCAAAAATCTTTTGAAGAATATGAACAAGAACGTAAAGCAGATAAATCACGATGAGTAATTGGTATAAATGGCTAACAAAGTAGAACCAAAAACACTGGCCGAACTGGAGAAAATGCATACCGGCACATTAATGACTCGGCGCAAAGCGTTGCTCAAATGTGACGAGTCTTTTGAGGTGTCCAATCAAACCAAACCATCGAACTCCGGAATGATTGAATTCAAAAATACCCCTGAGTGGAAAAAAGCTTATCAAGATCTTAAGACAGTTCTGGATACCCGAGAAAACCTACCTAATAAACAACAACGAAAAGCCATGCGCCAAGCGAAAGCCAAGGCCAGAAAGTAGCGGTGGCGCCACAACGGTAAGCGCCATAATTAGCAAGGTGATCATTAAACGAAACACGTGTATAAAAAATAGGGATTAATGAATGAGGAAAAAAACTAAAAACCAGTCACCAAAAATTAGAGCACTGAATGCCATCTATGCCAGTGTTTTACTGTTCTCTGTTATCTATATTTTAGTGGCCGGTGTAAAAGCTGTTGCTTTAGGCGCCATCGCAGTTTCACTGGTGGGCGCAGCCACGCCGGTTGTGTTGGCTGGTGAAGGTGTTTTCGATATTTTGTCTGGTATCTTAGAAGCTATATTTAGCGGTTTTATGGTGATTATCGAAGGGATAGCTGACATCATTTCCGGCTTTTTTGGGTAATTTAACTATAGCGTCCGGTACAAAGAGTCGAGAATTACGAGGCCGAGCACTACGAAATCATGGGGACATTCATAACTAATGCATATATAATAAATATCTATGTGCAAGAGAATAAAAGGTAACCGTTTATGAATACAGCAAAAGATGATGTTAAGTCGATTTTAAATAAACTTCCCGACGATTGCTCACTTGAAGATGTTCAATACCATCTGTATGTGGTAGATAAAATTAAAAAAGGCATTAATCGGGCTGAGAATGAAGGTTCTTTTAGTCAGGATGAAGTTGAGAAAAGATTAAGTCAGTGGACCACATAGTAAGGTGGTCGCCTGAAGCAGTAGAGGATATTGAGGCAATTACTGAGTATATCGCCAGAGATTCAGAGTACTATGCTCGAAGTATTGTCACTGAAATATTATCTGTATCACGGCACATTGCGGAGTTTCCCCACATCGGTCGCTGTGTTCCCGAATTGAGCGATGAAAATATACGAGAACGATTTATCCATAACTACCGTTTGATTTATCGAATTGAGACAGAATGTATTTTAATTGCCAGTGTGATTCACGGAAAGAGACTGCTTGAAAATGTTGAAGATCGGTTTGAATAAAATACAGAGAATTTGTGTCGTTTATTTTTCCCAAAGAATGTGAGTTAAAAATAATAAATTTAGATAAATGAAAGATAAATTATTTGAAAAATGGACAAAGATTTATTGGATCTTAATGACTATATATCTAATAGTAGGTGTGTCATTAGCATTTATTTGGGAGGAAGAGAAATCTTTAGAGTATGCAGCAGTTCTGATAGGTTACGGGATTATTTCGATCGATTTTTATGGCTTGATTATTTATGGAATTTTATCCATTCCAGTGTTGTTGTACATTAAATTTAAACGACACGATAAATAATATTTTCAAATACTTGTGTCCATAAGCTAAAGTAATTTTTTATATGCAGATGTGTTTTAAGTATTATATCTAATATGATTAAGCTAAAACTAAAGGATGAAATAATACTTAGTATTAGTATTATTAGTGCAACCACATTACTAATATATGGCAACCTTTCAACTGCTGGTGTTATTGGCATGAGTGTTTCCATCTTTTCAGTTATATTTATTTATTTTGTTTCAGAGTTTTTTGAATTCACAGTATCAAAAGAGCTTAAGAATATGTTGAGGGAGATGCCGGAGAATCAGAGAGAAGGCTATCTTAAAAAACAAGGGCTTACTGGAAAGGAAATTAATGAGATACTGAAATTAGTGAATAAGTAAAATCAATCACAGACTGGCTGAGTTATTTCATAGTCTCCGGAACATGGGAATGAGAAAAAAAATACGCTAATTAATTTTGAGCTTGTGCAGTTGGTTATTTTTTTCAATTATTTGTGAAATGACCTATCTCCGCATACAATAAATCTTTTAAAAATCACATGTCATGTATGCTTCATTTAGCTCTATACGAACCTGAGATTCCGCCGAATACGGGGAATATTATTCGCTTGTGTGCCAATACCGGGGTGCGGTTGCATTTGATTCATCCTTTGGGTTTTGCTATGGAGACCAAGGCGCTCCGGCGGGCGGGTTTGGATTATCGTGAGTGGGCGCAGGTTCGGGAGCATGATGACTTTAAGTCTTTTATGCAAGACACTGATTTTAATCAGATTTATGCGCTGACTACCAAGGCTAAAGACTATTCGCATGAAGTGGCTTATGCGGACAATGATTGTTTGTTATTGGGACCGGAGACCCGGGGTTTGCCGGAGGCTGTTCGGGGGCATGATTTGATTTATCCGGTGCGGATTCCGATGCGGGCTGATTCTCGAAGTTTGAATTTATCCAATACCGCGGCCATTGTTTTGTATCAAGCTTTAGGGCAATTGGGTTTTGAGGGTTTGCTGTAGTGATTCAGCGCCGGACTTGGCTTCGCAGCGGGCTGTTAATCATTATATGTCTTATTTTTGTGGTTGGCTGGGCACTTTGCTCAGGAACTGAAACATCTGAAGGTACAATGAAAAATACTGAATATGTGACTTTTTATCCGAGCTACGGTTACCAAAATGATGGTCTGTGGCGCATACCTTTGCGGGTGTGGGTGCACAAGCATGGTTGTTGGGGCGGTAAGCAATTATCGAAAATCGCCAAAAGGGTGGTTAAAAACAAAGCCGGTTTAGATGAGCTGCAAGAAGATCAGATTAAGATGTTTCGCTTTCGCTTTCGTGATTTCGTGGCCGACAGTCAATCTTTTGAGGCCATCTTTTTAACCTTTGATAATGATCCGCACAATGAGATTTTTCGCTTAAAGTCGCTCGATGGTGATAAACGCACGGATTTTAACGGCTTATTATTTGGCGAATTAAGCTTGTCATTTGAGCGTGCTAAGGAATTATTGGCGGCGCAGCAATCTAAAAATGGCTGGTTACGGTTTAGTGCCACCGGTAAAGATCACCTGGGCGAAGGAGGTATTCGCTTGATTAAGCCCCATGGTGATTCGGTCATTTCTGATATTGATGACACAGTGAAAATCACAGAAATCACCGAAGGCGAGGCGGTGGTGATGATGAATACCTTTTTTAAACCGTTTCAGGCGGTGCCGCAAATGAAAGCCCTGTACCAGACGTTTGATGAGGATGTGGCTTTGCATTATGTGTCCGGTGGTCCGTGGCAAATGTATCGACCTTTGGCTGATTTTTTGTTTAAAACCGTTGGCTTTCCGCCGGGCAGTATACACATGAAAAATGTCCGTTTGCACTTACTGGAAGGTGAGACTTACGGTGACTTCTACCGTTTAATTAAACTTGGTTCAAAGGCCTCTGAACAACAGAAAATACGGCAAATCACTGAGATATTAAATCATTTCCCGCATCGCATGTTTACCTTGATTGGTGATTCGGGTGAACATGACCCGGAAGTGTTTAAGCACATCAGAAAAACATTTCCCGGTCAGATAAAAGAAATAATCATTCGTGATGTCAGCCCGGACAATGATGATAAGGCCAATCGTTTTGAAGGGATGCGGGTTATCGATGCCGAGGTTAATTTAGATTAGGTTTTATTGCCATGTAACTGGTTAAAAACGTCTGTCGCCAATTTTTCGCTGATACCCTGGACTTTTTGGATGTCGTCAATGCCGGCCTGTTTTAGGCCTTGAATACCGCCAAAATGTTTCAGTAGGATGTTGCGTCTGGATTTGCCGATACCCGGAATGTCTTCTAACACGGATGTTTTTCTGGATTTTTTAAAAGCCTTGCGGTGACTTTTAATGGCGAAGCGATGGGCTTCATCCCGGATATGCTGCATCATTAAGGACAATAGATCATGGGGTCTCGGTGTAATAAACCGGCCGGTTTCGGGGATATAAATCCGTTCATTGCCGGCAGTGCGGTTTTCGTCTTTGGTAACGCCGATGATGCGAATCGAATCAATGTCCTGTTCCTTTAATATTTGCACCGCTTGGTTCACTTGGCCCTTGCCGCCGTCAATAATAAAGGCAGCAGGAAACGGCATGTCTCGTTTTTTAAGGCTGTTGATGCGTTTTTCAATGACTTGTGACATGGCGGCGTAATCATCGCCACCCTGAATGCCGGAAATAATGTATTGGCGATAGCTGTCTTTTACCGCGCCTTGGGCATCGAATACCACGCACGAGGCGCGGGTGTGTTCGCCCATTTGATGGCTGATATCAAAACATTCAATGCGTTCCGGTGTCTTTTCAAATCCCAATTCTGTTTGCCATAAATCCCATTTTTTCTGCCAAGTGGCGTATTTGTTGACCTGCACTTGTAAAGCGTTGTCCATGTTGTCAGTGGTTTGTTTCAGCAGTTTTAACTGTTGGCCCCGGGGCTTGGCGGTAATAAAGACTTTTTTACCTTTTATGACGCTGAGCAATTCCGCTAAATCAGTTTTATCGGCGGGCTCAAGATTGCATATTAAGCGATTGGGTAAAATGTCCTGGTCATAATATTGGCTTATAAAATCATGTAATAACTCAGGCAGTGATGTGCCCTTTGGGGTCTCGGGAAAATGATTGCGATTGCCTAAAAACTGACCATTTCTGACAGTTCCTACGGTAACAATGTACAAGCCGGCCTCTTGTCCCACAGCCAGAATATCCATCTGATCGGTGAGCCCAGTTTCCACGGCTTGGTGCGACTGGATGCTGCGAATGGCTTTAATTTGATCGCGCACTTCAGCGGCTTGTTCATAGTGTTGATGAGCAGATGCCTGTTCCATTTCCTTAACTAAACTGTCAACAACCTGTGATGATTTGCCTTCAATAAAGTCAATGGTGTAATTGATTTGTTTTTGGTAATCTTGTTTTGAGACTAAATCCACGCAGGGTGCTGTGCAGCGATTTATCTGATGTTGCAAACAGGGCCTGGAACGGTTGCTGTAAAAGCTGTTGGTGCATTGCCTTACTTTAAACACCTTTTGTAAGAAATTCAGGGCGTAGCGTACTGATGGTGAACTGGGGTAGGGGCCAAAATAACGACCGGCACGTTTTTTCTTGCCGCGGGCATAGGTAATGCGCGGGAATTCATCCTCACCAATAGAAATGTAAATATATGGGTAACTTTTACCGTCTTTTAAAAGAATGTTGTATTTCGGTTTATGTTTTTTAATCAGCTGATTTTCTAAGATTAAGGCATCACCTTCAGATTGGGTGATGTGGTAACGCATATTCGCTATTTGGCTGACCAAAGCCATGGTCTTGTTATCTTTAGCGGTGCCGTTGAAGTAGCTGCTGACCCGGTTTTTTAAGGAGCGGGCTTTGCCCACATAGAGGATGGTGTTGTCCGCATCATACATTTGATAGACACCGGGTAGGCCGGGTAAATCACGTATAAAGTCTTTGGCATTGAAATCTTTATTGGCTGTCATAGTCAGCCATGGCTTTTTGATAGCGATGAACCAATGCGTGCCAATGTTCAGCGTAATGTCGAGCGCAACTGCGTCCGGTCTCTTTTTCGATGGAGCGTTTTAAACGGGCGATATTGGCTTGGGGCCAATTTTTTTGGTGTGGCATACGTTGACCTTTATCAAAGTCAATAAGGTGGATGGTGTTGTCATCAATCAATAAATTATGAGCGTTCAAATCAGCATGATTAATTCCGGCAACATGAAAACTGGCAATGACCTGGCCAATCTGTGCCCACAAATCAGGTTTGGTATTTGTGGACACTAATTTTTTTGCAAAAGTTGTTTTATGTTGGATATATTGGGTAATAAGGTCGTTGGTGTAGAATAAGCCGGTTTTTTTGACCCGAACCGCGATGGGTTTTGGGCAAGGTAAACCTCTTTTGTACATGTATTGCAGTAAATTAAACTCGCTGACAGCTCGGGTGTTTTGCAGACCGCTCCAGAAATACTTATCACGACTTATCCTGGCGTATAACCCACCTCGATAGTAATGTTTTAAAACCCATTTACCGAGATCGGATTTTATAATCCATACCGAGCCACGGCCGGAGTATGTACCTAATAGTCGTCCCTGTCTGGACCAATATTGAGCATCGAACCAGTTTTCATTCGGCTTTGAATTAAGGTCATCGTGATACAAAAACCAGTGGTTTTTTATTTTAATGGGGTGCAAAGCTATGGGCTCTAAGTAAGGTGTTAAAATACATCATTTTAATTGATTTCAACGATGACAACAAACCAAGCAGTTAAATCTATTTGTATTTTTCGACTTTCTGCCATCGGTGATGCCACCCATGTTATCCCAGTGGTGAAAAGCCTGCAAGCGTGTTTGCCGGGTGTTCAAATTACTTGGGTGATTGGTCGTCTGGAACATAAATTACTGGCCGGTTTGCCCGGAGTGACATTTATTGTCTTTGATAAAAACCAAATGTGGTCCAGCCTTAAAAGCTTAAGACAAGCTGTGGGTGGTGAAAAGTTTGATGTGCTTTTACAAATGCAATTGTCTTTTCGAGCCAATTGGGTGTCACGTTTTATCCCTGCCAAAAGACGCATTGGTTATGACAAAGCGCGTAGTAAAGAGTTGCATGGTTTAGCGGTTAATGAGCGAATTGCGCCTTTACCCCGTTATCATGTGTTGGATGGTTTTATGCAGTTTGTGAGATATTTAGGTTGTCAACCATTGATGGATTGGTCGATGCCGACAAGTGACTCGGATCTTGCTTGGGCGCAGCGGCAAATTAATTCTGATTGTAAAAACATTGTTATCAGCCCTTGCTCAAGTCATGTGTTACGGAATTGGTCAGTGCAACGTTATGCGGATTTGATTGATGCCTGCTATCAAAAATATTCCGCCCATATTATATTAACAGGCAGTCCGGCTGCTAAAGAGAAGGCTTTTGTGGCAGACATTCAATCCCAATGTCAGTCACCTGTGCATAATATCGCCGGTGAAGACAGTTTGAAACAATTATGGGCTTTGATGACTTTAGCTGATTTGGTGATTTCACCGGATTCAGGGCCTTTGCATATCGCCGGAGCTGTCGGTACACCGGTGATTGGCTTAATGGCTGCCAGTAATCCGCTGCGGTCGGGTAGTTATCAATTTCCTGAGCTGTCGGTCAATAAATACCCCGAAGCCTGTCAGCGGTTTTTAAATAAACCAGTGGAGCAGGTTAAATGGGGCGCCAAAACTGAGTTTCCCGGTGCCATGGATTTGATAACGGTGACTGAAGTTATGTCTCAGGTTGATCGTGTATTAGGGAACTGACTGCTTTACCAGACATAGATAACATTGGCGTCAACCAACGGGTAGTTATAATCCAATTGATCAATTTTCTTAACCACCAGACGTTTCACCTGGCCGGTGACGGTAATGGCACGGTCTTGAAAATATTTCGGCTCAAGGAATTTGTTTTTACAGGCAATAAATCGACCTAAATCAACACGGTTTTGATAGGAGGGTCGACCGTACTCGTTGGGTACTTTCGCCATCACTGTTAAACAGCTGTGATCAGGTTTGTTTTCAACGTCAATAACAATGCCGGTCCAACGAATCCTTAAGTCTGTGACGGGGGTTTGCTGGTATTGTTGTGGTGGCATGGTGCTGTAGTCACCTCGCAGCGGTTTGGGTAGTTGCACGCAAGCCGATAAACTTAACGTTAAAACAAGCAAAAGTGATTTGATCATCGTATTCTTAGCAAAATAAAGATTATTATAACCAATGTGTTTAAACATAAGCTGAACTGTGTCGCGTTAAACGCGGATGAGTTGTCCATAAAGCATCATTAAACTGACAAATATTGCCAGCATGAGCATTAAACCCAAACATTCAGCCAACACCCGTGCCAACAATTGTCCGTATGCCGGATGCTTTATCAGCCAATAGCCACCATAACTGATTAGCGTACCCGCCACCATAAACACAAATATAATCGGCTTAAATATCAATAATGCGCTCAGCACCATAAGAATCAAAAGGCTGTAAAGATAAAAACGTTCAAATATAATCATCATTAAAAGTTATTGCATGAATGAGTCTTTATTTAAAACCACTCATGTCGCAAAAAGTGAGAATCGATGATTAATTTTTATTGTGATTGGAGTACTTGCTTCTATGACGTGTATTAATCTAAAATAATAGAGATGAACAGAGCAAAAAAAATATTAAACGAAACCTTTGGTTACAGTGATTTCCGAAACCACCAGGCAGATATTGTAGCCACTATTTTAGATGGTAAAGATGCCTTGGTTTTGATGCCCACCGGTGGTGGCAAATCCTTATGTTATCAAATACCATCGATAGTGCGGCCGGGTGTGGGGGTGGTGATTTCACCGTTAATTGCCTTGATGGAAGATCAGGTCAGTGCCTTGCAATTACTGGGTGTAGAGGCTGCGTATATTAATTCAACTTTATCTGCTGCGGAAGTGAAAGCCATTGAGGACAAGGCAGTCTCCGGCAAGTTAGATATGTTGTATTTGTCACCGGAACGGTTGGCAAATGATGATATGTTGGCTTTTCTGAAAACCATTAAATTGGCTTTATTTGCCATTGATGAGGCGCATTGTGTGTCTCAGTGGGGACATGATTTTCGTCCGGACTACCAACAGTTATCAGTGTTAAGTCAAGAATTCCCTGATGTTCCTCGGATTGCTTTAACGGCGACAGCTGATGAGCGCGTGCGTGATGAAATAGCCAATGAGCTAAACCTGCAGGATGCGCAACTGTTTGTCTCCAGCTTTGACCGTCCGAACATCCGTTATGCCATTGAAGAACAGGACCGTGGCAAGCAACAACTGTGGGAATTTATCAGTCAAAACCATGCTGAAGATGCCGGTATCGTTTATTGTTTATCTCGGCGCAAAGTTGAGTCAGTGGCTGATTATTTAACCGGTCAGGGACGCACCGCTTTACCTTATCATGCCGGTTTATCAGCCAGGGTCAGAGCCAAACATCAAAAAAGATTTTTAATGGAAGAGGGCGTCATTATCGTCGCCACCATCGCTTTTGGTATGGGTATTGATAAGCCGGATGTGCGTTTTGTGGCGCATTTTAGTATGCCCAAGAACATTGAGTCATATTATCAGGAGACCGGCCGTGCCGGTCGAGACGGCCAGCCAGCCAATGCGTGGATGGCGTATAACTATAAGGATGTGGTTATGCAACGTCAATTTATTCGTGACTCTGAGGCCGGTGATGAATATAAAAATGTGCTGCATAATAAGCTGGATGCTTTGGTTGATTTATGTGAACAATTGGAGTGCCGACGCATAACCTTGTTACGTTATTTTGGTGAAGAGTTGGCTGAACCCTGTGGTAATTGTGATAATTGTCTGAATCCACCTGAAAAAATAGATGCCAGCACTGAGGCACAAATGGCCCTGTCGGCGATTTATCGAACCGATCAACGGTTTGGTATCATGTACCTTATTGATGTCATAACAGGTAATAAATCAGAACCGCGTATCGCTGAATTTAAGCACGATAAACTTAAACTGTTTGGGCTTGGTAAAAA
This sequence comes from Marinicella gelatinilytica, assembly GCF_026410405.1. GTDB lineage: Bacteria > Pseudomonadota > Gammaproteobacteria > Xanthomonadales > Marinicellaceae > Marinicella > Marinicella gelatinilytica. The sequence continues at coordinate 69,270 of NZ_JAPMLN010000012.1, read as the reverse complement.
CCACCCGAAAACCTGGTGGCGCCGTCTTTATCGACAACTTATCAGTCTTGGTTATGTTGAGGTGGATGATCAATTCGGGGCTTTAAAACTCAATGAAAAAGCCAAGCCCATTTTAAAAGGTGATGAGTCCTTTTATTTGCGGGATGTGGTTAAAGCCAAAAATAAGACCACACAAAACGACAAGCTGGAACTGGGTCGTCACGACACCATCTTATGGAATGCTCTACGTAAATTACGCACCGATTTGGCGGCGGAACATGGGGTACCGCCTTATGTGATTTTTAGTGACGCGTCTTTGTTAGAAATGATTAGAAAACGACCTGTTGAAGGTGAAAAGTTCATGTATATTTCCGGTGTTGGTGAATATAAATTGGCTAAATATGGTGAGGCATTTCTAAAAGTCATTAAAGACAATCCGTTACCTGAAAAATTGGATAATCGACTCGATGATGAGGTGAATGTTTCTTTAGATCACTTTCTGGAGTTAAAGTCGGTTGATGCAGTGGCAAAAAAATTAGATCTAAACACGAAAACGGTTTATGCCCATTTGGCGCAGGCCATTGCAGCTGGCTTGGTTGATCGTAAAGAGGTCACTGAATTAGATGACAATGAAATCGATTACATCGAAGAAACAGCGGAAATGACCGGTTATATGGAAGATAAAAAGCTAAAACCGGTGTTTGATGCCTTAGATGGTTTGTATGATTACGGTGTTTTGCGTTGTGTGCTGGCGGAACTGGAATAGTTTGGCAGACCACATTTAATAATGACTCAACCTTTGCGCGTCGTTGCTGATGAGAACATTCCCGGTTTAGATGAGGCATTACCTCATGACGTGAATATTCTTTATCTTCCCGGTCGGGAAATTCAACACCGTCATGTGCAGCAGGCCGACATTTTATTGGTGCGCTCAATTACACAAGTCAATGCGGACCTACTAAAAGGTACATCGGTTAAATTTGTCGGTACTGCCACCATCGGTTTGGATCATATTGATAGGGATTATTTGCATCATGCCGGTATCGACTTTGCTTACGCCCCGGGCAGTAATGCACAGTCGGTGGTTGAGTACGTGTTGGCAGCCATGGCATACTGGTTACAACAAGATAAAAAATCTTTTCAAGACTTAACCGTTGGTATTGTTGGGGTTGGTCGCATTGGTGGGTTGTTACAGACGTATCTTCAGCAAATGGGTGTGCGTTGTTTATTATGTGATCCGCCACGACAAGCGCAACAACCCGAACTGAATTTTTATCCGCTACAAGACATGGTTGAAGCTGATGTTATCAGCTTTCATGTACCGTTAACTGACACCGGCTTATGGCCAACTAAGCACATGATTACGCAGTCTTTTTTGTCGTCCTTAAAGACAGATCAATTGCTGGTTAACAGTGCCCGTGGTGCTGTGTTAGACAATGAAATGGCTTTAGCTCATGTGAAAAATAACTCGGCATCTCCGGCTTTGGTATTGGATGTTTGGGAGAATGAACCGCGGATTAATGTTGATTTAATGCAGCACTGTTTATTGGCAACACCGCATATTGCCGGTTATGCCATTGAAGGGAAATGGCGAGCTACGCAGATGCTTTGTCAGGCCTTAGCAAAACGCTTTAATGTTTCAGTGAATAGCACTCATTTAGATAAGAGAATACAAGTTAGTGATTCCTGGGTGCCGCATCCAAATGATGATTTGTTGGCTCGTTTGCAATATTATTACCCGATAGTGCGTGATGATACGGCTTTGCGAAGTGTGGTTGATGAATTACCGGATTCTTTTGATAAATTGCGAAAAAGTTATCCCACGCGGCATGAGTTTCTGGCACCACTGCCATCAAGTGGTTAATTGATAAAACAGCAAAGGTAATTTTTTGGGTAATTCTTCAATATGTTTGATGTGGACGAAGGATTGGCCACCGAAAATATAGGACAAATAGTCATGAGGTTCAATATCAACGGAAATACAAAATGGCACCAAGCCTTCTTTTCTGGCGGCGTTGACGGCATGTTTGGTATCTTCCATACCATAACGACCTTCATACTGATCCAAATCGTTGGGTTTGCCATCGGTTAAAATTAATAACAATTTTTGTCCGGTTTTCTGAACTGCCAGTTGTTTGGTGGCGTAGCGAATCGCCGCACCCATGCGGGTGTAAAAATTAGGCCTAATGGCGTAAACTCGATTACGCACTGTGTCGTCATAATCTTCATCAAAACCTTTTAATTGATAATAGCGAACGTGGCTGCGTAATTTAGATGCAAAACCGGTCATGGCAAAACGTTCTCCGGCGGCACTCAGGCATTCCCCAAATATATATAAAGATTCACGAATAACATCAATGACTTTACGATCACCGGATATATAAGCATCGGTGGATAATGACAAGTCTGCTAACAAAAGGGTCGATAAATCACGATTGGTCTGATGTAGTTGTCGGTATAAATTAGGATCAGTGGTACCGCGCCCCATAAACCGTTGAACACTAAATTCCATAAAACTGTTTAAGTCAACTTCATCACCTTGCTCTTGTCGATCAAGCCATTTTCTTTCGGGTTTAAGCGACTCAAATTGTCGTTTCAGGATTCTTGCCTGTTTTTGGGTTTGCTCACTCCATTGTGCCGGTTCGGTGATTTTTAGGGCCATGGTTTGTAAAGCACACTGCTGTTCAATCAATTGCTCTTTTTTATAATGCCATTCGGGCAATAATATCCCGCCACTTAGCACCACATCGTCATATTCTGCTGAGGGCAGATCTAAATCTAATTTAACCTTGCTGGCGGTCTTACCACTGCTAACAGTGATTTTATCGAGGTCATCGGCAATACTTTGTAAATCCTCATCGTCAGTGTCTTCCTCAGAGCGATCAAGATTTAAAAATTCAGACCAGGTAAACAGGCTTTCTAAGCGAAACGCAATAAGACCATCACCGGGATCGCGGTCATCCATTTGTTCCGCTTTGTATTTCTTGTCGCCAAGATTTTTGGAGGCCAATTTTTGTTCCTGATCTTGTTCATCCTGATCCTGCTGATCACGACGTTCTGCGACAGTTTTAATCGGTGATGGGTATAGCCATAGCATAACCGGTAAAGACTGAACATCATGGCCGACTTCAATGTCGTTTTCACACCAAGGATCTGCAATAACTTGTTGAATGGCACGTTCCACTGCTTGCAGTTTTTTAGGCAGGGTGCTTATTTTTGGACGGTGCTTTAACTGTAAACGCGATAAAGATTTATAACGAGCCCGTAGTCCCGGCCATTGTTTTAATATTTGTTGGCTCAGGTATTGGTTGTGTTTAATCCAGTGATTTTTATGGGGTGTGTGATTTAAGCTGGCCAAAGCGGTTAGCCAGTAATACAACGCCTCGTTGGATTTTTTTGACGGAAAACAGTCAATTTGATTGGGTAAAAAAAAGTATTCGTTATGAAAATGGGGCAGGGCTTGCTTTACACCGGAGCCGGCCATTTTTTGAAGAAAGGTACGGTGAGCAGAATGGATGTAATCAGAGGTTTCAGCAAGACTTAAACCAGGATCACCGCCTAAAGCCCGAAAATACACAGCCAAACGTTTGCCAAAATCTTTTAAGCTTACAGCAGCCTCGCGGTAGCGAATGGTGCTTTTATTGGTTATGTAATGGTGCCATTTAACACCAACCCATTCTTCCATATCTAATCATCGCCCAGTTGGGCATTCATCACTTCCATTAATGCCTCAACCACTTCAATGTCATCACTGAGTGGTTCAGCAATGGCGGCGCGACAGGCATCAGACACAGGAATGCCACTTTTAATTAAGGTGGCGGCATAAATTAATAAGCGGGTGGAGGCTGATTCTTCCAGGTCGTGGTCTTTTAGTTGACGGATATGGCTGGCCAAACGAGCCAATAATTTTGCAAGCTCTAAGTCAACACCAGCTTCTTTTGAGACAATTTCGGCTTCAAGTTCTTTGTTCGGGTAATCAAAGCTCATTGACATGAATCGTTGTTTGGTTGACGGTTTCATGCCCTTGAGTAAATTTTGATAACCTGGATTGTAAGACACCACCAGCATAAATTCAGGTGGCGCATGTAATAATTCGCCGGTACGATCGATGGGTAAAATACGCCGGTCGTCGGTTAACGGGTGCATCACAACAATACTGTCTTTACGGGCCTCCACCACTTCATCTAAATAGCAGATAGCGCCTTCTCGCACTGCACGAGTCAAGGGCCCGTCTTGCCAGTAGGTTTTGCCATCACCAATTAAGTGACGACCAATTAAATCAGAAGCGGTTAAATCTTCATGACACGCAACGGTATAAAGCTTGCGCCCCAGTTTTTCTGCCATGTGCTGGATAAATCGGGTTTTACCGCAGCCTGTAGGGCCTTTTAATAACACTGGCAATTGGTTATGCCAGGCAGATTCAAACAGTTCCACTTCATTGTTTTGTTCTTGGTAATAATTTAATGGAGTGGATTTTTCTAAGGTGGACGTATTAGTCATAGTATGGGTCAAAAAAGAGGGCGGCTGATTGAGCCGCCCGTGTAAGGGTTTGCGTTATGATTTGATGGCCGGATTTTTATGGGACACATCAATGTGTTGATCAGATTCACCTTTAATCAGGAAGCTGCTCAAATAAACCAGCAAACCAATCAAAAAGATAATACCCGCGCCTTCGCGCAGCCAGTAGAAAAACTGTAGTTTATCTTGAACAACCATATAAGGAAGCGGTTGGTCCCCCATACGTTGCAGATAGACTTGTACAATACCGGCAGCGGTTAAGAACAATGTAATAAATACCATGGAAATGGTCATTAACCAGAAGGACCACATTTCAACCACTTGCGCTTTATTAGAGTTAGCAACTCGACCACGTAATTTTGGCATGGCGTAAGAGATTATCGCCAACACCACCATCACATAGGCACCGTAAAAGGCCATGTGGCCATGAGCAGCGGTAATTTGCGTACCATGGGTGAAGTAGTTAACTGGCGCCAGGGTGTGTAAAAAGCCCCAGACACCTGCGCCTAAGAAGGCCATGACACCGGTGCCCAATGCCCATAGGACTGCGACACGGTTGGCATGAATACGTCGGCGTTTATTCACCATATTAAAGGCAAACAGGGTCATCAGGAAGAACGGAATGGGTTCTAAAGCACCAAATATCGAACCTAACCAAAGCCAATAACTTGGCGCACCCATAAAGAAGTAGTGATGGCCGGTACCGATAATGCCGGTGATTAATGCCATGGCGACAATAATATAAACCCATTTATCAACCACTTCACGGTCAACACCGGTGGTTTTAATCAATACAAAAGCCAGTAACGAGGCCAGAATCAATTCCCAGACACCTTCTACCCATAAATGCACAACCCACCACCAGTAATATTTATCAAGAACCAGGTTTTCAGGGTTAACAAAGGCAAATAAGAATAACAGGGCTAAACCAACCAAGCCGGTGAGTAACACCACATTAATGACGGTTTTACGGCCGGAAATGATGGTCATGCCGACATTATAAAGAAAGCCTAAACAGACAATAACGATTCCGACTTTACCGATTGTGGGTTGTTCTAAAAACTCACGACCCATGGTGGGTAAAAATGAGTTACCGGTTAATTCCGCCAGACGTTGATAAGGCAATAACAAATAACTGAGTACGATTAAAGCCGCGGCAATAAAGAATATCCAAAACAGGATTTTGGCTAGTTTAACCGAATGTAATTCCCGTTGAGATTCTTCGGGAACCATGTAATAGGAGGCGCCCATAAAGCCGAATAATAACCAAACAATCAATAGATTGGTATGCACCATTCGGGCAATGTTAAAAGGGATATAAGGAAACAGAAAGTCACCGATGACATACTGCAAGCCTAAAATAACACCAAAAATAATCTGCGCGACAAACAAGGCAATGGCAGCGTTAAAATACAGTTTTGACACTGCTTGAGATTGATATTTCATAATTTAACTCCGTTATCCTTGAATGTTGGGTGGCCAGTTTTGCGCATCAATACCGTTAACATATTTTAAAAACTCTGCTAAGGCATTGAGTTCTGCATCGGTAAAGTTAAACTGGGGCATGGAACGTCTGCCGGGTATACCGTTTGGTGGGCGGCTCATGATAAAGGCCTTGATGGCTTCAGTGCTTTGTCCAAAACGGTCATAGACATTGGCCAATTCCGGTGCAAAGTAGGCACCTTCACCCAATAAAGTGTGGCAACCCACACAGTTATTTTCTTCCCACAGGCGTTTGCCGTGTGACACTTCTTCTGTCAGGTTTTCTCTGTTATCAGTCGCCGGAATTCTTTGGTGCGTATCAAAAGTCAGCACCAAGAACAGCAGAATGAAAAACAGGGATCCACCATAATAAATGTTTCTGGCAACACTTTTGGTAAATAAATCTTTCATGTGATTCTCTTTTTTTACGTTAACGATATGCCCTGCCGTGTTAAGTGGCAGGGCTGTGGTTTAATCGTAGGCATTTTAGTTATTTAGGGTCACTTATTCATTGATCTGGGTCAATGTTCTGTCCGAAACTAAATTTACAAACGATAACTAAACATCAGCCAGACCTTTTGAGTGTCCTGGCTGTGGGTGTCGGCTGAATAATCGGCCGCTTTCAATAAAAGATCGGCTTTTTGACCGAGTTTCTTGGACAACGATACATCAAACTCACTTCCCAATTGGCCTGAGCCAGCTTCTGAATCAAATTGGTGGTATTTGGCTTGCCAACCCCATCCGTTGATTGAGCCTTTAACCCCGATAAAGGTGTCGACAATACCGACATCCGGTGTGCTCAAAAATTGATCCGCCCAACCGTTAAAAGCATGCAATGTCGCTAAGGGGGTTCTAAAAGCCGCACCCGCTTGTGTGTCACTGCCTTCTAACATTTCATAACCGGCAAAAAACTCGCCATTATTAAAGCTTAAAGCAACATCAAAGCGAAGATAGTCGGCATCATAATTAACCGGATTATTGTCGGCATCTGATTGACTGGCGTATTCAATACCGACTTTTAACTTTTGCGCACCGATATCAAAATGGGTGTTATAGCCAAACCCCAATGTATCAGTGGAAAAAGTTGCATCATCACTGTTTTCAATACCGTAATAATAAACCTTTACATGATGTTTGGCCGCCCAGGTTTTGGACCAATTACCTAATAAGGTTTTATTGTCATGGTCTCCGGCGGGTACATCTTCACCGAAAATCCGGTTAACATGATCGATATAGGCCAAAAACAATTGACTGTCGGCAATCTTGAAGTCAAAGGACAGGGCATCATAGGTTTGTTCATTCTGACGCCAACCGACACCGCCGACAAAACGCTGGTTATCCAATAAAATACGTTGCCGGCCTAATTTTGTTGTCGCCTTATCATTAAATTGGTAGCTCACCCAGGCTTGGTTAATTTCCGTGCCTGTGGGATCTGCAACCACCGGATATTGGGTGCGGTTTGGGGTATTGCCGGCACCGGCGTTATAGTGGTCGCCAAAAATTTCCGTGACATTATCGGCCTCAATAAAAAAACGCCAGCCATTGTAATCGGCAGTTTTGTAATTGAGTCGTGTACGAAGGGTTGAGGCGTTGGCATCTTTGGCGAAATTTGCCTGATCGACTAACTCATAACGATAGCGGAAAGACAAACTGGCTTCGCCTTTATTGTCTGATTGCGTTTCATCAGCTGCCTGTATAGACAACGGTGCAGTGGTTAAAGCACCGGCCAATAAAGCTGATGACAATAGGGATTTTTTAATGCTAATCATGGGCATAACCTGCTGGATAAGGAATCAAATGCAAGTATAGGTTTAGGATTTATAAATTTCATTGATATAAATCAATTGCCTAACATTCAATGATATTAACCGCCAGGCCACCGCGAGAGGTTTCCTTATAGCTGTCTTTCATATCGTCACCGGTGGCTTTCATGGTTTTGATGACTTTATCCAAGGAGACATAATGACTGCCTTCATTACGGTCAGCCATTCGAAAAGCACTGATGGCTTTGATTGAACCCATGGCATTGCGTTCAATACAGGGGATTTGTACCAAACCGCCAATGGGATCACAGGTCAAACCAAGGTTATGCTCCATGGCAATTTCTGCGGCATTTTCCACTTCGTCCATGGTTAAACCGCAAGCCGCAGCAAGTCCGGCGGCAGCCATGGAGCTGGCGACGCCCACTTCACCTTGACAGCCGACTTCGGCACCGGAAATGGAGGCTTTGGTTTTATATAAAATACCCACAGCCGCGGCGGTTAATAGAAAATCACGGATACCTTGTTGATTGCTGTCAGTAACAAAGTTAAGGTAATAATAAATGACCGCAGGAATTATGCCGGCTGCACCGTTAGTGGGCGCTGTAACCACACGTCCGCCGGCGGCGTTTTCTTCACTGACAGCTAACGCATAGACACTGACCCAGTCTAATACAGTGAGGGGGTCTGCTAAATCTTTGGCAGTTTTTTTATTTAACTCTCTGTATAGTTTTGAGGCACGTCGGGGTAAATTGAGCCCACCCGGCAAGGTTCCTTGCGTGATAAAACCGCGTTGCATACACTGTTCCATGGCTTGCCAAATGGTATCTAGCTGTTGATCGATTTCGGATCGACTACGCCAGGTTTCCTCATTGGCATACATGACTTCGGCAATGGTCAGGTTCTTTTGGTTGCAAATTTCAATCAACTGATCGCCACTTTCAAAGTGATGCGGCACAGCGGAATTGTCTTCCATAATATGTTGTTCCTGCATGTGGTTATGAGACAGCACAAACCCGCCACCCACAGAATAATAAGCTTTTTGAGCCAGTTCGTTACCGGCTTTATCATAAGCGGTAAATTGCATACCATTGGTATGTAGCGGCAACTTTTTGCGTTTGTGGAATTTGAGGTGGTCTTTGTCTTTAAAAACCAAGTTCAAATCTTGATTGATGATTTGTTGGGTGTTTTTAACGGTTTCCAGTATAGTTGGAATATTATCAGGATCCACGGTATCCGGTTGTTCCCCGGATAAGCCTAGGATAATGGCTTTATCCGTGCCATGGCCGCGCCCAGTGTGACTTAATGAGCCGTACAATTCAGAAACCACATGATGTGTTTTGGTGGCTAAATCATGATTATGCAGGTACTGCGTGAATAAATGTGCAGCCCGCATTGGGCCGACGGTGTGAGAACTTGAAGGACCGATACCAATTTTAAACAAGTCAAAAATACTAACAGCCATGATAAACTAAACCCATGAAAAAACTTACATTATATAGTAGATTAGAATGTCCTTTGTGCGAGTTTGCTGAAGAATTATTAGTGGCTGAAGGATTTACATTTGAAGTGGTCGATATTGATGATTCAGAAGAATTAATCAAGACATATCATATTCGGGTGCCGGTGTTATCTAACGGCTTAGCAGAGCTTGATTGGCCGTTTACTGCAGATTCAGTTTGGGAGTTCGCTCATGGCTAAGGAAAAATTACAATTCGTCTGCAATCAATGTGGTCATGTGACCAACAAATGGGCCGGACAATGCACTGCCTGTAAGCAATGGAATTGCATAGATGAGGTAAAAATACCCAAAACCACCAGCAGTGGTAAAAGTAACCGTTATGCCAATTATTCGGGCGACAATAAAATTCAGAAGTTAGGTCAGGTTAGTACTGAAAAACAAGCACGTACAGCCACGGATATAAAAGAACTCGATCGTGTGCTAGGTGGTGGTCTGGTCCCGGGTTCAGTGATTTTATTGGGAGGTGATCCCGGTATTGGCAAATCCACCTTATTGCTACAAGTAACCGCACACATCACACAATCTATAAACCCTTTATATGTCACCGGTGAAGAATCATTGGCACAAATAGCGATGCGTGCCAATCGTTTGGGACTGATGGTGGATGATTTATCTTGTATGGCCGAAACTTCATTAGAAACCATCATGGCAACGGTTTTACAGCAAAACCCAGACTTGGTGGTGATTGATTCCATTCAAACCTTGTTCAGTGAAGAGCTGACATCAATTCCGGGATCGGTTTCACAGGTGAAAGAAACTGCCGCTCAGCTGGTGAGAATGGCTAAACAACATAAAATCACCGTGATTTTAGTGGGTCATGTCACCAAAGATGGCAGCATAGCCGGACCCCGGATTTTAGAACACATGGTTGACACAGTTTTATATTTTGAAAGCGATGGTAATAGCCGTTTTCGGGTGTTGCGTGCGTTAAAGAACCGCTTCGGTGCAGTTAATGAGATTGGGGTTTTTGCCATGACTGAGCGAGGCGTTCGGGAAGTTGATAATCCATCCGCGATCTTTTTAAGCGAACATAAAGCCGATAAACCCGGTTCTGTGGTGATGGTAACCCGTGAAGGGACGCGGCCGTTATTGGTTGAAATTCAAGCGCTGGTGGATCAAAGTCCACTGGGTAATCCACGTCGGTTATCAGTGGGTTTGGAACACAACCGATTGGCCATGTTGTTGGCGGTGATGCACCGGATGTGTGGTTTATCGATTCATGATCATGATGTTTTCTTGAATGCGGTCGGTGGCATTAAAATCACAGAAACGGCTGCTGATTTAGCCATTTTAATGGCCATTTTATCCAGCTTTAAAAACCGTTACTTGCCGGCGGGAACTGTGGTTTTTGGTGAGGTGGGTTTAACCGGGGAGATCAGACCGGTACAAAACGGCGAAGATCGCCTTAAGGAAGCCTCACAACACGGATTTAAAACAGCCATTATTCCCAAAGCCAATGCCGGTCAGTGGACCAAAAATTTGGGGATGAAAGTAATAACAGTCTCGGAAGTTAATGAGGTCCTGGATTTGATTTAATGCCTTTTTGCTTGTTTCAAGTCTGCGTTTACCATCCCTGTACCGTACGGTGCAGGCGGTTCCCCCCCCCCAGTCATCTGATTGTGCTTACGCTGCTTTATTTATTGGGCTCACAATACAGTTTATGTAATAGGTTAATAACTTCAAGTGCTTTACTGTCGGCTAATGAGTATAAAATGGTTTGCGATTGACGCTTATTTTTTACCAGATTAGCTTTACGTAATTGAGCCAAATGTTGTGATAGGGCTGATTGCGATAAACTCGGTAAATGTTCATTAAGTTTGCCAACGGACATTTCGTTATCATGCAATAAGCACAAAATCATCAACCGTTGTTGGTTAGAAATTAATTTCAGTAATTCTGATGCCGAAGCTGAGTGTTCGACCATCGCGTTCATGGATTTTGACATATTATTAGTTCCTTAGATTTATTAGCCCGTTTATTTTGCCTTAAAAACATCACTTTGACAAACATTTGTTATTTATAATGCGCTGTCTCAAGTCCATTTAGAATCTGAATTTACTTGATTTACTTAAAGTTTAATGTGCAATTATGATGTGCCGTTTCAATTAAGTCACAGCAGATTATCAATCCATGACTTTTCCCACAGGTAATCTAACAGCGTTCTGATATAGTGATGGTTTTATAATTTTGTAAAGAGGGTACCTATGTCACTGTCTAAAATCCCATTCATTTTATTGCTGGCTTTATTAACAGCCTGTAGTCAGCCTCAAGAGATTAAACCCATCACTGAGGACCAATCAGCCAATGGAATTAATCTTGAGCTTGATTACCAGATGTTTACCTTGGACAATGGTTTGAAAGTGATTATTCATGAAGATCATTCAGATCCGATTGTGGCCATTGCCACCATTGTGCATGTAGGTTCTAATCGTGAAAAACCCGGTCGCACCGGTTTTGCGCATTTCTTTGAACACATGTCTTTTAATAATTCTGAAAATGTCCCAATGGGTGCCAACCGAAAAATGATTCCTGAACTGGGTGGCACCCGCAACGGCGGCACCTGGTCTGATGGCACCATGTATTATGAAGTGGTACCGAAAGACGCTTTTGAAAAACTCATGTGGATTGATTCCGATCGTTTCGGTTACATGATTAACACCGTTAAACAAGGCACCCTTGAGCGTGAAAAACAGGTGGTGAAAAATGAAAAGCGCCAGCGGGTCGATAACCGCGCTTACGGCCATACCTCGCATGTCATAAAAAAAGCTTTGTTTCCGAAGTCTCACCCTTATAACTGGACGGTGATTGGTGATTTAGAGGATTTGCAAAATGCCACTTTAGCCGATGTGCGCGAATTTTATGATGAATATTACACCCCCGGGAATGCCACTTTGGTGATTGCCGGAGATATTGATTTTGCCACCGCCAAAGCATCTGTTGAAAAGTGGTTTGGTGAAATACCTGCCGGTCAACAAGCCGTTGCCTTAGACCCCATGCCGGTGAACTTAGATAAGAACAAGCGTTTATATCATGAAGATAATTTTGCCAAATTACCGGAATTAAGGCTGACTTTTCCGACCGTCGAGCAGTATCACAACGATGCCTATGCTTTAGATGCTTTGGGTGAAATTCTCGCGGTTGGACAACAATCTCCTTTGTTTTCAACCCTGGTGAAAGAATCAAAATTAGCGGCTGAAGTGTCTGCATATAACAGATCTGAAGAACTGGCCGGTACCTTTACTATGCGGGTACGAGGCCACGAGGGTGTTGATTTGGATGCAGCCTTTGAAGTATTGCGCAATGCCTTAGCTGACTTTGAGAAAAAAGGTGTACGAGCCACCGATTTAGAAAAAATCAAAGCCCGACAAGAAACCGCCTTTTACAATGGTATTTCCAGTGTTTTAAACAAAGCGTTTCAATTGGGTATCTATAACGAATACGCCGGTGATCCTGCGTTTTATAAACAAGACATTGCCAACATAAAGGCCGTGACTGCCGGCGATGTGATGCGTGTTTATCATCAATATATTAAGGATAAACCGGCCATAATCACCAGTTTTGTGCCCAAAGGTCAAGTTGAATTGGCGTTAGCTGATTCCAAGAAAGCCGATGTGGTTGAAGAACAAATCGTTGCCGGACAGGAACCTGAGTTTACTGAAGAAGACAGCGATGATTTTGTCATAACACCGTCCCAACATGACCGCTCAGAACCACCATTGGGTGAGTTGCCGCCACTGAAATCACCGACGATTTGGCAAGCGCATAGTGATCATGGCATGGCCGTTGCCGGCATTGAACATGATGAAGTGCCTTTGGTGAATTTTACCTTGCGTATTAACGGTGGCCAGATGCTGGACCAATCAGATAAAGTTGGCACCGCGAATTTATTGGCACAAATGCTGGAAGAGGGCACTAAACATAAAACCGCGGCTGAATTTGAGGATGCCATAGGCCTATTAGGTTCCGGCATTCATGTCTCAGCAGGTAGCACGGCGATTACCGTTTCAGGGTCCAGTTTGGCCAGAAACTTTGCTAAAACCATGGATCTGGTCACCGAAATGCTGTTACAACCGCGTTTTGATGCGGTAGATTTTGAGCGCATAAAAAACAACACCCTCACCGATATTACCGCGGCTTACGGCAATCCCAACAGCATCGCTCAAAAAGTCTTTTTCCGACAACTTTATGGTCCGGATCATGTCGCCGGTCAGCCTTCGGTTGGCACTTTAGATTCGGTTAAAAATATCGAACTGGCAGATGTTAAAGAATGGTATCGGAACAATCTATCAGCACAACTCATGCAATTCAATGTGGTTGGTGCCATCGATAAGAGTACCGTTATGGGCGCAATACAAAAGCTGGACAAACAACTGCCCAATCAAGCCATCGATTTGGACTATCTACCTGCCAATGCACCCGCATCAACACCACAATTGTACTTTGTTGATGTACCTGCGGCTAAACAATCGGTACTCATCGTTGGTAAACAATTGCCGGTTGGTACCGACCCTGATTTCGCGGCCATTGATATTGTTAACAACCGCTTAGGTTCAGGGTCCAGTGCACGCTTAACACAAATGCTGCGTATCACCAAGGGCTACACCTATGGGGCTTATTCCTACCCCAGTCGCTCAGAATATTACCCCAGTGCTTTTGTGGCAGCCACGCAGGTACGCAGTAATGTCACCTTGGAATCCTTAGAAATTCTCAAAGACCTCATCGGCAATTATGCCAAAACCTTCACAACAGATGATTTAGCCACAACTAAAAATTTATTGAGCAAGGGCAACACCCGTCGTTTTGAAACCTTAGGGCAATTACTCAGCGGTTTAAATGAGGTGACACGGTTTGACTTAGGCAATGATTTTCTGGAGCGAGAACAGGCTGTTTTAAACAACATGACCTTAGCTGACGCGCACAATTACATTAATCAATATCTGGATGAGCAAGACATGATTTATGTGGTGGTCGGTGATGCTAAAACCCAATTATCTCGGCTTAAAGACTTGGGCTATGGTGAGCCGATTGTCCTTGATCGGGATGGTAATGCAATGAAATAGAAAATTATTTGCATAAAACGCTAAACACCTGTTAACTTCAAGTTATCAGGTGTTTCTTTGTTCAGCGGTCATACGTTAAGCTGCGGCAGCTGCTTTGTTATCTTGTCTCGATTGATACCAGTAAAACAACACCGGAATAACCACTAAGGTTAATAAGGTGGAAATTAAAATACCAAAGATCAGTGACACGGCCAGACCGTTAAAGATTGGGTCATCAAGAATAAAGAAAGCTCCCATCATGGCGGCTAAGGCAGTCAAGATAATGGGTTTAGCGCGAACTTCGGCAGATTGAATCACCGCAGTTTTCAAATCAGCCCCTGCGGCCAGTTGGATTAGAATAAAGTCCACCAACAGAATCGAATTCCTGACAATAATACCGGCCAAAGCAATCATGCCTATCATCGAAGTGGCAGTGAATTGCGCACCCAGTAACCAATGCCCGGGCAAAATGCCGATGATGGTTAAGGGAATTGGCGCCATAATAATGAGTGGTGCAAAGTAGGAATGAAAGTGGGCCACAATCAATAAAAAGATTAATATCAGTCCAACAGAATAGGCTATACCCATATCGCGGAAGGTTTCATAAGTTATTTGCCACTCACCATCCCATTTGATGTAGGTGTTATCTGTAAACAGCGGTTGCTCAATAAAATATTGATCAATCTCCGGATGTTGCTCTTCAATCAGTTTTTTAACGCCGAACATACCATAAAGCGGTGAATCCGCACCACCGGCAATGTCGGCGGTAACCATGGTCATAGGTCGGAGGTCTTTATGTTGTATTGATTTCTCAATGGTTGTGTTTTGCATAGTCACCAATTCACCCAACTGAATAAAATGACCTTGATTGCTTTTAATTGGGACGGTCATCAACTGGGTTAAGTCATTTTGTTTACCGCGGTCTATTTCGATGCGAATGGGTTGTGCGTATTTATTGTGTTCATCACGCAAGAAGCTGACGTCACTACCCACCAACGCAGTATTCACAGTGTTGATAATTTGTTGTTGCGAAATACCAGCCAGCATGGCTTTGGCTAAATTAATTTCAAGAACTTGTTTTGGCGCATCAAATTCGATGGTGGTGTCAATGTCGACCAAGTGATCAACTTCGTGGAATAATTTTTCTATGTCCTTGGTGGCGGCAATTTGGTCAGGATAGTGGTTGCCGTAAACTTCTGCCACCAGTGGGGAAATCACCGGTGGTCCAGGTGGTACTTCAACAATTTTCAATGAAGCATCGTATTTTTGTGCCATGGCATGAAGAATTTCACGCATCTCCAGAGCAATTTGATGGCTCTGCTTATCACGATCATACTTATCAGTCAGCATAATTTGAATGTCGCCAAGGTGTGATCCTTGACGTAAAAAATACTGTCTAACCAGACCGTTAAAGTTAATCGGTGAAGACATGCCGGTATAAGCAACAGCATGTTTAACTTCTTCAAATTCGTTTAATTGAGTAACCAGCTCAACCATTAATTGGTTGGTGGTTTCTAAGGTGGTGCCTTCTTTCATGTCTACGATTATCTGTAGTTCTGATTTGTCATCAAAGGGTAGCATCTTTAAGATCACTTGTTGGAAAGGCACCAACATAATGGACAAGATAAGTAACAAAACGACAGAGCCAATGAGTGCATAGCGTGGTTTGCGACCACCCTCGCGCTTCAGGAAGACCGGTAGGATACGTTGAAAAATAGAATCTTTTTTGGGTTGTTCATTTTCATCGGTATGTTTTTCAGAGTGGCTGTGTCCCTTGCCGATAATTTTAATATATAACCAAGGCGTTACAATCAGTGCAATCAACAATGATAGCAACATGCCCATACTGGCATTAATGGGTATGGGACTCATGTAAGGCCCCATCAAGCCACTGACAAAGGCCATTGGCATTAACGCGGCAATCACCGTAAAAGTCGCCAGAATGGTGGGTCCGCCCACCTCATTGACCGCCGGTGGAATTATATCGCTGAGTTTGTCTTTATTATTCTTACTGCGCCGATGAATGTTTTCCACCACCACCACCGCATCATCCACCAAGATACCGATGGAAAATATCAGGGCAAACAATGAAACGCGATTTAAGGTAAATCCATAGGCCCAAGACGCGAATAGAGTAATCGCTAATGTAATACTGACAGCCAAACCCACCACCAAAGCTTGACGCCAGCCCATGGCAATCAGCATTAAAATAATGACAGATATGGTGGCAAAAATTAACTTCTTAATGAGCTGATTGGCTTTATCATTGGCGGTTTGGCCGTAGTCACGGGTGATTTCCACATGCACGTCATCAGGTATATGGCTGAGCTTTAATTGTTCTAAGGACTGAATAACTGATTGGGTTATTTGGCCGGCGTTACTGCCTGGTTTTTTACCCACGGCAATGGTTACAGCCGGCGCATAATCCGGTGCCAGACCTTGTCCCCAGGCATGGCCGGAATGAATCCAGGTATAAGATTCCGGTGAATCTGCACCATCATGAATTTTGGCAATGTCTTGCAAATAAACCGGCTTGCCTTCTGCAGTCACTTTTACAATCAGGCTTTTAAGGTCATCTACGTGGCTGAAGGAATAACCGGTTTGTACTTGAATAAGCCGATTATCTTCAATGCGTTTCGCTAAGGGTAAACTGTAGTTACTGGCCTGTAAAGCATGGGTGATATCTGTAAATCCGACTTTGTAATTAAGCATGTCGACCGGATTCATTTCAATGTGCACAATTTGCTCGCCGCCACTGAAACTGCGGATAATTCGGGTCTCGGGTATGCGTTTTAACTGGTTCTCAAGACTGTGTGCGATTTTAAGTAAGTCGGCATTGGTTTTATTCGGATCATCGCTCCATAAGGTGGCCGTTAAAACCGGAACATCATCAATGCCCATGGGTTTAATGACTGGGGTTGTTGCGCCTAAATTATAAGGCAGCCAATCACTGTTAGACTGGACTTGGTTATAGAGCCGAACGATGGCGTCATTTCGTTTAATACCCACTTTAAAGCGTACCGTAATGATTGACATGCCGGGGCGGGAAATCGAGTATATATGTTTAATGTCGGACAATTCATCCAAAACCTGTTCTGCTGGGATGGTAATGAGTTGTTCCACTTCCTTGGCGCTGGCACCGGGTAGACCAATGATGACATTGGCAAAGGTGACATCAATTTGAGGTTCCTCTTCCCGTGGCGTGACCACCACAGCAAAGGCACCCAATAAAACCAATACCAAGGCAATTAAAGGCGTTAGTTGGTTGTTCTGAAAGTATTTAGCCAGAACGCCCGAAATGGATAATTTATGTTGATTGTTCATAGTGTTCGCAATCTATTTTTATAAGTTTTTCGGGTCTTGTGTTAACGACGAGGATAAAGGGCTAATGGCTATAAAGTCGCCCGGGCTTAACCCGGAAACCACCTCTGTCATGTTATTGTATTGCTGGCCTGTTCTAATTTGTCTAGGGACTTTTTTATCGTCGTGTTTTACATACACTAAAGTCAGCTCACCACGATGAATAATGGCATTGTTTGGGATTAAAGTGGTTTCTTTCTCGGCTGTGATGAAATGGGTTTTAACAGACATGCCGGGGAATAAACCGGGTGTTTTTTCAGGTAAATTAATACGCAGCTCAAAGGTTTTGGTCTTTGGGTCTGCATACGGGAACAAGGTGAATTCTTGGCTTTCAATAATTGTGCCGTTAGCTAATTCAATGCGAGCATGACCATTGTTGTTAATTGTATGGGCCAATGATTCAGGCACCTGAGTGATGACCCGTAAGTGATCAAGCGATAAGCCCGACATCAATGGGGTTCCGATATTAACGGTCTCACCTTGTTCAACGTGACGGGCAGTAACGATACCGTCAAATGGTGCCTTAACTAAGGTGTAATCAAGTTGAGTAAGTGCAGTTTCCAATGCCGCTTGTTGGGTTTTAACAGCTGCCACCGCGGTATTTTTCTGGCTTTCAGCTTGATCATAATCGCTTTGAGAGATTAGTTTACGCTCAAATATGCTTTGAGCTCGTTTGAAACTTGCCACGGCTTGTTTTTCGGTGGCTTTGGCTGCTTCCAAATTGGCTCGAGCTCTCTGCACTGCCTGTTTCTGTTCAGTGTTGGTGAATTCAATGATAACATCGCCGGCCGCCACAAAATCATCCACATCATAATGAATCTCTGCCACTCGGCCATTTGTTTGGGCGGAAACCGTGGCGTACTGAATGGCTTCAACCTGACCTTGAAAAGTTCTGACAACCGGTTCAGTGCTGAGCTTAATTTCATGCCAAGTGGTTTCGCTAATGGCCACGCTGTGGGTAAAAATAAAAAATATGGAAATTATTGTCTTCATGGCGTTGTTATTGATGGTTAGTAGATGTATCAAGAAAATTCTCAACTCTTTTGTATTTGTTAAATCTAATATAGCACCAATTCCGTTTAGTTCAAGTATTAATTGATTTTAAATTAAAAGAAGCCTTGTTTGGGGCTTTTTCTATCACTTTAAAACAGATTAATTTTGAAAAGTGAGTGAATGAATTATTTTATTTATCATAAACTTAATGTGGCTTTTTATATAATAGAGGCCTTTGAATTAATCGTGAATCGAGTTAAAAAGTCTAAAATTACACCACTCTGCGTTCTGAAGCTGCCTAATGGCCCTACTTTTGGTACTAATAACGGCGTATTAGACTGCGTTTCATGCCTTGATTGGTGTAATTTTAGTTCTTTTTTCCATCGGTTCAGATCAATTCACAGGCCTCAATTAATTCCTTTGCCGGTTATCTGCCATGCCATTTGTTGACAGTCAAATCTATTTAAGTGTTTTAACTGCGGTGGTGTTGATGTTTGCTTTAATGCCATACATCGAGCGGCGTATTTGGTGGGTTCGGGCTTTTGACTTTGTTCGTATTCAAGGTTTGGTGCTGGCTTTGTTGCTGTTAATGGTGGCGCCATTTTTCTTGGGACTATTAACGGCAGTCGATTTTTTGATGCTGGGTTTGATTGCTACCGGCTTGGGTGTGCAGATTTACTATTTGTTTCCTTACACCAGATGGCATAAAAAAGAGGTGGCAGATTTTAATGAAGTGAATTGCCAAAGCCAATTTAAATTGATGCTCAGTAATGTATTGATGAAAAACGAACAATATGCAGCCTTGCTGGATTTAATTGAAGCGCAACAACCGGATGTATTGGTTTGTATGGAAACCAACCAGCAATGGCATAAAGCACTGCAAAAGCTACATCGCGATTATCCCCATCGAATCTGTGAACCCAATGAGAAAATGTATGGCATGCATGTGTTTTCAAAATTCCCGCTCAATGACATTCAGGTGAAACATTTGGTTCAGGATAAAGTCCCGTCTATTCATGTTCGTTTGGATTTAAACGGCTCACCAGTGCTGGCCCATTTTATGCATCCGGCACCACCCAGTCCCTCAGAGAACGATGAATCCACAGAACGTGATGCGGAATTACTGGCGTTAGCACGTAAATTAAAGAATATGACTGAGCCTTTATTGATGGCCGGTGACTTAAATGATGTGCCCTGGTCAAAACCGTTGCGGGCTTTTAAGAACATCAGTGGTATGCATGATGTACGTGTTGGCCGCAGGTTTTTAAATACCTTCCATGCTTCTATTCCTTTACTGCGCTGGCCTTTGGATCATGTCTTTGTCAGCCGACATTTTCAATTGATTGCGTTGCAACGTCACCGCCTAAAGGGTTCCGATCATTTTTCAGTGACCGCCGAATTGGCTTTGGTTACAGAAGCGGATTTGGCCGATGACCGGAATGCCCAAGCTAAAGACCGATCCTATGCCGATAAAGTCATGAAGGATCAGGATATTTCTGAGAAAGATGTGCCGAAATAAATAATAAAACCATTTCGCTCTGTTCTCAGCTTAAAAGGTTTGAGGTAGACTTGATCATTACAAGCTTAAGATGACTGAGCCTGTCGGAGCTTTTACCCACCTAATCTGTATCTTTCCGGTCTTAAATATTGCCTTCGCCGGACTCAGGCTGCTTTTGTTTTTGGCGGGCTTCTCTATGGATTATTTAAACTGATTTGTTTTAGTTTGTAACCAATCTTTCATCAATGTTTTAATGTGCGTTTGGTATTTCAAACCTTGTTGTTCACATTGGAATCGAAATGTGCTGAGTAGCGGGATGGGAACTTTGAGGCTAATTAGTTTGCTCGGTTGGGATTGGTGCCCATGTAGCTGGCGGAAATCTTCTAAGAAGCGGGCGATTTCCTCGGCGCTCATTTGTTGGCCTCTGGCGAGTGATTCGGGGCTGTGGATTTGTAGGGCTTTCATGGTAGTTTCTTGAGTGCTTTGATGTCCTCTAAATCCTGAGGTCTGGCTGCTTGTTTTTTCATGGTGATAAGGTCTTTTTTATTTAATAACTGGACGGTGGTGGTGCCGACGGTTTTGCTTAGGGTTTTTTTGTTAGATAAATCAAAGGTGATAATTAAATCCACTTGTTTACTCAAGTCTTTTGGGTGATAAAAGTGCCAGGCAAGCAGTTGTCGATTGTTTATATATTCGTCTTTAAAGTGAAATAATTGCTCGGCATCAATGGGCAATTGTGAAACCAAACCCAAATCATGTAAACAGGTTTCAACGGCTTTAAGTTGTTCTAATTTCCAGTTGATCACGAAATCGATATCAACCGTACCGCGAACAGCCCCATGTAAAGCCACAGCGTAGCCGCCGACCAGGGCATAGCGAACCTGATATTTTTCTAAGGATTGACATAATTCGGTTAAAAACATAGCTAAAGTATATACCGTATATACCATAGCTGGCAATAATGTTTAAAATCAATCTGGGGTCTTGTATAATAATTGATGAATATTATCCGTCTATTGATTTGTTATTTAGGTATCAGGGTAGTGATATGAATAAACCTAAAATTCAAAAAACCGTTGAACAGTTATTAGAGTCGGCAGATGTTGAAGTTAATGGTAATCGGCCCTGGGATATCCAGGTTCATAACGACGATTTTTATGCGCGGGTCATGGCGCAAGGTTCTTTGGGGTTGGGGGAATCCTATATGGAATCCTGGTGGGATTGTGCGCAGTTAGATCAATTTTTCTTTAAAATCCTGAGTGCCGATTTGGATGAGCAAGTTAAAACGTTTAGTGGTTTAATGGCGGTGCTTAAATCTAAAATTATTAATTTACAAAAACCTTCCAGAGCCTATGAAATCGGTGAAAAGCATTATGACATCGGCAATGAGCTGTTTGAACATATGCTGGATAAGCGCATGATTTACAGTTGCGGCTATTGGCAGTCGGCGGATAATCTGGATCAGGCACAGGAACATAAGCTCGATTTGATTTGCAAAAAACTTGGGCTGCAACCGGGTATGCGGGTGTTGGACATTGGTTGTGGTTGGGGTGGTGCAGCATGTTTTGCCGCTGAGCGTTATGGTGTGGAGGTGGTGGGTCTCACGGTTTCCCGGGAACAACAAAAGCGCGCTCAAAAAACCTGTCAGGGACTGCCGGTTGAGATACGGTTACAGGATTATCGCCAGCTGAATGAACAGTTTGACCGAATTTTTTCAGTGGGAATGTTTGAGCATGTCGGCTATAAAAATTACCATGACTATTTTCAAGTGGTCAGAAGAAATCTTAACCATGATGGCTTATTTCTATTACATTGCATCGGCGGGAATCAATCGCATACCCAAACTGATCCATGGATAGCCAAGTATATTTTTCCCAATTCCATGATACCTTCGGCGCAGCAAATTACCGCAAGTTCTGAAAGCGTTTTGGTACTGGAAGACTGGCATAATTTTGGGGTCGATTACGACACCACCTTAATGGCTTGGTATGAAAACTTCATTAGCCGCTGGGATTTGATTAAACACAATTACAACGAAATCTTTTACCGGCAATGGTGTTACTATTTATTGTCTTGTGCCGGCTCCTTTCGCGCCAGAAACAACCATTTATGGCAATGTGTATTTTCTAAGAACGGCTTAGCCGGTGGTTATCAGTCGTTGCGGTAATCGACATTGTGTTCGGGTAACAGCACTCATGCATCATCGGTTTTAAAGCCAGCCTTGTAACCATTTTTCCGGGTTTTTAAGGTCTTGCCAATCCACTAAGAATAGTCGTTTACTGTGAATGGATAGTAGCTGACAGTGGTTCACTTGACCACTTTTTTCGATTTCAATTTTAGTTACCAGGCAATGCTTTTCTTTGTTAACGGGGTTAACGGCTGTCCACTTGCTGTTGATAAGTTTTTTGGGGTTTATGGTCATTAATAATTTTAAGGGATATCAATGAGGGTGCTGTCATCTTGTATCACAGCACCCATTGTGTTTTTATTGCTTGCTAAAAACTTTTTTGCCGTTAACCCAGGTTTCTAATACTTGGGTGCGCCAGATATCTTTGGGGTCAATGTTGAAAATATCCTGGTCAATAATAATAAAGTCGGCGTATTTACCGGGCTCCAGGGAACCATTGTTTTGTTCGTCGTGGGCGGCGTAAGCAGCACCGATGGTGAAGGCTTTGAAGGCGTCTTCGATGGATAAAGATTCTTCAGGATACCAGCCGCCAACCGGTTGGTTATCACGGTCTTGGCGGGTCACGGCGGCATGTAAACCATAAAATGGATTAATCAATTCCACCGGAAAATCAGAGCCAAAGGCTAAATGAACCTTATTATCAAGCGCGGTTTGCCAGGCATAGGCACCGGCCATGCGGTCTTTGCCAATACGTTTTTCAGCCATGTTTTTATCGCTGGTGGCGTGGGTGGGCTGCATGGAGGCAATGATGTCATGATCGGCCAGCCGTTTAATATCCTCCGGGCGCATAATTTGGGCGTGTTCAATGCGGTGCCGCAGTTGCGTTGAAAACGCATTGTTTTGGGCCAGTAGGTTGAGCACTTCGGTGTTGCCACGATCACCGATGGCATGGATGGCGGCCTGGAAACCGGCAGCGACTGTGGATTGAAGCTTGGTGCCAAGGGTGATTAAATCCTGTACATAGGCACCGTGGGTGTCCAAATTGTCGCTGTAGGGTTCATGTAATAGCGCACCATAGCTACCGAGGGCACCATCCACCATCATTTTAACGGCGCGCATTTGATAGCGGTTGGCGATATTGACTTGGCCTTGATTTAACAGTTGTTCAAATTGTGGATCCTGAGAGGCCAGCATGGCATAAACACGAATCGGCATATTGTCGGATTCTGCCATTTCCCGGTATAAGACATGGTTATCTGCAGAAATGCCGGCATCATGCACATAGGTTAAACCGACGGCGTTTAAGTCTTTAAAAGCTTGCTGGAGTGCGGATTTTTTGGCATCAGTAGAATAATCAGGAACGTGCCGGTTAATTAAGTCCATGGCATTGTCAATCAGGATGCCGGTGGGTTCGCCCTTATCGTCCTTAATAATTAACTCATTATCGGCAGCGATTTCAGCGGTGATACCGGCGGCTTGTAAGGCGGCTGAATTGGCCCAGCCGGCATGGCCGTCAACTCGGGTCAGCCAAATGGGTGGCTGCTTTAGACCTAAATTATCTAAATCAGATTTATTGGGGAAGTCTTTTTCCGGCCATAAGGCTTGGTTCCAGCCACGACCCAATAACCAGTCATCACTGTTGTGAGTTGCTAAAGCTTTTTCTATGGTGGCGGTAACTTCATGAAAACTTTTAATGTCCTGTAGTTGCACATTGGTCTGTGACAAACCATAACCCAGTACATGGCCATGGGCATCATGTAAGCCGGCTAGAACAATCTTGCCTTGACCATCAATGGTTTCGTTAAATTTATCTATTTTATTGGCATCAAGCAAGCGACCACTGTTGCTATCAAATGCCAATTGTTGGTGTTTGATTAATTGCTCACCATTATGGCTGTAACCGTTGATGTTTTTAATTAGAACAGTTTTGGCATTGGCGGTGATGCCGGTTAATGCTAAAGCGGCACATAAGCCGAGAGTAATGGGTGATATTTTATTGATTTGCTTGCTCATTGTTTGGTTATTGATTGGACAGAAGAGATTAGTATAACAGTAAAGCATGTCTGACAAAAGTGATGTCAACGGCTGACATTAGGTATAATTATTAATTTGTATTTTATATGGTACCAATTTAGTCCTATATGCGCTAAAATAGCGCCCATGATAAAGATGGCGCGACTAACAGAATATGGGTTTATGTTGATTATGGCTTTAAAAAAGTCATCACATCCCGTATCTGCAGAATATCTGGCGCAAACTGTCGGCTTAGAAGTGCCAACCGTCAGTAAAATTCTCAAACAGTTACGCAAAGCCGGTTTATTGGATTCAAAACGTGGCGCTTATGGCGGTTATTTTTTAATGAAAAGAAAGCGCGACATCAGCTTGCATGAGGTGATAGAAGCCATGGAAGGGCCTTTGGCCCTCACCGAGTGTGCAGATTTAAACGGTGATTGTCGATTAATTGATCATTGTTATATGAGTGCCGGTATGCGGCGGGTCAATCAGGTGATTTCACAAGCCTTACAAAATGTAACGGTCAGTGAAATCATGGACACAGACAGAAAAATTACATTACAGCTAAAATCATGAGTGAATTAAACACAAACGTAGTTGAAAACCAACTGGTTAAAGAACGTGCCAGTCAACGCTATAAAGATGGTTTTGTGACTGATATTGAATCAGTCACCATTCCACCGGGTCTTAATGAAGACACCATTCGATTAATCTCCAAAAAGAAAAAAGAACCCGAATGGTTACTGGAATATCGACTGAATGCCTATCGTCACTGGCTGACCATGCCGACGCCTGACTGGGCGAAACTAAATGTGCCCGAAATTGATTTTCAGGCGATTAGTTATTATTCCTCACCACAAACCAAGGCTGAAAACGCCCCCAAATCACTGGATGAAGTGGATCCGCGAATATTGGAAACCTATGAGAAATTAGGGGTGCCGTTGCATGAGCGTGAGCGTTTGGCCGGTGTGGTGGCGGTGGATGCTGTTTTTGATTCGGTTTCTGTGGGTACCACGTTTCGTAAAGAATTGGCCGAAGTGGGCGTGATTTTTTGTTCATTTTCAGAAGCGGTTCAAGATCACCCGGAAATTGTTAAAAAGTATTTAAGTACCGTGGTATCGGCTCGCGATAATTATTTTGCGGCGTTAAATGCAGCGGTATTTAGTGATGGGTCGTTTGTGTATATTCCCGAAGGCGTGCGCTGTCCCATGGAATTGTCCACTTATTTTCGTATTAACGCCAACCATACCGGTCAGTTTGAGCGCACTTTGATTGTTGCTGAAGCCGGTTCGCATGTCAGTTATTTAGAAGGTTGTACCGCCCCGATGCGTGATGAAAATCAGCTGCATGCGGCAGTGGTTGAGTTGGTGGCCATGGATGATGCCACCATTAAATATTCAACCGTACAAAATTGGTATCCCGGTGATGAAAACGGTAAAGGCGGTATTTATAACTTTGTCACCAAGCGTGGCAACTGTCTGGGTAGAAATTCTAAAATTTCATGGACTCAGGTAGAAACCGGTTCCGCGATTACCTGGAAATACCCCAGTTGCATTCTGCGTGGTGATAACTCCAGCGGTGAGTTTTATTCTGTGGCATTGACCAATAATTATCAACAAGCCGACACCGGAACCAAGATGATTCACATTGGTGAAAATACCAAGAGTACCATTATCAGTAAAGGTATATCCGTAGGTAAAAGCCAAAACAGTTATCGTGGCATTGTGCGGGTGGCTAAAAGTGCGGATAATGCCCGTAATTTTAGTCAATGTGACTCATTGCTTATTGGTAAAGAATGCGGGGCTCATACGTTCCCATATACGGAATCTGCCAATATGACGGCCACCTTAGAGCATGAGGCGACCACCTCAAAAATTTCCGATGACCAAATGAATTACTGTCTGCAGCGTGGTATTCCTGAAGAAGAAGCCATTTCGCTGATTGTGGATGGATTTTGTAAACAAGTATTTAAAGAACTGCCGATGGAGTTTGCCGTGGAGGCCAAAGCCCTGTTGGATGTTTCATTAGAAGGAGCGATAGGCTGATGTTAGAAATCAAAGATATATACGCCAAAGCAGGCGATAAAGAAATTTTAAAGAACTTAAATCTATCGGTTAAACCCGGTGAGGTGCATGCCATCATGGGCCCTAACGGTTCCGGCAAAAGCACCATGGGTAACTTATTAGCCGGGATGCCGCACGTGACAGCGACCTCAGGTTCAGTCACCTATCAGGGTAAAGATTTGTTACAAATGGAACCCGAAGATCGGGCGGCTGAAGGGGTGTTTTTAGCCTTTCAATATCCGGTAGAAATTCCCGGCGTCAACAACATGTATTTTTTGCGTACCGCTTATAACGCACAACGCAAACACCGCGGTGAAGAGAATTTAGATTCAGCCAGCTTTTTACGCATGGTAAAAGAGAAAATCAAGCAGTTACACATGAGTGATGATTTACTTAAGCGACCGGTTAACGTGGGTTTTTCCGGTGGTGAGAAAAAACGTAATGAAGTCTTTCAAATGGCGGTTTTAGAACCGAATTTGGCAATTATGGATGAAACTGACTCAGGTCTGGATATTGATGCCTTAAGAGTGGTTGCCGATGGTGTTAACCAGCTGCGTTCACCGGATCGTTCATTTGTCATTATCACCCACTATCAACGTTTACTTGATTATATTGAGCCGGATTTTGTCCATGTTTTGGTGGATGGTCAAATCGTTAAATCAGGCACCAAGAAACTGGCATTAGAACTGGAGGAGCAGGGCTATGGCTGGCTTGAAGATTGATTGGTTGGCAGACGCTAACCAGCCCAATTCTAATGTCGATTGGCCGGCGTGGATGCAGGCCAAAAAAGAATCTGCTCTAGAAACGTTAAGTCATTTGCCGGGTCCCCACCGTAAACTTGAATTGTGGCGTTATAGTGATGCCAGTCGCTTACAAAAAAGTGAACTTAGTGTAACGGAAAAAACAGACCAGGAACTTCCTGATGCTGCGGATGCAGTGGTCATTACACTCAGCGATGCAGGCATTGACCTTGGAGAAAGCTTACCGAGCTGGCTAACCATTCAACCGATTCAGGAATTACCGGAAAATCAATGGCTTGACATGGATTTATCAGGTGCTTTAGCGAAAGAATTGGTGGTGCAATCTTTAAACCAAGGGTTGTTCACCCACGGCGTGGTGGTGAATGTAACGGCCGATGCACCTAAAGATGCAACCGTGGTTTTACGATACCAAGTGAATGAGCCCAATCAATGGACTTATTTGCGCAATGCAATAAATCTGGCGGCTGATGCTGAAGTCATTATTGATGAGCAGTTTATCAGTGGCCGCATTAATGTGGTTAACCATTATCATGTCGCGGACAATGCGCGTTTAACCCGTCATCAACTTAATGTTCTGGAAAGTGGTCAGCAACATGTCAGCTTACAGCATTTCACACTGGCGGAAAAATCTTTTGTGCAGTCTCAAAACCGTCATGAATCAGGTGATCTACAGCACCATATTCATTGGGTTGATTTTACCGCCGAAAATGCAGAATATCGCTCAGGCTCAGTGAATAAAGCCGGTGATAACAGCCATATTGCTGATATCGTGGTGGTTAATCATGCTTTTAAAAACAATGTGTCAGATGTGACGCATCGCAGTCTGGCTGATGATTCAGCACAAATTTTTAATAATGCCAAAGCCGTGGTTGCCAAAGGTGCTGATGGTTCAGAGATCATTCAAGATTTAAAGAATATTTTGCTGTCAAAAGATGCCAAAATCGCCAGCAAGCCGGAATTGGAAGTTTATGCCGATGAAGTGGTGGCCGCACATGGCTCGACCATTGGCACATTGGACGATGAGATCCTGTTTTTCTTGCGTTCTCGCGGTATTGGTTTAGCACAGGCCAAAGCCATTCTAATGGTGTCATTTGAACAAGAGGCTATTATATGCTGAGAGAGGCGTTTCCTTGTTTGCACCAACAGGTGAACGGCAAGCCACTGGTTTATTTTGATAATGCCGCCACCGCCATGCGACCGCAAGTGGTCATCGATGCTGTAACTGATTATTATTGTCACCATAATGCCAATATTCACCGCGGCGTACATTGTTTAAGTGGACGAGCCACCGACTTATACGAACAGGCGCGTGCATCCTTAGCACGTTTAATTAATGCCCCATCGCCGGATAATTTAATTTTTGTTCGTGGCTGTACTGAGGGTGTCAATTTAGTGGCTCAAACTTTTGTCAGAGAACGTTTGCAACCCGGTGATGAAATTTTAATTTCTCACTTAGAACATCATTCCAACATTGTTCCCTGGCAAATTGTGTGTCAACAAACAGGTGCTAAGCTGAAAGTCATTCCTATGAATGACCAAGGGGAGCTGGTGCTGGATAATTTCGATACATTAATGACTGAGCGCACCAAGTTCATGTCTGTGGTGCATGTGTCCAATGCCTTAGGAACCATTAATCCGGTTAAAGAGCTGGTGCAAAAAGCCCATGCCAAAAATATTCCGGTGATGATTGATGGCGCGCAGGCAACACCACATTTAAAAGTGGATGTGCAAGACATTGGTTGTGATTTTTACACCGTCTCGGGGCATAAAATGTATGGCCCAACCGGTTCCGGTGTTCTTTATGGTAAAGCTGAACACCTCGATGCCATGCCGCCATATCACGGTGGTGGCGAAATGATTAGTAAAGTGACTTTTGAAGAATCTATTTATAATAAAGTACCTGCTAAGTTTGAAGCCGGCACGCCTAATATTGCCGGTGGCATTGGCTTAGGCGCCGCGGCTGAATTTATAATGGATGTTGGTATTAACACCATTACAGAGCGAGAAGATGTGTTAAAGAAATACACCGAACAGGCGTTACAAGGCATTGATGGATTACGGATTTTAGGGCAGGCGCAACATAAATCTCCGGTATTTTCATTTTTAATCGATGGCATCCATCCCCATGATATTGGCACCATTATTGACCATCATGGCGTTGCCATTCGTACCGGTCACCATTGCACCATGCCCATTTTTCAATTTTTTGATGTACCCGGAAGTTGTCGTGCGTCATTGGCTTTTTATAATACTGAACAAGAGGTGGATATTCTGGTAGAATCGCTCAACCAAGCCAAAGCGATGTTTGCCTAACCCTGATGAGTGACCTGAATAAACTCTATAAACAACAAGTCTTAGAACACAACAAAAATCCAAAAAATTATGGACAACCCGCCCATTGGACTCACCACGCCGAGGGTTTGAATGCCATTTGTGGTGATCAGGTGCATGTCTATTTAACGATTCAAGATAACACCATAGAAGCCGCACATTTCGCCGGTGACAGCTGTGCCATTTCCATGGCTTCGGCATCCATGATGACTGAGTTAATAACTGGTCAGAGCACATTTGATGCTTTACATTTATTTGCTTCGTTTAAACAGATGATGAGCCCAGAGGGTTTGCCGGATGCTGAGCACATACTGGGCCCGGTGGCTTGTTTAGTGAGCGTCAAAAAATTCCCGTCCCGTATTAAATCAGCCTTATTATGTTGGTATGCCCTGAATGCAGCCCTAAACGGTCAAGCCACCGCCACCACAGAATAATAGTTATGAATTTTCATCAGCAACCCGAACCCAAACAAACTCTCAACTGGCCATTAGGTAAACAATGGCTCGGCCAAGGAATTAAACTTTTTCAACAAATGCAAAAGCATTGGTATGCCACTTTATTATTGGTGGGTATAGCGATTATGGTATTGTCAATGGCATCTGCACAAGTGGCGATGATGGCGTTGATGTTGGCCATGCCCTTGATGACCGCCTGGTTTTATTTATTATGTCGGACACAACAAAATAACAACAATTATCAATCGATGACTCAACTGTGGTCATCTTGTTGGCAGTTACTGATAACACGATTTAATGTACTGTTGTTACTCGGTGTATTAGCTGTGATGCTGAATTATCTTATGCATGCAGTTCAATTGGGACTGCTTAATGCATTACAATTACCGCCACTGACCCCGGATATGGCTGAAGAAATTTTATTGTCTGAGGCCTTTTTGCGGTTATTGGTGAATATATTGACTGGTCTGCCGGTGGCGTTACTAATGGCATTTTCACCGGCGTTGGTGATGTTTAATGGTGATACACCATTTCAAGCCATGATTCGCAGTGTGAAAACAGTGCTTTTTGCTTGGCAGCCAATACTTAGTTTAACCCTTTGGTTGATGTTGCTGGCGATGGCAGCGGCGTTTATGCTGAGTTTGTTAATGGGATTGCTGGCGGGTGCGTTTGGTATGGGCATCGTTAATATTATGATGCTGTTATTTATGAGTGTCATGATGGGGGTGGTGTTTTCAGCCAACTATGTGACCTATGATGCGTTGTATCCGGTCAATAAGAATAATGACAATGACCCCGATAAAGCCGGTTCAACATCAGAATCTGGATCTATATATAAAGAAATTTAAACGGAAATCCATTTAACTATGAGCAACACATATCAATCAGAAGACATTGAAGTCCTGTCAGGTTTAGAGCCGGTTAGACGCCGACCGGGAATGTACACTGATACTGATCGCCCCAATCACTTGGTTCAGGAAGTGGTTGATAACTCAGTGGATGAGGCCTTAGCCGGTTACGCTAAAAAAATCACCGTACAATTATATAAAAACGGCGTGATTGAAGTCACTGATGATGGTCGTGGCATGCCCATCGATATTCACAAGGAACATGGTGTCTCCGGTGTTGAGCTGATTTTATGTAAATTACATGCCGGTGGTAAATTTTCAAATAAGAATTACACCTTTTCAGGTGGTCTGCATGGTGTGGGCGTGTCTGTGGTTAACGCCTTGTCTTCACGTTTAGATGTCTGGATTAAACGCAATGGCCAGGAACATCACATTGCTTTTGAGCAGGGTGACAAGGTCAGTGAATTAACGCCGGTTGCTGAAGTGGGACAACGCAACACCGGTACCCGAATCCAATTTACCCCGGAACCTAAGTATTTTGATCATCTAAAGATAGATGCAAAACGGTTACGGCGATTGTTAAAAGCAAAAGCAGTTTTATCACCGGGTTTAACGGTGGTTTTTCGTGATGAGATGGCAGACACAGAAGACATCTGGTGTTACGAAAATGGCTTAAGTGATTATTTTAATGACGCCACTCAGGCTTCTGAAACCATCCCCGCAGACGGTTTTGATGGTGCTCATCAGGATGATGAGTTTACCGTGGATTGGATTCTGGCCTGGGTGCCCGAAGGTGAGCTGATTACAGAAAGTTATGTCAACCTGATACCGACACCTTTAGGTGGTACGCATGTCAATGGTTTGCGCACCGGTCTAACGGAAGCCTTGCGGGACTTTGCCGACAGCCATCATTTATTACCACGGGGTGT
The DNA here is from genome assembly GCF_026410405.1 of Marinicella gelatinilytica. Classification (GTDB taxonomy): domain Bacteria; phylum Pseudomonadota; class Gammaproteobacteria; order Xanthomonadales; family Marinicellaceae; genus Marinicella; species Marinicella gelatinilytica. The sequence goes on along the minus strand of NZ_JAPMLN010000012.1, from coordinate 37,591 downwards.
TAAATTGGCACCGGACGATGTTTGGGACCGGGTCAGTTATGTCTTGAGTTGCAAAATGAAGGAACCGCAATTTTCAGGGCAAACAAAAGAGCGATTATCATCCAGAGCCATTGCCGCTTATGTCACCGGCACCATTAAAGATGCTTTAACGCTGTGGTTAAATCAAAATGTAGATGCCGCTGAATTGATTGCCAATTTAGCCATTAATGCCGCTCAAGACAGATTGCGCCAAGCCAAAAAAGTGGTGCGCAAAAAAATCACACAAGGCCCAGCATTACCTGGTAAATTAGCGGACTGCACCACCGATGATCCAAATGTCAGTGAGATTTTCCTGGTTGAGGGGGATTCTGCCGGTGGCTCGGCAAAGCAAGCCAGAGATCGCGAATTTCAAGCCATTATGCCGTTACGCGGTAAAATTCTCAATTCTTGGGAAGTGGACCCGAATCAGGTTATGGCATCACAGGAAGTACATGATTTGGCGGTGGCCATCGGTGTTGATCCCGGGACCACTGATTTAGAAGGCCTGCGCTACGGTAAAATCATTATTTTAGCGGATGCCGATTCTGATGGATTACATATTGCCACCTTATTATGCGCTTTGTTTTTACGGCACTTTGAACCGGTGGTGCGTGCCGGTCATGTGTTTGTGGCCATGCCGCCTTTATTCCGAATTGATGTGGGTAAAGAAAAACATTATGCGGTGGATGCCAGTGAAAAACAGCATATTCTCGATACCTTAGAAAAAAATAACAACAAGAAGAAGGTCAGCGTCACCCGATTTAAAGGCTTGGGTGAGATGAATCCGATGCAGTTACGAGAAAGTACGATTTTGCCGGATACCCGAAGACTGGTGCAATTGACCGTGGAAGCAGGGGATCAAACCCATGAAATGATGGATATGTTATTGGCTAAAAAGCGTGCGGCTGACCGTAAATCTTGGTTACAAGACAAGGGTGATCTGGCCATCATTTAACATTGATTTGCGCCAACCACCCTGTCACTAACAACATAAGTCAAAACGTACAAGTAAGTGATTTTAATCATAAATTCATCTATATGTGAATTGCTTGATTGTTTTTTAAAGTATTCTCATGCTATTCTGTTTCAACTTTGTGGCGAGTGATTAGTGGTGCTGATTAATGATTGAGGGGTCTGACAATTAAAAGACTATTTGATAAGTCCTATTTATCTGCATGGATTGTTGCCATTGTATTGTTTTTGGCAGTGACTTTTGTTGCTTACCAAATTAGGCAGTCTCAAATCAACACCATGAATCAAATCCTCAAAGGCCAGAGTGATCGCACGCAAGCTCAAATCATTTATACTTCCCAAGAACTCACCAGTGATTTGGCATCTATGGTTAATCGTTGGCTGGTTAATCAGGGCACGCCGGAGTTAAAATGGCGTTCTGATGCCCGTAATTTCATCGAACGAACCCCCGGGGTCAATGAAATATGGTGGATAGATTCTGATCTCACAGTGCAGTGGAGCGAGAGTCTTAAGCCGCTTCATCATATTGATATTAAGTCCATTATCAGTCAACCGGGTATTCAGACCAAACTGGCATCGGCACAACGAGACAACTTGCCTGAATATAGTCCTGTGATTAATACCGATGATGGCTATAACATTATTTTCATTCTGATGCCGATTGTTTTTGATGCACAGTTTGATGGTTATTTTGCCATTGAGATATACATTGATGAATTTCTGGCGCGTATTTTAAATGATCCAGTCAATACCGGTTTTTACACCAAAGCCTATGCCGGTCAAGAGGTGGTTTATGCCGACGGTCCACAATTACAACAGAACAGTTATTTAGAGTTTTTTGAATTAAACTTAGATGCTGACATCGATGGTTGGACCTTCAAGATTTATCCGACTGATACTGTATTAACTACCATTTTATCCCCTTTACCTTACGTGGTATTGACCGGTGGTATATTGATTGTTTTTATGTTGCTGATGACTTTGTTGTCGCGGCACAAAGCAAAAAATCAATCACATCAGCTGTCTTTAGAAATTAAGGAAAGGGAAAAAGTTCAACAGAAACTGAGTTACCTAGCGAATCACGATAGTTTAACCAACTTGCCAAATCGTCATTATATTACCCAATACATAGAGCAATATATAGCCAACAGTGATAAAGCAAAGATTCCATTTACTTTGCTTTTTATTGATTTAGACCATTTTAAAGATGTTAATGATACCTTGGGTCATGCCATGGGTGATCAGTTGTTAAAAAAATTACCTGAACTGTTTTCCAGGATATTCAGAAATCATGACATCATTGCCCGTATGGGTGGTGATGAATTTATTATTTTCTTACCGGATAAAATACGCGAAGAAAATGTGATTGCTTTGGCAGAACGGTTCATGAAACAGTTAAAGTATCCGGTTGAAATTGAGGGTCACCAGATTCGTTTAACCGGCAGTATTGGTATCGCCATGTATCCACGTGACGGCACCACGGTGAATGAACTATTATCAAACGCTGATGCCGCACTCTATCGTGCCAAAGATAAAGGCAGAAACACCTATGCCATTTATGACTCAGTGATAGAGCATAAAGCCCAGGCCCGTCTTAAATTGGTCAATCAATTACACGAGGCACAAGAGCAACAACGCTTTGAGATGTTTTATCAACCCCGATATGATGCCCAAGGTCATATGGTTGGAGCTGAAGCGTTAATGCGTTGGCGACAGGCAGAAAACGATTACCAAGAGCCCAAAGCATTTATTGAGTTATTAGAAGACACCGGTTTGATTGTGTCGGTGTCATGGCAGCTATTGAGTGAATCATGTCAACATTTTAAAACTTTGCTGTCATCCCATAAAAACATTGTCTTAAGTTTTAATGTTTCAGCCAGGCTTTTAGAACATCCGGAGTTTTTGAGCCGACTCAAAAATATCCTGGATGAACATCAATTTCCTTATGACCGTCTGGAATTGGAATTAACTGAGCAAACGTTGATTCAAGATGTTGAAAATAGCCAGTATATTTTAAATCAATTAACCAACTGGGGTATTAATGTGGCGATTGACGATTTTGGCACCGGCTATTCTTCTTTATCTTACCTGAAGAATTTTCCGGTTCACGCGCTGAAAATTGATAAATCTTTTATTCATGATATGAATGAAGATCAAGATGATTTGGAACTGGTTAAAACCATGATTGTTATGGGTAAAAACTTAAATATCACCACTGTAGCAGAGGGTGTTGAAACTTATGGGCAATTACAAAAATTAGTGGCCATGGGCTGTGATGAGTTTCAAGGTTTTTTATTTAGTCAGCCAATTCCGTTCGGCACCTTGCAATCACACTTACAACAATTGTCTGACATTGATTTTGCAGCTTTAGATATTGTTGATGGCTCGAATTAATTGCTCAGTATCTTCGGTTTTAGTGGCAAAAGAAAACACCAGTCGGATAACGCCTTCTTGTCCGGGCCAGCGATGAAATAAAAAGTCTTGCTGTTCTAAACTGTTGATCTGTTTTAACGGTAAACGACAGAACACTTCGTTGGCTTCTACCGGATATAAAAGGGTAACTTCTTGGTTGACCGACTTCACAAAAAGCTGAGCCTGTTGATTGGCGTGATGCGCCAATTGTAGCCACAAATCATTTTTTAAATAAGCCAGCAATTGACAATTAACATAACGCATTTTACTGATTAAATGACCGGCTCTTTTTCGTAAACGTTTGATTTGTTTGTTATAAACAGGGTTGAATATGACCAGTGCCTCAGCCATCATGGCGCCATTTTTGGTGGCACCAAAGGACAATAGATCAATTCCCGATTGCCAGGTGGCTTCGGCAGCGTTCACACCCAAAGTCACCAAAGCGTTGGCAAATCGGGCACCGTCCATATGCACAGCTAAGCCATATTTGTCAGCTAACTTTTTGATTGCTTTTAATTCCGCCAAAGAATAAACCGTACCCGATTCAGTGCATTGTGTCAGACTAATTGCAGCGGGTAATGATTCATGCTCTCCATGGTGACCGCTGTTTTCTAAACGGTCGTTCAATCTATCAATATCGATTTTGCCGTTATCGCCGGTTACGGTTATCAGTTTAGCGCCACCACTAAAAAACTCAGGTGCGCCGCACTCATCGACGTTAATATGGCTGTTTGGGTGGCAATAAATGGCACCGTAAGGAGGTGTGGTTAATGCTGTGGCGATACTGTTGGCCGCAGTACCTGTTGTTAAAGGCAGCACCTCACACCAACAACCAAATAGTTGTTGGAATTGTTCTGTTAATTGTTCGCTGTAGACATCATAGCCATAGGATTCACTGAAACCCTGGTTTGCATCAACCATTGCCTGCAAAATGTCAGGATGAACCGGTGCTTCGTTATCGCTTCTAAAATTTTTCATGTTTCGGTATCAAAAAATCGATATAAGTGGTGGTCTAATTGTTTCAATTGTGTATGTGAACAGCAATAAATACCCAAATCTTCGGCGCGAGATAAACTGTAACTGTTCAAGGGTTGATAACTAACCAACATGGCTTTACTGGATATCCCTCCGGCAAAGGTTTTCAAGGTATCTAATCGATAAATGGCAGTATTGGCAGCAGAGTTATCATCATCACTTTTTGAAAATTTACGGGTTTTACACTCAATGACATGCAAACGGTTATGGCTCATGGCGGCCACATCAATTTCATTTTTAACTGTGCCATTGTGGCGTACAACATGTAAGCCTTTGGCCACATCTACAATATGTGGACGACTTTTACGCATGCCGTAGACAAGAGAAAACACATGGTTTTCCAACCATCCACCATTGCAATAAAAGCGTGCATTGGCATCTGTAAATTTGAGTTTTCGGCCACGTAAGGTCAACATGCCGGCGGCTTCAAACTGACCCAACACAGTTAACAGACCTTGGTTTTTTACTTGGTGGTGGTCCAAAGCATAACGGTTGTCTTTGCTGGCCATCATGGCCATGTAATTCAGTTGTGCAAGGTGCTTGTCGTAAGTGCCAATATGACTAATCAGCCAATGAGTTAGTTCACGGGAGGTCGCAGGTTCAGGGGTTTTATCACCAGCAAACAGCTCATGGGTATTTAATGTTTTAAGGTATTCATTAATTTTAATTTCGTGACTTAAATGATGGTCAGCAGTGGGCTGATCCGCACGATTTTTAAGCCAATAGAGCTCATCGGTAAATTTATCAACCAGGAAAATAGGGTAGCCATAGGCATTAAATTGTTCAAAGGCGATTAAAATCATTTTCTTATAACCGCTGGAAGCATTTAAATACAAATGTTCAGACTGATATTGTTCTAATAATTCACTCAAATGCTCTCTCAATCGTTCGGTATCGAAATCTATCACCTGAGAGTGACAGCGAATGCCGCGACTGTTGAGTGCAGATTTAATGCCGGCAACCACATCTTCTTGTCGGTGTAACAAAATAACCTGATCGGCTTGTAAATCAATGGCGGCACTTAAAATGCCTGTGCGACGAGGATGAAAAATGGCAATATGAATCTGCATCTGAGTATTATAGAGAAAATGTTGGTTACTGTGTGGTGTTTACCGACAATTTAAGCTAAAATCCGCTTTCAATTCTACACATTGTAAATGGTCGGTGCATTACCGGCTTTTTTTACGCCTAACTGAGTTGTGCCATGTCTAAATTAAAACAATTATTGTTCCCCGAAAACCGTCCGCCAGCTATATTGGCTCTAGCCGACGGTCGTGTCTTTCATGGTTTTTCCTTTGCTGCCACAGGTAGTCAAGTGGGTGAGGTGGTATTTAATACTGCCATGACCGGCTATCAGGAAATTCTGTCAGACCCTTCTTATGCCGGTCAATTGGTGACCTTAACTTATCCGCATATCGGTAATACCGGAATCAACACTTTTGACAATGAGTCGCCCAAAGTTCAAGCGGCGGGGCTCATTGTTCGTGAGTATCATGAGGAAGCCAGTAGCTGGCGTAGCCAAACCCGGTTAAGTGATTATTTAAAAGAACAGGGCATTGTTGCCATAACCGGTTTGGATACCCGAGATTTAACCAACCATTTGCGTGATCACGGCGCCATGAAAGCTTGTATTGTGACCGGCGATTTTAATACCCCGATTGATGAACAAGCAGCCATAAAAAAAGCACAAGATTTTGCGGGGTTAGCCGGTCTGGATTTGGCCAAAGAGGTGACTATTGATAATCAGCAAAAATGGCAAGAAGGCCGTTACGATCTGGCCTCGCAGAATTTCAAACAGTCAACAAACACACCGTACCATGTGGTTTGTTATGATTTTGGTATTAAACAGCAAATTGTGAGAATTTTGCATGATTTGGGTTGTGACATCACTTTGGTACCGGCACAAACTTCGGCCGCCGAAGTATTGGCAATGAAACCCGATGGTGTGTTTATGTCCAATGGCCCGGGTGATCCGGCGGCTTGTGATTATGCCATCACCGCTTGTCAGGAGTTACTGGCTGCTGATATACCCTTTTTTGGTATCTGTTTGGGACATCAAATTTTAGCCCTTGCTTTAGGTGGTGAAACTGAAAAAATGAAATATGGCCACCATGGTGCCAACCATCCGGTCATGGATGTGGCTACTAAGCGGGTCATGATTACCAGTCAGAATCACAGCTTTTGCGTTTCTGAAGACAATTTACCGGCTGAATTAACCGTCACCCATCGTTCATTGTTTGATCACACCATACAAGGTTTTCGCCATCGAAGTAAACCGGCTTATGCTTTTCAGGGACACCCTGAGGCCAGCCCTGGTCCACATGATGCCTTACCCATTTTTAATGAATTCATAACTGCCATGACAAGCTATCGACAACAACAGGAGAATGCCCATGCCTAAGCGCACTGACATTAAGCGTATTTTGGTTATCGGTGCCGGCCCCATTGTTATTGGCCAAGCCTGTGAATTTGATTACTCCGGTACTCAGGCCTGTAAGGCCCTGAAAGATGAAGGCTATCACGTTATTTTGGTGAATTCGAATCCGGCCACCATCATGACTGATCCTGAAACAGCCGACCAAATATACATTCAACCCATTACCTGGCAAACGGTGGCAAAAATTATTGAGCGTGAACGTCCCAATGCCATTCTACCGACCATGGGCGGGCAGACCGCATTAAATTGTTCGTTGGATCTGGTCAGCCAAGGGGTGCTAGAGAAATTTGGCGTTGAAATGATTGGCGCTTCCCGTGAGGCGATAGACATGGCTGAAGACCGTGAGCAATTCCGAGTGGCGATGCAAGAAATCGGTCTGGAAGTGGCTCATTCGGCCATTGTTCATGATATGGAAGAAGCCAGAGAAGTACAAAAAACCATCGGTTACCCGGTGATTATCAGGCCTTCATTTACCATGGGCGGTACCGGCGGCGGTATTGCTTATAATTTAGAAGAATTTGAGAACATCACCCGTGAAGGCTTACGTTTATCACCAACCACTGAAGTATTACTAGAAGAGTCTTTATTGGGTTGGAAAGAGTTTGAAATGGAAGTGGTGCGTGATAAGGCGGATAATTGTATTATTATTTGCGCCATTGAAAATCTTGACCCCATGGGTGTGCACACCGGCGATTCCATTACTGTGGCACCGGCACAAACGCTCACCGATAAAGAATATCAAGTGATGCGTGATGCGTCATTAGCGGTGTTGCGTAAAATTGGCGTGGAAACCGGTGGCTCTAATGTGCAATTTGCCATCGATCCTGACAGTGGCCGCATGATAGTTATTGAGATGAATCCGCGGGTATCTCGGTCATCGGCTTTGGCATCCAAAGCCACTGGTTTCCCCATTGCGAAAGTGGCGGCTAAGTTGGCTGTGGGTTACACCTTGGATGAACTGGACAACGAAATTACCGGAGACACCATTCCCGCCTCGTTTGAACCATCCATTGACTATGTGGTGACCAAAATTCCACGTTTTGCATTTGAAAAATTCGCCGGCAGTGTTGATCGCTTAAGCACCCAGATGAAATCGGTGGGCGAGGTCATGGCCATTGGTCGAACCTTCAGTGAATCATTACAAAAAGCCTTACGTGGTATGGAAATGGGCTACAGCGGCTTACAGCCGATGGTCACAGCCGAACAAATGGCACAAGGCTTTGATTTGAATAAAGAAATCAGAGAAGCTTCGTCACAACGGTTGTTTTATGTAGCTGATGGCTTTCGGCATGGCTATTCTTTAACAGACATTCACCGTTTATCGAACATTGATCCCTGGTTTTTACAAGCCATTGAGCATTTAGTTAAGGTAGAACAGTCCTTAACCGATACGGCCATTAATGAATTAGATGGTAAAGATTGGTTGGCCATAAAACGCTTGGGCTTTTCAGATGATCGCTTAAGTCAGTTATTCAACTGCTCAGAACAATTGGTTCGAGAAACACGACTATCCTACCAAGTGAAGCCGGTTTATAAACGGGTGGACTCTTGTGCCGCCGAGTTTGCATCACCAACGGCTTATTTTTATAGCAGCTATGAACAACAGTGTGAGGCGAGACCTTCTGATAACCGCAAAATTATGATTTTAGGTGGTGGTCCCAATCGCATTGGTCAAGGTATCGAATTTGATTACTGTTGCGTGCATGCCTCCATCGCCCTTAAAAAAGCCGGTTTCGAAACCATTATGGTGAACTGTAATCCGGAAACTGTGTCCACTGATTACGACACATCTGATCGGCTTTATTTTGAATCACTGACATTGGAAGATGTGTTGGCGATTGTTGATGTGGAGAAGCCCGAAGGTGTGATTGTGCAATATGGCGGCCAGACACCCTTAAACTTAGCGGAAGATCTGGCCAATGCCGGGGTACCGATTATTGGCTCATCACCTGAGTGTATTGCCCGTGCAGAAGACCGCGAGCAATTTAAAACCATGCTGAATAAACTGAATTTAAAGCAACCGCCCAATGACACGGTCAGTTCCATTAACGAAGCTTTAGAACGTGCCGACGCCATTGGTTTTCCGTTGGTGGTGAGACCATCTTTTGTACTCGGTGGTCGTGCCATGGAAGTGGTTCATTCAGTGACTGAATTAAGCCGCTATATGCAAGAAGCGGTATTGGTGTCAAATGATTCACCGGTGTTGTTAGATCGATTTTTGGACCACGCCATTGAGGTGGATGTGGACATCATTAGTGATGGTCATGACGTGTTGGTGGGTGGCATTATGGAGCACATCGAGCAAGCCGGTGTTCATTCAGGCGATTCAGCTTGTTGTATTCCGCCATTTACTTTGAGTGATGAGATTCAACAAGAGCTGATCAGGCAATGTACCCTTATGGCGAAAGAATTGAATGTGGTGGGCTTAATGAACACCCAGTTTGCCATTCAGGGTGATAACATTTATATTATTGAAGTTAACCCACGGGCTTCGCGAACAGTGCCTTTTGTGTCTAAAGCCACGGGTTTACCACTGGCGCAAATCGGCGCATTGTGTATGGCCGGCATCAGTCTCAAAGAGCAGGGCGTTCAACCACGTTTGAAACTAAATCACTATTCAGTCAAAGAACCGGTGTTTCCGTTTTCTAAATTTCCGGGTGTTGATCCTATTTTGGGGCCGGAAATGCGCTCCACCGGTGAAGTCATGGGAACCGGTAAATCATTTGGTGCTGCGGTGGCAGCCTCAAGAATCGGTGCTCATGTTAAGATACCTCAAGTGGGCAAAGCTTTTGTCAGTGTTCGAGATGCCGATAAAGATAAATTGGTGCCATTAGCAAAACAATTGAGTGCGTTGAATTTTGAACTGGTGGCCACACATGGTACCTGTCAGCTGCTTAGAAAAGCCGGTGTCTTTTGTGAAAGTGTCAACAAGGTCATTGAAGGTCGGCCGCATATTGTGGACCGTATTAAAAGCCAGGAAATTGATTTTATCATTAACACCACAGAAGGTGCCCAAGCGATTGCAGATTCAGCTTCAATTCGGACTGAAGCGCTGAAACAAGGTGTGCATTACAGCACCACATTAGCCGGTGCCGCCGCCACCATAGCTGCTTTTGAGTATGTTAAAAACCCGGAAATTTACGCACTCAGTGAATTACATGACGCATAAACATGACTATTAAGGAGTTAACATGAGAAAACCCATTACCAAAAAAGGCGCAGAACAGCTCAAGGCTGAACTGAAGCGTCTTAAAAACGTTGAACGACCGAAAATTATTGAAGCCGTCGCGACTGCCCGAGATCATGGTGATTTGAAAGAAAATGCCGAGTACCATGCCGCCCGTGAGCAGCAATCCTTTAATGAAGGTCGCATCGGTGAGCTTGAGAGTTTATTAGGCCATGCAGAAATTATTGATGTCAGTAACTTAAATGTTGGTGATAAGGTTGTTTTTGGCGCCACCGTGGTGTTAGAAGATGAAGACACTGGTGACCATGTGACTTATCAAATTGTGGGTGACGCGGAAGCCAATATTGATGAAGGCAAAATATCCATCAGTTCGCCCATTGCGCGGGCTTTGGTGGGTAAAAGTGTCGATGATGAAGTGCATGTCCAAGCCCCGGGTGGTGAAAAAACCTATTTCATCGAAGACATTCAATATATTTAGCCTATTCCTGAAATTGTGGTTCGTATTAATCGTCGAGATATTTCTAACGAACCGTTACCGGGCGGCGAACACCTGCCGCCCTTAATTCAACGCATTTACCGTGCCCGCGGTATCAAAGATGCCAGTCAAATTGAATACAGCTTAAAACACCTCAGTCACGCCGATGCCATGCCCGGTATTGACCAGGCTGCTACATTAATTATTGAGGCCATCGGTCAGCAAAAAAAACTATTTATCGTCGGTGATTTTGATGCCGATGGTGCCACCGCCACGGCTTTGATGGTGCGGGTTTTGCGGCAATTGGGGGCCGACAATATTGATTATATGGTGCCAAACCGGTTTGATTACGGTTACGGTTTATCCGAAGGCCTGGTGGATGAACTGGCCAAACATGGCTGTCAGTTTATTGTTACTGTAGATAATGGCATCAGCTCCACAGAAGGTGTTAAAAAAGCCCAAACATTAGGCATGCAAGTGGTGATCACCGATCACCACTTACCGCCGGCCACATTGCCTCCGGCCGACGCCATCGTTAATCCCAATATGAAAAATAGCGATTTTGGCAGTCCGGCTTTGGCAGGTGTCGGGGTGGCTTTTTATTTATTAACACGGGTTATTCGTCAATTAAAAGATGTCGCTGATTATGCGCATCTTTCGACAGCAGGCGTGTCGCTCAGTAGGTACCTTGATTTAGTGGCTTTGGGAACGGTGGCTGATGTGGTGCCGTTGGATCACAACAACAGAATTTTAATTGCTGCCGGACTAAAACGTCTGCGACAAGGTACCGGAAACTGTGGTTTGTTGGCTTTGTGCCGAGCGGCCGGCAGCGATTATAGCCGTGCCGATGCTCAGATGTTGGCTTTTATGTTAGCGCCTCGTTTAAATGCCGCCGGTCGTTTACAAGACATGCAAGTTGGTATTGAATTATTGCTGACTGAAGACCCGGACCGCGCAGATCAACTGGCGCAAGAGCTCAACGTCATTAATAAAGAACGCAAAGCCATTCAAGCCAATATGCAAAACATGGCTGATTCAGTGATTAAAACCTTAAAAAAAGACCATAAATTAAGTGCCGCTGTATGTATTTATCATAGCCGCTGGCATCAGGGCGTGGTGGGCCTATTGGCATCAAAAGTCAAAGAATACACCCAACGACCGGTGGTGGCTTTTGCTGATGAAGGTGAGGACTCACAATGGGTCAAAGGTTCTGCACGAAGTATTGACGGACTCCATATTCGTGATGCGCTGGTGGCAGTGGATCGTGATAATCCGGGTTTAATTAAGAAATTTGGTGGCCATGCCATGGCAGCCGGCTTAACCTTAAAAAAAGACCATATGGCTGAATTTAAAAAACAACTGTGCCAAGTGGTCAACGACTGGGTGGATAATCTACCGGATCATCAACAAGTTGACAGTGACGGCGCAGTCCCGGTGGAGGATTTATCATTATTTATGGCACAGCAATTGGCGGATGCCGGCCCTTGGGGTGCCGCTTTTGAGCCACCTTTATTTGATGATTATTTTATTGTCAAAGAAAAGAAAGCGGTGGCTGAGATTCACACCCGACTGCGTTTACAAACCATGGATTTAAGCAAACAAATCGAAGCCATTGCTTTTAACTTTATTCCGCATCAATTCCCGGAAGTGGATGAAAAAGTGCATGTTTGTTACCAGATGCAAGTCAATGAATTTAGAAATCGGCAGCGGTTACAACTATTAATAAAACACCTCGTTTAGTATCTGCCAATTTCTCTGCTATGTATTTTAGCGTCCATTCTTTATAATAAAGGTTGTTCATTTTTATAAGCATCCATGCTGCAATATTTTGACGGTAAAAAAGATCCCATGCGTAAAGTCGATACCGCCTGGTTACGCATGGAAACACCGCATAATTTAATGATGATTACCGGCATGATGTTTTTAGATCAACTGCCGGATATTGATGTTTTTAAAACCGTTTTAGTCAAAAAATTCCTGACCTTTCGGCGTTTTCGCCAGTGTGCCAACCAAAGTAAAACCGGCTGTTTTTGGCAAGAAGACAAATATTTTGATATGGCGGCCCATGTCAGACGAGTGGCTTTACCGGGAGCGGCTGATTACCGTGAGTTACAAGATTACGTCAGTAATTTAGCCTCATCACCCTTAGATAAAAACAAACCGCTGTGGTCCTATCATATTGTTGAAAATTACGTCAAAGGCCCGGTGGTGGTGATACGAATTCACCACAGTTATGCCGATGGCATTGCCCTTGTTCAGGTGTTGTTATCCATGACCAGCATCAGTCGCGAGAAAAGTTTACAGCTCGATGCCGAGGAATCTCAGCAAGAACAGCATGAAAAACTGGATTTATTGCATCAGGTGATTAACCCGGCTAAAAAACAGTTTAATCAATCCCTCAAATTACTCAATGAAATCGCCGGCTTAGGCAAAGATGTGCTGAGTAATCCCGCTTTGCTGGAAAAAGGTGTGGGCGAATCCATTAACCTGATGGAAGAGCTGATTTCAGCCCTGGCCTTAAGTAATGACCCGGAAAGTGTTTTTAAGTCAGAGTTATGCACGCGCAAGCGGGTCGCTTGGTCCCAATCTTTGCCATTGGATGAAGTCAAAGCCGTGGCCAAAGCCACCGGAACCACCGTCAATGATGTTTTAATTGCCAATTTGGCCGGTGCTTTACGGTCTTATATGTTGGATAAGGGTGACAATCCCGATGAGAAAGTGATTCGTGCCACGGTGCCGGTCAACTTACGGCCTTTAAAGCATGCCAAAGAATTGGGTAATCATTTTGGTCTGGTGTTTTTAAACCTACCGGTGTTTGAAGCCAATCCGTTGGCACGCTTGGCTTATGTTCATAATGAAATGAATGAACTGAAAAAATCCAAACAGGCCTTAGTCACTTTAAGTTTATTGAGCTTGGTGGGCTTGGCGCCGACTGCCATTCAAAATCTGTTGTTACATCAGTTTTCTAAAAAAGCCACGGCCGTGTTAACCAATGTTCCGGGCCCGCAAGTGCCACTTTATATTGCCGGCTGTAAAATTAATAAAATGATGTTCTGGGTACCGCAAAATGGCACCGTGGGCATGGGTATCAGTATTTTGTCGTATAACGGCTCAGTTGAATTTGGCTTAATTGCGGATAAAAACCTGGTGCCACAACCGCATGAAGTGATTGCTAATTTTCCACGGCAATTTGCCCAATTCAGTGAGCTGATGATGCTGCATCCCTGGGATGGTGAAATTCACGCTGAATTATTTGGGTTCATTTAACCGTCTTTTTTAATCATTCAATTTTGTTGGCGCTGGGGTTATAATCAATGGGTTATTTTAGAGCGGAGATTTCATGCGAACCATGAGTGTTTTAATTATCTTAATTTTAGTGGTGGCAGCCATCGTGGTATGGGCTGTTGGTCTGTATAACCAATTGGTGAAAAAGAAAAACCATGTGGAGGATGGCTGGAGCGGAATCGATGTGCAGTTAAAACGTCGTTATGATTTGATTCCAAATCTGGTCAAAGTGGTCAAACAATATGCCAAGCATGAAGCGGAAACTCTGGAAAATGTTATCCAGCTCAGAAATCAAGCGAAACAGGCAGACACACCGCAGCAACAAATCAAACAAGAACAAAAACTCTCCCATGCACTGTCCGGTTTGATGGTTCAGGTGGAAGCCTATCCTGATTTAAAAGCCAACACCAACTTTCTGGATTTACAACAGCAATTACAACAAATCGAAACCGATATTCAATATGCGCGGCGTTATTACAATGGAGCAGTGCGTGAATATAATACCCTGGTTCAATCCTTCCCTTCTAACATCATTGCCCAGAAATATGATTTCAAAGAGGCTGAATACTTTGAAATAGAAGACCCGGCACACGCAGAAAACCCGGATGTTGCCTTCGATTAATACCATGCAACGACAGATATGTGTTGTCTTATTGTTGCTGTTTTCAGCGGCAGCACCGGCAGCAGAAAAAATCTTGTCCTATGACAGCGACATTACGCTGCATGTGGATGGCGAAATTGAAGTGGTGGAAACCATTCAGGTGCAGGTTGAGCACAATAAAATCAGACGCGGTATTTTTAGAGACTTTCCCACCATTTACAAAACACCCATGCTAACCAAATCCACGGTTGGTTTTGAAGTTGATCGGGTATTACGCAACGGTAATCCTGAGCCATATCACACGGAACCATTGGCGCTTGGAGTCAGAGTCTTTATTGGTAGTCAAAATAAAATGGTACCCCGAGGCTTACAGACCTATACCATTGCCTACCGAACCGACCGACAAATGGGTTTTTTAGATACCTATGATCGTTTTGCCTGGAATGTGACCGGTAATGGTTGGAATTTTCCTATTGATAAAGTGACCGCCACAGTCTATCTGCCCGACAACCTGCCCATGGCTGCGATAAAAAAGCGTCAGGCTTGGACTGGTTATGAAGGTGACGAAGAAACAAATTACCAAACTGAGATTAACAATCAAAGGGTCTTGTTCACAAGCAGTCGTGCGTTACAGGCCTATCAGGGTCTGACTTTTCAAATAGATTTCAGCAAAGGTTTTTTCTCCAATAACCGTTCGGCGATTATAGATTTTTTGAACGATAATTTATTTTGGTTATTAATGGTTGTGACCTTGCTAAGTCTGATGGTGTTTTATTGGATGGCCTGGGACCGTGTCGGTCGAGATCCGGAGCCCGGTGTTATTGTGCCTCTTTTTTATCCACCTGATGGCATGTCACCGGCGGCGGTGCGTTATGTGCTCAATGAAAAAGCAGACGGCAAAAGTTTTACCGCTGCCTTAATTAATTTAGCGGTTAAAGGTTATATCCAACTCACAAAAAAAAGCAGTGGTTACAAATTAACCCGCCAAAAACAAGACCCCAAAGAACAAGCCTCCAAAGGTGAACGATTAATCTTGCAGAAATTATTGCGATCCAGCGATTCCATGGTGATTGATAAAAAATACAACAGCAAAGTAAAAACCGCACAAGCCGGTTTAATCGCTAAAATTAAGCAAGAATACAAAGAAAAATGCTTTAAAAATAATTGGATATACGCTTTTATCGGCATGGGTATCAGCGTGCTGGTGATGCTGGCTTTATTGTTGCATCATAATCCAGGTGATCGAAGTGCTTTTGGCGTATTGGGACAAATCGCTGTGTTTGCACTGGTGATGTTTTTTATCTTTAAATCCAAACCACTCGGTTGGATACCTGTTATTGCTGTTTTTGTTTTCATGTCCAACTTAAATCTGTCAATTGAATTAATCATTATGTTGGGCTTTTTAATTGTGGTTAATCTGCTGTTTATTTACTTACTGAAAGCGCCGACACCTTTTGGTCGTGAATTAATGGATAAAATTGAAGGCTTTAAGCTGTATTTATCCACTGCTGAACAAAACCGATTGGAGATTATGCATCCACCACAAATGACCCCGGAATTGTTTGAAAAATACCTGCCTTATGCCTTGGCCTTAGGTGTGGAGAATCAGTGGTCAGAGCAATTTGCGACCTATTTAAAACAAGCCGCCTTGGATCCCGAGGAGTATCAACCCACTTGGTACAGCGGGCATAGTTTTGATTTAAGCAGTACCGGTAGTCGCAGTTTCGGCGCCATTTCAGGCGGTATGGCCAGCACCCTGTCATCAGCATCAACTGCCCCGTCTTCATCAGGCGGTGGCGGTGGATTCTCCGGCGGCGGCGGTGGCGGTGGCGGCGGTGGCGGTTGGTAAACAATTAGTCTGACTTCATTTCATGCTTTTTTAATTCTCCGCATGTTATATTAAACGTGTTAAAAATAACTCCTCATTTATATGAAAAAATTAGTTAAATGGCTTTTCGGCATTTTGGTTACGGTTGTTTTACTGCTTGTTTTAGCCGTGTTATTGTTGCCGATATTATTTGATCCCAATGATCATAAACCTGAAATTCAGCAGGCTGTACAGAACCAAATTGGTCGCGAAGTCAGTTTAAACGGTCCCATCGGCTGGTCTGTTTTCCCCTGGATAGCCATTGAACTTAATGACGTCACGGTGGCCAATGAACGTGATTTTTCAGGCGACAGTTTAGCGGACATTGGCACCTTATCTGCCCGGGTTAAATTGATGCCACTGCTTAAAAAAGACATCCAAGTGGATACCGTGGAATTAATGAGTCCCCGTATACATTTGCAGGTGGCACAATCCGGCCAGAGCAATTGGCAATCGATTATGGATCACCTGGCCAGTGAGGACGAGACCGCGCAATCTGATACCAAGTCGAACATAAAAATCAATATAGAGGGTATTAAGATATCCGCTGGCCAACTTAACTACCGCGATGCCGCCGCCGGATCCACCCTGAAACTGTCTGATTTAAACTTTTCCAGCACCGCCATAACCGCCGGTAAACCGGCTGAAATGACGCTAAAAGGTCAGTTGGAGATGGTTGAAAATAAACTATCGGCAGACTTATCCTCTGATTTTGTGGTGAACCACCTGTTGTCTGAACAGGCCATGGTGGTGGATATTAAATCACTGGCATTAGCCGGTGAGATGGATGGCATACCGCTCAAAGTCAGAACCCAAAAAGGTGGCCAATTGGATTTAGGCCAGGACAGCTTAAAAATTCCTGAAATTAATATTGAATATGCCAACGTTCGCTTAAAAACACCCTTAACAGGGACTCATTTAAGCAGCCAAACAGCCAATTATTCCGGTCAGGTCACAATCAGTTCGTTTAATGTCGCAGAATTTTTACAACAATTAGGCGGGGGTTTGGATAACCAGGCCGCTAATCAACTGTCCGCCTCAACGGACTGGTCAATGCGCGGACAAGTATTAACTTTAAATAATATCAAAGCCCAATTAGATGACAGCGAATTAACCGGTCAAGTGACCATTTCCGATTTAGAGCGCATGGCCGGTGATTTTAAATTAAACCTCAATCACATTAATCTCGACGATTATCTGCCACAAACTGAATCTGAAGCAACGGTACAAGACAGTGAAGATGCGGTTGATTTTGGCTATTTAGATGGTGAGATTACCATTGGCCGATTAACCGCCATGGGCACCAGCTTGGACAATGTTAAGTTACATATGACCACCCGTGGCAGCGAGCTCAACTTGCGACCATTAACCGCGGTTTTCTATCAAGGTTTGTTAAAAACAGAATTGACTTTGGCACCGGATAAAGTCACCGATAAACTGGTGATTAAACACAGTATGCAAGATATCCAGGCCGGGCCTCTACTGACTGATTTAATGGGCAATGGTTTTTTAAGCGGATTGGGGCAATTACAAGCAGATATTCGCGTGAGTCAGCTTTTTGCCGCTGCACCACTACGCAGCGCCAATGGTCACTTGTCTTATCACCTCAGTGATGGTGAAATTAAAGGCATTGATTTGGTGCTGATGACACAAAAGGCTTTGAGCTTATTAAATAAATCTGAGGCTGCAGAAGCCAATAAGGCTTTAGAAACCGAGTTTGGCTCGATGGCTCTAGAGGCCGATGTGGTCGATGGCGTGATTAAGACCAAACAACTGGCTTTAAAATCACCTTATTTTGATTTAATCGGGGATGTGGAAGTGGATTTGGTGGAACAGTCCATCAAAGGCACCATACAGCCGATGCTGATTAATATACCACCCGGTGTATTGGACGCGCGCTTTGAGCGCTTATTGAATCACCGCATTCCGGTGAGTTTGTCAGGTTCCATGCTGGCGCCCAATTTTGGTATTGATATTAAACAATTGTTGATTAACACCCAAAAAGAAAAAATTGAGGCTAAGAAAGAGGAATTAAAACAGGAGTTATTCGATTCGCTGTTGGGTAAAGATAAAAAATCGAAAGAAAAACTGGTTGAGACAAAGCAACAAGCAGTGGATGACAATGGCGAAAATAAAGCCATCGAAAACGCAGATGAGACCACAGACGAGACCGTTGAGAGCGAAGCACAAGAAACGCCCAAAGAAGACAGTAAGGACCGGCTGAAACGTGAATTACTTGAAGGTTTATTCAAAAAGTCTAAAAAAGAGCCTGAGCCGGATAAGTCTGAATCAGAACCAGGCTCCGAGCCTCAACCCGACACGATTTAGTTCTAACATCTGCAGCTCATAAATCTGTCCTGATATGTATTGCCGAATAGGGTTCTAGCAACAAACCTGGCTTTGGGTTACGTCATATTTTGTAGCTGCGAGGCTAGCACTTGTCTGTCACGCATCAGAAACCAATATTGACGGTTAACCCAACGACATGGATTGTTTACAGGGTTATGACTGCTTGAAAGACTCCGCGAGGGCGCAGCGATAATCTTAAAATACAGCTTCTTTAATTCGTTCAATCTCGTCACGTAAATCTGCCGCTTTTTCAAACTCCAGATCAGCGGCATGTTGCTGCATTTGTTTTTCTAACTTCTGCAGTAACTGACCCACATCTTTGGCTTTATCAAGCTTGTATTTAGATTTATTATCCGCCACTTTGAGTAATTGTTGGGGATGATCCTGCTCATACACCGCCTGTAAGTCATGAATTTTTCTGATCACCGATGTTGGGGTAATATTATGTTCTTCATTGAAATCAACTTGAATGTGCCGACGACGATCCGTTTCATCAATCGCCGTTTGCATGGCGGCGGTGATGGTATCGCCGTATAAAATCGCTCTGCCGTGAACATTGCGACTGGCACGACCAATGGTTTGAATCAGCGAACTGGCAGAACGTAAAAAACCCTGTTTATCGGCATCCAATATCGCCACCAATGAAACTTCCGGCATATCTAAGCCTTCCCGTAGCAGGTTAATGCCCACCAACACATCAAATACACCTTGCCGTAAGTCGCGAATAATCTCCACCCGTTCCACGGTGGCAATTTCACTGTGCAGATAGCGAACTTTCACACCTTGTTCCGCTAAGTATTCAGTTAAATCCTCACTCATGCGCTTGGTCAGCGTGGTCACCAGAACCCGCTCATTGACTTTAACGCGCTTGTTGATTTCCGACAATAAATCATCCACTTGAGTGGCCACCGGCCGCACTTCGATTTGTGGGTCAATCAACCCGGTTGGACGCACAATTTGCTCCACAATTTGTGCCTGGTGTTCGGCTTCGTATTTACTGGGGGTGGCGGAGACAAACACCATACGCGGCGTCCGTTCTTCCCATTCTTTGAATTTCAATGGTCGGTTATCCAAGGCACTGGGCAAACGAAAGCCAAAGTTGACCAAATTCTCTTTGCGCGATCGATCACCCTTGTACATGGCGCCAATTTGTGGAATGGTGACGTGAGACTCATCAATCACCAACAGCGAATCAGACGGTAAGTAATCAAACAAGCAGGGCGGCGGATGCCCGGGTGGTAAACCGGTTAAGTGCCGCGAATAGTTTTCGATACCCGAACAGTAACCCAACTCTTGCATCATCTCTAAATCATATAAAGTCCGCTGCTCTAAGCGTTGCGCTTCCACCAGTTTATTCTGTTCATACAAAACCTTAAGCCGTTCTTTTAATTCTATTTTGATGTTCTCGATGGCACTTAACACCCGTTCTCTTGGGGTTGCGTAATGGGATGTCGGGAAAATATTAATCTGCTGTTCACGACTGATACTGTGACCGGTGAGTGGATCAAAAAATTGTAAAGAATCGATTTCATCATCAAACAGTTCAATGCGCACCGCCTCCCGCTCTGAATCTGCCGGGAACACGTCAATCACTTCACCGCGAACCCGAAAAGTACCGCGTTCTAACACCAGGTCATTGCGGGTGTACTGCATTTCCGCCAGTCGACGCAATAAAGTGCGTTGATCAATGCGCTCACCAACGGCCAGTGAAACCAACATATTCAAATATGACTGCGGGTCACCCAGGCCATAAATGGCCGACACGGTGGCCACAATGATGACATCTTTACGCTCCATCAGTGCTTTGGTGGCCGATAAACGCATCTGCTCAATGTATTCGTTAATCGAGGCATCTTTTTCAATGTACATATCCGAAGCCGGAATATAGGCTTCGGGCTGATAGTAATCATAATAAGACACAAAATATTCCACCGCATTATCGGGGAAAAATTCTTTAAATTCGGTGTATAACTGAGCCGCCAGGGTTTTGTTGTGCGCCATTACCATGGTGGTTTTTTGCACCTTTTGAATCATATGCGCAATGGTAAAAGTTTTACCGGAACCGGTGACGCCCAGTAAGGTCTGTGCTTTTAAACCATCTTCAAAACCCTGTGCCAGTTTTTCAATGGCTTGCGGCTGATCACCCGCCGGCTCAAAGGGGCTGTTAATCCGAAAAGGTATGGTTGATTTATTTATCTGTAAATTGACAATATCCATGGTCTGATTATAACAATTTGTGACGTTACATAAGGTGAATTGCGCAAATTATCACGTTAATAAAGTCACTCAGGCTCAAGCCAAAAGTACATGAAAATACCATTGATGCATGCAATATTAAGTCAAGAGTAATCTATTTGTTGTTTATGGAGAGACTTAGCCATGAAGTTAAAAGAAATCGTTTCATGTTACCAGACAAAAACATATGTCTGTGACAAAACCACATTTGATAAAGCCATTGTCGCTTTTGACAAGCATGCCAATTCATTTGAGAATGATTGGCGAAAGTTGATCAAAACAGCTCATAAAGTGGTTTACAAAAAAGGCTCGCCAGTGGCGCTTACATTTGATTATTCCTCTGGTTTAGAGGTTCAGGTCATTTTTGATTTTGATTCAGAAAATAAGCAGATGACAGTGCGTGTTGGCAACTGGGGTTTTCCATTTGAACCACTTATGGCTAAGCAGCGCTATGTGGAACTATTGGACAATATTCACAGTTTCATTATGGATTCTGTTGTCGTACATGAAATGTGCGCATAATTTAAATCCAAATAATCAATTTTTGACATCAACAGTTTGGTCCGCCATTGCTTGATATTGTTTAAGTAACTGATCAGCAGTTACCGGCTTGGCCGGCATGTTGTTACGGGCTAAAAATTCGGGGTTGTATAACTTGGAAAAAGAGCGCTCGCCTAAATCACAGGCAAAAGTTACGATATGTTGGTTTTTAGGTCCTTGGGCTGCGGCAAATAAAGCACCCGCGACATTTAAA
Source organism: Marinicella gelatinilytica (assembly GCF_026410405.1). GTDB lineage: Bacteria > Pseudomonadota > Gammaproteobacteria > Xanthomonadales > Marinicellaceae > Marinicella > Marinicella gelatinilytica. Next base: position 15,964 of record NZ_JAPMLN010000012.1, on the reverse strand, counting down.
GCACCGCTGCTGCCAAGTAAGATACCATCATGGTAAATAAGATGTTGGGCAATGGCGACTAAATCCGCATCCGGTAAGTTGATGGCGTAATCAATATTTGCCTGTTTAAAATTAGCCACAGCCCGCATGATGCCGATACCTTCGGTAAAAGAATTACCTTGAGATTTAAATTCACCGGTTTTTAAATATTGATAAAGGCCAGAACCATCAGGATCTACTAACCACGTTCGGATCTTCTGATTCTGTTCCTTTAAATATCGGGTGACACCGCCAATGGTACCGCCGGTTCCGCTGACTGACACCACTGTCGTCACTTGGCCTTCAGTCTGTTGCCAGATTTCAGGACCGGTGCCTGTGTAATGGGCTTTGGCATTGGACGTATTCTCGAACTGATCGGCCCACCAGTAATCATCGCGCTCATCGGCCAGCCGTTTGGCGGTGTGATAAAAATGCTTTGGATCGGCAAACGGGCAGGGATCTACCAGCTTTAATTGCGCACCATAGAGTTCGATCATGCGCTGTTTTTCAAGGGCTTGACCCTTTGGCATAACCACCAACATATTAAAGCCAAGGGCTCTAGCCACCAAAGCCAGACCAATACCGGTATTACCGGCGGTGCCTTCGACGATGGTCATACCCGGCTTTAATTGGCCGTTAGCTATGGCATCTTTGACCAGCTGCAATGCAGCCCGATCTTTAATCGAACCGCCCGGATTTTGGAACTCACACTTTAAATAAATATGAGAACCGGATAGCCTGGAAAGCGAAGGTATCTTGACCAAATCGGTGTTGCCGATGGCCTCAGTGATGTTGTTTGCCGTCTGCATTGAATTATTTTTTTGATTAAACTTATTGAGGTGTTAATCATAACATTTAATTAAAGGTCTCTATTATCGAATGTGCAAAAAAACCATGCTGATTAATCTAAGTCAAAGTATCTGTGCCAAAACCCTGATTATCTGAATTTTTTTTTCTATAATGAGTACCTATTCTTAGATGGATTCACCAGTTACTATGAAAAAATTAGCTCTCACACTTTGTTTACTAATCACAGTTTCTGTCTTTGCACAAAAAGATGAGAAATCACCTCAGGATGAAGCGATCGGATCTTTTAACAGAAGCATTGATATTGATTCTAAAGTGGTCACCCAAAACAAGGTAACAATCAAGGGTAAAGTGATTCCTTATACCGCAACCACCGGAACCCAGCCTGTTTGGAATGCAGAGGGTGAGGTGTTGGCGACGCTGTTTTATACCTACTATAAACGCAACGACATTAAAAATGATGCCGCCCGACCGATTATTGTTTCCTTTAATGGCGGCCCCGGTTCGGCGTCTGTTTGGATGCATGTGGCGTATACCGGACCGCGGGTTTTAAAGATTGATGATGAAGGCTATCCGGTACAGCCTTATGGTGTTAAAGAAAATCCCCATTCGATCTTAGATGTGGCCGATATTGTCTATGTGAACCCGGTCAATACCGGTTACTCCAGAATGGTGAAAAACAAAGACGGGGAATACCCCGATAAAAAGCTGTTTTTTGGGGTTAATGCTGATATTGATTATTTATCCAAGTGGATCACCACTTTTATGTCACGCAACAACCGTTGGCAGTCACCCAAATACATTATCGGCGAAAGTTATGGCGGCACCCGTGTCATGGGCTTAGCGGCGACCTTACAGAACTCAGAATGGATGTATTTAAACGGTGTGATTATGGTGTCACCGGCTGATTATCAAGCCATGGGTTCTGACCCGGCCATATCCACGGCCATGGACTTTCCTTATATGGCGGCCACCGCTTGGCACCATAACATGCTGCCCGCTGAGCTGCAAAGCCAAGATTTAACCGAAATCTTACCGGAAGTGGAGGCATTCGCCATCAATGAACTGATGCCAGCCTTAGCCAAAGGCGGTTTTATTACCGATCAAGAACGTAACGCTGTGGCTGCAAAAATGGCCCACTATTCCGGCTTAAGCGAAAAGTCAATTCTACAAAATAATTTAGATGTGACGCCGCGATTTTTCTGGAAAGAATTATTGCGCGATAAAACCGGTCAAACCCTCGGCCGCTTAGACTCACGATACTTAGGTATTGATAAAGTGCTGACCGGTGACAGCCCGGATTACAGCGCCGAACTGACATCATGGTTACACTCCTTTACACCAGCCATTAACTACTACTTAAGAGAAGAACTTAATTATAAAACCGATGTGCCGTATAGCATGTTTGGTGACGTCCGTCCCTGGGACAGAACCAACAACACCGTCCGCGAAGGCCTGCGCCAAGCCATGGCCCAAAACCCCTATTTGAAGGTACTGGTACAATCCGGCTATTACGACGGCGCCACCACCTATTCAGCGGCCAAATACACCCTTAATCAGATCGACCCCAGCGGTCAAATGAAAGACCGACTGATGTTCAAAGGCTACCGCAGCGGCCACATGATGTACTTACGTAAAGAGGATCTGGAAAAAGCCAATGACGACATCCGAACCTTCATCAAAAACACCACCACCAATGGCAGACCGGCTAAGTATGAATAAAATTTTTTGAGGCTGAGTATTGGCAATATAGTCTGGGTAAATTCTGTAGGTTGGAACTGAGCAACGCGAAGTCCAACATCAAATGATAAACTACAGGATATTAATACAAATACTCGACTAAAATTTACGATTAATATTTCTTAAAGTGATTTGTAATTTTTGATAAAAATTGGGCTGCGCGTTGTTCAGCTCAGCTTATCTTACTAATTACACCAAACTTCGCAAACTTCCTTTCGATTTTGGTTGTAAATTTTTGCGGTAGCACAAGCACCAAATGCATTTCCATCTATAAAGATTACTTTATCACCTTCGTTCCAGAAGTTGCAAAATGTTTTAGCCTCAAACTTTTCATCATTAATTATGAAAAAGACATCATCGTATGAGTGTTCAATATAAAATGATGCTTTACCACCTGATTTTTTTGTGGTTTTGGAAGTAAGAACATTAGTTGAATCAGAGGTCAATTCAGTAGCTTTTTCCTCAGCTTTTATAACTTTTAAAGCTTCTGATGCTGTTAATAATGAATGGTCACAGAGAGATGAATAATTGCCATTCAAACATGTTTTTAAATTAGTTTGTCTCTCTGCCGTTTTTACTTCAATTAATTCATGTTTGGATAGCAATGAATAATTACATAAAGATTTATAATTTCCGTTCATGCATGTTTCAAGATTTACAGATTTTTCCGCAATTTTAACATCAACAAGTTGTTCTTTAGTTAGTAATTCCTTATCACATAAAGCAATATACTTGCCAGTAATACAAATTTTTAAATTTTCACGTTTTTGTGCCAAGTAAGCTTGCTTTTTCTCATTTGATGATAGTAATGAATAATCACAAAGTGTGGCATATTTTCCAGATAAACATGTAGAAAGGTTATCGCTTGCTAAAATAGCGGTTGAAATTTGAATTAAAAGTAAAGTGAGTGCAAACTTAATTAACATTCTCATTTTAAATGCCTCCTATAAGTCATGGTACACATTAGAAAATAATGTAAAAAACAATATAAGTATTTAGTGCTGTGAATCCATAAGTATTAATATTGAAAATTATTAATAACCTAGAATCCGGTTATAGCAAAAGTCTATCTGTTTAACTGTAATTAAATTAAAATCTTTAAACATTTTGGAAAATAGTTGCATTCGCAAACTATAACTATTATTCACTAAACAGACCAATATTTTAGATATCTCTTTAAAAGTACGACCAATGGTCGTATAATTTAATTATTACTTAATTATAGAATTAGAATATGAGGAAATTAACAAAAGAAACCATAAAAAACGCACGAATTAAATCAAAATTAACTCAGCAAGAGGCTGCGGATATTGTTTGTGTCAATTTAAGAACTTGGCAAAGATGGGAATCTGGAGACAGAAATATGAGTGAGACTGCTTGGATCTTGTTTGATAATGCGAAAGATATAGTATTTTTACATAATAAGTTAGGTAGTGCTTTTCCTGGCGAATTCAAAGTGTATAAAAATTTTTTTTCTAAAAACTCGATTTTTGTTTACTACACATTTACAAAAGATAAAATTTCATATGTTCATCCTATTGATATTGAAATTAAAAATAAGGGGATTGATGAAATTTTATTAGAAGCAGAAAAAGAAATTGTTAAGTTTAGAAGCTCCCAATTAGCCTCTTAGGCATTATTAAAATTTAATGATTACCGATTACTACTTAATCTAAATGAAACCATATTGTTAGTTAATTGATATTAATGGTTGTTACTTAGTTATATTGGAAATGACAAAACTGATGAAGATTCCTCCACTCGCTTCGCTCGGTCGGAATGATAGTTCTGTTTAAAAAGTAAGACGTAGGCTGGGCTAAGCCTGCGCAGCCCAGCACGAGGTAGGTGCGTTGAGTTGTCTAAGAAAGCCTTAATTTTACTCTTATCTTATTGTAAATTAACAACCAACTAACAATCCAATAAAAATTAACAAGATAAAATCACAAATAACCAGGAAAAAGAAGATTTCTCAATCACGGGTCTGAATAACTTCGCGCAGAACGCTGGTGGCGTAGGCGCCGGGTTGTAGTTTGAAGCTGAGGTGTAAGGCATTGTCCTGCCATTGATGTTGGAGCTCATTGGGGTAGACACGCATGGCGCGGCGGTCTTGTTTGACTCGGTGTTTAATAAAACCGGATTGATACTCGGGTAGTGTGGCGGCGATGCTGGTTTCAAGTTCTGCGCATTGCTCACTACTTTGCACCTCATCTTCGCCCCAAAGAGCTGCTGTTAGGTGAATATCAAAAGCCGCAATGCGTTCTGTTAATTCGGTTTCTGTGGCATCACTGGCCGGAAACCATGAATGACTTTGATCCAGTTGTAAAATATCACCGGGTATCACTTGTTGCCACAGATCGTGTTCGATGCGGTGGGCTAGAATCAGATTAAAAATATGACTGCGGGCGGTGGATATCAGAATGCCGCGCAGTTTTTTATTGTTAACGCGGATTTTATCGGCAAACCAGTCCTTAGCTTGTTGAATATTGTTTAAATCATTGCCAAAGCGCTGTGGGCCAAAGTAATTGGGCACACCCCGTTGTTTAACTAAGGCGATGTTTTCTTCGATGGCGGCTTGGTCACCGGTGACGTTCCTGATCACCAAAATAAATTCGTTGAATTTTAACTGTCCGGTTTTGATTTTTGATTGATGCCAATGGTGTTCGAGAATTGTTATTTCATCAGGCAATTTGTCTTTAATAAGTGCTATGTCGGATATCTTGGGTAATTGCACGCTGAACCATTGTTGGGTGATGGCATGGCGATCTTTCATCCCGGCAAAGCCCACTTGTCGCGCTGGCACCTTACAGGCACTGGCCAATTGTGTCGCCACCCAAGCGGTGTTGCTGTGAGTTTTCTCGATTTTAAACCACAGGTGTTCGCCGCTTTCAGTGAAATCCACTTCATGGTGTTCAATGACCTTAAAGTCTGCGGCTGATGTTCTGATATCGCCTTCAGCAGTGATTGTGTTAAGAGTCGGGAATAGGGTATTGAAATTACTTGTCATACTCATTTGGGATATAAAAAACGCAAGCTGCCCATTATAGGTCTTTTGCAGAGGTCTCATCTTAACAAACTGACAAAAACTATTTTTCCTGCTTTTTCTATCAAAAGTTGCTGATGTCCTTAAACGACATGCAATGTCCAACAGATGTCCTGATAAATCATTGCGTCACATTCATAATGATATCGACTTAAAAGTAAATATTGTTGAGAGAAGAGCAATGAAAAATAGCATAAAGGTTAAATACTGTATTGTCTTGTTAATGATTCTTAGTGGTTCGACTACTTTTGCGGGGACAACTGAATTATGTCAATATTATAATCATTTGGGATCAATGGATGCGGCTGCTGATTTTTGTCCAAATCATATACCAGCGGCTGATAAGTCTTTGGGTCAAGTTATTAGTCTTAAAGGCGCACCAACCACATCCACGTCATTTGTTTTTGAAATGAAAAACGACAACTTCTATACCCATCCTGTGAATGATTTCTCGGCACAGACTTATGTTGGAGGCATCACAGCCAGTATTTATGCCATGGCATTTGATGAAACCGGCGAAACCTTATATGGACTTGAAAATACCGGAAAAAACCTGGTGACAATTAATCAAACTAATGGCGCGCTGACGGTCGTGGGTCCATTAACCAATATCATTGCCAATGATTATGTTTCAGGTCTTGATATTACACCTAATGGAACGTGTTATGTGACCAGTAATAATGGCACCACTTCGAGTTTTTATAGTTGTGATTTAACGACAGGTGCATTGACGTTGATAGGTACCCAATCAACGACCCCCTTATTGATTGGCATTGCCGCTGATTGTGAAGGCAATATTTATGGCCACGATGTTGCTCATGACAGCATATATTCAATTAATGTCCTAACAGGTGCCGCTACTCTGATTGGTTTAACAGGTCTTAATGCCAGTTATGCACAAGATATTACCTATGACCGCCATAAAAAAATATTATACGGGTATTTTTATACCGGCAACAGTGAAACCACCTATGGATCAATCAATGTGCTGACCGGGGAGGTGACGCAGTTGTTGGTGGACAGTCCTACCGGGGAGTTTGCCGGTGCCTCTAAAACAGTTTGTGCTTTACCCGATCTCATTTTCAGAGATGGATTTGATAACAGTGATTTAATTTTCTTCAATGGTTTTGAAGAATCGTGATTGTTAAAGAAGTCTGATGTCAGGTTTTATTTCAGACTTTTTTATAATTCGGCATGAACAGTGTGGCTTAACAGTTCGCAAACACTCAGGAGAAAATATGGGTTAACAATGCTCAGCTGGTTTACTGTATTTTTGGATAAATTATCGCAATATTTCTAAATGTAATGACTCTTAATTCTTAATAAAAATGACAACTTAATTTATAGTCTCGCAGTTAAAGTTCCCTATGAGTCTTAGATTCTTAATAATCTAAGATAATTTAATGAAAATGTGTAAAATAGATTAACGATGTTTTTATCACATTCTTTGTTAAGTGGATTTTATGGGTGCTCAAACAACGCTTGATTATCAGTTCTTAGATTTTCATCTGTCTCGGAATCAACAGGCTTTATATTACAAAGGTAAAAAACAAACCATCAACACCAAAGCCTATCATTTGTTATTGGAATTTGTTGAAAACCAAGGTGAAATTTTATCTAAAGATCACTTAATAAATACTGTTTGGCACGGACAGATTGTTACCGATGCCGCATTGGCTAAGCAAATACTTCGCTTAAGAAAAATAATTCATGATGATGATTTAACCAACCCCATTATCGAAACTCACAGGGGTGTTGGATATCGGTTTACCGCACCGGTCAACACTAAAAACGCAGAGTCAGGCAAAAAATCGTATAAAACAGGCTTATTTGTCTTCATCATATTGTTGGTAATAGTTGCCGCTATACTATGGTCACAAAATACCACGACAAGCACTGAGACCGAGGTAACAGCAGACGATGTCAACGTGGTGGTGCTGTCCAACAGTGAGGATTTATCACCAATCAATCTGGGAACCCTCAGTTACCTGGTGTCTTTACTTGAACAAGATAAATCAATCAATGCCTTTTATCCGCAGATTACATGGCCGACTAAAAACAGCCCGGATGAACTGGCGATTGATATAACCTCGAAAGGCAAACTTGATTATGCAGTATTGGTTAATTTTTCCGAAAACGCCGGTCGTTTTGAAGCACAAGTCACATTGCGCAATCAGGACAAGGTTTTTTCAAAAACCACATTAGAATCAAATCAGCTGTTGAGCCTGACTCAGAATATCAGTCAATGGATTAATCAAAGCTTATCTACCATAGATAATGTTTTACCGTTATCCGAAAATACTCCATTAACAAATGATGATTATGCACTGCAAAGTTATATTCAGGGGATTACTGCACAACAGTTGAAACAGGATTTTTCTAAAGCAAAGAATTATTTTGAAGCGGCGGTGCATAAAGATCCGCAATTTAAAGCAGCCTGGGTGCAATTGGCCTATGTGAAGATTAAACTTAATCAATTGACCGAGGCCATCAGCATTGCCGATACATTTTTACCGCAAGCCATTATTGATAATGACAAAGGGCTGCAGTTTGATTTGCATTACATCAAAGCAGTTGCTTATAGCCAGTTGCAAGAATTTCAAAAGGCCAAAGAAAGCATAGCGCAATCTATTCAATCGATTGAGGAAAATCCAAATCCTATTCAGAAAATCCATGGTTTAAAATCGATGATCTTAATGAATCATCTGATGAAAGACTGGGATTCGGCTTTAAAAAATCTTAATGAGCAATTAGAGCTAAGTGAAAGTTACTATCCCTTAGACCATCAGCTGGCGTCAATATACCTCGATCAAGCGCTGGTTTATGCTTATAAAGCGGACTTTGACCAAGCCAGACAAACCCTGACTAAAGCCATTCATTACTATTCGCAAGATTATAATCCGGATAATATGATTGAAAGTTATGCTTTGATGAATGGCATTAATCTGACAGAGTCTAACTATGAAGAGGGTCTTCAAATTGCCAACCAAGCGGAAAATCTACTCAATAAAACAAACCTACCAAAACAGGAGATGCGTTATTTAATGTCCACTGCGGTTATTTTTAATTTAACCGGACGTTTTGATCGCTCCGAGAAGTACATTGCACGAATGGCTCAATTGGCTAAGGAAACCAACAATAAAAGATATTACCTGATGGTGGAAGCGGTCACCATGCATGCTTTTTATGTACAAGATAAGTTTATTGAAGCCTACAACCATGCCAATACCATAAAAGCCACCTTGGAAAATAATTATGTGGCCGAAGAGATGCCCATTTTTTACAGTTGGATCACACTGATAGCAAGTCGCGTGTTGCCGCCGGAACAAGCGTTAGATTTTTATCAAGATATGCAGGTTAAATTACCTGTATTGATGGAAGATTTCGCCACCGATATGAACCGTGCTAAAGGCCATATTTTGGTCAGACTGGGTCAAGTGGAAGAGGGTTTAGAAGTGCTTCAAGATGTTGAAAAAAGCTACCGCGAAAAGAATGAAAAGCATGTCGCCAATTACGTCGGCTTTGAAATTCTGGCGATATTATTGCAACACCCTGATAAAGAATACCAATCCGTCATAAATCGACTTGACTCAAAGACCCAATATGATTATTTATTCTTTAAACTAAAAGCTCAGTTTAAAGCCAGAGAGTCAGACTATTTAGCTGCTGCCATGCTGATGCAGGAAAATAAACTCAAGGCCAATCAATTATGGACGGCTAAGGATCAGTTGTTGTTGGAGGACTATATGGAGAAGAGTGCCCAGGAATAATATTTTTTTATTTTTATCATTCAATAAATAAAAAAGCCGGCGAATACACGCCGGCTTTAAATGCTTTTAAAAAGTTAAAAACTTATTGCCACTGGCCCTGGTCCCAGTTCATTTCATCCCAGTTATTCTGGACGTTACCACAGACAATCGAGATGGTATCGTCACCGCCGGCCGGCATCACACCGGATGCCGGTGTGATGGTGCAGTTTTGTGGTGTTGGGTTATTGGGCTGGGTTGTCACTGTTAAATCCCAGCTGGCACCTACCATAACTTGCAGCGAAAACACAAAGCCACCGTTTTGGTCAATCGCTAAGGTTTCAGTCATAGACGATGAGGATAGTTTAACTTCTAAGCCTGTCGAACTAAGACCCGACACGGTGCCGGAAACCAGTCCGGTGTTTTCAAAGCCGTTAAGATAAATTAAATCACCAGCGGTGGCCCCGGTCGTTATCAGCATGATTAATAAAAGTTTTTTCATTTGAATTCTCCTTAATAAGCATGCGATTTATTGATCTTCAAATAAACTGCCTGCGACCCAGTCATGATTACCAGTTGCAGTCCTGCTTAATCCGCCACTGACACTCGAAAAACTTCCATTGGCTGAATTACTTTCACCCCCGCTGATACTTGTGGATTGACCATCAGCAATATTTGTTGAACCGCCTGAGATACTTGTGTTATGACCACTGGCTGTGTTGTAAACGCCCCCGCTGACAGTTGTGGATTGACCGGCAGCAGTATTCGAGGTACCGCCGGAGACGCTTGTATATTGACCACTGGCAGTGTTATCAAATCCCCCGCTGACACTTGAATATTCATCATTAGCATTACCTAAGTAGCCGCCAGATATGCTTGAATAATCACCACTGGCTGTATTACTACCACCACCGGTGACGCTCGCATATAAACCACTTGCAACATTAACAGCACCTCCGCTGATACTTGAATACATTGCATTGGCACTATTGTTAAAGCCACCGCTTACACTTGCTTGTGGGGAGGAAGCAATATTATCGGAACCGCCTGAGACGCTCGTTTGAGCATGACTGGCAGTATTGTTAATACCTTCGCTGACACTTGAGGCTTGACCACTCGCAATATTGCTGCTACCACCAGATACACTTGAATAATCGCCACTGGCTGTATTACTATATCCACCACTAATACTTGAAGTGAGACCACTTGCAATATGCCCTGTTCCTCCGCTGATATTTGATAGTTTCCCACTTGCTATATTTGCACTCCCGCCGGTGATGCTGGTAAAGGCTTCATTAACTATATTGTTAGCACCCGCTACAAGTGATCCATAATCATCATAGGAATTACGGTAGCCAATGATTAGATTATGTGAGCCACGGCGTACATTACTATCCCATATTTCGCCATTGGTGTAGCAATCGCTAAAGTTATCATATAGAGGGTCCGAACAAAATTCAAAAGCATTTATATGGGTTTCGTTATAACCAATGGTTAAATTCCCGAGGCCATTGACCGGACCATTGGTGTAACCCGAACCACTGTTGACCTGGACATTAACAGCAGTAAATTCGGCGGTGTCATAACCGTTTATGGTGGACAGTTTTAATAAACCATCAAGGTCCAGAACCGTATTGTTTTCCACTGCCGCCAGATCACTTTGTAATTGAGTTATGGCGGCCTGTTGATTGTTAATGGTACTTTGCATCGATATAATCAAAGCCTCCAATATGTCGAGCCGGGCGTCATTATCATCGACTTCGGTTTTTACGGCATTAAAGTTCTGATTGACTTCAGCCGCCAACGCCGGTGTGTTGGGTGTAAAGGTGTTAGGAATAGTTAAATCACCTGCTGCTACGTTAAAAGAAAATACGAAGCCAAGGGTCATTAAGCCTGCTGGTATAGTATAAGCTGTTGTAAAAGTTTTGGTGTTTAATTTCATTTTGTTTATCCTTAAAATAAAAAGTAGTCATAAGTAAGTACGCAAAGTGTCAGTAATGACTGCCAATTATTTTATAAGGAACTGATGGAATAACTCCTGTATTTCACGGTTTTAGCGCTTTCGGTTGTAAAATAAGTTACAAAAAACCTATTGAATGTAAGCTCTAGGAAGTAAATGATAAAATGTGCTAATATTGATTTTATTGGTATCATCTTGATATCCCCGTTCAGTCCGCATTCAAGATTAAGTGTATTGATTGTTTTGACGGAGTTTAAGAAGCTTTCACAACGTATCTGCCTGAACGGTATTCGACAGCCAATAACGATAGTTGTTTTATCTAATGTAGAGAATAAGGATAAATCATGTAGGTTTAAGATGCTGCTAGGTAAAATTTGATAGGGATTGTATGAAATACGTCCTCTATTTCAGGCTCAGCGCGCTTTCGGCGTGAAAAAGTTTCCGGAAATCATTTTCATATAACCCGTAAGGAATTTTGCTTCGATACCGCAGTTGAATGCATGTTGTACTTCTGTTTCAGCCTATAATTTTAGTGAACTGACAACTGTTCGATTGCGGCCACTATTTTTCGCCTGATACATGGCCAAGTCAGCGCACTTGATGCATTCGGTTATGACTTGATTGTAACGACACTCACTTAATCCCGCGGAAAAATGTATCGGTGGACATTCCGGGTGAATTGTAGTGTTGATGTGTTGTGCTTGTATACGTAACGTCTCTATTTTTTTGCTAACCTGATCGGTATTACTGTCAACTAAGACCAACAAAAATTCTTCTCCACCGAATCTACCAGCCAGATTGGGTGCTGTGATGTGCTGTTGACACAGTTGACCCAGCTGGATAAGCACTTGATCACCGGCATCATGTCCAAATTGGTCATTGATTTGTTTAAAATTGTCTAGATCAAGCATCACCAGATGAATGCTTTGGTTGGTTTTAAGCCGCGCATGTATCTGTTTCAATAATGTCATAATATGTGATCGGTTGAATAAACCGGTAAGTTGGTCGAAATTAGCCAGCTGATAGAGTTTGGCTTGTTGTTTTTTGTTGTAAATAACGGCAAATATCAATAGAAATACCAGGCTCACAGCGGCAAAAATGCCCATCATTAATCGTTGGTTTTGTTGTTCTTCTTTTACCAGTTGGAGTTTTTGTTCGGCGTTTTCTTTAGCCAGAATGGAGTTTTCCTTGGCTTGTGTTTCTGATTCAAACTTGACCCTTAATTCATGTAGTTTTTGGGCGCTGCGTTTTGACATCAGCTGTTGCTTTTTATGGATTGTGCTTTTAAGCTGTTCATAAGCTTGTTGATAAAAGCCTTGCTGGGCTTTGACTTCGGACTCCAGCTCAGCCAGAGAAATGGCCTGGACGGGCATGCTGTCGGCATCTAAATACTTTTTAGCCAGTTTCATGTGGTGTAATGACTTTGGCTTGTCGTCCATCTTTAAATACAGTTGGGTCAAGGTACTATGAATATCCAGTAGCATAAATTTGTTTTGACTACCACTAAATAGCCTGGCTGCTTCTGTGAGCATTAAACTGGCTTGTTCAAAATCTTCAGACTTTATATACAAAGGCGCCAGTTCTTTCAAAGCATATGCCACACCCTGATCATCACCAATGGCCCGTGAAATTGCTAAGGACTCCTGTAATTGTTTTTGACCTGTTTCAAGTTTACCTATGTTTTTGTTGGCACGGCCTAAACCGTACAGTGCGATGGATAATTCCAGCTGGTTATTGTTTTGACGCTGATAATCGACAGCTTCCTGGAAATAGGGGATGGCCAATTGGTCTTCCCGCCGATATTCATAAACCAATGCCACACTACCGGCGATGGCACTTTTGCTGTTCGTGCTGCCACTATGTGGCGCCATATGATAAGCGCGCAATAACGCTTCTAATGCGGTTATGTAATTACCCAAAGTGATTTCAAGATAGCCTTGCGCGACCAGGGCATTAATGATCATATTTTGATTGTGATTGGATTCAGCCCATTGAAGGGCTTGTTTGACTAAAGGTAAACCTTCCTGGCTTTGGTTTTTAAGGTCTAAGGCCTGGGCTTTGGTGATGAGTAAGGCGTGATACAAGGAGTCGGGCTGTTTTTCTGGCAACAAATGCAGGGCCTTATTGGCTGCTTCAAGTGCTTGTTGTGGGTAAACTAAGCTTAAATAAGCTTCACTCAGAATATAGTGGTATTGTGCTGCCAATTCGCTTTGTGGTTGATTCGGAGGATTGGCCAATAATTCATCAACGACCAGTTGAGGGTTATCACTGATACGTGTATATAAATCTTCATATTCCGGCGATAAGATTTGGGTTGAAGGCTGGGCGAGTGAAAACTGTAAGAAAAACAGCAAACAAAGACTGGAAAAAGATATGAAATATTGAGCCTTCATGGTGTTCATTTAAACAAAAATAATCGATTAAATTTTAGCTTATTAATAACAAAAAAACCATGAGCGACACGCGCATTAATCATGAATAGAGTTAAATCAATCGCAGTGATCTTAAGGAAAATCAGAAAACAAGAAATATCTTTGCTGAATTTAAATTATCCAGCCTCAAAGCATGTCAAACAGTCATTACTTATGACTATCCGGACGTCAAAGGTGTGAAAACAATTTAAGGGAAACTTTTCATGTAACAGTAGGGCCATTCACATGGATGTGAATGGTAAAAATGTTCCTGACATTTTTTTATTCGTATCGTCCTGATACTCACCCCTTCGGGGCTTGCGTGAAAAATATTTCTGGAAAATATTTTCATGTAACCTGTAAGGACATTCACAGGGAAGTGAATGGTAAAAATGTTCCTGACATTTTTTTATTCGTATCGTCCTGATACTCAACCCTTCGGGGCTGGCGTGAAATTTTGTTCCTGACAAAATTTTCGAACGGAGGTTTTTCATTACTATCTTTCCGCCATTTTTATTGAAAAAGACCAATAAAGCGAGGAATTAGCTATTGTTATGTTAAGTATTACTGGGAATTTAGATTTTGAGTGTTGTTGGAGAGGGATTGATGAAATACGTCCTGTATTTCACACTTCCTGAGCCTTTGGATTTAACACAGGAGATTCTTGGTTTATTAAACTCTCTTAGGTAATCTAAGTATTTAGATAGGGATAGATCAAATACATCCTGTATTTGCCACTGCGTGCGCCTGCGGCGTCAAAAAAGTTTCAGGAAAACTTTTTCATGTAACCTGTAAGGCCATTCACAGGGAAGTGAATGGTAAAATTTGTTCCTGACATTTTTTTATTCGTATCGTCCTGATACTCACCCCTTCGGGGCTTGCGTGAAATTTTGATCCAGACAAAATTTTCGAACGGAGGTTTCTCATTACTATCTTTCCGCCTTTTTTATTGAAAAAAGCATCAATAAAAATGGCGGAGAGACAGGGATTCGAACCCTGGGTACGCTATTAACGTACGCTGGTTTTCAAGACCAGTGCATTCAACCGCTCTGCCATCTCTCCGCATTGTGTGATGTTTTTAATGAGTCATCTGCTCAGGACTGAAACAGCACTGGTCTTGACAAGACCAGCTTAGACATCGTGTTATGGCGGTTTTGACGCAGTCAAAGAAGCCTTCACTAAGATGTCGTTAAAAGCGTGCATTCAACCGCTCTGCCATCTCTCCGCATTGTGTGATGTTTTTAATGAGTCATCAACTCAAGCTTACAACAGCGCCGGTCTTGACAAGACCAGCTTAGACATCGTGTGATGGCAGTTTTGACGAAGTCAAAGAAGCCTTCACTAAGATGTCGTAAAAAGCGTGCATTCAACCGCTCTGCCATCTCTCCGCATTGTGTGATAGTTTAAAGAGTTATCAGCTCTAAAATTTGCAAAGAACAGGTCGGAGACCACTCGCTGCATGGGTTGCGTACTTTATCTTAATTGTTGTGTTTTTTCCAGAAATATTTATCCACTTTTTACTTTATTTGATGTGGAAATGGCGGTGGCCTTTTTATTTTAGAAGAAAACGGCTAAAATACGCCGTTTCCTTGAAAGTTGATTTGAATTATGTCATTAGAAACGGGTGATAAAGCACCAGATTTTTCATTGATTGCCGATAATGGCAAACCTTATAAATTATCATCCAAGGCAAAAACCAAGATGATGTTGGTTTTCTATCCGGGTGATGGCTTACCAATTTGTGAAAAACAATTTTTAGACTATAAAAAAGAAGCGGACGCTTTTAAAAAACAAGGTGTGGAAGTCATTGGTATTTCCGGCAATGATATGAAGACCATTAAGGCATTTAAAAAACAGCATAACCTACCATTTACTATGCTGAGTGATGAAAAAGGTGAAGTGGCTGAGCAATACAATGCGTTTGGGTGGTTTGGTGTGAAAAGAGCTGTTTATTTATTGGACAAAAATTTAGAGATTTTATATCGGCATATTGAACCGGTGTCTATTTATGCGAGAACCGCAGACGAGCTGCATGCTGTGATTGAACGAAAGTCATGATATGAGCTTTATTAAATTTAAAAAACCGGCTGTTATGCCGGTTTTCAGACTGCTGACAAAGTCCCCACTTTTGCGTGGGGATTTTTTATAATAGCAATATGCTAAAAAATCATCCCCCCATCCAAACAAGCTATGAGTTTGTCAGCCTTGAGGATTTAGTGCCTCAAGACCACTTAGTCAGAAA
>NZ_JAPMLN010000011.1 GCF_026410405.1 Marinicella gelatinilytica | reverse complement strand
AGCCGCTGCCTTCAACTTTGCTAAGTTGTTGAAGGCTTTTTATTGGGCCTTGAATAAATTCACTACAAATACCCGCCAATGTCTAATTTATTCACCAAGTTCATTGGTGCTGAAGTGAATTCTTCAGGTTCGACTATTTATTATTAGGATCGCTGCTGTTATTGACCGGCGGTATTTTCCAAAAACGTGCTTTCCATACACAGCGATTAAAGAACAAGCCTTAACCACTCCAACAAGATAAATCCCAAAAATAGCAGTTATTCTGATACCGGTTTTTTTTGTAATTTTCTTTGTAGGGTTCGGCGGTGCATATTCAGGGCCTTGGCGGTTTGGGTTATGTTGCCGTTATGGTCTTGCAGAACCCGTTGAATATGCTCCCATTCGAGGCGTTTTGGGGACATGGTTTGGTTGTCAATGTCGGTGCCGGGTCTGGTTTCGTTGAAGGCATAGAGAATCTCTTCGGTGCTGACCGGTTTAGTGAGGTAATTGATTGCGCCCAATTTAATGGCATTAATGGCGGTGGCAATAGAGGCGTAACCGGTCATCACCACAATATGCATGGTCGGGTCATGATTTAACAAATCCGCGGTTAACACCAAGCCCGATTCCTCACCCAGTTTTAAGTCCACCAAAGCCCGATGAATACGGTGCTGTTTACAGATTGCGAGTGCACTGTGACTGTCGGCGGCTTCATAAACATGATGATAACGGCTCATAACCCGTTTTAACGTGGCTCTCAGCACCTGATCATCATCGACAATCAACAGGGTTTTCATGACGGCATCCGAGCTAAAGTGATGGTGGTTTCTGCACCGCTTGGGTGCCGTTGAAAACGTAAACTGCCACCCGCTGAGCGCAAAATTCGGCGACTTAGTTTAAGACCAATACCTAAGCCGGAGGTTGGATTAAACTGCTCTCCGAGACCATTATCACGAATGCTCAACTGTATTTGATTCACCTGTGGTTCGACCCGGATGGTAATGTGCTCAGCCTGTGCCGCAGCTGAATTATTAAGCACATTTAATATCGCCAGTTCCAATAAAGCGTCAGTCATCACAGGCTGCTGGCAATCGCCATCAATCCTGACACGAACTTGCCGATGGTTGTCACAGAAACGGTCTTTAATATCATGCAAAAGTAATCCTAAATCGGTGATGTGGGAATTTAAATAATTCGGATCATTGGCCAACTCAACCATTTCACGGATGATGCCCTGACAGCGTTGTACTTGCTCATCAATCACCTTTAAATCGGCCTGTCTGTCCTTCGCTGTAAGATCCGGCGAAGCCAATTCAGCGGCCAGTAATTTTATGCTGTTCAGCGGTGTGCCCAGTTCATGAGCCAGTCCGGTGGCCATGGTGGCCATGGTCATGATGTGCTGATCTTCAGCACGCTGTTGTTCAATGGTCAATAATTGGTGGTTTTTATCATGAATGGTTTTCATCATTTGAGTGGTGATATAAGTCAACAAACTCGAAATCAAAACAAAACCAACCCACATACCCAAAACATGGGCATTAAACGGCTCATGTGCGCTGTGCATACCGGTATTGGTCATCGGGGTCAGCGCCCATAGCACCACATAACTGAGGTTGCTCAATAAAGTGATGACCCAGGTAAAGCCGATGCTTTGACTGATGCCCGATAACATAATCGGCAACATTAAACACCAAATCAACGGATTTGAAATGCCATTCAATATCGCAAAAAACACAACCCAGACCAACAAATCAATCAGTAAAAGCCACTTGCCCCGGTGCTTGGCCAACAACCAAAAATGCCCGCCATAAACCAGCAAAACATAAACCACCGGCACCAACCAAACCCAGGGATTTTCAATTGAAAACCCCAACCAATCACCAAGCCACAACAGAATTAACTGACCCAGGCCGGTGAGGCTGCGGAATATGAGTAATTGGTTGAGCATAACTATCTTGGCGACTTGACTGAAAATCCTTCATTATAATCAAAACAGCCCACCACCTCATCCACTGCGACACGATGTCGCATTAATGTGCGCTTATAGGGATATATTTTTAGACTTTACTCAGAGAAATGGATGTGTCGCATTAAACAACGAACAACGACTTCGATAGCTGCGGTTTTAGCAAGTTAGGTTGGGCTGAGCAAAAACAAGTTTTCCTACGTACATTGGCAACCACCTAAAATCTAAAATATACTGAGATTTTAGGTGGTTTAAGACAATTCAAGTCGATGCCCTTGCTAAATCGAGGGTTTTTGTTATGAATACAGTGACTTACAGGAGTTTATTTTGTTAACGTTGGGACAGAAGTGGTATTGGGCTTCGCGTTACTCAGCCCAACCTACCTTGTTGACACGATACATAAAATAAGAATATGGATTAATAAAATCACATTTATTAATTTTGCTTTTGTTAAACTTGTTGAGATTCTAAAGTTAACATTTAAGTGAAAAAGTCAGTTTTAATTATTTCGAGCATATTGTTGTTTGTCATTTTCACATTGATAAGTGAGCACTATGTGAGTAATAAAACTCAGACTTGGCCAACGGAAATAGATAGAACAACAAATAAACCAATCAGCTCCTTCTTTAATGATTTTTACAAAGCCGCTACAAGTGATTACAGCCCGCCAAATGATGGATTAAAAAGAGTTGGTTCAGCTTTTCCTGATGCTAACCGAAGTAAATGTAAAGGCGTTACTAAATCATCAAATGATTTCATGACTGTCAACTTTGCGGGCTATGTTTTCGAATTTCCTTGCACTGTAAAACCCACAGGCTCATACAAGGTGGGGTATAACCCAGATGATTCAATTAACTTTCAGGAGTACAGCTTATATTTTGGAGTTAACTTAGGTCAAAAAAACTACGATGGAATCTGGTGGCAAGGTGATTTTAAAGACCGAGGAACAATAGGATTTCATGTTAATTTACACAGTAATGGCTTACCTGTTTCCAGAGATCCAATTAAAAAATGGTTAGATAATGCCGAACAAATCAACGACATCCCTAAACAAAACCTGATTATTTTTTACAACAAAGATCG
This sequence comes from Marinicella gelatinilytica, assembly GCF_026410405.1. Classification (GTDB taxonomy): domain Bacteria; phylum Pseudomonadota; class Gammaproteobacteria; order Xanthomonadales; family Marinicellaceae; genus Marinicella; species Marinicella gelatinilytica. Next base: position 100,598 of record NZ_JAPMLN010000011.1, on the reverse strand, counting down.
AAGAAGAGTTCGCGGATTTATAAAAAACAAATTCGAAAATGATGAATATATCAGCATTAGTTGTGATTTGTACGGCAATCCTGATCCTCATGAAATTTTTATGCCCTTACATAATATTGGCGATAAATCCATATGTAACGCTTATTGGAGCTTAACTGACACTATTAAAGTCAGATTACTTAACATCAAATCAAAAAACGCTTATCACTTCGATTTATTTTACAAGGCTATTAATAAGGGCTTAAAAGAAGCCATAATAAAAATACCAGAAGTAACTATAAACCAACCAACGACCCACGAAATTAACTCAGGAGAAGATGGCGTTTCAACCTCAATAAGGGAATAACCTACATTCAAGGCGAGCGCCATTGGAATAGAAGGTTCACTGATTTTGGCAATACAACTGTGGTCTATGAAATGTTAGCGAGGTAGGTTAGCGCTGAGCTTGCGAAGCCCAACATCAATGGTTGATTTAACGAAATTATTTGTTTTTAGGGCTGATTGTTGATTCTATAAATTGAACATTATGGTGTAATTGAAGCTTGTGGTGTTGGGCAGCGCGATACTCAGTCCAACCTACCTTGCTTTTAAAATCTGAAAGACAAAAAGGCCGTTATCGGATATAACGGCCTTGAATTTTTATGTGCTTTTTAATCCCAACTCAACGCCCCACCGGTTTGGTATTCAGTGACCCGGGTTTCGAAGAAATTCTTTTCTTTGCGTAAGTTGGTTTGTTCATCGAGCCAGGGCAGGGTGCATTTTGCACCTGGGAATGGTTCGTCGATGCCTAACGAGCGGGCGCGGCGGTTGGCGATGTATCTGAATTGTTCGCAATGGTCTTCGGCGGTGTAGCCGAGGATGGGGCGTTTGAGAATGTAACCGGCGTAGATTTTTTCGGCGGCTTCGGATTCTTCCCACATATGTTTAACCGCGGCCGGATCGAGTTTAATGTCGTTTTCTTCAATCATTTGCTTAACCACGCGAATACCGAATGAACAGTGCATCACTTCATCGCGCATGATGTACTGGAGCTGTTCGGCGGTGCCTTTCATCAAACCGCGGCGCTGCAACGCGAAAATTGGGCTGAAGCCATTATAAAACCAACAACCTTCAAAAATTGCGGCAAAAAACATATACGACAGGGTAAAGTTGTGTAATTCATCACGGTCGCGTAAGTCAATGTCCGGCCGCATCACGGAATTCAGACGGCGATTGGCCACTTGAATCTTTTGGTTGATTTCCGGCACCACCCGATAGCGGTTATAAATTTCACTTTGGTCGAGGCCAATGGTTTCAATGCAATGCTGATAAGTCCAGGTATGCAGGGCTTCTTCGTACACCTGACGTGCCTGATAAATCTGTAATTCAGGTGCCGCCATTTTTTCCATCACCGCAAGGCCAATGTTGCGCATCGCTAAAATATCGGAGGTGGTCAGATAAGACAACACATTTTGATAAACGTGTTTCTCGTCGTCGGTGAGTTTTTTGTGATAGTCATGGACATCCTGGGTCATATTAATGTCCAGGGGCGTCCAATGATTTTTATTGGCATTTAAAAAATATTTCCATGCCCATGGGTATTTGAAGGGTGCCAGTTGGTTAATATCGGCCATACCGTTGACAATGCGTTTGTCTTCTGCGCGCACCGGTGCAAAGTTATTTTCGCCGATTTCCATCCGATATTCACCGGTGACGCCTTCAATAACGCGGGTATTACTACTTTCTGGCTCTGCGTCGATAGATTCATTTTCAGGCGATGCACTTTCCGGTGGCATCGGCTTTGTGTCATTGTGTTGATTTAATCCTAAGGGATCGTCCCAATTCATTGTTCTCTCCTCATTAAATGTTTACTGACAGGCATCACAATCCGGCTCTAAAATCGAGCAGGCGCTGGGGGCTTGTGAACCCGGTACGGTGTTGGTTGTTTGGTTAGAGCTGGATTCCACACTTTTTTCCATGTGGGTGGCGCCCATGGAGCGTAAGTAGTAGGTGGTTTTTAAACCCCGGACCCAAGCCAGTTTATATAAATCATCCATTTTTTTGCCCGATGGATCGAGCATATAAAGGTTTAAAGACTGGCCCTGATCGATCCATTTCTGGCGACGCGAGGCGGCTTCCACCAACCACCTGGGATCAAGTTCAAAAGCGGTGGCATATTTGCTTTTTAAATTATCCGGAATGCGGTCAATTTGACGCACACTGCCTTCAAAATATTTCAGATCATTGAGCATCACATCATCCCATAAATCCAGGGCTTTTAAATCGTCCACAAGTTGCGCGTTGATGACTGTAAATTCACCGGATAGATTGGATTTAACAAACAGGTTTTGAAACACCGGCTCCACTGATTGTGACACGCCACAAATGTTAGAAATGGTGGCGGTGGGTGCGATGGCCATGGTGTTGGAATTACGCATACCCTGATGTTTAACTTTTTCACGCAATCCATTCCAGTCCATTCGCATGGACTCATCTTGCACCAAGAACTTTCCGCGTTGCTGTTTCAATAAGGCAATGGAATCGATCGGTAAAATACCCTGTGACCACAGTGACCCATCGTAACTGGCATAACTGCCACGTTCTTCGGCCAAATCACTGGAGGCCTGAATGGCGTAATAGGACACGGCTTCCATACTTTCATCGGCGAATTCAATCGCGGCTTCGCTGGCATAGGCCAAATCCATTTTAAACAACGCATCCTGGAAGCCCATTAAACCCAAACCAACCGGCCGGTGCCGTAAATTAGAACGGCGTGCCTGTGGTACAGAATAGAAATTATAATCAATGACATTGTCCAGCATGCGCATCGCCGTGGTAATGGTTTTTTCTAATTTGCTATAATCAATACCATCCGCTGAGATGTGCTGGGGCAGATTAACCGAGCCCAGATTACACACAGCGATTTCCTCATCAGAGGTATTTAAAGTGATTTCTGTACATAAATTTGAGCTGTGCACCACACCGGCATGTTGTTGTGGTGAGCGAATATTACAGGGGTCTTTAAAGGTAATCCATGGATGACCGGTTTCAAACAGCATACCCAACATTTTGCGCCATAAATCCACGGCTCTGACGACTTTAAAGTTATTGATGTGGCCTTGTTCGGCTTGTTGCTCATAATATTGGTAGCGTTCTTTAAAGGCTTGACCGTATAAATCATGTAATTCCGGCACTTCTTCCGGTGAAAACAAGGTCCATGATTCATCCAAGGCCACCCGCTCCATAAACAAGTCCGGCACCCAATTGGCGGTATTCATGTCGTGGGTGCGGCGGCGATCATCACCGGTGTTTTTGCGCAGCTCTAAAAACTCTTCGATGTCCATGTGCCAGCTTTCTAAGTAAGCACACATGGCGCCTTTGCGTTTACCGCCCTGGTTAACGGCAACCGCGGTGTCATTGGCGACTTTTAGAAACGGCACCACCCCCTGGGATTCGCCGTTGGTGCCTTTAATATGCGCACCCAATGCCCGCACCCGGGTCCAGTCATTGCCTAAACCACCGGCATATTTACTCAATAGGGCATCGTCTTTTATGGCGCTAAATATGCCATCCAAATCATCGGGTACGGTGGTTAAGTAACAACTGGATAATTGTGGTCGTAACGTGCCTGAGTTAAATAAAGTCGGTGTTGAACTCATAAAATCAAATGAACTCAGCAAATCATAAAACTCAATGGCGCGCTCTTCACGGTCCACTTCATTAATGGCCAGACCCATGGCCACCCGCATAAAAAAGGCTTGCGGCAATTCAATCCGGGTTTTTCCGACATGAATAAAGTAGCGGTCATACAATGTCTGTAAACCTAAATAGGTAAAGCGTTTATCGCGTTCTGGTTTAAGCGCTGAAACCAGTTTATCTAAATCATATCGTCCCAATTCCGGGTCTATTAAGTTTAAGTCGATGCCGCGTTGTAAATACTTTTTAAAATACACCGGGTAGTCTTCCTGCATGTCTTTTTGGGTGGCTTCATAGGTCTCGCCGTAAATAAACGACAGGGCTTCGCGGCGAATACCATCCATTAATAAACGGGCACTTACGTACGAATAATTCGGATCTTTTTCAATTAAGCCTCGCGCCGTCATCACCAGCGCCGCATTGACATCTTTGGCGGCCATACCATCAAACAAATTACGCCGTAAACCTTTTAAAACTTGTTCCTTTTGTACGCCTTTTAAACCGCGAGTGGCTTCGCTAATTACTGTTTCTAAGCGCGACATATCCAAAGGCTGTTTTTCGCCGCTGTCAGAAATCACATGTAACACATCTTCAACCGCCGGTTTGTTTTTATCTGTTTTGGCGGTGGCTTTGGCGCGTTTTTCTGCTTGCTTCTCACGATACAGAACATAATTTCGTGCCGCTTTATGCTCACCAGCCCGCATCATGGCTAATTCCACCTGATCTTGAATGTCTTCAATATGGACCGTACCACCGTCATCCATGCGTCTAAACAGCGATTCAAAAACCTCTTCGCTGAGTCGTTCAACGGTTTCACGGATACGAGAAGAAGCTGCGGCTTGGCCACCCTCCACCGATAAAAAGGCCTTAGTTACAGCGACTTTGATTTTACTTAAATCAAAGTTGGTGGTTTGACCATTGCGGCGGATAACGCGGTAGCGGCTTGTGGTTTGTGTTTCGCTGGTGGTTTTATCTATATGCTCTGAGTGCGGCGGCATGTTTTGTGGTTGCTGATCGGTATATTCCATTGTTTTTTGGCTCTATAAAAAAATGACAATAATTTAAAAAATAGTATCAAATTGATAATTATTAATAATATTTTGCAAAGAGGATGATACGGATTTTTAAATGTTATGCCAAGCGCTATTTTGTCAAAACCATCAGTAATATTTTTAATGTTATTTAATATCAGTTACTTAATCGCATAATTAGAAATAAAATATAATACAAACATTAAAACAATCGTTTTATACGATGTATTAATATTGTTATATTTTTTTTTAATTTCTAAATTCGCAGTAACTATATTGTTATACGCTTCTTAATGATAATCATCCGCATTTAGGAGCTGTCTGATTTAATTCCTAAACTTAGATTAATTTGATTTATGTGATGGATTCTGGGATTTTATGCTGTTTAAATTGTCTGGTTTTGTACCAAAACCGCAACAGATTCAGCACCGCAGCAGCCGATAATCCGACGATTATGCCAATCCATAAACCCGGCGCCCCCATACCCATGGGGAAACACAGATACCAGGAGGCAACGAAGCCCAACAACCAAAATGAAAACAGATTACTGTTCATGATAAAGGTCATGTCTTTAATGCCACGTAAAGCACCGGCAGCAGCCACCTGAATACCGTCTGACAATTGAAAAACGGCCGCATAAAACAATAAACTGACGGCAATGGCCGCCACTTCACTGTCATCGGTATAAAGATTAACAATATCTCCTGCGAACAGCAATGTCACTGACGCCGAGAACAATTGGGTGAATAACACCAGGCCAACACCTAAAAATCCGGCGTTGGTGATGTCGTTGGTGTTTTTTCGGCCAACGGCATTACCAACTCGAATGGTGATACCCATGGACAAACCCAAAGGCACCATAAATAATAAAGAAGAAAAGTTCAGAGCTATTTGATGCGCGGCCACCACCATCGTCGCTAAGGATGATGACAACAGAGTAATCACCGAGAAAAAACCCACCTCCGCGAACATCGACACACCCACCGGTAAACCCATTTTTAGTAACCGCATAATCACGTTCCAATTGGGTGGATCAAAGCGACTAAAAATTTGGTAACTGCCGATGATTTTATGTTTTTTGATGATTAACACGTACACCAGCATTTGGCTGATGATTACCAGAGCGGAGGCATAGCCGGTACCGGCGGCACCCAATGCCGGAAAACCAAAATGTCCGAACATCAGTATCCAATTCAAAGGAATGTTCAGTAACAAGCCAACAAAGCTCACATACATGGTGGTCTTGGTGATCGATAAGCCATCCGCTAAATAGCGAAAACACACAAAAAACGACAACGGTAAAACACCCCAGCCAATGGCGTTTAGATAAGCAATCGCCTCCGGAATGACCTCTTCTTGGGTTTTAAATAGGGTAAAAATCGGATCGACCATGCGAATCACAACACTAAACAACAAGCCCAATAACAAGGCCAGCCATAAAGCCTGCCTAAAAAAAGGCGCCACCTCGTGATGCATTCGCGCACCATCCTTTTCCGAGACAATCGGTGGAATCACCATTAAGGTGCCAAACACAAATAAAATCACTGTTGACCACACGGAACTGCCCACCGCCACCGCAGCTAAGGTGGTGGCACCTAATTGACCGGCCATCACGGTATCAACAAAGGTCATACCAACCATCATCACCTGACTGATAATTAACGGCAGTGACAGGCGAATGGTTTGTGTCAGGTGGTGTTTAACGGATAAAGATTCCATATTATTAACAAGTAAAGTGTTAAACTGCGTATAGATTTATTGGACTGCTATGTTTATGGACACAAATCACCCACAAAAAGCGTTTGTCACCGGTGCCACCGGTTTTTTAGGCCGTCATTTATGTCGTGAATTGACGCACCAAGGTTGGCAGGTGGTTGCTCTGTGTCGAAGCTTACCAGAAAATCCCTTACCTGAGGTTAACTATGTGAAAGGAAATATTCTTTCACTGGCTTCATTAACAGAAGTCATCCCAAAAGACATTGATGTCCTGTTTCACACCGCTGCTGATACCGGCACCTGGTCAAAAAACAATGCCCGACAAACCCTCACTAACGTTACCGGCACACAACATATTTTACAGTGTTTAAGCGACATGAAAAACACCCGCTTAGTGCATGTTTCTTCGGTAGCCACCTATGGCATTAACCACCGTGATATGGTTACCATCAGCGAAGACACGGCGGCTGAAGGTTTTGTCAGTGATGTCAATTATGTCCGTTCCAAAGCCCAGGCCGAACGCTTAATAGCACAACATCAAAAACTTGATTGGGTGATTGTTCAACCTTCCCACATAATCGGCCCGCACGATCACCACAATTGGATTCGGCTGTTTAAAATGATTATCAATAACAACCTGCCAAGCATTCCACGTGGTGCCGGCTCCTTTGCCGATGTTCGTGATGTGGCAAAAGGTTGTGTGTTAGCGGCCACCAAAGGTCAGTGTCATAACCGCTATATTTTGGCAGGTCATAACCTCAGCTTTGAAGCTTTTATTGCCCATGTGGCGAAAACTTTTGGTGTGAATGTGGACTATAAAAAGAAGCCGCAATGGCTGCTTAAACTGGCAGCAAGAATCCAGAGTTTAATGTCTTACTTTAGTAACCAACCTCCGGATCTCACGCCTGAATCTTTGCAGCTAATTACGCATCGTTATGCCGCAGATTACAGCAAAGCCATCACCGAACTGGGCTATGAAACCACACCCCTGAATGCCAGCTTAGCCGACATAAAACAAGACCTACAAAACAGGGAAATATTGTAGGTCAGCTATCCTCTTAATAAGCTAAACAACTTTAGTTTGCGCTGAATCAAACACTTCTTGGGCGTGTTTAAATTGGGCATTGGCTTTTGACACATACAATAAAACTTCGTCCACATAACCATCGGTTGAGGCCGACCAGATACGGTTAATATAACGCTCACCGGCAGCAAAAGAGCTCATAATATCAGCAAAAGCCTGAATGCCGAACAGGTGTTTCATGCTGTCACGGGCGTCAGCAAACTGCATCAAATCTTCGCGAAATAAACGATCTATTTCAAACCGCATATCATAGGTTGGAATACTGTCTTTACGGCCATCTAATGCTTCTAAATTTGCCACAATTTTGTGCAATGACTGACTCAAAATAACTTGGTTATTTTTTAGGATGTCACCATGGGTGGCCGCTTTTTTGGCTTCTTTAATGTACAAAAAAGCACCAATAAAACCAAGTGTCATAATGGGCACAAAATAAGTCCAATTGACTTCAGTTTCATCCAAAGAAGTGATAAATGCACCGCCTAAAAAGGCCAGCACCACAAAACTAAAAGAAATATTTTTCATCTGTATGCTCCTTATGAGGCTGTTGCAATGACATAAACGGCGTTACCGACACCCACCAGCGCTTCACCGACAATCAGACCGGCGGCAATCGGAATGCCTTTACCTTCTGACCATGATTTACCTTTGGTGCGATCAACGACTTCGCGGATTAAAGTACCGATGGCATAGGTTAGAACAATACTGAATGGCAGATAAAAACCTAAACCGACGGTAATCCCTAAACCCGCTTGTAATAAAGACAAGAGACCACCGAGGACCGCGCCGGCAATGTATTTCGCCGTCGGCACATCACCACCGGTAATACCTTCAACCATCGAGGCCAGAGCCTGGCCTTGCGGTGCCGGGAATTCTTTACCACCGAGACCAAAGGCCTCATGCAACATAAAGATTAGGATAATCACCACAATCGGGCCTAACCAAGCGCCCATAAACTGACCCAGCTGCTGCTGGCGTGGTGTGGCACCGACCAAATAGCCGGTTTTTAAATCCAGCATTAAATCTGTCGCCTGACTCATCGCCACACAAGTCGCTGCCCCCACGGTCACCGCTGCCACAATCGCCGGACCGGTACTCATACCGCCAAACATCTGGGTGATCATAATGAGTAAAGTCACCGCAATTAAAGTCATACCCGATAACGGCGACCAGTTGGTGCGACCAATGGCTTCAGACAATATAATTCCTGCCATCCAAATCCATAAAGTGCCTAATACCGCCATTAAAACACCGCGTGCTAAACCGACTTCCTGAGCAGAAGTCACTGCCATCACACCCAATAATATGGCCGCACCCACCACCGCAAAATACAGTAATTTAATGGGCATTTCATCTTTACTTAAAGCCATGTTATCTTTACCTGATGATTGCATGGATTTAATCGCTGATTTAATCAAAGGCAAGGCAAACAGTACACCAACGATGGCGCCGCCAATTAACATACCAATGCCCGTGGGTCTAAATAACATCAGGCGCAATTGATCAGGGTCGGTAACCGCGACACCATCGACCACCGGGAACATGCCGGTGACATCTAATAACGGCGCCAACACCCAATAACAAACAAAACCACCGATAATAAAGGCCAAGCCACCGCGACCGGCAATAAAAGCAACACCAATGGTCATTAACGACAAGTACCAGGTGCCGTTAAGATATTCGGGTAAACCCAATTGTTCAAACAAAGGCCAATATTCGACCCCTGAGGCCAGAGAAATCACATGTACCACACCGGAAAACACCATGGCACCCACCAATAACATGGCTTTACGGATACCGGCACCGGGTGATTTTAGAATCGACGCCACCGCCACACCGCCGGGATAGGTCAGGCGCTCATAATCAATCATCTGTTTACGCAAGGGGATAATAAAGGCAATCCCCAAAAACGCACCAGCAATGGCACCAAAGGTTAACACATAGGGATTAAAATCCATGCCGTAGCCGAGAATAAATATCGCCGGTACTGAAAACATCATGCCCGATGAAGCACCGTTAACGCCCGAAGCCACAGTTTGTGCGACGTTATTTTCGACGATCGAACGGCGGCGCATCATACCCCGTAAAATACCAAAACCCAATATCGCCGCCAATTCCGAGCCTTCAATCGAAAAGCCCAGTTTCAACGAAGCATAACCAATGGATATCGCTAAAATAACCCCCAGGAAATAACCGACAAGCACCGCATGGGGTGTCAGTTCCGGGTAAGGTCCGCGGGTAATGGGACCGGCGGCGGTTTGCTTTTCAGACATGCTGTTCTCCCGTTTTTTTGATTAAATTAACTGGCCATTGTCTTTAATGACCCAAAAAGGCAAAAATTATAGCATAGCAAAACAACCACCAGTTGACGAATTAATTAACTGAGGTTTTTAATCAAATCCGCCACCGCCTGAGCCCACTTTTGATACGTTTTAGGCCCGGGATGAAAACCGTCATTCGCCACATCTAAGGGTTGCGGTAAATTACGCACAGCTAAAAATGAGGTTTGCGGAAATTTTCCTGACAATGTTTGTAACTCATTATTAAACAACGTTGCCCATGACCCAAGGTATTGGCGCAATGGCGTGGGCAAAGCCGGAAACAAGTGCATCGGCGGTAATCCAGAAATAATGACTAATTTTGGTTTTAGTTTGTTATGAATGGTTTTTATCAGTAACTGTTGTTGCTGACGCCATTTTTTTACACTAATTTGACCGGTCACATCATTAACACCCAAGGCTGTGACCACCACATCAAAAACCCGGTCATCTGTCCATTGCTTGTCGATGGCGTACTGTAAACCCATTAATGCATCACCGGTTTTGGCACCGGTTTTTGCCTGAAGTTGGTAGCTGATTTGAAAATCTGCTTGTAACGTCTGTAGAATCTGACCCAATAAAGCGTGTTGTTGTATATCCACACCGACCCCGGCAGCGGAAGAATCACCCAGAATAAGCAACCGCATAGATTCACCGCTACCAACTTGGCCGTTTCTGGCTCCGGTTGGCTCAGGTAAAATAAGCGTGCGTTTTCTGACTTGTTGCCCTTGTAACCATAAAATCGGGCCTAAGCTATATTTTAAGCACGACAGGCCAACGGCTTTCATCAGGTTTTATTCAGCCACGGTGTTAAAAATCCGATCACCGGCATCACCTAGACCGGGCAGAATATAGCCCACATCATTTAAACGCTCATCCACCGCCGCAACGGTCACTTTAACATCGGGATGTTGGTCGATTAGCTTTTTCAGACCTTCGGGCGCGGCCAATAAAAATACACCATGAATGTGTTCACAGCCCACCGCTTTTAAACGCTCAACTGTGGCCAGAAACGTCCCGCCGGTGGCCAGCATCGGATCAATCACCAAAGCCTTTTTATCGGTCACATTCGGTGCCCACTTTTCATAATACGCATGTGGTTTCAGGGTTTCTTCATCACGTTCAAAACCGACCACCGACACCGAAGCACCCGGCAACAGATCTAAGACGCCATTGAGCATACCTAAACCGGCGCGCAAAATCGGTACCACGGTAATGCCACTGTCATCTAATCGTTGAACCTGGGTTGATCCCGACCAGGTGGTGATGGTTTCCTGTTTAAGGTGATATCCGGAAATCGCTTCATAACACAACAAATAACTGAGTTTATCCACCACCGGACGAAATTGTGCCGGTGAGCGGTTATGCTCTCGAAGCTGGCCGATTAAGTGTTGTACTAAGGGATGTTTTATTTCATTAACTTGCATAAGCCATTAAACGATGAAAACAAGTATTGTAGCAAATGATTGTTCAATTTATGTCTCATTCAATATCGGCGACAAACTACCTTTAATTAATCGCTCAACCCGTTCAAAATCTAATGCATCCACAGTGTCTATATCGTGGCACAAACGATCTAATAAGCGGGCTTGTACCCGACCTCGGGCATAGGCTTCGGCATAGGGTATGCGATGAAACATGACCATTGAATAGCGTGGAATAAAGTAATGAGGCCACCTTTGTTCTAAGGCAAAGGCCACTTGTTTTTTAAAATGAAACTGCGGATCATTCACTGAAGCGCGCATTTCCACATAGTTTTCTAATGACATATCCGCAATGGCGTCGGCATTAGCTTGACGCGCCATTTGCACCGTTGCAAATAAGCCCGACCAATCATGATTGCTGTGCGCGAGTGCTTCCATTACCGCCACACAATCTTCAAATCCGGCATTCATGCCCTGAGCGTGAAAGGGCACCACCGCATGCGCAGCATCACCCAACAATAAGACATGATCCTGATACCATTGTTGACATCTGACAGTACCTAATTTGCCCGTTGGGTTGTTAAAATAATCCTGTTCTAATTTCGGAATAAACGGTTTGATATCCGCAAATTGCTGATCAAACAAGGCATGTAAAGCCGTGGCATTATCAATGGATGCAAAACTTACCGGGCCGGTTTTTGGCATAAATAGGGTCAGAGTGAAATCACCGCCCGGATTGGGCAGGCCAATCATCATATAATCATCGCGCGGCCACACATGCAAAGCGTTTTTGTCCAATTGAAAATCACCCTTTTTATCCGGTGGCAGATACAATTCTTTATAGGCGTGATCGAGCAATTCGCTGTTAAACGCGGTGGCGTTATCGGTATTTTGTTGCATCTGCTGGCGCGTCATACTACCGGCACCATCACAAGCCAGCAAATAATCAAAGTCAATGTGCAAATCGACATCACGGTGACTGAATTGACAGCGGTTACCGTTAAAATCAATGCTGTCGCAACTGTGCTCAAAATAGAAGGTCACCAAACCGGTGGCCTCAGCTTCATCGCGCAGCAAACTCACCAGTCCGGCTCGTGAGACCGAATAAATGGCTTCATGATCACGCGAACCATATTTCTGTAAGGTTTGTTCACCCTGCTGATTGTGCAACATGCGACCACGCATCGGAATCAAGAGAGACTCCGCTTTGTCCAATACATCGGCTTGTTCCAAGGCATGGCGACCACGTGAAGCCAGTGCCAAGTTAATAGAACGACCGGCGGACATTGCCTGTTGACGAATATCGGGTAATTTGTCGTAAACCCGAACACGATAACCTTTCTGTGCCAACAATAAAGCCTGTAAGGACCCCACCAAACCGGCACCCAGGATGACAATGTTTTCAGATCGTTCGCTCATAATTCAGCCACCAATGTTTCGACAAAACGATAGGCGTCAAGAAAGCTGTTATACAACGGTGTCGGTGCCACTCGGATCACATCAGGTTCACGCCAATCCACCACAATACCGGCATCCGTTAAGGCCTGATAAACCGCTTTACCCGGTTTGTCAGATTTGATAACCAATGATAATTGGCAACCCTGGGCGTCTTCGGGGGTTAAGATTTGCACTTTATCACCACAACAATCTTCCAGCATCTGCCGCAAAAAGCTGGTTAACTGCTTCGATTTAGCAGTTAACGTCTTCATTCCGCCGGCTTCTTTAAAAACTTCCAGGGAAGCCCGTACTGCCGCCAGCGATAAAATCGGCGGATTCGATAACTGCCAGGCATCGGCACCCGGTGCCGGTTTAAATTGATTGTCCATATCAAATCGACTGGTTTTTTCATGCCCCCACCAACCCTGTAATCTGGGTAAATCCTTATCATGGTGTTTCTCATGCACAAAAGCACCGGCCACCGCACCAGGCCCACTATTAAGGTATTTATAAGAACACCAGGCGGCAAAATCCACCCCCCAATCATGTAACGCCATGTCAATATTTCCGGCCGCATGGGCCAAATCAAAACCCACAGGAATAGCGTATTGCTGCGCCTTTTTTGTAATGGCTTCCATATCCAGCACCTGACCGGTGTAATATTGCACACCCGGCAGCAAAATCAAGGCCAGTTCATCGGCATTTCGTTCAATGGTTTTGAGAATATCTTCGGTCTGCAAAGTAACTTCACCTTCACGTGGCTTTAGTAACAGCAGGTCAGTTTCGGCATGATAACCATGCCAAGCCACCTGCGAAGCCGCGGCATAATGATCAGAGGGAAACGCATGGTCCTCAATAAGAATTTTTCGCTTTTGGCCTTGCGGTCGATAGAAGCTGGCCATTAAAAAATGTAAATTGGCCGTCAGCGAATTCATATACACCACTTCCGACGGTTTTGCTCCGACTAAATCGGCACCGGTTTCCTGTAAAAACTCATGGTAAGTCATCCAGGGGAAATCCCCACTGAAATGCCCGTTAACTGCATCTTGTTGCCACTTCTGCATCTCCAATTGCATGGCTTCTTCAGTTTTTTTAGGCTGTAAACCCAGGGAATTACCACAAAAATACACCACCGCTTCATCTGCATGTCTGGGAATGTGGAATTGACTTCTGAAACCAGACAGACCGTCTGTGGCATCTAATTGATCGGCCTGTTGTCGGGCTTTTGTCAGGTCTTGAGATAAAGTCATGGCGCATTCAATTTTTAAAAAACTCATTATAAACCATGCGTTTAAAGGGTGCGATAGTTGACTGGTCTTGGAGCTTTGTTTTTTTGTGACAAGACTATTTATAAAAAACATGTCATTTTTTTGTATAAAAACCGTAATATAATAGTAGTAGACCTCAAAAATGAGGCATCACATTTATGGAGAGGACCATGAAGCACATGACAATTTTTCTTATGCTTACACTTTCACTGGTATTTAGTGGCTTACAAGCCAAACAAATACTTTCAGCAGAGCAGCAATTACAAATTTACCAGGATTTAAACGCTGAAAACTTGATTACTGAAGAACAATTTAAGCACAGAGCCAAGCAACTAAAAAACCAATTAGCCAAACAAAAACCTTTTGTAAAAGGTTCAGGTACAGCTAAAATCACCGGTCAAGTATTCAGCAGCGGCTCTTTGGTAAGTGGCTTACTTGTGAGTTTGTATAACGCTGATAGTGAAAGCTTCATTGAATCACAAAACACAGATTCACTTGGCGGTTATTCCTTTGAAAACTTAGTTGCCGGTAATTATTATGTGGGCGCTTTTGATCAAGTTGATAATTTCGTTAATGCCATTTGGACAACAACCGGAACACAATTCCATAATCACTACGACCCACCAGCTGATAGTCATATTTCCTTGGCTTCCGGCGAAAGCTCTGTCGGTCATAATTTAAACTTAACAATTGGTGCAACCTTGACCGGATACATTGTCGATAGTATCACCAATGACCAGGTCGATACCCTGGATCTTGTCATTATTAAACCCAATGATCCATCATTTTATTGGGATTTGGATGGTGCAATTCAATATGATGGATTAGGGAAATATACAATCAGCGGCATTCCTGGAGGTACTTACCAGGTTTTCTTAGATCGCTGGTCACAGAATACCCAGCATATTCCAGAAGTATATAAAGGCATTCAATGTAATAGCTGTTTATACTCAGCTTTAGAAGGTATCGGTGAGCCGGTGACTTTAATCAATGGTGTCACCAAATCTGATATTGATTTTACTTTGGAAATAGGCGCTAAAATACAAGGCTTCGTTTTGGATGCAAGCTCGTCACTACCTTTGGAAGATCCGGGCGTTGTGTTGTTCACTTCTGATAATGGTTATCATGTCCAATATATAGCGGTAGAGGGTACTAATTCAAATCCTTCTGCAACCGGTGCCTATTCAATCGGTGGCTTATTACCCGGCACTTATTTTGCTGAGGGCAGTAACTCTAATCCCAATGCTTTTCATGTAAGAGAGCTTTATGCCGATAGACCTTGTCCTTTTTCGGGTTGTGACCGGATGAGTGGAACACCGATTACTGTAGGCTCAAAAGAGCAACGAGGCGGCATTGACTTTTTGCTGGATCATGGCGGTCTTATTACGGGAACCGTTACTGATGAAATCAGTGGATTGCCAATCACTGGAGAGCGGCCTTTTGTACAATTTTATGATATGAACGGTCATGTGGCCGGTGGCGCTTACGCTAACCCAGTCACTGGTGTCTACACGTCAGCAAAGGCTTTACCTGCAGGCAACTATTCAGCCCGCACAGGTGATATGTTTGCCGGTAACTTTATCTCCGATTATATTATGCAAAAATATGAAACCACCGGCAATATTGACTGCCCGGGTGTGACCTGTGATTTGACCGCGGTTAACATAACCGTTAATGCTTATGACCCTCTGTCGGGATCACCTGATCCGGAAGGGGATGCCACCACCACGGGTATTGATTTTGCGCTCAACACAGGTCTGAGCTTTTCCGGTGCCATCACTGATTTAAGCACCGCAGCACCTTTAGCAGGTGTCCACGTTTTAGTATATGATGACAATGGCTTGTTTGCCCATTGGGCCACCACAAATGTCAATGGCAATTTCACTGTTCCAGGTTTACCAGCCGGTACTTATTACGCCAAAACCAACAATGGTTCGAACTTACCTTTCCCTGGAATTCATCCTGCAGCAGCGGGCTCTTGGGTCGATATACTTTATGACGGCATAAGTTGCCCCGGATCCGGCTGTGATGTCACCACCGGTACGCCCATTGTTTTGGGTGGCAGCCCAGATGCCGGCCAGAAAAGTGGTGCTTATTATTCCTTTGGTTTAGCGCAAGGTGGTAGCCTGGCCGGTCGATTATTTCACAGCGAAACCACAGTCGGCCTTTCCAACATTGATGTCAATGTATATAACAGTCAAGGTGAATTCTACGGCAGCTATGAGTCAAATAATGGTAAATGGAAAACTTCAGGTTTACCCTCGGATACTTACTTTTTGGTCACCCAAGGCCGTGGCGCTCTGGTCGATGTCAAGTACGGTGGCGATTATTGTTTTGATGGACTATGCAATCCATTAACCGCAGATCCTATTGTTCTCAGTGGCAATTATGACATCACCAACATCAATATGATTTTGAAACCGGACTTTATTTTTCGATCCGGATTAGATTAAGTTTTTAATCCCTGTTCACGATAAGCCGCCGAACAAGGCGGCTTTTTTTATGGCTTATCTTGCTGTGCTTCGGCTTCTTCTTTCACATCTGAAAACTCGATGTCTTCATCGATGTTTTCCTGAAACGCTTTAACCCATGCGTTTCTTAAAATATTCACAAAGGTTTGCCAGGCGCCGGCTTCGACATTATTTAAATCACCCTCGAAGGGAATTTTTGTGGCAACTTTGTCGGTGGACTGGTTTTTAAGAATAAATTTAAAAACACCGACCACGCCTTCCCATAAGCGCCTGAAAAAACCATCACCCTGATCAATCAGTTTGGCGTCGGTTAACAGCGGTTTTAAATAGCCTTTCATATAACCATCCGCGATTGCCACTTCACTAAATACATCCAGCTGTCCAGAGGCAAAATCGACATTGGCATAATGCAGGGTCAGGCTGTTTAAGGCAGTTACATTAATCTTCTCAATACTGAGACTGACATCCATATCAGGAACCTGTTTAACGATGTTAACCCGACCTTCTAAGGCGGTTCGGCCTTGACCGATGGTGACAGCCGTGGCTTTAATCGGCGAGGGCAGATTTTGTTCGTCGCTTTTCACCAACTGTAAATTATCCGCCGTTAACTGCAGTTGATCCATGTAAATATCTAAGGTCGGTTCGGCTTTAACTTTAACCAGACCCAGGCGCCCGTTTTCAATGTTTAAATGGTTAATATCAATCGGCACCAAATCATCCAGTGCGTCAGTCCAATCCTTGGTATCGGGTTCTTCTTGGTTGTCTTGAAGCTGGTCTTCAAAGACGTAAATTAATTGCGGTTCATTGAGGTATATTTCACTGACAATTTTACCGTTGAACAGGGCGCGCCATTGAATGGAAATATCGGCCTGTGGGATGGTTAAAAATGGCACGTCAGTTTTGGCATCACGTCGCTGTAAACGTAAATCATTGACCACATAAGCACCACGAATCAGGGCAATATCAATATCCGCCACCGAACCTTGATAACCGGGCAAGTCATTGAGCACCTGATTGACATGGTTTTTAACTAAAGTGGGTAAATACAGCCGAAAACCAATAAACACAACCAACAGCAGCAACAAAAAACCCAACCATCCGGCTTTTCGCTTTTTTTTCTGTTGACTGAACATATTGCGACGCATGTTCAGGATTATAGCAATACTCTGTTAACAATCCATTAACCCAAATCCAGGGTTGAGGCATGAGTTAGTGGCAACAGCACCGGATTGGCCGGTACCGCATTAAGCTGCCAGGCTGCCACTTGCAAGTTTAAACAATACAAACCATCGACCACCTCATCCGGCACATAAATCATTTCTGTGATGGTTTTATGACGTTGATCACCCTTTAACCATCGGCCCTGTTGGTCAATCTGCCAGAACAGGCGATGATTACTGAGCATACCGTCATCATACATTTTATCAATACTGGGCATATCCACCAATAAATGTTCAATATCAGTTTCATTAACCAACCACTGCATCGCTTGGTGGGTAAAAAAGGGCGGTTGCCATTTGTCCCCGTATTGTCGCCATTTTTTACTGTTATCATTAGGTAGGGTTCTGATAATCAAAGCTTTTACGACCTGTAAGTAATTATGGACACCCGACAACATATCTTGACAAATCACCGCATCCCGGTCGCTGATTGCCGGGGTATAGCTTTCACTACCTTGATAATTCTGAGTCGGTTGTACGGTCAAGACATAGGCTTTGACTAAAGGAGACTGAATCACCTGATAAGGCGCGAATTGCTGATTATTATCTTCGATAATATGGCCTATGGTCTCTGTGTGGGTACCATTACAATGTGGATTTAACGTCACTTGCTCCGCGTTACAAGAACCACCTTGTGCGGTATCGCCAATAAATTCACCGCTTTGCATGGCTTGTGCCGTTGCCGGCGGGGCGCCGAAATGGTTTGGCTGTGGCCCATTAAACTGGAGCGGAATGGCCAGAGAAATACCCGATGGCGCCATGGTGTTGTCAGTCATTAAATTGCGTGGCGCTTAAATTGAGCCACTCCAAGGCCGTGCCGGCCAACAAGCGTTGTTTTATGCTGTCATCATACGGCATGGAATGAATCAGTTGCCCCGGTTGTAACTCACCCAAAGGAAACGGGTAATCGGTCCCCAAGGCCAAGCGATCAGGCCCCATTAAATTCACCACATAATCCAGCATCTGAGCTTCATGTACCAGGGTATCCAGATAAATCCGGTCTAAATACTGCTCCGGTGAAATGTTATTATCCACCGCCACCAGATCCGGGCGCACATCAAATCCGTGTTTAATGCGCCCCAAAGTGGCCGGAAACGAACCACCACCATGGGCAAAAGCAATTCGCAAATTCGGCAAACGTTCTAACACGCCGCCAAATATCATCGAACAAATGGCACGCGAGGTTTCTGCCGGCATGCCCACCAACCACGGCAACCAGTAATCGCTCATGTCTTTTTGTCCCATCATATCCCAGGGATGCACGAACACCGCTGCACCCAATTCCTCGGCGGCGGCGAATACTTCGAACAATTCCGGGGCATTGAGATTCCAGTCATTAACATGGCTGCCAATTTGCACACCTGCCAGTCCCAGTTCTTTGACGCAACGAGTCAATTCTTTCACCGCCAAATCCGGCGCTTGCATCGGCAAAGTGCCTAAACCGACAAATCGCCTGGGGTTGCCGGCCACTGTGACAGCCATATCATCGTTTAACAATTGTGATAAATCATGGGTATCGCGGCCTTTGGCCCAATAGGAAAACATCACCGGTACCGTGGATAAAACCTGCACATGAACGCCATGGTCATCGCACTCCTGTAAACGGGTTTTGGGATCCCAGACATTGGGCTCAACATCCCTGAAATGACGGCCATCTTTCAACATCTTCGCACAACCGCAGCCATCGTGCTGTAATTGTACAAAACCGCCATAACCATAACGTTCGGCTAAATCAGGCCATTCTTTGGGTAAAATATGGGTGTGTATATCGATGGTTAACATTATAACTCCAATTGATTGCTGTCCGGCATTACTGTACCGCACTGGTCACAGGCGCGTAATTGTTCATCGGCAAAAAAGCGGTCAAACACCGGCAAAAAGTCTTTTTCAATACTTCGTAAATGAAAATATTCTTCGTACAACTTATGGTTACAGTGTTCGCAGTACCATAACAACCCATCTTGTTCGTCGGCCAGCCGTTTACGCTCAACCACTAAACCGATGGAATCGGCATATCGTACCGGCGAGTGGGGCATTTTCGGCGGCAATAAGAAAATCTCCCCGGCTTTAATGGGATAATCCACCACCTGACCGTTTTGCTGGGTTTTAAGACACATCTCACCTTCGAGCTGATAGAAAAACTCAGGACCTTCATCATAGTGGTAATCCCGTCGACCATTGGGCCCGCCAACCACCATAATAATAAAATCGTCTTGTTCATAGACCTGTTTATTACACACCGGCGGTTTAAGCTGATCACGGTGTTCCTCAATCCAGGCTTTAAAATTAAACGGCGGTAGCGGTTTAAGCATGGTTTGTTCCTCCGGGTTTGTAGGCCATACATTTTAATTCAACAGCAATCGGCGTTGGCAGCTTATTGACCTCAACTGTGGTGCGACAAGGCTTGTTATCGGTGAAGTACTCAGCATAGACACGATTAAAGGTCTTAAAATCATCATCCATATTGGTTAAAAACACCGTAATATCCACCAAATCAGACCACTGGGCTCCGGCGGATGTTAACACCGCATTTAAATTAGTAAATAGTTGACGGGTTTGGGTTTCAATACAATAGTCAGCAATCTGCCCCTGATCATCCAGCGTCACCCCCGGAATGTCTTTTTGCCCCGCAGCCCGTGGCCCCATACCTGATAAAAACAGAAAATCACCCACTTGCCGCGCATGTGGGTAAGGACCAACCGGTTCCGGGGCTTTCTCAGCCATGACTTCTTGCATATTTTGCACCTCATTTAACATTGTTACTGGACTTAAACTTATCAGAAGCAGACAATAAAACGACATTTTTCAGCGACTGTCTTCATAAGCATTGTAAAAGATAGCCCGCTCAAATGCCAAATTAAAGCACACTGACAAAAAAGAGGTCATCAATCATGAAACGCGTTTTTAAATATATTGGGTTTTTTCTACTCACCATGCTGCTGTTGGCAGGCTTGTTCTTTATTCATGTCTGGTATTTTAAACCTTATGACATCAATTTATTCTTTGGTAAAACAGCCATTAAATTTGTTAAGGATAGCCCCGAAACCTTATCCTCGCTAAGGGTACTGGAACCACTTGGCATTGATGGTCACAACGCCAAACTTGATGATGCCAGCATTGAATCCGGTGATAAATTGATGCGTGATCTTCAACAAACTTACGACACCCTCATGTCATATGAAGATGCCGATTTAGATCCCGCTGATAAAATGTCAAAAGACGTCATGGCCTCCTTACTGGGTCTGATGGTGGAAAACCAACGCTTTCGTTTTCATAACTATCCCGTGAATCAATTATTCGGCGTACAAAGTAATTTCCCTTCTTTTATGGAGAGTACCCACCAGATTGAAGACAAAGGTGATGCTGAGGATTATATTGCGCGCTTAAAAGCCGTGGAGTTAAAATTTTCACAAGTGCTCGAAGGCTTGAAACACCGTGAACAACTGGGCATTTTACCACCCCAGTTTGTGGTCACAAAGGTGGTGGATGAAATGCAGGGTTTTGTTGAGACAGCGCCTGAAGACAATATTTTAATGATCAGCCTGTTAAAGAAAATGGAGAAAGCCAAACTGGATGAGTCAGCACAACAAAAATTGGCGCAAGAAGCCAAAAAAGTTATCGAAACCGCTGTTTATCCTGCCTATCAAAATCTAATTGATTACTTTATTCATTTAGATAAAAAGGTTGATGAGAATAATGGTGTTTGGGATTTACCGGACGGTGATGCTTTTTATAAAACAGCCTTAGAATTATTCACCACCACACGAACCTCTGCCGATGAGATTCATCAATACGGACTCAGTGAGGTGGATCGAATTCAGGCCGAAATTCTTGCCGTGCTTGATCAGGAAGGCTGGGACACCACCCGGGGCTTTTCAGCCAGCATCGAAAATCTGGCCAACAGCGAACAATTCTATTATTCAGATTCCAAAGAAGGCCGGATGCAAATTCTGGCCGATTATGAAACCATCTTAGATGACATTCAACCGGAGTTGGCTGCGGTATTTTATGACCTGCCAAAAGCCGACATGGCAGTACAACGCATCCCTGAATTTAAAGAAAAAACCTCACCGGGCGCTTACTACCAAGGACCGGCCATGGATGGTTCACGTCCCGGCATATTTTATGCCAATCTCTACGACATCAAAGCCACACCAAAATACGGTATGATGACTTTAGCCTACCACGAAGGCATTCCCGGTCACCATTTTCAAATTGCCATTCAACAGGAACAAGAAGATTTACCATTTTTCAGACGTCTTATTCCGTTCACCGCTTATTCAGAAGGCTGGGCCCTTTACGCCGAGCGCCTCGCTTATGAAATGGGCTTGTACGAAGGCAAGCCTTACGACAACATCGGCCGTTTACAAGCCGAATTGTTCCGCGCGGTTAGACTGGTGGTCGACACCGGTATCCACGCCAAACGCTGGAGCCGCGAACAAGCCATTGATTATATGCTGACCAACACCGGCATGGCCGAATCCGATGTCATCGCTGAAATTGAACGCTACTTCGTCATGCCCGGCCAGGCAACTGCCTATAAAATGGGCATGCGCCATATCCTGATGCTTCGCGAACGAGCCCACAAAGAACTCGGCGATGAATTCGATATCCGCGACTTCCACCGCGTTATCCTCACCAACGGCGCCGTGCCACTGACCATTATGGAACAGTTGGTGGATGAGTATATTGAAGAGAAAAAAGCGTAAATTTAAAGTCAAGCACAGTGGTTTGTTTGTCAAACCACTGAGATGATTTACACTTAACCACCACAAGCAGCCTGAGCGTGTCGAAGGCGGTGTATTTTTTATTAATAACTTGGGCACCTCTAAATAGTGGCTTCGACAGATTCAGCCAACTGAAATTTTTCCTGAGTCGCCGTCATTATCGGACTGCCTTCATGGCCCCTACTTTTGATGACCCTCACAAGGAGGTGAGAGGTAGAACCGAGACGGGATCAGAGGTCAATACCGATAATCTCATTAAGTTAAACTCTCATTTAAAATTTATAGTCGATATTGATATCAACGCAGAAGCTTCAACACCTTTTTTCGGACTGAATAAAACAACTATCCGTTTTTTAAGCAGCACCGATACAGAAGTTAGTTTTGACCCACATAAAGCAGATACAATGAATTTATTGAATTATCATGAATAACAAATAACATGATTTAAACCCAATTTCATGTATCTGTTAAAACTAAGACTGAGCAAGGACAGACCTTCAAGCAAACAAGTTTATTTATGACACTGTCTAAAAACGTCTATAATAATGTGACTTATCATCGAGCAAAACAATGATGAATCTCACCGTACTGTATCCTCAACCTAACGATGTCGATCAATTTGAATCTGATTACGCGGATCACATAAAACTTTTGCATGAGAAAACAGGTTTACCCAATGACGCTAAACCTTACGCAGTAACCCGGTTTTTATCCGGCCCGGAAGGTAAGCCGCCTTATTATTTGATGTTTTGCATGCCTTTTGATTCGGGCGAAGCGCTGAATGCGGCCATGACCAGCCCCGGAATGCAAACGGTGGCGGCAGACGCCGGACGAATTTCAACAGGTGGTGCACCAATGGTTTTAATCGGTCAGCCAAATTGAGATCAAAAGTCCGGTAAAACAATCAGCCTTGATTGCCAATAGGTGAGTTTTTAGGTTGTAACGCTATGATTCTTGTAACCAATCATAAGCCGCCTCCATATCAGCAAAATGCTTAACTTCGCCGGAGACGAACCAGCTGCCGACTTTGGCGGCCAGTTTTTGCCATTTTTGGTTGCCGACGATGGCGACTTTTGTGAATTCACCGCGGTATTTCATGCCCAGTTTAAAATCATCCCAGGCAGCGCGTAGTTCCCAGCCGTCCATTTGCCGACCGTCGAAAAGAACCTTAATACGGGGTTCTTCAATGCCGGCGAGAGCGGATTCGATCATCGGAGTGATGATCCGGTAATCTTCATGGGTGAGTTTGCCGATGGCTTTAAACCCGAATATTTCATGTAAGAATGGAATTTAGGGATAAAATGGCAAAATAGATTGTTAAATATCGCTTCAAGCATAGTTATTCATATGTTGTAAGCGATTTTATGCAAGATATGAAGCCATTTTTTTCATAAAACCATTCAGGTACAAACTGAAATTTCTCAGAACTACCCAAAGCCTCTGATGTGTCTTCTAATATGGGTTTTTTACCGGTTACATGAAAAATTCGGGTTTAGCGTTAGTAAAAACGTGTTGTTATATTGTTCGATACCAATGGCTAAACCGTGTCGTTCAGCAGTCATGGCGCATTCCTCGTTAAAAATCTTATCTTAGCAGGTAAACTTTAAAAAAATGTAAATGATACAGCTACGAAATTTAGCTGATTTTTAGTTGTGCTTACACTTAATTTGCTCAACAAATTTCGCTTCATGGCCGATTCAGCCATACAGGCTATAATTATCTTATTAGAAATCTAAGGAGATAACCTATGAAAACAATCTTTATGATGGTAATTATTTCGATTCTTTTGATGTTTTCTAATTCGAGTTTTGCTGAGAACTCAGATAAAGCACACATGGTGATGGTTGATTTATCACCCAATAAGCCGGTACAGAAACTGTTTCCACTTACTGTACTGTCCGTTGATGGTGAACCTATTATGCACAAAGATAACACCATCATGTTAGAAGTTGGTGAACATACCTTAACGTTTGCTGCCAATATTGATTTTAACTATTTATCTTCAAATGATAAAATTTTGAGAACTCAAATCAATCAGCGCAAATACAGTGACACTTTAGCGTTAAATGTAGAGGCGGGTAAAACCTATCAATTGGCATTCGACGCCAGACCTGTCAAGGTAGAGGATTGGAAGCCCATTGTATTAGGCGTTTCTGAAAAATAAATTCGAAACATAAAAAAACCGGCCACAATGGGCCGGTTTTTTTGGTACCGTCGAATGAATTATTTTATACCGCGTTTCTTTTTGATTTCTTCCATGCGTTTTTGGCTTTCCATGTGTTCTTCTAATCGATAAGCAAGCGGTGATTTCATTATTTTTAAAGGCTGCCATTGTTCGCCTTCGATTAAATTACCGCCAAGATCCATTTTTTCCCACTGTGAATTGGCGACGTAGTAAATAGAATCATCAGCTATGGTGCCGTTGCCTAATGTGACAAAAGCCTCATGGGAAGCTTCTAAGGGAAAACTCATTTTAATGGCCAGGTCTTGAGCCAAATCAAAACGCATTAAACGTGCCGGAGAAATCCCGCTTTGGATACCGATTAAATCACCATCCACATAAAACAAATCATTGATGCCGGTAAAAAAGCGTTCACCTTGTGGATCCAAGGTTCCGATTTTGGAAGTACTGGTATCAACAATAAACAATCCTTTTTCAAAATCAGCGACATATAAGTAACTGTCATCTGCATTAGATGTGATGGCTTTGACCGCAGAAAGCCCGGGTATTGCAATCACTTTTACCGGCTGTTCACTGTTCGGGTTTAGCTGATAGATGGTTTGATCAAAAACATTGAGAAAATATAAGATGCCTTTTTGACCAACATGCAATGCCGATAATAACTGGGGTGTTTCAATGTTTTTAAATTCATACCGTTTAATTAGTTCACCATCACTCAAGCGATAATGACTCATCATGGCAGCGCCCATGTTTTGTTCGCTGAAACCGTTGTATTGTGGCATCGCTGCTGAAGCAACCCACAGCGACTTATTATCCTGAGATAACACCATGTCCACGGCACCCCAGGGTCCTTTTTCAGCGTTGGCATCCGTGATAAAGGAGCTCAACTTACCTTGTTGATTGATTTGATAAATTTCGCCGCTGCGAATACTGGCCAATAAAAATCGCTGATTATTTTTATCATAAACAATGTTTTCAAATAGCATACCTGAAAAACTGTCATCGACCGTGGCCACCACTTTGCCTTCACCATAATGTGCGGCATTATCCGCCATACCATCGACAATGTAGTCATAGACTTTGGTGCCTTGAATATTGGTAAAAGCATCAACTTCATCCACCTCATAACTTAAACCGGCATTTTGTAGTTTAACCAAGGCATTATAGGCACCGGTTTTATCATCCATCAGGGCGTAGGCTTTGGCCAGCTGATACTGAAATTGGGGGTTATTCGGTTGTAAGGCTGCCAAGCGTTGCCACACCATCAGATGACGTTTGAGTTCATCTTTTTTTAAAGTACCTTCAGCTACTTGTAATAATTGCGGGATGTGATTGGCACGCATGACTTCTTGTTGGAACGTTTTATCGGCTTCGGACAGCTGGTTTTTATCCAAAGCTTGTGCTGTGACTAATTGAGAGAGCAATAACAAGCTCACTAACATTAAATTTTTCATTATTAATTTTTGTTTTATCATGGGCATAGTCTGACCGTTTCGGTTGTGATAGGTTCAAATGAAAGAATGCTCTTGGGACTTAATTCACTTTTGCTATAGTTAAATGTATATGTCAGAAAAGTGAAAGCAGCCACGACGAGCATATCATATTATCTCGCGCTCTTCGCCTCTGATTCGCTTCGCTCACAGCCTTAACGGACATTAGTCATGCTTCTTCGCCTCAGCGTGCCTACTTTTGGAACCTTCGGCAAAACCGCAAGACTGCATTTACTGGCCTAACCGGCTTGGCGGGTCAAGCTGCTTCGCAGTTTTCCGCAGGCATTTTAACAAACATTCGTGTTTATCCTCGAGGTAACTGCTAAAATGGCTGTTTTTTTTGTATTTCTCAAAACCCATGCAATTAAAGAACGATTTATATTTACGGGCGCTGCGCCGTGAACCAACGGAACGCACCCCGGTGTGGCTAATGCGTCAAGCCGGACGCTATTTACCTGAATACCGTGAAGTTCGCGCCAAAGCCGGTGATTTTATGACCTTAGCCGGGACACCCGAAATGGCCTGTGAAGTGACCATTCAACCCTTGGAACGGTTTCCACTGGATGCGGCGATTATCTTTTCGGATATTTTAACCATTCCTGATGCCATGGGTTTGGGTTTACACTTTGTGCAGGGAGAAGGCCCACGGTTTACTGATCCAATCACCGATGCCGCTCAAATTGCGCAATTGCCGGTTCCGGATGCCGAAGATTTACAATACGTGATGGACGCCATTAGTTTGACGGTGAAAACCTTAGACGGCCGAGTACCGTTGATTGGTTTTGCCGGTAGTCCCTGGACTTTATTCACCTACATGATTGAAAATGGTGGCAGCAAGACGTTTGCTAAGTCAAAAGCCATGCTTTACAAAAACCCAGAAGCAGCTCATCAGTTACTGGATAAACTGGCTCAATCAACTGTTAAATACTTAATTGGCCAAATCCAAAGTGGTGCATCTGCCGTTCAAATTTTTGACAGTTGGGGTGGCGCGCTGTCTCCGGCTGATTTTAAAACTTTTTCTTTACGTTATATGCAACAAATTGTCGATGGCATTAAAGACGCTGGCTACAGTGACACACCGGTGGTGCTATTTAGCAAAGGCGCCAATCAAAGTCTCACCGCTTTGTCAGAAACCGGTTGTCATGGTTTAGGTGTTGATTGGACCATTAATTTAGATGATGCTTTGAAATTAACCGGTGGTCAGGTTGCCCTTCAGGGTAATTTAGATCCGGCCACATTGTATGCCCCTGACGATCACATTGATCAAGCGGTTAAACAGATTTTGGACAGTTATGGCAACCAACCCGGTCACATCTTTAATCTCGGACACGGCATGCAGCCGGATATGCAACCTGAAAAAGTGGCGGTACTGGTTGATGCCGTCAGGCGTCATTCACAACGCTAATGTCTGTTTTTCTTTGCAACCTCAGCGACTTAGTTGAAGACAAGTGGATGACTTTTACGGCAGCCGATGGTGATGAAGAGGATACCTATATGGTCAAAAAACAAGGTGAAAGCATCTATGTCTATCGTAACTTTTGTCCCCATCAGGGTCGACGTTTAGATTACGCACCGGGTGAGTTTTTGGAAACGCCGGATAAACAAGTGGTGTGTCCCGCGCATGGCGCCACCTTTAAAACCGAAGATGGCTTTTGTACCGGCGGACCGTGTGCCGGCGATTCTTTAAAAGCCATTGCAGTGACCACACGCGACAACAAACTGTATATTGATGCTAACTAAAGACACCTTCGCGCTATTGTTCCGCTATGGTTTGGTGGGTGTGCTGGCCACCGTGGTTCACTTCAGTGTCGGTTATTTCATGCATGAAATCATCGGCTTGACGCCATTTAATGCCCATGCTTTGGGATTTGTTGGTGGTTTATTCACAGCTTATCTGGGGCATTATCACTTTTCTTTCAAAGACACCGGTGATCACAAAAATCGCTTTCCAAAATTTGTGGTGTCTTCATTAATAACGTTTTGCCTGCATCAAGGCGGTGTATTACTGTTGGTTAATTATTGGCAACTTGATTATTCTTTTCAAGCCCTGCCATTGCTGCTGGTAACCGTGCCTTTGGCCAGTTTTTTAATGGCTCGGTTTTGGGTGTTTGGGGATCGATAAAATTGATATCAAAAGGCACCAGTTCAGCATCTTTTGGTAACTTCTCCAAGTCATCATCCGTTAAAAAATAAAAGGCTTTCATAAATCAATCACTGTTTGAAAACCTTCATTCTAATCACAACTTATGACTTAAATAGGGCGTTTTTAGGATGTTATATGATGGCTGTTTTTGGCAGCAATTTAGCGTCTAAACACATAAACAAGGAAGCCAAACTTACAAGACAAAATAACCGATAATCTGGACTTAGCCGATTATCGGTTTTTAACAATGTAGCTGTTTTTTCTATTGAGTCAGCCTTCGATATTACTCTTTTGGTGTTAACTGAGCCTGATAACGGGGTTCGCTATGACGTTTAAGATCATAGGTTAATACCTTCGATTCAGGGTCATAAGACAGCATCCAAACGTTGGTTGAAGCCTCCGGAATTAATTCAGCGGTTTCTTTATCGGCTTCAAAATATTGTTGAAATGCACTACCGGCTTGATTCGCCCAGCCGCCATAATTGGTGACTTCATCCGGGGTGCCATCGGGGTTGCGATGATCATGTTTCAGTAATAGGCCTTTATCGGATTTTGTGATTACCCAGGTTCTGGAGTGGTCTTCGCCCACAGCAAACTTAATGCGGATTTCAGCATCACTGCAATCGGCGAAATCAGCCACCAGTTTTTTGCCGGCAAAATCATGATCAGGATCATCGGGGTAGGTGCTGGCACCTTCAAAAACTTCTCCGCACAGATTTTTCATGTTATTAAAAAACCCGTCATGGGCGCTTTCTTTACCGACTTCACCAGCCTGGGCGGTAAAAATAAGTGACAGTGAACTTAAGGTTATTAATGAAAGACTACGAAACTTATACATTATTTATCTCCTGGTGGGTTAACCACCTCTTTATAGCAAAAACAATCGGTGGTGTGGTCATTGACCAATCCGGTGGCTTGCATCAGCGCATAACAAATGGTGCTTCCGACAAATTTAAAGCCGCGTTTTTTTAAATCTTGGCTTAAAGCATCGGATTCGCGGGTGGTTACCGGTACTTGCGAGGCCATAGACCACTGATTAATTATCGGCTTGCCGTTAACAAACCGCCAGATATAATCATTAAAGCAACCGAATTCTTTACGCACTTGAATAAAAGCTTGGGCATTGGTTACTGCAGAGGCGATTTTTAATCGATTTCTGACAATCGCCGGATTGTCTTTTAATCTGGCTTGATCGGATTCGCTAAACTCAGCCACCTGGTTAAAATCAAAATCAGCAAAGGCCTGACGATATCCTTCACGCTTATGTAAAATGGTGGACCAACTTAAGCCGGCTTGGGCGCCTTCTAACAATACAAACTCAAACCATTTTTTATCGTCATAAACAGGGTGTCCCCATTCATGATCGTGGTAATCCTGCTCTAATTGACTGGCATTTTCTGCCCACTGACAACGTGTTTTCATGGTCATATTGTAACCAACCAACAACAAAAAGGTGAATCTTTCAGGTATCAACAAAAACGCCGCTAAATAGCGGCGTTTTTGTTGAATCGAGTGATTAATTTAGTCGGTGGTATTTTCCGACTGTTTATCCATCTTGCCTTTCTTATATTGACGTTTGTGCTTCATTTTTTTATGGCGTTTTTGCATGCGCTGTTGTTTTTCTGCTTTCATTTCTTGCCATTGCTGCATTTGCTCTTCGCTAAGAATGTCAGCCAATTTATCGTGGGTTTCGGTTTTCACTTGTTCACGGGCATCGGCCATACGTTTATGATGGTCAGCCATCAATGTTTCAACTTCGGTGCGTTGCTGTTCTGTGAGGTTCAGTTCATCGAACATGGCTTTGCCGCGTTCTGCGCTGGCCATACCGGCGAATAGTAAAAGGCTTAAACTTAATAGTACTAATTTTTTCATGGTTAATCTCCTGTTGGTTTAAAGTCATTTTAACCAATAATCGTGCAAAAATTATGAACCTTTAATTTTATTTGGGTACAAATTGATAACCAAGGCCATATATTGACTGAATATAATCATAATCATCCAGTGATTTTAGTTTTTTGCGTATTTTTTTAATATGACTGTCAATGGTGCGATCGGAAATAATGCGGTAATCCTGGTAAGCCAGATCCATCAACTGATCACGAGTCAAAACTTGACCGGCATGTTGATAGAGTACTTTTAACAGATTAAATTCCACCACCGTTAGTTGCAATGATTGCTGATTAATTTCCACCGAAATCTGGGACTTATTTAAAACAAAATCACCTCTGATTTGTTGCGGATTATTGCGTCGTAACTGAACCTGTACTCTGGCAACCAACTCCCGAGGGCTATAAGGTTTACATACATAATCATCAGCACCAATTTTTAAACCCAATAATCGGTCAATTTCACTGATTTTTGCAGTGGTAATAATAATCGGAACTTCTGAAAATTCACGGATGGCTTTGGTTAGCGATATACCATCTTCTCCGGGCAGCATTAAATCCATCAGTACCACGTCAGGCTGATGTGTTTTAACCCAAGGGATTACTTCGCTGCCATCTTCTATGATGGTGGTCAAAAAATCAGCTTTTCTTAAATATTGTGCCATTAATTCAGCCAAAGCCGGTTCATCTTCAACAATTAAAATATGCTTATTCATGGTATTTATTTATGGCGGGTAAGCTAACTGTTATTTTTAAGCCACCCAAGGATGAATCTGAGGCGTGAATTGTACCTTGGTGTGCCTTGACAATATTTTTTGCAATGGCCAAACCAATCCCAAAGCCGCCAAGACTTTTATTTCTGGCGGTATCGGGGCGAAACAGGCGTTCAAATAATTGCTCATGATATTGTGAGTCCACGCCCGGTGCACTGTCTTCAATATTGATAATGGCTTGTTGCTTGTCTGTTTTCAAACTGACTTTAATAACGCCACCTGTATCAGTATAACGCAATGTATTGTTAATTAAATTAGTCAATAATTGCTGTAGTCGCAATGCATCACCCGATATGAAAACCTGTTCTTTTACTGTTATTTGTAGTGTTAATTCAGCCTTGTTTATTTTTGATGAAAATACACTTATCAGGTCTGTTAATAATTGACTTAAATTGATGTCTTGCATTTTATATTGCATGGCACCCAATTCTGTACCGGCTAAATCTTGAATATCATTAATTAACAACGATAACGTCATGACCTGTTGGTGCAATTGGTTGAGCTGTTTTTCATCGGCTTCTTGAATACCATCTTGTAAGGCTTCAATTTGTGCCTGCAGTACCGCCACGGGTGTTCTGAGCTCATGAGAAACATCGGTAAAAAATGTCCGTTGGTTTTCTGTGTTGGCTTGTAATGTTTGACTGAGGTGATTGATATTATCCGATAATCGTCCCAATTCATCACCGCGATTAATGTTAATTCGATGACCGTATTGACCTTGGCTGAGTTTTTTTACGTGGTTATTTAACTCCCGTATAGGTCGGGTAAAATAAATAGAAATCGGCCAACTGAGTAATAAGGTAAATAACAACGCAACACCAAACAACAGCAAAAACCACTTTTGCATGTTCTGATTGAATTTTTTATCCAGATGATTATTGATTGCTTGTCTATCAGGTATGCGTAAATACCCAACCGTTTGACCTTTGACTTCAATGGCCAACAAATTAAACGGCTTATGGGTTGGTGCCTGCCGACCTGTGACAAGAATTTTATCGGCAGTCAAAAGGGCATGGTATTTAAACATTTTCCAACGGCGTTGATGTCGGTGATTTTCATCGGTATGATCGGTTTTCTCAATAAGGCTGCTTATGAGAAGATCTTGCCACAAAACACGGTCTGTTTTAAACGCCTGCCAATGACCATTTTGTTGATAATAATCGGACAGTTGTGCAACCATATTTTGATTGATGTCGTCGTATAGTGACTGTTTATAACGACTAAAACCACGGTCAAAACCCAGAGAAACTGCAAGCACCAACAATAAAGCCATGCTTAATGTCATGCTCAGTAATAACAAAAATGTTTTGGTTCTAATTGATTTTATCGCCATAGCGATATCATGACATAACAATAAGGAAGAAAAAAGAATCCGGATAGGTTTTGGAATTTATGCTGAGCAGCACGGTCTGGCCAGTGGGTTAGGCCGTGAGCGTAAGTCTCAGGAACACAACTTTTACTTGCCGATGCAAAAACTGGAGAAAATTTCGCCCAATAAATCATCCGATGTGAATTCACCGGTAATGGCATTGAGGCTATTTTGGGCGAGCCGTAATTCTTCGGCCGCCAATTCACCCACATAATTTTTCAGATGTTGCTCTGCGTAATTAACGTGTTGCTGTGTCATATTCAATTGTTCAATATGACGTTGCCGTGCGGTAAAACTGTTTTCATTGATATCACCACCCTTAACACTGTCTACAATGCGTTGTTTTAAGCTCTCTATACCGTCGCCTGTTTTGGCGGACAACCATAAATCCGGCGATAATCTTTCATTATCCGGATGTAATTGATCAATTTTATTAATCACACTCAGTTCTGACTCATCGGTTTTTACGATTTCAGAGATTTTTTCACTGCCGTCATAAACGGTTAGTATCACATCACAACTGGCTTGAATGGCACGGGCTTTTTCAATGCCTTGTTGTTCAATTGGATTATCACTTTCTCTGATGCCGGCGGTGTCCACTAATCGCACCGGAATACCATGAATTAAGACATCGGCTTTGATGACATCTCGGGTGGTGCCGGCAATATCAGAAGTAATGGCGGTGTCTTCTTCGGTCAGGGCATTGAGTAAGGATGATTTGCCGACATTGGGGGCGCCGATAATGGCAATACTGATGCCTTTATTTAACACCACGCCGGATCGGCTTTTTTGGCGTAATTTCTCAATACTAAGTTTTAATTCAGTTAATTGTTGATGAAGTTGTTGGTCTGCCAGAAAATCAATTTCTTCTTCAGGAAAATCAATGGCGGATTCTAACCAAACCCGAATTTCAATTAATTGCGCTAAAATGGCATTCACCTGTTTGGAGAAGTCACCTTGCAAAGACCGCTGTGATGCGAATACAGCTTGTTCAGAACCGCCGGCAATCAAATCTGCAATGGCTTCTGCTTGTAACAAATCAATCTTGTTATTCAAGAAAGCCCGTTCAGAAAATTCACCCGGCCGTGCCATGCGGGCACCTAAACGAATCACTTCTGCCAGTAACATGTGCATCACCACATGACCGCCGTGGGCTTGTATTTCCACCACATCTTCACCGGTGAAGGAGGCGGGATTGGGGAAAAACAGCAATAAGCCGGTATCAATCAGCTGCTTATCAGCATGGTAAAAATGCCTAAAATGAGCGTATCGCGGCTGGAATGACGCGTTGTGAGATAATTTTTTCGCAATATCAAAAGCATCCGAACCCGATATTCGAATGATGCCGACACCACCGGTGCCCGGCGCTGTGGCGATGGCGGCGATGGTGTCGTTATGTGATGCCATAATTATTTTTCGTCGGTTGTGTCTTTACTTTTTTTCGTCATAACCGGCTTATTGTCATCTTGGGCGTCTATACGGCGCGTAATGACCCACTGTTGTGCCAATGACAACACTGAGTTAAGTGCCCAATACAACACCAAACCAGCTTGGAAGAAAGCAAACATCACTGAAAATGCAATCGGCATAAATTTCATGATTTTTTGTTGCATCGGATCCATACCCGGTGTCGGTGATAAGCGTTGGGTCATGACCATGGCGGCGGCATTGATCGCCGGCAAGATAAAGTAGGGATCGGGACTGGATAAATCCTGTATCCATAAAATAAAGGGTGCCTGACGTAACTCCACTGACTCAAGTAATACCCAATACAAGGCAATAAACACCGGAATCTGTATTAATATAGGCAAACAACCGCCCAAAGGATTCACTTTTTCCTTTTGATACAAGGCCATCATTTCCTGATTAAATTTCGGCTTATCGTCTTTATATCGCTCTTTTAACGTGGTAATCCGCGGTTGTAATTTACGCATCCTTGCCATCGATTTATACTGCGCTTCAGACAACTTGAAAAATACAAGTTTGATTAAAATGGTTAATAACACAATGGCCCAACCCCAATTACCAACAAAGCCATGAATCTTTTCCAGTAACCAGAACAAGGGTTTGGATATGGCGGTAAACACACCATAATCGACCGTTAAATCTAAACCTTTGGCAATGGCCGGTAATTCGTCTTGTAATTTTGGCCCCACAAACCATGTGGAATTAAAGACTTCACTGGTGTCTTGAGCGATGTTTTTTGCCGGTGTTATATAACGTATTAGATAGGGGTACTGGCTCCCGGCGGTATATTGTGTTTGAACACTAACCTGACTGGCTTCAGGGACAATACCGGTAAAAAAGTAATGCTGTACCATAGCAATCCAAGCACCCGGTCCCATGGTTTTGTTAATTTTTTCTTCTTCTAAATCGCTAAAATCAAGGGTTTCGTAGCCATTTTCAGTGTCAAAATATCCGGCACCTTTAAATGAATAACGACCCGGGTTGGTGAATGAGGTGGAGACATTTTCCCAAGGGTTGTTGCGTTTTATTTGTTGATAATCACTTAAACTTATGGATTGCCCGGTTTGGTTGGTGACGCGCTGACTAACTTTAATGGCATAACTATCTGGGCTTATTTGATAGGTTTTAGTTAGGGTGGCACCATCTTTACGACTGGTGAATACCAAATCAACCGGTTGTTCTGAAACCGACAGAGCGGCCTGTTCAGTGGTGAAAATATCTTTATGGGTAAAATTAATTTGTGAACCTACTAAACCTGATTCAGCACGGTAGGGTTGATTTCTATAGTCCATCAAAATGACATTTTTCGCTTCATTTTTTTTCAATGGATATTGTTTTAATTCCGCGTACACCAGCGCCCCACCTTCTGCGGAGAATTCCAATTTTAGCAAAGGTGTTTCGACTCGGCTTATAACATCTGTGGTGGCTGCCGGACTGTTATTAACTTGCGGTGTTTCAGTTTGACTGACCGCAGCAGTTGGTTGTGGAATATCCGCATCGTTTGATGCCATCGGAGTTTCATTGGGTAATTGTGGAGTATCTTGGTTTTGCTCATGGGTGGTTTGTACAGTGGTTGTACTTTCATTTGGTTGGGCATAATCTTTTTGCCATTGAACATATAACAAAAACCCTAAAAACATCATGATAATGAGGTAAATATTTTTTTGATTATTCATCACTTACTCTTAAATCCGCTGCCATAAATGTTGTAAACTTTCAAACACTTGCTGGTTTGTTATTTGATTAACCGAAGGCTTTGCTATCACCACATAATCTGCTGATTTGAGCGATTTTAGTCGTCGAAATGATTCTCTCACGAGTCGTTTAATTCGGTTTCTATCCACAGCTTTAGGTGCTGCTTTTTTACTGATAATCAAACCCAATCTCGCCGGTTGGTCTGGTTTAGTCCAGTGAACCAATAATGTAAAATGAGGGGAGTGAATTTTTTTGGATTGATTAAAAACCCGACCATACTCCGGTCGGGTTCTGATTTTTTGGTGTTTTGTTAAACGTTGCAAGGCACACCCTTTAATGTAAAGCCTTTTATTCTGACCCAGATGAAGTCAGATGGCTTAATGTTATGCAGCCAGTCTTTTTCTGCCTTTAGCACGTCGTGCATTAATCACAGCACGGCCACCACGGGTTTTCATGCGTGCTCTGAAACCATGGGTTCTGGCACGTTTAGTGTTGCTTGGTTGGTATGTTCTTTTCATTTTATTTCACCTAAATTATCTTACTTTGAGTACATCACGTACTTGACACTGCACAGCCGAATAGACAAGTCAATTTATCTAGCAGCTAAAAAGGCCGGCAAGTTTAAAGCTTTTTGTCTTGATTTTCAAGCCATTTAAAGCTTTATTTAACAGGTCTTTCACTGCATTTTACCAAGTGTCGCTAAAATAAAGTGAAGTCCAATAAAATATCAATTTTAACCCAATCTTGCTATACTTAGCAGGCTAAACGCGCCTTATTTTTTATTTCTTTTTTTATTTAATAATTAAACCATGTGGGAAAATTGTCTTAAGCGGTTGGAAACTGTTTTACCTAAAG
This sequence comes from Marinicella gelatinilytica, assembly GCF_026410405.1. Classification (GTDB taxonomy): domain Bacteria; phylum Pseudomonadota; class Gammaproteobacteria; order Xanthomonadales; family Marinicellaceae; genus Marinicella; species Marinicella gelatinilytica. The sequence continues at coordinate 64,370 of NZ_JAPMLN010000011.1, read as the reverse complement.
ATCAAGTGACTTTATGGATTAGGCCGCTGGATGCCACCATCATGGAAAACACTGTTATTTTAGAAGCATCTAATGATATAGTTCTCAATAAGATTAAAGACCAATTCCTCACTTATATTAAAGCTGTCTTAAAGGAAATATCTGGTCAAAATATGGATGTTGAATTGGCATTAAAAAAAGTTATTAGTGAACAACCCACTCAACAAACCAATCAAAAACCCAAAAAAACAGCACTTAAAATTAACGATCATTTAGATCCCCGTTTTACTTTTCAAAATTTCATTGAAGGTCGCTCAAACACCATCGCTTTAGCGGCATCACTTCAAACCGCGACAGCTTCCCGTGTTGAAGAAAACAACCCTTTACTGATTTATGGCAGTACCGGTTTAGGCAAAACACATTTGCTGCATGCCATCGGTAATGAAATCAAAAAAAGCAATCCCAAGGAAGTGGTTTGTTATTTGCATTCAGAAATTTATGTCAATCAAATGGTGAAAGCCATTCAACAAAAATCCATGGATGCCTTTAAGCAGAAATATCGCTCTGTGACTGCATTATTAATCGACGATATTCAGTTCTTTGCACGCAAAGAACGCTCTCAAGAAGAATTTTTCCATACTTTTAATTATTTATTAGAAGGTCAAAAAAGGGTTATTATTACCTGTGACCGCTACCCAAAAGAAGTCAATGGATTGGAATCTCGGCTTAAATCTCGCTTGGGATGGGGTATATCTGTTCCCATTGATCCACCTGATTATGAAACCAGGGTTGCCATTTTGAAAGAAAAAGCGGCTCTTATTAAAGTTGATATTTGTGATGAAGTGGCCCACTTTATTGCGAAACAATTAAATTCCAATATCAGAGAGCTGGAAGGGGCTTTGAGCACTTTAAAGGCCAATGCCAATTTCACCCGTAAAAAAATTGATTTACAATACACCAAACAAATTTTAAAAGAATTATTCAAAGTTAACCATCAGATTGTTTCTGTTGAAAATATACAAAAATCAACAGCACAGTATTACAATGTAAAACTATCTGAACTTTTAGGCAAAAGCAGGAAACGCTCCATTGTCAGACCAAGACAAATGGCGATGTTTCTGAGTAAAGAATTAACCGATAAAAGTTACCCTGAAATTGGGGAGTTATTTGGTGGTCGTGATCACACCACAGTTTTACATGCATACCGTAAAATGAATGATTTATTAAACCAAGAATCAGAACTATCTGAAGATCGGCAAAAGATTGTGAATATACTCATTGAATAAGTTGTTAACAAGCTGTGGATAAGCTGAGTATAACTTTTTCAAGCCATTTTTAAGCACAGGTTATCCACAGGTTATAAAGATTAATTAGTAATTTTAAATCTATATTAATCAATAACTTAGAAAGGTTAATCAGTAAGTTATTCACTATAATAATAACTATTTTTATATATTATACTATGTTATTTAAAATACAAAGAGAGCAGTTATTGGCACCGTTAAATCAGATTTGTGGTGTTGTTGAAAAGAAAGGCACATTACCCATACTGAGTCATGTTCTTTTTTCAATTAATGAAGATGAGTTACGGTTGACCACCAGTGATTTAGAAGTCGAAATGAACAGCTTCACCAGCGTAGATACTGAGTTTCAGGGAGAAATGACTTTACCGGCTCAAAAATTACTGGAAATTTGTAAATCATTACCTGATGGTTCTATTATGGAATTCAGTCTTGACGACAATCACTGCGTTATTAAATCGGGAGACAGCCGATTTAGTTTAAGCACATTGCCGGCCAATGACTACCCTCTACTAGAGGATGTTGAGACATTCGAAACAGTCACCATTCATAGCACGCATTTATCACGAATGCTCAAACAAACAATTTTTTGTATGGCGAGTCATGACGTTCGCTATTTTCTTAATGGTTTGTTATTTGAAATTCTTAATGACAAAATTCGTTGCGTGTCTGCAGACGGTCACCGATTGGCACTATCAGAAACTGATTATGTTAATCAGGCAGGTATCAGTAAACAAATTTTAATTCCGCGCAAAGGTGTGATGGAATTGAATAAAATGATTCGTGATGTCGATCAAGACATTGCCATTCATTTAGGGAAAAATCATGTCAGTATTGAGGTGGAAGGCACTCAGATGACATCAAAATTGATAGATGGTAAATTTCCTGACTATCAAACAGTTATCCCATTAGACATGGAAAATGATTTTATTGCCGATAAAGTCCAGCTTGAAAGGGCATTACGGCGGGTTGCTATTTTATCCAATGAACAATACAAAGGTGTTAAATTTAAAATCTCAACCAATCACTTGCAAATTCTCGGTCATAACCCTGATCAAGAACAAGCCGAAGATTCCATTGAAGTGCAAACCAGTATTACTGACATGGAGACCGCGTTTAATGTTGGTTACTTATTAGATGCCATAAATGTTATTGAGAGCGATCAAGTTCAGTTTAGTTTTAAAGACCCGTTATCCAGCTGTTTAATTAAACACCCTGATCGACTGGATTGTCGTCTTGTTGTTATGCCGTTGCGTATTTAGTTTGTGTTTCTTAGCAGACTTTTGCTTGAAAATTTTCGCTGCTATGCCGCGTTAAATCAGACATTCAATACACCCATATCGATTATTGATGGCGACAATGGCAGTGGTAAAACGGCTCTTATTGAAGCCATCTACTGGCAATCGACAGGACGATCTTTCCGTCACCATAAAAGCAAACAGTTGATTCAGCATGAACAAAATCAATTGTCAGTTTTTAGTGAGTATATTTCTTCCGATAATGGACAATCGCATAAACTGGGTGTTGGTTATACCCGTGATAATAAAAAAACCATAAAGCTCAATAACCAACAAATAAAAAGCCAAACTGACATTGCCCAGCATTTTCCGGTTGTTAGTATTGATCCAAATGCCTTTCTATGGATTGATCATGCGCCTGGATTTCGAAGGTCTTATTTAGATTGGTTGGTGTTTCACGTGGAACCAAATTATTTGCCCATTTGGAAGAAAACCCAAAAAATCCAGCAACACTTGAATAAACTACTTAAAAATGGGGGCTTGGATGAGTTGCCATTATGGCAAGAAAAATATAGCCAGTTAGCGGAACAAACCCATCAATACCGGTCGGCGGTTGTTGCTAGGATTGAACAAAAGTTTAAACAACTGGCTCAATATTTTTTACCTCATGTAAATGGGTTGACCATTTCATATAACAAAGGTTGGTCAAGTTCTGATTTGTTTGCAGAATTAATTCAAAAACAAAACATTCATTTAAAACAGGGGTTTGTTGGTTTGGGTGTCAATAAAGCTGATTTGATTTGTTTAAACAATAATAAATCCGCGCATGTGATTTTATCCAGAGGCCAAAAGAAATTATTAGCCATCATTATGTATCTTGTTTATATTGAAATATATGAAGATAAAAACAATAAGTCACCTGTTATTTGTATCGATGATATTGATTCAGAATTAGACGCACACGCTTTAGCACTTCTGGCTAAATACATACAAAATAAACAACGACAAATTTTTATCACGACCGTTAATGCATATTCAATCAAACCATATTTCAACGAAAGTGAAACGTTCCACGTGAAACAAGATAATTCCAATCATGCGGTTTTAAGCTAACAAAGCAATCCTATTTAAACTGAGAAGCCATCATGAGACGGCCTCGTTAATGGTTCTTATTAATGGTATAATTGTCTTTTTATTTAGGTGTTGACAAAAATGTCAGAAAAGTACGACTCGTCGAATATTAAAGTACTTAAGGGGCTGGATGCGGTACGTAAAAGACCCGGTATGTATATTGGAGATACCGATGATGGAACAGGGCTTCATCATATGGTTTTTGAGGTGGTTGATAACTCAATCGATGAAGCTTTAGCGGGTCATTGTGATACCATTGAAGTGGAAATTAAATCTGATGGATCGATTGTGGTGTCTGATAATGGACGCGGCATTCCAACAGACATCCATGAAGAAGGAAAATCAGCTGCGGAAGTCATTATGACCGTACTTCATGCCGGTGGTAAGTTTGATGACAACTCTTATAAGGTTTCAGGTGGTCTTCACGGTGTGGGTGTTTCCGTGGTCAATGCCTTAAGTGAACGCTTAGACTTAGAAATTAGACGTAATGGTAAAATATATCAACAAGTTTACCGAATGGGTGTTCCCGATACTGACTTAAATGTAGTGGGTGATACCGATGAAACTGGCACGAAAATAACCTTTAAACCATCCAAAGATATATTTACGGATGTTGATTATCATTTTGATATTTTGGCAAAACGTCTACGTGAATTGTCATTCTTAAATTCAGGGGTGCGGATTGTTCTTAAGGATGAACGCGAAGCCATTGAAAAAGTATTTGAATATGAAGGTGGTATTGCATCCTTTGTTAATCATTTAGCGGAAAGTAAAACACCACTTCATGAAACTGTTATCCATTTCATTAGAGAACAAGAGGATGGGACTTCTGTGGAAGTTGCCATGCAATGGACAGATTCCTACCGTGAGTCGGTATTTTGTTTTACCAATAACATTCCGCAAAAGGATGGTGGTACGCATTTAGCAGGGTTTCGTGGCGCTTTAACCCGAACCATGAATAATTTCATTAACGAAGGTGCTAAGAAAAAAATATCCTTACAAGGTGATGATTGTCGCGAAGGTTTGATAGCCGTTATTTCCGTTAAATCACCGGATCCTAAGTTCTCCTCACAAACCAAAGATAAGTTGGTTTCATCTGAAATTAAAGCGGTTGTTGAAAGTACGGTTGGCGAACAATTAAGCGACTTTTTGTTGGAAAATCCACAAGAAGCTAAAGTCTTAATGGAAAAGGTTTTAGATGCTTCCAGAGCCAGAGAAGCAGCGCGTAAAGCCCGAGACATGACACGACGCAAGGATGCCCTGGATATTGCCGGTTTACCCGGTAAATTAGCCGATTGTCAGGAAAAAGATCCGGTCTTTTCAGAAATATTCCTGGTGGAGGGTGATTCTGCCGGAGGTTCAGCTAAACAAGGCCGAAACCGCAAAAATCAGGCGATTCTGCCACTGAAAGGAAAAATCCTGAATGTCGAAAAAGCCCGTTTTGATAAGATGTTATCTTCTGTTGAAGTGGGTACACTAATCACAGCATTAGGTTGTGGTATTGGTCCGCAAGAATTTGATGCTGATAAGTTACGCTATCATAAAATCATTATTATGACGGATGCTGACGTGGATGGCTCACACATACGAACATTATTGTTAACGTTCTTTTACCGACAAACACCGGAATTAATTGAACGCGGCCATGTTTATATTGGTCAACCACCTTTATACAAAGTCAAAAAAGGTAAACAAGAACACTATATGAAAGATGATGATGAGATGAACGAATATTTATTAAATCGTTCGCTTGATAATATTGAGCTTTATCATCATCAAGATCAAGCACCCATTAAGGACGATGTCTTGTATCGTTTGGTTAAAGAGCAAACTGAGGTTAGATTAATCACGGAAAAATTGTCTTTAGTTTACGATGACAAAGTCATTAACGAGCTCATGAATTTACCTCGACTGAGGACCAGCCAAGAAGCACCGAGTCAAGAATGGATTGACAAGGCTGTGACCTTATTAAATCGAGATAATCGCATTGGTATTGAATGGACTGTGCATCACAATGAACAAGATAAAACCATCGTTTTAGTTAAAAACAGTAACGGTTTAATTGAGGAAACCGTATTGACTGATTTGTTCTTCAAGTCCAAAGATTACAATAAAATGATGTCAGTGGCTGAACAAAACCAAGATTTAATCAGTCAGGATGCTTATTTATTGAAAGAAGATCAGAAAATTCCAGTCAATAGCCTCAATGAGGTACTTAACTATTTACTCAGTACAGCCAAAAAAGGTTTAACCATCAGCCGCTTTAAAGGTTTGGGTGAAATGAACCCAAGTCAATTATGGGAAACCACCATGGATCCGGAAACGCGCCGATTACTTCAAGTTACCATAGAAGATGCGGTCGCTGCGGATAAAGTGTTTTCAACTTTAATGGGTGATGTGGTTGAACCGCGTCGTGAATTTATTGAAAAAAATGCACTTAATGCAGGTAATTTAGATGTCTAATATGAATCAAGCAGTTAAAGAAAGAATTGAAAATTTAATTGAATCACACAAAGTATTTTTATTTATGAAAGGCAACCCGCAAACCCCCATGTGTGGTTTCTCGGGTAATACCATTAAAATAATGAAGAGTTTAGTGGGAAACGATTTTGCCTCATTTAATGTTCTTGAAGATAATGAAATTCGAGAAGGCATTAAAGTTTTTAGTGATTGGCCGACCATTCCACAACTCTATATTGACCAAGAATTTGTGGGTGGTAATGACATTATTTCTGAAATGTTCAACACCGGTGAATTACATGAATTATTGAATTTAGAAAAACCCGACAGAACCCCTCCGACAATGAAGGTCAGTGATGAAGCACTGTCTCACATTAAAGAAGGCATGAAAGATGTGGGTAATAATAAATTGTTTTTATCGATTGATGATGAATTTAATACCCGTTTTAGTTTAGATACTCCAAAAGGCTATGAAGTGGTGTCTAAAGTGGGTGATTTGGATATTTACATGGATATTGGAACAGCTGAACGAGCGCAAAATATCGAAATAACCTGGATAGAAGAGTTACAAGGTTCCGGGTTGCGAATCAAAAACCCAAATGAACCACCTGCTGTCGAAGAACTTAGTGTCGCTGAATTACAAGATTGGTTTGACACGGACACCACAGCTAATCCATATATATTTGATGTGAGACCTGAAGACAAAATTGCTGAAGGTACCGTTCCAACTGCACAAAGACTTGATAAAGAGGCCATAGAGAAAATTGAATCCATGGATAAATCCACACCATTGGTGTTTCTTTGTCAGGTTGGTCAATCATCCATGGCAGCTGCTGAATACTTTCGTAAAAAAGGTTTTACCAAAGTGTTTAATTTAACCGGTGGTTACAACGCCTGGAATGACTAAACAATTCACTGCAAAGCATGTCTTAAAGCGCCTGTTCATGGGCGCTTTTTTTATAGCTGTTATATTTTCATATCTTAACCATTTAACAAACCAGTCAAACATCACTCGGCTTTACGACAATAAGGAAAGTGGCGCCATGGTTGAATTTAAAGCTGAGGTGCTACGATCATTATCGGATGATACCATAGGTAGCCGCCACCAACGTTTCATTGTCAAACACGAGGATATAACGGTATTGGTATCGCATAATATTGATTTATCACATAGAGTTCCTGTAAAGAAAGGCGATATCGTGACAATATATGGTCAGTATGAATGGAATAACCAAGGAGGCGTGGTTCACTGGACCCATGATGATCCACAAGGGCGACATGAAAATGGTTGGATTAAATTAAACGGAGAAAGCTATGGTGGGGTATATTAATATTAAATAAAATTAATGTAAAATATATCAATAAAAACCTTGCCTATTACCGGCAGATAATTTATCATTTCGCACCTTGATGAGGTTCCCCTTATCTCCTAATTCAATTCTTGAATGGGTCGTTAGCTCAGCTGGTAGAGCAGTGGACTTTTAATCCATTGGTCATAGGTTCAAATCCTATACGACCCACCATTTTTTAAATACTTCTTAACTTTAAATAATTTCAATCAATTAGTTTGATTTGGTTAAAATATAACCAAAATACATAGGGTATAATTTTACACTGTGAATCAAATAAAAATCTATAAAATCAATGATTTAAAAAAAACCAGAGAAAAAGTAAAGGCTTTAAATTAAATTGCTGTGGGTAAAGCCTTGAATAAAGTATTTTTAAACAATCTCAGGGCATAAAAAAACCACTGATAGACAGTGGTTTTTTTAATCAGATAAAATTAAAATTATTTTTTAACGCCTTCAACAGAAACTGTTAAATAGAGCTTTTCAGCATCCGGTCCCAAACTGCGTTTAATTTTATAATCACTTAAATTAATTTCAGTGGTGGCTTCATAACCGCGTCGGTGACCGCCCCAAGGATCATCACCGGCTCCGACAAATTCCACATCCAAGTTAACTTCATTGGTGACACCATTAATGGTTAAATTACCTGTCATGGTGCCATGACCGTCAGAAGTGGGTGTAAAGGAAGTACTGACAAATTTTGCGGTGGGATGAGCTGCTACATTTAAAAAGTCATCACTGCGTAAATGCTTATCGCGTTCAGCGTGATTAGAATTTACACTGTTAGTTTGCACGGTCATTTCAATGGATGCTTTTTCCGGTGCATTTTCATCGTAAGAAAATGAACCATCAAAGGTATCAAAACGTCCGTATAACCAGCTGAATCCTAAATGCTGGATTTTAAACTGCACAAAAGCATGTGAGCCTTTAATATCCAAATCATAATCAGCGGATTGTGCCAAAGGTGTTAATGCAAAAAGTAGCAAGATAAATAATTTTTTCATGTTGTCTCCAAATTATAAGATTCTTTTTAGGGTGTCATCTTTGTCGATGAAGTGATGTTTGACAGCACCGATGACGTGAAGTGCCACAAATACCATTAATATATAGGCACCATACTCATGAACCCAACCCATAGTATCCACCACAGGTCCTGAAAACTGCGTAAAAGCGGGAAGATTAATGGATTTAAACAATATTTTAGATTGTCCGTCTGCAGTCATCATTAAATAACCTGTGATAACCAAAGTTACCACAAAAACGTAAAATAAAAATTGTGTCAGTTGCGAGAGTATGCGTTCAAAAGGTTTGACCGGTGGTGGAAGTTTTTTTTGGGTACCGGTCAACAGCCGAATAATTTTAATGAACCAAACAAACATAAGCGCCATGCCAAAAGCGTAGTGTAATTCCGGCAGTCGATTGTACCAGGGACTGTAATAATCCAGTTCAACCATATACCAGCCGCTGATAAACATAAAGAAAATCAACAGGGCACTCAGCCAGTGAATAATTCGGGTTGTTAGGGTGTATTTCTGCATGGCTTTCTCCTGCTGTATGCGTGATTTATGTGTTTTTCAGACGATGATATTACCAATCAAATTCCGCCACCACAGGCGTATGATCAGATGGACGTTCATTTTTTCTGGGTTCAACATCGATATAAGCGGCTTGTAACGTTTCACTGAGTTCATCAGCGGCTAAAATTAAATCAATGCGTAACCCCATACCTCTTGCGAATTTGTTCATGCGGTAGTCCCACCAGCTATAAAAACCACCTTCGTCGTGTAACAGCCGAAAGGTATCTTGAAAACCCAGGTTTAAAATAGCTGAAAGTGCGTTACGTTCTTCTGTGGTACAAAGAATTTTCTCATGCCAATATTCGGGATCATGTACATCACGGTCATCGGGAGCGATATTAAAATCACCTAAAACAATCACGTTTTGGAATTCATCAAGCTGTTGATTCAAGAAATCGGTTACTTTTTCTAGCCAATTTAATTTATAAGCAAATTTTTCAGTGCCCGGTGCTTGACCGTTAACCACATAGAGATTAACAACACGTATGTCTTCGATGGTGGCTGCAATGATGCGACGCTGCGGATCATCAAGACCATCAATATCAGTGATAATATCTTGAGGCTTATTTTTAGCAATAATTGCCACACCGTTATAGGTTTTTTGACCGGAAAACACCACCTGATAACCGGCTTCGGTGATGCCTGCAATTGGAAACACATCGTCAGTTAGTTTAGTTTCCTGTAATGCCAAAACATCAGGTTGTTCTTGTTGTAACCATTCGAGTACCTGAGGCAAACGGACTTTAAGGGAGTTAACATTCCAACTGGCAATTTTCATATAAGAATTTATTGATTTACGTTAAATAGATAATTATAGTCAAAAGCGAACCATCATTCAGCCAATTTACAATAATCACATAACAATTTAACGTGCCATCCTTTAAAATGAGTTTAATTTTAAACAAGTCATCGATTTATGCAGAGTATTGAGTGGATGCAATCATGTTGCGAATTATAGGGATTGATCCGGGATCACGGTTCACGGGTGTGGGTATTATTGATGCCCATAAACAACAAATAAAACACATTCACCATGAAACCATCCGTTGTGGTACCGGTGATTTTCCGGAACGCTTAGGGCTTATTTTTAGTGGTATTAATGACATAATTAAACAATACAATCCCCATGAGATGGCCATAGAAACAGTTTTTATGGCCAAAAATGCTCAATCCGCTATAAAATTAGGGCAGGCACGTGGCGCAGCCATTTGTGCCACCTATGCGCATTCTGTTAAAGTCCACGAGTATGCGCCCAAAGCCATTAAACAAGCAGTGGTCGGAAAGGGAGGTGCAGCCAAAACTCAAGTTCAATACATGGTTGGCTTATTACTTAATTTACAACAAAAAATTCAAGAAGATGCCGCTGATGGCTTGGCTGTGGCCATTTGTCATGCCAATAATCGCTGGACACAGGAACATATTATTGCCGGTCGAACCGGTCATTGGAGAAAATTGTGATTGGACATATTCAAGGGCAATTAATACACACAGAACCACCGGCTCATTTGATTGTTGATGTGCGAGGAATTGGTTATGAAATAGAGGTGCCCACATCTGTTTTTTTTGAATTGCCGGAATTACGTAAAGACATCCATTTAATTATTCATCATTTGGTTAGAGAAGATGCCTCAATCCTGTATGGCTTTCGCAGTTTTTCACAGCGTCAACTGTTTAGAACCTTACTTAAAGTCAATGGTATCGGCGCAAAATCTGCGCTGGCTGTGTTATCCACCATGAGTTCGGCTGAATTTAGTCGAGTAATTAATGATCAAGACATCTCAGCAATCACCCAGGTACCAGGCATTGGTAAAAAAACAGCGCAACGCTTAATGATTGAAATGAAAGACAAAGTTAACTTCAGTGAGTTATCCGATGTAACTAAAGGCGCACAGCCGGCCCGATTGGGGGTACAAGGAGAAGCCGTTAGTGCTTTACAATCACTGGGTTTTAAACCCCAAGATGCCCGACAAATCGTTAATAAAATTTATAAAGAAAACAAAGATTTAGCCGTTGAAGAGATTATTCGTATGAGCCTAAAACAACAAGGAGGACAGTGATTTATGAATGCTGAATTTGAATCAGAACGGATGATGGATGCTGATTTAAGTGATTCACAAGAATCCATCATCGAAGCCACCATCCGCCCCCAAAAAATTGAAGAATATTTAGGTCAGGCAGACGTTAAGGCGCAGATGGCTTTGTTTATCCAAGCCGCCAGAAAACGACAGGAAGCTTTAGATCACGTGCTTATTTTTGGTCCGCCGGGATTGGGAAAAACCACTTTAGCACATATTGTGGCGCATGAAATGGGCGTACAATTAAGACAGACATCGGGGCCGGTATTGGAAAAGGCCGGTGATTTAGCGGCTTTATTAACTAATTTACAGCCTTATGATGTGTTGTTTATTGATGAAATTCACCGTTTGTCGCCGGTGGTCGAAGAGATTTTATACCCGGCCATGGAAGATTTTCAAATTGACATTATGATTGGTGAAGGTCCGGCGGCGCGTTCAATTAAATTGGATTTACCACCGTTTACATTGGTTGGGGCGACCACGCGTGCCGGTTTACTAACCTCACCGCTGCGGGATCGTTTTGGTATTGTACAACGCTTACAATTCTACGCCGTGGAAGATTTAGCCCATATTGTGGCGCGTTCTGCGGATATTTTAAATATTGAAGCAGACAAAGATGGATGTCATGAAGTGGCGAAACGTTCACGAGGTACCCCAAGAATTGCCAACCGGTTATTACGGCGTGTCAGGGATTACGCAGAAGTTAAAGGAGATGGCGTTATTACACAACAATTAGCAGCAGATGCCATGAATATGTTGCAAGTTGATCAACGTGGCTTAGATGAAATGGACCGCAAACTGTTGGAAGTCATTACCGTGCAATTTGAAGGTGGACCGGTGGGAATTAATTCATTGGCGGCGGCTTTAAGTGAAGAGCGTGGTACTGTTGAAGATGTCATTGAACCTTATTTAATTCAACAAGGTTTAATGGCGCGTACCGCACGCGGCAGAATAGCCACAGCCAAAACTTGGCAAATAATGGGACTTGAACAACCGCGTCAGAAAAATAGAGATTTATTTGAATAAAATGACACCATTTAATTACCAAACCCGAGTTTATTATGAACACACCGACGCCGGTGGTGTCGTATATCATGGCCGTTATGTTAATTTTTTTGACCAAGCGCGCACAGAATGGTTGCGCCATCAAGGTTTACAACAAAGTGAACTACGACAACATGACCATATATTACTGGTGGTTCATGGCATAGAAATCACTTACTTGAAGCCGGCATTTTTGGATGATGTTTTAAAAATTACCTGTGAAATTGATAGCCACACATCAGTTCGAATGGTGATCAATCAACAGATGACAGTGGCAGATAAATTGATTGCCACCGCCAAAGTTACCGTGGTATGCGTTCATGATGAACGTTTTAAACCCATGCGATTTCCACAGAAATACTTGAATCGCTTAATTACACAATAAAAACCTGAAGATTCAATCGATTGACGATTAATTCAAAGGTTCTAACACTATTTAACTAACTATCAGGAGCGTCTTGTGAACGACAGCGGACAATTTTATTTAGACATCATCGTGAGTGCCTCACTACCGGTAAAAGTGGTGATGATTATCCTTATTTTGGCCTCAATCTGGTCATGGTTAATTATATTCAGTAAAGGTAAAGTATTAACTGAAGCACAAAAAAATGCCAAAAAATTTGAAGAGCATTTCTGGTCAGGCGTTGATTTAAATAAATTACACCAACAAATCAACAGCAAAAAAGTTACCGGTATAGCCCGAATATTTACTGCCGGCTTCACAGATTTCCAACGCAAAAAAAGCAGCGGTCAAATCACCATAAACTCAGTAGAAAGTGCTGATCGTGCCATGCGTGTGGCCTTAAATCGAGAAATAGAAAGTCTCGAATCACAACTACCGACTTTGGCGACCATTGGTTCCACCAGTCCTTATATCGGTTTATTTGGTACCGTGATTGGTATTATGTTGTCGTTTCATGCTTTATCAGACGTTACCCAAGCCACCATTGCTTTAGTGGCACCGGGTATTTCTGAAGCTTTGATTGCCACCGCCATGGGATTGTTCGCTGCCATTCCGGCAGTTATTTTCTATAACCGATTCAGTGATAAGGTTGAGAGAATATACACCCAATATGATGCGTTTAAAGATGAGTTTTCTGCCATTTTACATCGTCAAATCGGTGATTAAAGATGCGACGTCAACGTAAACTCAATGCTGAAATCAATGTCGTGCCTTATATCGACGTCACCTTGGTGTTATTAATCATTTTTATGATCACCACGCCGCTCATGAACTTAGGTGTGGATGTTAATTTACCTGAATCTAAAGCAAACACCATTGATATAGACTCAGAACCGGTGGTCATTAACGTTACGGATAAAGGTGATTTATATTTAAGTATCGCTGGTGAATACGAACTATTGGACAGCCAAACGTTACTTAAGAAACTAGCCGCCTTTGTTAAAGTTAATCCCGATGTGCCGATTATGATTGGTGCTGATAAAGCGGTGTCTTACGGACAAGTGTACCAAGCCATGGCAGTGGCGCAACAAGCCGGTGCTAAAAAAGTTGGGTTAATCAGCGAACCGATTAAACCGGATTAATCATCGATGGCTATGCATAAGGAACAAAAAAAAGCCTTAATCTATTCGGTGGGTTTGCATGTTTTGCTGGTTGTGTTGTTGTTTATGTCAGCGCAACAAAACGTTATCACATTACCAAAAGGCTCTGCCATTGAGGCGGAAATTGTTGATTTGACAAAACCCTTGCCTGCACCAAAAGCCAATAAAAAACCAATAACAGAACCCAAGCCCGAACCCAAACCCGAGCCTGAACCAGAACCAGAACCAGAACCTGAGCCTGAACCAGAACCAGAACCGGAACCGGAACCAGAACCAGAACCAGAACCTGAGCCTGAACCAGAACCGGAACCGGAACCGGAACCAGAACCAGAACCGGAACCAGAACCTAAGCCCGAACCGGTTAAGCCTGATCCTGCGGTATTAAAAAGACAGCAAGAACAGGCAGAGCGTTTAAAAAAACTTCAGGAAATTAGACAACAGCGCCAAGCCGCGGAACAAGCGGCCGCAGAACAAAAAGTCGCGACAGAAACTAAAATCGATGAAGAAGTTGAAGACAAATCCGAAGAAACAGCCAGTGGGCCATTGGGTGAAGCCACCGGTGACGCTAATCAAGAGCGAACCTTGTTGACTCAATATATAACCGCCATTAAAAATAAAGTGAATAGATCTTGGTCACGACCGGTCGGTACAGAAGCCGGTCTATCGTGTCAGGTACATGTTGATCAATCGGTCGGTGGTTTAGTTGTTGATGTCAGCATAGGTTCACCTTGTAACGCCAATGAGGTGGTAAAAAATTCAATTATAAATGCCGTTAAGATTGCGAACCCGCTGCCTTATAAAGGTTTTGAATCGGTCTATCAACGTAAGATTAATTTTAAATTTGAATATAATGGGGAATGATTAACGTGCGAGTATTTCTACTTGTAGTATCTGCCGGCTTGTCGGGTTGTTCTTCATTATCTGTTAAAACCAATCAGAACACTCGAAACGTGCTGCCATTGCCTGAGGCAGAGAAAGAAAGCCGACTGTTAAGTCAGTACGCCCAAGTCATTCAATCAGCCGTGACAAATCAGTGGCTGAGACCAGAGGGAACTGATGCGGGTTTAAAATGTCTGATTAATGTCCAACAATTACCCGGTGGTCATGTGATTGATATCACCACTAACTCACCCTGTAACGCCAATACAGAAGAAAAAGACTCACTCATTAATGCGGTCAGAAAAGCCGACCTCTTACCGTACACTGGATACGAATCGGTTTTTACGAGACGTCTTAACTTTACTTTTCAGTACCAAGGAGACTGATTGTTATGCGAAAAATTTTTGCTTTTATTTTTTTAATCGGCAGCCACAATGCCTTTTCCCAGTTAAACATTACCATTGATGGTGGTAGCGCCACAGCCATACCCATTGCCATCACTGATTTTGTCTATGCCGATGGCCCTTTAAGTACTGATATCAGTGAAGTCATTCGTAATGATTTGGCCCGTTCCGGTCAGTTTAAACCCTTAAATAAAGATTTATTGGTAGAACATCCTGGTGCCGATGATGACATCAACATCGGTACTTGGCGGATGTTAAAAGCAGATTATTTGGCGTATGCCTCGATTCAGTCAGTGGGTGTTGAGCGCATTGAAATACGCTTTAGATTGACATCAGTGGCCGAACAAAAACAATTATTGGCGTTAACCTTGCCCATTAAAACCGATCAGTTACGTGCCGGCGCACATTTTATTGCCGATAAAATATACCAAGAAATTTTAGGCATACCGGGTGCTTTTTCCACCAAACTGGCGTATGTCACTGTCAGTGAGAATTCAAGCGGCATTCATTATCAATTAATGGTGGCTGATGCTGATGGATATAACCCTCAATCCCTGGTGACTTCAAAAGAACCATTAATGTCACCGGCTTGGTCTCCGGATCGCCAAAAACTGGCTTATGTCTCTTTTGAACAAGGTGGTTCGGCGATTTATCTACAAAATTTAAAAACCGGAGAAAGAACGCTGATGGCCAGCTTTAAAGGTATTAATAGCGCGCCTAAATTTTCACCGGATGGCCGTCACTTGGCCGTGACATTGTCAAAAGGCGGTAACCCGGATATCTATAGTATAGACTTGGCCAGCAAAGCCGTTACTCAACTAACCACCCATTGGGCCATTGATACAGAACCCGAATGGTCACAAGATGGCCGTCAGATATTTTTCACTTCTGACCGGGGTGGAAAACCACATATTTATCAAATCGAAGTCGCTTCAAAAGATGTCAGCCGTGTGACCTTCGAGGGTGATTATAATGCCCGCGCCAGTTTATCACCGGATCAAACCTATATCGCCTTAGTGCACGGTAATAACAATAACTTCAAAATTGGTTTATTACATCGGCCGTCAGGAACTCTACAATTGTTATCAAAAGGTTCCCAAGATGAATCACCGACCTTTGCCCCCAATGGTTCCATGGTGCTTTACGCCACCAAGAACAATAAAAACCAAGGGGTATTAAGGGCAGTGTCATTGGATGGTCAGACCACCAACGATTTAATACTATCAGATGGCAGTGTTCGGGAACCTGCCTGGTCACCATTAAATTAGGAAGCGATTATGTCAGAAGTTAATATACAAACCAACTGGGTTGATAAGCACACTTTTATCAGTACAAATGCCGACAATCAAAGTCTCATTATGGATGCCCAAGTCGATGCACAAGATTTTAAAAAGGCACCGACGCCCATGGAAGTGGTGTTAATGGGTCTCACCGGCTGTGCCGGAATCGATGTCAAAATGATTCTCAGCAAAGCCCGTCAACAGGTGCGTGCCATCCGTATTGAGGCCACCGGTGAACGCGCTGATGCAGTGCCCTCGGTGTACACTAAAATTCACTTACATTTTACTGTAACAGGTAAAGATTTAACCGATAAGCAGGTCGCCAGAGCGGTACAACTATCTGCAGAAAAGTACTGTTCAGTGTCGAAAATGCTGGAAAACAGTGTTGCCATTAGTCACGATTATGAGGTGCTGCAAACAGATTAAAACGTTGATTGACTTCCGGTTATTCTAAAACGTAACCAGGATTTAAACACAACACGGGAATTTATCGTATACTTATTACCATTCAAGTGGCTTGAGTTGATAGATTGATGGTTTTAAACAGTTATTCCCGACAGCGTATCAGGCTTATGGTTGTTATGTGTATCATCAGCATAACAACGTCTGCCGCTGATTTTGAAACAGCTGATGCGCAATTTCAAAATTTAAAATCGGATCAAGACAAATTAGCTTGGGTTAAAAAATATGAACCTGAGGTGACTCAATGGCCGACTATTGATCAGGCCTATTTTTATCACCGTAAAGGACTCACCTTAGAAGTTAACGATGACATTGACGGTGCCAAGGAACAATTCGTCAAATCCATTCAACTCTTCAAAAGTTTAGATGAAATCGATCCCGGCTTAGTGGCCAGCCTCATCGATTTATCATACATGAAATATCTACAAACTAATGAAGCCAAAGTTTATTGTCCAGACAGACAAGAGGCAGTGACAGTTGCTAGACAGATAGATGCCCCAATAAAATTGGCAGATGCATTGATACAACTATCATATTGTTATCAGTTTGGATTTGAAAATTTAGCCAAGGGTTTGGCGGTTTTAGAAGAAGCAGCTTCCGTGGTTCATGAAAACAACCTCGCAAAGGGAGGTCTGGCAATGATTTACAATGCCACAGGTAATTTATACCGAAATAATCAAGTTCATCAACAAGCCTATGATTATTACCAACAAGCTCACCAATTATGGGTGGATGTGGATGACACCCAAGATGTCTTTAATATGTTACACAACATGAATAGTGAAGCCATAGAGCTGGGAAAATGGCAACAAGCTGAAGCGCATGTAAATGACTTATTTGCAATGGCTGAGAAATACACGGATTTTAGTGACTTTCGGTTTTTCGCTGAATTTAATGCCGGTCGTCTGGCATTTGAACAACAGAACTTTAGCCAAGCAGTGGAATCATATGAAGCTGCATTGGCATTACAAGACACCACGCCGGAAGTTTATTTTGTAAACATTGCTCGCCGCAATTTAGCCACAGCATATTTTCGACTGGGCCACCATGATGAAGCCTTTCAAATGGCCAAGAATTACTTAGACAATGATATTTCACAAACCGATACCGAGTTACCCAGGATTATTCTGTTATTCGCTGAAAATAACCACGAACAAGCGTTAGAAGTGTTTTGGAAACTTTTTGATAACACCCGTGCCAATAACCGTGAATTTGTAAAAAATGCGGTGGCTTTACAAGCCCTTAATTTTGGTGAAACCATTGATAAGCTACAAAATCAGGCCTCTCAGCAACAACTCGCCATAAAAGAACTTGAACTTGAGCAACAGCAAAAACAATCACGCATTAATCAATTAACCGCGGTGGTGGTGGGCTTATTTGCCATGGTGGCTGTGATAACTGCGTGGTTTTTATATCGCAGCAAAAAACACCACCAAAGCCGCGCCCGAACCGATTACCTGACCCACATTGCTAACCGAAGACACATTATCCAGGAAGGCCGACGAATGTTACTTCAATGCCAAAGCAAACAGCAGGATTTTTCGGTTATTATCATCGATATTGATGATTTTAAACCCATTAATGATGAATATGGCCATGCCACTGGTGATGTTGTTATAAAACAAGTGGTTAACAGCATGCGAGCCGGTCTCAGCGACGGTCAAATGCTGGGTCGAATCGGTGGTGAAGAATTTCTTATGCTGCTTCCAAACATCAATAAAGGTCGCGCTCATGCCATCGCAGAGCATGTTCGTCAGCATGTTGCCGATACCTTGATTGCAGTGGATGAAATACAGTTATCCATAACTGTCAGTTTAGGGGTGGCGGTCAACCAGCCACCGGTGGCCAACTTTGAAGAACTGTTACGACGTGCCGATGAAGCCTTATACCGTGCCAAAACTGCTGGCAAAAATCAGGTTCAGCCGGCGTTGTCAGCTTCGGCTTCGCTGTGAATAAACTGTAATTTCGCCAGGCGTGCATACAGCGGATTATTATTGAGCAATTCCTGATGGGTTCCGGACGCCACCAATTCACCCTCATCCATCACCAGAATTTTGTCTGCTTTTTTTATGGTGGCCAGACGATGGGCAATGACTAAAGTGGTGCGTTTTTGCATCAGTTTAGTGAGTGCTTGTTGCACCATTTGCTCACTTTCGGCATCCAGGGCACTGGTGGCTTCGTCCAATAACAACACCGGTGGATCGGTCATAATGGCACGCGCAATTGATAATCTTTGTGCCTGGCCACCGGATAAACGCACCCCGCGTTCACCTAAAAATGTCTCATAGTGATCTTCCAGGGCCTCGATAAAAATATTGGCATGAGCCGCTTTGGCGGCTTTTTGAATAATGGTCATGTCGGCATCGGGTCGACCGTAGGCGATGTTTTCTGCCGCCGATGTTGAGAACATCGTGGCATCCTGCGCCACCAGGGCAAATTGTCGCCTTAAATCATGTAAGTCGTATTGATTGATGTTCACGCCATCTATGCGAATATCACCCTGTTGCGGCTCATAAAAGCGCATTAATAACTGAAATAAGGTGGATTTTCCGGCACCCGATGGGCCCACCACCGCCACCGTCTGCCCGGGAATAATTTCAAATGAAATGTCTTTAAGTACCGGCTTATCCGGCCGGCTGGGATACGCAAATGTGACCTGGTCGAATAGTAAATGACCCAAAACCGTGGCTTGAAAACGTTTGGGTTCAGCCGGTGATTGAATTGGGTTTTCGGTGTGCATTAATTCAACAATACGCTCTAAAGCACCGGCCGCTTTCTTCAACTCACTCCACACCGTGGTCAGGGCACCGGTTGAGGTGGCCGCCATCACCGCATACATCACAAACTGACTTAAGGTGCCGGCAGTCATGGCGCCACTGATGACATCTTTGGCGCCTAACCACAACACCAAAACAATCCCACCAAAGACAACACCACCGACCAATACAGTCAATAGGGTGGTCATGCGAATGGAATTCACCGCGGCAGTAAAAGCACGATTAACGGCCACGAAGAAACGTTCACGTTCCCGGGTTTCCTGCCCGTAAGCCTGGACCGTATGAATGGCGTTGATTGTTTCTGTGGCCAATGCCGAAGAATCTGCGATCCGGTCTTGTTCAATACGGGAAAGCTTTTGAATACGGCGACCGGTAATCACCAAAGGGATCACCACCACCGGAATGAGAAAACCGATGTACATCGCCAGTTTTGGGCTGGACACAATCATCATTAACACGGCACCGATAAAGGTGACAAAAGACCGCAAAGCAATGGAAAAAGTACTACCGACCACCGTTTCCACCAAAGTGGTGTCGGTATTAATCCGTGATAAGATTTCACCGGTTTTGGTGGTCTCAAAGAATTCTGCCGACTGTCCGATGACTTTACCATAGACCTGTTTGCGTAAATCGGTCACCACCCGTTGACCAATCCAACTGACCCAATAATAGCGCAGAGAAGTGAAGATAATCATGGCAATTGAGACCGCGAACACCAAAATAAAGTATTGGCTTAAACGGTCCTGATTTTCGGCGGAAAATCCTAAATCAATCATTAACTTAAAGGCCACCGGAATCGCCAGATTCGCCGCCGCACCTAAAATCAGAAACAACAGCGCAGTGAGAATGGCTTTTTTATAAGGTCGCAGTAAAGGCAGCACCAGTTTTAACTGGGACAGGGCGGCCTTTTCAGGGGTTTTCGATTGTTGTTCAGCTTGAGCCATATTGTGAAACGATGGGCAAAAGCCAATTATACGTTGTCAATCGATCAGCTGTTAGGTCATTTCTTGGCAAATATGCGATAATCTGCGATCACTGATAAACCAATGATTCACCATGTGGCTTGTAATGGGCCGTTAGGTTGAATAAAAGATTACTCAAAAATGTCACAATACCCATTCCAATTTTGGCCGGCAATAGACCGTTCTCACAACAACAGAGCGGCGATTTACTTTGCCCATGCCAACGCCTATCCGCCGGCCAGTTACCAGGCCATTGTTGATGGCTTGCGACAACAAGCGCCGGTGATTAGTTACTTGCAACGGCCCTTATGGCCGCACCCACCGGATTTATCGTCGGTGAAATCCTGGCATGATTTTGCCGATGATGTCATTGGTTTTTTTGAACAAGAAAAAATTACCAATGTCATGGCGGTGGGCCATTCCATGGGTGCGGTGTCGGCTTTTTTAGCCGCCACCAAGCGACCTGATTTATTTAAAGCCCTGGTGATGATTGAGCCGGTGGTGTTTAGTCGGGGTTTTTGTTGGTTGAATCGAATTTTACCGAGATTTATTCGCCATCAAGTGCCAATGATTAAAAAAACCCTGAATCGACCGAATCAATGGCCGAGTTTGCAAGCCGCCTTTGATTTTCATCGCCGTACCCGGGCTTTTAAGCGGGTCAATGATGAGCAGCTGTGGCAGTTTATAAACGCCGGGGTGAAAGCCGATGACAATGGCACATTTCAATTGGTTTTTGATAAACACTGGGAAGCCCATATTTATCAAACGGTGACGCCGTTTAGAAAACAGTTATTACAAAGCACCTTGCCGGTGCTGGCCTTACGGGGTGCCGAAACGGACACCATTCCGGCCGCTTTTTGGCAGCGTTGGCACAGCAATAAAAATCACCAACTCATTGAAATTCCCGACAGTAGTCATTTATTGCCCTTAGAAAGACCCGAACAGGTGCTTTCCCATGTGATACCCTTTGTAGAGAAGCATCAATAAAAAAACCATGAATACCGCGCTTAAAACACAAACTGCCACACCGGACATTTTGCTGAGCACTCTGAACAGTAAGTACATCCACGCGGCTTTTGGTTTGCGTTATCTCATGGCCAATTTGGGTGAATTACAGTCGCAAGCACAATTGCTGGAGTTCACCATCCACGATCGACCCATTGATATGGTGGAAAAAATCATCGAAACCGGTGCCAAAATTGTCGGCTTTAGTGTTTATATCTGGAATGTCACCGAAACCAATGAAGTGGTGCAACTGCTCAAAACCGCCCAGCCGGACATCACTGTGGTGTTGGGTGGCCCCGAAGTCAGTCATGTGCCGGATCAACCGATGGTGGTGTCCTGGGCTGATTATGTCATTAAAGGACCGGGTGAGCGCAGTTTTCAAAAGCTCTGTGAGCAGTTGCTCAATAAGCAAAAGCCGGCCCAATCAGTAATTCAGGGCGAATCCGTACCCTTAGAGCAACTGATTATGCCCTATGATTGGTACAGCGAAGAAGATTTGAAAAACCGCATCATTTATGTGGAGGCCTCGCGTGGTTGTCCCTTTAAATGCCAGTTTTGCTTGTCGGCTTTAGACATCACCGCGAAAGCCTTTACTTTAGATCGGTTTTTAGCCGAAATGGATCGCTTGTATCAACAAGGCGCGCGAAACTTTAAGTTTATTGATCGTACCTTTAATTTAAAAATCACCGATGCAGTGGCCATCATGGAATTCTTTTTAGAACGCATGGATGATGATTTGACGGTGCATTTTGAGGTGATTCCCGATCGCTTACCGGATAAACTCAAAGACGTTATTCTGAAATTCCCGCCACACAGTTTACAGTTTGAAGTGGGCGTACAAACTTTTGATCCCAAAGTACAAAAACTTATACAGCGGCGTCAGGATAATGACCGTTCGAAAGACAATATCCGCTGGATTTGTGAACACAGTCGCGCACACATGCATGCAGATTTAATTTTTGGTTTGCCCGGTGATACTTTGGCCGGATTTGGTGACAGTTTTAATCAACTGTATGCCTTAAATCCACAGGAAATTCAGGTGGGTATTTTGAAACGCCTGCGCGGTGCGCCGATAAATGCACTGACCCAGGAATACAACATGGTGTATTCACCGCTACCGCCCTATACGGTTCTACGCACCCGAGACATCAGTTTTGAGGAATTACAACGGGTTGGCCGTTTTGCCCGTTATTGGGATATATTCGCCAATTCCGGCCGTTTTAAAAACACCTTGCCCTTGTTATTAAAAGACAACGCCTTTAAACACTTTATGGCATTTTCTGACACCCTGTTTCAGGTGGAACAAAGCACCTGGAAAATCTCCCAACGTCGACAATTTACCCTCATGTACACGCTGTTACGTGATTATTTCGCGGTTCCGGACAAAGACTTATTGGCTGCTTTACAACTGGATTTTGATTTAACCGGTGAAAAAGGGCGTTTGGATGTGTTGTTACAACAAACTAAACAAGACAAAAACTTCGTGCCCAATAAACGCCAACAGCAGCATGGCTGACGCCACACCGATTCAAACCATAAACATGCATGGTGTTCAAGTTTGGGTGAAACGAGAAGATCTTAACCACCCGATTGTTCAGGGCAATAAATTACATAAACTGAAACACAATCTTAGCGCGGCCGGCCGACAGCAGGCGAAAACGCTGATTACCTTTGGCGGCGCTTACTCCAATCATCTTGTGGCCACTGCCTATGCGGCACAGAAGTCGGGGTTTAAATCGATTGGAATCGTTCGTGGGGATGAACTAAAAAACGCCGAAGACCAATGGTCAGATACCTTACAGCAATGCCGTCAATTCGGCATGCAGCTTGAATTTGTCAGTCGTGCAGATTACCGATTAAAACAACTGAGTAAACCAGTTCAGGATATATTAAGTCGTTTGGATTCGGCTTTTGTTATCCCCGAAGGTGGCAGTAATGCAGCTGCCATTGAAGGGGTGGCCGAATGGGTTGTTGCGATGGGCAAGCAATTAAAGACCGAACCCAGCCATGTTTTTTGCCCGGTGGGCACCGGCGGCACACTGGCGGGTGTTATCGTCGGTTGTGCCTTTAATCAATGGCGTTGTCAAGTTATCGGTATCAGTGTATTAAAAGGTTTACAGGGTGTAAAGGGCGATATAAATCAATGGCTTAGCGAATTTAATCAAGATGTTAAATTTCCCAACTGGCAGATTAACCATGCATTTCACGGCGGTGGTTATGCTAAATTAACACCTGAGATGGTAACATTCGGACAGCAATTTAACGCATCTCATAACATACCATTGGATAAAATCTATAACGTCAAATCCTTTTATGCCCTCGACACGCTGATGCAACAAGGTGTGATTACAGCCGATGATCGGCCATTGATTATTCACACCGGTGGTTTACAAGGCGGTGTCATTTGAATAGTTAGCTGCAACTCGGTAGAATGGTAATTCATTGTCTTAAAAGGAAATTAATATGCAGTCAGATGATCAAAGTGAATTCACGATGCGCCTTATTTACGTTCTAATCGTTATCAGTCTATTACCGTCGATACCACCTTTATTACCCATTTAAATCATTGTTTCTAAGAATAGATTCTTGGAAACAGGTCGTGACTTTCAGCATTTTAAAGCCACCGGTGATAATGCTAAAATAATGGTTATTTCATGCGAGAACAATGATGAATACAGAAATAACACCACAAGGTGATGTCAGCACCGTTCGCTTAATTTATATTCTCTATCTGGTGAGTTTTATTGCCGGTATTACCGCGATTATCGGCGTAATCATGGCTTATGTTAATCAGGATGATGCAGAACCCTGGTTACAGACGCATTATCAGTTTTTGATACACACCTTCTGGAAGGCGCTGATATTGTCTTTAATCAGCATGGCTTTAATGGTGGTCGTGATTGGTTTTATAACCATCATTCTGGTGATGTTGTGGATTATTGTACGTTGTGTCAAAGGCTTAAAATACATTGATGCCCGCGAGGCGCATCCTGACCCCACCGGCTGGGGCTTCTGATGACAGTAAAGCAAAAACCACTGGCTAAGCAAGTGGTTAAAGCCCCTTTTGGAAATTTATATTTATATGCGGACGATAGCCATTTAACAGGCATTGCTTTTCGTGAAATCAATTCTTTAAATGCAAAACGCGATGGAAACCACCCAATTTTGCAAAAAACTGTACAACAACTCAGTGAATACTTTTCCGGCCAACGTCAGCGCTTCGATTTACCGATAAAGTTCAAAGGTACAGATTTTCAACAACAGGTCTGGCAACAATTGAAAAAAATTGATTACGGCCACACCGAAACCTACGGGCAAGTCGCTGATGCCATTAAAAACCCCAAAGCGGTTAGAGCTGTGGGTAATGCCAACAATAAAAACCCGATTGTGATTGTGGTACCCTGTCATCGCGTTATTGGTGCCAACGGCAATATGGTAGGCTATGGTGGTGGCTTGCCTGTCAAAGAATGGCTGCTTAAACACGAACAAAGACATTCCTGATGGCGTGGTTCTATTTGGCGATGGCCATCGTATCGGAAGTTGTTGGCACCTCTTTTCTTAAACTGTCTGCCGGCTTCACTAAGTTATTGCCAAGTGTACTTGTGGTTGTTTGTTATGCACTGGCTTTTTATTTATTGGCCTTAAGTTTAAAAACCATGAAGGTGGGTATTGCTTATGCCATCTGGGCGGGACTGGGCGTGGCTTTGTTGGCTGTTATCGGCCGATTATTCTTTCATGAAGCGATGAATGGTGCCGCGGTTTTCGGAATTATTTTGATTATTACCGGTGTGGTACTCGTTAGTCTGAATCAGGGATAATAATAAAATCTATTATTGTTCTTCAATGGTTTTTAAATGTTCCTTTAATAGTTTGCTATAAATCGGATGATTTTCAATAATCGGATGTTCCAACAATTGTTCCGCCATCTGCTTGGCTTGCGGCCATTGTTGCAGATTAAACAGGCTTTCTTCTAACGCCAAACCACAACCCGCGGTCAACATGCTGTTGGCATCAATGGCCAGTGATTGTTGGTAGCAGTTATCCGCATTGTCCCGGGCTTTTTGAAATTGACCCAGACCGTTAAAAGCACGGGCTAACACCATCTGCGCGTAACGCGTGGCGCGATGCTCGTCACCCAGTATACGACGCTGTTGTTGAAAAATATCCTGCGCCATATCGTGGGCTTCCCGGAAGTGTTTTTGTTGTAACAAGATGGCCGCTAAAGAGGTCTTGTGTTGTAGCGTTTCATTGTGGTTTTCACCGTAAAACCGTCGGTAGCTGTCCACCGCAGATCGGCTGTAATTTAAGGCTTGTTGCTGTTTTCCCTGAGATAATAACACCCGTGCCATGGCCATATAAATGCGTCCGGTCAGGGCATGATTCTCACCGAGTGAACTTAATGCGATTTCAAGTGCCTCTTGTGCCTGCTGCTCGGCCTCAGGCAAATTGCCCAGAGCCTGATTACCACTGGATTGGAATAACTTCATCTTGGCAACCAGCGGATGATCCTGGTGATAAAATTGTTGTAAACGCGGAATCAGGTCATTCAATTCTGAAATACTGTCGGCAATATCATCTGCCGCTAAGCTCTGTAAGGTTTCAATCCGTGCCATACGCAAGCCCAAGGTGGCCGAGTGATTATCGCCCCAAATATCACGGGCATCATCGATGGCTTCGGTTAATCGTTGCAGCGCTTCTTTATTACGGTCTTGAATATTCAGCGAATTGACTTGCTCTTGGATAATTCGCGCCATTAACAGCGGTTGGTTGAGCTTTTGAGCCTGTTCTTTGGCCAACTGATAATGTTGTTCAGCGGCTTTAAAATCTGCCTGAAAATTCGCCAAATTACCCTTTAATTCGTGAAAATTAAACAAAGCCGTGGCATTGTCCTTGGCCTGTTCGGGGTTGATTTGATTGAGCTGTTGCTCAGCCTGGGGATAGTTCTGCTGTTTATAATAGGCTTCCGCTAAAGCCAGTCTATTGCTGACATCACGGGGGCTTAAATCCTGCGCGGCTGCCAATTGGGAGATGGCATTGCTGTAATCACCGGCTTTTAACAGCGCCGTACCCAATAAATGATTAAACTCAAAAGCCAGCTGCGGATCATGAATGGGGTTTTCACGCACATTGCGTAACGCCTGTTGCAGCATTTGTTCCACGGTAATGGAGTGACCTTGGCGGATATCAGGATCGGTTTGTTCAATGGCATTAAAAAACAAGTTTCGCACTTGTTCGGTTTTGGCGGTTTGATTTTTTAGTCGATCCAACTGCCAAAATGTAAAAGCCAATCCACCGGACAATAAAATGAAACTCAGAATTAACAAACTGCCGGCAAAAGGCTGGCGCCGAAAAAACTTTTTGGTATTATCCCAAAGTGAACCGGGAAACGAGGCCAAGGGTAATTGCTGTTGCCATAAGGCCAAATCAGTGACCAATTGATCGAAATCCTGATAGCGGTCTTGGGGCAGAAACTGCAGACCTTTATGAATGATTTTTTTAAGGTCACCATCCAAAGGAGATTGTTTTAAGCAACGCTTTTGCCAACCCGGGCGGAAGTCATTATTATCAGGACACAAACACTCCAACAAAACAGAACAAAAGCCATAAATATCCGTGGCAAAAGACACCGGGCTATGATTGTCCTGAATTTGTTCGGGTGGAGAATATGCCTGGGTATAAGCCTGTGTTTCTGCAGTCTGACGGGCAATGGCGGCAATCCCAAAATCAACCACCTTCAGATGACCAAAACCATCCACCAGAATATTATTGGGTTTTAAATCCCGATGAATGATGTGGTTTTTATGGGCATAATCCAGGGTTTTGGCCAGGGTAATAAATAAATCGATGATGGCTTGTTGAGATAAGCCATTGTCCTCAGTGTACTCAGTAATGGGTCTGGCTTCATGCACCAACTCCATAACAAAATACGGAATGCCCTGATCGCTCACGCCACCATGGTGCAAATCAACAATATGCGGGTGATGTAAATAGGACAGGGTTTCTAATTCATCAATAAACAAACGCCTGAGTTTTGACGTCAGTAAATGTGGCGGAATTAACTTAATGGCGACATCTTTTTGTGCCTGGCTGTCGATTTTATGGGCACGATAAACTGCTGACATACCGCCTTCAGCAATCAACTCGGTGATTTGATAACTGTCGATGGTGAACGATTCAAACACCTCATTTCTCAGCACGGTTTGCTGACCCATGTTGGCTTGGGTGCGTTGTCGACTGCGACTATCCAATACGGTATTGATGTGCTCAATGACGCTATCAGATGCATTTTGTAACCTGGCTCGACTAATGATGTCTTCACGATGTAAATGAAAATAGCGCTCAACAAATCGTTGCGCCTGTTCTTGTTCAGCTTGTTGGTTAGTTGGCTTCATCGATGATTGTCAGTGGTACTTGAATAAATGCTTAATCACCCCACCTCTATTAATGGCTGTATCGTATAAACATTATAGTTTAACTTAAGTCATTGATTAATTGATAGAGCCCTTTGCATGAGTTAGTTCACAAATGCCATTCACAGGAGATTAGTATGTATTATCAGAAAACCACCACAAAACCTTTTAAACAAGCCTCAGAAGACTTACAAGAGATCGTCGTTAAACACAAATTCGGCGTCTTGCACGTCCATGATTTGGGCAATACTTTACGCTCCAAAGGCATCGATTTTAAAGAAGACTGCCATGTCCTCGAAGTCTGCAGCCCGGCACAAGCCCACAAAGTCCTGTCCATCGATATGCAACTCAACATGGCCTTACCCTGCCGCATCTCGGTGTGGACCGAAGACGGCGAAACCAAAATCGGCATGATTAAACCGGAAAAAATGTTATCCGATTTGTCCTCCGATCCGCGTTTGGTGGAAGTCGCCAAAGAAGTGGAACAAGCCACCAAAACCATGATTGACGAAGCGGCGTAAGCCGTACCGGCGCAGGCCGGTACCCAGCGTCTTTTGGTATACAATAAAATGTAGGTAGGGTGGGCTCCGCCCACCAAAGCTTTATGACGGCCTATATGTTACACTAATTACCTTAATCGTTGATGGCAAAACTCATCCAGCGATTCTTCAATAAATAGTGTAAACCCGGTTGTAGGATGGGCTCTGCCCATCACAAGCCTATATAGTTGAGTAAAGCAGGTATAACAATGAACAAACAAACCTATCCGGTCACCGGTATGAGCTGCGGCGGTTGTCGCAAGCATGTCACAGAAGCCTTAACAGCGGTTCAAGGCGTCGCCGATGTTGTGGTCGATTTAGACCACAAAACAGTCGACATCACCTGGCAAGACCAGGCCGATTTTGCAGCCTTAGAATCCGCACTCAATGATGATCGTTATCAGATCTACCGACCCGGCGAAACGCCCCCTGAGCCTGAAAAGAAAGAACCGGCGAACGGCAACGGCATTTTTTATTGCCCAATGCACTGCGAAGGCGATAAAACCTATGATGGCCCCGGTGATTGTCCGGTCTGTGGTATGGATTTGGTGGAACAACAGGCGGTGCAATTTGGAGTCAGCGAACAATACACCTGCCCGATGCACCCGGAAATCATCCGCGACGAACCCGGTGATTGCCCGATCTGCGGCATGGACTTGGTGTTAAAAGAACCGGACCTCAGTAGTGAAGAAAAAACCTACAAACGCCTACTGACTAAACTCTGGTGGTCGATACTGTTTACTTTACCGATTTTTATCCTCGAAATGGGCGATATGATTCCTGGTAACCCCATCAGCAAAGCCTTCAGCGCCACCACCCGTAACTGGATGCAGTTTGCCCTGTCGCTGCCGGTGGTGTTTTGGACCACCTGGATGTTCTTTGAACGCGCCTATAAAAGTATTAAAACCTGGAACCTGAATATGTTCACCCTCATCGGTATCGGTGCCGGGGTGGCGTGGTTGTTCAGTGTCTTTGCCTTATTGTTTCCTGATACCTTACCGCCGGAGTTTAAAGCCGACAGTGGAGCGGTGCATGTCTATTTTGAAGCTGCCACCGTGATTCTGACTTTGGTGCTGTTGGGTCAGGTGCTGGAAGCCCGCGCCCACAGTAAAACCAGTGACGCGGTCAAAGAACTGCTGAAACTGGCACCCAATAAAGCCACACTGGTCGATGAAAACGGTGATGAGCACGAAATCAGCATCAACGACGTCAGACAAGGCGACGTCCTGCGCATTAAACCCGGCGGTAAAATTCCGGTGGACGGGATTATTAAACAAGGCGAATCATCGATTGATGAATCGGCCATCACCGGCGAACCGATTCCGGTGGATAAATCCGCAGGTGATAAAGTCACCTCCGGCACCATTAACGGCAACCAATCCTTCACCATGACCGCAGAAAAAGTCGGTGCCGATACCTTATTGGCGCAGATTGTCACCATGGTCAACGAAGCCAGTCGCTCGCAAGCCCCGATGCAAAAACTGGCCGATACAATTGCCGGTTATTTTGTGCCGGTGGTGGTACTGGTATCGATCATCACCTTTATTATCTGGGCGATATTCGGCCCGGAACCGGCCTATGTCTATGCCCTGGTGAATGCCATTGCGGTATTGATTATTGCCTGTCCCTGCGCCTTGGGTCTGGCCACACCGATGTCGATTATGGTGGGCGTCGGTAAAGGCGCCCAAAATGGCGTGCTCATTAAAAACGCCGAAGCACTGGAAAAAATGAGCCACGTTGACACCCTGATTGTCGATAAAACCGGCACCCTAACCGAAGGCAAGCCCACCGTTGAAACCATCGAGACCACTACAGATCAACTCAGTGCCGATGAAGTCACCGCCCTGGTGGCCTCACTTAATCGCAGCAGTGAACACCCCTTAGCCACCGCCACAGTCAACTATGCCCGTGAGCAGAACATTGAATTATCCGAAGCCCATGATTTTGATTCCGTAACCGGCCAGGGCGTGGTCGGTAACGTCAATAACCAATCCCTGGCGCTGGGTAACGATAAACTCATGCACACAGTCGAAGCCAACTTAAGCCCAGACATTATCTCCCAGGCCAAAGCCTACCAACAACAAGGTAAAACCGTGTCTTACCTCGCCGTGGACAAACAAGTCGTCGGCTTTGTGGTCATCGGCGATCGCATCAAAGACACCGCCGCCGAAGCCATCAAAGCCCTGCAAGATGACGGCGTTAATGTCATTATGCTCACCGGCGACAACAAAGACACCGCCAGAACCGTGGCCAAAGCCTTAAACCTCTCCGACTTTAAAGCCGGCATGCTACCGCAAGATAAAATGGAATTCGTCGAGCAATTGCAGAACGAAGGCCACATCGTCGCCATGGCCGGTGACGGCATAAACGACGCCCCGGCACTGGCCAAAAGTAATGTCGGCATCGCCATGGGCACCGGCACCGACGTCGCCATCGAAAGCGCCGAAATCACCCTGGTCAAAGGCGACCTCAAAGGCATCGTCAAAGCCCGCCTCCTCAGCGACGCCGTGATGCGCAACATCAAACAAAACCTATTCTTCGCCCTGGTCTATAACAGCGTTGGTGTACCGGTGGCTGCCGGTGTGCTGTTTCCGTTTTTTGGTTTATTGCTATCGCCGATGATAGCCGCTGCCGCAATGAGTTTGAGTTCGGTTTCGGTGATTGGGAATGCGTTGAGGTTGCGGGGGGTGTCGTTGGATACCAAGTGAATTGAAACGATAAGGGTAGGTTGGGCAGAGCGAAGCGATGCCCAACATTGATAATTGATTGAGGTGTGCGGACAAGAAAGAATAAAATTATTATAGAAAATATACCTAAAAATGGTATAATGCAAAACCATGAAATGGACTGTTAACTTAACGCGAAAAGCCTACAAAAAGCTCATTAAGTTGCCACAAACCATACAGGATTTAGCAGATCTTGCCATCAGTGATCTTGAAGAGCAAGGCATCAACCCGCAAGGTTGGGATACGTTGAAAACTGGTGAAGGTGAATAGAGAAAGAATAATCTTGGGACTTCATTCACTTTTGTTCCAGACAAAAGTGAAAGCGGCCACGGCGATTATCTCGTTTTATATCGCGCTTGCCGCCTCTGATTCGCTTCGCTCACCAACCGGCTCAGCGAATCAAGTTGCAAAGCTACTTTCCATTACGATTAAATTATCGTTATCGTATGCGCTATCGAGCTTTAGAAGATCAGTCTTTGGAAATTGAAATTTTTTATGCCGGACACCGGCGGGATGCTTATAAATGAGTCAAACACTAACGATACATCATGAGCTGGCAGAAGTTGTCATCAAAGCCGGTGACGACGTTAATCAGACTCGCTTAAAAAAACTGATTCGCAACACATTGGATCAATACCAGCAAGAAGACCGCATACCGGCACAGCAAGTCCATGATGATGCCAAAGCCAGGCACGGTGAAAACTACCAAACACCCGGCTACTATCTGCGCTTGTACCGCCTCAGAGCAGACATGACACAAGCAGACCTGGCCAAAAAAACCGGCATCAGGCAGCATCACCTGTCTGAAATGGAAAATAACAAACGGTCATTGGGCAAAGCCAATGCGAAAAAGTTAGCCGTCGAACTCAACTGTGATTATCGCAACCTGATGTAAACCATTCAGAATTGCAGTATCGATTGTTCTTATAACAAATTGACTACAATGAACGCCTGTCCTCGATTATTAGTATCTTTTGGAGGATATTTCACGGATAATCATTCATATGACCAATGACAAGAGTGGAACAGGGTTATAATGAATTTTAGAGTAATAAAGGGGTCAGTACCCTTTAAAGAGATTTATGCTATCATACCAAATTTGAAAGGTATCTTATGCCAAGGAAACCAAGGTTCTTTGTTCCCGATATTGCCAACCATGTTATTCAAAGAGGGAATAACCGTCAGGCTGTGTTTTTGAAGAAGAAGATTATCAAACGTATAAAAATTACTTGCATGAGTCAGCTTAAGGTAGTGGCGTAAAAATTCATGCTTATGTCCTTATGTCCTTATGTCTTGATGACTAACCACATTCATATTCTCGCCACAGCCGAAACAACAGACGGCATCAGTTTTAAGTTAAAGGGTACTGACCCCTTTAGTTTGTAGCGGTTTATTGGGCTGGTCAGGAGGACTTTTCATTGTTTGACTTAAAACAAATAGAAAATACTAACTAATAAATTAGATATGTTATTATTAACATGAATTTAACGAATGTAAACAGGTTATGGCAAGAGGTGTAAACAAAGTTATCTTGGTTGGAAATTTAGGAAATGATCCTGAAACCCGATCAACCGCAAACGGAAATAGTATGACTAATATTTCAGTCGCAACAGCAGAGTCATGGAAAGATAAATCAACCGGTGAAACTAAAGAACGCACAGAATGGCATCGCGTGGTCTTTTTTGGTCGTTTAGCTGACATTGCCGGTCAGTATTTACAGAAAGGCCGACAAGTCTATATCGAAGGTTCAGTCCGAACCCGAAAATGGCAAGATCAGAACGGACAAGACCGCTACACAACAGAAATTATCGGCAATGAATTAGAAATGTTAGGGGCAAATGCCGTTGATAATTTCCCTAAGGGTAAAATGAACCAGCCATCTAGTACTACTGGGCCTGATCAGTCAGATCCATTCGGTGACGGTTCAGATATTGATCATATTCCGTTTTAAATTTGTGGATTATGTTGCTTATTTTTCTATTTCTTAGTAAAAAATAATATAGGTAGATAATTCAATATTAAAATAATAACTATGAATCTAATTATACCAAAATAACAGTCATTTTCTCTATAAGCTTGAATACGATGTTATTTTATAAAAACCATAACATTTATAGCTTTAAGCTACCATTGGTAAACAAATCATCGATTTGGTATTGTTTTTTAAAAGTGATTGCTTAATTTAATTTAAAAATTATATGTTGAAAAAAATTGAGTTAAAAGGAGAGCAGAAAAAAGTATTGTTTCTTCCTTCTGAAAATCCTATTCAAATCAAAGGTGTTGCAGGAAGCGGAAAAACTACGGTGGCTTTGTATCGAGCTATGCATTTGTATGAAACAGCTAAAAACTTATTTAAAGATACAAATATTGCTGTTTTTACATATAACAAAACACTGTCAGCCTATATTGAGGCATTATTGCCCGAAATTCAAAGTGAAACTCAAAAATTAAGAAATGATTTTAAAATAGAAGTTACTAATTTTCACAAATGGGCTTACCATTTTATAGGCTTAAAGTTTAATCAAACCTTGAATGAGGGGACTCAAAACAAATACATAAATGATATTCTTGCTGATTTGAAGTCAAAAGAAAGCACTATACTAAATAAAAGTTCTGAGTTTTTTTTAGATGAAATTTCATGGATTAAAGGAAAATTGTTTAGTGGTTATTCAGAATATTTTGAGGCATCAAGAACAGGAAGAGGAACGGCTGATCGAGTAACTAAGAATGATAAGAAAGTTATTTGGACTGTATTTGAAAATTATCAAAACAAATTGAGAAACTTAAATCAAGTAGATTTTGATGACTATGCAATTTTGGCTCTTAAAAAGATTGAAAGTGACCCGGACTTTAAACCACCATTTACACATATTGTAATTGATGAAGCTCAAGACCTTAATAAGGCTCAAATCATTGTAATTTCAAAATTAGTAGACAGTTTTACTAACAGTCTTTCAATCATTGCCGATGCAGCGCAGCAAATATACAAAAGTGGGTTTGTGTGGAGTGAAGTTGGAATTAATGTTAAAGGTGGCAGGACTATTGAATTTAAGAAAAACTACAGAAACTCTATACATATTGCCAAGGCTGCATTATCTCTTTTAGAAAAGGAGCCTGACAAATCGCAATTCACTGTTGCCGCGTCTGTTTTTAAAGAAGGAGATAAACCCAAAATCGCTAACTACTCAAGTGTGGATGAAGAATATAGTTGCTTAGTTGATCAACTAAATGAGTTGAAAAAAAACAATCGTATTAAAGGTACGGTAGTTCTTCATCGGACAACATTTGGAGTAAGAAAAGTTTATGATTATTTAATTGATTACGGATTTGATGTCGAACTTGTTAAAACATCATCACCCGTTAACTATAACAGTGAAAGTGTAAAAATTTGTACTATGTCTTCAATCAAGGGACTTGAATTTAACAATGTTTTTATTATTGATTTAAATGACAACTTAATTCCAAGTCCACAAGGATTTCTTGAAGAAAACGATGAACACCATATTTCAACAGAACGTAGGTTACTTTATACATGTATGACAAGAGCTTTAGACCAATTATATTTATTTTCAAGTGACAATAATCCTTCACGTTATTTAAATGAAATTGATCCTGACTTACTGCTAAATATTGGGCCTGTAAAATCAGCAATCAGTTTGGATGATTTGCCTTTTTTAAGATGATTAAAAAAACTGATTATAAAAAATTTATAAATGAAATTAATATAAAGGGTATTAAATACCTTATTCACTTTACACCAACAATTAACTTATTCAGTATTCTAGAGAGAAAAGAGTTGATGAGTAGATTAAAGTTGGAAGGATTGGATATAGATCAATTTGATATATTAGACTATGTGCAATTTGCTGATGACGAAAGGTATGATGATAAAAATTATATTAATCTTTCTGTATCAGGCCCTAATACTTTTTTGCTTTCAAAATTTCGGAAAAAATCATTAGAGGATATTGCCATTACTTGGTGTGTGCTAAAAATTAGTCCTAAATATATTTATGAAAAAGAAACACTTTTTTCTGTTACAAATGCGGCATCATACTCTGCAAAAAAACAGTTTGGAATATCGGGAGACTTGGGAAAATTTAAAATGCTTTTTGAAAAACAGATAAATATTAAAACTATTAATGGAGTGCGAGAATTAAACAGAAACAATTTGCATTCAAAATATCCTACAGATGTTCAAGCAGAGATATTAGTTAAAGACTCTATTCCCTCCGAGAGTATTATTGCTGTATGTTTTGAAACAAAAGAGAAGTTAGCAGAAGCTAAAGCCGCTATGTCATCCTTTGATACTAGCAATTTTGTACTTGATAAAGAAATTTTTTCACCAAATCGATCAAAATGAAAATTGAAAAAAAATATAAAGGGAGTTTAAAGCTTGCATCAATTGGAGATGCTTTAGGGTGGATGACTGAATTCCAAAAATCAAAAGAATCTCTGAAGAGAACTTTTGGAGTTGATTATATTGATACTTTTCATGATTGGAAAAAAAATGTTGGTGGACGTTTTCATGGCTATGTTGATGGATTGAAAGCAGGTTCTTACTCAGATGATACTCAATTACTTCTTTCTGTGGCTCGTTCTGTAAAAGATGATGGATCTGTAGATCAGTATTATTTTGCTAAAAGTGAACTTCCAGATTGGTTGCTATATTCTAGAGGAGCGGGCAGAACTATAAAAAATGCAGCACGAAAAATTCAACGAAAATCGGCAAGTTGGAATAGTAATTTTTTTACTTTTAAAGTAGGTAAAACAACAGTTGATTACCGTGAAAGTGGTGCAAATGGGGCAGCTATGAGAGTTTTACCCATAGCATTAGCAAACTTTAGTGATTCTAAAAAGATTCAAGAAGAGATATTTTGTAACAGTATTATTACTCATGGACACCCAAGGGCTATTTTAGGTGCAATGCTATATGGATATTCAATAAATACAATTTTAAAAATCAAACCCGATGACTTTAGCCACAATGTATTCTTAACTGAATTAGGAGAAAATATTCATCAAAAGTTCTCAGTTAACTTTGTAAGCAATGACAAGCTTAGAGACTGGGAAAAACAGTGGAATAAAAATGTAAAAACACCTTTTAAGGATTTATTCAAAAGTATTTTGGATGAAACTCAAGAATACCTAAGAACAATATATAAAGGTTTAATTAATAATGCTTCTGATTTTGATGTGTTAACAAGACTTGGTTGTTATGAAAATGAGACTAAAGGATCCGGAACTTCTACAGTATTAGCAGGCATATATTTTACTTGTAAATATTCAAGTCAGCCATTGAAAGGAATTGAACAGGCAGTTAACTCAATTGGTACTGATACAGATAGCATTGCCGCCTTTGCCGGCGGTTTAATTGGAGCATTGCATGGGGAATCTGTAATTCCATTAAAGTGGTATAAAGTTCAAGATAGTGATTATATAGATCATATGGCAATTCGTTTACTGAATATTTCTCAAAATAGGGCAACTAAAGATAGGCTTTTTCAAAAAGAAGAATCAAAAAATATTTCGAAAGTAAATAGTGATATTTTTGAAATAAATGACAGAGTTTTTTTAAATACGCTTGGCAATGGTAAAGTGAATTCTATTGATATTCAGAAGCCAATTACTAAAGGTAAATATAATCTAATTTTAGATGTTGAATTTGACATAGGACAGTCTTGTAGGTTCGCTAAATTGCTAAATCTTGAAGAAAAAAAGACTGGGCTACTGGAAAAGTATTTTAATGATGAATTGAACCTATTTGCCGACCTTAACTTTAAAAAAGATACTAAAAAGCAAATTGAACAGTTTATGAGTAAATTAACAGAAACTAATCAGAAGGAGTTTTCTGAAATTATTAAAATAATTGTAAACGAAATTAATAATTCTTAGTTCGCCAATAGTTTAGACGTCATTTTAAATCTTTATAAGAATAAAGTGACTATTAGAATTCCCAAGTAAATAAACCCGCCATATTTTAAAACAGAATGAGTCAATAATAGACTATAAACTATTCTGTGTATCTGTCTACTTTTAACATAAATGTAAGCGCCAAGCCAACCCCATTCTATCATTTAGCTAAAGGCTGATGCACACTGTGTGTTTTTATCACAGTGATTTACATGAGCAAAACCTACCGAAGTAAAGACCAATGGATTGCGCTTATTCACGCCCACAAAAAATCCGGATTAACAGCTGCTGCATTCT
This sequence comes from Marinicella gelatinilytica, assembly GCF_026410405.1. GTDB lineage: Bacteria > Pseudomonadota > Gammaproteobacteria > Xanthomonadales > Marinicellaceae > Marinicella > Marinicella gelatinilytica. The sequence goes on along the minus strand of NZ_JAPMLN010000011.1, from coordinate 26,999 downwards.
GCCGGCAACAGGGCATTAATGCCAAGTATTTTTCCAAGCGACAAAAGGATTTTGGGTTTAGGCCATCCACCAAGAATGAGTTTATTCAGGTTAAGGTCGATAAACCGGTGTATCGGACGGTGATGTCATTGAACACAGGGCGTGGCCAAGTAGAATTTAATACCTGGCCTGATCCTGATTACGTTCATCAACTGCTCAAGTCATTGCGATGATTCACTTTGCCGATGTGCCGGTTTATCTGCACCGTGACTATGTGGACTTTCGCAAACAGATAAATGGCTTAAGTCAAATTGTTCAAGACAGCATGGGCATGGATGTGTTTAGCCCGGGTCTGTTTGTGTTTTGTAATAAAGGCCGTGATAAGCTCAAAGTGTTGTACTGGGATCAAACCGGGTTTTGCTTGTGGCAAAAGCGCCTTGAGCAAGATAAGTTTATCTGGCCTAAAAAAGATATCAATGACATTATCCATTGGGATACTGAACAACTTGATTGGTTATTGCGTGGCTTTAATGTGGCGCAGTTAAGGCCGCATAAAACATTGAAATACAATGCAATTTAACCCATAAAAGTGAGCGTTTATGGTTGCTAAATGTTATAATACTTGGCATGAAAACAGCCCAAAAACTACAACAGGAAAACGCCAAACTTCGGGCTGAAATCCAGGCAAAAGATGAGCTGTTAATTCAAAAGTCCAACGACATCCAAGTCAAAGAAAAACAGCTCAAAAATCAAACCGCTGATATCAAAGCCAAAGAACAACAGCTCAAGGACAAGATAGCTTACATCCAAAACCTCGAAGCGGCGTTAATCGAACTTAAAAAGCACCGCTTCGGTGCGTCATCTGAAAAACAGAACGCCAATGACGCCCAGGTTGCTCTGTTCAACGAAGCCGAGGTACTCACTGAACCCAAAGCCAAGAAAGGCAAAAAGAAAAAATCGGGCAAACGAAAACCCTTACCCAAAACCTTAGAACGCGAAGACAAGGTTTACAAACCTGAACAAACAACCTGCCCCCATGATGGTACTGAGTTAACGTATATCGGTGATGAGGTATCTGAACAGCTTCAGTTTATCCCCGCACATGTCAAAGTCATTCGTCACATACGCCATAAATTGGCTTGCCCCAAATGTAAGGGATACATCGTTACTGCCGATAAACCCAAAGACCCCATCCCTAAGTCCATCGCCACGCCGGAATTACTGTCCTACATCACAGTGAGTAAATACGCAGATGGCTTACCACTTTATCGCTTAAGCCAGATGTTTAAACGCCTGGATATCTCAATCAGCCGCACCAACATGGCCGATTGGATGATTAAATGCGCAACATTAGTGCAACCGTTGATTAACTTACTTGAAGACAAGTTACTTGATGAGCCTGTGATGTATATTGATGAGACCACGGTGCAGGTTCTCAATGAACCGGGTAAAAAAGCATCTTCTAAAAGCTATATGTGGGTGCGTCGAAGTGACAACATTATCCTGTTCGATTACTCACCTTCACGATCAAGCCAAGTGGCTAAAAAGCTCACAGCCGACTACAAAGGCACTTTAATGAGCGATGGTTATGATGTATACAAAACTTTGGCCAATAACCAGCTTGGTTGTTGGACACACGCCAGGCGATACTTTATTAAAGTTCTTGATAACACAGAACATGCCGGTGCCAGAAAAATGATCGAACTGATTGCAGAACTTTACCAAGTTGAGAATCAAACCAAAGACGATCCGCAGGATAAAAGTGCAGCGATACTTGAGAAAATAAAGACGCTCAAAGACGAAAGCTTGCTTAGCTGCACACCCACCAGCACCTTCGGCAAAGCATTGGGCTATCTGCATAATCAATGGCCTAAGCTCATCGCCTACATTGAAGATGGTCGTTATCCCATTGATAATAACCCGGCAGAAAATGCCATCAGGCCGTTCGTTATTGGCCGTAAGAACTGGCTGTTTGCCAACTCACAAAACGGTGCCAAAGCCTCAGCCAATCTCTATGGCCTGATCGAAACCGCCAAAGCCCACGGACTCAATCCCGAAAAATACCTCACCAAAATATACCGCCAACTCCCAAACTGTGAAACAGCAGAACAGTTCGAACAGCTGCTGCCTGAAAACATCCAGGTAGATTAAAAACCAATCAACAGCTAAACTATACTGTCAAGTATGGGGTTTGGTTGGCGCTTACAGACCACTTGGCCTCGTGGACCCTGCTTATGGTTACCTGCCAAAAGAAAACAATCTGTCGTAATTATCGATTAGGCTTGTAAGAAATTGTCGATTTTAATGCCTGACCCTAAATATTACTGTGAAAGTTAATTTTTGCCACTTGTAATATTTGATCTTTATTATTTAAAATATAAGCAGTTGCTTTTACAAAACTATCCTCAATTTTGGAGATTAGATTTTGGTCGTCTAAAACATCATATCGATATAAGAAAGCGCCCTTACTGTATTCGCAAAATGTATGACCACTTTTGCTCCTTCCTATACCTTTACCTCTTTTTTCATTTCCATTTCTGTCTTTTTCAATAGATAAATTTGACTTAATCTTATTCGTTTTGAGAAACCACAGATTTTTAACTTCTAAATCTTTTGAAAAATTTATATGGCTTTTAGTTTCTGCTATAGATCCATCGGATGATATCACTTCAGTGTAATATCTAAATTGTTTTGCTTGTAATTGAACTCCAATAAATAGTTTGATTTTTTTATTTTTGTAAATAAGTATCCTCAAACCTGTTAAACCCGATGAGTTTGAAAACCCTGAATAGACTGAAAAATCGAACTCAGACTCGGATTCATTTAGACTGGTGCACCTGAGTTGTGGGTACACTTTCAATTTTGATATAACCTTTTCTGATATTTTATGATGGGCTATTTTTAAAAATATATCATGTAGTTTGATAGTTCTTAAATCATTCATTACAAGATGATTTTTACTGTAGTAATCATAATGTCGTGTTTTTAGAACTGCATTATTCATCAACACTAAAGTGTCAATAAAGCTTTTATATGCTTTCAAAAAATGATTTATTGAAAAAAAATCAATTTCTGTTGAACCAAGATTTTTTGCTTGTATTAAAGCATTTGATAATGTTGAGTAATTTTTAATATTCCACTTATCAGGCTTAACATTAAATTTGGGTTGGACTAAAGTTAGTAAAATAAATTGTATTTCTTTACCGGCATAAACCTTCTTTTTATTTATTGATTCATAATATTTGTCGAGTTGTTCTTTATTTGGAATACTTTTAAGTTTGTTTTCAATAACAACTAACATTTCATTGCTGTCATTTAATTTAATATCAATCAATAAGTCTATGTAATATTTTTCCCTCTCAATTTTGATACTTACAAGCTTTTGTTCTTTAGTTAGCAAACCCCAGTGTTGAAATATAATTTCAGCGATATGAATATTAGATTCCATCAACCAAGCTATTATATTACTGTGAAAAAGCTCTTTGGAACCCAATGACATTTGAAAAAGAGGGTTGCGTTTTAAACGTCCAATACTATTTTTAATTTCATCGTTCATGTATTTAATTTTGCACTAAAAAGTTAGTTAGTTGTTTAAATCATTTCAAACAATACTCATCAAGGTATCGCCAATCATCTTGAGTGGGTCCATTGGATAGTTGGTTAAGCTCAAATTCAAAACCATCTTTAATTTCATGTAACAGAAGATAGAGGTCAATAGATGGTGTTTGTTTAGAAAAAATTATACGAGATATAATATCTTCCCAAATATGCATAAGGGTGTTTGCATTGTTGTCATCACTTTCAGTGTTTAAGTCTATAAATTGTTTAATAAGATAGTCAATAATCATCCTTTTTTCTGGCGGACAAAGCAAAATTACCGTATAAGTTACATCGAATATATATTTACCTGAGTTAAACGGACATCCATCTGGATCAATTATTGCCCAAAGTGAATTAGAAGGCGAATATTCAATCAAATCTCCAGATGACATCTCATAACCATCTTCAAAAGTATCTCTATACAATTCTTGTTTAATTGGGTCTTTAGGAAAAGTATATACAGGAATCAATGCCTGTGCATCAGCTAAGCTTTCTGTAAAGTATATAGCTTCGCCACCTAAGAAGTCATTAATTGTTGCAAATCCCATGTAGGGCGCTTCTAAGTTTTTTATTAGAACAAATTTTGGTTGTTCAATATGTTTTAATTGGTTCTGTAGGTTCAAGATTTTAACTTAAGTACGTTTTGTTTTTATCAGTTATAAAATAAGATGTTCTCAAAAACTGAGAATGTTAAAAAAGTGAATTATTAAAAATGATGAAGTGTCTTCTTTTTATTAAATGGTAAGTGATTATTAGCTGTATGACTTAAAAAATTGGAAGACAATTTAAAAATAGTTTATTATAAGTTTTATTAGCTTGTAATCATTTCAGATTGGAAATCTATGAAAGATAATCTTCCTTATCTTAATGAAGAGCGACTCAATGTCATCTTTGATCATGTTTATAATATTGTTCATCAACAGGAAAGTGATCAAAATTTTGGTTCTGATGAGAAGCTCAATCATTTACTGGATACTTTAAAATCTATGCAGGCATTCAATTACCGACATCGTCCCGATGATACACAATATCTGTTTGGTTTTTTAAACCCGTTATTTAATTTTGAGCTTAATTCTGAGGGTACGACTTTATGGTTGTCATTAATCTTGGCCATTAAAGAACTCTATGGGTTTTCTGAGCAGAAACTTTTTACAGTACTAAAACAAGTCAGCATACGTAAATAAATATTAAGAGACTTATGCAGAAGTCTCATTAAAATAAAAATAAACGATTAAGCTGAGATATACTTCAGCCTGTCCGTAGTTAAAGTCCCTGTCATTAATTACGTCCTCATGCTCAATCAGCTAAACAATAATATTTTGACAATTTTTGTCAATCAAATCGTAATCTTACATAATCGACTTATCTTTATTGCCAATTACAGTCACTTTTGAGTTCGTTCTAATTTATCAAGTTATAAATATTGTGGCTTGTCTAATGCCTGTGTTAAGGTTTTGTTAATAAAGAGGATTGCAGTTTTACATCTTGAGATGAATATAAAACAAATTGTCGAACAGTCAGACACAAAAGCAGGGAAGATTTTTGATTTAACCATTCAGTTTCTGATTTTTGTTTCGTTGATTATGTTTTCTGTTTCAACAATTCCCGATTTGAGTGAACGTTCTTTACAGATTTTTCATATTACCCAAATTATCACGGTAACAATCTTTTCGCTGGAATATTTACTGAGAATTTTTGTAGCGGATAAGAAGCTGGCGTATATATTTAGTTTCTATGGTGTGGTTGATTTACTTGCCATCTTACCGTTTTACTTAAGTTCTACGGTTGATTTACGTTCCATTCGTATTCTTCGGTTATTTCGGTTATTTCGAATTTTCAAAGTCGTTCGTTATAGCAAAGCAGTTAATAAATATAAGGCTGCTTTTTTTGAAATGAAAGAAGAGTTGGTTTTGTTTTCTTTAGCGACCTTATTTGTCATATACATTGCTGCTGTTGGCATTTACTATTTTGAAAATGAAGTCCAGCCGGAAAATTTCAAATCTGTCTTTCACAGTCTTTGGTGGGCTGTAGCCACTTTAACAACAGTTGGTTATGGCGATGTATTTCCCATCACAATTGGCGGTAGGTTATTTACTTTTTTGGTGTTAATGATTGGGTTAAGTATCGTTGCGGTACCTGCCGGCTTACTGGCTTCGGCGCTCCAGAATATTAATAAAGACAAGGATAAAGAATAAATTAATTGAATTAAGTTTACTCATATATTCGGTATGTTAAAAATTTTAAATCGATAAACGCTTATGTCAAATAATAAAAATAGCTTAGGTGGTGTGGTACTAATTGCTATATTAATTTTGATTTTTTTAGTTGTAATAATTACGCCGGTTATCTTGTTTTTGGGTTATGTTTATTATGAGTATTTTGTTTGGAAGAAAAAGAAAACATTAAGTGGTAGTCCATCCGATTTTTGGTTGGATGAAGTAGAAAAGATTAGATTTAAGAAAGAATTGGTTCAATTGGTTGAGGCCGAAAATATGCTTAAAAATGCGTATAGTGAGGCGAATGCTGCTGGTATAAGCAAAAACAAAGACGGAACATATTCTAAAAGAAGTCATCTGGGTAAAAAAGTATCTTCAATTATTAGAAATTATAACTCAAAGAAAAATTGTTTAAGGCGTTCGATAAATGAAATGGTTTTAAAGCCTGAGCGAAGCTGGTCAGATTTTAATTCTTTAGTGATAAAGTCAAGGTCATTTTTATGGTCACTTATTATTTGGTTTTGTTCGTTATTAATTTATGGAAATTTAATAGGCAGAGAATCTCTGTATGAAATTATTTTGCCTTATTTGGGGTTGGTCGTGAATATTTTTCGAGAAACTGAAAATCAGTTGCCATCTGTAGAAGGTGGATTTGTCATGATTTTAATTGTTACGGCAATATCAATCGCGAGTTATTTTTTGTTATTGAAGTTTTTAAAATATCCGGCAATAAAGTATTCACCCATCCCACCACGGGTTTCAGTAGAAAATATCGATATGTATTAAATTATGCAATATTCTTTCAAAATTATTAAAACCACGGGTCGTAAGTTAAGACTCTATTTAAACCCGGTATTGTTTAAGTTGTACAAAAAAATACAGTCTAAAATTTCCAGTTTACGTTTAAAGGTTATCCAAAATGTCTAATAAAATATTTAATAGTTTAATTGATGTTCCACGAAGGGCTGATCAAGATGATTTGTTTGGTATAGATAAGTACACAGATGCTCTGGTTCAATTTATTGAAATGACAAATACACCCATTACTATCGCTATTCAAGGTGAATGGGGCTCCGGTAAAACATCATTGATGAATAAGATAAAAGATCAATTGTGCGACCAGGAAGGTAAGAGATTCTATCCAATTTGGTTAAATACCTGGCAATACAGCTTGATGAAGTCTGAAGCTGAAACTTTAATATCCATCATTAATGGGTTAACCAATGAAATTGCAGATATAGCCACAGCAAAAAACAATAAGTTGGGTCAAATGGCTAAAAGGTCACTTGGCATACTCAACAAAATTGCCGGGGCATCAGTGAAGGTTGCTGTCAATGCTGCGACCGGACAGAATGTTGGAGAAATCGTTGATGCTTTAGGTGATGCCAGAGAAACCACGATTTTAAAATTACGAGATTCTTTGAATGATTTAATTGCAAATGTGGTAGCTGACAGTGATAAAACTGGTTTTTTATTTTTTATCGATGATCTGGACAGAATTGATCCGCCAGTAGCTGTCAATATTTTAGAGTTACTCAAGAATATTTTTGATTTGGATAACTGTATTTTTATTTTGGCCATTGACTATGATGTGGTTGTCAAAGGACTTGAACCTAAATTTGGTAAATTGACAGATAAAAATGAAAGAGAATTCCGTTCGTTTTTCGATAAAATAATACAGCTTCCCTTTAGTATGCCAATTGCTTCATATGAGATTAGTACTTTTTTAAGCAATTCATTAAAAGACATCGGGTATTTGAATGAAGCGGACTTTCATAACAAAGAGATGTTAGATAAATTGTCTGTTTTCACTAACCACTCTTTAGGGAACAATCCCAGATCGCTTAAGCGACTTATGAATACATTGTCACTGATAGAAATTATTAATAAAGTGACAATGAGAAGTGTTGAAAACGAGGACAGTGACAGTGATAAGTTGGTTAACTATGCTTTAGTTTGTACCCAAATAGCCTATCCCGCTATTTACAAAGCATTGTGTGAAGAGCCTGATTTTATCAGCTGGGGTGAAAATACAGCCAATAAGTTCAAATTGAGAAAATTGGAAGACCATGAGATTGAGAATTTAAAAAAATCAGAAGAGTTTGATGAAGAGTGGGAGCAAGTTTTATTCCGGTTATGTGAAAATGATAATTATTTGTCCAAACGTGTTTTCAACATAAGTTCTCTTTTAAATTCAATAAAAAATGAAATACCCGACGGGGAAGATGTGGGTAACTATATCAGCGCAATTTTAGAACTGTCTTCGGTTACTGATGTACAAGCGTTTGTTGGCCCTAAAAAAATTGGCGATAGAGCCGAGGCTCAATTAGGATTCAGAGAATTTGTCGATAGTAATATCGATTCTAAGCTTATAGAGCCATTTAAAGGAGTCAATTTATCATCTGGGGAATTATCAAGAACCCAAAGAATATGGTTTAATGATGAAGATGGGAAACACTTTTGTGAGGTTCGTTTTTTAATTAATTTGTCCAACGGCAATTTGATTTTCTCAATTAATGATCCGGTTTATGTGGTTGATGCCACAAAATGTAATGCAATTGAAGATCCAAAATACCAAGCGCTATTAAGTAACTATGACAGTAAATTTGAGAGTGTTTATGAAAAATACGGGTTTACAGCCAAGAATAAACTTGTGCCGGGACTAAAGCTGAACAGACCTAAAACAGGCTATGTCACAAATTGTAAGGCTGAAAGAAAATACCAAAATGAGTTAGACTTTTATAACCCTGAAAATTTAAATGACATTCTTGAAATCATGGTTTCGTTTGGTCATTGTATGTATGAGTTGCTCGTTGATTTGCGAGAACTTAATCCGTAAGTTGAGATATTAGATAAATTGAATTGAGGAAAGGAGATTAAATAATGGCAAATTTTAAAGACGGTGTTATACGAGACGGATCGTCAATTGGATCGGGCAGAGCCTTAGGTAATATTAAAGATGGAGTCATCAGAGACGGCTCATCAAGAGGTTCAGGGAGATCGCTGGGTAATGTTAAAGATGGGGTCATTCGGGATGGCTCATCCAAAGGAAGCGGAAGAGCTCTTTTTAATGTAAATAATGATGCTGTCAAAAACGGTACATCTGTTGGTTCTGGAAGGTCCATTGGAAAAGTCCGTGATTTCATCATTAAAGGCATGGAAAGAGAACTGGATGCTGACATGGTTGCTGCATATCATTTTCTGGTGAAAAAGATAATATGATAATTTAAACGTGTTGATTTTTTTAATACAAAACAATGAGGAAATAATGAGAAAAATTGATTTAAATAAATCGAAGGGGCGTCATCAGAGCGTCAGCCGTCAGTTTACTTGGGTAGTGCTTGTCGTTTTTGGTTTGTTGGTGAGTTTTGGTGGTTATGCTAAAAAAGAGATCATGACCTTAGAACAAACCGTGACGGCGCATTATGTGGGCAGTTCGGTGGTGTCACCTGACGGTCAGTTGACGGCATACACATTGGTGAAGCCGCGCACGCCTTATGAGGATGAGGACGGGTCACATTATGTCGAACTGCATCTGGTCGATAACCAGGGTAACTCAAGACCTTTTATTACCGGTAAAGTATCTGTTTCTTCACTCCAGTGGAGTCCTGATGGGCAGTCGATTTTTTATCTGGCTAAGCGTAACGATGATGAATACACTTCGATTTACCGGATTCCGGTGGATGGTGGCGAATCGGTTCAAGTGATTTCGCATAAAAATAATATTTCTTCGTTTTCCCTTAATTCAGAAGGTGACAAATTGGTTTTTGTGGCCAAGCCGGAGAAAGACAAGTCGGAGAAAAAGCTGGAAAAGAAAGGTTTCAAAGCTGAAGTCTATGAAGAGGATATTCAATTTAACCATGCCTATCAAGTTAATCTAAACAACTTAGAAGAATCACCGGTTGTAATAGACATTGATGCCCATGTTCTGTCAGCGCAGTTTCATCCCGGTAAAGATCATTTACTCTTGCGTACCACGCCCACACCACATATTGATGATAACTACACGACCTCTGAATATGGCATTTATCGGCTTGACGGTGAGCGTGTTCAAGCGTTTAAAACCGAAGGAAAGCTGGGTGAAGCCGAGTGGTCACCGGATGGCAAATACGTCGCCATGATTGGTGCCGAAGACAAGCATGATCCGGCCAGTGGCCGGTTATTTGTTGCTCACAGTAGCAACGGCAAGATGACTGAGTATGTTAAAGACTATGCTGGTCACGTCAAAGCCATTGAGTGGCTGTCAGATTCTCAACTGGCCTATATCGGACATATTGGTACCAGTAGTGAAGTCAGTGTCATTGACCTCAAATCGGATAAGGTGGAAAGCCGATTGCCGCTTGGCGAAGCTGTTTTACGTGATTTTGATGTCAGTGTAGGGGGAAAAAACATGATTGCGACCCTGAGTCGCGCTGATCATCCGCGCGAAGTCTATTCGATGAATAAAGATCAATTGAAGCGCCTTACCCAATCCAACCCCTGGCTGGAGAATATCGCCATGCCGAAACAGGAGTCGATTAAATATACGGCACGGGATGGTCTTGAGCTTGAGGGCATATTGATTTATCCCATCGACTATAAAAAGAATCAACGTTATCCGCTGATTATGATGGTACATGGCGGTCCGGAAGCCCATATCAGCAATGAGTGGCTGGATCGTTATTCGTACCCGATTAAATATGCTGCCGGTCATGGTTTTGCGGTGTTTCTGCCGAATTATCGTGGCAGTACCGGCCGCGGTGTTGAGTTCAGTAAAAAAGGCCAGGCTGATTATGCCGGTGGTGAATTTAATGATCTGGTGGATGCCATCACCCATTTGGCTGATGAAGGGGTTGTGGATAAAGCGCGGGTCGGTATTACCGGCGGTTCGTACGGTGGTTATGCCTCAGCTTGGGCGGCGACGGCCTTGAGTGAGCACTTTGCGGCCAGTGTCATGTTTGTGGGCATTTCCAATCAGCTGTCGAAGTTCGGCACCACGGATATTCCCAAAGAAATGTACAACGTGCATGCCCGTAAATATCCCTGGGATAACTGGATGTGGATGTTAGAGCGCAGTCCGATTTATCACACCGATAAAGCCCAAACACCACTGCTGATTATGCATGGCAAAAATGATACGCGTGTACATCCGGCCCAATCGATGGAGTTGTACCGTTATATTAAAACCCGCACCGATACACCGGTCCGTCTGGTGTATTATCCTGGCGAAGGTCATGGTAACCGAAAAGCACCGGCTCAACTGGATTATGCCCAGCGCTTAATGCGTTGGATGGACTTTTATCTGAAAGGTGATAATAAGGGTCAGCAGATCCCACCGTATGAACTGAACCATCAAGCGCAGCTCGAAAAAGACGGTAAAGAACAAGACGCTGAAGAATAGTGTTTAACATAACCCAAATACGCATGATGACTTGTGTGCTTTTTAGGTTAATAGACTAAAAAAAGAAGCAGTACAGGCTGAGGTTTGTCTCAGTCTGTACTTGTTTTCCATTTTTGCACATCAATTTAACGACCTCTGTTGAAAAGCGAAGAGCTGTCAACTTGTTGGCTCAAATCAGTACACAAATCAGTTTCAACCTTGGGTAATTCAACGCCATCAATGGCGAGTGTTTTATCGTTTACCCAGTCAAAAGACGCATCACCAAGAGAAACAGGAAAGTTTGAGCTGTTCAAATGAAATTCATTAGCGGCTGAAGAAAATGATTTTGAGATGGCCGACTTAGAGGTGGATGACTGTTCGGTACTTATTTTTATAAACCGCGCCCTTCCATGCAGCTCAATAAACAGCGCTTGGGTGCTGTTTGGGCTTGAAAACAAGTAGCAGCCTTCAATGGTTTGGTCGGCGGGGCCAATATGATAGGAGTCGAGTTGTTTATTTTTGTTAAACCATACATGCATTTTAAGATTGGACGACGCACCACTTAAATCCCAACTGTGTCTGGCGATGCCGCCTGGCAGGTATCGAGAAGTGTCTGGTTTTCTTTGCATGTACGCAGTCAGATCCTCACTGTTCATGTTTAAGCTGTTTGCGTCTAAGGTAGCAATCAAGTTGGGTATTTGATGGTCATCAGCTGAAGCGACATCATTAGCTTCTCGGACACTGAGGGCGACTTGCTTAAATTTTTTGAGGTAGGTTTCAGCCTGTTCTTGCGCGACCATGCCAATAATCAGAAAATAACCTCCATCGATGCGAAATTTAATCAGTTGGTACACTGTTAGTGGCACAGCTGTTTCACTGTCCAACACATGAGCCACAATTTCAACTGATTCTAAACCCGCTTGATTGACTTTATTTGTTTCTAGAATCTTAACGTCCTCCATATATTCCAGTTGATTGAACCTGTGTAAGGCATATTCAGTTTTATCAGACGCATTAACCGGTCCCAATGAAGCCACAATTTGCAAAAAGGGGTCGCCATTTTGTGGGCCTGAGGGTTGTCCGTCACGACTCATTTGTACCATGCTGGCAGAAAATTGAGGGATGTCAATCACGTGTAAACCTTCGACTGAGTTAAATTCAAATGGCCGTTCCAATACGTTGGCTGCCTCTTCGTCAGATATAGGCGTCGCAGACTTAATGGATTGTTCTATCGCGGCGTAAAGGTTCTGATTGCCTTGTGGAAACGTACCATGAATTAATACCAGCTGATGCTCAAGATGCAGCACAGCAATTATGCGGCCTAGCTCTTGATTGCTCACGGTTTGCTCGCCCGTGATAAAGAGTGCCTGAGAATCACCGGCAATTTCTGTTTTTTGACTGGTAATAACTTGAATGCCCTGTGATGCAAGGCCTTTCAATAACACAGTGTCTTTAGTTTGTGCTATGGCTTTGTGTCGCTCCTCAGGGTCTTCAGGCAATGGAAAAGACATCACCAGAATGGATGAATGGGTTTTTTCTTGTTTAAAGCCTTCAAAATCATTCGACTTTTCAAAGCCTTGAGGTTTATCAAGCGCCACGCCTGAAGGGAAAGCAATGCTATCCGCTGAGTAAGATGGTAAAGCAACTAACAAAAGCAATAGTCCGAATAAATGTCGCATAGGTTGTCTGATGATTCTAAAAGGCGGTACTTTAGTTTATTCAAGTAAGCTATTTCAACAAAAAATAGTGGAGCTTCAGATAGATGGTTTTAGATAGCGCTTAGTTATGCTGTAAGAGCAATCTTCTTGATATTGCTCGATTATTTCTTTCAAAAAATGGTGTTTTTATATTAAATCGATGACAAGTTGCTGTGAATTTTGGTATTGTATTTGATATGACTAGCGGCACCTTTGACAATCTTCTACATCGGTTTGTATTAAACGATTCATTGCATCAGCTGTTTGATGCGGTCAATGCCATTTCGGTTCAAGGTTATGATGAGCAACGGCGGGTGATTTATTGGAATAAAGGAAGTGAGCGATTATACGGTTACAGTAAAGAGGAAGCCGAAGGGCAAAAGCTGGAAGATTTGATTATACCGGATGAAATTCGCGACATAGTCATCAAAGGACATAATGCGTGGTTAAAAACCGGTAAAGAAATACCTGCCTCCGAGATCACATTGCGACACAAAAGCGGTAAAAAAGTGTTTGTTTTTTCAAGTCATGTGCTGTTTGTTAATCAATACGGTGTCAGACAGATGTATTGTATTGACATTGATTTGAAAGACTTAAGGCAGGCGCAAGCGCAAGCGAATTTCAAAGAGCACATGCTTGAAAGTATTTTTGATGCCATCCCGGATTTGTTTTTCTTAATGAAATCAGATGGTACAGTGATTGATTATTATTCCAGTAATACGGGTGATTTTTTTTCAAAATCAAATGATTTCATGGGTAAAAATATTTCAACCCTATTTGCTGATGTCAAGGTTAATGGTTTTCAGAAACAGATGGAAAGTGCCTTAAAACACAAATCCAACACCCGCTTTGAATATGAATATAACGTGCATCAAATTCCAAAGCATTTTGAAGCGCGCGTGCGTTTTATTAAGGAATACGATCAGGTCATGGTTATCATACGTGACATCAGTGAACAACATAAAGCAGCAGAACTGATTCGACATCAGGCCTATTATGATAACTTAACATCGTTACCCAATAGATTCCTATCTTTGGAACAACTGTCTCAATTATTAAAAGAAACTCAACGCAGCAACGAAAAAATAGCGGTGTTATTCCTTGATTTGGATGACTTCAAAAAAATTAACGACTCACTGGGCCATGAAGTTGGTGATAAGCTGCTCATAAAATGTGTCAAAAGATTAAAGAGCGCCATTAGAAAACAAGATTTAATTGGTCGCTTGGGTGGTGATGAATTCATTGTTTTACTTAAAGGATACAAGACTCATAAAGCGATAACTCATGCCACAGAGTCATTATTAAAGGCCTTCAGAACTCCTTTTAATTTAGATGGCAGGGAGCTGATATTGACCGTCAGCATTGGGATTGCCATTTCTCCTGATGATGGTGATTCAGCCTCTGATTTATTAAGAAATGCAGATATTGCCATGTACCAAGCCAAAGAGTTGGGCCGAAATACCTATTCATTTTTTACAAAAGAAATGAATGTATTTATGCAGCGTCGATCAGAGCTTGAAGCGCAAATGCATGGTGCCTTAGAGCGTCAAGAGTTCGAAGTTTATTATCAGCCTCAAATTGATGTTAAGAAAAGAAAAGTTATTGGTGCGGAGGCTTTGATACGGTGGAACAACCCCACACTAGGCAATATTTTACCGGACGAATTTATACCTGTGGCTGAACAGACCGGCTTAATTGTGTCCATCGGTGAGTTGGTGATTAGACAGGCAGTACGCTTTTTAAGTGAATGGGAAAAAGAACACAATGTACCCTTTAATATGGCGGTCAATTTATCACCCCGGCAGTTCAGGGATGAGGGTTTATTCACATTCATCCGAGATCAGTTAAAACTTTTGAATGTGGCGCCTGATCAGCTTGAGTTAGAAATTACTGAGGGCTTACTTTTAAGTGGAAAAAGTTACATTAAGGAAACGCTGAATAAAATCAATAAGCTGGGCATCAAATTAGCTATGGATGATTTTGGAACCGGTTATTCCTCTCTTGGTTATTTAAGGGAATTTTCTTTTGATGTTTTGAAAATGGATCGTGCTTTTGTTCAAGGTATTACCACAAACAAATCCGATTACGACTTGGTTAAAGCCACCATAGCCATGTCTCGCAGCTTGGATTTGTTAGTCGTGGCAGAAGGTGTGGAAACCAAAGCCCAGCTACAGATGCTAGAAGATCTTGGTTGTGATATTGTGCAAGGCTTTTATTTCAGTAAACCCTTGAGCAAACAAGCGTTTTTTGGGTTTATAAAATCATTTTGTTACGATAAATAATACGAATATTATTAAACTTCAGAGTTATCATCCGATACTTTTAAAGTTGATTTTTATATAAAGTATTCATTTTGAAGCTTAAGGGCCGTTTGTGAGACAACTTATATCGAACATTTTAAATCCATGATTTTTCAAACAACCAGAGGTATGCTGGCTTAAAGGTCCGACGGTTCAATCTAACTTAAAAACATGTATTATTCATCACCCGAAACCGGTTTGCGCAAATTCTTTATTCTGCCTTTGCGGGTTTTGGCATCCAGGCGCTTTTTGTTCGAGGCTTTTGGTGGGCGTGTCGGTTTGCGTTTTTTGGGCTGAACAACTGCTGATTTGATGAGTTGAGCCAGGCGATTTAAGGCATCTTCCCGGTTTTTTTCTTGAGTTCTGAATTGTTGGGCTTTGATAATGATCACACCATCTTTGGTGATGCGCTGATCGGATAATTTGAGCAGCTGTTCTTTATAAAAATCAGGCAAACTTGAATTCTCAATATCAAAACGCAGGTGTATGGCACTGGCGACTTTATTGACATTCTGACCGCCCGGGCCTTGGGCTCTTATGGCAGTGAGTTCTATTTCAGACTCAGGTATTTCGACGGTGTTGGATAGTTTCAGCATTTGATATTGTATTCACGATTAACGCGTCTACGTCAATATTATTTAAGTCATATTTAGAATATATCACTTAAATTTACTCCAGTAAAACAACCAATACATAATACCGGAACTATTAAAAAACTCAGCTGCTATAACACTCATTTTAATCCCCAATGAATTGTTAATGGTTCGAGTTTCTTGTGTTATATTTGCTTATTTTTAATGGGTTGTCGGTTTTGAAGAGGATAAATAATCAGGATAAGATGCTGAGAATTTTGCAGCTGATTTTGGGGGTTGTTGCACTTGGTTTTGCTGCTCAAATAGCCATTAATTTAGGCAGTTTATATCCCGTTCCCATTACAGCGCAATCGATGGTTGTGTTGATGATTGCTCATCTTTATCAATGGAAATGGGGGAGTGCTTGTATTTTTATTTATTTATTGGTCGGCCTGTTGGGTCTGCCGGTATTTTCAAATTTCTCCGGTGGCTGGGCGGCTTTTAGTGGTAAAAGCATGGGCTTTTTATTGGGCTTCTTTTTCGCAGCTTTGGTGGTCGGAAAAATGGCTGAAAAGCAAGATGTCGGTTTTCTCAAAGTTTCTCAGCAGTTTTTCATCGGCAGTCTTGTTATTTTATTATGTGGATATCTTGGGCTGTTAAGGTTTTTAGATGTAAAAACTGCTTTTATTAAAGGTGTTGTGCCATTTCTCCCCGGAATGATTATCAAGGTTTTCGTTGGTGCCTTGCTTATAATCATTATGCAGCGCTTTCGGTGCTTGATGAAGCAGTCATAAACCTAAAACTGTTTGATTGTTTTTTTAGTGTAGATTTTAGATTTGAGTTGTCTAATAAAGTTTAGCAACTATTGAAGTTGATAAAATTTATATAAGCATGCCAAAATAAGACGATCTTAAACAGGTTGTTGACGTTGCTATATTTTTCCGGGTTTCAGTTAGATTTAAAGCGCAAAGAATTATCGTACGGTAAGCAGATCGTTGATTTGACCAAGAAAACCTATGACTTATTGGTATTTTTAATCCAAAACCCGCAACAGGTTCATACCAAGGATGATTTAATCAGCCATGTTTGGCAGGGGCGTGTGGTCAGTGGAAACACCATTGATCAAACCATTTCGAAATTACGTAAGTTACTTAGCGAATACAGTCAGGATACCTTTATTGAATCGGTGTATGGTCAAGGTATTCAGTGGAATGTGGCTGTCACGAAGCACGCACCGAAACGGTCTAAAATCAATGTTAAAGCGGCTCTGGCTGTGGTCGTTATTGTGAGTCTGCTGTCATCATTGTGGTGGTGGCGAAGTCAGCAAACACCACCCCAAGAACAACAGACGCCACACGTTTTATTGCAATTGTCTGTCGATTCAGTGGACTGGGAAATTAAGTCAGCCGGTCAGTTTTTAAAGCAATTGCTTAGTTTTTCCAGTCAATCGTCCATTAAAAGCACAGACGACAGGCCGTTATTTGTGTTATCGGAAGATTTTGTACGAAATCAACAAAAATTGATTCCGGATTTAACCATTATTCGCATCAAACCGGTATCCCATCAGCAGCAGATGGCCTGGTTAATCGAAGTCAGTCAGGCTCAACAATTACTGGTTCAAACCACGGTCGCCGCTGACAATTTCCAATCACTGATCGTTAAAAGTACTGAATTGCTGGTGGATCAATTGGGGTTATCTGATGCGCTCGTGAGTGGTTTATTGCCCAAAAATGATTATGTCATGGTGCTCTATGTGCGTGGATTGCAGAGTTTGGATCGCAATGAATTTAACACCGCCAAGCAACAATTTCAGTTAGCCATTGAAGAACAACCCAGTTTTCATTTAGCCCGTTTAAAGTTAGCCGAATCTTTAAATAAACTGGGTCAAATTGATGAGGCCGTCAGTAGTTTAGATACCCTGTTACAGTTACCCGTTCCGGCGGCCATTCAAGTGGCGGCAACAACCTTAAAAATGCGTATTGTTAAGGTTAAAGGCGATTACCCGAAAGCCGCTGAAATTTATCAACAGCTGCTGGCGGATCAGGTCAACGCGCCACCGGATATCTGGCAAGCGGCGCGTTATGAGTACGCGGCGATTTTACAATATCTGAATCGCCCCCAAGAAGCACTGGCTATCTATGATGCCTTTATTGATGATGGTGTATCCAGTGAAGATGTGGCCCTATTGGCTGATGTCAGGGCTTCTAAAGCCAGCTTATTACAGCAACAAGGCGATGTCAGTGGTGCGTTGGCTGAGTCTGAGCAAGCATTGCACCTGTATGAACTGAATCAGGATTCAGTGGGCGTCGCCCGCACCTATTCTGTGTTGGCAAGGATTGCCAATCAAAAAGCCCAATATAAACTGGCTGAACAATACCTGCGACAAGCATTAACCGTGACTAAGTCTGTGGGTCATAAGTTGGGCGAAGGGGCTGTTTTGAATGAACTCATTTATGCCCTAATGCAGCAAGGCCAACACCAAGAAGCCTGGCAACTTAATAACCGCTTGTTGGCGATTGGCACAGAATTGGATTATTCAGGTATGCTGATGGCCGCTTATCAGGCCTTTTATGAGATGTCGCGAATTCAGAAAAACTGGGACACAGCCGCTCGTTGGCAGCAAAGCTATCAACAGTTGGCAGAAAATATCCAGGATCAACGCCGTCTGGTTAAAGCCGAACTTTTTCACCTTAATCTTTTATTGGATCAAAAAATTACTGACGGGGTTGCTGATAAAATAGCGGTGGTTCAAGCGCACATTAATGATGTCGAAGAAGCCTTGATGCAACCGGCTTTAAATGTGTTTCGTGGTCGTTATCAATGGCTGATAGGGCAACCCGGTAGTGCCATTGAAACCCTGATTGAGGCTAAAAATTTAGCGGTTGAATTATCAGACTATGAATCCTTGATATCAGCCAATAATTACTTAGCTATGTATTATCTGTCCCAGGAAAAACCACAACAAGCCTTAAATACGTTGGCTCAATCAGAAGCTTATAAACCTTTTGCCATACCTTATTTACGTCTTAAAGCTGAGGCTCAGTTAATGCTCAATAAATATATTGATGCTTTATCCACCATCACGACATGCCAGCAACAAGCCGCACAACTTTGGAGCGATGATGAGCAAGCGGTGTTACAGGCAATCAAACAAGCCATGAATTAAAGGAAAGCTGCTGAGCAGCTTTCCTCTGTATAGTCCGTTGATTGATTGCTGGTGGTGACTATTCAAAGCCATCATTAAAAATTAAATCATTTGATTCAATGGCCATAACTTGAATGTTATCAATAACAAGATTAGTACCTGCCAGTGTCGTTGAGTCAGTACCCAACGTAATTTTACCAATGCCACGCTCTCCACTGTAGCCATAGGATCGGCCTGTAACCAAAGCTACATCATCTAATTCGACAGTATAAGTTCCATTGTCGAGATCAAATGTTAGTCTCAAGTGATGCACTTGGTTTACTTGGTAATCGCCGACGTTAAGTTGAAAACCAGATTCGTCGTATACACTCACTTTACCGCCGGGAGTGAATCGTATCGTAGTAAAATTGATACTACTGGTGGTATTTTCACGAACACTGAACTGGAATGCATCTAAAGCGATAAACTCCAAATCGTATTCAATAACTACCTGACCTGTCGTGACTTCAACATCATCATAGAAGTGCCATCTGGTGGATTTCACCCCATTGGTCTCAGATTCTAAATACAAAGCTTGATCAGAATTAAGGCCTGGCGTAACGATTTCAGTGTATAAGTTGTTTGATATGTTGTAAGGCTCGTCTACTGAAGCACCGCCTTCACCCAAAAAGTCACCGACCATATAATCCTCAAAATCAGCTTCTAAAAGCAGTGTGGTTGGCGCTGGAGTGTAAATATTTATATTATCTAAATAAAAGGGGTGGTTGCTTGAACCGTTCCCAAAACCAGTTAGTAAACGACCCACACCGCGATCAGTGATGTCGTGTTCTCGATCTGAGTAAATTACATTACCATTAATGGTCATTGAGCTGGTTCCAGCATCCATATCAAAGGTTAATACCACGTCTTGAGTTGTGCCCGCTGTATAGGTGTTTTCAATTGTGGTAATGAGACCTAAGGTATCCCGGGCTTGAAATGTACCGTCAGCTTTGTATTCAATTTTTAAAAACAATTTAGAGGAACCGCCACCTTCTCTGACACCAAACTCATGAAGATCCAGTGCCGTTGGGGTGAACTGATATTCAATGACAAC
The DNA here is from genome assembly GCF_026410405.1 of Marinicella gelatinilytica. Lineage (GTDB taxonomy): Bacteria > Pseudomonadota > Gammaproteobacteria > Xanthomonadales > Marinicellaceae > Marinicella > Marinicella gelatinilytica. The sequence goes on along the minus strand of NZ_JAPMLN010000011.1, from coordinate 7,038 downwards.
CACACCCTCGGTGACTTCACCTCCTTCTAAGAAATCCCAGCGCATACTTCTGGCATTGGTTGTGACAGGGTCCAATAGTACTTCAAGATAATTCTCACCTGGACTTTGTTGAAAAACTTGTCCTGTTATACCACTTGCGAAACTTGGTTCACCGACTGAGGCTCCACCATCACCGATGTAACTGCCTGGGGTTAGATCGTTAAAATCGACATTAAATATTTCTACGTTCGAATTTGAGGCGCTAACCATCCCCAACGATGAAAATACAAGCATTAAAGTAAAAAACAAGTCCTTAAGACTGAAACGAATGAACATATGATAACCTCTGTTAATTAATAAAAACACGAGCAGTAAGTATATGAATACGGTCATTGTCAATTCTGCAAAAGCCCTGAAAAACTCCTGAAAAAGTGATGAATAATATGAAAAGGTAGGCTAAAGGTTGACTTTAATGAAAACGGTTAACGCAATTTAGAATCGTGACTGGCGTATGTTCTAATTGTGCTGAACAAGCATAATTGGTAAGTAAATATAATAAAGGAACCTAGGTGACTGAACTGAGAGCTTATACAAAATGCATAATTCAATGATTTTACGGTGCCAATTTCTTCTTTAGTGCCTTGGAAATCGACAAGGGTAAGCTCGGCATGGAGCGTAGCAGCCAGGGCAGGATTTTACGTTTTGTCTTGTTCAAAGATTCCGGCACGATGGCTTCGATTAAATGCGGGCCGGGTTGGCTTTGGGCGTATTCCAGGGCTTTGGTTATTTCTTCGGCGGTTTGCACGCGGATACCATGGACGCCCATGCTGTTAGCCATTTCGGCAAAGTTGATGTTCGGGCCGGTTAAATCCAGCTGGGATTTGGCTTTATCTCCGGCGTCTTTGGCACCAACCCGGTCGAGTTCAATGTTGAGCACCGAGTAGGCGGCGTTGTTGAATATAATCGAGGTGACGTTTAATTGTTCGCGGGCCATGGTCCACAGTGCCTGGATGGTGTACATCGCGGTGCCATCACCAATCAGGGCAAAAACAGGTCGATCAGGGCAGGCGATGGCCGCACCGACGGCATTCGGTAAACCCTGACCGATGGCGCCACCGGTTAAGGTCAACAAATCATGACGGGGTGCGCCGGCGGTCATGGCAGCCAGCATCAGGGTTGAGGTAATGCCTTCATCAATCAGGATGGCATTGTCCGGCAGCAAGTGGCCAACCGCTTTACAGACTTTCTCGGCGGTTAATTTGCCAACAGGACTGACCGGTTGTTTTTCGGACTGTAGTTTGGGTTGTGCCTGGTCTGCGCCGACGGCAGTGACCAATTTGCTGAGACTGGCCAAACTATCCTGATCAGGTGCGGCCAAGGTGTGCACCTGACAACTGTCGGGCACCAGGTAACTCTTTTTATCGGGGTAGGCGAAGAATGACACCGGTGCTTTGGCATCCACCAGGATTAAATGTTTAATATCACTGAGCTGCACCATGGCCAGTTCCGCCAGGTAAGCAATGCGTTCAATATAAGGTAAACCGGCGCCGCGTTCCATGCGGGTGGGGAAAGTTTCTGCCAATAAAGTGACGCCCTTATGCGCCGCGATTTTGGCGGCGGCCATAATGGTCGGTTCGCGCAAGGCATGGCCGCCCAGTAGTATCGCGCTCTTTTGACCTGAATTAATGGCCGTGGCGATGGCTTCCAATGTGGCCTCATCGGCCGCTTCAGGGGTTGGTGGTGATAGAGGTTCAACGGCGACGCCGCCTTCGCCCCAGGAGACATCGGCGGGTAAAATTAAGGTGGCCACCTGACCGGGTTTTGCGCGGGCAGCGGCAATGGCTTCAGCGACATCCTGGCCCAGTGTTTCGGTGCTGGTGGCGGTGCGACAAAAGCCCGGAGAGACATTGCGCGCCACGGTTTCGATATCCGATTGTAATTGTGCATCGTATTTGACATGGTAGGTGGCGTGGTCACCGACGATGTTGACCACGGGGACCTTACCCTTACGCGCGTTGTGCAGATTGGCCAGTCCGTTGCCTAAGCCACAACCGAGATGCAACAGGGTCACCGCAGGCTTATCGGCCATGCGTGCATAACCATCGGCGGCACCGGTCACCACACCTTCAAAAAGTCCGAGCACAGCGCGCATCTTCGGCTCATTATCGAGTGCCGCCACAAAATGCATTTCGCTGGTGCCGGGGTTGCTAAAACAGACCTCAATACCGGCATCGACCAGGGTTTTCATTAAAGCTTGCGCACCATTCATCATCATTTATCTCCAATACGTTCAAGTTGATCCGTACCAATATCATTAATTCGGGTCACGCCGGTGAGGGTCATGGCCAGTCGCAGTTCCTGTTGCAGACTGGCGAGTAAGTGATTCAAGCCGGTCTCACCGGCACCCGCCAGTGCCCATGCCCAGGGCCGGCCAATCATAACACCCTGTGCGCCCAAAGCCAGGGCACGGAAGATGTCCACACCGCTGCGCACACCGCCATCGACCAGAATCTCAGTTTCTGAGCCCACGGCGGCAACAATTTCCGGTAATTTACTGACGCTCGAGGCCACACCGTCTAACTGCCGGCCACCATGATTCGAGATCACGATGCCGTCGGCGCCGATTTTGACCGCTTGTCGCGCATCATCGGTATCAAGAATACCTTTTAATAGCAATTGACCTTGCCAATGTTGACGCAACCAGGCCATATCTTCCCAGGTGACGGTGGGGTCGAATTGGGCATCAATCCAGGCCTTAATGGCATCAAGATTTCCGGTACCCGGCATGACATCACTGAGGTTGCCGAAGTTGAGCGGGCCGCCGCGTATGGCGACATCCCACAGCCAGCGCGGTCGTGATAATAAGTGTATCATTTTCAAGGTTTTGGCACGCGCACCGGGACTCGATATGCCGTTACGGACATCACGGTGGCGCATGCCCGGCTGCGGTAAATCAACAGTAAAGACTAATGTCCGGCAGCCGGCGGTCCAGGCTTTATCGAGTAATGTCTTAATGCGTTTTCGGTCGCGGATCATGTACAGCTGGAACCAGGTGGCGCGGTTAACGGCCGCCTGCACTTCTTCCACCGGGCAAATGCCAACTGTAGACAATGTGAATGGAATCCCCGCAGCTTCTGCGCTGCGTGCCGCCAGTACCTCGCCACGGCGTGCCATCATACCGGCCAGGCCAAGCGGTGCCAGTACCACGGGCATGGCACAGGATTCTCCGACAATCGTGGTTGCGGTATCGATTTGGTCAACATCCACCAACACCCGTTGCCGCAGTTTTATCTTGTGCCAGTCAGTTTCATTGGCTCTTAGCGTTTGTTCGTCGGTGGCACCGCCATCCAAATAATCGAACAGGAATTTGGGCAATCGGGCACGTGCTCTTTTACGGTAGTCTGCGGCAGTCACCGGAAAGGTCAGTTTCATGGTTTATCTCTCCCCACAATCGAACGCACCGCTGCACGGGCAGTCATAATACAGCCGGGTAAAAAAGTGCCTTCCAGCGAGCGTTTACCGTTGGCGCCGCCACCGCCAAAACCGGCGGCTTCACCCACGCAGTATAGGCCCTCAATCGTTTCGCCGTGGGCATTGAGAACACGACTGTGCAAATCAGTTTGTAAGCCGCCCAGGCTTTTGCGGGTGATTAATTGCATGCGAATGGAAATAAAGGGCCCGGCGCCTTTTTGTTGTAGAGGTGCCGGTTTACAGGTGCGTAAACGATCCGGCTTCCATTGACGGGCATGCTGAATCAGTCGAATTTGAGGGTCATTAAACAGTTGTGTGCCTTTGGCAAAATTGGCATCAAAGGCATCGACTGTGGCCTGCAGTGTGGTCGCACTGATGTCATTAGAGCAGGTCAGGCGATTCATTTTATGGCTCAATTCATGCAAGCTATCGGCCACCAGAAAATCACGGCTTTCACGCTGCATTTGCCGCACCAGTCGATGATTCCCCAGCAGCAGTTCTTTGACGAACTGCGGGAACTGTTTGTCTCTGATTCTGGCATTGTGCTCGGCCCCGGAAATGGCAAATTCTTTGGCGGCAATACGCCAATTCAGCAGGTGCCAGGTCCAGGGTTTTTCTTGTTCAGCCACCCGTTGACAAAGCCAGTGGGTATCAAAACCGGTGACCAATGGTTCCGGACCAATGCGCTCGCCCTGATGATTCAACCACAGTGCAGATTTGCAGGGAATGGTGGATAAGCCGTGGCCGGAAAAATGCGGATAAGGGTGGGCAAAACCGGCGGCATAGTTCCACATTTCACCCGCATGGGTAATCTGTCCATCGAAATAATCAGCAACCCAATGATGCATGCGGCCATCGGCATAGGGGTGGGCACCATTAAGCATGGTTGTCGGCTGTGGTCGGTCGACCGGCCAGTTTTTTCGGCATTCTTGATGGCTGCCGTTAATACCGCCGGTGGCAATCACCACTGTTGAGGCGTTTAAACGAACAGATTCACCACTGGTTTCATTAATGGCCAATGCGCCACTGACTTGTCCGGCTTGTTGTGCTAATTCGGTGACGCGGTGTTGGTGCAGAAGAGTTAATTGGTCGCGGCCACTTTCTCGCCGCAAAGCCGCGATTAAAGTTCGCACCAATTCACGGGAAGTTCCCCAGATTACATGGTATCTGGGAACACTGTTACCGTCTCCGAAACGACCCCGTTCAACCCAATTAACCGCCGGTAAGAATTTTATACCTTCATTCATCAGCCAGTCGTACACCTCAGAACGACAATTCTCGACATAGTGGCGCGCCCATTGCAAAGGCAGCTGATCTTCGGCACTGAGCTCACCAAAACTGAGCCAGTCTTTAAGGGCAATGTCCGGTGAATCGACAATCTTCATTTTTTGTTGCAGTGGCGTATCCACCAGCAGCATACCACCAAACGCCCAGCGTGCCAGCCCGCCAAAACGTTCCGGCGTATCCCGGTCAACCAGCGTGACGGACAGACCTGCGCGTATACTTGCTAAAGCGGTCACGATACCGGCCAGCCCGCCACCAATGACCAAAACATCGGAAGAAATGATGTGTGACGAAGCGGCCATGCCTTAACCCCGATATTGCCGTAAGTAGCGCTTTTCAAAAAAGCGTTTGGCGTAATGCATGATGCGCAAGGGCGGTAAGAAGGTGGCGCCTTTGGCATTACGTTTAATAAAAATTCCATGGCTGAGGGTGTCGATAATGCACAATAGCTCATGATTAATTTTATCGAGTTCAGTGGTGACATTTTGTAGCAGACGCAAGGCGTTGGTGGCCGCCACTTTGGCTTGGATATCAGCGGCATGGGCTTGTTTGGGTTGCCACTGGGGACCCGGAAAACTACCGGCATCACCGGCGACATAGACATGCTTGAAGCCATCTACCTGAGTGTGTTCATTGGCAGCTATCATGCCACCCGGCGACTGCGGCAAATCCGTGTTTGCCAGCCAGGCGGGGCCGGTCATACCCGGCATAAACAGGATTAAGTCAGCGGTAATGTCGCCACCTTCTGTCATGACACTGTTTTCAGTAAAACCTTTAATTTTATGACCAAGGTGGGTTTCCACATCACGTTTACGCATTAACTGCATCAGCTTGTCGGGCACATCAGGACCTAAGCGGACACCGGGTTTGGTATTGGGGTTAAAAAACACCAGTTTAAATTGATCGCGTCGGCCTTGTTTGCGCAATAAGGTTTCGATAATAAAAACAAATTCAAACATCGGGCCGCCGCGCATGGCGGTCGGCTCATTGGGGTTGCCGCCGAAACCCAGGGCAATTGTGCCCGACTTCATGGCCGCGAGCCGATCGCGAATGGTTTCACCGACTTTAATACCTTCGCAAGGGGTCAGCACATGTTCAATACCCGGCAGTTTTTTAATAAAACGACCGCCGCTGGCAATAATCAGGGCATCGTTCTCAACCGTATCGGTCTCGGTGTGAACCTGACGACCGTCATTAGAAATACGGTTTACTTTTCCGGCGATGAAAGAGACGCGCATTTTCTTGAAGTAATGGTTGAGATCAATGCGTAAATCATCCGCTGTTCGCAAGTCCGCCGGTAACCAAATAACACTGGGTAAATAGATAAATTCAGCCCGCGGGGCAATCACGGTAATTTCCACGTTTTTTGATTGTTGACGCAAAGTCTTGACCGCTGTGAGGGCGGCAAAACCGGCACCGATGATGGTTATACGCATAATGACATCTCCTGGTTAATGCTTACCTATGAGGCTTGCGCGCTAAAAGGGTGGCAAATTGTAGTTGGGCACCATTGTGCATGGTGCCAATATCTTCATTATACTTGAGTAACTCCCAGCCTTGGTAGGCATCACTTAACTGGCCTTCATGAAAGGTAAATGGGAAAGGAGCCGGGCAAGGATGTTCGTCCGTATCCATGGCGCAGACAATCAGGTTATAACCACCCGGCAGCGTATGGGCTTGCATATCTGCAATGACAGCAGCAACCCGAGCCGGATGAAGAAACATTAAGGTCACAGTGCAGACAATGAAGCCATAGTCTTCGCTGAGCTCGGCTTGATTAATATCGTACACCTGCGCCTGAATATTGTTGATATTCTCTTCTGCCACAATCTGCTGCAGCCTGTTAATGGCATTGGGATTATTATCCACCGCTGTCACTTGAAAACCTAATTGACTTAGATAGAGCGCATTGCGCCCGGTACCACAGCCCATGTCCAAGACCTTGCATGGCGTGACTGTTTTACAAGCCTCGACCACTTCACTGTGTGCGGGATTTAAGCCATATCGGCTATTGATTGTTTCATCTGACATGTATTTACTTCTCAACGATGTATTAGTTTATACTTCAATTATAGATGATTTCAGAGCAACCATCAGTATAAGTGTTGCACAATTATTGGGTTTGTTGATGGGCAAAGTGTTAATTAAACCCGTGGTGCATTTGGAGCGATAAATGGTAAATAAACATGATTTAATAACCAAAAAGACGACTCGTCATTCCGGCCAATACCACATCCTGTTAACTTGGCACACCTACGTCCTGTAGGCGACTAAGCGAAGCGCATGGACGCCGCCAAGGATGGC
>NZ_JAPMLN010000010.1 GCF_026410405.1 Marinicella gelatinilytica | reverse complement strand
GCACATAACTGAAAAACAGTTTTTGCCAAGTCAATGCCAAGTAATTTACAATGTTTCATGATGAATGTCTCCGGTTGTTAGTCCTTGTTATTTTACAAGACAGGTACTTTGATACCGTCCTGGAGGCGTTCATCACATCACACCTGCATCCATGCAGGTGAGCCAGAGCGTTACGTGCAATAGGCTTAAGACATGTCGCCGCCATGGATGGCGGTGTGCCGAGTTAGGTTGGACCCGATATCGGCCCGCCGTGGCGCCTACAGGATGTAGGTGTGTCTCGATAACAGGACGTGATAGAGACCCGCTTTCGCTTTTCATCCTTTGATGACTATTCGAAAAGTGAATGAAGTCCCAAGGACATTCCTTTATAATATCGCCAGTTCTTACTCACCTGAATAATTTGACAGCCATTAACCACTACACGCGTCTGAGCCTGCGCTTATTGACCTTTCTATTTGCTGTGCTTGGTCTATTACCGTTTGTGGTGTTGATAATTATCATCTCAAAATTACTTCGCTGGCGACAACTTAACCAATGGGTGGTTACTTTTTGGTCACGATTGATGTGTGCCATCATGGGTTTGGAAATTAAAATTTATGGTGATAAACCGGTGTCACCGGTGATGTTGGTCGCCAATCACGTGTCTTGGTTGGATATACCAATTATTCATTCTTTTATTCTGGCTGGGTTTGTCGCTAAACACGAAATCAAATATTGGCCGGTATTGGGGTGGTTGGCGATGGCCGGTGATTCGGTTTTTTTAAACCGCGGTAACAGCCAATCCAGAAAAGCTGTATTAACTCAACTCAAGAAACGCTTAACTCAAGGACGCTCGGTGGCAATATTCCCCGAAGGAACCGTCACTGATGGCAGCTATTTAAGGCCCTTCCATCGACAATTAATACATGCTGCCGTGGAAACCCGCACACCGATTGTTCCGGTGGCCATTAAATTCTTAAACCAGGAAGGTCAACGCGAAGCTCGGGTTGGTTTTATCGATGATGAGCCTTTTTTGCAGCATGTTTTTAGGATTTTACAATTACCGCATACCACTGTTGAAATATATTGTGGTGCGCGCTTGACAAATTACGATGCCGGTACCCGTATCATGACGTCCATGGCCCGAAGTTACATTGAACAACAGTTGGAACAAGATGATTATTTATCGTCCGTCGCTTAAGCCTAAAAATCGGCATTTACAATCTATTTTAGCCAGTGCCAAGTTACGCTTACGATCGCTGCGTCATGAAAATCCGGTTAAAACCGCGCAACAAGCTGAGTTAATAAAAACCCCTTTGGCGACTTTACAGGGCTTTTACAGCCCCCATCCTCAGGATAACGGCCAACTGGCGATTCTAATTCACGGCTGGGAGGGCAGTGCCGAATCCACTTATTTACAGCTTATGGCACACCATTTGTACAACGCCGGTATCAGTGTCTATCGTCTTAATTTGCGAGATCACGGTGATTCGCATCATTTAAACGAGGATTTGTTCCATTCTTGTCGATTGGCTGAGGTGGTGGCGGCTTTGCAACAACTTAACCAGCGGTTTAGTAACCAACAACAACACCTAATTGGCTTTTCTTTAGGTGGCAACTTTGCGGTTCGGGCGGCAGCTGCCAAGGAATTAAACTTTACAGGTGTTTATGCGGTGTCACCACCGGTTAACCCGGAAAATAGCATGCATGCCATTGAGGCATCAAAACTATATGGGCCTTATTTTCTTCATAAGTGGAAAAAATCATTACTCAAAAAACAGCAGTTATTTCCCCATCTGTTTGAAGGCACCGATTGGCAATCACAAAAAAGCTTACAGACCTTAACTGAGGCTTTGGTGTTAAAACACACTGAATTTGACACCGCCAGTGACTATTTTCAGGGTTACAGTCTGACCCCTGATTTAATTAAAAAAATTAATATACCAACCCAAATTATCACAGCCTGGGATGATCCGGTGATTCCTTTTGCTGATTTTAGTACAATTGACCGATTATCCAATATTAAACTGGTGACCACGCCATTAGGCGGCCATTGTGGCTTTATCAAAAATTGGCGACTGGACAGCTGGGTGGAAGATTACATTATCAATGAGATAACATCATGAATGATTTAGAGCAGATTAAAAAACAACATCAAAAAGGACAACTTAAAAAAGCCATTGACGGTTATCAGTCTTATTTGAAAAAAAACCCCAATGATGACGAAGCGCATTTTGGTTTGGCTTTGGCGTATAAAGACAATAAACTGTTTAATGAGGCACTAAAATCTGCTACCAGCGCGGTACAACTGGCGCCCAACGCAGAACGTTATCATCAATTCAAAGGACAAATGCACATGGCTTTGGGTGATAGCGAAGCGGCTTTACAAGCCTTTCGAACATCCCTGAAACATAATCCCAACCTGTATTTTTCATATCTCGCCATTGGCGATATTTTTTCGCTCAAAGAACAATTCCAAGATGCAGAAGAGCAATACCGTTTAGCCCTGCGGGTTCACCAAGATGCCACACCGGCGGCTGTAAAATTAGCCAAATTATTGCTGCTAACCGGTCGCGTTGAAGAGGCTGACAGTGTGTTACAAGCGGCGGCGTTACATCAACCCAAAGATCCGCAAATCAAGCTTTATCAAGGCATTATTAATTTGGAAGCCGGTGAGTTTGCGTTTGCCGAACTGCATTTTAAAAAATTACTGGAAGACAATCCGGAGTACCCATTGGCCAAAATTTATTTGGCCATCAGTTTAATGGACAACGACCTGCGTCAAGCGGCAGACCATTTAAACCAACTGATTGAAGCCAAACACCAGTCACCGGAATTATTGGCCGCTGTCGGTATGCTGTCGCTCAAACAAAAGCATTACAATGAAGCCGTTAATTATTTAGTATCGGCATGTCGCTCTACAGTGGCTTATCCCAGTTGGTATATGGCTTTGAGCCAGGGATTTGTGGCCATGAATCGTTTACCGGAAGCCAAACAAGTGCTCCAGCAGGTCTTACGCAGAAGTCCCAATGACCGCGCCACTGTGATGCTTGGTTTGATTGAACTGAGGGCCAAACAATACCCACAAGCGATTGAACACTTCACCAGTATTTCTACAGACAGCCCGCGCTATCCGGCCGCCCTAAAACATATAATGCAGGCATATTTTCAGTCAAAGAACTGGCAAAAAACCATTGCCTCCGCAGATCAATTATTGGCCCTCAATCCGGATCACGGTGAAGCCATTGTCATGAAAAGTCACGCTTTTGGTTACTTAAATGATTTGGAACAGGCGTTGGCAACCTTAGAAATTGGTTTAAGCAATGACAACCTGTCAGCCATAGAAGATAATTTACACTTAAATGCCGGCTTAATACTGGATGCACAAGGTGAATATGAATCGGCATGGCAACACTTTAGCGCCCAACAAACAGAATCACCTAAGGCCGTGGCATTATTATCAAAAGACGAAGAGAAAACCGCGCAAAAGTGGCCCTCTGAAGCGACTGAAATTCAACCGGTTTTTGTGTTCAGCGATACTTCCACCGGTCATGCGGCTTTTGTGGAAGGACTGCAAGCCAACGGCATCGAAGCACTGACAGACCGTTTTCGCCCAACGGCACGCCAGGATTTATTTTTCCAACAATGGCTATTTCCGGATATCGACGGACTACCCGAGGCGCGGTGTCATTTATTACGCAAAAAATACCAGAAACACCTCAAACGGATCCACAATCAGGGGCCTTTTGCTGATTTTATTCCAACCACTGCCCTCAATATGGCTTTACTCAAAAAAGTCTTTCCGTCGGCCAAAGTCATCATGTTGGATCGCAATATGGCAGACCGCCATTTACATCAATTGGTTTTTGCTAACAGTCGATATTCAGCGAATGATTTTCGGGCTTTAAAAAATCAGATGATTGCCATGAACCCCAACATTCATTTACTTGATATTGATGCGTTTTTAGACAACGATAAAAAATCACTGGCCGAACTGAGTGATATTTTCAAGGTGTCTTTAACAGCGCAGGAACCAGCCAAGATAATGCCTATGCAGCAATTAATGCTGCCAAAAAATCGTTGGAAAGCCTACAGTGACCATTTAAAAACAAAACCATAATGATTGATTTTTGGCATGCCTTGGTTTTAGCACTGATTCAAGGTCTGACTGAGTTCTTACCGGTATCATCATCAGCCCACTTAATTTTGGTGGGTTTATTGAGTGATTGGCAGGATCAGGGTTTAGTGATTGATGTCGCTGCTCATTTGGGTTCTTTATTGGCGGTTTTGATCTATTTTCGACGAGATATTGTTGCGCTGTTATCGGGACGCGAAAAGAAATTATTCATTCAGATTGTAATCGCTTCATTACCAATCGTTGTTGCCGGCTTATTGTTGGCGGGTGTTTACAGTGACTACGGACGTTCCATTCCGGTTATTGCCGCTGCTTCAATCTTTTTCGGAGTTTTGCTTTGGTACAGTCAACGCTGGGCCGGTGATAAAAATATCAACAATAAATCAGCGTTGTTAGTGGGTATCGCCCAGTGTCTGGCATTAATTCCCGGTGCGTCACGCTCAGGCGTCACCATCACCGCCGGCATGGCTTTGGGCTTATCCAAATCAGCGGCAGCCCGATTTAGTTTTTTATTGGCCATCCCGACGCTGTTAATGGCCACCGCCTATGCCGGTTTAAAATGGTATAAAGAACCCACGCTCATCGATGTCAATGCGGTGGTACTGGTGATTGCCTTAAGTTTTGTGTTTGCCTGGCTGGTGATTGCCTTGTTTATGAAGTTTATCGAGCGCATCGATTTTATCTGGTTTATGCTATATCGTATTCTACTGGCACTTATTTTATTATTTATCATACTATGACACCCACCGAACTGACCTTTAATACCCGCGCCGGCGATATCGGTGCTTTACAATGGGGTACCGGACATTCCAAATTAATTCTGGCACTTCACGGCTGGTTGGACAATGCCGCCAGTTTCGCACAATTGGCACCGTTATTGGCTAAACAAGGTTATCAAGTGATTGCCATTGATTTTCCCGGGCACGGACTGTCGCATCACCGCGCCATAGGCCATAATTATGCCTTTATCGATTATTTATTGGATTTACAGGCGGTCATGGATCAGTTAACCCAGCCATTAATTTTGCTGGCCCATTCCATGGGTGCCGCCATGGCATCTATGTTCACAGCCGCTTACCCAAAATCTGTTGAACAACTGATATTGATTGAAAACTTAGGCGCCATTCCACCTTACCAAGCGGGTAAAGCCACCGAGACCTTACGAGAAGCCCTGGATAATTGGCAAAATCACAGTTTAAAACACAAGCGCTTTTACCCCAGTATTGAACATGCCATCAAAGCCAGACAAAAAGCCACGCCGATGCCTGCTGATATTTTAAAACCCATGGTGGAACGTGGCTTGCAACAGACCATTAAAGGCTTTCATTGGCGAACGGATAAGCGCTTACGATTAAACAGCATGGTGCGAATAAACGAAGAACAAATTCAAGAATTTTTAGCAGACATATCGGTTCCGACGCAACTTATTTTGGCCGAACCGCTCACCTACGCCATGGATTATCCCAGCCTTCAACAGCGCATTGAGGCCCTAAAGCCACAACGTTTAGATAAACTAGCCGGCCATCATCATTTACACATGACGGAAGCTGCTGTGGTGGCCGAGCGGATTTTAGATTTTCTCCCCGACCACTAAAAAACCGAGCCAAGAGCTCGGTTTTTTAGTGGTCGGATGAACCCGACTCAGTACAGCTTTAAACCAAGTGAATGATTACATCACGACCATGGTTGCTAATACGGCAGCACCGGCAGATAACACCGCTGAGGCCACCAGCCACCAGGCTGCAACAGCCGCTAATTTACGGGCATGTTCCGCTTTAATCACGGCTTTGCGTTGTAAATTACGGACTTTTTGTCGTATTTTTTCATCTGCTTTGTGTAACTTATCCGCCACATAGGTTTTGGCATCTTCAATGGTTTGCACCACTTTATCGATGTGTTCATCGTCAATGTAACGGTTATTGGTCACTAAAGCGCGAACTGTTTCGCCATCAAATTGATTTAAACGATGACGCAGCACATCGACACTGTGGCGCGGATCATCCACCATATCAATAACATCTTGTTTCAACACTTCATAAGCCAATTCATCACGATTGGTGCCATCTAAAAAGGCCGCAACCTGACGTTCCATTCGCTTACTTAAGCGGTTGGCATTATCTTTATCAAATTCAGAAACAATGCGCTCAATGCCCGCTTCAACGGAATCAGCATAATTGTTTAACTGATCTTTATCCAACCGGGTGTTGTTATCCAAAGCCTCAATAATGCTGTCACGATTAACACCTTCAAACTTATTGGCAATAATGGTGCTTAAAGTATTTGGATCATTCAATACCGCATCCAAATCTTGCTTCAATTGCTCCTTGGACAAACGTTCGGGGGTGGCATCGACCAATTTCTGACGAAATTCTTGTAAACGTGCGTCCACATCGGCTTTTTCCTGGTTGCTAAAATTAGCCACCACATGTTTTAAACCATCAATGGCACCATCACCTTTGGCGTAACTTTCACGCATCTCATCCATCAAAGCACGCAGTTGTTCGGCTTTTTTCTTGGCCGCTTCATCAGACAGCTTATCTTGTTTACTAATGGCTTGTGACAGCACTTGCTGAATGACCATCCACATGGCGCTGTTATCTCTGTGGCGTGATTTTTTCACCATGTCATTAAGATCAGCGCGTAAATCATCATAATCCGGTACTTTGCGGTCTAACTGAGCACTGAAATTATCGACTTTTTTAGACACAGACTGCCAGTCAAATTGGCTACTAACTTCATCTTTCACCGTGGCAATGCTGCGACTAATCAAATGATCTAATTTCTTATCGTCAGAGGGTTCAAATAAACCGGCCACGGCTTGGCTGCCACTTTTTATGCCGGCTGTGACCGTGGTAATCAGATTACCAATCACGGTACCCGCTACTTTGGCTTCTAAATAGAACAATAAAATAAAAAACACCGCCCAGATAACCAAGGCCATCACTGCGGCTGTAACAGGTGTTTGAATTACACTTAAATTGATGGCCAAAGCAGTACCAACGAATAAAGCAATACAGGTGGTTAACACGCTCCATAAGCCAAAGCCACTGGTGACTTTAACACCCAGTGACACTTTATCGCCAAAATCATCACTATTGATGTCACGGCTGTCCGTTTCATCCGGTGACACGTCCAATTTGGACTCCACATAACGGCTGCGAATATCACCAATGGCAGACACACCTAAGGCCACCGATAATGCGGTCAACACAAACTGAATGGCCAGGGCCAGAATCACACCGGTAATAATGGCGGTGAAAAAGTTGGCTGAAACAAAGGAATCCTCCACCACGGTTACCGGCTGAGCCTGTAATAATGCGACGGGGAGCATACTAAGGAATAACATCATTATCTTTTTCATTGTCGTTATCTCTTTTTTTAAGGAAAATTAATGATAACAAACCCAGGTTAAATTGCCGTAAAGAAAACCTTAATGAATAATAAAATCTATTTATTTTTCATTGACTTATGATGACTTAGTACGTGTTGTGTCGCTCAATGACTGATTGAGAACAATCATTATCAGGGTGAATGACAGTACTACGGGTATGGAACCATTTCTTGTGATATTTAATTTTTGAGTCAATCTTAGATTGACGTGGATCGATATCTCAACAGTATTCAATCATCATCACAAATGGCATCTTTGGCTTTTCTGCCTATACTCAAAATTATAAAGTTGATAAGCGCAATCATAATTGCAATTTCAAATTTCTGCCAAGCCACAGACATACCAATGGCGCCGGTATTCCAGATACTGGCAGCCGTTGCAAGACCATTTACTTCAGCGTTATCTTTTCCTTTGAGTATGGCGCCACCACCAATAAATCCAATGCCGGTAATTATTCCCGCCATATATTTTCCAAGGGCATCAGAACCATCTAAAACCTGAAGTGCTAATAAGGTATAAGAACAAGTAGCCACCGACACCAATGGATAAGTTCTCAAACCGGCACTTTTTGATCCTTGTTCACGGTTATAGGCTATGGGTAAGGAAATAATTAACGCAACAAATACCAGCCCAAAGTTTTTTAACATGGCCATCCATTCAAGAGGGTTTACAACATAATTTTCTATTAGCTCATACATTTTTATAACCCTCACTGATTTAAAACGGTTGTCTTATCGTGCTTGATAATCCCATGACCTGCTTATCAATCACGCTTATAACAATAAATAAGGATGGCGAAAGTTATTTTTATCTTAGCAATTTTTAGAAATTTAGTGTGGAAAAGAACACCATTAGATATGATAAATATGCAATCTGCTTTCAATAGGCCGCTAAAAAGTCACAGGTTAGAGCTTGTCTCAATTCCTTAAAATATGAATCAATCAGTGCTTCTATTGATTTAAATTAAGTTAAGAATTACAGCCATAAAAAAAGGGCGAATGCATCGCCCTTTTCCTCGTTATCTAATAAATACAATTAGAGATAATAGCTGTTGTTCTTAGCCTGCCATTGCGCATCTGCAAAATTCGGCCAATGGTCTTTATCAAAGCCTTCAGCATTTTTAAGCTTCTCTTGGTTGATATCCATTTTAAAGCATTTATTTTCGTTATCTAATTTCATGGCTTCCATAGGGACTGCAAAAAGCTTATTACCGATTCCAAGAAAACCACCAAAATCTAATACGGCATAATTTACTTGTCCGGTTTGGGTGTCGACCATAAAGTCTTTGATATCACCCAAGCTTTCACCCTCAAAATTCTTAACATCATTACCTTTAAGTGAATCTGCTGATAATATATTAGTATGTTGCATAATTACTCCTTTTAAAGTTATGTTTGTGATTAATTAAATTAACTTGAATAAGCCTCACTGCTTATCGTCAAGATATATTTATTATACAGTGATCACATTAAGATACCGTAAACTTTACGCTAATAATTTGTTTTATTTACAATAGGTTACAATCGTTATCTCTAATACATGGTCGTTATTTTGTTTTTTGTATTTCTAAACTTTGCTGAGGCGTTTTAATGATGTCTTCGCGCGAATAGCCAAGTTTGACCGCCCGTTCCACCAATTGCTGATACTGATCTTCACTGATGTGTGGCTGTCGCGCCATAATCCATAAATAATCACGTTTTGAACGTCCGATAATGGTGTGCTCATAAGCATCATCAACATAAGAAATAATAAATTCTGACTTAAACGGCCATAAAAATTGCATCTTCCAATAGGCATTGGATTCAGGCTGGATAAAACCTGTGGGTCGATAAGTTTTACGCTCACCTGCAAAGCTGTCTTTGTTAAAACTAAAAGTGGTGTTAACCTTATTTTCTTGGCCTCGTTGATAAGTTTCTAAGGGGTTATAGGCATCTTTTTCGATAAAGGTCGGAATATGACCAATCACATACCAATCGCCCATAAAAGCATCGATATTGACATTATCAGCCCGCTGAATTGGATTGCTCGAACGGCACGCATATAAACTTAATGATGCCACAACAATCGCCAAAACCATCCATATTTTCATGTTACCACCTGATTTTTAATGGTATTAAAGTAACAAAAACGCAGTGAAAAATAGGTCAAGAATCGTGGCCTAAGCTGATTTTTTTAACACAATACAGTACACTGATGTTTTTATAACCAATCAATTTTATGCTTGATTTATCTTGGGTCCGCAGTCAATTCCCCGGCCTTGGTCACACCACAGATGTCTTACTGGATAATGCCGGCGGTTCACAAATATCACAAAGCGCCATTTCAGGCATCAATGATTTCTTAACCCAGTGTAATGTCCAGTTAGGCGCTGATTACGGCACTTCAAAAGAAGCTGTCAAGCGGGTCACTCAAGCTCAATCTGCTATCAGCACCTGGCTCAATGCCAAGCAGTCGGAAGAAGTGATTGTTGGCGCATCCAGTACCTGGTTAACCCGCATGCTAAGTTTACAGCTAATGAAAACCTGGCAGCCGGGTGACGAAGTCATTATCACGGATGTCGATCATGAAGCCAACCGCAGTTGTTGGCTGGATTTACAGGACCAAGGTATTGTTATTAAACACTGGCGCGTGAATACCGAAACCCACGAATTAGAAATATCCGAACTTAATAAATTACTCTGTGATAAAACCCGTCTGGTTTGTTGTACCCACGTGTCAAATATTTACGGCCACATTAACCCCATTGCCGATTGGGCAGAAGTCGTCCATAACCATGGCGCGGACATATGTGTCGATGGGGTGGCTTATGCACCGCATCGTCTCCTGGATGTTCAAGCGTTAGGTGTAGACTATTATTTTTTTAGTTTTTATAAAACATTTGGCCCACACCAAGCGGTTTTATACGGAAAACATGAAAATCTGCAACGCTTACCCGGTATTAACCACCGTTTTATCAAAGACACGCCTTATCGTTTCCAACCCGGCAATGTTAATTATGAACTCATCTGTGGCATCCATGGTGCCATACGATATCTGCTAACCTTAGGCCGGCACCATAACAACGGTCATTCATCATTACGCGAAAATTTAAACCTTGCCTATAACGCCATCGCTGATTATGAACAACAACTGATCGAACCACTTATTGAGTTCTTATATACCCATAAAGATATTCGCATCATCGGTGATACTGTGGCAGACAAAAACCAACGCGTCGCCACCGTTTCTTTTATTCATAAAACCCTCAGCAGTCAAGATGTGGCTCAACAAGCCAACCAACAAGGTTTAGGCATCCGCTACGGCGATTTCTACGCCGTGGCATTGATTGACACCTTAGGTCTCCGCAATCAACACGGTGTCGTCCGAGTATCGTTAGCTCACTACAACAGCCCCGAAGAAGTGAGCCGATTAATTGAGGTTTTACACAAATTATAACCATAATGTAGGTTGGGCTAAGCAGAGCGCAGCCCAACATCACGTGATATATTGTACGTTGGGTTGGGCTGCGCTACGCTTAGCCCAACCTACGATAATTATTTTTCGATATAATGAAAATATGCAATATCGAAGGGCAAATATCACAGGCGCTTGTTATTTTTTCACGATAAATTTAGCTGACAGACGCAGCTATTTATTAGTTATGAAATTTGATGTGTTGCGTGATGTTATTAATCAAGTTAAACACAAACATCCCTTCAAATTAGATGCCAAGGTTATTATGCCCGAGCATTTTCATATTATGATGACACTACCGGAAAATGATAACGATTACCCCAAACGTATTATGTTAATCAAATCAGGCTTCTCCAAAAAAATCCCAAAAACTGAACGTATTAATCCAAGTCGCCTAAGAAAAAGAGAGCGTGGCATTTGGCAAAGGCGATATTGGGAACATTTAATCCGTGATGAAGATGATTACCAAAAACATGTTGATTACATCCATTACAATCCGGTTAAACACGGCCACGCCCAAAAACCCAGCGATTGGGCCTATTCAACCATTCACAAATACATTGATTTAGGTATCTACGACAAAAACTGGGGTAATGACAACCGAATACATGAACATCAAAATTTTGGCGAGAACATCCCATAATTTACCGTAGGTTGGGCTAAGCGCAGCGCAACATTTTTGAATCCGGCTTGATGTTGGGCTGCGCTACGCTTAGCCCAACCTACATGCTATATAATGTTAAACATTATTTTTTATTATCAAAACGTTGAATTTAAATATTTTTAATGTAATTATTAATCATTAAAAAATGTGATAACTCTATTATTTATAAATTTGAGCGTATTGTATGGCCAAAATATTAAAATTCATTATGATTATTATCATATTCACTTCTATCAGTGTTTTTGTATTGTCATATTTTGTAATAACAACTGAAATCACATCAAGCAATCAACCAAAGCAATGGCATTTTTTACCAATAACAAATATCAAAGATCAAGTTCTTATCAGAGAAATCTTAGAGTCTCAAAATCCATATTTCCAAGTCACTGATGGTATTGGGAGAGAACTCAAACCCGCTCCTTGGATGATTAAGTATTTCTTAGGAACCAATAGACTTTGGGCTGGATGGGGCTGGCAATTATTAGACTCACTTATATTTTTAAGTGTTATGATTTTAATATTTTCGTTAAACTCCTGGAGAAATGAATATATTAATGATTTAGATAAATAGCTCAATATACTAATTATAATGGTAACGATAATGCATAAAAAAAATTGGTTAAAAATTTTAAAAGGAGTTTTCTATAGCTTCATTATGATCTTTATTTTTGCTTGCAGTGAAGATAAAACAGAAAAAAACAAACAGGGCTTAGTAACAAAAGATCATAAATATCAAATATGGCTTGAAGGATTGGTCGAACAATCTAATAAGAGATTACACGATAACAAAAATGATATATCTGAACGTGTAAAGACATTCTCGGAGTATGAATTTGAATTTGTTCCAGAAAAAAATAGATTAACTAATGATTGGATTGGTGTCGAATCTACTTATGTTCTTTATGCAGGTAAACACATGACACTGAAAATGGCTAAAGCAGCATATAAGTTATCGTATTTAGAACATGAATCATATGCAATTCAGCAAACTTGCAAATTCTACATCGATAAAATGAGTCAAAATGGATTTTACAAAATTAATAGATTTAAAACTTTGGACGGAGAACTAATAAAAGAATATAAAATAGATTTGAGTGTGTGTGAAAGATATTTTTCACAATAAACTCAAAAATGATTTATCATCGAAATCTGACTGAGTTTGATATGGTATTATTGACTTATCAAGTCTGGCAGGTTGGGCTGAGCAACGCGAAAACCGACATAAAAGCTGGTGAGTTATCTAATAATAACGACGTGATTTAATTTGTTTAGCTTCAACCGTTGTGTCGTTATCTACATTTATCAACTTATAATCGCAAACAATAATTTCATCTAAGCGCAACCATAACTTTGAATCAATAGTATCAACAGATTCAACTTGCCAAACCGATTTATCTTCAAGAATAATTATAGAACCATCCTTAGATTTAGACTTAATCCAATGACCACTTTCGCAATCTGTTTGAGAGTTAGAAATCCCATTCAAAAACATGAACAATAAGATGGTAATTAATTTAAATTGTCGCATTAAATTACTTCTCCGAATAAGAAAAATTAAGATATTATTTTATGATAAAGATAAATAAAAATTTGTATTTTTTTACTATATAATTAAATTTTATTAAATATAAGGTAAATATTATGGGTATGTTAATGCAAGGAAAAAAATACACCATTAAATTAAAACCACAATCATGTCCTGTTTATGTTGATGGGGTTGAATTTGACTCTGAATTAATACATCATGAAAAAATAAAATTAATTGTTAATTATTATGATTACAATAATGATTTATATGTATGTACCGAATTAAATAGTAAAAATGATCAATTCTATTTAGACACTTATGACATAGTCAAAGCAGTTGCATTGTAATTTTAAATACTGAAACTAAAATAGTTATTTCTATAATTACATAAAAATAACTGCTATTCCACTCTATTTTTTTGGACTAACTAACAAGATCCCTTACAGGCTTATCAAAAAATTAATAGCATGTACCATCATACAAAGATGATGTCATAATAATTTAATTTTTAAAATTATTGTTTCAACAAATTCCGTAATCGCTTGCCGGATACCTTTTGTTGGGTTCCAAGGCTTTGCGCAAACAGCGAGACGCGGTATTCTTGTAAGGTCATTAAATAATCCTGATGCGCGGGGGTGAAGGCTGCTGCGTTCTCGCATAAGGTATAGAAAGGTTTACTGACATCAGTCAGCTGCGCCAGTTTATCGGCTTCTTTTTGCGGGGAATGTAAGGCGGTTTCCAGGCGCATGGCGAGGGCTTCTAAATAGCGGGGGTAATGTTTAAGTTCGGAGAAGCTGACGATTCTTAAAAAGCCGTCGTAGATTAAATAATCGAGTTCTTGAATCATATCATCATAGCTTTCATCGGCGAGTGATTCGCTGTGATGTTCGATGGCTTGCCAGGTTTCGTACCACTTGATTAGAACTTGATTTAAAATCTCAAGCCATTGATAAACATCGCGGTAGAGATTCGATGACAGATGCTGGGCGAGCTGATCAAAATCGGCTTGTGTTCGGACAGTGTCACCCGCAGCGATACCGGCTTCCAGGCGGGCATCAATCACGGCGTCAATGTATTTATTCTCTGTGCCTAAACTATCCCAGGCCAGAGCGGCTTTCAGGTTGGGGTTTATTTTCTGGCATTGCTTGACGATTTTTGGATATTTGAGCTGTAACAGGCGTTTTATGCCCCGGGTGTGTTCTTGGGCGGCTTGTTCTTGTGTTTCAAAAAAACGCAATCCCACAGCGTCTGTCTGATCCACCACCGCCGGATAAGCGGGTAGGCCATTATCAAGGGTCACCACCGGTTCGATGATTTCAAAAACCCAGTCTTTGGCGCCATTGATTTGTCGGGTTTCACTGGCACTTTTTTGAAAGCTGACATTAGCCGCTTGTTTGTGCCTGCCTTGCATCTCATCGAAACTTCGACCTTGATAGACAATTTTGTTATTGTGGTTACGGACTTCATAACGAAACTGCAGGTGTGGTGGCAGCTCCGCAGCTTGCCATTCCTCAACCGTGGTTTCTAGGCCGTTTTTTTGGTGAACGATACTAACCAGTTGTTGATAAAAGTCTTTTTTCAGATCTAACAGCTCGGTCATAATATCAGCATAATGATTAACCGGAATTAAGCCGCGTCGCAGACTTTTTGGCAAACCTTTTATTAGCGCCACCACTTTTTCTTGTAGTAACCCAGGTACTAAGAAAGCAAAGTCATTGGCATTTAAGGCATTGATCCAAGCTAATTTTAAGTGTGCTGTAACGCCATCGTCAGACTGATCGGGAGCGAATACATAAGTCAGCGGTATGTTGAGTTGTCTGATTTGAATGTGATCCGGGAATTGTTCAACTTCCGGGGTTTGGGCTTGGTTTTGGTAAAAATCATCCGCAGTAAAATGTAATGGTTGACCGCTTTGCTTTTTAAGCCATTTTTTTAATTGTGGTTCGCTGTAAATACCATCGGGAATGCGATCATCATATAAACGATAAACCTCAGCGGGTTCAATTAACAAATCTCTTTTACGGTGGCGGTCTTCTTCAGCTTCAATTTCTGCGATGATTCGGCTGTTATGTCGGTAAAACTCCATTCGCGTGTTCAGCTGTCGCGCCACCAATCCCTGCTCTATAAACAATTGTCGAGAAGTTTCGGGGTCTTGCGGGCCGTAATGCACCCGCTCACGCTCAGTCAACGTTAAACCTAATATAGTACTGCGGCGATAACCCATCACTGAGCCTTGCTTTTTTGACCAGTAAGGATCGTAATAACTGTGCTTAATTAGATGACTTCCGGCATTAATTATTTGTGCCACTGTGACTTGAGCCGCCATGCGTGCATAGACTTGACTGGTATGAACGATTTCAGCTGCCACCACCCATTTTGGCATGCGGTTAAATAACACCGAACCCGGGAACAGCATAAATTTTTTATTACGCGTACCCAAATAAGTCCGTTCATCGTGAAATTGACCAATGTGAGAAATAAAACCACTCAAAATGGCCTCGTGCTGGCTGGCTGATGAGGATTGACCGGATTTCGCCACCATTTTCTGTTTCTTCAATAATTGCAATAATTGTCGGTGAACGTCTTTCCATTCCATGTATTTTTTGATACTGATAAAGTTTTTCCGACACCAGTCCCTAAATTTTTTGTTTCCCAACTCTTTTCTTGTTTTATTCAATATTCTCCATAAATTTAAAATACCTATGAAATCAGAATCTTCGTCCAGATACTTTTCATGGGCCTTATCCGCAGCTTGTGAAGAATCCAGTGGCCGCTCTCTTGGGTCTTGCACCGCTAACATCGACACCATAATCACAATGTCCTGTAAGCAACCCAACGCATGGGCAGCCAATAATATCCGTGCCAGCTGCACATCAATGGGCAAATGCGCCATAATCCGGCCTATTTTTGTCAGCTGTCGACCTTCGTCTATGGCTTGTAATTCGAACAGTAACTGATAGCCATCGGCAATTTGTTTAAAATCAGGGCTGTCTATAAATGGAAAATCCTCCAAATCTCCCAACTGTAAAACCTGAGTTTGTAAAATCACCGATGCCAGTGAGGTGCGCAAAATTTCAGCATCACTGTGTTCCGGGCGTGAGTCATAATCTGCTTCACTGTAGAGACGATAACAGTGTCCGGGTGCAATCCGTCCACAGCGACCTTGGCGTTGATCGGCACTGTCCTGGGCAATGGCTTCTATCTGCAAGCCCTGAATTTTACTGCGTGCAGAATAGCGACTGATGCGCGCCAGTCCACTGTCAATCACACAATGTATGCGTGGTACAGTTAGTGAAGTTTCGGCGACATTGGTGCTGACAATAATGCGGCGTTTATCACCCGGATAAAATATTTGCATTTGCTGAGCACCGGTTAATCGCGCATACAAAGGCAGCACTTCCGTGTTTGGTAAGTGTTTTTTCTTTATCCGTTCGATGGTGTCATTAATTTCTCGCTCACCGGGCAAAAACACCAATATGTCACCGGTTTTCTTTAATTGATAAAACTCATCCACTGCCCGAATAATGGCTTCTTCCAAATCAATACCTAATTCCTCCGGTGGTCGGTAGTGGGTGGTGACCGGATAGGAGCGTCCACTGACGTTGATAATCGGTGCGTCATTAAAATGGGCACTGAATTTTTCGGTATCAATGGTTGCAGAAGTGATAATGACTTTTAAATCAGGCCGTTTTGGTAACAGCTTTTTGATAAATCCCAGTAAAAAATCAATATTTAAGCTACGCTCATGGGCTTCATCGATGATGATGGTGTCATAATCATTCAGCCATCTATCACGCAATGTTTGTTGTAATAAAATACCATCGGTCATGAAACGAATATAACCATCTTCACTGTATTTTTCGTCAAACCGAACCTGGTAGCCAACGCCATGGCCCAGTGTTACGGCCAACTCTTCACTGACCCGAGCTGCCACGGATTTTGCAGCAATTCGCCGCGGTTGGGTACAACCGATTTGTCCAAATTGACCCAAACCAGCTTGTAAACAAATTTTTGGTATTTGTGTGGTTTTTCCGGAACCGGTTTCACCGGCGATAATGGTGACTTGGTTCTCAATGATGGTTTGGCGAATATTGTCTGCCTGTTCAGACACCGGCAAGTCAGGTGCTAAAGTCACTTTTGGACGTTGTTGATTACGGTGTTGAAACTGCTGATGGGCTTGTTCAATTTCAGCCAACGCTGTGGCTTTTTGTTGCTGATTTTTAGCCTTTTTTAAGCGTGTCGACAATCTGTAGAAATCTCGCCTAAGCACGGCGTTTTGCATATTCTGCACTAAGCGTTGCGTGGCATCAGACATTACCGCTTTTACGAGGAAGATTCAGGGGATTTCAGGTTTTGTGGAAATTCCTTAATATACAAATCATGTTGGCTGAATGGAATTTCAATACCAGCGTCATTTAAGGCCTCATAAACATCCATAAATAACTCATGACGTAAACGACCACGTAGTACCGGCTCATTAATCCAGCACAGCAATTCAAAATCCAGCGATGATGCGCCAAAACTGCGCATACGAACCCGTGGCTCAGGATCATCCAAAACCTCTTTGTGATTGACGGCACATGATTTCAGGACATCGCATACCGCACGCACATCGGCACCATAGGCCACACCCACCGGAATACGTATTCGGCTTTTTACCCAGCGACCGCCACTTTCATTAATGATTTTAGCGTTGCCAATGATGTTATTGGGAATGGTGATTTCGATGTCATCCCGGGTGAGCAGACGGGTTGAACGCATACCTACTTGGGTTACCATGCCGCGCTCACCGGCATCTAAATTAACGTAGTCCCCCACTTTATAGGGTGCGTCTGCAATAATAAAGAAACCCGAAAATAAATTGGCCAGGGTGTCTTTGGCAGCAAAACCCACGGCAATACCAATTACACCGGCTGAGGCTAACCAGGCAGTGGGATCCACACCCCATAACATCAACAAAATGTACGAACCTAAACCAATCAGTAATAACTTACCGACTAAATCAAACAGCGGAATGGTTTTGGGTTGAATAATTTCGTACTTATGGGTGAGCTTAGATAAGGTATTCAACAATAAGGTCAATATACGAAACCCACGAAACATCCATGCCAATACCAACACAGAAGCCAGAAAACGAATCAGGCCTTTTTCCCAACCGTCACTTAGACCAATGGTTTTAATCGCCAGTCCTAAAAATAAAAAGAAAATGGTCAGGAAAATGGGGCGTTTAAGAATCTCGATTAATTCATCATCCACCTCATTTTTGGAAAGCTTGGTCAGTTGATTAAAACTTTTTGAAAAAATAAACAAAGCCACTTTGGCCAACACATAGCCAATGGCGGTAACAAGAACAAAACCCAATAGCGGAAATTGTTGGATTTGTTGCCAATAAGGCTCCCAGCTGTCTGGAATAAATCGGCCAAAACCATCAAACATGACCATGACATCGGTACCATTTTCAGCTGTTTGTGTGTCTTGCATAGATTAATCCACTAACTTCAAATGACCGGTTTTCTTTGTGGCTTTGGTTTTATCTTCCTGCTTATCTGACTGTTGATCACCGGAGTCATCAGATTCAATTTCAGCATCAGGATCAACATCAAACATCATACCTTTACTATTTTCCCTGGCGTAAATGGCGGTCACCGCCGCCATCGGAATCACCACCATAAATGGCCGCCCTGAAAAGCGGGCACTGAATGAAATAATTTCATCTTCCAAGGATAAACCCTGTGTGGCGGTCATGGATACATTCAACACCACTTTGCCATCTTCAATAGCGGTTTCCGGCACTTTTACACCGGCCACAGAAACATCAGCCACCACCAAAGGTGTCAGTTGATTATCACTAATCCATTGATACAGTGCCTCAATTAAATAAGGCTTTACTGAAGTCATGTTATCATCAAAAATCAAAACGAAACTCTCTTTCTGTTTCTGTAATACTGGTTCTAAAAGCGTTACTCTTAAACATACGGTGAGCGTATTTTCTTAAATCATCCGGTAAGGATGGCCACTGAACACCATAATATTCCAAGCGCCATAAAAATGGCACCAAATTGGTATCCACTAAAGACATGTCATCGTGTAAGAAATATTCTTGCTGGGCAAACAAAGGTCCGGTTGCAGCCAATTCTTCAGTCAATGCTTTAATGGCATCATCCTTTTTCTTACCGGTGTTATTCTCAATTATTTTGACGTAAGAAAACCACCCTTGCTCCAAACGATAGACGGTAAAGCGTAACCGCGCTCGGGTCATCGGATCAGGTGGTAACAACGGTGGATGTGGGTAACGCTCATCCAAGTACTCGGTAATAACCTGGACGCCGAAAACATGCATATCTCTGTCCACCAAATGAGGTATCTCTAATCCCGGATTATGTGCCAGCAAATCCTCAGGCGGATTGCTTTTATCGATAGAGATAATCTTGCAGTTGATGTTTTTTGTTGCCAATAAATAGCGAATTCTGTGTGAATCAAACGCCTCTTTTTCTGAATATATTGTAATGATTGATCGACCACGTTCAATAGTTGACACCTGCTTTCTCCTTATGGGTGAGACCAGTTTATGGTTCTAAAAAAGTCTCGATTAAATGCAAAAAGGGTTTTTGCGATCCTAAGAACCACGAAAAACCCTTGATTTTAGCAAATTTTTACTTTTTTGTTAAATTAGCTTTGCTTAACTTGATACAGATTTAGTGAATATCTCTGAAATAATTCACCTTTAACAAGTAGGCAAAAAATGTAAATAATGCCGTAAACAGAAGCACCCAAGGTGCATACGACATACGAATAAGCTGTGCCGGTTCTGAGGAATAATCTAAAAAGTTAACCAAATCCCGAACCAAGTCCTTATAAGCTTCTTCACTTAACTGCCCTTCTTCAACGGTTTCAAAGCCGGTTAACTCAGCGTGGCTATTACCTTCTGCATCGACTTCCTCGTTATAATTAGCCTTGCGGATACCTTGTAACTCCCATAACACATGAGGCATTGAGGTATTTGGAAATGTGGCATTGTTCCAACCACTGGGTCGGCTTGGATCAACATAATAATTAATTAAAAAATTATACAGCCAATCAACGCCACGGGCTTTGGCAATCACAGTTAAATCAGGTGGCGCTTTACCAAACCATTGTTCACCATGCTCTTTGCTCATGGCATTGGTCATTTTGTCGGTAAACTTGGCATCTGTTAATACCAAGGATTCCATCATCTCGTCCTCGGTCAAACCCAAATCTTCCGCCACACGGTTGTAGCGCTGAAATTGCATGGTATGACAACCCATACAATAATTCATGAAGGTTTTTGCACCTTTTTGTAAAGAGGATTGCGATCTTATATTGGTATTTGCCGGCTCACCGATATAAGCACCGCCGGCAGCAGAAGCCACCACAGGAATCGTCATACACAGCAAAAGTAGTATTGATTTTTTCATCATTTTTCTATCCTCTCTGGGACTTCGTGATAGGTCTCGTTGCGACTGTAAAAGAACAACCATACGAAATAGAAGAAATAAAAGCCGGTTAAGATTTGCGCCGTTAACTTCTGCAACTCACTGCCTGCCTGCATACCCAGCCAGCCCAAAACCACAAAGGCTAAGGCAAACAAGCTAAGCATTAATTTATAAGGCCAGCGGCGGTAACGAATGGAT
This sequence comes from Marinicella gelatinilytica, assembly GCF_026410405.1. Taxonomy (GTDB): domain Bacteria; phylum Pseudomonadota; class Gammaproteobacteria; order Xanthomonadales; family Marinicellaceae; genus Marinicella; species Marinicella gelatinilytica. Next base: position 86,132 of record NZ_JAPMLN010000010.1, on the reverse strand, counting down.
TTTACCGGAGAACGGTCCAACCAAGGCAAGAAGAATAACACCACAATCGCTAAGGCCATTATAAGTGCACCGATTTGCATACTTGGTACGGCGCGTAACATGGCATAAAAAGGCGTGAAATACCACACCGGTTTAATGTGGTCAGGCGTCGATGACGGGTCAGCCGGCACATAGTTATCATGCTCTAAGAATAAACCACCCATGTCAGGCTTCACAAACACAATAAACAAGAAAATTAATAAAAACATACCAACACCAAAAATATCTTTAACGGTGTAGTAAGGATGGAAAGGAATACCGTCTTTGGGCACGCCGTTTTCATCTTTGTGTTTTTTAATGTCAATACCTTCAGGGTTGTTAGAACCAACGGTGTGTAAAGCAGCGATGTGAAGCACCACCAAAACCACAATAACCAATGGTAAAGCAATCACATGTAACGCAAAGAATCGATTTAAAGTGGCATCTGATATCAGGTAATCACCACGGACCCACTCAACCAAGGAATCACCCACCCATGGCACAGCGGCAAACAATTGGGTAATTACTTTAGCACCCCAATAAGACATGTTACCCCAAGGCAAAACATAACCCATAAAGGCTTCAGCCATTAATGCCAAATAGATAATCATGCCAAACACCCAGATTAATTCCCGAGGTTTTTTATAAGAACCGTATAACAAGCCACGGAACATATGCAGATAAATGACCACAAAAAAGGCAGAAGCACCGGTGGTGTGCAGGTAACGAATTAACCAACCCCAAGGCACATCACGCATGATATATTCCACCATACCAAAGGCTTGGGCCGCATCAGGCTTATAGTGCATGGTCAGCCAAATACCGGTAACAATCTGATTAACCAGTACCAGTAAAGCTAACGAGCCGAAAAAATACCAGAAGTTAAAGTTCTTCGGCGCATAATATTCAGACAGATGATCTTTGTAGAACTGAGTAACCGGTAACCGTGCATTAAACCAATCCATGATTCCGTTACTGCTTTTAGTTCTTGAACTAGCAATTTTACCCATTAGGCGGCACCTCCATCCGTTCCAATTTCGATGATGTTTTCATCTAAAAAGGTATAAGGGGGAATATCTAAGTTTCGACTCGCCGGCGAACCCTTGTAAACCCGACCAGAAATATCGAACCGAGAATTATGACAGGGACAGTAAAAGCCACCTTGCCATTCACTGTCAAATGACTGTGGTTCTAAATCAGGATAATACTTAGGCGAACAGCCTAAATGGGTACAGATACCGATAACAACCAATAAGTTTTCTTTACGTGCTCGGTATTTATTATCGATGTAATCAGGTTGTATGCTGGCGCTGTCATTCGGATCTTTTAAACGATCTTCCAAACTGTCTAAGACAGCGGTTTGTTTTTCAGTGCGATTAACCAGAAAAACCGGTTGTCCACGCCACAAAACATTAAGCATTTGACCCGGTTCGATTTTGGAATAATCTGCTTTAACCGGACTACCGGCAGCTTTTGCCCGTTCTGATGGCAGCCATGATTTAATAAAAGGTACGGCTGCAAAACCGGCACCGATGGCACCAACTGCAGATGTTCCGATTAATAAATTACGGCGGCTTTTATTGACATTATCAGTCATTGAATTAACCCCTAATGTGATAAAACCCACAGCAACTCGCCATTATGGCCAGCCGCTTGAGTCAAAAATATAGCTAATAAACTCGCGCAATTTTACAAGATTTTAATGTTATTTCATAGCGATGAGACGAGATTATCAAGATAATTAGAGATAAAACCCTTGGTTTGAGCGGCTAAATAACAACCATTATCATTTATTTTTCAGAATCAGGTGACTTTGACTTTATGAGTGCCAAGATTTGACTTCTGGCTTCCTGTAAAATCGAATCACGATCTAATTGTTTCACTATATTTTTTGCCACTTGCTTAGGACCATCATCGCCCCATGAATAACCCTGAACAAAGTAATAACTGGCAATTTTACCCACCAAGTAAGTGGCATAATAAGCCAAGGAACCTTGGGCCACCGCTGTCACCGATGTGGACAAACCAACGCTCACCGTTTTAAGTGCGGAAGACAGTAAATTTACCCCCCACACAGCCCCCATTAACAGTGCCAGCTGTGCCATTATTGTGGCCGTTAAACGGGCCGCTTCAGCACGACCCATGGGCAGACCATAGAGTTTTGATAATTGCCTAACCATAGCCACATCAACGCCTGCAGCCACCAACAAATCAGCAACGGGTATGGGATTAAAGGCCACACCGACTCCTTTGGCAATACAATAGGTACGGATAATTTTATCGGCAGCTTGTGCCCGCGCCGCGACCATTTTTTCGGCAATGTTGTCACTGATTTGACCTGCAAACAGACTGGCATTTATGGCAGTGATGGCTTTACCCTCTTTATCTAACAACTGCCACAATTGTTGTTTAAGTTCATCAATATCAGGTGGCAATGCCTGTTGGCTTGTCTGTTCATTACCATCGTTATCGGTGGTTATAACTGTGACCGGCCGCGGATTGGCACTGGCAGTGACCACGGCATGACAGAGACCTGTCAACTTTTGTGTTACGCTTGCTTTCAACCGAGCCAGCTCATCATGGTGATATAAATCCGCTTTATTAATCACCACTATCACCAAACGATGCGGATTGCTGATTGATTGTAACTGCTTTAACTCGGAAGCGCTGACATCGCCGTCCAACACAAACAACATGACATCTGCTAATTTGGCCGCTTCCCGCGCCATGGCTTCACGTGCCTCTCCACCAAGCTCATCAGTGCCTGGGGTATCAATTAATACCATGGATTGCTGACGGTGGCTTTGCCAATCCATGGGGTGGGTGTGTTTGGTCTCTCCATGCAATGGACTGACGGAGAAATAATCAGTTCCAGACAAGGCATTTAATAAAGAAGACTTGCCGGTACTGACTTGACCAAAAGCCACGATATGAACCGCACTGTTTTCCAGTTTATCTATTAACTTTTCAAGCTGTCTATACTCCTTCGCCAATTGATTACGAACAGACGCAGGAATATGTTCATCATGCAACAATTTGCGTAAACTATCCAAAGCCTGCTGCTCAGGATTGAACGACGAAGTTTGCATCTCGTCATCTATAGAATCATTGACTGATTGTTTAGTCGCTGTTTTGGCTTGATTTTTTGGCTTTGACGGCGAGCGCCATTTGTGCCAGATTTTTTGCCATTTTGTCAGAAGATCCAAGTAAGTTATCCTCAAAAATTTGTTTGGTTTGTTCGCTGTCTAAGCGTCCGGTTTCATTAATTGTGGTCAGCACCGCCCGACCTAAGGCATTAAAAATTAAACCATAGGCCACCGCATGTAACAACCCACCGGCTGCGGTGCCGAGCCCGGGGAATGATTTGAACGCATTTCCGGCCACTGCCAATACCATAGAGGTGGAGGTTTTCAGTTTACTACCCGCTGCCCGTAAAATTTCATCAACTTGTAACTGTTTAATTGGCACCTTATAAATTTGGCAAAGCTCTTTAACCATTTGGCTACCGATGGCGCCTTGAATAATGATATCAGATCCCGGTGCAATCGATGCCATGGCACCAACCATGGCTCGCCTACTATGACGCTCAATGGTACGCATGGCTGCTAATTTATTGTGTTCGGCCGTGGCTTCCGTGAGTGTGCGCTCTGCCAACATCAGCATTCCGGCATCTCGAAAACGGTGCAAACTTTCACTGTCCTCGGCAATGACTCTTTTCACCGCTCGAATTAAGGGAGCGATGTCAGGCTGACGGGTAATTGTCTCTGTTAGTTGACGACCATCCGGCTGCTTTCTGATAACAGTATCAAAACCACCCGTAGAAATGGCAACCACCGGATACTTGTGTTCCGTCTTATCGGCTATGGCTTGTTTAATCTGTTGCAATTCTTCCAACTGGTAGCGATCAGACTTATTTAAAGCAATCACCATCGGCTTATGCCAGTCCTTTAAAGATTCAAAGAACATCATTTCCGAACGACTAAAATCGCCGCTAAGCATGAATATCACCACATGCGCACGGCGACTTTCAGCCAGAGCCAGACGGCTCAAGTGATCTTGTTCAATGGCATCAAAACCGGGTAAATCAGTGACTTCCAAGTTTTCATGTTGATAACGCAACACCTCTAATGTGGTGCCTTTAATCACATCGATTTCAGTATGGGCTGTCGGAATTAATGCCTGAATAAATGATGACTTACCGCTGGAAGCACCACCAAACAAACAGATATAAAAACGCTTATTTTGGCGACGTCGCTGTAGCTCATCAAGCTCTTGTTGTGCCGAGGTAATGTCAATACCTCGGCTTTGTGCCGTTTCTAACGCCTGTTGTAAACCCGCCTCATCAATGATTTTTGGTTTCTTTTCTGACTGATTTTTTGGACGTGTCCACTTAAACCACATCCACAGCGGCAGTAAAGCCACAATCATAATGGCTAACGCGTACAGCAGCCAAAACCACACTGGTGCCTGTTGTAAATAATGCCAAATGCTCAACAGCTTTTCAGCCAACACCAGCATTAACAATAACAGTAATAAACCCAGTGTCAATAACACCACGGCAAGAATTGATTTTGAATTTAATTTCATGGGTTTATTATAGTGTGCCCCACCGCAAAGTATAAACTGCCATTGGTCATAAATTGACAGGCAAGATCATTGTAATAATCTGAGATGCGGAAAAAGGCCAACAGTAGAGCCTTTGGTTTTAATTCGATTCACCATTAATACAAAGGTCTCTATTTAAATTTGACTTGAATTTTAGCCGGCACAACCCATTTCTTGGATTACCTTAATACACCCAATACCATGAAAGAATCCATGCACAATTATCGCGGTACCACCATTGTTAGTTACCGCAACGACAAACAAGTGGTTATCGGCGGAGATGGTCAAGTGACGCTTGGCAACACCATCATGAAATCCAATGCCCGTAAAATACGCAGACTTTACAACAACCAAGTATTGGCCGGTTTTGCCGGTGCCACTGCCGATGCCTTCACACTATTTGAAGTGTTTGAAGCTAAACTGGAAAAACACTCCGGCAATCTGGTCCGTTCTGCCGTGGCCATGGCCAAAGAATGGCGAACTGATCGCCGCTTGGGCCGTTTAGAAGCGCTCTTAGCAGTCGCCGATAAAACAACATCACTCATTATTTCCGGAAATGGTGACGTGATTGAACCGGAACAAGGACTGATTGCCATTGGCTCAGGCGGTCCATTTGCCCAAGCCGCTGCCCTGGCCATGATGAAAAACACCGAAATACCGGCTGAACAACTGGTTAAAGATGCCTTAACCATTGCTGCCGATATTTGTATATATACCAACCATAATCACACCATTGAAACATTAGATATTTAACCAAACCTTTGTTTTGACTGGTGAATTTTTAATTGCCCTCACGGGCATCACTGATGGCTTTTTTGTAAAACCACATCATCAAAACAAAGCTTTTAAATAAGGAAACATTATGTCGAACATGACACCCAGAGAAATCGTCCAAGAACTGGATAAACATATTATTGGTCAAAGTCAGGCCAAGCGAGCCGTTGCCATCGCTTTGCGAAATCGATGGCGCCGGATGCAATTAGACCCTAAGCTGGCGAAAGAAATTACCCCTAAAAACATTCTTATGATTGGCCCCACCGGTGTCGGCAAAACCGAGATTGCCCGACGTTTAGCGGTGTTGGCCGATGCCCCGTTTATAAAAGTAGAATCCACAAAATTCACTGAGGTGGGCTATGTGGGTAAGGATGTGGAATCCATAATTCGTGATCTGGTGGAAACTTCCATGAAAAGAACCCGTGAAGCCGCCAAACGTAAAGTCGTGAAAAGTGCTGAAGCGGCTGCCGAACAACGTATTTTAGACTATTTACTACCACAACGCAGTGGCAGCACCATTCCCGGAGAACAGGATGGAGAGCGTGATCATGCCACGCGTCAAAAATTCTTAGAACGCCTTCGCAATGGTGATTTAGAAGATAAAAAAATAGAAATCAAAGTCAGTCAAAATCTCGGTGTGGACATCATGGGACCACCGGGTATGGAAGAAATGACCGATCAATTGCAAAATATGTTCGAAAGCATGGGTCGCAAAAAACAACAAACAAAGAAACTGACCATCAAAGCCGCGCGACCGATATTGGTGGAAGAAGAAGCGCAAAAACTCATTAACGAAGAAGAAATCAAGCACCAAGCACTGCAAAACGCCGAACAAAACGGCATCGTCTTTTTGGATGAAATTGATAAAGTGGCTAAAGGCAGTGGATTAGGCGACTCTGGTCAGGTTTCTCGAGAAGGTGTTCAGCGTGACTTGTTACCGCTTATTGAGGGCACTGTGGTCAACACCAAATACGGCCAAATTAAAACTGACTATATCTTATTTGTCGCTTCAGGGGCCTTTCACCTGGCCAAACCATCTGATTTAATCCCCGAATTACAGGGTCGATTACCCATTCGTGTTGAGTTACGGGCCCTCACCAGTAAAGATTTTGAACGTATTTTAACAGAACCAAAACACTCACTCACTGAGCAATACAGGGCCTTAATCGGTACCGAAGATGTGGATTTGATATTTACCGAAGATGGTATTCGACGCATTGCTGAAATATCGTTCTCTGTCAATGAAAGCACTGAAAACATCGGTGCCAGACGTTTACACACAGTGCTTGAGAAAATACTTGATGAGGTGGCATTTGTCGCCAGCGATAACGCCGGTAAAGAATATGTTATCAATGCTGAATTGGTTGATAAAACCGTCGGTGAATTGGCGAAAGATGAAGACCTAAGCCGCTATATTTTATAGTGAAGCTTGTGAATAAATCCATTAACAGGGATAATATGTCTCTTTTTAAACGATAACGACAATGAAAACACGATTTCGCAATACTTTTCTTCTGACCTTCACCGCGCTGTTTTTAATAAGCTGTGGCAGCGACGATGCCGGCCAAATTGATACCTCTGATTTGGACAAAAATACGCCTGATGGCGCTTTTTTATTAACCATGAATACGCTGGCTGAAAGCGACATTCAGGCCGCTGTTAAAAATAGTTTATCGCAAGATAAATATAACGAACTGGTCACTGAATTTGAAGCCAAGAAAAATGAACCTATGGATGCTGAACAGAAAGCTCAGTTTAATGAAGGTTTGGCTTTGATTAACCAAGATGACGCAGAACAACAATTGTTTGCCATGATTGCGCCGCAACTCACCCAAGTACGTGCTTTTATGCCAATGATGCTAATGGGTGCCAAAGACCAAATCAGCCAACAATTGGGGGCCGACAAGACCAGCTTGGCGCCGCGTTGTAACAGTAACTCGGAAGTGGTTGACGCCACCGTTACCTGGATTATGGACAACGATATCTTGCAAGAAGATAAAGTTAAAAACAGCATCGCCGAGTTGGTCGCCATGGGTCGTGATTTAGACTTGTCATCTGCAGATGATTTACAAAATCTTAATTTTGATGAAGCCTTAGAAATGGGTGGTCAAGTTTTTAGTGGATTCAAGAACGCACTGAATGCGCACGGCATTGACGTCAATGCCATATTAAGTTCAGCTCAGGTCTCTGACGTTACCATCAATGGCGAACAAGCCACCATGATCGCCAGTTATGAGGTTTTTGGTAAAACCGCTTGCAGTCCTGTTACCATGATTAAACGTGATGGTATTTGGGTTGTTAACCCACAATAAATGAACATTAAGGGCTGATTCGTCAGCCCTGTCTGACTTATGTCGCTTCTCAGTAAATTACTCTATCTTCGGGTACGCGTTGAATACAGCCCGGATGATTTGAGCACCTTAGGTGTGGCAGCCGATAAACCGTTTATGTACGTATTATCGGCTGACTCCATGGTATCACGCAGTATTTTGCTTGAGGAAATCAGACGGGGTCATTTGCCTGTACCGGTCGCCGTTATCGATGACGACCAGACATCAACCAAACTCAAAGCTGACAGCAGTATATTGGCCAATAAAAAAATCACCGGCCTGTTCCGACGTCGCGTAGATTATCTTCATTTTGAACAACAGCTTGAAGAACTGATACAAACCATTCGCCAAAATCCCGATAAATCTTTACAGCTTATACCGGTTTCCGTATTTTTAGGGCGGGCACCTGACAAAAATCACGGCCTATTTAAAATATTGTTTTCTGAACGCTGGGGAATCACCGGACGATTACGAAAGTTTTTCAGTATTTTGGCTCATGGCAATCACACATTGGTGCGTTTAAGCCGGCCGATTGTGGTTGATAAAAATTTAGACAACAGGGAAGATGATTCAAAGGCCCTGTCACATAAATTATCTCGTGTTCTTCGCTTGCATTTTAATCGGGTTAAAACCGCAGTGGTTGGTCAAGACCTATCGCATCGCCGGACCATCGCCAAAAACATCTTGGCTCGGCCTTTGGTACAGACTGAAATTAAAAACTACGCTGTGCGACAAAAAGTTTCCGAGGATAAAGCCCAGCGAGAAGCTGAAAAAATTATCCGTGAAATCGCGGCTGATTACTCTTACAGTAATATCCGTTTAATGCATAAAGTGTTTCGTTGGTTCTGGACCCGTGTTTACGATGGTGTTAAATTAAATTTTTATGCAGAATTTCGTGGCTTAACCACCGAAAAGGAAATCATATACACCCCTTGTCATCGCAGTCACATTGATTATTTAATCCTGTCTTATTCACTCTACGAAAAGGGCTTGGTTCCGCCTCACATAGCTGCCGGCATAAACTTAAATCTACCCATCATAGGCCGTCTTCTCCGTGGGTCAGGCGCATTTTTTATTCGACGCTCATTTAATTCGACTTTATATTCCACCATTTTTTCTGAATATTTAAGCTCTTTAATCGCCCACGGCGTGTCCATTGAATACTTTATTGAAGGTACCCGCAGTCGCACCGGTCGATTACTGCACCCAAAAGCCGGCATGTTAGCCATGACAGTGCGTAGTTATATCAATGAACGTGGTAAACCCTTGGTATTCCTGCCCGCCTCATTGAACTATGAAAAACTCATGGAAGGCGCTTCCTACAAATCAGAACTAGGCGGTGAGGCCAAGAAAAAAGAATCCATTGGCGGTCTTTTCAAAACTTTAAAACTTCTCAAAGATGAATATGGACGGCTGACAGTTAATTTTGCCGAAGCCATTGAGCTGGATGATATTTTGGACAAACATAAAGCTGATTGGCGTAACCTGCGCTTAGGTGTTAAGGAAAAACCCACTTGGTTTAAAAATGTGGTTTCAGAAGCCGGCAACCTCATTTTGACAAATATTAACAGGGCATCACATGTCAACCCCATTAATTTACTGGCAGTGAGTTTATTGGCCACACCCAATCAAGCTGCCTCAATGTCAAATTTAATGGCACAAATTCATCTCTATAAAACCTTATTGCGCGACCTTCCTTATTCTGACAGAACCACCATCACCAACTTATCAGAAAAAGAAATTATCGATCAAGGTATAAAACTGGGGTTTATTGAGCAAGTTTCACATGATCTTGGCGATGTTGTTAGGGTGAAGCAGGATATGGGCGTGATGATGACTTATTACCGCAATAATGTACTGCATCTTTTTGCTGCCAGTTCTTTTATTGCCATGTTTTTTATTAACCAGGCCAAATACCCGCGTAAAGATTTATTACGGATGATGGCCATTATTTACCCATACATTAAAAATGAATTATTTTTGCAGTGGTCTCGCGAAGAATTCATTGATTATGGCCGGCAAACCCTCAAAATATTCAAGGACCATGATTTATTACAATCTGACGGACGACAATTACAGCGTCATGTGGGCGGCTCTTTACAAGCAGGAAAGTTAAGGGTGCTGGCCAATGCCCTGATGCAAACCTATGAACGGTTTTTTATTGTCATTGCGGTGCTTAAATCAAAAGGTTCCGGTACCCTAACAGCAAATGATCTGGAATCTTTATGCCATCAAATTGCCAGTCAATTGACTTTACTATACGAGTTTAACTCTCCAGACTTCTTTGACAGAAATCTCTTCAAACATTTTATTAAGCAACTCAGCGAAGAAGCCATCATAGAAATTGATGATACAGGTAAAATCATTCTGACTGAAAATTTAGAACCCATGTACCAGGGTTCGAAAGCCATCTTATCCCGGCGTATTCGTCACAGCATTCTTTCGCTGATTTAAACGGCATTAATCCTTAAGATCTTTGGCATTGAACTGATCAGGGCCTTGCTTGCCGGCGGTTTTCTCGTATTGGCCCGGCCCCACTTTGCGATACTGGGTAAAACCTTGTTTACTTATATTTTTCTCACTCAGCGTGTGCCCACCACCACTGGTTAAGCCGGTATGAACATGTACCGCTGTGATAATTTTGTTAACTGGCACACCACATTCAGGACAGTGTTGTAACGGAACATCCGTTATTTTTTGGCGCAACTCAAAACCGTGGCGACACAGGTCGCAACCGTTTTGTTCTGTTTGTCGATAACAATATATTGGCATGGTGCGATAAGAAAAGCCCTTAAAGTGTTTGTCTTTAAGGGCTTAACTGAACATAAAGACAGGTTTAATGTAAGCCCTTCATGCCTTTTTTCAATAGCGGACTCAGCAGCAACAACACCAAACCAAAACCAACACCTAAATACAATAAGGTGGTCCACAGTTCGTTATATTTATCTAATTGTTGCGACACTGTAAGCGTGGTTAACTCTTCGGGGTCAAGCGCTGCAATTTTAGCCAACAACACGGCCACCACTTCCGATAAGGAAGTGGCCAAGAACCAAACGCCCATAACCATACTCACCACACTCTTAATGGACAGCTTAGTCACCGCCGATAAACCGACCGGCGATAAACTTAATTCGCCTGTGGTATGCAGCAAGTATGCCAACATTAACCAAACCCAAGCAACTTTACCGGACGCATCAGGCATTAAGGCGCCGATCAATAAAGCCCCAAAACCCAAGCCCACTTGTATAAGACCTAAGGAAAATTTCACCGGCGTGCTGGGATCTAAATTAACCCGCGCCAATTTAACCCATAAAGCGGCAAATAAAGGCGCTAAAGTAAAGATAAATAAGGCATTGAGTGAACCAAATTGTCCGGCTGTGGGTTCAATCACAAGACGCTCAACTTCACCATCTGCCAAACCGCCCAAATGGAACAAACCATAATAAGCACAGATACCACCAACAATCAGCATGGTCACGGCTATAATGCTGATACTGGCGGCCGATGAGGTGGCATCTGTTTGGGTAATGGTGGTGGCTTTATCACGGTTAAAGAAAAACCCGATTAATATAAAGGCCAAGGACATGGCTTTAACCACCGATGTTAACAGCAGCAAAAAGATACCTAAATAAGAAAAATAGGTAATCCACTCACCGCCAAATTGATAAATAACCACACCCAGCACCAATACAATATCAACCAAACCCACCAAAACGGTCGGCATTAACACGGATCTTAATGGACTGTTATGAATACGGCGATAGGCATTGGCTGTTTTAAAACCTAAAGCGGCAATGGCAAATGAAATCACGGCCAGCACATAAAACAACCAGGCATCACCATTGGTTAATTCAGCATTGATTAAACGACGATCAATGACCCGATCGGCAAATAAAGTCATGGAACTGGCCGACTGTTCAAACAGCGCCCAAAACACAATGGTGGAAACAATTAAAAACATCAACACAATCATGCGCGAGTAACTTTCGCCTGAAGTTTTCAAAAAACCGTATATGCTAAAAGCAATAATCATGCCCAGCAGTACATAGGCCAACGGTTCAATCCATTCAGCAAAAGTATTAAAGACAGCCACCTGACTCAGCAGCGAGTCCGGAAAATGATCGATGGTAAAACCAATCACAGCCAGCAATCCAAAGATAATAATCACTGCGGCAAAAATCTTTGCCAAGCCGCGATTCTGATCTTCGTTTTTATAAAACATGGCATAGTAGGTCAATCCCACCACCGCCATCAATAGGAATAAATTTTGGGTAAAAAATACAATGGCAATTTTCTGCACCAAAAACCAAATGAGAACCAACGACAGGACGGAAACAATATAAATGCCCCACTCCTTATTAATTGGCCCCAGAAAAGATTCTTTTAAAACCTTCGGATTATTCGGCTCAGCATGTCCATACAGATATTTTTGACCCCATAAAAAAGTCACTAAACCAATCAACATACCTAAACCGGCGGCACCAAAACCATAACTCCAACCATAGGTTTCGCCCAACCAGGCACAAATAATTGTGGCCACAAACGAGCCAATGTTAATACCTTGGTAGAAAATCGTGAAACCCGAATCACGGCGCGGATCATCTTCATGGTATAACTTACCAACAATGGTTGAAATATTGGGTTTTAAAAAACCAACCCCCAAAACAATTAAAGCCAAAGCCAAATAAAACACATTAATGGCAAACTGATCACGCATCACTTCACCGGCCACCATGGTCGCTTTGGTGCCTTCCACCGCCATCAATAAGTGACCCATCACCAATAATACGCCACCGAAGATAACGGCCTTGCGCATACCTAAATAACGGTCCGCCAATAAACCACCCACCAGTGGTAAGGCATACACCAAACCAGCATAAGCGCCGACGATACCCAATCCATTTTCATCGGTAAATAGATGGTATTTGGTTAAATAAAGCAACAGCAGGTATTTCATGCCGTAGAACGAAAAGCGCTCCCATAGTTCTGTGGCAAAACACACATACAAACCAATGGGATGTCCCCACAAGGTTTTATAGTCTTTGCCATCACCTGTGGTGGCCGAACCAATTACATCAGTTGTCATTTATTCACTCCTCTTATTAGATGATAAGTTAATGGATACCGTGCATACGTTTGCGCAACCAGGGCGACAACACCATCATCAATACACCGGCAGCGATTGGAATGGCGGTAAAGATCATAAAGAATCCAGATAAGCCCATGCTGGCATTAATGTCATCAATATAGCTGGCGGTATAACCACCAACTAAATTAGCCACGAAATTAGCCAGAAACCAGACCCCAAACATAAGACCCAACAGTTTTTTCGGCGCCAATTTGCTGACATAAGATAAACCCACTGGAGACAAACACAGTTCACCGGTGGTGTGGAAAAAGTAAGCAGCAATCAACCAAAATATGGAAACAGAAGCGGTGGCAGCACCCATTTGAATACCGCTGGCGCCATAAGCTAAAAAGCCAAAACCAATACCCAAAAGCACCAAGCCCAAAGCAAATTTGGCCGGTCCTGATGGATTAAAGCGGGTTTCCCAAAGTTTAGAAAATAAAGGTGCCAAGGTAATAATAAAAAACGAATTTAACACCCCAAACCAGGAAGCCGGTATCTCAATTTGGTCAGTTGAAGTAAATTCACTATACACCTTCCAAATCACAATACCCCAAATAATGGCAAAACTAGTGCCTAAAAAGATATTCGATAACGGTATCGTTTTAAAAGTCCGTTTAAACAATAAAATCAACACCCATGTCACCACAGCCACCGGTAAAACAGTCAGGAAAAAGTTAGACCATACATAGATTGTGGCAGGTAATCCGGTTAATAAGCGACCGGTATAATCTTTGGCAAATATCGTCATGGAGCTTCCGGCTTGCTCAAAAGCCCACCAAAACACCACCACAAATAAAGCAAAAACCGCAATCACCAATAAACGATCTTTCTCTTGTTTATTTAAAGGGTGGTCTTGGATTTCATGAATATCTTCAGCGACATTAACCCGCATTGGCTTGTCACCATTAGAGCCTAACAGCTTTTGGGCAAAGTAAAACTGCAGTAACCCGAAAAACATAAACACCCCGGCCAGCCCAAATCCATAAGACCAGCCAACCATTTCACCGACATAACCGCACAGCATAATACCCAAAAAAGCACCGGCATTGATTCCCATATAAAAAATGGTGTAGGCGCTGTCCTTCTTTTTATCATCCTTATAGAGACCTCCCACCATCGAAGAGATATTGGGTTTAAACAAACCATTACCGGCCACCAGTAAAGCCAGTCCTAAATAAAAACTGCTTTGCGTTTCAAAAGCCAGCGAACCGTGGCCTAAGGTCATTAATAAAGCACCCCAAACAACAGCACTTCTAAAACCCATGTAACGGTCGGCTAACCAACCACCAATTAAAGGCGTTAAATAAACCAAACCGGTGTACCAGGCATATAAAATACCCGCATTCTCTCTGGACCAACCCCAACCACCATCTGAAATGGCAGTTACCAAAAACAGCACCAGCAAAGCCCGCATACCATAGAAGCTAAAACGCTCCCACATTTCAGTAAAAAATAAAATAAAAAGCCCCGCCGGATGATTCATTACTTGGGGATTGAGGTTAGCTGTAGAGGCTGATAAAGGATTTGTGTTTGCAGTCATAGAATTTATTTATTTAGGCTTAGAAAATATCTGATATCGGGTGTTTTACATGACCCGAATCAGCCAAAGGCATAGATATTACCATAAAAAAAACGCCATCTGGTTGACTTATTTAACGAGATTGTAACGAAAGATCCCAATCAAATATTTAGCAATTAATCGATATATTTCACCACTGCTTCAGTGAATTCAAAATATTTCTATATCTGCGCGAATAAACTGTTAAAATTCAGACACATCGAATTTTACGTTACCATGGATAAATACCATCAACTTAAAGGAAAAACTTACTTTCTTACCGGCGCTTGCGGCGGCTTGGGCTCAGCCATTGCGTTACGTTTGTCACAACAACAGGCCAATTTAGTGATTAGTGACAAAAGCCCGAAAACTTTAGATAAACTCTGTGACGAACTGTTAAAACGCGGTTTACCCGAGCCGGTTATTTACCCCATGGACCTAATTGGCGCCACACCCAATGATTACATTCAGCTGGCCAAACAATTAGAAAAACACTTCGGACGCTTAGACGGCTTGATTCATACCGCTGTTGAATTCGGTAGTTTATCACCCTTTATATTGTATGAAGCGTCTCGCTGGCTCAAAGAAATGCAGGTTAATGTTAATTCACCGATTTTTCTGACCCAAGCCTTGTTACCGCTATTACTGAAAGCCAAAGGCCACATTATTTTTACCTCAGATGACCTGAACTTAACCGCCAAAGCCTACTGGGGACAATACGGTGTCGCCAAAGCTGCCATCGAGCAGTTTGCAAAAATTCTGTCTCAAGAATGTGAAAACCAGGGGGTTAAAGTCAGCACCCTCACACCCCCCCCCATGCCCACCACACTACGCGCCAAAGTCTGGCCCTCAGAAGATGCCTCAAAACTCAACAAACCCACCGAAGTGGCACTTCAATATCTGGACGAACTGCTGACGTCATAAGTTTTATCCTGTAAATTGATACATTGACAAGCCGATCACTTGACCATCAACCTGTCTAGAACTTGACTGTGATTATTTTTTCATGGACTTTTTAGTCCATTGACGTGGCAACTCACTATGCTCAACGCTCTGCAAAAATACGCATTTCTTCACTGTTTTCCGTTAATTTTCTTGATTTAGCTTCATTTTTGTGAACTGTATCACTGTTTTTCAGTGGCAGGTTGTTCTCTTTAGGAGTAAACTGGGGCAAGTTAAGTTAACAGCTTAGCACCATTTTTTTCAGAGGAGAGTACAATGAAATATCTATCCATTAAATCCATGGCTTGGATCACCGCCATGGTATCAACCTCAATCTCGGCCCAATCAACGGTGCCGGATGAGACTATTGATATAACCGATCAATTTACCGTCACCAAAGTTAAATATCAAGATGACAATCAGGACGAACTGTCCGACAAAAGTTTTTCCGGTACCTATCATTTGAATATTGCCGCATCAGGAAGCGTTCCCATAATGAGCAGCGACAACGATTACACTTACGCCAACAAAGGCTGTTTTTACGCCAACGTGGTGGGTCTTTTCGATGTTAATATTCAACTACCTGGTGGTCATAGAATTAATGGCATACGGTACTTTTATGACGACAACAGTGCCAGTAGCAATAGTCAAGTTACTTTGTACCGAATCAACCAAAATACCGGAACTTATAGCTCTTTACAATCAGTTACTTCAAGCGGTAGCGCCGGCGTCTATACGAGTCATTATGAAAACATATCCACGCCGCACTTTATTGATAATGCAAATTATGCTTATGTCTTGCGTTTTCAACCAGGCTCGCCCGGTATCGATCAAATAATGTGCGGTGCTCGGCTTAATATGACAGCCACACCTTAAAAAACAGGAGTAATTATTATGAAACATTTAATTAAAATAGCCGGTTTAATGGCATGCAGTACTGTCTTTGCCGGTGATACAGTCTATCTCAACAGTGACGATTTACTTGATATGGAAGCGAATGCACCATTGGGATTTGAAATCAATCGTGACGGTGAAATAATCAGCGATAATACCAAAACTATGGTCGATGAAAATCGTCCTGTTGGCGGTACTTCAATCCGCTATTATTCAGCAGTGGGATCCGCCATGCAGAGTTCTTCAAGCGGCACTTATTCTTACACTTATTCTGGTTGCAAAACACCTTTAGCAGGCACAGTTCAAATAGATGATGCCGTTGACCTACCCAATGGATCAAAAGTTGTCTCTTTTTCAGCATTTGGTGTCGACAATAGCGGCACTGCTCAAGCCTCATCCTGGTTGGTTGAGCGCGACAATAATACCAATACATGGACTGACCTTGAAACCCACCCTTCAGGCGGATCAGCCATACCAGGTCGGTTCAGTGAAGGTGGCTTTCTTGATTACACCATAGGATACAGTAATCCACTTGTCGTTCGACAGCGCGCTAATGATTCCGATATCTCACTCTGTGGCTATCGGATTGGTTATGTGCCACCGGATGTTGCGAGTGATGTAATCTTTGTCAACAACTTTTACCGTTAATCCAAAGGAGAAATACCATGAAACTTTTAACACTTAAATTATCCTTAATCGCTGGATTATCTGTATCAGGTGGAAGTTTTTGTCAAACTTCACTGCAGGATGAATCGGATTTAAATTCAGACCAGTTTCCAACAAATCACACGACAATTAAGAACAATTTTACTGAAGATGAAAAAGCGTTTGACTTTTTATCTTCTAACAAAACTTACGGTGATGGTATCTACACTATAAATTTAATTGCCACTGCCGCCACGCCGTATTCATCATCAGTTACTTTAAACTATGGTAGCAAAGGTTGTATCTATGGTAGTGGATACTTTGATTTACCACTACAGTTACCAGATGGCCATGAAATATTTGGTGTGCGTTATGCATTTGAAGACAGCAGTAGCGCTAGCACAGAAGTTTACTTGGCTTCTGTTGATTTTACAGGTAACTTTGTCATTGAAAATACACTCAGCTCAACTGGTGACACCGGATACGGGTTTATAGTTGATTATTTATCGCCTCGCGTTGTCATCGATAATGCAAATTATAAATATATGATTCGTTTTTATTCTCCGACTTCAACTACTGATCAAAAAATGTGCGCGGTACAACTTGTTATGGATTCAGCACCTTAATTAGTAGTCAACAAAATAACGACTTAGTTTTGGGCTTCTTCACGAAGCCCTTTTTTATGTGCAGGGTTTAATTTTGATGTTGTGTTGCGCTAAATTGGCCAAGAGGTATTCAAAGTGGTGCACATCCTGACCTAAATGCTCCGGTGCCAGTACGCCTGGCATAACCTTATTATTCAGCATTAAACGAGCTGTCGCGGCACAGGTGTAGCCGGTGGTACGGGCCATGGAGCTGATGTAATTTTCAGTGTCATAATGATCCACCATGCGGTAGATTTCACTTGTTTGCTGACCGACACGAATACCTTTGACCCGAATTTCCAGTACTGTCAGGTCTTGTTCGCCGGCTTGAAATTGCCACTGTTTTTGCAGAACTTCGGCGGTATTCTCACGGTGGGCATCGTTAAAAAACCCGGCTTGTTTTAACTGCGTAATAAACTGCGCATGACCGGGATAGCGGATGGTTTTTTCGGCCATGGTTGGAATATCAACGGTGGTTAATAATGTCCGTAAGCCGTCGGTATTAAAAGCTTCAAGGTCACCGATTCCGGGGACATGCAATGTTTCGATTTCAGTTAACGGTGGTAACACTAAATCCTGACCATTTCTCTTCATACGTGCCGGACGGGTGTATTCTTCAATCACATCCAGGGGTGCAAATGGTGCTTTGTATTCAAACGGTAAGTTTCTCTCAACCGGCAAACCTCCGACCAGACAAGTCAATTCATCCACCTGCTCATAAGTCGCCACAAAATGGCCGGCAAATAAATTGGTTAAACCCGGCGCCAGCCCCATATCAACAATCGCCGTGGCATTATGTTTTTTAGCAAAATCATCCAATTGCAGCGGATCTTTGGTAAAAAATGAAATATCCACCATCGATTGCCCGGTTTCCAATACTGCTTTTAAAGCCTTAAAGCCCAGGACGCTGGGTAAGGCACCGACCACCAAATCATAATCTGCCACCATCTTTTGTAAGGCGGCTTTGTCGGTGACATCCAGTTGTTTAAATTCAATACCATCCGGTAACGCATCGGGCTTCTGTAAATCCGTCAAACAGACGACATGGTCTTCACTGAGGTTTAAAGCAATCACCCGACCAATACGACCACCACCCAACACAATAATCTTCTTCATACCCTAACTTCCACAGTGATTCATCTTCATCATTCAACATTAACCCGTGCCGGCGAAGGCCGGCACCCAGTGTCTTTGAGTAGGGTTTTGTCGGTGTTTGTGCCACTCGCCATGAGACTGTTCACTGGTTTCGGAGATACAGAATTTTCATTAAGCATCAGGCATCATAAAAAATATCTGGCCAGCATTAAAATCAACCACGCATAAATACCCGCCACCACATCATCAATCATTACCCCAAAACCACCGGAGACTTTTTTGTCAATCCAACCAATGGGAAAGGGTTTCACAATATCAAACAGACGAAATAAAATAAATCCGGCCAACAGCCAAGTCCAATGAAACGGCACCAACCACATGGTGATCCAAAAACCGACAAACTCATCCCAGACAATGCCACCATGATCATGCACGCCCAAGGCTTTGCCGGCACGGCCACAAATCCAGACTCCGCCGATAAAGGCAGCCACCACGACGGCTAAGTACATTAAAGGCGGCAAGGTCTGCAAGGCCAGATACAAAGGAATCGCCATCAGTGTCCCAAACGTCCCCGGCGCCACCGGCGCCAAACCGCTGCCAAAACCAAAGGCCAGAAAGCCGGACGGTGTGGTTAATGCTATTTTCTGTGTTTTATTCATAAGCCGCGTCGTCTTCGGGCTTGACCCGGAGATCCAGTTTGCGATAGCAAACAAAAGCAGTCGCTTTTAATTGTCTTGCTATAATGTCTAAATTCTAAACGATTACTCATTTTTATATCTATTTCAAAAATGGACCTCCGGGTCAAGCCCGAAGGAGTCGCAATTTAAGTTTTACCCAAAATGATCAAAACCCGACCGTTTAACTTCAATACGCTGACCTTTGTCATAAACAGTGACACCCGATCCGGCACACATATGCCCAATCACCGTACAATCCGGCGGTAACAAGGATTCATCCTCTGGTCGAATGGTGAAACATAATTGATAATCATCACCACCGCTTAACACGTAGTCCAACCATTGTGAATCACTTTTAATGGGCTCATAGACCGGCATTTTTTCCACATCCAGTTGCGCACCCATAGCCGATGCCTCGCAGATATGACCCAAATCCGCCAGCAATCCATCTGAAACATCAATCATGGCACGGGCGTAATCAATCACTGCCTCGGCGACATCAAATCGCGGCTGAGGCCGTTTGAGTTGTGCATCACAATAATCGTTGACGCCGGGATTGTTGAGCGCAAAGGCAGCACTGCCCAGCTCACCACTGACCACGACTAAATCACCCGCCCGAGCATCTTTTCGTTTTTTCGGATTTTTTGACAAGCCGATAACAGTGAAACCGATGGCAAGCGGCCCGGATGTGGTGTCGCCGCCAATTAATTCCACCCGGTGTTTTTTCAATAAACCACTGACACCCCGACTAAAACCTGCAATCCATGGCCCATCGACAGCGGGTAAGGTTAAATTCATCAAAACCCACTTGGGTTGAGCTGCCATGGCGGCCATATCGCTTAAATTAACGGCGATGGCTTTATGACCAATATCTTCAGGCTTATCATCCGCTTTAAAATGACGACCCACCACCAGCGTATCGGTGGCAATAACCATTTGGTGACCGGCAGGAATTAAGGCAGGATCAATCACCGCGGCATCATCGCCGATGCCCAGGGTTACGGCCCGGTCCTGACCATGAACCAACGACTGGAGCTGTTTGATAAGATCGAATTCGTTAATCACACACCCAATTCATGCGGACGGGTTTCAGCGGCCACTTGTTTTAACACGCCATTGACAAAACTATGCCCACCTTCGGCACCAAACTCCGTGGTTAAAATAACCGCCTCATTAATAACAACCTTGAACGGTGTTTCAATACTTTGCGACAGCTCATACGCAGCCACCAGTAACACCGCATATTCAACCGCACCCAATGAAGCTTTTTCACGGCCCACATGGGGATCAATTAAGGCCTCAATGGTGGTGCGATTGGCAGCGATATAACGCAAAGCCTTTTCAAAAAAGGCCATATCCACTTTTTTGAAGTCTTGCTCTTCGATAAATTGATTAATCACCGAGGACACCGACTCATCGTTGTAATGCATCTGGTATAAGGCTTGCACCAGACGCTTACGGGCGCGGTGTTTGCGAGCCAGAGGCTCAGGTAATCGTTTGTTTTTTCTGTGCTGACTCATGCCGCTGTATTCATCCTTCAAGTGTGACAAAATGGCCACTCATTGTTAACCGTAAACCGGGTGAACTTTACACAATTCAGCCACTTTTTTGCGCACTTCAAGCAACACGGCATCATTGTCCATATCTTCCAGAATATCACACATCCAGTCGGCAATGTCACTAAAATCAGCGGCATCAAAGCCTCGTGTGGTACCGGCCGGAGTTCCCAATCGTAAACCACTGGTGACAAAGGGTGAGCGCGGGTCATTGGGTACGGCATTTTTATTAACCGTAATATTAGCCTCACCCAAACGGGCTTCGGCATCTTTACCGGTGATGTCTTTGGCCACCAAATCGAGTAAAAACAAGTGATTTTCGGTGCCACCTGACACCACATCAAAACCACGCGCGATAAAAACCTGTGCCATGGCCTGGGCATTTTTAACGACATTTTGTTGGTAGGTTTTGAATTCAGGCTGTAAGGCTTCATTAAAAGCCGTGGCTTTGGCTGCAATGACATGCATGAGCGGGCCACCTTGAATCCCCGGAAAAACCAGTGAATTCAATTTCTTTTCAATGTCTTTATTGGCTCTGGCTAAAATAATACCGCCACGAGGACCACGCAGGGTTTTATGGGTGGTTGAGGTGGTGACATCTGCAATATTAACCGGCGAGGGATAAACCCCGGCCGCCACTAAACCGGCCACATGGGCCATATCCACCATAAAATAAGCACCGACTTCATCGGCAATATCTTTAAACTTTTGCCAGTCAATGCGTTTGGAATAAGCAGAAAATCCACCAATAATCATTTTGGGCTGATGCTCAATGGCCAGATTTCTCACTTCTTCAAAATCAATTTCACCGGTGGCCTCATCAATACCATACTGAATGGCATTATAAAGTTTACCGGACATATTTACCGGCGAACCATGGGTTAAATGACCACCATGCGCCAATGACATCCCTAAAATGGTGTCACCGGGTTGCAATAAGGCCATATATACCGCCTGATTGGCCTGCGAGCCTGAATGCGGCTGCACATTGGCATAATCGGCATCAAATAATTTTTTGACCCGCTCAATAGCCAGATTCTCAGCGATATCCACATACTCACAGCCACCGTAATAACGACGCCCCGGATAACCTTCAGCGTATTTGTTGGTGAGTTGAGAACCCTGGGCCTGCATCACCGCAGGCGAGGTGTAGTTTTCAGAAGCAATCAACTCAATATGATCTTCCTGGCGCCGGTTCTCCTGTTCGATGGCGGCCATCAAATCCGGATCTGTTTTGCTTAAGGTGTTATTTTTATCAAACATAATAGATGAATTGTTAAAAGCGATAGGTCGGTATTTTAACTGCCACCGCTTAAGAAGTCATTATAAGCGAGAATGTTTCATCAGTTCTGCTTTCAGCTTTCAAATACTTTTTTTATATCAAAACCATTGAGTTGCAATAAAACAAACAGCTTTTGTAAATTTTGCCTAAAAGGTTTTATGAAAAAACCGACTTTATCTAAAAATGTAGGGATGGCATTTTTGAATGCCCAAGGTAGCCTGAAAGGTAAGACCACTGGTTGTGGTTTTAAAAACCTGATCTAAAACCACTCAAACTAAAGACCTCTAAAAGGGTTTAGCAATCACCAAATAGATAACGATCAATAAGATAAGCGCCGGGATTTCATTAAAATACCGAAACCAGACGTGACTGCGTTTCTGGACACCCTCAACAAATTGTCTATGAATGGCAAAACAATAATAATGGTAAACAATCAAAGCCAGCACCAGGATCATTTTAGCGATAAACCAAGTTTGATTAATATAGAGTAGCCAAGATTTACCGGCAATGCTGTAAACCAGCAGTATCGCTGAAATCACAGTCCCCCACATGGTAAAGCGCATCATTTTAATGAGTCGTTGTTGCAGCCCGGTCAACAGCAGCCGCTCTGACTCCTGCTCGACCATGGCGTGATTAACAAACAACCGTGGCAGGTAGAACAAACACGCAAACCAACTAACCACAAAAAAAATATGAATGGTTTTAATTATCAACATCCTCAAACTCACTGATCACCGGCAGGTGGTATAATGCCTTTTTTTGATCAAAACAACAACTCAAGTGTCCACAAAAACACCCAAATACATTATCCAAACTGCCAACGAACAACCTTCGTTTATACGGCGACATTGGTTATTGGCAACCTTAACCGGTTTAATCGTCGTCGCATTTTTTTACGGCCGCTATTACGACGTGGATGTCTTAAAAGCATTTAAAGGCCAAAAACAAACATGGACTGAAATTAACCAACAGTTAACCGAAGAAAACCAACAACAATCCATCACCATGAGCCGCATCCAAACAGAATTAAAAGTTAAAGACCAAGCACTGCAGTCTCTAAAAATGGATTTAGATAAGCTCAACCAGGAAATAGTCCAGCTAAAAGCTGACGTGGGCTTTTATGAAAATCTTTTGAGCCACAAGGATAGCATTAAGACTTTGCGGGTTTTTGAAGCGGTGGCGGAACCGGTGGCTAACCACATTCAATTAAAAATCGTATTGGCACAAAAATTAGAAAAAGCCCTCAATAAAACCGGCACCATCAGCCTTAAGTTATTAGGAATAACCGACAACAAAGCCAATCAAATAGACCTCGTTAAACAATTTGACTTAGACAACCAGTTTTCTTTTAAGTACTTTCAAATTAAGAATTACGCCATCACCTTACCCGATGGTTTCATTCCAACCGCACTTTTAGTAGAATTACATAGTCAAGATAATAAACCGAAGACTGTCACCGACCGCATAGCATGGCAAGATATTTGGCAAGGCGCCGGACAGTCGCCAGTGGTGATTGACACCACCCCACCACAAACTGACTCCAACTAATTTTGGAGGTAGAGATAATGTTCAACAAAAAACGTAAACCAGAGACAACCATGGCACAAAACAACCAAAAACAACTCGATACCCTGATTGGCCAAAGTACACGGATGAAAGGTGACATGACCTTTAGTGGTATGATGCACCTTGATGGCCAAGTGGAAGGCTCTGTCATTGCAGAAAATGACAATGACACCCTAACAATCAGTGAAAATGGCCGCGTTAAAGGCACCATTAAAGCCGGTAACTTAGTCATTAACGGCACCATAGAAGGTGATATTACCGCCACCGGAAAAATCGAAGTACTCAGTCAAGCACGTATTAGCGGAAACATTTATTACGTCAACATCGAGATGGAAACCGGCTCACAGATCAATGGCCAACTTATTTATCAAGGCGGTGAAGTCACCCACATTAACAAACACGATAAAAAAGACAAGCAACAAAAACATGAGTGAAATTAATATCAGCGAACCGGCAGCTAAAAAAATTAACCAGCTGGTACTTGAAGAAATGAACCCTGATTTAAAATTCAGGGTTTATATCATTGGTGGCGGATGCTCGGGTTTTCAGTATGGGTTTGCCTTTGAAGAGGAAACCGATAGCGATGACATGACCATTGAATCAGAAGGGGTCACTTTAATGGTGGATCCCATGAGCTTTCCTTATTTAATGGGCTCGACCATTGATTATTTAGAGGACTTACAGGGCGCTCGGTTTGTGGTCAATAACCCCAATGCCAAAACCACGTGTGGATGTGGCAGTTCTTTTGCCATATGAGCAACGAGCAAATTTATTTTACTTGGACAGAATTAGATCGATGCGCCGACATGCGCAACCAAAAAAACCGGATTGAGCAATTAAAAAAAATAAAAGCATGTCATTTTGTTCCGGTTTTTGAAGGTAAACATTTGTACCCGAAAGAACAAAACCTGTTTTACATCTCAGACCATACCATTGGTCAACCGGAACGAGAAAGTTTTTTAGGTATTCTACATGACGAGTTATGGTTTAGCTGCGGACTCACTGAACAAGAAGCAGATGAGCTGGCACAACAACGTCACGGCCACTTTGAATCTGTTCGAGATTATGCCATGGCTTTGGATGAAGACCTGGGCCATATTGCTTTATATTCGCGGGGTTTAGATTTATGGCAACGTCAAAAAAAATATTGTTCTATTTGCGGTGAATTAAACCAAATTGAAAGCGTTGGTCATAAAATGTTATGCACCAACGGCCATGCCCAATGGCCGCGCATTGAACCGGCCATTATTGTATTGGTCACCAAAGATGATCGCTGCCTGTTAGGACGCAAACATAATTGGAAACCGGGTGTGTATTCCACCTTAGCGGGCTTTGTGGAAGCCGGTGAAACCATTGAGGATGCGGTTTACCGTGAAGTCTATGAAGAATCAAATATTCGCATCAAAAATGTGTCTTATTTTGGCTCCCAACCCTGGCCTTTTCCGGCTTCTTTAATGCTGGCCTTTAAAGCCGAAGGTATCAGCGAAGACATCCGATTAGATGATGAAATGGAAGATGTTCGGTGGTTTTCTCGGGATGAACTATTGGCTTGCCAAAAAGATGGTTCCATTATTTTAGCGCCTCGATTTACTGTTGCCCATAGTTTAATCAGCCAGTTTATTGGCAAAGCTGTGTAACCATGCCCGAATTACCCGAGGTGGAAACCACCCGTCGTGGTCTTAACCGATATATCCTCAACAAAACCATTAACCACGTTATCGTTCGTCAAGCCCAATTGCGCTGGCCGATTCCAGCAGACATTCGTGATATTGAAGGCCAGCAAATCGTCGAACTTCGTCGCCGCGGTAAATACATTTTAGCCAAACTGAGTGGCGGCCGTCACCTGCTAATGCATTTGGGCATGTCAGGTGCCATGTCGGTTGTTCCTGTTTCTCAACCAGTTAAAAAGCATGACCACTTTGAACTACAGTTTCATGATGGACAGACATTACGTTTTCATGACCCAAGGCGCTTTGGCTGCATCCTATTAACCAATGAACACCCTGAACAACATTCTTTACTCGCATCCTTAGGCCCAGAACCTTTGAGCAATGACTTTAACGGTCAGTGGTTGAAAGACACCGCTAAGAACCGCACAGTGGCCGTCAAAAACTTTATCATGAACAGCCAAGTGGTGGTTGGTGTGGGCAATATTTATGCCGCTGAAGCACTATTTCAAGCCGGCATCCACCCAAAACGAGCCGCTTCTCGCATTAGTTTACAACGCTATGAAAGCTTGGCTAACGCCATTAAAGCCGTACTGCAAAAAGCCATCAAAGCAGGCGGCACCACCTTACAAGATTTTACAAACAGTGAGGGTAAGCCGGGATATTTCCAACAAGAATTACAAGTGTATGGCCACCAAGGACAACCATGCCGACAATGTAATCAAACAATACGCAACATCCTTATTGGCAGTCGCAGCAGTTATTATTGTCAACAATGTCAGCGTTAACTAACTATTTATTACAAGATGAAGTCATTTAACTGTTCACCCACCTGTCGATTTTTGCTACTATCATGTTAAAAATCACCATTTAAACGAACCTTGAAAATCAGCCTTAAATTAAGTTTAACCAACGTCATATTCGCAGCCATATACGCGTTGGTCTGTTACTTAGCGTATTTCTATTTTGTCAGACCCACCTTGGCGATATGGCCGGCTGCTGGTCTCGGTGTAGGCGCGGTTATTATTTGGCGTAGCCGCATTATTCCGGGCATTATGTTGGGTGAACTATTGAATAGCCTATTCATTTATAAGGTTCATCTGCATTTAGGCTGGAATATTGACACCTTATACAATGTTCTTTTTTATTTGGTCAATATTTTTCGCCCCTTGCTTGCCGGCTTTTGGGTGCTTCGCGTTGTAGGCAATCAATTTAAATTGCTTGACTTCAAGTCAGTCAGCCAGTTTTTCTTTTACTCGGCCATTTTACCCATGGCTTTTACCAGCATCTTATTTGTAATGCTATTAAACCAAGTCGGCTTTTTCGATGAAGACAATTTTTTGACTAAAAGTTTTCTTTGGTACCTTGGCGATATTATGAGCGTACTCATATTCACTCCCCTATTACTAACTCTTTTTGCTGAACCAAGGTCTCTTTGGCGAACCCGCATTGTCAGTTTAACAGTACCTGTTCTGGTTTGTTTTATTCTAATTTTTTTGTTATTTAATTCATTTCGTCAGTTTCAAATCGATCGGATTAATGAAGGCATTGAAACGCAATTAACCACATTGGTTTCAGATCTAGAGCAGGAATCCGGCAATATTAATCATTACTTGCAGTATTTAGCCCAAAAAAACCAAATTTATGACATCAAGAATTATGTGGTCAGACTTTATCAGATAGACAACAACCAAAGACATGTAATTTATCAAAACAAGGATGTCCGCATATCCCGGTTTAAAGACTATATTCATGAAGCCCAAATCACCATTGCTGACCAGGATTATTTACTAATGGTGGCGCCGGACAACGATTTATTCACCACCAATACACCCGATAGTTTATGGTTAACTTTGTTGGTGGGTATTTTCTTTGCTGCTTTTATCACTTTTATTATGCTGATATTAAGCGGCAAGAATTACACCACTAAAAAAATAGTTGCCGAACGAACCAAAGATCTGTACAAAGCCAATATAAAACTCGCCCGAACAAATTCAGATTATAAACGCATCATAGAAAGTCACCCTGTGATTTTTTGGAAAGTGAACATCCAGGAAGACCAAATTAAATTTATCAGTGCCGAAGCCCAGTCTTTATTAGGTTACCCCACCTCACAATGGCTCACTGAGCCACATTTTTTAATGAGCAAAATTCATCCCGATGATTTGAGCCGTTTCAAAAAGGCCTTGTTTCAGGATATTTTTGATCGCCATAATCTGGATATTGATTACCGCATTAAACATGCCAATGGCGAGTATCGCTGGTTCAGAGACACCTTATATTTACCTGAAGATTTCGAACAAAGCCAAGAAATAATGGGCATGATGGTGGATATTACCGACGAAAAAAACAGTGCCCAACAAATTCGCCATTTAGCTTATCACGATCATTTAACCGATCTGCCTAACCGCCAACGATTACAACATGTGCTCAATGAACTTATCCAAAGAGGTCAGGCCACACAATTATTCGGAGCTGTTTTATTTTTGGATATGGACCGTTTTAAAGTACTCAACGATGCATTGGGTCATCATTTTGGTGACCAACTGTTATTAAAAATCAGTAACCGCTTAAAACTTTACCAAGATGAATTCAAACTGATTGCCCGCTTTGGGGGAGATGAGTTTGTATTGGTCACTGATTGCGAATATCAAACTGCCAATGATGCTGCGGTACAAGTAGTCATGTTAGCCGAGGACATTATCCAGACACTGGCCAAACCCTATCAAATTGACCACCACCAACATATTTGTACCGTTAGTATTGGTGTGTCTATTTACCCTTATGAAGGTAATTCCGTTAACGACATCATACGCCAGGCCGATGTGGCCATGTATCGCTCCAAAGAACAGGGCCGCAATCAAGTGACCATGTATCATCAAAGCATGAAGCAACATAATGACCAAATCCTTTATGTTGAACAGGTACTCAGACACGCCATAAACGAAGATACCTTTATTCTTAAATACCAACCCATGGTCAATCATGACCGTCAGATTGTCAGCTTTGAAGCACTCATCCGTATATTTCAAGATGGTCGAACCATTTATCCTGACGAGTTTATTCCGGTGGCCGAAGACACCGATTTAATTCAATCCCTGGGTCGCTGGGTTATTTCTAATGCCTGTTATACAGCCAGTGAATCAGGGCATAATATCTCCATTAATGTCAGCTCAAAGCAATTTCATCAGCAGGGCTTTATTAAATACATAGAACAAATCATCAGCCAATTTAATATTAAACCCAATAGTTTAACCATTGAATTAACCGAAGGCGTGGTGGTGGGCAATTTCAATGAAATTCAGTATAAATTTAACCGATTAAAAGATTTTGGGGTGCAAATTGCCATAGATGACTTTGGTACCGGGTATTCATCGCTTCAGTATCTGCGCCAGTTACCTATTGATTATCTTAAAATCGACAAAAGTTTTATCGACGACGTTGAAACCGATGACAATGCCGAAGTCATTATTCGCACCATCACGTCCATGGCCAAAAACCTGAATTTAAAAACTGTGGCTGAAGGTGTCGAAACCGAAGCGCAATTTACACTGTTAAAAAAACTCGGCTGTGATTATTTCCAAGGCTACTTATTTGGTCATCCCGGCGATTTACACACCATCCAAGACCCCAATAACATTTAATTAATTACCGTGCTAAATAAACACCAAGCCGCTGCCGTTCGGCATTTAAACACACCTTTACTGGTTTTATCCGGTGCCGGTTGCGGTAAAACCCGTGTCATCGTTGAAAAAATGTTGCACATTGTTAACAGCCATTTTTGTCAGCCTGATCATTTATACGCCATCACGTTTACTAATAAAGCCGCTAAAGAAATGCAGCAACGTTTAGCAAAGCGCTATGTGCAGGCAGATTTAATCAACATCTCCACATTTCACGCTTTGGGTTTACGGCTGTTAAAATCTGAAGTAAAACACACCGGCTTACTTCCCGGATTTAGTATTCTAGACCCTTCTGAATGCACTCAAATTATTCAGGAACTGGTCCCCAAAGGCTTAAAAAAGAACGTAGTCTATGACATTCAATGGCAAATTTCTGATTGGAAAAATGCCGGATTAAAGCCCGCAGACGCCACTTCGAATAACCCATTAAATCAAGACATTTACCGCCGTTACCTTGAATATATGCAGAGCATCAATGCCGTGGATTTTGATGACTTAATCGCCATGAGTCTATGGCTGTTGCAAGGCAATGAAACGGTTCGAAAGCGTTGGCAAAATCAAGTGAGCTATTTGTTGGTTGATGAGTACCAAGACACCAATGCCTGCCAGTATCAACTCATCAAACAATTAACTGCTAACAACCAAGGCTTAACCTGTGTTGGCGACGATGACCAGTCAATCTACGGATGGCGCGGCGCCCGACCTGAAAACCTACAGCTCTTGGCGAATGACTTTCCGACACTGGAGGTGGTTAAATTAGAACAGAATTACCGCTCCACCAGCACCATTTTAAAAGCCGCCGATGCCGTGGTGCAGCATAACCCTCACCCATTTAAAAAAACAATCTGGAGCGATTTAGGCGAAGGCGACTTAATTGACCTCAGCAGTCATGATTCCATTGAAGAAGAAGCTGAACACATTGCCACCGCCATACACTTCTCTATACAGCATAACCATCACCAGGCCGGTGATTATGGTATCCTATACCGATCTAACCGCCAGGCTCGCACCATTGAGCAAGCCTTGCGTCGTTTTAATATTCCTTATCATATCTCTGGTGGACGGTCTTTTTTCGACTACACCGAAATTAAAGATCTGATGGCGTATTTGCGGTTACTCACTAATCCATTTGATAATGCCGCTTTTCTCCGTGTCATCAACACACCAAGACGCGGTATCGGTATGCAAACAGTTAAACACATTGCCCATTCAGCCAAACTAAGCAACCGGTCATTTTTCCATTTTATTTCACAAGCAAAACTGGATGAACATTTTGAGCCGCGTATGGCCGCTAAATTACATGACTTTCAACGCATGATAGCTAACTTTTGCCAATCAAAATTAACCGCCGATGTCATCCTAAGCCAACTACTCAATCAAACTGACTACCTAAATTGGGTAGAACATAACACCGCGAATCAAGTCGCAAAAGTTAATAAGCGTAAATTAATCACTGATTTTGTTCGCTGGGTGAATGCCATCTGCAAAAATAAACCCACCGACCTAGAAGAATTAGTCAGCTACTTGACTTTACAAACTGATAGCAACGATGACGACACCCAAGGCGTGGCGTTAATGACCTTACATGCAGCCAAAGGCTTAGAATTTAATCAGGTGTTTTTAATCGGCATTGAAGAAGGTTTACTGCCTCACAGCAGCAGCCTCGAAGAAGCTGAAGATCAATCTGAAGCACTGGCCGAAGAAAGGCGTTTAATGTATGTCGGCATGACCCGCGCACAAAATAAACTAACCATAAGCTACGTCAAAAAACGCAAATCAAAGCATCCAACGCAACAACAAACCAGCACCGGGCCCAGTCGTTTTATTGATGAAATCCCTGCTGAATTTATGATGGCACCCGACAACCCTGCCCATAAAGCCAAAACCAAGCAAAATTTCGCTGCTTTAAAAGCCCAGCTAAATCAAAACCCATAAAAAAAGCTCCAGCATTGTGGAGCTTTTAAATCTAGTTAACTTAGTTTGAGTTACTTGAAATCATCTTTGAAAATAACATCATTGATAGGACTTTCTTCGCCACCGATATTATAAGTTCCATCTAGATTTATGATGACATAAGTCAGTTCAACGCTTAAAACCAAAAACAAAAAAATCGCGGCTTTAAAAACTGAGCTTAAATAAAAAACCCCGAATTAATTCGGGGCTTTTTTCAGAGAATGAACTTTAAAGGTTATTCGAAATCATCTTTAAAGATTATGTCTGTGGCCGTGGCTTCATAAGCGCCTACATCTTCAGCCCCGTACAAATTGGTGTATTCCGGTAAATCAACAGGCCTGTCACTTCCCAACATATCCGGAAATAAAGGTGAAACCCATTGTTGATTACACATATCAATACCGGGCGAACCATCCTTAAGACGATAATCTTGATTGCCGGTATCCATAAACATAGGATCGGACGTAAATTTACGGGTTGCTACTACAGACTGATCCTCATGAAGAATCAGACAGTCCATAAAACGTGTGGGATTATTATTGCCTGATTCTAAGTAAATATCCACACCATCAGGATCATAGACAATACTGTTCGCTAAGCCCACACGGGCATCATTATTACCTATTATTCGAGACGTAGACTGGTTCTCACCGATTGTTGAATAATAAATCAATATCTCTGAAGATTGAAAGGCTCTAAACAGATAAGTGTCGTTGTAATTACCGGTTCCATTACTGCCATTATTAAAGAATACACTGCCCTCAAATTTTATTTTACTGCCACTATCACGGGCATACCCCACCACACCGGCGGTTGCTCGATGACCTCTTAACGCGCTGTTAGCAACATCAATATCTGCACCCGTGGCCGCATACAATCCACCACCTACACTGGTTGCAAAATTAGTATTCAAATCAACACAAGCACCTGGATTCCAACAACCAATGGCACCCGCTTCATTTTCAAAGGCACTTTTTATGGTCACTGTCGCACCATTTTCAGCCGCAACAGCACCACCATCAAAGGCCATGTTCGCCATCATGTAGACATTTTCAGCAACCAGTTCGCTGCCCACGCCATCCACATAAACTGCGCCGCCATTACCGAGACCATTATCGTCGTAATTGGCAAAGTTAAATAACATACTGACCGGCTCATCATTGTTACCCGATAGACATATCCAATTATTATTCAGAGGAAAACAACTATTCCGTCCTCGCAATGTGGCTTTGGCACCACCCATAATGGCAATACCACCACCATGTTCCGTCGCTGTGTTAAAGTTGATACCACGCATATCACTGCCAAAAAGCTGTACATCCTGACTGCCTTGATAGGTAATCATCTCACAACCGTTTTCCAGCAAAATACCGCCACCACTTCCGGCTGTGGCCGTATTACTGTATATACCATGTTCCAAACCATCACTGTCAAAAATATTGATTTGAGCATTGGGATTGCGACAATAAATACCACCACCGGCTTCAGCCTGATTAGCATTCATTTGCACCTGTCTTAAATTCACGTTCATGTCACCACCATTACCGGTAATTCCTATGGCGCCACCCTTCCAAGCAGTGTTGTTACTCAGCGCTATTTTATAAAGTGATATAGAAGCATTCGCACTATTGATACGGATTGCCCCGCCATACCAATTGCTGGCACCACTGTTTTTGATGGCTAAATTTTGCAAGGTTATAAAGTTTCTACCGGTGTTTCCATCGATGCGAAATACCGGATTTGAATCAGTACTCGATTGAATAATGGTATTTAAGGAATTTGGACTGGTCTGAATATTATTGGCAGCGTCTGGACAACTGGCATAGCCCCCTTTAATCACCATGTCACGATCATTAAGCGTAATATTTTCCTCGTCATACACGCCCTCAACCAGGCGTAGCTCTGTATAGGTGTTTATTGTAAAATCGATTGCATCCTGAATGGGTGTTGTTCGAACAGATGCATTAAAAGTACAATTACTGCTGAAACCGATGGTTGCCACCACAGCCGCACCCTGAGTAACGTTTTTGTCAACCAGTTCAGGATAAGCTGCAATAATGACTTCTCTGTCACTGGCTGTAAAGTGACTTAAATCATCTGCATTTAAAGTAAAATCCCCGGCCATAGACAGACCTGATGTCATAAAACCCAACACCATTAATTTTTTTATAATCATCTTTAAACTCCAAAAATTTAATCTTCATACTATAATCATTTCAATATTTGTCTTCTAACATATTTCTGTGACCTATTTCTCATTTTTAACAATAGCCCTCTGTGATGACGATTTTTTTAACGAATTTTTAACCGAATAGTGGCTATTTATGGTTTTTATTAAGCTATATTGAATATTAATAGTGAGCGCCACCCTACCTTTGTTTACAACAATCAAAATTTGTCAGTCAATACCACCATCACGCTTGAACAAAAGGCTTTGATTTTGTATGATTCTCTTTTCTTATCTCGGATTAAAACGTCACCGTGTCACCCTGGGAACTGCGCCTTATTATTGGTCTTATTGGAGTTATTGTTTTGGTGCTGATTTATTATTTTCACACCAAATCAGCTCGGCCTAATGATATTAATGTCAACAGTGACGAACTGTTTCATATTGATCCGGATTTGGGTCTTGAAAGTCCTGCAGTGAAACCATCGAAAACCGATTCTGCAGATACCCCTGTTAAATCCACAAAGAAAATCATCACTTTGTTTCTCCACGCCAAAGATGGCCTACAGTTTGACTGGCATCAAATCAAAGATGCTGCCAATAAAGCCGGTTTGGAATACGGCGATGATCACTTGTTTTACCGCTACCGGCGTTTAGGCAGTGAAAAAAAGGTTTTATTTTTAGTCGCCAATATGCTGAAACCCGGGGTTTTTGATGTGGATATGCGAACCAGTGGCCTGGTTTTTATCATGACGTTGCCCGGTGAAATGGATGCTTTAGACCTTTGGGACACCTTATTCCCCGTGGCCAAACGCATGGAAGAGCTACTTGGCGGCACCTTAACCGATGAAAATCACAGCACTTTTTCCCGCCAACGGATTGCCTCGATGCGGGAAGAGATGCGTATTTTTGAGGCCAATCTGGACTCCGAAAAATAAATGGATCTTTGCCGATCAAAAAAAGACTACTTAGATTTAGTCGACACGTTAAATCACCATGCGCAAAAATACTATCTATTAGATGACCCTGAAATTGCAGACGCTGAATACGATCAGCTTTATCAACGGCTGCTAACCACCGAACAAAAACACCCCGATTGGGTCACCGATGTGTCACCATCACAGCGGGTTGCCGATGAGCCTCTAGACGCCTTTACCCAGGTTCAACATGCAACACCCATGCTGTCATTAAATAATGCCTTTGATGAAGCCGCCATGACCGCTTTTTATCAACGTCTCTTAAAACGCTTACAACAAGATGGCATTGCAATGGATACATTGACTTTTTCTGCGGAGCCGAAGTTTGATGGTCTGGCACTTAGTTTGCGTTATGAACATGGTCGACTGGCACAAGGCGCTACCCGTGGCGATGGCCAAACCGGTGAAGACATTACCCATAATGTCCGCACCATAACATCCATTCCGTTACAGCTCGCAGGAGAAGATTTACCTGATGTTCTGGAAATACGCGGCGAAGTGGTGATGCCCAAAGATGGCTTCAAACAATACAACCAGGCAGCTGAACAACGTGGTGATAAAACTTTTGCCAATCCACGTAACGCAGCGGCCGGCTCATTGCGACAACTCGATCCAAAAATCACCGCACAACGACCGCTACAGTTTTTCGCCTACGGTATTGGTTTATCCGAGCCACAAGGAACATTTAGCAGCCATTCCGAAATTCTTAACTGGCTAAAAACCTTGGCTATTCCGGTCAATGA
The DNA here is from genome assembly GCF_026410405.1 of Marinicella gelatinilytica. Lineage (GTDB taxonomy): Bacteria > Pseudomonadota > Gammaproteobacteria > Xanthomonadales > Marinicellaceae > Marinicella > Marinicella gelatinilytica. The sequence continues at coordinate 51,225 of NZ_JAPMLN010000010.1, read as the reverse complement.
TTTATGCACCACCCTTTCAGGACTCAATGCTTGCTTTGAGTATTATCAAACATTAATCGAAAAGCGTGACGCTTTAAATATCGATATTGACGGCGCGGTTTTTAAGGTGGATGATCTCACATTACAACAATCATTGGGCTTCATCACCAAAGCACCACGCTGGGCCATTGCTTATAAATTTCCTGCTGAAGAAGCCACCACCATCATTGAAAACATTGACGTCCAGGTGGGTCGTACCGGCAGCATCACACCGGTGGCGCGTTTAAAACCCGTTACAGTCGGCGGGGTGACAGTGACCAATGCCACTTTACATAATGAAGATGAAATCAAACGTAAAGATGTACGCATTGGTGACACCGTTTTTGTGCGGCGAGCTGGTGATGTGATTCCTGAAATTGTTAAAGTTGTGGTGCAAAAGCGCCCAGAAAACAGTCAAGAGTTTGTGATGCCCAGTCAATGTCCCGTTTGTGGCAGCGAGCTCTATAAGCCTGAAGATGAGGCTGTTTTAAGGTGCCCTGCCGGTTTGTCTTGTGACGCTCAAAAAAAGCACAGTATAAAACACTTTGCCTCTCGCAAAGCCATGGATATTGATGGCTTAGGCGATAAATTAGTGGATCAATTAATTGATGCCGGGCTTATTGATACTGCCGCTGATTTATACCAATTAACAGAATCGCAAATAAGCGGTTTAGAGCGTATGGGACAAAAATCAGCACAAAATCTACTTAACGCCATCACTCACAGCAAAAAAACCACTTTGCCGCGGTTTATTTATGCATTGGGAATTCGAGAAGTGGGTGAAGCCACCGCGCTCACCTTAGCCAATGAACTCAAAACGTTACAAGCCATTCAAAATATAGGTCGCGATGAACTGCAACAATTACCGGATATTGGACCAGTGGTGGCGCAGAAAATTCGGGTTTATTTTAATAATGAAGCCAATAATAAAACCATTAAAGCTTTGTTGGATAATGGTATCCACTGGCCCGCCATTAAAAGCATAGACCAGGACCGGTTACCACTCAAGGACACCATCATTGTGTTAACCGGTAAATTAAGCCAGTTAACACGCAGTGAAGCCAAACAAGGCTTACAAAATTTAGGCGCACAAGTCACTGGATCGGTGTCTAAAAACACCGATTACGTGGTGGCCGGCACGGATGCCGGCTCTAAACTTAGTCAGGCGGAGTCTTTAGGTGTTACCGTTGTGGATGAAGACTGGTTACTTAAACAACTTAACAGTCTTTAAGAACCCACTTCAAAACCACCTATAAACAAGCCATCCTCATAAGTACCATTCTGACATTCAACATTGCCAAATACTGAAGTCAGATACAAACGACCTTGCGCCAAGTTGTAATAAACAGCGTTTAAGGGGATGTGGACATTGTCACCGTTTTTAAAAGTGGTACCCACTTGAATGTCCGGCACAGGAATGCCACCGGCGGTACAATTTGTGACCATCGGATTTTTGATTTTTTGGTTATCAGTGCGATAAATAATATTGGATGGGCTCGAATATTTATGACCATCCAGCACAAATGCCACATCGGCATTAACAACAGGTGCCACGGACAAAACCGCCAACGCGACCAGTTTACTTAAATTTCTCATTCTCATTTCGCTTTCTCTTTAAAAGAGTAGCTCAAAGTGTAGCAAGAGAAGCGTTAAGATTAGAGAAACCGGTTCACATTTTTATCTAAAAACAGCTGATTTACCCTAAAAACCGGTACCTACACGCAAATAAAAGCGTAAATCGCCATCGCGGCTATAGCCGCTGCCTAAATACAAAACATTGTTTTGTACATCAAAAGAAATTCCTGCCGAGAAACCATACAGCATATCTTCAACACTTATATGACGCTGCCACACATTTCCCCAGTGCGCTTTAACGGTTAGGTCAGGCGAGCCTAACACCGGTAAAATAATCTGATCCAAACCGGTAAACCAACCGGCTTCCATAACAAACATGTTTAAACCCAATAAAGAATCTGTCGGATAACCGGCAAAATCATCCACCCCACCATAGGCTTTAAAATACTCGTTATCATCAACCAAATCAGTAAAATCAAATTTAAAACGCAAATGCGCTGCAGAATTTTCAAATAAAGGAAATCGTCTAAAACCATCAAAACTCAGATACTGAACACGATCAAAAACACCCACTTCAGTTTGCAAATCATAACCATAGCGTGGGGCAATGGTCTTTTCTAAGGTATCAATGCCATAATTAATTTTAACCCCAACCGTATCATCAACAGCAGTCTGAAAACTTAAATCATTAATCACCGGCGTAACACTTTCATCTTTAAACCATAAACCGGCACGCAATTCACTGTTACGCGTAGGGTTGTAACCAATATTAAGCCCCATTCCATATCTCTTATGATCATATTCACCAACAGCATCCAAGCCTTGGTATAGTCGTTTAGTGTCCTTAACAGCCTCCACATTAAAGGTGGCAAAATATTCATTACTAAAATCTATCGGTTGATACAGTTCCGATTCCCACGCCAATACTGAGCCAATACTGATATCATTGGTCCAATGTCCGCCTTTCGAATTAATATTAAAACGCTGATGTCGAACCAATAAAGAGATACGGGTATTGGAATCAAAATCATCTGCCACTTTCAAACCAAAACGCAAATAATCCGGCCCCCATCGTTTTTCTTGTACCTTTAATAGAATACCCCGCTGATTATTGTCCTCAACAACTTTATAAGTAATATTCTGAATATCAGGTTCTGAAGCCACCACTTGATCCACAAAATCCTGAACCAAACCGGCCTGAAAATCCTTACCCATTATCGCTGAGGCATGTTCCCGAAGACGCTCTGTTGCGGTTCGATTATTGCCTTCAAAACGAACAAACTGTATGCGACTTGGAATTTCTCTGGGTAAAAAATTACGACTTTCTAAATAGGTCAAATACTCATAATCTGACAACGCCAAACCGGCTAACTGTTCAGATTGGGCATAAGTGGCCAAATAACCATCATTAATCATGTCGTCTGTTCGATTAAACATGTTTGGCAGTATGTTTTTTAATGCCGGCTTAATAACAATATCAGCTAATTTTTCAGATTCCTTGGTGTTTTGCACCAAAGCCACGTCAATACTTTGATAGGTCACCAAAACCACCGATGACTTGTCATCAACTTGACCCAATGGCGATGAAATATTTACCGCAATTACGATATCCGCACCCATGGCTTTAGCCACATCAACGGGCAAATTATTTAAAATACCGCCATCCACCAAATAGCGGTCTTGATGCTTTACCGGCCCAAATACCAAAGGAACAGCCATCGATGCACGCATTGCAATCGCTAAATCGCCATGATCCATCACATAAGGCTCACCGGCATTCAAATCCGTTGCTACTGCTCGAAATGGAATCGGGAAATCATCAAAATCTTGAACATTAAAGTTACCCACAAGCCGTTGTAACTCCAGCATCACCCGATGATCGCCGACCAGCCCAACATTTGATTTAGCGCCTTCTTTAGAAATGCCTATTTCTAATTCGGTAAAGTAGTCTTTTTCTTCCTGCTTTTGTCGGTAATTTTTCAACACCCGCGGACTGCCGGGATTGATGGCCTTGTCCCAATCCACTGATTTGACCGCCCATTCTAAGTCATCCGGTGCCATGCCAATTGCATATAAACCGCCGACAATGGCACCCATGGATGTGCCGGCAATGTAGTCAATGGGAATTTGTTTTTCATGCAAAGCTTTAATGACACCCACATGAGCAATACCACGTGCACCACCACCGGATAATACCAACCCAACTTTTGGTCGAGTCTCAGCCGCTACCGCCAGACAGCCATACAAGCAGCCAATAATTAATAAAACACGTGTCAATCCAGTCATCAGTCGACTTGTTCCTTAAAATGTAAAAATTTTAGCAAATTTCTATTTTTTAACCACAGAAAATTAAGCTTTTGTGGTGATGTTGTTATGGCTGCGTTTATACAACACATGCATCATGACACCACGAAAAATGAAAAACAGTATAAATGAAGCCCATAAACGATGATTATCAGCCACTTGCTCAAACCATAAACCAGAGATATACCATGCGGGTAAAAACACCAATAAAGTGGCTACCAACATGGCATTTCGCATAATTTTAGAAGCCGTAATGCCTACACACAAGCCATCGTAAACAAATCCCAACATAGCCGCCACCGGTAATATATATACCCACCACAAATATTCACTGGCTGTCGCTCTGACTGTCGGTAAATCGGTCAATATAGACACCACAGACTGACCGCTAACTATAAACAATACGCTCATCACAACTGCCACCCCAGCAGATATTTTAAAGACTGAAGCCACCGCTAAATTTAAAGACTGCCAATCTCTCTGCCCGTAAAGACGACCGCTGATGGACTCAATGGCATGGGCATAGCCATCTAAGGCATAAGAGGTTAAATAAAAGAAGTTGAGTAAAACTGCATTGGTGGCCAGAATAAGTGCGCCTTGTTCTGCGCTAAAACGGGTCATTAAGGCAAACACCGCCATTAGACACAAGGTACGGATAAACACATCACCGTTTAAACTAAACAAAGCCCGTAATTGTGATTTTTGCCACCACTGACGTCGACTTCGCCACAATTCAGAGGTTAAATAGTCTTTATTCAGTAACCAACCAATACCCACCAAAGCAGCCACAGCTTGACTAATTAAAGAGCCCCAAGCCACACCGCGTACATCTAAGTGAAACACCATCACCAACAAATAATCGAGCAACATGTTGCCAACCTGGCTTATCAGCATGAGATACATCACCAACCGTGCCCGATCAACTGCCAGAAAATATCCATTTATCACAAACAGTAACAAATGAAATGGCACCGACCATAAACGGATAACTAAATAATCACGCGCCAAAGCTTCACTCGAACCTCCGTCTGACAAAAGCCATAACAAGCCTGGTAACCACAGAAATTGACTGAGCACCACCAAAACGCCTAACGCTAAGGCCACTGTTAATGCGCGGGCCAAATGATGTGCTCTTAGCCGAGAATCACCGCGTCCGGCCGCTTGTGCCACCAAGCCCACGGTACTCATACGTAAAAACCCAAACCCCCAAATCAACATATTCATGGCAGTGACGCCGATATTAACCGCCGCCAGATATTCAGGAGAATCTAAATGCCCCAAAATAGCCGTATCCACCACCCCCAATAACGGCACACTCACGGAGGCCGCCATCATTGGCAAGGCAATGCGGTGAATTTGTTTAAAGTAAGGAATCAATTTTGAGTCGGCAATTCAACAACCAATGTTTTGCTAAATTCACCGTCTTTATTAAAACCACGTAAGGTTACTTTTTCGTCAAGGGTAAATGACAGTGCAGCTTGCCGATATTCCTGAAAAGAATTCACTGCAATATTATTAACATGGGTGATGACATCCCGAGATTGAATGCCTTGTTTTTCTGCCGGCGATTTAGGAACAACATAAGAGACCATAATGCCTTTGTCCGGTTTTGGAATGCGAAAACGCATATGATCATAATCCCCTAAAAACATGAGACCCAACCCCGAACGGATAACTTTTCCGTATTTAATAACCGATTGCACCACTTGTGCCGCGGTATTCGCCGGAATTGCGAAATTAATGCCTTCAGCACCAATCTGGTTATAACTGGCGGTACTGATTCCCACCACCTCACCCAGGGTATTAATTAAAGCGCCACCGGAGTTACCTTGGTTAATGGCTGCATCTGTTTGAATTAAGTTTTCAACGGCACTGATATTTAAACCCTGGCGACCGGTGGCGCTGATAATGCCCAAAGAAGCACTTTGGTTGAGCCCGTAGGGATTACCCACCGCTAACACCACATCACCGGTATTGGCCGCATCACTGTCGGTAAATTGGGCCGGCACCAAATTTTTGGCATCAATCTTGATCACCGCTAAATCAGTGAACTCATCGGCACCCACAAAACTGGCCTCAAATTGCTCATTAGTCCACAAAGACACCACCACTCGCCTGGCATCATCAATCACATGACGATTGGTCACAATGTGACCGGTTTCTGAAACGATAACACCGGAACCTAAATAGTTTTTATTAACAAAAGGTGCTTGTGGCGAAACGCCGCCACCCGGGTTTCTGATTAATTCATTGCTTTGAATATAAATACTCACCACCGACGGGGTGATGCGATTAATGGCAGACGCATAAGAAAAAGGTGCGGAACCCGCGGGATTAACTGTTTTTAGATTTGAACCAAAAAACCAAATATACAAAAACCCCAGAGCCAAACCCAAAATGACTGACTTAAGAACAAACGACACATGTTCCTTCATACCCTATCCACACGCAAATTAAACATTCTACCGAATGTTAAGTTAAAAATCAGTTTAGTTTAGCGCAATGAGCAATGATCTTTTAACAAATCTGCAATCACGTTTTTCGCGGCATTGAAAGAAAAATAACGTTTGACGTTATCCAGCCCACCGGCTGACAAGGCACGCCATAAGTCTTCATCTTGATAAAGACGTATGACCTGCTGAGCAAAACCATCGGCATCATCAGCCATCAAAACATCTTTTTCATGTTGGGTATACATACCCTCCACAGCCACCGTGGTACCCACCACCGGCTGACCGTAACTCATGGACATATTGACCTTACCTTTAACCCCGGCACCAAATCGTAACGGCGCAACAGCAATCCGCACATCAGACATCAGCGGCGCAATGTCTTCCACAAAGCCATGAAACTTTATTCCCGGCTTCTGACCCAGCTGGATCACTTTATCGGGGGCTTTAGACCCCACTATATGCAAAACCACATCAGGCAATGCGGCATGAATTTGTGGCCAAATTTCATCCACGAACCAACAAATACCATCCACATTCGGCGTGTGTTGATAACCACCCATAAAGACAATGTCACGCCGTTCCTGATAGTCTTTTTGAGAGCCGTAAATTTCATGGATATTGGATAATACCGACACCGATAGATTCGGTAATTCTTCTGCCAAAACTGACTGCTCATACGGGCTCACCACCAGCGTCAAATCGCAAGCTTTGGCCACCGCCAGCTCCTTAGTTTTGGTTTGATTGGCGGTTTTTAAAGCCTGTTTATCATTTGCCAACTCAGCCATGCGCTGTTCCCGTAGATAATGTAAATCAACGGTATCAAACCATAACTTTGCTTTAGGCGCATAATCAGCAAGGCATTTTAATAAGGGTTGCGCCACATAATAACGCGATAAAATAACCAAAGAAAAATAGCGGCCTTTTTTGGCTAAATAATCCACCGGAGATGTGTAGGTTGGGGCATAAACGCATTCCACACCCAATTGTTGTAGTTGTTCAGTGTAAGCACCAAAGTGCGCCATATTTTCCGGCATAAAACTGACGTGAAAACCCAATTCTTGCACAATTTGAATTAAGTTCAGCATCCGCAAAGAACCTGAATCCTGGTCCGGCGTCGGGGTACAGGCATCAACAATTAAAATTCGCTGTTTAGTTTCTTGATAACGGGCTTGTTCAATGGCTGTTCCCGGTGGCGGCTGACTTTTTAATGCTTGTTGCCACTTATCAGCGAATTTTTGTTGGTTAACAACTTGGTATTTCTTAACCCCGGTGCTTACATCCGTTCCTGATGAAATGCCTTCAAAATGAATCACCCGACTGCGTGGTTGATACAACACCCGTAAACCGGCGGCACGAACCGCAAATGCCAAATCGGTGTCTTCATAATAAGCCGGTACATAACGCTCATCAAAATAACCTAAGTTTTTGAACAAGGCTGTTGGCACCATAATGCTGGCACCACTACAATAACTAACCGCGCGCACATGCGCCACTTCAGGTTGCTCAGGCGACTCTAAGCGCCCGTAATTCCAACCCGAAGCATCACTAAAAACGATACCGCCTGCTTCCTGCAAACGACCGTCGGGATAACGTAATTGACTGCCGACTAAACCCACATTTTTATGTGTTGTAAAGGTATCAAGCAAGGCATCCAGCCATTGATCACTCACCTCAGTATCATTATTTAAAAACAACAAATAATCGCCTTTCGCCAATTGTGCCCCCTGGTTACAACTGCGAATAAAACCGCCATTTTTTGCTTGCCGATGATAACGAGCCCCTGTTACCAAAGGCATTAATTCCTGGGTTTCATCATTGGAACAATCATCCACCACAATCACTTCAAATGCGGTTTTATCACTGATTTCACTGATTGACTGTAAACAATGGTAGGTATGCTGAAAGTGGTTATAAACCGGAATAATAACACTGACCAGCGGTTGTGCCGAGGTGTTCAACTTTAAAGGCTGATAATCTGTACTGATTGCTTTGGCCTTGTCAGCAACCTGAGATTGGTTTTTACTTAATTTCTGTTTAGCCAACTGTATTGTCGGTTTGACACCCCGGGTTTTGAGGCTATTTTTGACCCGTTTCGGTAAACCGGCCATTTGCCGAAAACGATAACTGGTTTTGTTTTTGACCAACTGTACCACACGTGTTGCGCCGCGCAGTGGCCGCGTTAAACGCCAAGACCGTGAACGCATCATTTGATCAACCAAATCCCGGGCCTGATCACGTTCTTGAATAATAAGCTGTTGTTGTTGACTTAATTGATTTTTCTGGTGCTCTAATTCATGTTTTTGTCGATGAATTTCAGCCACTTCTGCCTGTGCGGACTGTAACTGATGACTTAATTCTGCCATTGACAATTGTAAATCGCTTATTTCATTTGATAAATCTGCGGTTCGTTGCTCATAAACATTCCGAGCTTGTGCAAACTGCCGGTCCAAATCATCATAATCTTTTTTCGCTAATTCTAAATTGTGAGTCAACTGCCGGTCCAAATCATCATAATCTTTTTTCGCTAATTCTAAATTGTGAGTCAGGTGTTTAATCTGATGATTTAAACCCTTGGCCCAATCGATTTTTTCCGTAAGATCTTGTTTCAATTCATGGTTATAAGCCATTAACTGCCGACTTTGATGAGCTAAGCGCTGTAAGCGTTCAGCCTTAATATCTGCCGACATCAAGCCTTGATATTCACGGACAGGCTTAATCAGCTTTAAATTAATCCACAGTTTTTGATAATCTGTAGCCATCTGAGATAACGACTTACAGGTGATGTCTAACAGCTTGTTATGCACAATTTGCCGGCTGTCTGCTTGTTGCTTCAGGACTGAAATCTTTTCTGCAATTTCCTCACATTCAGCATCGACCAAAAACCCCGTTTCATTATCTTGAATACGATTTTTTAAGGCCCCGACACGCGTCGCCAACACCGGTATCGCCAGCATTTGCAGTTCGCTGAGCACATAACTGAAGGTTTCAGAGACCACCGCCGGCATCAAAGCCATCTGCGGCAATTCTTCATTCAACAGCTCTGTCAACTGATGCCGCTGATAATGTTTAATGATTTTTAGTTGCTTAAAATTCTTAAAATCATCACCGTCATCACCACTGCCTAATAACAACCAATGCACATCTGACAAACGCTCATGAGCAACCAACTGTTGCAGAAGTTGCTTACCCTTGCCGGCAATTAACCGGCCCAAAACCAGCACCGTAAACGGTTTCTTATTGGCTTGGTATTGGATGGGTTTAAGCGGTGTGACACCATGGCTGATTACCACCGCTTTTTGATAGCAATCGCTGTGTGGAAGTTTTTGGATGTTGACAATCACCGATGGATCCGGTGCCACAATTTGTGCTTGTTTATCGGATAGTTTTTTATTTAAAGCACGCTGCCAGACATTGACTTGGCGGCCATCGACATCACTAAAAGGTGTGCCATCTTTATCAGATATGGCTTTTTGGATATCTTCTTTATAAATGACATCAGCATCTAACCGCGCCATTAAACCCGGCCAATGGGGAAAATAATCATGTAACACCCGCACTGTCGGTAAGCCGGTACTCAAGCAATCCATAGAGTGACCAATTAAAGACGATACCATGACGCCGCTCATCGCATAATGAGCCATGATTTGCCGTAACATATCTTGATAGGGTTGGTGATGAACCATCACCGTGTCAATACTGGGCGACAACTCATATTCAGCCAGTAATAATCCCTCACAACCACCATAATACAATGTGAATTGTTCGCCATAAGACTGGCGGTAAAATTCTCCCTTGCTGATAAGTACAAAGTGATTATGTAAGCCATCGGCCGCGATATAATCTTGTAACCATTGGCGAACCCCGCCACCCCAATCCATAACCACATGTAATAAATTGGGTTTATCATTAAACAGCGGATAATCAAATCTGCAAACCTTCGTTATTTTTTGCTGAGAGATTAACCATTGGATGGCCGCCATCGGATGAGCCGGCAAGGGATGTTGGTCACCAATATCGGGTTGTTCAGTTGTTAAAGGTACATCATTTTTTTGCACCAACAAATTAGCCGTCACGTGCACCAAATCCAAACTCATTAATTGATCAATGTCAGCCAGTGCCAATAGAGCCGGGTTATAGGTATTCGCTAAGTAGGTCTTTGCAGGCGCTATAACACTTAACAAAGCATCTAAATCTAATGCATCGCCTGGAAATAAATCATCAGCGGGTAGTGGCGACAATAAATAATGACGGGTGGTTAAAGCCGTAACCGCAGACACCGTACTATCAGCAAAGGGGGCCAGTAATCGCTGTTGCCAATGTTTCGGTAAAATTGCTTCAGCGTTTATAAAAATGACAGCTGTACCTGAACAATGAGATTTAACCCACGCCAATAAATCAGCATTTAATTCAGGAATTAAACACCGGTATTCTTCACCAGTCGTTTGCTCCTGACGACTGTTGTAATAAACAACTTCAAACCGTTTTGCCATGCGCGCATTCTACCAAAACCATCAGCTTTTTATACACATAAAAAAGCCCCGAAAATAATTTCGAGGCTTTTAAATCAACTTAACTGCTGGTTTTAAAACATTTCTTCAGGCAAAGATTGTTGTTTATAGCCCTCTGGTACAGTTAACAAAGCCGCATCAAGCTTGTCGTTATTAACATCCATCAAAATTCCGGTTTGTCCCGCATCTTTAAAATAGACCGGTAAAACCTGACCAATGGCGTCAAAATTCATGCTGGTGTCTTGACCAAATTGAGAGGCCATTTTTTCAGCAATTTTCATAAACTTGGCAATCACTGCATATTCACCCGGTGCCACATCGAGTTTTCCGTAATCAGTGACACAAAAATCTCCAGTCGTTTTACCTGCAACGGTTTTTTCCACCACATCACAGCTGTAGCCATTATATTCTTTAGTGGCGCCACTTTTCTGATAAGTCGGGGCTGCCTTTTGTTCTGGCATTTGACTTTTAATCATGGACTCCATCATGCCGCGCATTTGCTCACGTTGGGCTTCGGGGATATTGGCCATTTGTTTTTCGATCATCCGATCCATCATGGCAGAGACATCGGACAAGGCTTCAATTTCTTTCTCACCAAAAACCATAAAACTTTTTTCATCGTGGTTGATGACCACAAATTCAGTCTTGTTGCCGTCAAATATGACATCTGCGTTGGCGTCAGCATTGGTGGTTACCTTAACCACGTCTGCAGTTAACATCATGCGGGTTGTTTCCTGGCCTTTGTCATCACCATAAATTAAAGTGGTATCGGCAACGGCTACACCGGCAAACATTGTACCGGCACCTAAAATTGATAGTAATTGCGTTTTCATGCGCATAATTTTCCTCATTAATTGTTATGAACAAGCTTATTGTACTCACAAGACTTTAATCTCATGTTAATATTTCGCCTTATTTTATGTGAACCTTGCCGCATTTTGTGACAAAAAAGACCACCTCATTCAAATTCTGGCTATTACGTATTCTGTTATTTTCAACTGGCATGATGGCAGGCTTGTCTGTGCCCTGGTATGCTTACATTAACCATGTAACCACCACCATTGCCAATGACACCTTTGAAGTACCATCGGTTATTTTTGCACGCTCTTTGGAGCTCTATCCCAATCGCCGACTCAGCGCTGCTGCACTGAACTATGAATTGGATTTATTGGGCTACCAACCGGTCAACACAACCCCGGGGATTGGCCAATACCGTCAACAAGGCAGTCATTATGAGATTTATTCTAAGGGCTTTCATTTTGCAGATGGTCATGACCAGGCCACCCGCATAGAACTTAACCTGAACAATAATCGTATTGAACATATCACGCCCGCCTTAGCCCGATTAGAACCCAAAGTCATCGGCCATTTTTTCAACCAGGATTTTGAAAACCGTCGACCGATTGCCCTGAGTGAAATTCCCGACACCATGGTAATGGGCCTGCAAGCCGTCGAAGACCGAGAATTCAAGCACCACCATGGCGTATCTTGGTCAGGCATTATGCGAGCGGCTGTTAAAAACTTAATGGCCGGTGGCATTGTACAAGGTGGCAGTACATTAACGCAGCAACTGGTCAAAAACAAACTCCATTACCACGAACAAACTTTTTTACGAAAATTACACGAGTTACTGGCTGCCACATTATTGGAGACCAAGCTCAATAAACGTGATATTTTGGCCATGTATTTTAACGAAATTTATTGGGGCCAAAATGGTCGGGTCGCGATTCATGGCGTGGTTGAAGCCGCTCAGTTTTACTTTGCTAAAAACATCCAACAACTCACTATAGCTGAGCAAGCCACATTAATCGGCTTAATTAAAGGACCCTCTTGGTACAACCCTTATAAACACCCAGAACGTGCCATAACCCGCCGAAATGTGGTGCTCAACAGCTGGCTTGAAACCGGCATAATTGATAACAAAACCCACCAGCAAGCAAGAAATAAAGCACTGCAGCTGTCACAAAGCCGGCAACTCAAAGGCGACTATGACAACTACATCGATGTTGTTAAGCGACAAATTCGTGACCGTTTCTCCAGCAACGAATTGAAACAAAATGGACTGCGGGTATTCACCCATTTAGATCCCTACATTCAGTACCGCACCAGCCAAACGGCACAAAAAACCGATGACTGGCTGTCTGATCAAGTGGAAACAGCCATTATCGTCAGCAGCAGTCAATCCGGCGGCTTACTGGCACTCACCGGCTCTAAAAACCCACGCTCACAATATAACCGGGCGTTATTAGCAAAGCGCCAAATTGGTTCATTGATTAAACCTTTTATTTATTTAGCTGCCTTGGAAACTTTGTCAGATTTTGATTTAAACACAGAACTACATGACGGTCCTATTAGCATCAAAACCCCGCAAGGCCCATGGCAACCTCAAAACTGGGACAACAAAGGTTTGGGCGACATCACCGCTATGGAAGCCCTGGTACAATCTCGAAACCAAGCCACCGTCGATTTAGGGGTAAAAATCGGGCTTGATAAACTGCTTAAGTTTTTAAATAAACTTGGACTATCCATTAAACACAATGCCCATCCGGCATTATTTCTCGGCGCCATTGAACTATCACCTTTTGAAGTTCAGCATCTATTTAGTCTATTCGCGTCACGCGGCAATACCACCCAAATTAATGCCATTATCAGCATTACAGATAATGACAACAAAGTGCTGTCACGCGCCATACAACCCCGAAAGCAAAACCTCCAAATCGCACATATTGATCAAATTAACACAGCCCTAAATGCCGTCACCACCCGTGGCACCGCCCGTCGACTTACCACCACCTTCGATTTGCCCAAGCCTTTATTCGGTAAAACCGGCACCACCAACAACGGCCGCGACAGCTGGTTCAGCGGTTTCGACCAAGATCATCTGATGACCGTCTGGGTTGGTCGCGATGACAACCAACCCACACCCTATTCAGGCAGCAACGGTGCCCTGATACTCTGGGCTAATTTGTTTAAAAATCTATAATCAAAAACAACGCATCATCATGCTATAATTTCATTGAACACAATGGCGATTATCAAAATGAAACCTGAATTACACATCGATAAAATGACCGTATCAGAAAAATTAGACACCATGGAAAGATTATGGGATTCCTTAACTAACTTACCTGAAGAATTTCCATCACCGCTATGGCATAAAACTATTTTGGAAAAACGCCATAAAGATGCTCAAAAAAACCCCAATAAATTTTTAGATTTTGAGGAGGCCAAAAAGCTTATCAACAAAGCCATTCAATGAAACTCAATATTCTTGGCTCAGCAAAAGATGATTTAATTGAAGGTTACTATTTTTATGAGCAGCAACAACGTGGTATTGGACATTACTTTTTAGAATCACTTTACTTAGATATTCAGGATTTGATTTCAACGGCAGGTATTCACCCAATAGTTTTCAATCATTTTCACCGAAAACTCTCCAATAAATTTCCATTCGCAATTTATTATCAAACAGACCAACAAGAGATAAATGTTTATGCTGTTTTAGATTGCAGAAAAAAACCAACTTGGATTAGAAGCAAACTTAAATAACTTTTAAACTCCAAGCCATAACAAATCCCAAAAAAATTCGTTAAACTACCTACCTTATAGTCATCCCAGCCACCATGAACAAACTATTTAAAGTCACCGGCCTTATTATCGTTGTTTTAATGCTCAGCCATTGCAGCCAAAGACAAAACAGCAGCAAAGCCGAAGTTAAAGACCTCAGCGAACAACCGCGCATCACCAGCCAAAACCAAGCGCCGAATTCTGTGCGACCGCTACTGGAACAAGCTGATCAAGCTCTCAGCCAAGGCCAATCGTCTCAAGCCATTAATTATTTACAACGGGCTTTGCAAATTAGCCCGGCCACCGCTGAAATCCAACAACGCCTGGCCGAAGCCTACCTCGCCGAAGGCCGTTACCAACAAGCTGCCTATTGGGCCGATATTGTGATTAACACCGGGCCCAAAACTGAGCCCCTGTGCAGCCAATCCAGACAAACCCTGGCACTGGCGGCCGAAGCCATGGGCGATATCAATGTACAAACAAGAGCTTTGGCCGCGCTCAATGATTGCCAATAAGCCTCATGGATATTGAACGCGTATTAGGTGAAAAAGGCTTGCTGGACACGGCTATGGACAGCTTTCAACCACGCCAAACCCAACTTGATTTAGCCCAAACCATTGCCGATGTCATTAGCGATAATAAAACCTTGATCGCCGAAGCCGGAACCGGAACCGGTAAAACCTTCGCTTATTTGGTCCCGGCCTTATTATCCGGCAAAAAAACCATTATCTCCACCGGCACCAAAAATCTACAAGATCAACTATTTAACAAGGACTTGCCCTTTCTATTATCACAACTTAAATTCAAAAAAAACCCAACAATCAGACTCCTCAAAGGTCGCAATAATTATCTCTGTCATTACCGCTACCAACAGTCTTTGCACAAAGCCGTGGCAAAATACCCGGCCAACAAAACACTTTATCGAAAACTACCCATATGGATTGAGCAAACTGACTCAGGTGATTTAGCAGAACTCAGTGACGAGTTCAATAACAACATTGTCCAGCGAGAAATCACCTCAACGGCAGAGAACTGTCTCGGTAAAGACTGCCAGCTTTACAATGACTGCTTTGTTTACCGAGCACGAAATCGCGCCATGAATGCCGACATTCTGGTCATTAATCATCATTTATTGCTCGCCGATATGGCGCTCAAAGAAGAAGGCTATGGCGAACTGCTACCCAATGCAGAAGTCATCATAATTGACGAATCCCATCAATTATCAGGCATCGCCGAGCGATTTTTCAGTCAAAACATCACCAGCCGACAATGCAAAGATTTATTGGTCGACATTAAAACCGCCGTCGGCGAAGTTAAAGGTGGATTTGCCGCCATCCAAGACAGCTTTTTCGATTTTGAAATTAGCCTAAAAAAAGCCCAAAGCACCATGGTGGCACTCGACAACCGGCGCTCCATGGAAGAACTGCTTAATAACGAAGACATCAGTAATGAACTGAGCTTATTTGAACAAAATGGCCGCGATTTACTCAATGCCCTGGAATCCATGGTCGCCGCCGATAAAGCTGTTGAACAATGCTATCTGCGACTCGGTGGTTTATTGGATCTACTGAGCGACATGATGAAAGCAGATGGCACAGATCATGTCTATTGGTACGAAGCCGGTAACAACCGCTTTGCCCTGCACAAATCACCCTTAGATGTTGCCGGGCCCTTAAGTCGCTTTAAAGCCAAAATCGACGCCGCCTGGATCCTGACTTCAGCCACCATTACCGTCAACCAAAGTTTTAACCACTTTCAAACCCAAACTGGTTTCAATAACGCCCAAACCCTATTTGTAGACAGTCCATTTAATTACCGCCAACAAGCCAGATTATTGCTACCGGAACCTGGCAGACTGCCCGAACCCAATCACCACAATTACAACATTCAGCTGTTTCAATACCTGCTGCCGATTATCCGAACCATACAAGGCGGTATATTTTTCCTGTTCACCGCGAAAAGAAACCGCGAAGCCGCCAAAGCATTTTTTGAACAAGCCGCCATCGACCGAAATTTATATGTACAAAGCGACAGCAACAGCTCCCAAATCTTAGAAGAATTCAGAAATGACGGTAACGGCCTACTACTTGGCACCTACAGCTTCTGGGAAGGCGTCGATGTCAGCGGCACCGGTCTCAGCTGTGTCATCATCGACCGCATCCCATTCCTGCACCCCGATGACCCAATACAGAAAGCCAAAGAAAATCACCTCAAAAATCAAGGCAAATACCCCTTCAAGGAACTACAAATTCCCCACGCCACCCTCACCCTAAAGCAAGGCTCCGGTCGCCTCATCCGCGGCGAAACCGACCACGGCCTCCTCATCCTCTGCGACCCAAGATTCAAAACCAAACCCTACGGTCAAATTCTGCTAAAATCCCTCCCAGAGATACCCCAAATTAATTCCGAAGATGAAGCAATTGGGTTTATGAGATTGAACTAATGCTAATCAAAATTTATAACTAGACTAACTTAAGAGACAGATTGATTTTGCAAAAATCAATTATCAAATAATTAAACAAAATAAATAATTTATAATTTAATTTGACCGTTTTTAAATCTGTTTACGTTTTCAATATTAGGTCTACATCTTTTGATGGCCACAACTATCATTTAATTAAGAGGAACAACAAATGAAAATTTTTAAAACTTTAAGCGTTTGTGCATTATTTGGCTTATCCATGAGCGCATATGCACAAACTTGCCCAGCAACACCTGCTGCTTGGGATATTAGTAATGCCGCAAACGGCGGTTCTTTTGCTGTTACTAGCCCTGGAGCTGCAGGTACTGATTGCAAACTAACAGTTACCCATGGTCCTAATAATAACGGCATTGGTACTGTACGCGACGATTTGGCTTCAGCAGAAACAAGCTATCGTGCTCGTTTTTATGTTGATGCAACTAATATAATGAATAATGCAATGGGGCCTCAACATCGTACAAAAGCATTTGTTGCAGGAAATTTCGAAAATCAAGTTGGAACTAATATTGATATAAGCGCAAGACCTTCTATTTTGCAAATGTTTATTGTTGGGTTAGGCAATAATGAAGCCCGTCTTGGAGGGTTTTGTCGTGACTTGAATTCACCTGGAAACCGCGCTCGTTTTGGAGATCCTAATGATGTTAATCCAGGTACTGTCACTTTGCAGCCAGGTTGGAATGTTGTTGAAGTTGAAATTAAAATGGGAGCCGGTACAGGCGAGTGTCGTATTTGGGTAAACAACGACGTTGAATCTTCACCTAACTGGGAACAGACCGGCATTGATAACAACTTACTTGTAGGTGTAAAACGCGTTAATATCGGTACTGTTGGTGCAACACAAGCTTATGCAAATGTACTTGGAAACGAAGAATTACATTTTGATGAATTTGAATCCCGTCGTCAAACATTCATTGGATCAAATTAATAATCTACATTGAATATTCATTTATTCGTGATACCATAAAAGGCGGTTTTAACCGCCTTTTTTTATGTCTAATTCAATTTTAGTGTCTGCCTTTATTGGTGGTGTTCAAAAGTCAGGAACTAGATCTATTA
The DNA here is from genome assembly GCF_026410405.1 of Marinicella gelatinilytica. Taxonomy (GTDB): domain Bacteria; phylum Pseudomonadota; class Gammaproteobacteria; order Xanthomonadales; family Marinicellaceae; genus Marinicella; species Marinicella gelatinilytica. Next base: position 33,262 of record NZ_JAPMLN010000010.1, on the reverse strand, counting down.
GTAATTACTTTCGCCATCATAAAAATATTTCAGTTCATTGCAAAAAAGAGGGTCACTTTTTTGATGTAGATAAGAATTTTACTAACAATATACCCCTGTCATCAGCAATAGATAGATATCATAGCGATTTTGAAATAAATTCAAGCACTAAAATATTGTGCGATATATCGCCTGACTATATTTTTCGCCAAAATGCTGTAAAAAGAGTTCATAAGTACAACCCAAATGCAAATTGGGTTATATTACTTAGAAATCCAATCCAGCGAGCCTATTCTGCCTGGAATATGGAAGTCAATCGAAAAACCGAATCACTGTCTTTTGAAGAGGCTTTAAATGCGGAATTAGCCGGTAACTCTAAAAGCAGATCTCATGACCGCTTTCAGTATATAAATAGAAGTCGATATTATCCACAATTATTAAATTTATGGAAATATTTTCCTTCTTCACAGTGTCATATATTTTCTGCTGAGTTAATATGGAAAAATCCTGGCAAAGCATTAATTCAAATTTTAACTTCCATGAATATTAAACCATTAGATATAAACAATTATGAGCACTCTCATAAAGGAAGCTACTCGTCTAGCCTTTCTAAAGATGCCCATGATACATTAGTTAATAATTTACATTTTGAGTTGTATGAATTACCTACTTTATTAAAGTGGAAAGAAAACCCTTGGGTTCAAGATATCTGACAATGACACCATTTAAGTTTTATATTATTATTACCCCAAATTCTTTAAGATTTCTTAAATTTGCCTTATGGAGTTTGCATAAGCGGAAAGACATTAATATTGTTTTAGTTGCAAACGGATTAGCTAACAAAGAAGATGTTGAATTAAGAACATTTTGTAATCAAATACAATGTGACTACTTGCAACTAAAAACATCAAAGGTATTATCACATGGCGCAACCTTAAACGTGCTGTTAGCTCAACACAATGATCCCTGGTTTTGTTTTTGTGATTCTGACATCATTTCAATTGATTCACAAGCCAATGACATTCAGATAAACAACAAAATTAAAGCCATTTCTTCCTGTGATGCGATGTTTTGGGATGATAGCGAGGTTAAAGGTGTATTAGGGCGTTGCAATCGATGGCCTGACGGTAGTGATAACTTAGCATCTTTTTTTTGTATCTACCACACCGAAACAATAAAGTATCTTATAGATAAATACAATATTGGATTTGACAATGCTATTTTTAAGCAAATTAAATCAGACAAAATTCGACGAATTTTGAATCAAAAAGGGATTGACGAAACGAGTCGCAAACTCGATACAGGCAAAGTTTTAACAGCGGCACTTGAATTAGACCGTCATTCGTTTACTCATGTTGAAATACTTAGCTTACTTCATATTGGCGGTATGAGCTCCTGGATGCTCAATGGCGATAAAACACTTATTCATGCTCAGTATAATTTAACCGATACCGATTTATATGAAATAGCCTCAAAGGACTCTTGGCTATTTAACTTAAACTCCCAAAGAGACACAGATAATAAAATTTTTTACTTAAGAAGGCAACAACGTCTTGCAGCAGCACGTTATTGTTTTCAACTTATATCCCATTATGTGGATGAGACGCCTAAACCGACCCAAGATTTATCAGATGAAAACTTTTTGTCGAAGATTGATACAATAGAAACAATCATTAAGCAGTATTACGCTGAAGCTTTATGAATATTCACATTGTACACTTACCACAAACATTTCCTTACTTGGTAGATTTGTCTGCTGCCTTTAATAAATACGGATTTGAACGAATTATACTTGTTGCTAATGGGTTCAACCTGGATGAAATTAAAGCACTAAGAGCTTACACTTCAAGATACTCATTTATCGATATTTTAGACATCCCAACAAAAAGGATTCTAAGCCACGGCCAAGCATTAAATTATGCTTTTGAGCAAAGTCAGGATGAATTGTTTTGTTTCGCGGACCATGACATTTTTCCAACTCAACCCATTATTGAAGACATACAATCCGCATTGCTCGAGTTTGATGTTGTTTGTCTCGGTGATCGCCCGGAAAACACAACTACAGACTATAAGGGCTTTGCTGCATCTGCTATTGCTACACAATCAGGAACACCGTTGGCTACGTCTTTTTTTTCGGTTTTTAAAAGACCTGCTGTAAATTTAGCCAATATAAACTATAAAGTAGGATTTGAGCAATACTTCAGAAAAAGTCAAATCCCTAAAACCTTAGCAGGGCATAAAGATATTCAAGCACTTAAAGAACCTTTTTTAGTTGACACCTGTAAAGCGTTATCTCTGGCTTTACATTTAAATAAAAACACCATCACTCATCTAAATACGGACAAAGTCTGTCACTTTGGTGGTCTGGCCGGAGCCATTAATCGCTTTATTAATGGCGGTAAAACAATCAAAAAGGAATTTATAGCGCCCATTCTTCCTAATCAAAAAGAATTGGAATATCATTACAATAAACATCAACAACGCCACCCGAAAGTGCTTGAGTTAAAACGTTGTATTTCTGATTATTCACTCCAACTTATTATTGCATTACAGGAAAAAATTACCTTGCCATATTTTGTATCTGAAGATAAGTTTTTGAATGAATCAATCGCACAAATTAAACATGCTACTCAACAACTTTTTATACATAAATAAAATCAAGTTACAATCAATTTTATCCCTTAAATAACCCCTTGCTCAATATGTAATACGCGTCTCATTAAGCTATGTTATCATTACAGGGTTATTTAGCAATAGATGAAAAGTGCAATATTGCATAATAAAGAAATAATAAAAACATCTTAACCTAACAAATAACATGACCCAAATAAACTGAGTTATTCAATGAAAAGAAGAGACTTTATTAAATCGTCTGTAATCGTAGGCTCTGCTTCAGGACTGTTATTAAGCTGTGATAACAGCAGAAATCAATTACCTGAAAAAAATCATATTTCAGGGTTTATTATTTCTGATGCTCATATTGGCATGCGTGAAGCACAACAACCTTCTATAGAAGAACAATCAAGAGCTATTCAGACAATCAAAAATAGGTTCCCAAATCTTGATGTGGTTTTTGATACAGGAGATATTCACCATGGATACTTAAACGAAAAAGAAAGAAATGAAGCCAGAAACCATTGGCTATCAAAAATGGCAAATCAGTTTCCTAGATCATTGTTCCATTACATAGTAGGCAACCATGAATTAGGCAAAGGCCCTTTTGATACAGAGATTACTGCAACAAAAATTGGCAGCATGAATTTCAGACCTTATTACAGCTTTGATTATAAGGGCGTTCACTTTGTATCATTGCCGCAATTAACAGACACCATTTTAATTAACAAAGAAAGTATTCGATGGCTTGAGCATGATTTATTAATGAATCGAGATAAAACCACATTAATTTTTTCTCATAACAGTATTGCGGGAACAACATTTAACAATGGAGAAACAAGTTATCGAGTAATCATAAACAGTGATGAGCTACTTGAAATTATAAATTCACATCCAAGTGTTCTTGGTTGGTTTCATGGTCACAATCACCAATATGAGGTTAAAAATCTTGATGATCGCTTATATGTTTCAAACGGACGCATTGGCGGATTTAACCCACCTACCTCCTGGGGGCCATTTGGACAAGGTCATCTGGGAGGAGTTTATTTCGAAATTAATAAAAATGGCTTACTGGTCAGGTGCTTTAGTGCCACAAAAAATAAGTTCTTGGATGAAGTAGGTTATAGTAATTTAACTAACTCACTAAAACAAAAAACCAGTTTTGATCCATATTCTGAATGTAATTATTATTTTGGACATGGCCAACTATCTGATAATGTCGAATATGAACTTAAAAATCATTATTTATCTGCACATTCTAATCAACTTTTCCATAAATCATATAACCAAAGAATCATCAATGATAACGATGATTTTGGGTTTACCACTGAGTTATTTTTTGCTGGTGGGAGGAAAGTAAATAGATTAATTGGCTATCAACTTTTACCGGGTTCAACCGAAAGAAAATCTGTTGACAATGGATTGTTAATCAGTCGATTAGAAAATCAAAATGATATTAACTTTAAGTTTCCTAAGCACCATTTTACAAAACAGAACTTTATGGTTAGAGGAAGTTATTTCAGGTGCGAGTCTGGTGATAGCTTTCATGTCGAATCTGAAATACTTGGCAAAACCGCTAATTCCGCATTTGAAATTCAATTTTTAATTTATGATGAAAATCAAAATAAGTTATATGAATCCAAATATCAGCAAGTTCAGGATGAAAAACCTGGACTATATAAAGTAGATTTATTAGTCCCCAACATTCCTGAAGAAAAAGCGTCAGGGAATAACAAGTATATTAAATTTTCTGTCAAACTAAAGGCTTTTCCGAGTAAGTTCATCATCTCAAAAATGGCCCTCTCTAAAAAAATAAAGCAACACAAGCCGACTTCAATAAGCATAAATAGCAAACAGTATAATTTCGCTGAAATGCAAGGCACAACCCTTGAAAGAAGTGCTGATATTAACACCATGAGGTACCAAGGCGAAACTTCAAGTGTGGTTATAAAAGTGCCTAAAGTATTGTGGCAAATTAGAAATGCCATAGCTTATTATTCAGAAAACACACTCAAAGTAACGGAATATGCTCATAACTTCCAGAAAATCAAAGAGGTTATTATTACCCCAACCACAAGAATGAAATATTATGTTAACAAAGTAATAAATATAATGCCTTTTGACATTAATTATAAGAATAAAGAAATTAGAATAAATGTAGCTAATTTTAATAACAAATCTCTAATTTCATTAAGAAGCAACCAAAAACCAGTTAGCTTACTGGGAGCAGAACTGTTAAAAACAACCAATGATGAATTGTTATTAAAACCGACTTCACGTCAGTTATTGATCAAATTTTCCTGATAACTACAAATATAATTTAATTTCGGAAAAATAAATTCAGCTTCCTGAAAAAATTAATCGGTCATCTAAGCAACTAATAGCCGCTGGAAATTATACTCATCTTTAAAATGACAGTATTTTAAAAACTGTCGGGGCCGATTCTTTGTGTAACAGGCTTCTCTCTTTTCCTTTTTTCCAACACAACAATACTGTCAAAATAATGAATGCCTGCAATATGTTCTGTGTAGTAGTTTGGTTCAAGACCCTCGTTAAACCGTTTGTGCCAACCGTGCATATGGTCAATCCAATTCTTGCTGTATTCAATGAAAGTATCTGGTTTTTCAAGCCCACCACCATGCTTTTCGGAGTAACTTGTGTGTAAATCTTCTACTATGTATAAACCACCTTCTTTCAATCTCGGAAACATCTTTTCAAATGTGACGATTTGTTCATGCATATGATGCCCGCCATCATCTAAAATAATATCGAACGCGCCAAATTCTTCATGAATTTTATCATGGGTTTCATTATTACCCTGGTCGCCAATTCGAATTTCTATTCGATCTTCTTCTAAAGATTTACAACGTTCTTTAATATCAACTCCAACGATTAGAGATTTTTTATGAAAATACCATTTCCACATCTGTAAAGAACCACCATGCCCAATGCCATATTCAAGCATTTTAATCGGTTTTTTTCTGTAAGGTCTTAAATACGTTTCATATACTGGAAAATAATGCAGCCATTTACTGATTCTTCTGTGCTTTCCTCCATTAAAAAAATCAATTAAGTTTTTGCTAAGCATTACAACTACTCCTCGTCTGGATAATTCATAGAATACTAGGCTTATCAGGCGAACCTAGCATTGAGTCTAATAACAATTCGGTTTATTAAAATGGCAATAAGAAAAGATTCCTACAAACTATTACTAAATAATTTAACTTGTAATCATTCACTTATACTGATTAACGGATTTTACCAGTCATTTTCATATATACCCACAAATTTTCATCAAATAACCTGATTAGCTTGTACGAGATTTATTAAAGGCTGGAAAAACAAAATTAAACACTCACTGTATGAGTTTGTCTTGAGTTTTATTAATTAGTAACTCCCATAATGAATCAGTTTCATTATTTATAAACTTTACTTCATCATCTGAAAACGGGTGATATGTTTTATCTGTAAGATTAGATTTGGAAATCTCAAATGACTTATCCCTTCGTAACAAAATATTTTTCGACTCCAGACTTCCTCCACTTTTATACTCCCCATCCATACATGTTAGGCCTTCAAAAGGTATATTTATGTCCACATTTGTTAAATTTATATTATTTGCTATTCTTAGTAAGTGTTTCTCAGGGCTATCACAAAATGAGCTGTAATTAATAAACAAATCAACACAATCAATATACTTAACTAAAAAACTAAAAACAGCTTTCCATTGAGACACTATTTGAGTCAAAGAATTAGAACTTATTAAGGCCTCCCAGTTTTCAGGTTTAATACCCCACCAATAGTCATTATTCGTTTGTTTTTTTTTGTATAATTTTTTTGAAAACGAGTAAATGTTTGCAACTGGTTCTCTTAACACCACAATTATTTTACATTCTGGGAAAATTTTTTTTAACCATGGCAACCTCACTACAAGGTTTGGGTTTTTATTCATCAAAATTGGTACATTTACATTAGCTTTCTCAATTCTTTTCAGTAATAAATTTTGGTGTGAAACCTCGAAGTCTTCAGCTAATAGTTGATAGCCTTTTTTAGTCAAGTGCTTTTGATACAGCTCACCACAAGGTGATGAGGTCGGGTTTCCAACTGGCTCATCACCCCAAAAAAACTTACCTTCTGGAAGAAAAGGGTTTTCAATAAAATCTTGGGACATTAATACCCTGTTTAATAGTGACGTACCAGATTTTTGAAAACCTGTTATGAATAATAATTGTTGAGTCGTCATATGAGTATAATGCTGTTAATAATATAGTGTTAATAATTAAAAAAACATAAATTTAATTTAATATAGCAGTGCTAATGAACAATTGGACTGGTGATTATTTTTCATATCTTGGATTTTAACCTTTATATGTTGAAATCATTTCACTTACACCCTTTTCTAAGGAGATTTGAGGCGTCCATTGAGACAAAGTTTTGAATTTCCCATAATCTAATACCGCTTCTTTAACATCACACATTCTATTATCAGACCATATTATTTTTGCACTTTTATTTAATTTGTTTTCAATCATTGATATTAAGTTTTTAATCGAAGTTCCTTTTCCTGTTCCTATATTAAAAATGCCGTTTATTTTGGGCATAACAGTTGCCAAGTAAAATGCATTAGCAATATCTTTTACGTTTATAAAATCTCTAATCACTTGTCCATTGCCCCATATTTCAATTTCATTGTCAGATATAAGAGCCTTTATAACCGACGGAATAAGTCCAGTTGCTGTAGAGCAGGGAAGCAGATGGTTACCGTAAGCATTTCCAATACGAAAAATAATGTGATCTGTTGGAGAATTGGCTGTCAAAAGTGTTAAATACTTTTCCGTTGCTAGTTTTGCAACCCCATAAGAAGAAATAGGATTTGTAGCACATTTTTCATTTATTGGCGATTCTGCTAAATCACCATAAACTGAACCACCACTGGAGGCGAATATAATTCTTCCAACACCTAAATTTCTGGCCAAGTGGAACAATTCGGCACTGATCAAGATATTTTGAGATATATCTTTCTTAAAGCCATACAAATTATCATTTGGGACCTGAGACCACCCTAAATGGATAAACACATCATTCTTTTTTAAAACTGATTCTAAAACCTCTACATCTCTATACGGGTAGTCAATTTCAACCAATTGATATTTATGGAAATCTATAGGTTTATGCAATCTTGCTTTAGAATCAACTAATACCGTTTTGATATTATTAGCAACAAGTTTTTCTGCAATATGCAGACCTAAAAATCCACAACCGCCCAGTATGACAACCTTCATAATAATTTGTTTAAATCGATGTAACTTATGCTGTAAAAAACATGAGTTAAAAGTGTAGTTGATCCTTGGCTTTTATTTGATTTAGTCCTTTCAATTTTGGATAATTTGCTTTTCATTTGAGAATCTGATTTCCATTAAATATTTAATGCAACTTATTCAACTTTTATACAATTCAGTTGATAGGTAAAATTTAAACTTATATGTAATACCAGTATTTTCCTTTAAATTGTGAGTTGGACATACCCATGAATATACTTCATTGTAATATGTAGACTGATAAAAATTAATTATACCTTTATTCTTAATCATATTGATATGTTGCTGATTTGATTTATTACTTGTATTGAATATTTACAAACAATTTCTATTGCAGAAACTTTATGTTGAGTACCTATTTAGACAAAAAGTCTGTCGTAGCCGAAAGGAAACCAAAATCACTCTGAATAACAATATCAAATTTTGGTACAAACTATACTTTGATGTATACTGAAAAAATATCAAGAGGCTATACTTAATTCTATGTAGCTGACAATCATATTCGCCTAAACAATAAGCACAGACGTTAACTCAAATTATTAAATCAAATGAAGAAAAAAGTCGCAATCTTATTCGTTGTTGAACGAGGTTATATTGAACAACAAGCTATGTTGCTTATAAATTCAATATTCAGATTCTACCAAGGCAAAAACTTTTCTGTTGATATATTTACATTTTCACCCCGAGAAAACTTTAAACCAAGCCATGCTGTACTGGATTTCCTGTCTCAAAAAGTAACCCATCACTTTAATGATAATTTGAATACCAAATTTGTAGAATTCCCACTAATCAATGGACATATTGGTGCCAGTTTTTTTGAAACGCAATTTCCAGAATATGAGGATGTCATGTTACTTGATTCTGATACTGTTTTTTTAAATGATTTTGAGTTTATGATGGAATCAGAAAATTCAGGACTTTTTTTAACACCCGTCGACAATAAAGGCGTTGGTACTTTGGGAAGATCTGATAAAAATCACGAATTCTGGGAGAAATTATATAACTTTTTATCGATTGATAAGCCAAAAAAGACAATTACAACAACTGTTAGTCAAGACCAGATATGGCCTTATTACAATGCGGGCTTTGTTTATGCCAAAAGAGTTAAGGGTTTTTTCAGTCAGTGGCTAAATACTTTTGAGAGTATTTATAATTCTAATATAAGAAGCGTTTACTCTGGCAAAAACGGTTCTAAATCAATTTATTTAGAACAAGTCGCTTTAGCTTTAACGGCACAAAAGCACAAAGACCAGATTACATTACTACCGAATAGTATTAACTACCCTATTCCATTCCATCCTAGATTAAAACAAAGAGCAGAAGCTTTGTCATTTTCAGACCTAACTCACATCCATTACCATCGATGGTTCCAACATCCAGGCTTTTTAGACCATGTAACTTCAGATGAAGAAAAGAAAACCGAGCAGTATCGATGGTTAGTTAAGCAATTACCTTTACAGCCGACTATAGATGAGACTTTTAAATGCTAACTGAAATACAGTTCAGATGAATTACAACAATATGAGTGGCATTAAAGATCAATTAGGCAAATTTATTTTTTCCCGATTGCAAAATACCAACTTAAGAGCAGAAAACCTGAAAGCCATCCAAGAAATGGCTACCAGCTCTTATTTGGGCGATCATGTTAGTATCTGCAAAGTATTAGGCAGATTTCATTGTTTTATTGATACCAGAGACAGGACTTTTGGCGCTCAGCTATTAACAAAAGGTTTCTGGGAAATTCAAAATACAGAATGTATTGCCAAAAGAGTTAAAAAAGATATGACTGTCATCGATATTGGTGCTAATTTTGGCTATTTCACCTTGCTGATGTGTGGTTTAGTGGGTAATGATAATGGGAAGGTTTATTCTATTGAAGCTAACCCCAATATTTTTCAGTTTTTGAATGATACGATGTGTGTGAACGGCCAACTATCAAAAGTTGAGTTGTTTAATTGTGCTATTTACAAAGAACCATGTGACGATTTAAACTTTATTTTTCGTAACAATAGCCCTATGAATGGACATCTCTACAGCCATAACATTAACCCCGAAAACCTTAAAGAAAATGAAAATCTAATAAAAGTTAAAGGCAACACCCTTGATAAATTAATTCCTGAAAATGAAAAAATAGATTTCATTAAAGTTGATATCGAAGGCGCTGAGGAAATGTTTTGGCATGGCTCAAAACGAATCAGACAGGACAATACTAAATTAAAAATCCTTATGGAGTTTAACCCCAAGAGATATGAAAATCCTCAAGGCTTTGTGCATTCAGTAGTCGATGAAGGTTATCAAATCACATTAATAGGTAAATCTGAAGATTATAATCAAGTTCTTAATGCTAATGAGCTCTTGAAAATACCATCTGAAACCCATGTTATGATTTTGCTGGAAAAAATTTAGTTTACAAAACAATAATCGACTTATCACTCACACTCAAAACACTCAAGATTGGTCTGATTTTATTAATGCCATTGCATTATAATGATGGCTTTAAATTCATAGTTTTTCATGGCAAACAAAACCCTCTATTTAGTTGATGGCTCTTCCTATTTGTACCGGGCTTTTTTTGTGCCTAATTTGCGGCGTTTGACCAGCAGTGATGGTCATCCCACAGGGGTTATATATGGGGTTAGCAATATGATTCAGCGGATGCTGGATGAGTATAAGCCTGAGTATATGGCGGTGGTTTTTGATGCCAAGGGTAAAACTTTCCGGCATGATATGTATGCCGATTATAAAGCCACTCGGCCGCCGATGCCGGATGAGTTGCGGATGCAATTACAGCCGACCAAGGATGTGATTAAAGCCATGGGTATTCCGCTGATCGAGGTGCCGCATGTGGAGGCGGATGATGTTATCGGTACTTTGGCGAAGCAGGCCGAGTCGCAAGGTATTGAGACATTGGTGTCTACCAGTGATAAGGATTTGGCGCAGCTGGTTTCTAAACATGTGACATTGGTGAATACCATGAGCGACACGGTGATGGATGAAGTCGGTGTTTTTGAGAAATTTGGCGTCAGGCCGTCACAAATTATTGATTATCTGGCTTTGATTGGTGACTCTTCCGATAATATTCCCGGTGTCAATAAGGTCGGACCCAAAACCGCGGTGAAGTGGCTCGACGAGTATAAAACCGTTGATAATATCATTAATAATGCCTCTGACTTTAAAGGTAAAGTCGGTGAATACCTGCGTGAAGGTATTGATCAACTTAAACTATCGCGTGAGTTGGTGGTAATCAAGCAAGATTGTGATGTTAATTATGAAATGGGTGATTTTGAGATTGGCCAAAAAGACATTAAATCACTGAATGAAATTGGTCAGAAGTTTAATATGAAGCGGTTTGCTGAATTAAGCGAAGACTCAGACCAATCTGAATCCAAAGTAAAAGTCGATTATGCCTGCGTGACAGACATCAAGGATTTAAAAAACTACCTTAAAAAAGTTGAAAAAACCGGTATTGTGGCGGTGGATCTAGAAACCACCTCGTTACAACCGATAGCGGCTGATATCGTAGGGATGTCTTTATGTTGTGAAGACAATCAGGCCATATATATTCCCATGGCTCATAATGAGGACACGCAACAACTGGCGGTCAATGACGTTTTACAGATTGTTTTACCGGTTTTAAAGACTGTTGACGTTATTGGCCAACACTTTAAATATGACTTAAACGTGCTGTCTAATTACGGACAAAAAATCGATTCTCTGGCTTTTGACACCATGCTTGAATCCTATGTTCTGGATCCGGCAGCTAATCGCCATGATATGGATACGTTGGCGAATATTCATCTTAACCGACAAACCATAAAATATGAGGATGTTTGTGGTAAAGGTGTTAAACAGATTGCTTTTGCTGACGTCCCGATTAAACAAGCAGTGGACTATGCGGCCGAAGACGCGGATATCACCTGGCAGTTACACCATAAACTCTGGGGGGATTTAAAGGAACAGCCGCAATGTGCTGTTTTTACTGAGATGGAGATGCCATTGGTTGAGGTATTGGCTTCAATGGAACAAACCGGGGTTTTGATTGATAAAGCTGAATTGGATAAACAAAGTCAGGAATTGGGTGAACAATTAATTGGTTTAGAACAAAAAGCGTTTAAATCGGCGGGTAAAGAATTCAATCTCGGTTCACCGAAGCAGCTGCAACAAATTTTATTTGAAGAACAGGGTATTCCGGTCAAAAAGAAAACCCCGGGTGGACAGCCTTCAACGGCTGAAGACGTGTTGCATGATTTGGCTGCTGATTATGAACTGCCGGAAATTATTTTAGAACACCGGTCATTAAGTAAGCTGAAAAGCACCTATACCGATAAATTGCCACTGGAAATCAGCCCCAAAACCGGTCGCGTCCACACCTCTTATCACCAAGCGGTCACCAGCACCGGACGTCTGTCCTCCGCAAACCCAAACTTACAAAATATACCCATTCGCACCGAAGAAGGCCGAAAAATTCGCAAAGCCTTTATTGCTGAAGACGGCTGGCATGTGGTGGCGGCAGATTATTCGCAGATTGAATTGCGCATCATGGCTCATTTATCACAAGACGAACAGCTACTTAAAGCGTTTAAAGATGGTATCGATATCCACAGTCAAACCGCTTCACAGGTGTTCGATGTGGCCTTAGAGGCGGTGGATAGCAGTCAACGCCGTGCCGCCAAAGCCATTAATTTTGGACTAATGTACGGTATGAGTGCCTTTGGTTTAAGTAAACAATTGCATGTTTCACGTAAAGAAGCCAGCGGTTACATGAAGCAGTATTTTAACCAATTTCCCAAAGTAGAAGCTTTTATTGAAGGCATTAAAGAACAGGCTTTAGAGCAAGGTTATTTGGATACGCTTTTTGGGCGCCGTTTATATTTTCCTGACATTAATAATCGTAACGCCCGGGTTCGTGCCGGTGCCGAACGGGCCGCCATCAACGCGCCCATGCAGGGAACCGCCGCCGACATCATCAAAAAAGCCATGCTGGCAGTTTATCAGGGCATTAAAAATGCCGATGATATTAAGCTGATTATGCAGGTTCATGACGAACTGGTGTTTGAAGTTAAACAAGAATCAGCAAAGCAATGGTCTAAAAAAATCAAAGACATTATGGAAAGCGTGGTGACTTTGGATGTGCCTTTAGAAGTGGAATATGGAATTGGGGAGAATTGGGACGAAGCCCATTAACGACCAAGCATTATATACTTGGTCGTTAGGCCTTTTATTTCAACATGTTTTTGTCAAATTATTAGATTCAACAAAAAATACTTAATCAATTGGTTTTGTGGCTTTAATATGTCCACCTGAGTAGCTGGCAATGGCCTGATGTTGTTCTTCGGTGAGTTCGTAGATTTTATCGATGGTGCAGGATTCCGGCATTTGGTCTTGGACTAATACTTTATCAAACTTCGCCACCAGCGAACTTCTGGATGTTTGTTTGAGGGCAATATTTTGAGCAAACGGTAAATCATTACACGGTGACATCAGTTCCAATAAATAGGCTTTTCTGTGGGTGCCCAGTAAAATCAGATAATCACTGTCCAGAGGCTGCCAACCGGTAAAGCGAAATTGTTGGACTCGACTGACTTGTTTTAAGTCTTGCTCCATCACAAATTGATCATACTTGGGTCTAACTTGGTTGCTGTGACAGGCGGCCAAAGTCAAGATTAATGACATCATAAGTGCTTTGTACATAGTGGCAATTTTTTCTTCGATGAACAATAATTATACCACTAAATTATTTATTATTTGTTAAGCGTTGGCTCACTTTTAATGTCTTCAAGTGGCAACAAACGCTTTCTTTTATCACCTGAGCACAGCGCACTTTTACAAAAGCCATTGTGAAGAGTAAAATAACGCTTTTAATTTAAGAGAACAACATGGGACGAGCTTACCAAAATCGCAAAGAATCCATGGCCAAAACATCGGATGCCAATGCCCGTGTTTATTCAAAATATAGCCGTAAAATTTATGTCTCCGCTAAATCCGGCGGTACCGATCCGGATGCCAATCTTGAGTTGCGCAGTTTATTGGATGAGGCCAAGAGAAGTCAGGTACCGGCTCATGTCATAAAAAAAGCCATCGATAAAGCCGATGGTGGCACCGGTGAAGATTTTGATGTGGCGCGTTATGAGGGTTATGGACCAGGCAACTGTATGGTAATTGTCGATTGTCTGACTGACAATCCAAACCGAACATTTGGTGATGTGCGCTTGTGCTTCACCAAAACTGACTGCTCAATTGGCACGCAAGGCACCGTTATGCATATGTTTGATCACAGCGCCATTCTAATGTTTGCCGGCGATGATGAAGATGCGGTGTTAGAAGCCTTATTAGAAGCAGATGTTGATGTCACGGACATTGAATCAGAAGATGGCAACATCACCGTATTTACCCCACACACAGAATTTCATAAAGCCAAACAAGCACTGCAAGAGACATATGGCGATATTGATTTTCAGGTATCAGAAATTCAATTTGTACCACAGACCACCGTTGACATTACCGATGAAGAAGACATCGCTCGTTTTGATAAATTTATTGATATGCTGGATGAATTGGAGGATGTGCAAAATATTTATCACAATGCCTTAATTCAGCGCTGATATGTCCGCAACCCGCATCTATTCAGATACGCCACCTTTTTGGCGGCGTTTTGGTTTTTTCTTTAACTATATCCGCCAGGAAAAGCTGTTTTTCCAAATCACTTTATTGGCTTCATTTAATCTGCTGTTGGCCATTCCTTCACTGATTATTCAATTGCTTGTTCAAATTACTTTATTTTTAGCCTCCTACAAACTTGCCTTTGAAGTACTAAGCAGCATGAGTCGCGGTGAATTTCAGTACCGAGATTCATTCGCTTTTCATGTCACCGAATTAATTGGCTTTAAAGCCCTGGGTATGCCGGTACTACAATTACTGCTGTTTATTTTTGTGTTTCGGTATGACCCAACCACCGGTGCGGCTTTATTGTTATTAACCACCATTTTGACACCGGCTTTTCTGATGATTTTAGCGGAAAGTCAAAGTCTGATAAGCGCCTTAAATCCATTGACGCAAATCCAGATTGCCACGCGTATTGGTGGTGAGTATGTGGTTTTGACATTATTTTTTGTTTTATTGTCCGCGATTAATTTATTATTTCGCTACTTTTTTAATGGTCTTTTGCCACCTTTAATTGAAGTGGTTTTAGTGGCCTGGGTGCTTTATTTTTTATTGGTATTCAGTTTTACCGTCATCGGTTATGTGATGTATCGCCATGCAGACAGCATTGGCCATGAAACCATGGATAACGTGGAAGATCGTCAATCATCAAAGCCAAACAAGCATAGTGATTATGATCCCATTAAACAGCGAATTGAAGATTTATTGGCTGTAGGCGATGGCCAACAGGCTTTGAAAATCATTAAAGAAGTTTCTGAACATGAGCAACGGCACGATTTAGATCGTTATCGACTAAATGCCCAGCATTTGGCCAAGCAACAACAGAAAACAGAACCTGCTGAACATTTAGCGCAACTTGTGGCGGCAAAACGATACCGCGAAGCCATGATTTACATCAAGAAATACCACAGCGATGGTCATTTGATCAAGGCAAAGAATGTCGTCACTATACAAGAATTAATTACCTACAATGCCCATAACAACAACCATGAATGGGTGATTCGTTTCTATAAACAAATGTCTCGCAGCTTTCCAAAGCATCACCAAGACATCGTCGATGCCGGCCACCGAACAGCGCAATCATTGTATCAATCTAATCAGTCTGACCGCAGCCGCCGTTTACTGGAAAGACTGATTAGACAATATCAGCAAACCGCGGATGTCAGCCAACTTAAATCATATTTAATCGGCATAAAGCAGAAACAAAAAAAGCCGACTAATTAAGCCGGCTTTTTGTTTTGTATCAATTCCAGATTAATCCTTTAAAATAAAGCTTACTTTCATAACAACTCGATATTGGTCAATTTGACCATTTTCAACGGTTACTTTCTGACTTGCCACCCACGCTTCGGTAACATTTTTAAGGGTTTTATTAGCACGTTCAACACCCTTGTTAACAGCATCTTCAAAGCTTTCGTCGGAACTTGATATAATTTCTGTGACTTTTGCTACACTCATAAATTAACTCCTAAATTTATTTTTATTGGATAATAAGGGTAACATTTTACCACTCATTATTCCAGTAGCTAAATCCTCAAGTTTTTGATATCACAACGAAAAAGGCCGGTATTTAACCGGCCTTTAACGTTTTAAGCATTTAAAACGAAATTACCACCCGCACTGACGGTCTTTATTTTGCTCATCCAACCATGCTTTTAATGGCGCAAAATAATCCAACATGGCGGTGGCGTCCATGTCTCGGGAGTTGGCAATCACTTGCATGGCATCTTGCCATGGCTTTTCAGCACCCATTTCTAATACCTTAATCAGTTTGTCACCGGCGGCTTTATTGTTGTAAATTGAACAACGGTGTAAGTCACCTTCAAAACCGGCCGCTTTACACAGTTCACGATGGAATTGAAATTGTAAAATATGGGCTAAAAAGTAACGTGTATAAGGCGTGTTGCCGGGAATATGGTATTTAGCACCAGGGTCAAACTGTGACTCGTCACGTTCAACTGGTGACTTAACACCTTGGTATTGGTTACGAAGTCGCCACCAACCGGCATTGTATTCATCGGCTGAAATTTCGCCGTTAAAGACCTGCCAACGCCATTGATCAATCATTAAACCAAAAGGCACGAAGGCGACTTTTTCCAAGGCTTTACTCATCAACATGCCCAAATCATTGTCTGATTCAGGGACTTCGTCAATAAGACCAATGTCCTTAAAATATTTGGGTGTCATCGATAACGCAATGGTGTCACCTATGGCCTCATGAAAACCATCATTGGCGCCATTGCGATACAAAATGCTTTTATCTTTATAAGCGCGTTGGTAGAAGTTATGACCGAGCTCATGGTGTACGGTGACAAAATCCTCATAATCTTCTTTAATACACATTTTAATGCGGATATCTTCTTCATTGTCGATGTCCCAGGCACTGGCATGACAAACCACATCTCGGTCTTGTGGTTTTAAGAATAAAGAACGCTCCCAGAAAGTCTCAGGCAAAGGGTCAAGACCCAATGAAACAAAAAAGTTTTCCGCGGTTTTAACCATTTTCTTGGCGTCGTAGTTTTGTGCTTTTAAACGCGCGGTCACATCAATGGTTTCTCCGGCATTGGCAGGCTTAACCAAATCATAAACGGCGGTCCAATCTTGTGCCCACATATTTCCCAACAGGTGTGCCGGAATCATACCATCATCACCCATCACTTCTTCACCATATTGCTCAGTCAGTTCACTGCGTACGTGGCATTGCAAGGCATTATACAATGGCTCAACCTGACCCCAAAGGCGATCTAATTCAACTGCAAAATCATCCGCAGGCATATCATAGCCGGCACGCCACATGGCACCGGTATCGGCAAAACCGAGCTCACGGGCACCTTCATTGGCCAATTCAACCATACGTTCATACTTATCACGCATGGGTACGGAAATGGTGCGCCAACCGGTCCAGGCGTCTAATAACTCTTTGTGGTTTCTGGATTCCGCAATCACTTTAGACAATTCTCCTAAATCGCGACATTCACCATCGACACAGTATTTACCAGCGCCGTACATGGCCTCTAATTTGGCCATAATTTGTGCCAGTTCGGCATTTTTTTCAACATCATCCGGTGCGGCCAACGTCAAACTGCCTTTGATTTTTTCTAAACGACGTCGCATATCGGCGGGCAAGTCCAAATGGTCGAATTTTTTTGCTTGGTTGGCGAACTTAACTTGCAGCGCCCCCATTTTTTCGATACTTTTCGCACCCAACCAAACCGTATCTTCGGTGATGAAGTTGGCCTGGACCCATGCAACACGGGCGGCATACTCACTTTCCTTAATGTATGTGTCCTCAACGGTTTGTAAAAATTCAGCGGCATCTTGCTGCGTTACCGTATTTTTGCTGTTTTCATCAGGACGGGTCTGTTGTGATTGACAGGCCGCCAACGCCATCACAGCGAACAATAAGAATATTTTTTTCATGTGATTCAATGTGTTTTAAGTAAAGCCATTCTACATCAAAGGCAGGTAAAAATTCAGCATCGATGGCGATTGATTATTGCCAATAAAAAAGCCGACAAGAACGCGCCGGCTT
Organism: Marinicella gelatinilytica; assembly: GCF_026410405.1. GTDB lineage: Bacteria > Pseudomonadota > Gammaproteobacteria > Xanthomonadales > Marinicellaceae > Marinicella > Marinicella gelatinilytica. Next base: position 15,160 of record NZ_JAPMLN010000010.1, on the reverse strand, counting down.
TTAGTAGATGTTTTGTTAACAGGTTTAATTAGGGTCACGTTGGCGCGATGATGAACGCCTTTGTGACTGGCTTGGACGTGCTTTTGGTGCACGCACGGCCGGTTTAGTACTGACATTTGATTTTGGTTTTGAATAGCCACTTGTGACGGAACCAGCTGCACGATTCGGTGCTTGAGTGTTCGCAGGTCTGGTTGGCATCGCCCGAGGCTGCGTGGGTGCTTGAGATCGATATACATTATTTACAGGTGCATTTGGTCTAGATAAATGGGTATTGCCTGTGGAGCTTGGTTGTCTGTATCGATTCGGCTGTGATTGGATTGAACCTGGCATGACACGTTGATTGACAGGCCGTTGCACATTAATCGGTTGACGTGGTTCAACTTGTCGACTGCGGTTTTGGTTGTTCAGTGAACGAACCGGTGTTTGTCTTTGATTGATAACCGTGGGTCTGTTCGATTGACGACTTGTGGACGGCGTTTTTTGATTATTTTGGTAACGCTGTCTAATCACTTGGCTGGTGGCTGAATCTGAACCACGGCTTTGTTCAGTTGATGCCGGTTTTTGATAATTGGAGCGAAGATTTTGGCGTCCATTACTGTGGCTGTCTCGAGTCGATGTTGAGCGACTGCGCGAGGGCAAATTCATCTGCTGATTTGACCGCGTGTTATTTTTATAACGCTGCGTGTTACTTGGACTGCGGTTACTTGAAGACGGCTGTCGATTAACAGGACGACGGCTGGGAACCGATTGTCGGGTATTGTTATACCGTGAGTTATTTATCTGACCTTTATAATTGCTCGAGCGTTGTCGATCAGTCAACCGTCTGGCTTCATTCCGAGTTGAATAATACCCTCGATTTGTCGGGTAACGACTATTATAGCGTGAGTTGTACCGGTAGGGTTCGTAATTACGATTACGCCAGTGGTTGTACCACCAATAATTGTTATTATAGTAGTGGTAAGAATAACTACTGTAGCTTAAACCCAAACCCCAACTAAAACCATAGCTTGGCCAACTGTTGTATACATAGCCATAACCCGGATAACAACCACTATACCAACCATAACCACAACGACTGCTACTGTAATAGAAGCCAACACGTGGATAGCGATAAGGGCTGTAATAAACCGTGCTGTAATTTATACCCCAGCGATCTGGGTAGTAATTATAATTATTATAATAAACACCACCTCCGGCCGATGAGTAGTCGCTACCATAGCCGTAATAAGGATCATAGGCATCTTGACTGCCATAATAGCTGTCACTGTAATAATAATCATCGTCATAGCGGTAATCATTACTGGCACAGGCCACTAAAAATAACGCTGCTAAAGGAAAAAGTCGTTTAATCATGGTCGTCGGTTTTTTTTTAACATAAGGCTATATTAACCATTGGTCACTGAATAAACACTGAATTTAAACCCGTTACCAATGGCACTATCTATTTTGGGGGACTGTTTGAGATAATAATTATAAGTTAAATTACAGGTATTAAACATGACAACACAAGAATTAAACCACGACACTGATGCCTCAGACAACCAAAAAAATGATGGCAATTCAGTATTCTCACGCATTCTATTAACGGTATTATTTGTTTTTGTGGGCTGGTTATCATTATGGGTATTGGCTGCTTATGTGGTCGTTCAATTTGGTTTTCTTATTTTTGATGGCGACAAAAATCAACGATTGGATCAATTTGGCGGACAATTGGTTGGTTTTCAAAAACAGCTTTTGCAGTACATTGCCATGCAAACCGATAATAAGCCATTTCCATTTAATGAATGGCCACAAAATAACACTGAAGAAGCTCAGTAATTTTTAAAAAGCCTCGACACAGTTCATCTTGTATCGGGGCTTTTATTGCTGACTTTCTTATCACAAATCATTACAATCAATGTTTGTTAAGCAATCTCAACAATATGCAACTTTACGACCTAAAAGGTTTTACTTTGGTGTTAAATAAGGTGGTTTTTGTCAGTGCTGTGTTTGTTGCCGAAGACCAAAAAAATAGCCAGTTTAACGTCAAAGTTATCGATGACTTATTGCAATTTAAATTCCCTAATCACGCTGAAGCGGTTTTAGCACGTGGCTTATTAACCAAAGCACTTAAAGAGACACAAGCATGAATATTGACTTAATCAACAAAACAGCGTTGGTAGGCGGCTCTTCTCAGGGTATCGGACTGGCGGTGGCGAAACAACTGGCCACACAAGGCGCGAGCATCATTCTGATGGCGCGCAACGAAGAAAACTTAGTGAAAGCTTGTCAACAATTACCCACACCCAATCAACAAAACCACCGATTTATCAGTGTCGATTTACAACAAGCTGAACAGGCGGTGGCTTCGTTAAAAACATTAACCAATCAGCAGACCAACATTGATATTCTTATTAATAACAGTGGTGGGCCGGCCCCGGGACCGGCCCACAAAGCCGAACCAGAAGAATATATCAATGCTTTTAGACAACATTTAATTGCCAACCAATTGTTCACACAAGCGGTTATTCCACACATGCGTCAGCAACAATGGGGTCGAATTATTAACATTATTTCAACCTCCGTAAAACAGCCGATTACCAATTTAGGGGTCTCTAACACCATCCGCGGTGCGGTGGCCAATTGGGCCAAAACTCTGGCTTCAGAGCTGGGCCCTGATAACATTACTGTGAACAATGTCCTTCCCGGCGCCACCAATACTAAACGACTGACTGCGATTTTTGAAAATAAGGCCAAAAACCAAAACAAAACCTTGGATGAGGTGATCGCTTCAGAAAAGCAAGCCATCCCCTTGCGGCGTTTTGCTGAACCCGAAGAATTCGCCAATGTGGTGGGGTTTTTAGCCTCCGATGCCGGCGCATATATTAATGGCATCAATTTGCCCGTAGACGGCGGACGTACCGGCTGCTTGTAACATGTCTGTCATTACTTTAGACAATTACATTAACGGCAAGCTATGCCCCCCCACAAATGACCAATACCTTGATAATGTACAACCGGCCACTGGCCAGGTATACAGTCGTTTACCTCAAAGCAACGAGCAAGATGTTAACAACGCGCTACAAGCTGCTCAAAAAGCATTTCCGCAATGGTCAAGTCTCAATCCCGGTGAACGCAGTCATTGGCTTCAGAAATTAGCCGATGCCATTGCTGATAACCATGAAATGTTGGCTCAGGCAGAATCAAAAGATACCGGAAAGCCCATACAATTAACCCGTACAGTTGATATCCAAAGAGCACATGATAATCTGCGTTTTTTTGCCCATGCCGCCACCCAATTCAGCAGTGAGTCTCATGCCACCAATCCACGCACTATAAATTACACCTTACGTCAACCTTTGGGGCCTGTGGCTTGCATCAGCCCTTGGAATTTACCGCTGTATTTACTCACCTGGAAAATTGCACCGGCTTTGGCCGCTGGCAATACCGTGGTTGCTAAGCCCTCAGAAGTTACCCCATATACCGCTTATTTATTATCGCAACTGTGTATAGACATCGGCTTTCCGGCCGGTGTCTTGAATATTGTTCACGGCACCGGCCAACAAGCCGGTGCCGCGTTAACCACTCACGATGACATTAAAGCCATCAGCTTTACCGGCGGCACTGAAACCGGCATTGCCATTAAACAAGCCACATTGCGCCAACACAAAAAAATCTCTCTGGAACTGGGCGGTAAAAATCCTTTTATTGTGTTTGCCGATTGTGATTTTAAACAGGCCGTGGAAACCGCTTGTCGCGCTGCTTTTAGCAACCAAGGGCAAATCTGTCTGTGTGGTTCCCGCATTTATGTGGAAGACAGTATTTACGATGACTTTGTCGCTGCCATGATTGAACGAATGAAACAACTCAATGTGGGTGACCCGATTGATCCAAAAGTGGATTTTGGCGCACTGGTTTCAGCCAACCATTTAGCCAAAGTGCAATCTTATTTGGATTTGGCTAAAGCCGAAGGTGGCGAGATTTTAACCACCAATCAAGATCTTGAATTACCAATTCGTTGTCAAGAAGGCTATTTTTTGAAACCAACACTTATCATCGGCCTCAATAACCAATGTCGCAGTAATCAAGAAGAAATCTTCGGCCCTGTTGCAACTATCCAAAAATTTTCCAGTCAGTCTGAGGTATTGCAGTTAGCCAACGACAGTCCTTATGGTTTAGCTGCCAGTATTTGGACCAATGATTTGAAACGCGCCCATCAAATGTCCTCAGACATCGAGGCCGGAATTGTTTGGGTGAACTGTTGGCTATTGAGGGATTTACGCACCCCTTTTGGTGGCATGAAAGCTTCAGGTATGGGTCGCGAAGGTGGATTTGAAGCTATGCGGTTTTTTACGGAATGCAAAAATGTTTGTATTAATTACCGTTAAAATGATATCACAGCAATTTTCCCAAAAATTGCTGTGATATCGACCTCTTTTTATAGTATCACGATTTGTGACAATTACATCGACTGTTATTGTGAAGCCTATGTCTAAACCTCAATTCATGTTATTGTATTCAATGTCGAAACTTATTGATGCCACAAACCCCTTTATTTATAAAATAAGCAAGCAATAAGCATGAATCCGTCCTTGTGCTTATATTTTATAAGCAATAAAGGGTATATTAGCAACCTTTTTTTACTATTATTTAACATGAAATCCATATTCTGTTCACAATTGGCACAAATAAAGCATACATTTAACCTCAATATGTCAGTTAAGAATGATGATGGTGAACAACAGCGCTATTTTGCAACATTGACCTAAATTTTTTAAGCACATATAAAAATGGTTAACCTGTTAATAGCAAACTATTTACTTTAAGGTGACAAAAATGACTCAGTATGACTATGATTTAATTGTGATTGGCGGTGGCTCAGGTGGTGTTCGGGCGGCTCGAATTGCCGGAGGTTATGGCAAGAAAGTGGCGTTATGTGAAGCCGACAAACTGGGTGGCACCTGTGTCATACGTGGCTGTGTTCCAAAAAAGCTGATGGTTTACGCCGCCGGCTATCAAAAAATGTTCAAAGCGGCGAAAGCTTTTGGTTGGGAAGTTGACAGCCACTTTGACTGGCCGACCTTATTAAAAAATAAAGACGAAGAAGTTCATCGTTTGAATCAGATTTATCATAATTTAATTAACAATGCCGGTGTTACTTTACATCCACACTTTGCCAGTTTTGTGGATCAACACACGATTCAAGTCGGTGATAAAACAATAACTGGCAAACACATCATTATTGCCACAGGTGGTTTACCACAGATGCCTGACATACCGGGTGTTGAATATGTTATTAACTCTAATCAGGCTTTGGACTTGCCGGAATTGCCGCAATCCATGGTCATTTATGGTGGTGGTTATATCGCAGTGGAATTCGCCGGAATTTTTAATGCCCTGGGTGTGGCGGTTAAACTGGTTTACAGAGGCCCCCAATTGTTGCGCGGTTTTGATGATGAAGTGGCCAAATTTGCTCAGCAATCATTCAGCGAATCAGGCATTGAAGTTATCACCAACACCAGTCTTAAAGCCATTGAAAAAACTTCTAAAGGCTATCAATGTGTGACAGATGACGGCAACGTGATTGACAGTGACTGTGTGTTTTTTGCCACCGGCAGAGTGCCCAATATTCAAGGACTTAATTTAGATAAAATTGGTGTAGATACTGAAGATGATGGACGCATTCGAGTCAATGACCATCAAGCCACCAATGTTGATCATATTTTTGCTGTCGGCGATGTCAGTAACATCGATCAGTTAACACCTGTGGCCATTAAAGAAGGTCATTTACTGGTGGACCGGTTATTTAAGGACAGCGAACGGTTGATGGAATACGATAACATTGCGAGCACTGTTTTTTCGATGCCTGAAATTGGTCGATGCGGTTTAACTGAGGCCGAAGCCAGTGAACAGTATAAAAATGTAAAATGCTATACCAGTACTTTTCGCGCCATGAAATATGCCATGAGCGAAGTCACTGAAAAAACATTTATGAAAGTGATTGTTTGCGAAGACAGCGACAAGGTACTCGGCATACATATCGTCGGTACAGATGCCGGTGAGATAATCCAGGGCTTTGCGGTCGCCATTAAACAAGGCCTAACCCGGCGTCAACTACAAAAAACCATTGGTATTCATCCAACTTCAGCAGAAGAATTGGTTACCCTTTAACTAAATTTATAAGATGAGCAGTTAAAACCGGTATAACGAAATGGTCAGGTTAAAGCATGCCGGTTTCTAATTTAGCCTCTTCAGACATCATGGATTGATCCCAGGGCGGATCAAAAACAATGCGACAATCAACAGATTTAATTTCCGGAATTAATTTAATCTTTTCTCGTGCGTCTGATACAATCACTTCGCCCATACCGCAGCCGGGTGCTGTTAAGGTCATTTCAATGACCACATGATAACCGTCATCTAATTTTTTTAACTCACACTCATAAACCAAACCCAGCTCCACAATACTCACCGGAATTTCAGGATCATAGACGTTTTGAAGTTGAGCCCAGACAGCCTCTTCCACATCCTTGAAAGTGGCGTTTTCGGGTAACACAGGTCTCGGCAAAGGCTCACGACCTAAGGCATCGGCATTGTGCCCCAGAATCATAAACATACTGCCATCAACAAATACCGTAAAACTGCCGCCTAAGGCCTGAGTAATGTAACCCACCACACCGGCCGGCAAATCGATGGTATCGCCATTAGGAACTGCAATGGCTTCCACATCACGTTCGAGTTTAAAGGGTTCACTGGTAAGACTGTACATGATTAAATTAAGACTGTTTGATTAAAAAAAGCATAATAGCACGCTTAACTTTGCGCTGTAATATTAATGGGGGCATTATTGATTTGAATCAACTCCCACAAAGGATATTATGAATTAAAAATATCAAGACAGCAGGCAATCCTTTTAAGCTGTCTTAATTCTGCCTATAATCTGCCCATTGACAGGAACTTATAAAAGCCTGACGAGTCAAAGACGTTAAAAAAATTACGGGAAAACCATGGATCAAACTATCGCTGAATTCAGCCAAGCTTTTCAACAAACACGCCAATATATCAGCACCCAGATTTTAGGTCAGCAAAAATTAGTTGATCGATTATTAATGGCACTGTTGTCTCATGGCCATTTACTGGTGGAAGGCGCACCGGGCTTGGCCAAAACCACCGCCATTAAGGTACTCTCTGAATGTATCGAAGGTGATTTTCATCGCATTCAATTTACCCCGGATTTATTGCCAGCTGATTTAACCGGTACCGACGTTTATCATGCCGAAACCGCCAGTTTTGAGTTTCAAAAAGGCCCTTTGTTTCATAATTTAGTGTTAGCAGATGAAGTCAATCGCGCACCGGCGAAAGTCCAATCAGCCTTATTGGAAGCCATGGGTGAACAACAAATTACGGTGGGTAAAACCACCTATAATTTACCTGAGCTGTTTTTAGTGATGGCCACTCAAAACCCCATTGAACAAGAAGGCACTTACCCCTTACCGGAAGCTCAATTAGACCGTTTTTTAATGCACGTCACCATCGATTATCCCGAAGCATCCACGGAAATGGATATTCTAAAGCTATCCCAGCAACAAAGCCGACGCAATTACAGTCAAGAAACCAATAAGCCGACACAATTGTCTCAGCAGGCGGTGTTTGCGGCGCAACAAGCGGTACAGGATATTTTTGTCGCTGATAATTTGCAGCAATATTTGGTGGCGTTGATTTTAGCCACACGAGATGCCAGCACTTATGACCAACAGTTGGCTCAACAGATTGCCTATGGCGGCTCACCACGGGCCACCATTGCCCTGGACCGTTGTGCTCGGGCCCATGCTTTTTTACAAGGACGCGATCACATGCTGCCTGAAGATATCCATAATGTGATTCACGACGTTTTAAGACACCGCATTATTTTAACATTTGAAGCGGAAGCCGAAGGTCTCACTGTTGACCAGGTGGTGGATCAGTTACTGCAAAAAGTACCTTTACCTTAATATCATGACAGCGGTCAATGCTGACACAATAACAGCGAAAACACAGGTCTTGACGAAAACCCTGGTCAACACCCGACGTCATGTTCGTCTGTTTAATTTAACGGCCATTAAAAAAGCCACCTCCGCGATATCTGGGCTACACGATTCAAGGTTTCGTGGTCGAGGAATGGATTATCAGGAATCTCGCGCTTATCAAGCCGGTGACGATATTCGCAATATGGATTGGCGGGTGACAGCACGAACCGGTACTGCCCACACCAAATTATTTCAAGAAGAACGAGAACGACCTGTTTATCTCTTAGTGGACTGTAATCAAAGCATGCATTTTGCCACACGCGGGCAATTTAAATCAGTCATAGCCGCTCAAATTGCCACCGCTTTAGGTTGGTCTGCGGTACAACAAGGCGACCGGGTCGGTGTTATGACCTTTGGTCACGGTGGCATTGATATTTTGAAAGCCACTGCCGGAAAACGCGGCATGATGGCGGTCATTCAACAACTGGTCAAAGCGGATCAAGCGGGATCCGAACAGGTGCCTTTGGACTTAACCTTAAAACAGTTACGCAGCGTTCTTAGACCGGGCAGTCTGGTGATTGTTATTAGTGACTTTTTGAACCTGGGTAGACATTGTAAAAAGCACTTGGTGCAATTACGCAAACACAATGATGTGTTAGCCGTTTATGTCAGTGATCCGTTTGAACATGATACGCCTCCACCGGCTTTATACGGTGTTCACAGTGACCAGGGTAACCGCATCATCAATCTCCGCAACCGTAAAATCCGTAATCGCTTGAAGCAGCAACAACAAAAACATCAACAGCGCCTGGTTGAAAACATTATTCATGCCGGCGTACCGTTGTTACCGATTACCACCGACAGTGACTGGGTCATACAAACAAAACAAGGCCTCAACAGGCCACAACAAGCCATGCAACAATGGCTCAAGGATACTGTATGAATCCGACAGCCGAGCAACAACTACCGTTACGGGACATACATTTACCGGCAGAACCGGGATTATGGCCACCGGCACCCGGTTGGTGGTTACTGGCGACCATTTTATTGGCATTATTGGTGTGGTTCTCTATTCGCTGGTACCAACGAAGACAACGCCAAAAACAATGGCGCACAATGCGCCAATTGTGGCACAACATTCAACAAGATCATCAATCACACGGCGATGACTCAAAATTAGCCCGTGATTTATCTAATTTGCTGCGACGCTTTGTGCGTCATCAGCTAACAAACCCACAAGCAGCGGGTTTATCCGGCGAACAATGGGTTGTTTTTCTTAATAAAGGTTTAAAAGAACCGGTCTTTGATCAGTTTTCAAACACCTTAAATTCAGGACTTTATCAACAACAACATGATTACCAAACACAGGCCTTATTACAAGCAGTCCATCAGTTCTTGAAGCATCACTGCTTACAGCCAAAACGGAGTCAATCATGATCCAAATGCTGTGGCCTTGGGTTTTTATGCTTGTACCACTGCCATTTATAATGGCAAAACTTCCGCGGGTATCCGGTCACCAATTAAGCACCATTCGCTACCCCATATTTGCACAGTTACCTGCGGACCAAAAATCTGCAAGCGGCGCACAGTCTTGGCTTAAAATAATTAGTTGGCTGATGTGGTTGGCGCTATTGACGGCATTGGCACGGCCACAATGGGTCGGCGATGCGGTGGCGTTACCGGTTGAAGGTCGTGACTTGATGCTTGCCATTGATTTATCAGGCAGCATGGAACAACAAGACATGCAATTAAACGGCCAACCGGTGGATCGTTTAACAGCTTTAAAAGATGTTGCCGGTAATTTTATTAAACGCAGACAAGGCGATCGCTTAGGCCTCATTTTGTTTGGTGAAAAAGCGTACTTACAGGCACCTTTCACTTTTGATATTCTCACCGTAAATCGCTTGTTACAAGAAGCGGTCATTGGTTTGGCGGGTAAGTCCACAGCCATTGGTGACGCCGTTGGCTTAGCGGTTAAAAAAATGCGTACCATGGATTCGGGTAACCGGGTACTCATATTGCTAACAGACGGCGCCAACACCGCCGGGGTCATTACACCCTTAAAAGCAGCTCAATTGGCCAAAGCCGAAGATGTTAAAATCTATACCATTGGTTTTGGTGCCGATGAAATGATTGTTAATAGCTTTTTTGGCGGACAACGTCGCATCAACCCATCTTCCGATTTAGATGAGGCCACCATGACCCGTATCGCCGAACTCACCGGTGGACAGTATTTTCGGGCCACCAATACCCGTGAACTTGAAGCCATTTATGATCGGCTGAATGAATTGGAGCCATTGGCGGAAGAAGACCGGTTTTATCGCCCGACTAAAGCACTTTACTATTGGCCTATGGGTGTTTTCATGGGGCTTATGTTGTTTAGTTTATGGTTGCAAAGGCGGTGGCTATGACTGAAATTCTGTGGTCAAATTTTCATTTATTAAGGCCGCATATGCTGTGGTTACTGCTTCCCGCTGTCTGGCTACTTTACCGTTGGCATCGTCAAGGCCATAGCCAAGACGGCTGGCAACAACATTGTGACCCGGACTTATTAGCAGCCATGCGGGTCAACAGTGGTAGAACGGCCAGTCGTTGGCGTTATCTATTTTGGCCGGTGGTTTTGATTGGCATCCTGGCTTTAGCGGGTCCTGCAATTCGGCAAAAAGATGTGCCTGTGGTGAAAAGTCAAGCAGCTCTGATAATTGCCTTAGATGTTTCTCGCAGTATGTTGGCCGATGATTTAAAACCCAATCGCCTGAGTCGCGCTAAATTTAAAATACGCGATTTATTGGCCTCACGAAAAGATGGTCTCACCGCTTTAATTGCTTTTTCCGGTGACGCTTTTGTGGTCACACCGTTAACCGATGACACCGAAACCATTGTTAATCTGCTGGATGTTATTGAGCCGGGCATTATGCCCACTTCAGGCACCAACACCAACGCGGCCTTAGAAAAAGGTGAAGCTTTATTAAATCAATCAGGATTAACGGAAGGTCAGATTTTATTGATTACTGATGACATCAAAATGCACAAAAGCCAAGAAAAATTAACTGCCTTGGCGGCTAAAAACATCAAGACCCACATCCTGGCGGTGGGTACCACCGAAGGCGCCCCCATTAAAACCAACCGTGGTTTTGTTAAAGACTTGAGAGGGCAAGTGGTGATTCCCAAAGTGGATTTTAAAACCTTAAAACAAGCCGCCGAAGCCGGCAACGGCCGTTTCAGTGTACTGTCGAATCAACGCAATGACATGAACTTATACGACCAAGCCGATAACAGTGGCGATGATCAGTCGGAGACAACTGCCGGGCATAACCAGTTTGTGGATGACGGCATTTGGTTGTTAATACTGATTGTACCGTTAACCGCATTGCTGTACCGTCGGGGTTTGCTCATGGTTTTGGCGTTAGGATTCTTTATACACCCACAAATCAGCCATGCATTTAAATGGCAGGATTTATGGCTCACTAAAGATCAACAAGCCTTTAAAAAACTGGACGAAAATCCCGAATTAGCCGAACAACTAGCCAAAAACCCACGCCTTAAAGGCACGGCCGCTTACCGTGCCCAAGATTATCAGCAAGCCATTGAACAGCTAAAAGGACTAGAACAGCCCAATGCCGACGATTTATACAATCTGGGAAATGCCATGGCACAAGCCGGTAATTTAGAAGCTGCTTTGAATCAATATAACAAAGCTTTAGCCCTTAAGCCGGAAGATGAGGACACCATACATAACAAAAACATCGTCGAACAAGCCTTAAAACAACAGCAACAGCAACAACAAGAACAATCGGACTCAGATCAGAATCAACAAGGCGACGATCAGCAACAACAACAAAATTCAGACTCCGAGCAACAGGACAGCGATGGCCAAGACCAAGAAAGTCAAGAAGGTCAAGAAGGTCAGGACAGCCAAGCCAACCCGGAACAACAGGCCCAAGAATCCGAACAACAAAAACAACAAGCAGAAAAAGACGCGGCAAAAGAAGACAGCAAACAACAAGCTGCCGAGCCGCAAAATGACGAACAAACTGACGAGCAAAAGCAACAGCAGGAACTGACCCCTGAAGAACAACAGGACCAAGCCGAGCAGGCCGAAAAACTGGCCCAGCAAGAGGCATTGGATGCCGAAGAAAAACAAGCCATTGAACAATGGTTAAGACGAATTGACGATGATCCGGGTGGATTAATGCGCCGTAAGTTTCTGTATCAATATCACCGCCAGAACCCCGACGGCACACCCTACGATAACCAAACAACTGAGGATTGGTGACCATGAAGCCAACTGTACATACCCAACAAATACTTCTTAGCCTGATATTAATCGGTTTTTTTACTCTGGTCGGTGCCACTGTAACCGCAACCATTGACCGCCAAGAAATTGCTTTGGGAGAATCTGTTAACCTGACCATTACCAGCGACGAGGCGACACGCAACAACCCTGACTTTGATATGTTATCTGCAGTCTTTGACGTCGGTGAAACCGGCCGCTCAATGTCCACTAAAATCATCAACGGCTCGGTCTCAAGTGAAACCCGCTGGACTGTTACTTTAGTACCTAAATCATTGGGCAGTCATATTATTCCGCCCATCAATGTCGGCAACGAACAAACCCAGGCCCTTAAAATTACAGTTAAAAAACCCGACCCCAATGCCACCACACAAGGAAACTTATTTATTGAATGGTCAACTAATAAGGACAGTGCCTATGTGCAAGAAGAAATTATTTTAACCGTTAAATTATTCTATGCGGTGGGCCTTAACAATGCCAGTCTGAGTGACCCCAAAACCGACGGATTGATTGTTTATCCCATCAATAAATCCATTCAATACACGACCCGCAGAAATGGCATTGATTATCAGGTATTGGAACGTAAATACGCCTTATTTGCCGAGCAAAGCGGAGAACTGACTATTCCACCGGTGGTATTTCAAGGTGAGATATTAGACCCCCAAACCAGAGACCAATGGGGGTTTATACGGCAAGGCCGACCGGTGAGAATATCATCAACCATGCTAAACCTGGAGATTAAACAAATTCCCCCGGATTTTGTTCGCAAACCTTGGTTGCCCGCCACCACCTTCAACCTTGAACAAAGCTGGCCACAAAATCAAATCTACCGAGTCGGCGAGCCGATTACGCGTCAACTGGAGATCACTGCGCAAGGTTTGTCCGAAACCCAATTACCCGAAATCCCTGTGACTGATATTGAGGGTGCCCGCATCTACCAAGATAAAACTGACACCATTACCCGAAATAACGGTAATCACCTGGTGTCCTCAAAAACCATCAGCCAAGCTGTAATTCCCACCAAAGCGGGTGCACTTAAAATCCCTGGATTTGATATTGAATGGTTTAACACCGAAACCGGCGAAGCCCAAACCACGCGCTTACCCGCCATCACCTTGGACATTAAACCAGCTACCGGTGGACAGCAACAACAAGCCCCGCCCCAAGCCGCTAATTTCGATGCCCCGGATCCATCACCAAGCCAGGTTCCGATTGCCGATGAATCAACCATAGGTGTTAAATCCAGCACGCAAAACCCTTGGTGGCGCTACGGCACCTTCGGCTTTGCTGCCTTGTGGTTATTGACCGTTGTTTTTCTGCTTATAAAGCTACAAGCACGGCCAACAATTCAAACACCACAGCGTCCGGAATTGCCAAAACAAACCTTATCGCTAAAAAACACCAAGCACCTTACCCCAGCTGAACAACAGGTGAAACTTATAAAATGGTGGAATCAGCAAACCAACCAACATGTCACTAACCTCGGCCAAATTCGACAACAATTGTCTGATAATGAAGCACACCAGGCACTGGATACATTACAAAATCAACTTTACAACAAAGACTTTAATCATAAATCCATTGATTGGCATCAGTTGTATAAACAGGGTTTGCTAACACCTCAGACATCACAAAAACCTAACCATCATGATTTACCGGATTTATACGCATAAATGTATGATGTTATCTGCTGGGTGTTTTTATTTAAATTGAACAGCTATGTCATGAACTCAAAAATACCTTCCTTCTAAGTTCCTCAAAAGTATCAGCAAAGGAAGTTTATTAATACCATTTAACAGCGATAACCTCTCATATTCCAATGGTGATATTAATAAAACGGCTTTTTCCAGTCAAATTAAAAAAGCCTAATATCCCTTATAGTTCAATATCTTATACCCGTGGTGCATTTAGAAAATAGTTGAAAAACAAGAAGTTACTCATAGCAAAATGCGGTATATTTATAAGTCTCGAAACTTGAAAATTACCAATGCTATGAGTAACTTAGAATGCAGTTATATCAAAATATTGTCTGTCTTACAGCAATTAATTGAACAATCTAACTTTTTGAATCAAATCAGAATACCTAAACTATCAGATATTGAAGTTATCGCGTTGGCTTTAACAGCTGAATACTTAAATATTGATTCAGAAAGGGAGTTATTTCGCAGATTACCTGCCAGCTTATTTGATCAGATAGAACGTTCGGTTTACAACCGACGAAAAAGACAATTATTCATTTATATTGAAGCACTTAGGCAACAAATGGCAGATCAAATGACCTCTGGAGAAGATCATTTTTTAATCGACAGCATGCCCTTGGAAGTGTGTAAGATTTCTCGTGCAGGGCGTTCAACTATTTGTAACGATGATGTCGATACAGCACCTAATCATGGTTATTGTGCCTCTCAAAGCATGAGATATTACGGTTACAAATTACATGCGGTATGTTCTGTGGATGGCGTTTTTAAACATTTTGACTTATCACCTGCATCTGTCCATGACATACATTACCTCAATGATATAAAAGGGCTAATGAAAGACTGTCATATCATTGGAGACAAAGGCTATTTGAGTCATCCTTTGCAACTGGATTTATTTGATGCATCGAACATAAACCTGCATACTCCTATGAGAAAAAATCAATTAAATTACAAGAGGTTACCTTGGGTTTACAGCAAGGCAAGAAAACGCATTGAAACCTTATTTTCTCAACTGTGTGATCAATTTATGATTCGCAGAAACTATGCAAAAACATTTAAAGGGTTCGCCACCAGAATCATGGCAAAAATCACTGCACTGACCATAATTCAATGGATAAATTATTTGGAAAACAGGAATATTAACAACCTAAAAATCAAGATCGCCTAAATGCACCACGGGT